>CAVVDL010000001.1:0-214520 GCA_963747035.1 uncultured Gammaproteobacteria bacterium
CATTGGCAGCCGGCTGATCGGCCGCCTGGACGACGAGCGCTGCCCCTGCGAGGGTGGCGCCCACCATGACACCGATTGCGATGTTTCTTTTATCCATGGAATTGACCTCCTTAGCAGTGCACCATTTCGACTACAGCATGAACAAATCGCTGGCCAATCAATGTGCGGTCGGCATCGTAGACTTGGTTTAGCTGACAGAACCCCGGTGCGGGGCCGGGGTTGTCTGTCAGGCTGCGACAAACTTTATGGTCCCGGCGCTGGATTGTCCGCCCGCGGCGGAATCGCCTTGAGATATTCATAGATTGCACGCAGGTCGCGATCAGCCATCTTTCCGATGACGGGCCACGGCATTACCTGCAGCAGCGGCGGAAGCGGATCCCTTGGACCGTCAGGATCAAGTCCAGTACGTAGCACGTTCTTGAATTCCGCCAGCGTAAGGCCAGCCGGACGGCCGTATTGATCCGGCGTGAGATTTGGCGAGGTGAACGGCCCGAACTGTCGGCCACCCGTGAGGTACTGCTCGGAATTGATGACTTCGGGTTCGCCCATGAACGGATCCCCGCCCAACGCGAACGAAGGGTGCGTATGGCAGTCATTGCAGCCGCCTTGCGAATTGACGATATAGCTTCCAAGCCCGACCAGCCTGCGGTCCCTGCCCTTCAGGTCCAATGATACCGGAGCGATCTCGAAGCCGATTCGGATTCGGGTGGCATTGCTGGTGACGTCGCCAGGGTCATCGGCATGGCTTGTCGTAGTCAAGACCACCGCGGAGACGGCAAGAAATGCCGCGAGTTTGTGTTTCATACTGGTATCTCCCACGACGGCAAGTGCCGCGCTTGCGTGGACTTGTACGCCGCCATCCCAGCTTGGTCAAACACTACCTCGAGGAAAAGCCGTTGGAACCGATGCGTGTTGTCGGGTTGCCAGGACTCGAGGTAATTGGTTGCGAAGGCCAAAAACAGGAACCCCAGCGCATGGCCGGGGTTTCATCGAACTTGGTAGCGGGGGCGTGAGTTGGATCTCGCACACCACTGATTTTGTTGATGTTGAATTGCCATAGGCCACCTTCTTTCGGGACTCACTCTTACGAGGAAGCCCCCGTAAGAGGCCGGGATTTCGTCGAACTTAAAGGCGAGGACCGCGAGCTACTGATCGCTATTGAATGATCGAGATTGTCCTCGACTTTGTCGTCGTGATTGTTTCCGGCATGCTGAACTTGTAGTTGGCTGCTACCTTAAGTGCCGCAGAGCCAGTCCCGGTCGCGCCGAGCTTCCAATCGAAGTAGAACTCATTGGTAATTGCGTTGTACTTCATGCACACAGCTGATTTGGTTTGCGCACCGCTTGAGGAAAATTTCACCTTGCACGGCGTTGCGACAAGCGAGGCTGCCCTTGAGTCACTGATACGCTTGCCCTTCACGTCAACGAGCGCGAATTTGACAGGCAATGTGGTGCCTCGCTTCCATTTCGAACCTGCGACCGGTGCGACGTAGAGGATCTGGTATTCGAGTGGCGTTACGAGATAGGCATGCCCCTGCTGAATGTGGCTGTCATAGCCGTTGGCTGCGATCTGTCCACGCGCGTTGATGTCAACGCCCTGGCGAAGAATGACATGCGTCTTCAATGGATCTTGCGAATCAATGACGTCATTCAGGTCCACCATCTGGCCGCCATTCGACAGGAAGGCGCGAGGACTCTCGTCGCCGACAGTCTGGAATAGCCCGTCACTTGCCCCGACGCATTGATGGCTGTACCCACGCTAATCGTACCCAGCGTGCCCAGGTCCCGCATTGCACTGCCATCCCATAGGAAGGCATGCCCTTGACTGCCGACCAGCGACGAGCTCCCCGTTACTTGTCCCGAGGCATTAATGGCGTAGCCAATGCTGCTACCTGACCCGTCCAGCGTGCCTAGGTCACGCATTGTGCTGCCGTCCCATAGGAAGGCGTGCGAGTACAGGTCGCCGTCCAACAAGGAATCGCCCGTCACTTGCCCCGAGGCATTGATGGCATTGCCCGTGCTACGCGTACCGCCCAACGTGCCGAGATCCTGCATCGTGGTGCCGTTCCAGAGGAAGGCGTGGGAATTGGCATCGCCTGTAGTGGTAGCCCAGCCGGTCACTTGCCCTGCGACGTTGATGTCGGTGGCGTCGCCTGACGTCCCGCCGAGCGTACCGAGATCGCGCATCGTGCTGCCGTCCCAAAGAAAGGGGTGAGGACGCACATTGCCGGAAAAGACTTTCGAGCCTGTCACCTGCCCCGAAGCGTTGATGCCTGTGCCCCTACCCCTGCCGAGATTCTTCCTTGTACTGCCGTTCCAAATGAAAACTCGATCCGCATCTAGATCCTTATCTACATCGGCATCGCCCACCACCTGCCCCAGATCATTGATGTCCCAACCATCACTCACAAATTCGTCCAGCTTCCCAAGGTCCTTCATGGTCGTGCCGTTCGACACGAACGCGTGCCACACATCGACGGTCTCAGGAGAAGACGAGCCAGTCACCTGGCCCGAGCCGTTCAAGGCAGTTGCCCAGCTAGTCGGCCCGCCCAGCGTGCCGAGATCGGTAAGACGATAGAGTTGCTGGGCTGACGCCAATCCTGAGGCGAACAGCAGTGCGGCGACCAAAACCTTTCTTAAGAAACTGCGGAATGTGCCTGATTTCATCAACGGTTCCCCGTGTGGCACCGCTCGCATCTTTCTGAGGAAATCTCGGGCGCCCCAAGCTATCACCCTATACTCCCAATCAGCAGCGCTGGGCAGCCACCTGTCGAGTTAGTTGAATGGGATCAAGGAGATATGGCTTGCCTTCAAAAGCGACACGGCGAGCGCTGCCGGCCATGTTTTCGGTGGTGGTGAGGACAGGATTCAGCATTTGTTTGCTTCGTATTCAGCGCTTGCCATCGCAATCCGGCGCTGCAAATAGACAGCCAGGCAGTACAGCTAGCGCGCGAGGTCCTCGGTCATCTTGAGCTTGATCTGGGCGAGTTCGGTCACGCTGCCCTCCCGGCTCGCGTAGACGGACTTGAGGAATGCCTGATCCCAGACCGTCAGCGCTTTCGCCCGCTCGTCGCCGCCGTCGTCGAAAAGGTTGAGGATCGTCGGCACCGCACCGGTCTCGGCGTCCATTCGCAGTTGAGCGAGCCCGACCATCGCAACATAGTCCCCGACCTGTCCCCATGTCAGCCCCTCGATCTTCCGGAAGTCGACCACGACGATGGCCGAATAGATCGAGCGAACCGCTGCCCGGGTAATGCGCGAGCCTAGCGTGCCGGTGTTGCAGTCCCACTCCACGTTCAAACGGTAATTGCGCGCAAGCGCAGGCGGCGCATTGCAGACGTTGTGCCAGACACGCACCGGCCGGTCGGTGCGTATCATGCGCTCCACGCCTGCGACCCCGCGCTCGCGATTGAAGAGCTGGGGTTCTTCATGCCACCAGTCCCTCAGGAAGGCCTCCGGCTCTGACGTCACCACGACCACGAAGTTGGTCTGGCAGCCCGACGGCCCCACCGGGATCCCCGCCTCGCTCGCAACCGCCGCGATGCGCCGTTGAACGAAATCGCCCTCGTTCGGCAAGAGGCCCGCCGCAAAGACGCAGACCTGCACCGACCATCGCGCCATCGACTCATGCTGGACGGGCATGGCGACGGAGCTGACGAACTCGCTGACTTGCGGGTTGATCCGCGGGTTGCGGGAGCTCGACTCTACGGCGACGGGATCCAGCTTCGTCGGGCCGGCATTGGAGGATGACGGCGGATCCGCAGACGCCACGGCACCCACCAACTCGAGTACTGCGACGGCCGCTGCCAGCCACTTGCACATGGGAAACACTCTAGCGGTGCCGGACGACGAATGCGAAGTCGCAGTAGATCAGCCGCCGCGAATACACCTGTCGCAGCTCCTCGCGCTCTACGGCTCCGCCGCCAACGCCTGGATCTTCTTGATGCTCAATTTCCCTTTTACACCCCACCCCCGACTCTCCCTCTGGGATCTCGGGCCGAAACGCCTCGTAGAGTTGAAACGCCCTGTTCGCCAAGGCTTCAGGCCCTTGGGACTGTGCAAGCTTCTCCATCGCGTCCCGCACTTCGGGCAGCCTCTCGCCGAACTTCGAAAGAAGATATTTTGCAACGCCAGTGGGTGCCATCGGTTTCTGTTCCTTATCCACCGCCCTCAATCCGAAATCGGTGCGCAGAACGGGCACCGCCCGACCTAGAAGCGCAACCCGCAGCACTCCCGCGGCTTTCGCCTTTTTAGCTCGCTCCTTGCGCACGGCTTCAGGTGAGGGTGTAAAGATTCCGAGGCGTTGGCCCTTCGACTGCGCGGTCAGGCCTGCCACGGCTTTGCCGAGCGTGAGAGCCTCGTCGTGGTCGAACCCGAGGCACTCCGCGACTACCGCCGCCCACAACGTCAAGACCGGCGCCCGATTGATCGTTACGACGTCCATGGGATGGCCCGCTCTGAAGGTAACTAACGGTGACCATCTTAGGCATCTGCGACGGCCTGGCCGCAGTTTCCGTCCAGGGACGGAATTCAAGGCCCTGCGGCCTCCGGCTAACGCCGGACGCGTTGGCGTGAGTCTCTCGAGGCGGAAACCGAAATGAAAACGCCCCTCAGCCTTGCGGCTGGGGGCGTGTCGGAAACAATGGTAGCGGGGGCAGGATTTGAACCTGCGACCTTCGGGTTATGAGCCCGACGAGCTGCCAGACTGCTCCACCCCGCAACAGGGGCGCGAATTATAGTCAGCAACCCTCAGATTTACAAACCTGCACGCGTAGAGCGCGCACAGTCACTGGTGCACGCAGGCTTCGGTCCCGCTCCCGCAGGTATTGCGGATACGGTCCATTGCCGTCTTGTTCTCCTGCTGCGGATGATGTAGTCGCGCACTTGGTCCTCGCTGTAGCACTTCTCGGTCTTGAAGCGCGTCCCGACAGTCGCTCTTTCTTGCAATACAGCGTCAGTTCGCCGCGCTTTCTTGGTCTGGAAGCCCAGTGGCGGCTTGAACTCCGTCTCTCTGTTCGGTGTCGGCTGCCGCGGTCGTCTGCGACCGTCGGCCTTATTTCGCGTCGCCTGGTCCTGGCCGTCCGGAGTGCGTCGATCGCAGCAACGGCGGAATCCTGCGCAAGCGCACCCTGGACCAGCCAGGCTCACATGCGACAACGGCACCGATGAGAGTTCGCAGCATCGCTATCACTCCAATTGAGTTCGTCAGCGGCGGCCGCGCACTACCGAGAGGCTGTCGCGCCGTCCGCAAACCGGCTTTCTTGTTCAAACAGAGTCTTCCGCATCCGGTTATGAGCCCGACGAGCTGCCAGACTGCTCCACCCCGCAACAGGGGCGCGAATTATAGTCAGCAACCCTCGATTTACAAACCTGCAACGCGTAGGCGCGCACCGTCACTGGTGCACGCAGGCTTCGCTCCCGCTCCCGCAGGTACTGCGGATCCGGTCCATTGCCGTCTTGTTCTCCTGCTGCGTGATGATGTAGTCGCGCACCTGGTCCTCGCTGTAGCACTTCTCGGTCTTGAAGCGCGTCCCGACAGTCGTCTCTTTCTTGCAATACAGCGTCAGTTCGCCGCGCTTCTTGGTCTGGAAGCCCAGTGGCGGCTTGAACTCTTCTTCTTTCGCGGCTGCCGCGGTCGTCGTCGACCTCGGCTTTTTCGCTCGCCTGGTCCGCCGCCGGAGTCTCGTTGGCAACGGCGGAATCCTGCGCGAGCGCACCCTGGGCGGCCAGGCTCAAGCACAAGGCACCGATGAATTTCAGCATCGCTTCACTCCAATGATTCGTCAGCGACGACCACGTCCACTGCAGGTCAGCCGCCGCTGCAGTTGTCCACGCTGGCGCAGATCTTGCGAGTCTGGTCCAGCTTGGCCTGATCCTCGTTACGCGACGCTTCCATGGCCCGCAGCGTCTCCTCGCTGAAGCACTTTTCCTGCGAGAAACGGGTGCCACTCTCCATCGCCTTCTTGCAGTACACGGTCTTCTTGCCGCGCTGCTTGGCCTGGTAGCCGGCGGGCACCTTGAACGGCTCGGGTTCCTTGGCCTCGTCGGCGGTATCCGCCGCGGCCTTGTCCTGAGCCTGGTCCGCGGTCGGCGTGTCGTTGCCGATTGCGCTGTCCCCATCGCTGGCGAGCGCCGGGCCCGCCACGAATGCCATCAGTACCGCCAGCATCATGCCTCTCATCGTTCGACTCCCTTTCTCCTACAAGTTCAGGACTTCCAATGCCTTACGGTAGCACATGCTCGCAGATCCTGAGGAGCACCCCCGGAAAAATCCCAAGCACCAGGATCGCCAGCCCGTTAAAGCTCAACATAAGGCGAACGGCAATTCGCGATTCGACCGGCCCGGTGGCCACAGGTTCATCGAAGTACATCAGCTTCACGATGCGCAGGTAGTAATAGGCGCCGATGACCGACATCACGACCGCCAGGGCCGCCAGCCACGTCAGGCCGACGTCCAGGACGGCTGCGATGACCTGCAGCTTGGCCCAGAAGCCCACGGTGGGCGGCACGCCGGCGAGGCCAAACATGACCAGCAGCATCACGAACGCGAACCAGGGATTGCGCCGGTTGAGGCCCTTGTAGTCCTCGAGCGCGTCGGCCTCGAAGCCCTTGCGCGAGAGCCACAGCACGATGCCGAAGGCGCCGGTCGTCATGATCACGTAGGTCAGCGTGTAGAACATCGCAGCGCGGTAACCGCCGGGATTGCCGGCCAGCACGCCGAGCAGGATGAAACCGACGTGCGAAATGGTCGAGTACGCCAGCATGCGCTTGATGTTCGTCTGCGCGATCGCGACCACGTTGCCGACGATCATCGACAGCGCCGCCAGCACGATCAGCATGTCCTGCCAGGCGCCGGAGACGCCGCCGAGTCCCTCGGCGAGCAGGCGCATGGCGAGCGCGAACGAGGCGATCTTCGGCGCCGAGCCGACGAAGAGCGTCACCGGCGTCGGCGCCCCGTGGTAGACGTCCGGCAACCACATGTGGAACGGCACCGCACCGAACTTGAACGCCACGCCGACCACGATGAAGGCGAGGCCGAACAGGAGGCCGATGGCCGGCGGGTCGTCGCGGCTGACCGCCGCCGCGATGCCGTCCAGCAGCAGGCTGCCGGTCACGCCGTAGATGATCGAGATTCCGTACAGCAGTGCGCCGGAGGCGATCGCGCCGAGCACGAAGTACTTCATCGCCGATTCCGCGGCAATCCCGTCGTCGCGGTCGAAGGCGATGAGCGCATAGAGCGAAAGCGACATGATCTCGATGCCGAGGTAGAGCGAGAGCAGGCTCCCGGCCGACACGATCACCTGGATGCCGAGCACGGCAAAGAGCGCCAGCACCAGGTATTCGCCCTTCAGTAGATCGCGTCGCTCCAGGTAGTCGCGCGAGTACAGGAGCGTGACCGCTGCCGCGCCGTACGCGAAGAGCTTCAGCACCGTGCCCATCGGGTCTGCGATGAAGTGTCCATTCAGGACCACCATGCGGCCGGCAACCGCGACCTCGGAGGTCACCCAGGCGGCTCCCGCGAGCGCGGCGATGGCGAGCAGGAAGGCGGCATTGCGGCCGCGGGCGCCGAGCGTGGCCTCCACGAGCAGCAGCACGCAGGCCGCCAGGGCGACGAAGATCTCCGCCGCTGCCGGCATCACGTCCGCGATCGTCAGGACCATGTGAGTTCCTTGCATCGCGCCTGCCTCAGAGCTTGCTCGTCATCAACTGGTCCACCAGCTGCTCGAGCGTCGGCCGCATCACGTCGAGCAGCGGCGCCGGCCAGACGCCGAGCGCGAGCACCGCGATCGCGAGCACCGCGAGCACGATGAATTCGCGCGCATTCAGGTCCTTGAGCGACGCAACGCCGTCATTGCCGACGTCGCCCCAGATCACGCGCTTCACGAGCCACAGCGTGTAGGCGGCCCCGAGGATCAGGGTCAGCGCCGCCACGAATGCGAACCAGAAGTTGCCCTTGAAGCTCGCGACGATCACGAGGAACTCGCCGACGAATCCGGACGTGCCGGGCAGTCCCGCGTTCGCCATCGCAAACAGCACGGCGAAAAACGCGAATACCGGCATCGTATTCACGACGCCGCCGTAGGCGGAGATGTCGCGCGTGTGCAGGCGGTCGTAGAGGACGCCGACGCAGAAGAACAGCGCGCCGGACACCAGGCCGTGCGAGATCATCTGGACCATCGCGCCGTCGAGGCCCATCCCCGCCCCCGTCAACCCGCCCGTCGTGTCCCAGATGTCGTAGGCGATGAAGGCACCGAGCGTGACGAAACCCATGTGCGCGATCGAGGAGTACGCGATCAGCTTCTTCATGTCGCGCTGCGCGATGGCGACGAAGCCGATGTAGGCGATCGCGACCAGCGACAGCGTGATGATGAGCCAGTCGAATTCGCGGCTCGCATCCGGCGCGATCGGCAGGCTGAAGCGCAGGAAGCCGTACCCGCCCATCTTCAGCATGATCGCCGCGAGGATCACGGAACCGCCGGTCGGCGCCTCCACGTGCGCGTCCGGGAGCCAGGTGTGCACCGGCCACATCGGCACCTTGACCGCGAACGCCGCGAAGAACGCAAAGAAGATCAGGACCTGCGCGGTCATCCCGATGGGCAGCTGCTGCATGTCCGCGATCTCGTAGCTGCCGCCGTGAAGGTAGAGCCAGACCAGCGCAACCAGCATCAGCACCGAGCCGAGGAACGTATAGAGGAAGAACTTGATCGTCGCGTAGACGCGCCGCGCCCCGCCCCAGATGCCGATGATCAGGAACATCGGGATCAGCATCGCTTCCCAGAAGACGTAGAACAGGAGCGCGTCCGCAGCAGAGAACACGCCGACCATGAGCCCTTCCATCACGAGGAAGGCCGCGAAGTACTGCGCCGGACGCTTCTCGATGTTGCTCCAGGCCGCGATCACGACGAGCGGCGTCGTGAATGCCGTCAGCACGATGAGCGGCATCGAAATGCCGTCGACACCGAGGTAGTACCAGGCGTTCAGCGCACCGATCCAGGCCTCGCGCTCGACGAACTGGAGCGCCGCCGTACCGCGGTCGAAATCGCACCAGAGCGGCAGGCAGAGCGCGAAGGTCGCGATGGTGGCCGCAAGCGCGACCCAGCGGCCCACGGCAATTCGCCGATCGCCGAGGAGCAGCACCAGGAGGCCCGCCGCGATCGGGAGCCAGACGAGCCAGCTCAGGAGGTTTGCCGGTGCTGCCATCTCAGGATCTCCAGAGGAGCCAGCCGAGCAGCAGCGACAAGCCGATGATCATCGCGAAGGCGTAGTGGTAGAGGTAGCCCGACTGCACCTGGCGCACGACGGCGGAAAGTGCGCCGACCGCGCGCGCGCTGCCGTTGACGAGCCAGCCGTCGATGACGGTCTCGTCGCCCCGCTTCCAGAGGTTCGTGCCGAAGTTCCGCACGCCGCTCGCGATCACGTTTTCGTAGAACCAGTCGAAGTAGTACTTGTTGACGAGCAGGCGGTAGATGCGCGGGAAGCGCGCAGCGATGCGGTCCGGCAGGTCGGGCCGCTTCAGGTACAGGTACCAGGCCGCAACGACGCCGGCGAGCGCGAGGTAGAGGGCGGGCGACTCGAGCGAATGAATGACGAATGCCGCCGGCCCGTGGAACTCCTCCCCGAGCAGCGCGATCGGGCCGTCCGGCGCCTGCGCGATGGCGCCCCGGAAGAAGTCCCCGAATACGACCCGGCCCGACCGTCAGCCAGCCGATCGCGATCGACGGGATCGCGAGCGCGATGAGCGGCAGCGTCACGACCCACGGGCTCTCGTGCAGGTGCTCGCGCGTGTGCTCGTCCATCCGCTCCTTGCCGTGGAAGGTCATGAACACGAGCCGGAAGCTGTAGAGCGCCGTCACGAAGACGCCGATCAGCGCGCACCAGTACGCGTACCCCGCTCCTTCCGTCGCGCTTTCGCGCAACGACTCGATGATGATGTCCTTCGAGAAGAAGCCCGAGAAACCCGGGAAGCCGATCAGGGCGAGCGAGCCGATCAGGCAGGTCCAGTAGGTGATCGGCATGTACTTCCGGAGCCCGCCCATGCGGCGCATGTCCTGCTCGTGGTGCATGCCGATGATCACCGAGCCCGCCGCGAGGAACAGGAGCGCCTTGAAGAATGCGTGCGTCATCAGGTGGAAGATGCCGGCCCCGTAGGCGCCGGCACCGAGCGCGGCCGTCATGTAACCGAGCTGCGAAAGCGTCGAGTACGCCACCACGCGCTTGATGTCGTTGTTGACGAGGCCGAGCAAGCCCATGAAGAGCGCCGTGGTCGCACCGATCACGACGATGAAATGCAGCGTGTCGGGCGACATCTCGAACAGCGGCGACAGCCGCGCCACCATGAAGATGCCGGCCGTCACCATCGTCGCGGCGTGGATCAGCGCCGAGATCGGGGTCGGGCCTTCCATCGAGTCGGGCAGCCACACGTGCAACGGCACCTGCGCGGACTTGCCCATCGCGCCGAGGAAGAGGCCGACGCAGATCACCGTGATGACCTTCGAGGGCTCGCCGGGCGTCAGGAAGAGGTCATGGCCGATGGCGCGCGGGATGCGCTGGAACACCTCGACGTAGTCGAGGCTGCCCATGTAGGCGACGATGATCGCGATCGCGACGATGAAGGCGAAGTCGCCGATGCGGTTGACGAGGAAGGCCTTGTAGTTCGCGACGATCGCGGTCGGGCGCTTGTACCAGAAGCCGATCAGGAGGTACGAGACGAGTCCGACCCCCTCCCAGCCGAAGAAGAGCTGCAGGAAGTTGTTCGACATCACGAGCATCAGCATCGCGAACGTGAACAGGGATATGTAGGCGAAAAAGCGCGTGTAGCCCGGATCGTCGCGCATGTAGCCGATCGTGTAGACGTGCACGGCGAGCGACACGAAGGTCACGACCGTCATCATCAGCGCGCTCAGGTTGTCGATCAGGAAGCCGATCTCCATCCGAAGCCCGTCGCTGACGCCCCAGACATAGACGGCCTGGTTGAAGACGGGCGCGCCGTCCAGCAGCTGCATGAGCAGCCAGGCAGAGCCCGCGAATGAAACGGCGACCCCCGCAATGCACAGCGTGTGCGCGCCCGCGCGGCCGACGAAGCGGCCGCCGAGGCCCGCGATCGCGGCTGCCGCGAGCGGAGCCAGCACGATGAGGAGACAGGTGGCCGCGAAATCCACGCTCAACCCTTCATGGTGTCGAGTTCCTCGACGTTGATGGTGCGGCGCTGGCGGAACAGCACGACGAGGATCGCGAGCCCGATCGCCGCCTCGGCCGCCGCGACGGTCAGGATGAAGAACACGAAGATCTGGCCGTCGAGGATCCCGAGGAAGCGCGAGAACGCGACGAAGTTGAAATTGACCGCGAGCAGCATCAGCTCGATGCACATCAGCAGCAGGATCACGTTCTTGCGGTTGATGAAGATGCCGGCGACGGCGATCGAGAACAGGATGCCGGCGAGCAGCAGGTAATGCGCGAGGCCGATCATGGCTCGCGCTCCGATGGCATGCTGACGAGACGCACGCGGTCGGCGGCTTTCACGGCAACCTGGCTCCCGATGTCCTGGACCTTGAGGCCCGGGCGGCGACGCATCGTGAGCGTAATGGCGGCCACAATCGCGATCAGCAGCACGATCGCCGCAAGCTGGAACGGATAGGCGTACTCGGTGTAGAGGACCGCGCCGATCTCGGCCGTGTTGCTCGCCCCTTCCGCGACCGGGGCGGCGGCGCCCGGCAGCTCGATCCCGAGCCGGCGAACCCACAGCACGTAGGCGAGTTCGACGACCATGATGAGGGCGATCAGGGCGCCGAGCGGTGCGTTCCGGGCGAATCCCTCGCGCAGCTGCTCGATGTTGATGTCGAGCATCATCACGACGAACAGGAACAGCACCATCACCGCGCCGACGTAGACGAGCACCAGCACGATGGCGAGGAACTCGGCCTGGATCAGGAGCCAGAGCACGGCCGCATTGAAGAAACACAGCACGAGATAGAGGACCGAGTGCACGGGATTGCGGGACAGGATCACGCCGAATGCGGCGCCGACCAGCACGGCGGAGAACGTCCAGAACAGGATTTCGACGAGCATGTGCCTTACCGGAAGTGCGAGTCGGACGCCTTGTCGGCGGCGATCATCGCCTCGTACTTCTCGCCGATCGCGAGCAGCTTGTCCTTGGTCATGATGTTCTCGCCGCGATTCTCCATGTGGTACTCATGGATCCGCGTTTCCACGATCGCGTCGACCGGGCAGGCCTCCTCGCAGAATCCGCAATAGATGCACTTGAACAGGTCGATGTCGTAGCGCGTGGTGCGGCGCGTCCCGTCCGCGCCGACATCGGACTCGATGGTGATCGCGAGCGCCGGGCACACGGCTTCGCAGAGCTTGCAGGCGATGCAGCGCTCCTGCCCGTTCGGGTAGCGCCGAAGCGCGTGCAGGCCGCGGAAGCGCGGCGACTGCGGCGTCTTCTCCTCCGGGTAGTTCAGCGTGATCTTGCGCCGGAAGAAATTCCTCACGGTGACCCAGAGCCCCCGCAGGAGCTCGGAGAGGAAAATCGTCTGGAAGAATGAGCGGATGCGCTTCATGGTTGCCTCATGCCGCCCATGGGCCGACCTTGAGCCAGGCGAGCACGCCCTCGACCGCGATCCAGACCAGCGTGATCGGGATCAGCACTTTCCAGCCGAGTCGCATGATCTGGTCGTACCGGTAGCGCGGGAAGGTCGCGCGCACCCAGAGGAAGATGAACAGGAAGATCCCCATCTTCAGGAACAGCCAGTGAAAGCCGTTGCCCAGCAGGAAGCCCAGCAGCGGCACGCCGCGAATTGCGGCGTCGGCGGGCAGGTATCCGTCGAACGGGCTCAGCCAGCCGCCGAAGAAGAGCACGGACGTCAGCGCCGAGATCAGGATCATGTTCGCGTATTCGGGCAGCGCGAACAGCGTTGCGAAGGCGGCGCCCGAGTACTCGACGTGGAAGCCGGCGACGATCTCGGATTCGCCCTCCGCGACGTCGAATGGCGCGCGGTTCGTCTCGGCAAGGCCCGAGATGAAATAGACGATGAACAGCGGGAACAGCCACAGCCAGTTCCAGCTGCCGAATCCGCCTTGCTGCGCGCGCACGATCTCGCCGAGGTTGAGGCTCCCCGCCGCCATCAGCACGCCGACCAGCGCGAAGCCCATCGCGATCTCGTACGCGACCATCTGGGCGGCGCTGCGCATCGCGCCGAGGAAGGCGTACTTCGAGTTGCTGGCCCAGCCCGCGAGGATGACGCCGTAGACGCCCATCGAGGTCAGCGCGAGCACGTACAGGAGGCCCGCATCGACGTCCGCAAGCACGAACTCCGGCGAGAACGGGATCACGGCCCAGGTCGCCATCGCGGGCACCAGCACGATGAGCGGCGCCAGCAGGAACAGGAACCGCGACGAGCGGGCCGGGACGATGATTTCCTTGAGCAGCAGCTTGATCACGTCGGCGAAGGGCTGCGCGAGGCCATGCAGGATCGGGAGCCCGAAGAACGACACGCGGTTCGGGCCGCGCCGCAGCTGCATGTAGCCGATCACCTTGCGCTCGGCGAGCGTCAGCATCGCCACGGCGACCACGATCGAAATGAGCACGCCGAGGATCTGCAGCGTGACGATGATCGCCGACTGCAGTTCCGGCACGAGCCCCGACCACCACGCGACGACGAAGGCAGGCACGGCTCAGCCTCCCCGCGCCGTGCGCGTGCGCTGCAGCGCCGGCGCACGGCGCACGAGCGCATCCACGCCGTAGATCGGCACGCTGGTCGTGGAGCCGCGGCGCTCGGCCTTGAGTTCGCGCCGCGTCCGGAACCTTCCGTCGTAGGCGGCGCCGTCCGCAAGTCCGCGCAGTTCCGCGAGCACGCCTGCGGAACTCTCGTAGTCGAATCCCTCGAGCCCGAGCAGGTTGCCGAGCACCCGCAGGATCTTCCAGCCCGGACGCGCCTCCCCGACCGGCTGCGCGCAGCCCTGGAATTCCTGCCAGCGTCCCTCGACGTTCACGTAGCTGCCGGAGGTTTCCGCGAAGCTGCCCATCGGCAGCAGCAATTGGGCAATGTTCATGACGGCCGGATCGGCATACGGCGTGATCGCGATGACGCGGCGGCAGGCGGCCAGCGCCTGCTCGGCGCCGGGATGGGCGATGTCCTGCGCGGGCTCGATGCCGCCCAGCAGCACGCAGGCGGCGAGCGGCGATTCCAGCATGCGGCCGACGTCCAGTCCGGGCCTCGAAACCGCCTTTCCGCCCGGCAGGCGATGCGGCAAGGCTCCCGCAAGCGCGAGACCCACGGCGTTGCCGCCCTCCGGCAGGAAGCCGAGCGATGCGCCGGTCTTTTCGGCAAGCGCCGCGGCTGCGGCACGGATATCCGCGAAATGCGTGTGGCGCATCGCGGCGCCGCCGAGCACGATCGCAGCGCGTCCACCCGAGAGCGACTCGACGACTGCCTTGCGCGCGTCATTCAACGCGCCGCCGGCAAGCGCGGCGATTTCCGCGGCAAGGTCCGCAGGCGGCGCAACCGTTTGCTGCAGCAGCGGGAACTGATACGCCTGCGCCGTCGTCGAGACGACGCTCACCTTGCAACCGGCGAGCGCCGCCACGCGCACGCGGTGCGCAACGATCGGCGCCTCGATGCGCGCGTCGCAGCCCACCAGCAGGAGACCCGCGAGGCCGTCGATGGCGCGCAAGGCGAGGCCAAGCCCCGGATACGCCGGATCGTTCGCCTGGTCCGAGAAATCGAGCTGGCGCAGTCGCGAATCGACGTTGTGCGAGCCGAGTCCGCGCGCGACGCGGCCGAGCAGATAGCCCTCTTCGCTCGTGGAACCCGGCGCAGCGAGAAAACCGACGCGCCCTGCCCCGCTGTCCTTGACCGCCTCCCGCAGCATCGTCGCCGCCGCCTCGAGCGCAGCCTCCCACGACACCGCCTGCCAACGGCCTTCCACGCGCATCATCGGCTCGCGCAGCCGGTCCGGCGCATAAATGCCTTCGTACGAGAAGCGGTCGCGGTCCGCGATCCAGGTCTCGTTGATCTCCTCGTTGGTCCGCGGCACGACGCGCATCAGGCGGCCGCGCAGCACATGGCCCCACAGGTTCGTGCCGGCGCCGTCGTGCGGCGAGACGAGCGCGTGCTCGGTCATTTCCCAGGAGCGCGCGCGGTGGCGGAACGGCTTGGAATTCAGCGCGCCGACCGGGCAGAGGTCGATGACGTTGCCCGACAGCTCGTGGTCGACGCTCTTCTCGATGAAGGTGCCGATCTCCATGTCCTCGCCGCGGCCCGTCGCGCCGAGCTCCTGCATGCCCGCGATCTCCGCCGTGAAGCGCACGCAGCGCGTGCAGTGGATGCAGCGCGTCATGTCGGTCGAGATGAGCGGGCCGAGGTTCTTGTCCTTGACGACGCGCTTGCGCTCGTCGAAGCGTGACTCGGCACTGCCGAAACCGAGCGCGAGGTCCTGCAGCTCGCACTCGCCGCCCTGGTCGCAGATCGGGCAGTCGAGCGGATGGTTGATGAGCAGGAACTCCATCGTCGCCTTCTGCGCCGCCAGCGCCCGCGGCGAGCGGGTGAAGACCTTCATGCCCTCGGTGACCGGAGTCGCGCAGGCCGGCATCGGCTTCGGCGCCTTCTCGACCTCGACCAGGCACATGCGGCAGTTGGCGGCGATCGTGAGCTTCTCGTGATAGCAGAAGCGCGGCACGTACACGCCGGCCTGGTCGGTGAGCTGGATGACCATCTGGCCCTTGCGGGCCTTCAGCGGCCGGCCGTCGACCTCGACGTTGACGGTATCGTCGCTCATGCCACTGCCTGCGCGGGCGCATCCACGATGCTCTTCCCGCCGTGCTCGATCATGTAGGCGAATTCGTCGCGGAAATGGCGCAGGAAACTCTGCACCGGCCAGGCCGCGGCGTCGCCGAGCGCGCAGATCGTGTGCCCCTCGATCTGGTTCGCGACCTGGACCAGGAGATCGAGGTCCGAAAGCTTCCCCTGCCCTGCGAGGATGCGGCGCAGCATGCGCGTGAGCCAACCCGTGCCTTCGCGGCAGGGCGTGCACTGGCCGCAGGATTCGGCCATGTAGAAACGCGAGATGCGCTCGAGCACGCGCACCATGCAGGTCGTCTCGTCCATCACGATCATCGCGCCGGTGCCGACGGAACTGCCCGCCTTGCGCAGCGAGTCGTAATCCATCGTGCAGTCCATGATGAGCGCGGCCGGCAGCACCGGCACGGAGGAGCCGCCCGGGATCACGGCCTTGAGCTTGCGGCCGCCGCGCACGCCGCCGGCGATCTCGAGCAGTTCCTTGAACGGGATGCCCATCGGCAGCTCGAAGTTGCCCGGCTTCTCGACGTGGCCGGACACGGAGAAGATCACCGTGCCGCCGGCATTCGGCACGCCGAGCTCGGCGAACCACTTCGCGCCCTTGCGCAGGATCGCGGGCACGGTCGCGAAGGAGAGCGTGTTGTTGATCGTGGTCGGCTTGCCGTAGAGGCCGAAGTTCGCCGGGAACGGCGGCTTGAAGCGCGGCTTGCCGGGCTTGCCCTCGAGCGACTCGAGGAGCGCCGTTTCCTCGCCGCAGATATAGGCGCCGGCGCCCGCCACGGCGTGAAGGTCGAAGTCGACGCCCGAGCCCTGGATGTCCTTGCCGAGAAGCCCGGCCGCGTAGGCTTCGGCAAGCGCCGCCTCGAAGCGCGGGAATGGCTCGGCCAGGAACTCGCCGCGGATGTAGTTGTAGCCGACGGTCGCGCCCATCGCGTAGCCGCCGATGGCCATGCCCTCGATCACCGAGTGCGGGTTGTAGCGCAGGATGTCGCGGTCATGGCAGGTGCCAGGCTCGCTCTCGTCGGAGTTGCAGACGACATACTTCTGGCCCGGGGAATTCCGCGGCATGAAGCTCCACTTGACGCCCGTGGGAAATCCCGCGCCGCCGCGGCCGCGCAGGCCCGACGCCTTCAGTTCCTCGATGATCGCCTCGCGCGGCGTCTTCTCCCGCAGGATCTTGCGCCACGCGTCGTAGCCGCCGAACTTCCCGTACACGGGCAGCGTCCAGCTCTCGGCATGCGAGATCGGCTCGAACACCACCTGGTTCATCGCGCGCGCCACGGCTATTTCACCCCGTCCAGCACCTTGATCGCCGACTCCGGCGTCAGGTTCTCGTGGTAGACGTGGTCCACCATCATCATCGGCGCGTTGTTGCAGGCCGCGAGGCATTCCTCCTCGCGCTTCAGGTAGAACTTGCCGTCCGGCGTGCTCTCGCCGGTCTTGATGCCGAGGTGCCGCTCGACCGCCTCGACGATGCGGTCCGCGCCGCAGAGCATGCAGCTGATGTTGGTGCAGACCGAGACGTGCACGCGGCCCGCGGGCCTCGTCTCGAACATCGAGTAAAAGCTCGCGACCTCGTAGACCTGGATCGGCGGCATGCCGATGTACTCGGCCACCGCGTCCATGAGCGGCGGCGTGAGGAAGCCGTTGTTCTGGTGCTGCGCCTCGCGCAGCGCCGCCAGCACCGCCGAGCGGCGGCGGTCCGCCGGGAACTTCGCGAGCCAGCGGTCGATCTCGTGCCGCGTGTGTTCGCTGAGGACGCTCACCGGTCAATCTCCCCGAACACGATGTCCATCGTCCCGATCATCGCGACGACGTCCGCGAGCATGTGCCCGCGCGTCAGCTCGTCCATCGCCGCCAGGTGCGCAAAGCCGGGCGCCCGGCACTTGACGCGATAGGGCTTGTTGGCGCCGTCCGAGACGAGCCAGACCCCGAACTCGCCTTTCGGCGCCTCGACCGCGGCGTAGGTCTCGCCCTCCGGCACGCAGTAGCCCTCGGTGAAGAGCTTGAAGTGATGGATCAGCGATTCCATGTCGTCTTTCATCTCGCCGCGCCGCGGCGGCGTCACCTTGTGGTCCTCGAGCATCACCGGGCCGGGGTTCGCGCGCAGCCACTCAATGCACTGGCGGATGATCCGGTTCGACTGGCGCAGCTCCGCGACGCGCACGAGGTAGCGGTCGTAGCAGTCGCCATGCACGCCGACCGGCACGTCGAATTCCATGCGGTCGTAGGCGGCGTACGACTGCTTCTTGCGCAGGTCCCAGGCGATGCCGGAGCCGCGCAGCATCGGGCCCGTGAAGCCGAGCTGCAACGCGCGCTCCGGCGAGACGACGCCGATGTTGACCGTGCGCTGCTTCCAGATCCGGTTGTCGGTCAGGAGCGTCTCGTACTCGTCGACGCAGGCGGGGAAGCGGTCGGTGAAGTCCGCGATGAAATCGAGCAGCGATCCGGAGCGCGCCTCATTCCGGCGCTTGACGTCGCTCTGGCTGCGGAACTTCGAGTCCTTGTACTGCGGCATGGTCCCCGGAAGGTCGCGATAGACGCCGCCGGGACGGTAGTAGGTCGCGTGCATGCGCGTGCCCGAAACCGCCTCATAGCAGTCCATCAGGTCTTCGCGCTCGCGGAAGGCGTACAGGAACACGGTCATGGCGCCGATGTCGAGGCCGTGCGAGCCGATCCACATCAGGTGGTTCAGGATGCGCGTCATCTCGTCGAACATCGTGCGGATGTACTGCGCGCGCTCCGGCGCCTCGATGCCGAGCAGCCTTTCGATCGCGCGCACGTAGGCGTGCTCGTTGCACATCATGGACACGTAGTCGAGGCGGTCCATGTATCCGATCGAGTGATTGAACGGCTTCGACTCGGCGAGCTTTTCGGTCGCGCGGTGGAGCAGGCCGATGTGCGGGTCGGCTTTCTGGATCACCTCGCCGTCCATCTCGAGCACGAGGCGCAGCACGCCGTGGGCCGCAGGATGCTGCGGGCCGAAATTCAGCGTGAAGCTCTGGAACTCAGGCATTGCCGCCCGCCCCCGGCGCGCCCGGCGTGCGCTCCTTGCGGATCACCTTCGGCACCGTCACGCGCGGCACGATGCTGACCGGCTCGTTGACGACGCGGCCGCGCGACGGGTCGTAGCGGACTTCCACGTGGCCGGAGAGCGGAAAGTCCTTGCGGAACGGGTGGCCGATGAAGCCGTAGTCCGTGAGGATCCGCCGCAAGTCCGGGTGGCCGCGGAACAGGATGCCGTAGAGGTCAAAGGCCTCGCGCTCGTACCAGTCGGCCGAGGCCCAGATCTCGGTGAGCGAATCGATCATCGGCGGCTCGCCCGCCGGGCACAGGCAGCGCAGGCGCAGGCGCGTGTTGCGCGACACGGACAGGAGGTGGCAGACGACTGCGAAGCGGCCCTCCGTCGCGGGCGCCTCACCGCGCGGTGCGCGCTCCACGCCGCGGCTGAAGCCGGCCGAGGTCGCCTCGCGCGTCGTCCACTCCGAGCGGCCGAAATCCAGGTAGTCGATGCCCGAGAGATCGATGAGCTGCTCGAAGGCGAAGTCCGGCGCATCGCGGAGCTCGCGGCAGACGGCGAGCCATTCCGCCGGCGCGACATCGATTGCGATCTCGCCGGGCAGCGCCGCGACCGGCCGGACGCGCTCACCAAGGCGGGTCGCAATGGCCTGCTGCGTGGCTTCGACGCGGTTCATGCAGGACCGCGCGCGATCGTGCTGGTGCGGCGGATCTTGTCCTGCAACTGCAGGATGCCGTAGATGAGCGCTTCCGCAGTCGGCGGGCAACCCGGCACGTACACGTCGACCGGCACGATGCGGTCGCAGCCGCGCACGACCGCATAGGAATAGTGGTAGTAGCCGCCGCCGTTGGCGCAGGAGCCCATCGAGATGACCCAGCGCGGCTCGGGCATCTGGTCGTAGACCCGGCGCAACGCCGGCGCCATCTTGTTGACCAGCGTCCCGGCCACGATCATCACGTCGGACTGGCGCGGGCTGCCGCGGAACACGACGCCGAACCGGTCGAGGTCATAGCGCGCGGCGCCCGCGTGCATCATCTCGACCGCGCAGCAGGCGAGGCCGAAGGTCATCGGCCAGAGCGAGCCGGTGCGCGCCCAGTTCATCAGGTTGTCGATCGACGTGGTGACGAACCCGCGGCCCTGGACGACGGGCGCGAGTTCCGGGGCGGCCTCGATCAATCCCATTCGAGCGCCCCTTTCTTCCATTCGTAGATGAAGCCGATCACGAGGACGCCGAGGAACACGGCCATCGACAGCAGGCCGAAGCCGCCGATCGCGTCCAGCGAAACCGCCCACGGGAAGAGAAACGCGATCTCGAGATCGAAGACGATGAAGAGGATCGCGACCAGGTAGTAGCGGACGTCGAACTTGGTGCGGGAGTCCTCGAAGGCCTCGAAACCGCACTCGTAGGGAGAGACCTTGTCGATGTCCGGACGCCGCGGGCCGAACACCCAGCCGAGCACGAGGAGCACGAGGCCGAAGCCGCCGGCTACCGCGAGAAAGATCAGGATCGGCAGGTAGTTATGAAGCAATGCGGCGACCGTTTTCGCGCGCGGAACCGGCCGCGCAGACCGGGCGCATTGTAACTGTCCGGCCGGTCGCTTGGGACCCCCGGACGGTCAGTCGCAGGACTCAAATGGTGCCGGCGGTCGGACTCGAACCGACACGGGTTTCCCCACTAACCCCTCAAGCTAGCGCGTCTACCAATTCCGCCACGTCGGCACTGAAAACGATGAGGGCTCCGGTCACTGCCCCGTCGGCGCGGGCTTGTCCGCGGGAGGCGTCTCGGGCAGCGCAGGGACCGATCCGCCGTCGACGCCGGAAGCCGGCGCAGGTTCGGTCACCACGGTGTCCACGATGCTCTTTGGCGCCTCGCACGCGGCCGCGTCGCGAACCAGGCGAGCGACATGCTCGTCATGAAGAACAGCGTCGCAAGCACGGCTGTCAGCTTCGAGAAGAACGTCGCCGAGCCCCGCGCGCCGAACACGGTGCCCGAGGCGCCCGAGCCGAAGCCGGCGCCGGCATCCGCGCCCTTGCCGCGCTGGAGCAGCACGAGCGCGACGATCGAGAAGCACAGCAGCCCGTGCACGAAAACAATCAGGTGTTGAAGCATGTCCGTTTCGCCCTTGCCAGACCGTCAGCGACTGGCGGCAGCGCAGATGCTCGCGAATTCTTCCGCCTTGAGCGATGCGCCGCCGATCAATCCGCCGTCCACATCGGGCATCGCGAACAGCTCCGCGGCATTCGCCGCCTTGACGCTGCCCCCGTACAGGACCCGAAGGGAAGCGCCAATGGTAGCATCTTTTTCGGCAATCCGGCCGCGGATCATCGCGTGCACTTCCTGGGCCTGGTCCGGCGTCGCCGTCCGCCCGGTGCCAATGGCCCAGACCGGCTCGTAGGCAACGACCGCACGCGCGAAGGCGGCCACCCCCGCCGCCGCAAGCACCGCGTCGAGCTGCCGCAGAACGACCGACCGCGTTGCGTCGCGCTCGCGCTCCTCGAGCGACTCGCCGACGCAGAGGATCGGCACCAGCGCGTGCTTGCCGGCCGCAACGAACTTGCGCGCCACGAGCTCGTCACTTTCGCCGTAAATCGCACGGCGCTCGGAATGGCCGACGATCGCATATCGGCAGCCGACGTCCACGAGCATCGACGCCGAAACCTCGCCCGTATGCGCCCCCGCCTCTTCGGCGCAGACATCCTGGCCCCCGAGACTCATGCGGCTGCCCGCGAGCTGGCCGGCGACCTCGGCGAGGTAGACGAACGGCGGGCAGAGGACGACTTCGCTTGCGCCGGTGCCGGCGCCCCGCGTGATCAGTTCGCCCACGAGGCGGGCGGCTTCCGCGCGACTGCCGTGCATCTTCCAGTTGCCGGCAACGAGCGGCTTGCGAAGTCCTGATTTCATGCGGCGGGCGCGGCGGCGCGGACGGCAGCGGCCAGTTCTTCGGCGTGGCGCCCGACCGCCTGCGCATCCTCCCCTTCCACCATCACGCGGATGAGGGGCTCGGTGCCGGAAGCACGGAGAACGACGCGCCCGCGCTCGCCGAGCGACTGTTCGACCCGCGCGATCGCGGCGGCGACCGCGGGCTCGCGCGCGGCGTCAAAGCGCTTCGCGACACGGACGTTGATGAGCTGCTGCGGAAAGCGCTGCATGCCCGTGGCGAGCTCGGCGAGCGACTTGCCCGTCGCCTTCATGACGGCGAGCACCTGCAGCGCGACGACGAGGCCATCGCCGGTGGTCGCCTTGTCGAGGACCAGGAGGTGCCCCGAGGCCTCGCCGCCCAGCACGCCGCCATTTGCCCTCAGCATCTGCAGGACATTGCGGTCGCCCACGGCCGCGCGCATGAACGGGACGCCGAGCTCCTTCAGCGCGAGTTCGAGCCCGAGATTGCTCATGACGGTGCCGACGACGGGGCCCTTGAGGTCGCCCGCGGCGAGCCTTGCCTTGGTCAAGCACGTAAAGGAGCTGGTCGCCGTCCACGGCGCGGCCGAGGTGGTCCACCATCACGAGGCGGTCGCCGTCGCCGTCGAGCGCAATGCCGGCGTCGGCCCGCACGCCGGCGACCGTCAGCTTGAGCAAGCCCGGTTCCGTCGAGCCGCAGCCATCGTTGATGTTGCGGCCATTCGGCGAGCAACCGATCGGGATGATCTCGGCGCCGAGCTCCGTGAGCGCGCGCGGCGCGACCTTGTAGGCGGCGCCGTTCGCGCAGTCGATGACGAGCTTGAGCCCGTCGAGGCGCATGCCGCTCGGCAACGTCGAGGCACAGAAGGTCTGGTACAGCGTCCGCTCGCGGTCGACGCGCGTCGCACGCCCGAGCTTGGCGGATTCGAGGGTCGGCGCCGGTTCGTCGAGGTGCGACTCGATCGCCTCCTCCAGCTCGTCGGCGAGCTTGCTGCCCTCGCGGTCGAAGAACTTGATGCCGTTGTCGTCGAAGCGGTTGTGCGAGGCGCTGATGACGGCGCCGAAGTCGCAGCCGAGGCGCTGCACGAGGTAGGCGATGCCCGGCGTCGGCAACGGCCCGGCCAGCAGCACGTCGACGCCGGCGGCCACGAAGCCCGCCTCGAGCGCCGCCTCGAACATGTAGCCGGACAGGCGCGTGTCCTTGCCGACCAGCACGCGGCCGCCGCCGGGCGCGAGCACGCGCCCCGCCGCACCCGCGAGCCTCAAGGCGAATTCGACCGTCATCGGGTGGGTCCCGACGCGCCCGCGAACGCCATCTGTTCCGAAGTACCGCATGATCAGGCGGGATTGTCCCGCAATGCCCGGGCCTTCGCCACGACCCTGAGCGCGTCGACGGTTTCACGCACGTCGTGGGCCCGGATGATGCGCGCGCCGTTCATGGACGCGATGACCGCCGCTGCCAGGCTTCCGGCGAGGCGGTCGCCGTCGGCGCGGCCCGTGAGCGCGCTGATCATGCGCTTGCGCGAGAGGCCGGCGAGCACCGGCAGTCCGTCGGATGCGAGCTGCGGCAGCCCGCGCAGGAGCGCGAGATTGTGTTCGAGGGACTTGCCGAAGCCGAATCCCGGATCGACCACGAGGCGCGAGCGGGGAATGCCCGCACGCTCGCAGGCAGCGGCACGCTCCCTCAGGAAGGCGCGCACTTCGCCGACGACATCGTCGTAATGCGGCGCGTCCTGCATCGTCCGGGGCTCTCCCTGCATGTGCATCAGGCAAGCCGCGGCGCTGCTTTCGGCGACGGCCGCGAGCGCACCGGGCGCCGCCAGCGCCGAGACGTCGTTCACGAGCGATGCCCCGGCGGCGATCGCACGGCGCATCACGGCGGGTTTGCGGGTGTCGACGGACACTGGAACGGCGAGCGAGCCCGCGAGGCGCTCGATGAGCGGGATCACGCGCCGCAGTTCCTCCTCGTCATCGACAGGTAGCGCGCCCGGGCGCGTCGACTCACCGCCCACGTCCACGATGGCCGCACCCTCCGCAACGAGCTCCTGAGCCCGCGCGAGTGCTGCCGGCAATTCGAGGAATTGCCCGCCATCGGAGAAGGAATCCGGCGTGACATTGATGATGCCCATGACGACCGGTCGGTCGAGATCGAGCAGGAAGCGGCCGCACTGGAGGCGCATGGGAGCAGGCCGGCAGCTGCGGGCGTTTCCGTCGGGAAGAGCGGCTGCGCGCCGCTCAGGTCTGGCTGGCCGGCGGGCCGATCACGGGCTCGGGCTTCGCAGCGCCCTGCCCGGTCGATGAGGTGCCCGATTCCTCCCAGTCCTTCGGCGCCCGCGGCACGCGGCCCGCCATGATGTCCTTGAGCTGCTCTTCGTCGATCGTCTCGTACTTCATGAGCGCCGCGGCCATCACGTCGAGCTTTTCGCGGTTGTCGGTGAGGATCTTGCGCGCGTTGCCGAAAGCCGTATCGATCACGCGGCGGATTTCCTCGTCGATCACGTGCGCCGTCACGTCGGAGACCTGCTTGTGCTGCGTCACCTGGCGGCCGAGGAAGACCTCGCCCGCATCCTCCATGTAGGACAGCGGCCCGAGTCGATCGGACAGCCCCCACTTGGTGACCATGTTGCGCGCCAGGTTGGTTGCACGCTCGATGTCGTTCGAGGCGCCGGTCGTGACTGCGTCAGGACCGAAGCGCAGCTCTTCCGCGATGCGTCCGCCGAAGAGGCTCGTGATCTGTCCTTCGATGCGCCGCTTGCTGTAGCTGTAGCGGTCCTCTTCCGGCAGGAACATCGTCACGCCGAGCGCGCGGCCGCGCGGGATGATCGTCACCTTGTAAACGGGGTCGTGCTCGGGAAGGCTCATGCCCACGATCGCGTGGCCGGCCTCGTGATACGCCGTATTGAGCCTTTCCTGATCACTCATGACCATCGAGCGCCGCTCGGCGCCCATCATGATCTTGTCCTTCGCGCGCTCGAACTCTTCCATCGTCACGAGCCGCTTGTTGCCGCGCGCGGCAAACAGCGCCGCCTCGTTGACGAGGTTCATGAGGTCGGCGCCCGAGAATCCCGGCGTGCCGCGCGCGATCAGCGTGGGCTTGACGTCGTCGGAGATCGGCACCTTGCGCATGTGGACCTTGAGGATCTGCTCGCGGCCGCGGACGTCCGGCAGCGGCACCACGACCTGGCGGTCGAAGCGGCCCGGGCGCAGCAGGGCCGGGTCGAGCACGTCGGGACGGTTGGTCGCCGCGATGACGATGACGCCCTCATTGCCCTCGAAGCCGTCCATCTCGACCAGCAGCTGGTTGAGCGTCTGTTCGCGCTCGTCGTGGCCGCCGCCGAGGCCTGCGCCGCGGTGGCGGCCGACGGCGTCGATCTCGTCGATGAAGACGATGCACGGCGCGTGTTTCTTCGCCTGCTCGAACATGTCGCGCACGCGGGAGGCGCCGACGCCGACGAACATCTCGACGAAGTCAGAGCCCGAGATCGTGAAAAACGGGACCTTCGCCTCGCCTGCGATCGCGCGTGCGAGCAGCGTCTTGCCGGTGCCCGGGCTGCCGACCATCAGCACGCCCTTCGGGATCTTGCCGCCGAGCTTCTGGAACTTCGCCGGATCCTTGAGGAAGTCGACGATCTCCGCGACCTCGTCCTTCGCCTCCTCGATACCCGCGACGTCGGCAAACGTCACGTTGACCTGGTCCTCGGACAGGAGCCGCGCGCGGCTCTTGCCGAAGGACATCGCGCCGCGCCCGCCTGCGCCGCCCTGCATCTGGCGCATGAAGTAGATCCACACGCCGATCAGCAGCAGGATCGGGAACGAGGAGATGAAGAGCTGCAGCAGGAAGCCCTGGCGTTCCGGCGGCTCCGCGTCGAAGGTCACATGCTGCTTGTCGAGCAGCCCGATCAGCTCGGTATTGCTGGTCTCGGGATTGTGGGTGACGTACGGCCCGCCGCTCGCACGCTCGCCGACGATCATGTCGCCCTTGAACGTCGCCGTGCGGATGCCGCCGCTGCGCACCTCGGTCAGGAACTGGGAGTAGACCAGCTTGTCAGGCGTCGCCGCGCGCTGGCCGAAGTTGGAGAACACCGCGAGCAGGACGATCGCAATGACAACCCACAGGACGATGTTTCTGGTCAGATCGTTCAAGCTTCGGGCTCCTCGCCGCGCAACAATCGCCGGCCGGTCAAGGGCTTGGACCGCGGCGCTGACGCGCAAGTTTCACCTTACACCGGACGCAGCCCCCTGGCCACCAAGTACGTCTCGGAACTGCGCTGCCTGGACGCCTTGGGCTTGCGCATGCGGACCCCTTCGAACGCACGGCGGGCCTCGGCCAGGAGCTGCTGGAATCCGGCGCCCTGGAACACCTTCATGACCAGCACGCCTCCGGGACGCAGCACCTGTCGCGCGAAATCGAGCGCAAGCGCCTCGAGGTCGGCCGCGCGGGCCTGGTCCACCACGTCCACCCCACTCATGTTGGGGGCCATGTCGGACAACACAAGGTCGACGCGACGGCCGCCGAGCTCCGCGAGAAGCGCATCGAGCACCGCCTGCTCGCGGAAGTCGCCTTGCTGGAAGGTGACGCCCGGGATCGCGTCCATCGGCAGCAGGTCGAGTGCAAACACCGCGCCGTTGCCGGCGAGCCGCCGCGCGGCGTACTGGCTCCAGCCGCCTGGCGCCGCGCCGAGGTCGACGACCACCGCGCCCGGGAAAATCAGCTTCTCGGCGGCGTCGATCTCCTCGAGCTTGAACGCCGCGCGCGAACGCAGTCCCGCGTCCTTGGCACGCTGCACAAACGGGTCCGAGAAGTGTTCCTCGAGCCAGCGACCGCTCGACTTGCTGCGCCGTGCCATCCGCTCCTCCGGGACTAGAACCCTATAATGCGACGATGGCGCTCAGCGAGCGGCAGAAAAAACACCTCCGGCGGCTCGGTCACGAGCTGCACCCGATCGTGCTCGTCGGCCGGCACGGCCTCACGCCCGGCGTCGCCGAAGAACTTCGCCTCGCCCTCGATCACCACGAGCTCGTGAAATTGCGCGCCCGCGTCGGCAGCCGCGAGGACCGCGACGCCACCTTCGTGGAGCTGGCGCGCCTCACCGGGTCGGAATTCGTTTTTCGAATCGGAAACGTGGGATTGTTTTACAAGAAAAACAGTACGTTACAGAAGATTCTTCTTCCGGATTCTTGAGTCACACGAGGCGTACGGCGAGCACCTCGAAGCGGCGCGCACCGCCCGGCGCTGCAACCTCGACCTCGTCCCCCGGCGAACGGCCGATCAGCGCCCGCGCGATCGGCGAGTTGATGGACAGCAGGCCGCTCTTGATGTCCGCCTCGTCGTCGCCAACGATCTGGTAGCGCAGCTCCGGCCCGCCATCCTCGGGCGCGAGTTCGACCGTCGCGCCGAATACGACCTTGCCGGTGTCCGTGAGCGAAGCCGGGTCGATGACCTGCGCATCCGCGAGCCGCTGCTCGATCTCCTTGATGCGACCCTCGACAAAGCCCTGCTGCTCGCGCGCGGCGTGGTACTCGGCATTCTCGGAAAGGTCGCCGTGCGAACGCGCTTCCGCGATCGCGCGGATGATCGCCGGCCGGTCCTCGCCTTTCAGCTTGCGCAGCTCGACGCGCAGCTTCTCCGCCCCGCGCAGCGTGATCGGCGCCCTCATGCGGCACCGAGCTCGCGGTGCAGGTCCTGCAGCCGGTTGACGTCGTGGTCCTCGAGGTGGTCGAGGGCGTCGCAGGTCGCGTGCGCGGCCGCGACGGTCGTGTAGTACGTCACCTTGCGCAGCTCCGCCTCGCGGCGGATCGAGTGCGATTCGCGGATGGCGCGCTTGCCCTCGGTCGTATTGATGATGAGGTCGATCTCGTCGTTCTTGATCATGTCCACGATGTGCGGCCGGCCCTCGCGCACCTTGAGCGCGCGCCGGCAGGTGACGCCCGCGGCCTCGAGCGCGGCCTGGGTCCCCTGGGTCGCGATGATCTCGAAGCCCCGTTCGGACAGGCGCTTCGCGATCACAATCGCGCCCTCCTTGTCGCGGTCCCGGACCGAGACCAGGCACACGCCGCGGGTCGGCAGCCGGACGCCGCTCGCCGCCTGGGACTTTGCATAGGCCTCGCCGAAGGTGCGGCCCGTGCCCATCACCTCCCCCGTCGACTTCATCTCGGGCCCGAGGATCGGGTCCGATTCCGGGAACTTGCCGAACGGGAATACGGCTTCCTTGACCGAGAAATACGGCGGCACGCGCTCGACCGTCGCATCGAGGTCGGCGAGCTTCCGTCCGGCCATCACGCGCGCGGCGATCTTGGCCAGCGGCCGGCCGGTCGCCTTCGAGACGAACGGCACGGTGCGTGAGGCGCGCGGATTCACCTCGAGCACGTAGACGATCCCGTTCTGGATCGCGAACTGCACGTTCATGAGCCCCACGACGTTCAGCGCCAGGGCCATCTTGCGGGTCTGGTCGCGCAGCTCGTCCTGGATCTCGGCCGACAGGCTCGTCGGCGGCAGCGAGCAGCTCGAATCCCCCGAATGCACGCCCGCCTGCTCGACGTGCTCCATGATGCCGCCGATCAGCACGTCCTGCGCCGTCGCAGATCGCGTCCACGTCCACCTCGATCGCGAGGTCGAGGAAACGGTCGAGCAACACCGGGCTCTCGTTCGAGACCTTCACCGCCTCGCGCATGTACGCCCGGAGGTCTTCCTCCTCGTACACGATCTCCATCGCGCGGCCGCCCAGCACATAGGACGGGCGCACGATCAGCGGGAAGCCGACCTCGCGCGCGAGTTCGATCGCGCGCTCCTCGTCGCGCGCCGTCGCGTTCGCAGGCTGGCGCAGGCCGAGCTTTACGAGCAGCTGCTGGAAGCGTTCGCGGTCCTCCGCCACGTCGATCGAGTCCGGGCTGGTGCCGATGATCGGGGCGCCCGCCGCCGCGAGTTGCCGCGCGAGTTTCAGCGGCGTCTGCCCGCCGAACTGCACGATGACGCCCTGCGGCTTTTCGCGGGCGACGATCTCCATCACGTCCTCGAAGGTCAGCGGCTCGAAGTACAGGCGGTCCGAAACGTCAAAGTCCGTCGAGACGGTCTCGGGGTTGCAGTTGACCATGATCGTCTCGAAGCCGTCTTCGCGCAGCGCGAGCGCCGCATGCACGCAGCAGTAGTCGAATTCGATGCCCTGGCCGATGCGGTTCGGCCCGCCGCCCAGGATCATGATCTTCGGCCGCGGCGTCGGGTCCGCCTCGCATTCCTGGTCGTAGGTCGAATAGAGGTAGGCGGTCGAGGTCGCGAACTCGGCGGCGCAGGTGTCCACGCGCTTGTACACCGGGTGCACGCCGCAGGCGAGCCGGCGCGCGCGCACGCGCGTCTCCGGCGCGCCCATCGCGCGGGCCAGGGCCGCATCGGAGAATCCCTTGCGCTTCAGTGCCAGCAGCCGCTCGAAAGTCAGGCCCGTGATCCCCTCGGCGCGCACGGCCTCCTCCTCGCGCACGAGGTCCTCGATCTGCGCGAGGAACCAGGGATCGATCATGGTCTCGGCGGCGACGCGCGCCAGTGTCCAGCCGGCGCGGAAGGCGTCCGCCACGTAGCGGATGCGCTCGCCGCCCGGGTGACGCAGTTCCTCTGCCAGCTGCAGCTCGCCATCGGCATCGAGCGGCAGCACGAGGATCGGCGTCAGCCCGTCGCAGCCGGTCTCGAGGCTGCGCATCGCCTTCTGCAGCGACTCCTGGAATGTGCGCCCGATCGCCATCGCCTCGCCCACGGACTTCATCTGCGTCGTGAGCCGCGTGTTGGCGCCCGGGAATTTCTCGAACGTGAAGCGCGGCACCTTGGTGACGACGTAGTCGATCGTCGGCTCGAAGGACGCGGGCGTCGCGCCGCCCGTGATCTCGTTCTTGAGCTCGTCGAGCGTGTAGCCGACGGCGAGCTTGGCGGCGATCTTCGCGATCGGGAATCCGGTCGCCTTGGAGGCGAGCGCCGAGGAGCGCGAGACGCGCGGGTTCATCTCGATGACGAACATGCGGCCGTTCTCGGGATTGATCGCGAACTGCACGTTCGAGCCGCCGCACTCGACGCCGACCTGGCGCAGGACGGCGATCGAGGCGTCGCGCATGCGCTGGTATTCCTTGTCGGTCAGCGTCTGCGCCGGCGCGACCGTGATCGAGTCGCCCGTGTGCACGCCCATCGGGTCGAAGTTCTCGATCGAGCAGACGATGATGCAGTTGTCCTTGCGGTCCCGCACCACCTCCATCTCGAATTCCTTCCAGCCCAGCACCGACTCCTCGATCAGCACCTCGGCCGTCGGCGACGCGTCGAGGCCGCGCATCACGATCTCCTCGAACTCCTCGCGGTTGAAGGCGATGCCGCCGCCGGTTCCGCCGAGCGTGAAGGAGGGCCGGATGACCGTCGGGTATCCGACCTCGGCCTGCACGGCGAGCGCCTCGTCAAGGTCGTGCGCGATGTAGGACTGCGGGCATTCGAGGCCGATGCCGCGCATGGCATTGCGGAAGAGCTCGCGGTCTTCCGCCATGTCGATGGCCTCGCGCGAGGCCGCGATCATCTCGACGCCGAACTTCTCGAGCACGCCCTCGCGCACGAGGTCGAGCGCCGTGTTGAGGGCGGTCTGGCCGCCCATCGTCGGCAGCAGCGCGTCCGGCCGCTCCTTCTCGATGATGCGCGCGACCGTGCGCCAGTCCACCGGCTCGATGTAGATCGAGTCCGCCATGTCCGGGTCGGTCATGATCGTCGCCGGATTCGAGTTGACGAGGATGACGCGGTATCCCTCCTCGCGCAGCGCCCGGCAGGCCTGGGCGCCGGAATAATCGAATTCGCAGGCCTGGCCGATGATGATCGGGCCGGCGCCGATGATCAGGATGCTCTCGATGTCGGTGCGCTTGCCCATCAGCGCGCTGCCACGCCTTCCGAAACCGCGACCTGCGAGCGCATCAGCTGCTGCAGGCGGCGCACCATCAGGAACACGAAGTGCTCGAAGAGCGGCCGCAGGTCGTGCGGGCCCGGGCTCGCTTCCGGGTGGCCCTGGAATCCGAATGCCGGCCGGTCGGTGCGCGCGACGCCCTGCAGCGTGCCGTCGAACAGCGATCGGTGCGTCGGCTTCAGCGATTGCGGCAGCGATTCCTCGTCGACCGCGAAGCCGTGATTCTGGCTCGTGATCAGCACGTGCCCGCCTGCGAGCTCCTGCACCGGGTGATTCGCGCCGTGGTGGCCGAACTTCATCTTGACCGTGCGCGCGCCGCTCGCGAGTCCGAGGAGCTGGTGGCCGAGGCAGATGCCGAATATCGGGATGTCGGTCTCGAGGAATTCCTGGATCGCCGCGACCGCGTAGTCGCAAGGCTCCGGGTCGCCCGGGCCGTTCGAGAGGAAGATGCCGTCCGGACCGAGCGCGAGCGCGTCGGCAGCGCTCGTCTGCGCGGGAACCACGGTGATGCGACAGCCATAGTCCGCGAGCAGCCGTGAGGATGTTGCGCTTGATGCCGAAGTCGTAGGCGACGACGTGCAGGCGCGAGCCTGGCCGCAGCACGCGTGCCTGCTCGCGGCCGATGCTGCCCTCGTTCCACTGATAGGGCGTTCGCACCGAGACGACCTTGGCGAGGTCCATGCCCTTGAGGCCCGGGAAGGCGCGCGCGGCGCGAAGCGCAACCTCGGCGTCCGCCTTGTCCGCCGTCGCGATGCATCCGCCCTGCGCCCCGCGTTCGCGGATGATTCGCGTGAGCTTTCGCGTATCGATGCCGGCGATCGCGACCGTTTCACCCTCGACCAGGAACTGCTCGAGCGAATGGCTCGCGCGCCAGCTCGAATGCAGGAGCGGCAGGTCGCGGATGACGAGGCCCGCGGCGTGGATGGAATCGGACTCGAGGTCCTCGGGCGTGACGCCGGTATTGCCGATGTGCGGGTAGGTCAGCGTGACGATCTGGCGGGCATAGGACGGGTCGGTCAGGATCTCCTGGTAGCCCGTCATCGCGGTGTTGAACACGACCTCGCCGGTCGTGACGCCGGAAGACCCGATGGAAATACCCCGAAACACCGTGCCGTCCTCGAGTGCGAGCACTGCAGGCGTCGGTGTCACCAGCGCGTTCTCCCGGTCCCGCCGCGCCGTTGGCCGGCGCGAGGCGCAGGACTTCAGTGGATGGAGCCGTCGGGAACTCCACCGGTCATCGTCTGTTGTTCAAGGGGGCCGCGACCCGAGTGGCAATTCTACAGGAGCCGGAGGGGACAGTCCCCTTTGCCAGAGCGCAAAGGGGACTGTCCCCTCTTGTTAGCTCGTCCCCGCTACAAGCCCAGCACGTCCGACATGCCGTAGAGGCCGGGCGGGCGGCCGAGGATCCAGCGGGCGGCGGCGAGGGCGCCGTAGGCGAAGGTCATGCGGTCCGTCGTCCGGTGTACGAGCTCGAGCGTCTCGCCCGTCCCGGCGAACAGGACCTGGTGCTGGCCGACGATATCCCCGGCCCGCAGGCTCGCGAAGCCGATCGCGCCCGGCGCGCGCCCGCCGGTCTTGCCGAGGCGACCGTACACGGCATGCTCGGCGAGCGTTCCGCCGCGTGCGCCGGCGGCAATCTCACCGAGCCGAAGCGCGGTCCCGGAAGGCGCGTCGGCCTTGCCGCGGTGATGGGCTTCGAGGATCTCGACGTCGTAGTCCTGCGGCAAGGCCGCAGCCGCACGGCCCACCAGTGCGAACAGGAGGTTCACGGCGAGCGACATGTTGGGCGCGACGAGCACGGCCTGCCGCTCGCTGAATGCGCGGAGCAGCCCCTGCCGCGCTGCGTCAAGGCCCGTGATCCCGACAATGAGGGGGATACCCGCCTTTTCGACCGCCGCGAGATTCTCGGGCAGGGCGTCGGGCAGCGTGAAATCGATCGCGACTTCGGCCTTTGCGAGCGCCTGCGCCCGGTCCGCCGTGACCGGCACCGCCACGGGGCCGGACTGGGCGACCTCGCCGGCATCCCGGCCGAGCGTCGCGCTCGACGGCGACGCGAGCGCGCCGGTCAGGACGAAGTCGGGCGACTCGCGGATCGCGCGAACGAGGCAGCGGCCCACGCGTCCGCTGATTCCAAGCACCGCGACGTTCGTCATGTCAGCTGCCCATCCTGCCGAAGAACTGCCGCACACCCTCGAGCCAGGAGCGCTGGCGCGGATTGTGGCTCTTGCCGTCCGCGGCGAGCGCGGTCTCGAACTTGCGCAGCAGGTCTTTCTGTCCCGAACTGAGGTCCACCGGGGTCTCGACCACCACGCGGCAGAACAGGTCGCCCGTGGCGCCGCCGCGAACCGGCTTGATCCCTTTCTCGCGCAGCCGGAACACGCGCCCCGACTGCGTACCCGCGGGCATCTTGATGTTGGCATGGCCTTCGAGCGTCGGCACCTCGATGCTGCCGCCGAGGGTCGCCGTGATGAAGCTGACCGGCACCTCACAGGACAGGTGCGCGCCGTCGCGCTCGAAGATCGAATGCTCGCGGACGACGATCTCGACATACAGGTCGCCGGGCGGCCCGCCGTTTCGTCCCGCTTCGCCCTCGCCCGCGAGCCGGATACGGTCCCCGCTGTCGACGCCGGCCGGCACCTTGACCGCGAGCCGCTTGCTTGCGCGCACGCGGCCGTGGCCGGCGCACTTGGGACAGGGATCCTTGATGATCGAACCGCGGCCCTTGCAGCGCGGGCAAGTCTGCTGCACCGCGAAGATGCCCTGGCTGATCCGGACCTGCCCGCTGCCCTGGCAGTTGTCGCAGGTCACGGGCGAATGGCCGCGCGCGGCGCCCGAGCCGCCGCACTCGGTGCATTCGTTGACCGTCTGGAAATCGATCTCCGTCGAGGTGCCGAAAACGGCCTGCTCGAGATCGAGCGCGAGTTCGTATCGCAGGTCCGCCCCGCGGTAGACGGCGCTGCGCCCGGTCCGGCGCCCGCCGCCGAAGATGTCGCCGAACATGTCCCCGAAAATGTCGCCGAACGCATCCGAAGGACTGAAACCCTGGCCGGCGCCGCGCGCCGCGTCGAGTCCGGCGCGGCCGTACTGGTCATAGGCCGCGCGCTTCTGGGCGTCGGTCAGGACCTCGTAGGCCTCTTTCGCTTCCTTGAATCGCTCCTCGGCGTCCTTGTCGTCGGGATTGCGGTCCGGGTGGTATTTCATGGCCAGGCGCCGGTATGCCTTGGTGATGGCATCCTCGGCGGCGTTTCGCGGTACGCCCAGCACCTGGTAGAAATCACGCTTTGACATGGCGCTCCACATGCGCGAACGCCGGGTGACCCTGGGTCACCCGGCGGACGCTGTCACACACGGACGGGTCGGTGCCTGCGATCAGTGCGGCTTGCCACCCTGGTCCTTGATCTCCTCGAACTCGGCATCCAGCACGTCGTCCTTGCCGGCGTCCGCGCCCGGCTTCGCCGATGCGCCCGCCTCCGGCCCGGCGCCGCCGCCTTCGGCCTGGTAGGCGCGCTGCACCACCGGCGCACTCGCCTTGGCGAGCGCTTCGGCCTTGTGCTCGATGGCCGCCTTGTCGTCGCCCTTCAGCACGCCGCGCAGGTCCGAAAGCGCCGCCTCGATCGCCGCGCGCTCCTCGCCGGTCACCTTGTCGCCGAGGTCCTTCAGCGATTTCTCGGTCGCATGCAGCAGCGCATCGGCGCGGTTTCTCGTGTCCACGAGCTCGCGGAACTTCTTGTCGTCCGCGGCATGCGCCTCGGCGTCGCGCACCATCTGCTTGATCTCCTCCTCGGAGAGCCCGCTCGACGCCTTGATGACGATCCGCTGTTCCTTGCCGGTCGCCTTGTCCTTGGCCGACACGTTCAGGATTCCGTTCGCGTCGATGTCGAAGGTGACCTCGATCTGCGGCATGCCGCGCGGCGCCGGCGGGATGTCCGAGAGGTCGAACTTGCCGAGCGACTTGTTGTCCGTCGAGCGGTCGCGCTCGCCCTGGAGCACGTGGATCGTCACGCCGCTCTGGTTGTCATCGGCCGTCGAAAAAACCTGCGTCGCCTTGGTCGGGATCGTCGTGTTCTTCTCGATCAGCCGCGTCATGACGCCGCCCAGGGTCTCGATGCCGAGCGACAGCGGCGTGACGTCGAGCAGGAGCACGTCCTTGACGTCGCCCGCGAGCACGCCGCCCTGGATCGCGGCGCCGACGGCGACCGCCTCGTCCGGGTTGACGTCCTTGCGCGGCTCCTTGCCGAAGAAGTCCTTCACCGCTTTCTGCACCAGCGGCATGCGCGTCTGGCCGCCGACCAGGATCACTTCGTCCACTTCGCTGATCGAAAGGCCCGCGTCCTTCAACGCGATGCGGCAGGGCTCGACCGTGCGACTGACGAGATCCTCGACCAGCGATTCGAGCTTCGCGCGCGTGAGCTTGAGCGTCAGGTGCTTGGGACCCGAGGCGTCGGCCGTGATGTACGGCAGGTTGATCTCGGTCTGCTGGCCCGAGGACAGCTCGACCTTGGCTTTCTCCGCCGCTTCCTTCAGGCGCTGCACCGCGAGCGGATCCTTGCGCACGTCGACGCCGCTCTCCTTCTGGAACTCGGCCGCGACGTAATCGATGATCCGGCGGTCGAAGTCCTCGCCGCCGAGGAAGGTGTCGCCATTCGTGGACATGACCTCGAACTGGCGCTCGCCGTCGACGTCCGCGATCTCGATGATCGAGATGTCGAAGGTGCCGCCGCCGAGGTCATAGACGGCGATCTTGCGATCCTTGCCTTTCTTGTCCATGCCATAGGCGAGTGCCGCAGCCGTCGGCTCATTGATGATTCGCCGCACGTTGAGGCCCGCGATGCGGCCCGCGTCCTTGGTCGCCTGGCGCTGCGCGTCGTTGAAATACGCCGGGACCGTGATGACGGCATCCGTGACGGTCTCGCCGAGGTAGTCCTCGGCCGTCTTCTTCATCTTCATGAGCACGCGCGCGGAGATTTCCTGCGGCGCCATCATCTTGCCCTGGGCCTCGAGCCAGGCATCGCCGTTCTCGGCGCGCACGATCTTGTAGGTCTCGAGCGGGATGTCCTTCTGGACGACCGTGTCGTCGAAGCGCCGGCCAATGAGGCGCTTGACCGCATGGAACGTGTTCTGCGGATTGGTGACCGCCTGGCGCTTCGCCGGCTGGCCGACCAGGATCTCGCCGTCCTTCGTGAAGGCGACGACCGAGGGCGTGGTCCGGTCGCCTTCGCTGTTTTCGATGACCTTGGGGGTCGCTGCCCTCCATGACGGAAACGCAGGAGTTCGTGGTACCGAGGTCGATTCCGATGATTTTGGCCATGAATAGGGTTCCGGAAAGTGAGTCTGGTCGTGGTTGTGGGGCCGTCGGGGGGCGGTTTCAACCGCCGGACGGGGGGTTGTCGGGGGTCGTCGGGGCCGAGGAGACGATGACCCGTGCGGGTCGCAGCAGGCGGCCGTTCAGCAGCCAGCCCTTCTGGATGACCTTGAGCACCGTATGGGGCGGCTGCTCGGCCGAGGCCTGCATGACCATCGCCTCATGCTGGGCCGGATCGAAGGGTTGGCCCACGGGATCGAATTGCGTGAGTCCCGCGCTCTCGAACGCCTTGAACAGGAGCCGCAGCGTCGCTTCCTGGCCCTGGGCGAGTGTCGTGGCGTCGGCGGTCGCCGCGGACTCCTGCGCCAGTGCCAGCGTGTCGGCGACCGGCAGGAGATTCGAGGCAAAGCGCTCGATGCCGTACTGCCGGGCCGACTCAACCTCGCGTGCGGAGCGCTTGCGGACATTTTCGAGTTCGGCGATGGCGCGCAGGAAATCGGCGCGGTGCTGCTCGGCCCGGCCCTCCGCCTCCGCCAGCCGGGATTCGGGGCTCTCGCCGTCGGGAGACGCCCCGTTCTCCGGAGCCTCGTCGGGCCGCTCGGTGTCGATTTCGTTCATGCGCGTGGGGTGTGGGGCTCAGTCGCGCGAATTCAAGGCGGAGCCCAGCATCCGCGCCGCGATTTCCACGACCGGGATCACGCGCTCATAGGCCATGCGGGTCGGGCCGATGACACCGAGCACGCCGACCACGCGGTCGTCCTGCGTATAGGGCGCGACGACCACGCTGCAGTCGTCGAGGATCTGGTAGCCCGATTCGTGCCCGATGAAGATCTGGACGCCGTCCGCGTGCAGGCTCTGGTCCAGGAGGTGCAGGATGTCGCGCTTCTCGTTGAACGCCTCGAAGATCCGGCGCAGCCGATCGACGTTCGAGAGCTCGGCAAATCCCATGAGGTTGGTTTCTCCCGCGACGAACATGTCCGCATCCCGTGCGGGCGGCTCCTCCGCAAACGCCCTCTGGGCGAGCGTGATGGCATCCACCATCATGCGATTCATCTGCTCGCGGGTCTCCTGCAGCTGCGAGACGAGGCGCGCGCGTACGCCCGCCAGCTCCTGCCCTGCGAACAGTTCATTGAGGTAAGCGGCGGCGCGCCGCAACTCTTCGGGAGAGAAATGGCGATCGAGCTGCACGACCCGGTTCTGCACCTCGTGGCCATTGACGACGAGGATCGTCAGCACGCGATTCCCGGAAAGGCTGACGAACTCGATCTGCGACAGCGAGGCGTGGGTTTCGCGCGGCACCGTCACGACGCCTGCGAGCTGCGTCAGGCCCGACACGAGTTGCGATGCCGCGGCGACGAGCGCCTTCGGGTCGCTGGCGCGCATGTCGAAGTGGCGCTTGAGCTCGGCGATCTCGGCCTGGTCCGGCGGCTGGTAACGCAGGAGGGCGTCGACAAAATAACGGTAACCCTTGTCCGTCGGCACGCGGCCTGCCGACGTATGCGGCGAGCTCACGAACCCGTGTTCTTCGAGGTCCGCGATCACGTTCCGGATCGTCGCCGGCGACAGGCTGAGCCCCGATTCCCGCGTCAGGGTGCGCGAGCCGACGGGCTGGCCGTCGCGGATGTAACACTCGACGAGCGTGCGCAGGAGCTGCTGCGCACGATCGTTCGGCTCGGCGTCGACACCGCGGGTCGCGTCCGGCATAAGTCCCTGTTGCAAAAGGAAAATGACAAATGGTTCGATTGCAGCGGTCAAACTAGCAATCGCACTCCTCGAGTGTCAAGGACTGTGGCCCGCCACGGGCCTGCATGCTAAAAGGTCCGCAAAACCAGATGAACAAGCACTTCTCCCGCATCGCCCTGGTCGGCAAGGTCGAGGACGCCCGGGTCGCCGACTCGCTGGCGGCACTCGCCACGCACCTGCGCGGCCGTGGCGTCACGGTCTACATCGATCGCGAGGTAGTGATCGACGGGCTGCCCGATGGCCTGGTGCGCAAGTCGGTGGCGGAGCTCGGCGCGGACGCGGACCTGATCGTCGCGATCGGCGGCGACGGCACCCTGCTCTTCGCCGCGCAGCTCGCCCTCGGCCGCGGCGTGCCGCTCCTCGGCGTCAATCGCGGCCGGCTCGGCTTCCTCGCCGACGTGCTCCCGGACGAGATGATCGGAAACCTCGACGCCGTGATCGAGGGCCGCTATGAAACCGACCGGCGCCAGCTGCTCGCAGCCCGGCTCACGTTCGCGGACGGGCGCAAGCGCGACTATCGCGCACTCAATGACGTCGTGGTGCAGCGCCAGGAGACCGGGCGCATGGTCGAGCTCGAAGTCTGGATCGACGGCTCTCTCGTCAACACGCATGGCGGCGATGGCCTCGTCATTGCGAGCTCGACCGGGTCAACGGCCTATGCCCTCTCCTGCGGCGGCCCGATCATCCATCCGTCCCTCGGCGCCGTCGTCATCGCGCCGATCTCGCCGCACACCTTGTCGGACCGCCCGATCGTCCTCACGCGCGAGAGCCGCATCGAGATCCGCCTCGTCGCGCGCTCGGGTGCGCGCGCGCAGGTCACTTGCGACGGCTTCCTGCTCGATGCCCTCGAGGTCGACTCGCGACTTTCAATCGGGCCGGCGAGCGAGGTCATCACGCTGCTGCACCCGCCGGGCCACGATTTCTTCCGCCTGCTGCGCTCGAAGCTCCATTGGGGCCGCAGCGGCCGCTCCGGCACCGAGGAATACTGAGGTGCTCGCGCACCTGCAGATCCGCGACCTCGCGGTGATCGACGCGGCCGAGCTCGAGCTCCAGGGCGGCCTCACGGCGCTCACGGGCGAAACCGGCGCCGGCAAGTCCATCATCGTGGACGCGGTGATGCTGGCGCTCGGCGGCCGCGCGAGTGCCGACATGCTTCGCCACGGCGCGGAGCGGGCGGAAATCACCGCGACATTCGAAGCCGCCGCGGATGCTCCGCTGCGCCGCTGGCTCGACGAGCAGGCGATCGAAGCGCCGGACGGCGAACTCGTGCTGCGGCGCGTGATCGGCCGGGACGGCCGCTCGCGGCAGTACGTGAACGGCCAGGCGCTGCCCGCGCAGAGCGTGCGCGAGCTCGGCAAGCAGCTGATCGACATCCACGGCCAGCAGGAATTCCAGTCCCTCGTCGGCCGCGACACGCAGCGCGAGATCGTCGATGCGCACGGCGTTGCGGGCACGCAGACGGGCGAAGTCGAGACCCTCGCGGCCGCGTGGCGGCAGCACAGCGCGGAGCGCGATGCGCTGGCCGCGATGGCGCGGGATCGCGGCGCGCGGATCGAGCTCCTGCGCTACCAGGTCGGCGAACTCGAGGCGCTCGGCCTCGCAGCCGGCGAGGCGCAGGCCCTCATCGAGGAGCGCAATCGCCTTGCGAATCGCGGCCGGCTCGCCGAAGGCGCCCAAGGCGCGCTCGCGCTCTGCTACGAGGGCGACGGCAACGACGCGCACGCCCTCGCGGCGCGCGCGGCCGGCATGCTGCGCAGTGCAGCCGCCCTCGACCCGCGAATCGAGCCGGCGCTCGCACTCGTCGAGGAATCGCTGATTGCGCTCGCGCGAGGCCGGCTCGCAGCTTGCGGTCTATCTGGACGGGCTCGATGCAGATCCGGCGCGGCAGGACGTGGTCGAGCGCCGGGTTGCCGCGCTCGAGGACCTCGCGCGCAAGCATCGCGTCGAGGCGGCCGTGCTGCCTTCAAAGCTCGAGGAACTGCGGTCCGAACTTGCGACGCTCGAACAGTCCGATCTCGTGCTGGGCGGGCTCGACGAGCGGATTGCGGACATTCGCAAGCGTTACGACGCCGCCGCGGCCGCGCTCACGGCCGCTCGTCGCGCCGCGGCCCGCAAGCTGGCGACCGCGGTGACCGGCCTCATGCGCCAGCTCGGCATGCCGGGCGGGCGCTTCGAGATCGCGGTCGAAACCGACACGCGCATCGGATCCGCAGTCCACGGGCGCCGATCGCATCGAGTTCCTCGTGAGCGCGAATCCCGGCGAACCGCCAAAGGCCGTCGCGAAAGTCGCCTCCGGCGGTGAGCTGTCGCGCATCAGCCTCGCGGTGCAGGTCGCCTGTGCGCGCCGAAGCGCCCGCACCTGCATGATTTTCGACGAGGTGGATGCCGGCATCGGCGGCGGCGTCGCCGAGATCGTCGGGCGCAAGCTGCGCGAGCTCGGCGAGCGCGGCCAGGTGCTCTGCGTCACGCATCTCGCGCAGGTCGCGAGCCAGGCGCACCACCAGCACCGCGTGACCAAGCTCACGGACGGCCGCACGAGCCGCACGGTCGTCGCGGCGCTCCGGCAGGACGAGCGCGTCGAAGAACTCGCGCGGATGCTGGGCGGACTCGAGATCACGCGCAAGGCGCGCGATCACGCGCGCGAGATGCTGAAGACGTCGGAATCGGCCGGCTGAGCCGGCCTGCGATCAGCTGCGCTTGCGGCGGTGCGGACAGGCCTCGCGGCGGCAGCGGCCGTAGAGGATCAGGTTGTGCTCCTCGATGGCGAAGCCGAGCCGGCTCGCGACGTCGTTCTGCCGGCGCTCGATGCCGCAGTCGACGAACTCTTCCACGCGGCCGCAGTCCATGCAGATGATATGGTCGTGGTGCTCGCCCTCGTTCAGTTCGAACACCGCCGTGCCGCCCTCGAAATGATGGCGCTTGACGAGCTGGGCCGTCTCGAATTGCGTCAGCACCCGGTAAACCGTCGCAAGGCCGATGTCCTCGCTCTGGTCGATCAGGGCGCGGTAGATGTCCTCGGCCGACAGGTGGCGACCGTGATTGCCGGCGAGGATCTCGAGGATCTTCACGCGCGGCAGCGTGACCTTGAGTCCGGCTTTGCGAAGGTCGCTCGTTTCCACCATCGGGCTCCCGCCGCCAGGCGCGGCGATTCCGCTATGATGCGCGGCATTATCCTCCAGGACTCCTGATGATGCGACCTGTTCCGCACCTCGCCGCCTGCTGTGGCGCACTCGTACTTGCACTCGCCCTGCCGGGCTGCGTGTATCGCATGGACATCCAGCAGGGCAACCTGCTCGACGTCGAGCAGGTCGACCAGGTCGAGGTCGGCATGACGCGCAGCCAGGTCCGCTTCCTGCTCGGCACGCCGATGGTGATCGACAGTTTCGACGCCGACCGCTGGGACTACATGTACAGCCTGCGGCGCGGTCACGAGCGTCAGGTGACGCGGCGCCACCTCGTCGTCTGGTTCGATGGCGACAAGGTTGCGCGCGTCGAAGAGCCGATCCCGCTGCCGCGTCCCGCCTCAGCGACGACCGGCTGATCCCGAGCGCATCGAGCGGCCCTCACGCGCGAGACGCCGCCGCCGCTCCTTCGGATCCTCGACGAGCGGACGCAGGACCTCGACACGGTCCCCCGCCGCCAGCACGCGGTCGCGCGGCACTTCGCGCCCGTAGATCCCGACGCCGCAGGCCGCGGCATCGATGGACGGGTGCAGGGCGAGGATGCCGGAACGCTCGATAGCCTCGCCCGCGGTGCACCCGGCCGGGACCACAGAGTGGCAGCACGGTCTGCCGATCCGCCTCGGCGCAGGCGACCTCGATGGCGATGAGCTTCAGCCGCCACCGAAGACCTGCCGCGCGCGGCGTGCGAATGCGTCCACGAGGTGGTTGCAGACGCCTTCGAAGGCTGGGCCGAGCGCGAGCGCCCCGATCACGCCTTGTGTCGAGAAACGCACCTGCAGTTCGACGCGCGTGCCGGCATCGCCGATCGGCGTGAAGTCCCAGCGACCCTCGAGCTCGTCGAACGGGCCATCCACGAGGCTCATCGTGACCGAGCGGCCGGGTTCGTGGCGGTTCTTCGTGGTGAAGCTTGCACGCGCGAGGCCGCTCGCGAGCCCGAGCGAGACCGTGACCGCATTGCCCTCGCGCGCAAGGATCTCTGGCGGTCGTGCACCACGGCAGGAACTCCGGATAGCGCTCGACGTCGGCAACGAGCCCGTACACCGCATCCGGCGCATAGGGCAGGATCGCGCTGCGCCGCACTTCACGCATGGTTCACCCGTGCCACGCTTCGATTGTCACAGGGCTCCACGGACCGGACAACCGCGCCATGCCGCTAGAATGGGGCATGGCGGACAAGGACACATCGGCCGGGCGCATCGCGGAAAATCGCCGCGCGCGTTACGACTATTTCATCGAGGAGCGATTCGAGGCCGGCGTCGCGCTGCAGGGCTGGGAAGTGAAGGCGCTGCGCGCCGGCCGCCTCCAGCTCCAGGAGTCCTATGTGCTCCTGAAGGACGACGAGGCCTGGCTCTTCGGCGCGCATGTCTCGCCGCTGCCGACCGCCTCGACCCACGTGCAGCCGGACCCGACGCGCAGCCGGAAGCTCCTGCTGCACCGCCGGCAGATCGACTCGCTGGTCGGCGGGGTCGAGCGCAAGGGCCGCACGATCGTGCCGCTCGCGATGTACTGGAAGAACGGGCGCGCAAAGCTCGAGATCGGCCTCGCGCGCGGCAAGCAGGAACACGACAAGCGCGCCGACACCAAGGAACGCGACTGGCAGCGCGAGAAGGCGCGAGTGATGAAAGGACGCCGCTGAGGGGCCGGTTCCCGGTTCTGATAGAATGAGCGGGACTTCTGGGGGCGATCGGCTTCGACGTGGGTTACGAAACTCCAGGGGCGTGCCGAGGTGCAGGCTACCTCGTTAATCCGCTTGCAAACTATAGTTGCCAACGACGACAACTACGCTCTGGCGGCTTAATCCCGCCTAACCCCCGACTGGCATGTGCCTGTGCATCCAGACCCGGGGGACGCGCTCACAGGATCGCGGAACCGGTGTGCTCCGGGCTGGAACCGCTAAAACGCTCCGAAGCTGGCTTCGTGTTTTCCCCGTCAGCCGGGTAGCACGGAGCGAGATCAATAGGCTGGACACGCACGTAGAACCTGTAGCGTAGGACTTGCGGACGCGGGTTCGATTCCCGCCGCCTCCACCAATCGAGTCCGGCCAGTCATCCGTGACTGGCCTTTTTTTGCGCGAATCGTCCATCGCCGGAGCGCGAACGCCTGGGCGCTGCATGAGCAGACCGCAGGACGCTCGCAGAGACTGGCGCTTCCTCGGCGCTGCGCGCGGATGCCTACGAGGCCTGATCACTTGGCCATCACCCACGGGAAGCAGCCGATCGCACTAGCCTTCGCACCGCATAGCACTTCGCAGGCGCGGCCGGTCGAGGGCGGACCGGTCGAGCACCTGATTGGCCGCGGTTGTACTCGATGAGTCCCGAGCTTCTGCAGCTTGCCGGCCGATTCCGTGACTCCTTCGCGCCGCACGCCGAGCATGTTGGCGATCAATTCCTGGGTCATCGAGAGTTCGTTGGATGCCAGCCGGTCCAGGCTCATCAGCAACCAGCGGCAAAGCTGCTGCTCGACGGAATGGTGGCGATTGCAGACCGCCGTCTGCGCCATCTGCGTGATCAGCGCCTGCGTGTAGCGCAGCAGCAGGCGTTGCAGTGGACCGGCACGATAAAACTCGTCTTTCAGATACTGGCCGGCGACGCGATACGCATGGCCGGCGCTCTGCACGATGGCGCGGCTCGGTGTCGTCTCGCCGCCCATGAAGAGCGAGATGCCGACGATGCCTTCATTGCCGACAATCGCGATCTCGGCCGAAGCGCCGTTTTCCATCACGTACAGCAGGGAGACGATGGAGTTCGTCGGGAAGTAGACATGCCGCATCGCGTCGCCGGATTCGTACAGGACATGTCCGAGCGGCATCGACGTGAGTTCCATCTTCTCGCTCAGCCGGCCCCACTCAGACGCCGGCAACGAGGCGAGCAGATGATTCTGCTGCGGCATGCCGGGAATCATCGCTGCGCGACGTCCGGCAGCGAACCCTGAGTCGAGTTACACGCAATCTTGACGACATTCCCCTGCCATGGAACCAAGGCCGATCCTACGCCCCTGCTGAATGGTTCGCTATCGCACGGATGACCGAATCCGCGGAATTCGCGTCGCCAGACGCAAGGACTCCGCAAGCCACCCGTTCACGCGAGCAGACTCGGTGCGTCAGCGTACAGACGAAGCCGCAGGATGCGACTACCTTCCTCGCAATCCCTCAGCTCAAGGCGACTGCAATCAATATCATCATCGTGCCGTGCTGGCTGGAGTCGATCCGCTGGCGACGCCACGGCGGTCGAGAATCACGACACTCTTGCCGGAGCGAAGAACCGCGTCGGCGATCAGCGCCCCGCTCACCCCCGCCCCGACGATCGCGACATCGACGTCGAGATTTTTCGTCAGCGGCTGGTGTGCTATCCGGACTTTGCCCCGCCTGAGCCAGACGGCGTGCCGGTGCGCAGGTTGCGGTGAACCGTGAGGTTTCGTGGAGAAATGAGCTGGGGTGCTGCTGTTCCTTCGGAAAGTCCTGCAACAGGTCCGCAAGCTCGTCGGCGTGTTCCTCTTCGACCGCGAGGACGCCCTTCAGCAATTCGCTGGTCGTCGGGTCCTGATCGCCGATGTACTCGATCATTCCGCGATAACTGTCGATCGCGATTCGCTCAGCGACCAGGTCTTCCTTGATCATCCCGACGAGGGTCTTGCCGGCGACGTATTCGGCGTGGCTTCGGCTCGTCAGGCCGTCCGGGGCCAGGTCCGGCTCGCCGCCCAGCTGCGCGATGCGCTCCGCGATCTGAAATCGCGCATTGCGTCGCACGATCAACCGCTACCTGTTCGTGCTGCTGGCTCAGCAGTCGCGGTCCATCGCATGCAGCCGTTTCCACGAGATCAAGTCTCGCCTGGCGCGCTGGCTCCTGATGACGCACGACCGCGCGCATGCCGACCATTTCCATCTCACGCACCAGTACCTCGCCGACATGCTGGGCGTGCAGCGCAGCGCCGTCACGATCGCCGCAGGCGCACTCCAGAGAAACAAGGTCATCAGCTACGTCCGCGGCGAAATCTCCGTCCTCGACCGCCGCGGGCTCGAGGCGGCGTCATGCGAGTGCTATCGGGCCGTCATCGAGGATCATCAGCGGCAGCTAGCCTGAGGCCGCTTTGCGGCCCCAATTCCGTCCCACCCGACTGACGTCAGCGGTTATCGTAGGGCTACGATGAACCGCCACATCCTTTCCAGGACATTCGTCCGGATCTCCTCGGCATTGCCTGGCGGCCGCGAGCGCAACGGCGACGTCGGTATCGACACGCAGCCGCCGCTGCGCGCGGAGCTCTTCAGCGCCGACCAGATGGAGCAGCACGGCAAGTCGCTGGCGTCCCTGCACCAGCTGAGCAAATCCCGTCCGCAGAACCGCCTGTTGCGGCGACTCGACGAGAACGAACAGGTCCTCCTCGAGACCTGCAACCTGCTGACCGCGGCCGTGAAGTCGCGACGGCGCATCGCGCCGGCGGGTGAATGGCTGCTGGACAACTTCTACCTGATCGAGGAACAGATCCGCACGGCCCGGCAGCACCTGCCCAAGGGTTACAGCCAGGGACTCCCGCGCCTGGCTCAGGGACCCTCGAGTGCGTTGCCGCGCGTATACGACCTCGCGCTGCAGGTGATCTCGCACGGCGACGGGCGCGTCGACTCCGAGACCCTCGGCCGATTCATCGCGGCGTACCAGTCGATCGAGCCGCTCACGCTCGGCGAGCTGTGGGCGATCCCGATCATGCTCCGCCTCGCGCTGATCGAGAACCTGCGCCGGGTCGGTGTCCGGATCATGGCCTCCCGCGTCCACCTCAACGAGGCCCAGGACTGGGCCAACAGGATGATGGAGATCGCCGAGAGCGATCCGAAGAGCCTGATCCTCGTGATCGCGGACATGGCGCGCTCGAACCCGCCGATGGAGGGCTCATTCGTCGCGGAACTCGTGCGCCGCCTGCAAGGGCACGGTCCGGCGCTCGCGCTGCCGCTCACCTGGATCGAGCAGCGCCTCGCCGAATCCAGCCGGACGATCGAGCAACTGGTGCGGTCGGAAACGCAGCAACAGGCGGCGGACCAGGTCTCGATCAGCAACACCATCGGCAGCCTGCGTCACCTCGGAGCCATGGACTGGCGCGTATTCGTCGAGTCGATGAGCCTCGTCGAACAGGTGCTGCGCGAGGACACCGACGGCACCTATGGCCGCATGGACTTCGCAACCCGGGACCGCTACCGGCACGTCGTTGCCAGGCTCGCGAAGCGGAGCCGCTTCACGGAATCCGAAGTGGCGCGGGCGGCCATCGCGCTGGCGCGCCAGGGCGCCGCGATTCATGGCGTGCGCGACCATCGGGCGCATGTCGGCTACTACCTGATTGACCAGGGCCTGCCGCAGCTCGAGCAGGCGATTGGATTTCGCCTCTCCCTCATCGCCCGCGTGCGGCGGACCCTCAGGAATTCCGCGCTTGTCTTCTACCTCGCCGCCATCGCGTCGATGACGGCGGCCTTTGCGTCCATTCCCCTGGTGCTTGCTGCCGGGGCCGGCGTCGACGGCTGGCGATATGCGGCACTCGGTTTCATCACGGTGCTCGGCGCGAGCCAGCTCGCGTCTGCGCTCGCAAACTGGCTCTCGGCCCTGCTGACGACTCCGCACCCGCTGCCCAGGATGGATTTCTCGCATGGGCTTCCGGCGCCATTCCGCAGCCTCGTCGTGATACCGACGCTCCTGACCTCCGAGGACCGCATCGACGAGCTCCTCGAATCGCTCGAGGTCCGGTTTCTCGGCAACCGCGACGACCACCTGCATTTCGGCCTGCTGACGGACTTCGCCGACGCGGCGCAGGAAACGCTGAGCGAGGACGAGCCGCTGCTGCGCCGCGCGCGCAACGGAATCGAGCAGCTGAACGCGCGGTACGCATCGCGGGCGGCCGATCGATTCTTCCTGCTCCATCGCCCGCGGCGGTGGAATGCGGCGGACAAGCTGTGGATGGGCTATGAGCGCAAGCGCGGAAAGCTTGCGGATCTCAATGCGCTGCTGCGCGGCAGGGGCCGCGACCGCTTCTCGCTCATCGTGGGCGACATCGCCGCATTGTCCGACGTCGAGTACGTCATCACGCTCGACACCGACACCCAGCTGCCGCGGGAATCGGCGCGGCAGTTCGTCGGGACGATGGCGCACCCGCTGAACCGCCCGCGCTACGACGAGGCCAGGGGACGAGTTACCGGTGGATACGGCATCCTGCAGCCGCGCATGGGCGCGAGCCTGTCCGGAACACAGCGGTCGCGCTACGCGCAGCTCTTCGGGAGCGAGCCCGGCATCGACCCGTATACGCGCACGGTCTCGGACGTCTACCAGGACCTGTTCGGCGAGGGCTCATTCATCGGCAAGGGCATCTACGACGTCGATGCTTTCGAGCGCGCGCTCGACGGGCGCTTTCCCGAGAATCGCATCCTCAGCCACGACCTGCTCGAAGGCTGCTATGCGCGATCAGGATTGCTGAGCGACGTGCACCTGTACGAGGACTACCCCGCCCGCTACGAAGCGGACATGAGCCGCCAGGAGCGCTGGATCCGCGGCGACTGGCAGATCGCGCACTGGCTGCTGCCGCGCGTTCCAGGGCCCGACGGGCAGAGCCTGAAGAATCCGCTGTCCGCCCTTTCGCGCTGGAAGATCCTCGACAACCTGCGCCGGAGCCTCGTCCCCGCGGCGTTGCTGCTGCTGTTCCTGTTCGGCTGGATTGCATCGCCGCACGCGGTGTACTGGACGCTTGCCGTTGCGGGTGTCGTCCTGATTCCGCCCTTGTCGATCGGCATCGTCACCGTGTTGCGCAGGCGCGAGAGCACCCTGCTCAGCCGCCACCTGTCGGACGCCATGCGTTCGATCGGGCGCAGCCTCGCGCAGGCCGGGTTCCGGATCGCCTGCCTGCCGCACGAGGCAACCGTGAGCGCCGCGGCGGTGCTGCGCACCGGGGTTCGAATGCTGGTCACGCGGCGGCACTTGCTGGAATGGAGCGCCTTCGACGATCGGCAGGTTGCGCCCGATCTCTTCGGCTCCGATTCGCTCCATGTGGTCCACCCTCTTTTTCGCGGGACTCGCCGCGGCCGGACTCACGGTGTGGAGGCCTGCGGCCCTGCCTGCCGCCCTGCCCGTCCTCGTGCTTTGGCTTGCCGCGCCCGCTCCTCACCTGGTGGCTCAGCCGGCCGCTGCATCGCCGCGCTGCGGAGCTGACGCGGGAACAGGCGGTTTTCCTTCGCCGTATCGCACGCAAGACCTGGGCCTACTTCGAGCAGTTCGTGGTCGAGGGCGATCACTGGCTGCCGCCCGACAATTTCCAGGAGCAGCCCGGCCCCGTCATCGCGCATCGCACGTCGCCGACCAACATCGGCATCGCGCAGCTCGCGAGCCTCGCGGCCTCGGACTTCGGCTATATCTCGGCCGGCTCCCTGATTGAACGCACTTCGAAGGCATTTCAGGCGATGGCGTCGCTCGAGCGCCATCAGGGACATTTCTACAACTGGTACGACACGCAGACCCTGCAACCGCTGGCGCCGCGCTACATCTCGTCGGTGGACACCGGCAATCTCGCGGCGCATCTGCTCACGTTGCGTGCGGGTCTTCTCGCACTGCCCGACCAGAGAATTTCCGGTGCACGGGTATTCGAAGGGCTCGTCGATACGCTGGGCCTGCTCCCCGACGCGACGCAGGAACCGGATGCGGGGGCGGTTCGCAAGCTCAAGTCGCTCCTCGAGGCGGCCACCGAGTCGCACGATGCGGGGTTGCGCGAGATCAGGCAGAGGCTGGCCGCCATCGCGGATGCGGCGACTGCCCTCGAGGCTGCATGGACCGGCAGTCCTGACGACGAAGCGACAGGCTGGGTCGCCGCGCTCGCGCGCCAATCCCGCGACGCACTCGAAGACCTGCAAAGGATGACGCCATGGCTCGAGGAGTCCGCGATGGGGGCGACCCCGGGTCCATGCGCAGAATCCGATGCCGTCCCGACGCTCCGGGAACTCGCGGCCGGCGGAGTTTGAAGGCGCAATCGCGCGCATCCGCGAGCTGGAGCGGCTGGCGCAGCAGGCGTCCGAATTCGCGACGGCCAACTACGAGTTCCTGTACGACAGGACACGCCACCTGCTCGCGATCGGATACAACGTCGACGAGCACCGGCGCGACACCAGTTTCTATGACCTGCTCGCGTCGGAATCGAGGTTGTGCACGTTCGTCGCGATCGCCCAGGGGCAACTGCCGCAGGAAAGCTGGTTTGCCCTCGGGCGGCTGCTGACGACGGCCGGTGGCGAGCCCGTGCTCGTTTCCTGGAGCGGCTCGATGTTCGAGTACCTCATGCCGCTCCTGGTGATGCCGGCCTATGCCGGCACGCTGCTCGACCAGACCTGCCGGGCGGCAGTGACGCGGCAGATCACGTACGGGCACCAGCATTCCCTGCCCTGGGGCGTGTCCGAGTCCGGCTACAACACCGTCGACGCGAACCTCAACTATCAGTACCACGCATTCGGCGTGCCCGGGCTCGGCCTCACGCGCGGCCTCGCGGAGGATTTCGTCGTCGCTCCCTATGCCACGGTGCTCGCCTTGATGGTCGAGCCCGAGGCCGCATGCGAAAACCTGGAGCGGCTGGCGGACCTCGGCCTCGAGGGCCGCTTTGGATTCTACGAGGCCGTGGACTACACGGCATCCCGCATGGAACGCGGCCAGTCGAGCGCGATCGTGCGGTCCTTCATGGCGCATCACCAGGGCATGAACCTGCTCTCGCTCGCGCACCTGATGCTCGAGCGGCCGATGCAGCGCAGGTTCGAATCGGACCCCCAGTTCAAGGCGACCCTGCTGCTCCTTCAGGAGCGGATTCCGAAGGCCTCGGCCTTCCACAAGCACGTCGCCGAGCATTCGGAGGGCGGCGCATTCATCGACGCGCCGGAAAAACTGGCGCAGGCGCCGATCGGCGCGAACACGCCGAACCCCGAAGTGCAGCTCCTCTCCAACGGCCGCTACCACGTCATGGTCACGAATGCGGGTGGCGGTTACAGCCGCTGGCGGGACTTTGCCATCACGCGCTGGCGCGAGGACAGCACCTGCGACAACTGGGGCAGCTTTCTGTATCTGCGTGACGTGGATAGCGGCCACTTCTGGTCCGCGGCCCACCAGCCCACGGTCGCACGGGCGGATTCCTACGAAGCGATGTTCTCGGAGGGACGCGCGGAGTTCCGCCGGCGCGACCACGACTACGAAACGTACTCCGAAATCGTCGTCTCGCCGGAGGACGACATCGAGTTGCGCAGGGTGCGCATCACGAACCACGCGCGCGTGCGCCGGACGGTCGAGCTGACCACCTACTCGGAAGTCGTGCTCGCGCCGCCGGTTGCCGACGCAATCCAGCCCTCGTTCGGCAAGCTGTTCGTGCAGACCGAGATCATCCGCGCACGGCGCGCGATCCTGTGCACGCGGCGGCCGCGCTCCGCCGGCGAGCACGTGCCCTGGTCATTCCAGCTCCTGGCCGCGCGGTCCGCGGACGTCACCGACGTTTCCTACGAGACCGATCGAATGCGGTTCATCGGGCGCGGGCGCACGGTCGCCGCACCGCATGCGCTCGACGGGACTGACGCGCTTTCAGGCAGCGAGGGCTCGGTGCTGGACCCGATCGTCTCGATCCGCTGCCGCGTTGCGCTCGAGCCGGGAGAGTCGGCGACGCTCGACTTCGTGTCCGGCGCCGGCGGCAGCCGCGAAGCCTGCCTCGGCCTGATCGAGAAATACCAGGATCGCCACCTGGCTGACCGGGTGTTTGACGTCGCCTGGACCCATAACAACGTCATGCTCGCCCAGATCAACGCGACCGCCGGCGACGCGCAGCTGTACCGGCACCTGGCGAGCTCCGTGCTTTACGGCAATGCGGCGCTGCGCGCCGAATCCGGCCGTGCTGCTCCAGAATCGCCGCGGGCAATCCGGCCTCTGGGGCTACGCGATTTCCGGCGACCTGCCGATCGTGCTGCTGAAGATCGCGGATGCCGCGCACATCGACCTGGCGCGCCAGGTGATCCGTTGCTACACCTACTGGCGCCTGAAGGGCCTCGTCGTCGACCTCGTGATCTGGCATGAGGATCATGTCAGCTACCGCCAGCGGCTCCAGGACCAGATCATGGGCCTGATCGCAACCGGTATCGAGGCCAGCGCGATCGACCGGCCCGGCGGCATCTTCGTGCGTTCCGCGGAGCAGATCTCGTTCGAGGACCGCACGCTGCTCCAGGCGGTCGCCCGCGTCATCATCAGCGACAGCCGCGGAACCCTGCTGGAGCAGGTCGGCCGCCGCGGGCTCGCGGACAAGAGCGTTGCGCGACTCGCGACCACGCGCAGCCATCGCATCGAGCCCGCGGCCGCGCCGGACAAGCTGCGGCCGGACCTGGTCCTCGGCAATCACCTCGGTGGATTCACGGCGGACGGCAGCGAATACGTCATCGCCACGGCGCAGTCGCGGACGACCCCGACGCCGTGGGTGAACGTGCTTGCGAATCCGGGTTTCGGAACGGTCGTCTCGGAGAGCGGCCTCGCCTATACCTGGAGCGAAAACGCCCACGAATTCCGGCTGACGCCGTGGAGCGACGATGCGGTCGGCGGCTCGACCGGCGAGGCCATTTACCTGCGCGACGAGGAGACCGGGCATTTCTGGTCGCCGACGCCGCTGCCGGCGAGCGGCGCGATGCCGTACGTCACGCGCCATGGCTTCGGTTACAGCGTGTTCGAGCACACGTCGGGTGGCATTCATTCGGAGCTCTGGGTCTATGTGGATCTGGAGGACGCCGTCAAGTTCTCGGTGCTGAAGGTGCGGAATGGATCGGGCCGCGACCGGCGGCTGTCGGCCACCGGCTATGTCGAGTGGGTGCTCGGCGACCTGCACGCGAAATGCGCGATGCACGTCGTCACCGAGATCGATCCCACGAGCGGCGCGCTGTTCGCGCGCAATGCCTACAACACGGAATTCTCCGGGCGCGTCGCGTTCTTCGACGTCGACGATCTCTCCCGCACGCTCTCCGGCGACCGGACCGAGTTCCTCGGGCGCAATGGGCAGCTCGCGAGTCCGGAGGCGATGACCCGATCGCGGCTTTCGGGCAGGCTCGGGGCGGCGCTCGATCCCTGCGGCGCGATCCAGGTGCCCTTTGACCTCGCCGACGGGCAGGAGCACGAGATCATCTTCCGCCTCGGTTCCGGGCAGGATGTCGAACGCGCACGCGAACTCGCGCAGCGATTGAGGAAGGCCGGCACCGCGCGCGCCGCGCTCGAGCGCGTGCGGCAGTTCTGGAAGCGCACGCTCGGTGCCGTGCAGGTCCAGACGCCGGATCCGTCCCTGAACGTGCTGGCGAATGGCTGGCTCCTCTACCAGACGCTGGCCTGCCGCTTCTGGGCGCGCAGCGGCTACTACCAGTCCGGCGGCGCCTTCGGATTCCGCGACCAGCTGCAGGACTGCATGGCCCTGGTGCACGCGAAGCCGCAGGTCGTGCGCGAGCACCTGCTGCGCTGCGCCGAACACCAGTTCCCGGAAGGCGACGTGCAGCACTGGTGGCATCCGCCGGCCGGGCGCGGCGTGCGCACGCGCTGCTCGGACGACTACCTGTGGTTGCCGCTGGCGGTGTGCCGCTATGTTTCGGTGACGGGCGACGAGCGCGTGCTCGACGAGAACGCGTACTTCCTCGCGGGCCGCACGCTCAACGCCGACGAGGAGTCGTACTACGACCTCCCGTGGAGATCCAGCGAGGTCGCCAGCCTGTACGAGCACTGCGCGCGCGCGATCCGCCACGGCCTTCGCTTCGGCCAGCACGGCCTGCCCCTCATGGGATCCGGGGACTGGAACGACGGCATGAATCTCGTCGGCATCCACGGCGCGGGCGAAAGCGTGTGGCTGGGATTCTTCCTGCACGAAGTCCTGACCCGGTTCGCCGAAGTCGCGCGGCGGCGAGGCGACACCGCGATGGCCGAGCACTGCGACCAGGAAGCGGCGGCGCTGCGGCTGAACATCGATCAACATGCCTGGGATGGGCGCTGGTACCTGCGCGCCTGGTTCGACGACGGCTCGCCGCTCGGTTCGTCGGGCAGTGCCGAGTGCGCCATCGATTCCATTTCCCAGAGCTGGTCGGTGCTTTCCCACGCGGGCAACATGGAGCGCTCGCGCGAGGCGATGGATTCCGTCGACCGGCACCTGGTCCGCCGCGATCACGGACTGGTCCAGCTGCTCGATCCGCCATTCGACGCATCGACGCTGAACCCGGGCTACATCAAGGGCTACGTTCCGGGCGTCCGCGAGAACGGCGGCCAGTACACCCACGCCGCGGTGTGGGCATCGATGGCGTTTGCCGAGCTGGGCGACAGCGATCGCGCCTGGGAACTGCTGTCGCTCATCAATCCGCTCAGCCACTCGCGAACCGAGGATGCGGTCGCCGTCTACAAGGCCGAGCCCTACGTCATTGCGGCGGACGTCTATGCGGTCGCGCCGCACACGGGTCGCGGCGGCTGGACCTGGTACACCGGGTCGGCAGGCTGGCTGTACCGGCTGATCGTGGAATCCCTGCTGGGCCTGAAACGGGAAGGCGACCGGTTGTACGTCACGCCCTGCATGCCGAAGGCGTGGAACGAATACGCCCTCAGCTATCGCTACGAGGACACGGTTTACCGCATTGCGGTCGAGCGCACTTCCGGCGCGAACGCGCCGCCGGTCGAGGCGACGCTTGACGGCGCCGGACTCGCCGAACCGGGGATCCCGCTGGTCGATGATCGGCGCGAGCACGTCGTCCGGATCAGGATCAACACGACTCCCTGACCGTTTGCGGCCCGTGGCTTGAGACGCGGATCACATTTGACAGATCAGGGCGCCGGCCGGGGCGCGGTGCGTCACACGAACTGCCCACCCGCACACACTGCCAAGCGCACTTCACGACCCAATATCCAGACTTTCGGGTCAATGGCTTGCGCATGCCGATGAACAGGGTTTGGCCGATCTACTGTTCAATGCGGGCGACCGTCGCGTCCGCATGGAGTCGGCTGACCCGGCGCATCCCGCGCGCATCGCGGCTCGGGATCGCCGCGCGGCTCTCGATCGCCTTCAGCGTCGTCGCGATCCTGACAGTCGCCGCCAACCAGATCGCCGAGCACGGCAGCTCGCTGATTCGCGTGATGGCCGCGGCGCCGGTGGTATCGCCGCCGCTCGACGATCGCACGGCAGAATCCCTGCCCACGGCGCTCGACCAGTTCCAGCGTGCCGTGCTCGCCCGCGTTGAATCGACCGCGGCGCCGCGCGACAAGGCCGAGGCCGAGGCGGCCGCCGCACTCGACGCAGCCCGGGCGAGCTATCTGGATGCCCTGCGCCCCACGATCGGCGACGACGTGCTCCGGGGACTCGAGGGCCAGGTCAACGCACACAGCCAGCTGGGCGCGCAGCTCGTGCGTTCCTCGGACGCGCGACGCCGGCTCGTGAACGAGCTCGACATTGAATATCAGTCGCTCGACAGCCGCGTGAAGTCCTCGCTCGACCGGGTCTGGGCCGTGTTCGGCAAGGTCATCGGGCGGGACTACCTGGTCGAGGCCAGCCGCACGCTGGATGAGCTCGGTCGCTACCTCGACGACCTCGGCGACCTGCACGGCTACGGGCCTTCGACGGTCCGCGCCATCATCGTGCGCGAGAAGGCATTCGGCGCCCTGCTCACGGAGAACCAGTCGAGCATCACGCGCGTGCTCGGAGCGGACTGGCTCGCGCAGACGCGTGCCAACCTCGATCGCGTCGCATGGCTGCGCGACCTCCTGGTCCGCACGGATTCCCAGCGCAAGGAGACGAACGAGGCCTTCGCGCAGAGCCACGCCGATCTCGCGACCGCCGTCCGCAAGGTCAACTCGCAGTTCGAGGCGTCACGCGCGTTCGAGTCGGCGCGGCGCCAGTCAGCCGTCATGCTGAACGCGGTCTCGCAGCAGGAGCACAGGCAGCGCAGCCTGCTCGGCTGGCTGAGCGCCGTCGTCCTGCTCCTGCTGCTTGCGACGATCGTGAGCACGGTGCGTAGCGTCGTGCTGCCGGTCCGGCGCCTCGTGCGCGCCACCGAACGGGTCGCGCGTGGTGAACCGGGCGTCGCCGTGCCGCGCGGCGGCATCAAGGAGCTCGACACGCTCGCCATCTCGTTCAACCAGATGGCCGATCACCTGACGGCGGCGCAGGAGCTCGCCCGCCAGTATCACGGCCAGCTCGAGGCAAAGGTCGAAGAGCGCACCCGCCAGCTGCAGCACCTCGCCGCCCACGACCCGCTGACCCGCCTGCCGAACCGGCGCCAGTTCCTCGTGCAGCTGCATGAAACGCTCGCGCGCGCGACCGAGCGCGGGACGCTGGCAGGCGTCTTCTTCCTCGACCTCGACAATTTCAAGAACGTCAACGACAGCATGGGCCACGTGTTCGGCGACCGCGTGCTACAGGCGGTTGCCGATCGCCTGCGGACCACGGTGCGCGAATTCGGCTACTGCGCGCGCCTCGGCGGCGACGAGTTCATCGTCGTGTTCGAGCAGGCGCGCGCAACCGAGGAAATCGAGCGCGGGAGCGAGCAGCTGGTGCAGGGTTTCCAGGAGCCGCTCATCGTCGACGGCCGCGAGCTGGTCATGGGGCTCAGCCTCGGCGCCAGCGTCTTCCCGATACACGGACGCGATCCCGAGGGGCTGCTGCGCGCGGCCGACGCCGCGCTGTTTCACGCCAAGGCCCAGGGTCGCAGCCGCGTGCGCGTCTTCAGCCCGGAACTCCTCGAGGCAGCCGCCGCCAAGTTCGCGACCGAACAGGGCCTGCGCCGCGCGGTCGACCGCGGCGAATTCGAGTTGCATTTCCAGCCGGAGGTGGACCTTGCGACCTGCGAGGTCGGCGTCGTCGAGGCGCTGCTGCGCTGGCGCCTGCCGGACGGCAGCTATGCCTCGCCCCAGGACTTCCTCCCGGTCGCCGAGGACTGCGGCCTGATCCGCGAGATCGGTGAATGGGTGATCCAGTCGACCGTCGAGCACGCCGCGCGCTGGCGCGCCGCGGCCTGGCCGCCGGTGCGCATCGCCGTCAATGTCTCCGCGCTGCAACTCCTCGACAGCCGCTTCGTGCAGAGCCTCGGGCTCGCACTCGAACGGCACCAGCTGGCGCCGGAGTGCATCGAGGTGGAACTGACGGAGAACGTGCTGCAGACCGGGCGCCACACGACCGAGGCGCTCGCCTTGCTGCGCGAACTCGGCACCGGCGTTGCACTCGACGACTTCGGGACCGGCTACTCGTCGCTCGTCTCGCTGCAGCAGCTCCCGCTCACGCGCGTGAAGCTGGACCGCAGCCTGATCGCGACGATTGACACGAGCGCGCGCTCGCAGGCGGTGACGCGCGCGATCATCGCGCTCTGCCAGAGCCTCGGGCTCGAGGTCACGGCCGAGGGCGTCGAGCGGCACGAACAGCTCGCCTGGCTCCTCGGCTACCCGGCCATGCACCTGCAGGGCTACCTGCTCTGCAGGCCCGTTCCGGAGGCGGACTTGCTCACGGCACTGAACGCGATGCCGGCACGCATGGAAGAACTGCTCCGGGATGCACTGCCCTCAAACGCACTGCCGCTTGCGCGGCTGCGCATGTCGAAGGTCCGGCAGCTGCGCTGACGCGACCGCTCAGGATTCGCCGAGGATCGTGACCACGACCCGGGGCGTCGGCCCGAGCTCCGCGCCGGGCGATGCAGCAGTCATTTCCACGGTGAATTCGCGGTCGCGCGCTGAGCCGGGATTCGCCAGGATCGGCACGTACAGGATCCGGAAGCTGTTGCCTTCGACGAAAGACTCCACGCCGCTCTCGGGTCCGCCGTAGTCGCGGCCGGGGCGCGCGGTTCCCTCGATCAGCCGCCAGTTCACGTTCACTGCGCGCTTCACGCGGCTCAGGTGACGCATCGGGATCGCTGCGACGACGGCGCGCTTGCTGACGACCATGCGGGGCGCGTCAAAGAAGACAAGGCCCGGCGACCGGTGGATTCATGCGCCGCGGTCTCGACTGCCGGTGCTGCGGCAACCCGCTCAGTTCCGGGAGACAGCCGGTCCGATGCGTCAGTGCCCGCCGTCGGCGCGGGGTCGCCGATGGGAGAAATCGCGGTCGTCGACCCTCCGGTCGGTGGCCGCTCGGCAACCACGGACCTGGGATGCGCCCGGGGACTCGAAGGCAAAACGGCCGATCAGGACGCCGAGCACGACGGCGAGGCCGATGAACGGGAGGCCAAGCCACGCCAGCCCCGACGACTCGGCAATTGGCGCTCCGCGACAGGGACCGGAGTGCGGCACCCCCTCTGCCGGGTCCCGGCAACTGCACGGGCATCGAGGTGGTCGGCGGTGCAGGCTGCGTCGCTGCAGAGGAGGCGCAGCAATTCGCGGATTTCGGGTCGATCCGCCCGCTGCCAGGCCAGGCGCGACGCGAGCGCGCGCCACTGCTGCGACAGAGATGCCCGGAAACCGACTCCAGTTCAAGGCCTTCTGCGAGTGCCTCGTCCGCACCGCGCCGTCCATAGGGATGTTTCCCGGCCAGCATTTCGTAGGTCACGCAGGCCATGCTGAAAACATCGTCGCGCGGTTCGGCGACTTCCCCGACAGCACTTCCGGACTCGCATAGACACGCGTCGCCGCCGCCTGGACCGGGTCCGCGACTGCGCGATCCTCCGGCAGCGGCGACTCACGGAGTCCGGCGCGACACCGAAATCGAGCATCCGTACTTCGCCCGAGGCGGTCATGAATACGTTGTCCGGCTTTGACGTCCCCATGCGTGACGCCGTGGGCGTGGGCGTGCGCGAGTGCTTCGCCACAGGCGCATCGCGATGTGCAGCGCATTCCGTCGTCGGAAGACCCGCCGGAGCACTCGTGTCGCAGGCGCCGGCCCAACGACTCACCGGTGAGCCGCTCCATGGCGATGAACCAGTTCCCACGATCGCAATCGAGATCGATGGAAGCGCACGACATCCGGATGCGCCACGGACTGGGTCTGGTGAAATTCGCGCCTGAGACGCGCGATGCATTGCGGCTGATCGCGGAACTCCGGTCGCAGCAGCTTGATGGCGACTTCTGCGTTCGCGCCCGGCGACTTCGGCTCGCCGCACGTCATGAGCCTGGTAGACGACGGAGGTTCCGCCGTAACCGATCGGCGCGCCGAGGATGTAGCGGTCACGAAGCACCGTGCCGGTCGCCATCGCCGGCCACGCCGGTGGTTCGTCGTTGGCCACGTGCCGTCCGGTGCCGAGTCAGGCGAGTCGGCACGCACATGCAGGCGCGTGCCCGTGCCGGGCAATTCACTCGTCACGTCATTGGCGAGATCTTCGGTCGGATCCGGGACGTCAATCCGATCAAGCGACCCGGCGTCGCGGATTGGCTGATCGATTCCGGGCGCCGCATCGGGGCGCCGCGTCTGAGCATCCTGGCTAGTTGAATTCATGCTCGCTCGGTGCACACCCATCGCGCTTGCCGGAGCAACGCGCTCTGTACTGGCGAGCATGCGGCGTGCTCGCGCGGTGCGCAAGGAGTCGAAATCAGCCCGAGGCGCTGATTTCAGGCGGTTATCCCGATTTGACGCGCCGCGATGCTTTCCATTTCACATAAGCTTCTGGCGGCGCGACGAGCGGCCTTGTCGCGGAACATCGCGGCGTCGGCATGCTGAAGCAGCGTGTCGAGGCGCACGCCATCATGCGGATACACCGCAAGGCCGACTGAGGCGCCGATCTGGATCTCGTGCCATCGATCGCATAGCACCGGCCGATTTCCCGGCGGAATTTTTCCGCGATCCGTTCGACGATGCCGTCTCCGTTCAGGTTCGGCAGCAGCGCGACGAACTCGTCGCCGCCGTAGCGACAGGCAAGGTCCTCGGCCCGGATGCACGCCGCGATGCGGGCGCCGACGGCCGCGAGCAGCCGGTCGGCGACGCGGTGCCCGTAACGGTCATTCACGGTCTTGAATCCATCCAGATCGATGAACACGAGCGCGAGTTGACCCCGCCGCTTCGCGGCATTGCGAGATTGCGAGTTCCAGGCGCTTGACGAGCAGCAGTCGATTGGGCAGTCCGGTGAGACCGTCGTGCTGCGCGACGCGGACCGCGGCAACGGCCCGCCGCGAGGCTCCGTCCAGCGCCTGCATCAGGTGTTCGTTGTTCCTGCGCAGACCGATGTTCTCGCGCTGGACGCCGAAGAGGCGCTTCTCGGCCAGAGCCAGCGCATGCAAGGCGTCGTCGAGCAGCCAGGACGAGTGACTCGGGACCGATGCCCCGGCCCGCCCGCGCAGCGCACTGCCGCAGACATTCCTGAGAGGCAAGGAGTCAGCGACCAGGCCATCTTCGATCGCGCCCATGGCGATCCGGTCGTGACTTGGACTCGGCATCTCGAGCCTCCTGGTGGCGCCAACTGCTGACAGTTGCAGGAAACGTACCAAGCGCCGGCGCCTGGATCGGTTCGGTAACGAACATTGGACGGGGATGGATGATCGAAAATGAGACTTGGATCCGAGCGTCGACGTCGACAACGTGCTTACGGCTGCCGATCGGCCGCGTTCTGGTCGCGTTTTTCGCGACGCAGGGCGCGGTCGTAGGCATCGCCGAACAGGACCTCGAAACCGATCGGTGCGCCGACACAGGCAGTTGCAGCGATCACCCGGCTCCGGGCCGTCGGCCCAGAACAGTGGCGCCCCGAACTCGATGAACAGCCAGTCACGCCAGGCCGAGCGGCGATGCGTGATGCGCAAGCCGTACAGGTCCGGCTGCGTGCCATCGGTTTCACCGCGCACAAGGCTCTCGTATCGCATCGCGCGCTTGTAGTCGATCGCCTGGTACAGCGCGGGTCGTATCCGCCAGCGGATGCCCTCGGTCTTCTCGCGACATGCGCACCGAGTTGCTGAGCCGGAACAGGTACTCGTGGTCCAGAACCTTGTCGATGTCGAAGGCCTGCGTCACGCCGAATCCCTCGTCGTTCTCGACGAATGCCGTCGTCCGCATCGTCATCAGGACGCTCGGACCCGCATAGATGTAGTCGCGGTAGCGCGCGTTGGCATAGGGATTGAGCGGCGACTCGAGCTTCACGCCGGCACCGAGGTCGAAGCGGCTGTCCCGGGTGCGGTGGACGCGGTAGCCGACGCCGGCGAACCACTCGGCGGGCTCGTCATCCGTGAACTGGCTCGACCGCGGGATCGAAGCCGTCGAAGCTCGTCGGCGACGTATTCGTCGCGGGTCGCGCGGCCGATGGTCGCGTTGAAGCGGTCGTTGATCTGCGGCAGATTGACGCTCACGCGAAAGCGCGTGTCCACCTCGACGCCGTCCTGCTCGTTCCAGCCGAGCGTGACGCTCGCGCGGCCGTTGGACTCGTCCTCGTACTCCGAGTACTCGTTCTCGCGACCGAACAGGCGGTCGACGAAACGCGCCGTGCTGCAGACGCCGCGCTCGAGCCCGGCGCGCATCGTGTCGAGCCCCTCGCGTCCCGAGCGGCATTCGGACCCGCGCAGGGACCGCCTTCGACTCCTGCGATTTCGCCTCAGGGGGCTTCGTTTCAGGCGCCGGCGGGCCGTCAGCCCCGGCGGCGAGTGGCAGGATGCCGAGAAGTCACGAGAACCGCGGTGGGCGACCTGCAGGCGGTCGCCATCGTCAGCCCGGACGCCTGTGCGACCCGCTTGCCTCGAAGTAATGGCGTCGGCACAGCGAGACATAGCGCTCGTTGCCGCCGATCTCGACCTGCTCGCCGTCGTGCTCGACGGCGCCGTCCGCGCCGACGCGCACGACCATCGTTGCCTTGCGACCGCAGTGACAGATTGTCTTCAATTCAGTCAGCTCGTCGGCCAGCGCCAGCAGGCGTGCGCTGCCCGGAAACAGTTCGCCACGAAAGTCCGTCCGAAGTCCATAACAAAGCGCCGGGATCGACAACTGGTCCACGATTCTCGCAAGTTGTTCGACCTGTTCGCGCGTCAGGAACTGCGCTTCGTCGAGTAGGACGCAACTGACAGGCTGCGCGGCATGTTCCGCCGCGATGTCCGTGAACAGGTCGGATCCCGGGGTGAAATGACGGGCTTCGCTCGAAAGGCCGATGCGCGAGTGCACCTTGCCGCCTCCCCGCTGGTCGACCCCGGCGGTGTAGACCAGCGTGCGCATTCCGCGTTCGCGGTAGTTGTGGCTCGACTGCAGGAGCGAAGTCGACTTGCCCGCATTCATCGTCGAGTAATAGAAATAGAGCTTCGCCACTAGTAGAGCAGCTTGATCTCGCGCAGCCGCTCGCGCAGGTAGTCGTCCGCGAGGATCGGCTGCGGATAGCGGTCGGGGTTGTCCGGCGTGATGCAGCCCGGCAGGGTCGCGATCGGGAAGTCGGAATTGAAATGGAGGAAGAACGGCATCGAGTAGCGCGGGCGATTCACCCGCTCGCCGGTCGGATTCACGACGCGATGGGTCGTCGAGGGCAGCACGTGATTCGTCAGCCGCTGCAGCATGTCGCCGACGTTGCAGACGAGCGTTCCCGGCGGCGGATTGACCGGCAGCCAGCGGCCATTGCGATCGAGCAGTTCGAGGCCGCCCTCCTCCGCCCCGAGCAGGAGCGTGATCACGTTGATGTCCTCGTGTGCGCCGGCGCGTACGCCCGTCGCACCCGCCTCAAGCGGCGGGTAATGGATCACGCGCAGCACGCTGTTGCCCTCGCCGACCTTGTCGTCGAACCAGTGCCGCTCGAGTCCGAGATAGGTCGCGATCGCCTCCAGCAGCTTCCGGCCCATGCGGTCGAATGCGTCCCAGAGTTCGAGCGCCGCGCGCCTGAATTCCGGGTCACCCTCGATCCAGACGTTGTCCGGCATCGACGGCCGGTAGCGATGGCCGGGCGGCAGCTCGCGCCCGATCTGCCAGAATTCCTTCAGGTCGTGGTGCACGGCGCCTTTCGCGGTCTCGACGCCGAAGGGCGTGTAACCGCGGGCGCCGCCGATCCCGGGCACGCGATAGCGCTCCTTGAGGGCGGCATCCTGGCCGAAGAACTTCTTGAACCGGCCGAGGCAGCCGTCGATGGACGATTGCGGCAGTTCGTGGTCCCCGACGACCGCGAAACCATAGCGTTCGAAACTGCCCGCGAAGTGCGCGACGAACGCAGCCGGATCCCGCGTCGCGAGCTTGTAGCTGACAGGTTCGATCGCGTCGGCCACGTTCAGCGGAAGGCTGCGAGGATCCTGTCGAGCTTCGCCGATCCCGGGCAGAGCCGCGAGTACGGCACGGCGTTCAGCGACTCCTCGGCCGTGCCGTGCTGCGCATGGAAATCCCGGCGCGACTCGTCCACGTAGATGAGGCCCGTGACGTACTCGTTCTTCATGGCGCGTTCCTGCACGTAGGCAGCGGCCTGCGCCCGATCGGTCGGGTCGTAGGCCGGATCGAGCTTGCGCAGCACGACGTTGCTGCCGTCGTGCATCGGGACGGACACGGTCTCGCCCGGCGCGTACTGCACGCGGATCTCCTGCTTCGGCGCGATGTAGTCGGCGGCGACCGGCGTCTCGCTGTGCTCGCGCACGTAGGCGTAGCTCTTGGTCGAGCCCTCGTGATCGTTGAAGGTCACGCAGGGCGACAGCACGTCGATGATCGCGAAGCCCCGGTGGGCGAGGCCGGCCTGGATCAAGCGGAACGAGCTGCTCCTTGTCGCCGGAGAAGCTTCTCGCGACGAACGAGGCACCGAGCGCAAGCGCGAGCAGGACCGGATCGATCGGCTGCTGCTCGTTGGCCTCGCCCTTCTTCGACTTCGAGCCGATGTCCGCGGATGCCGAGAACTGGCCCTTGGTCAGCCCGTAGACGCCGTTGTTCTCGAGGATGTACACCATGTTCAGGTTCCGCCGGATCGCGTGCGCGAGCTGGCCGAGGCCAATCGACAGCGAGTCGCCGTCGCCCGACACGCCGATGTAGCGCAGGTGGCGATTCGCCGCGTTGGCCCCGGTCGCGATCGACGGCATGCGGCCGTGCACGGCATTGAAGCCGTGCGCGCCGGCGACGAAGTAGGCGGTCGTCTTGGAAGAGCAGCCGATGCCGGAGAGCTTCACGACGCTCTGCGGCGGCAACGCGAGCTCGAAGCAGGCCTGCACGATCGCGGCCGTGACGGAGTCGTGGCCGCAACCGGCGCAGAGCGTCGACATGCTGCCTTCGTAGTCGCGGCGGTTGAGCCCGAGTTCGTTCCGCTGCAATCCCGGATTCGCGACCTTCGGCTTGGCGATGAAGCTCATGCGGCGACTTCCTTGTCGAGCGCCTTGTTGACGCCGTCGACGATGGTGGCCGCCGACATCGGCAGGCCGTTGTAATGCAGGATCGAGCGCAGCTTCTTCTTGTCCACCGCGGTTTCCATCGTCAGCAGCGCGCGCAGCTGCGCATCGCGATTCTGCTCGACGACGAAGATCGTCTGGTGCGCCGCGAGGAATTCCTCGACCTCCGCCCCGAACGGAAACCCGCGCACGCGCAGGTAGTCGATCGAGATTCCGGACTTGCGAAGCGCGGCGAGCGCCTCGCGAACCGGGGCGTCGCAGGACCCGAGGCTCACGATCGCGGCCGCCGAGCCGCGTCCGTCCGCGACCGCGGCCGGCACGTACTGCGCGGCCGTCTTGAACTTCCGCGTGAGCCGGTCGAGCACGTCCTGGTACTCGGCGGAATCCTCGGTATAGGCGCCGAAGCGGCTGTGGCCCGAGCCGCGCGTGAAATAGGACGCCTTCGGGCTGATGCCCGGCAGCGTCCGGTACGGAATGCCGTCGCCGTCCGGGTCGAGATAGCGCTGGAACTTCTCGATTCCGGCGATCTGCTCGGGCGTCAGCATCTTGCCGCGGTCGGGACGGTAGGCGTCGTCCCAGTGGAATTCGGGCGACATCCAGTCGTTCATGCCGATGTCGAGGTCGAGCAGCACGAACACCGGCGTCTGCAGCCGCTCCGCGAGGTCGAAGGCCTGCACCGACATCTGGAAGCATTCCTCCGGCGAGTCCGGGAAGAGCAGCACGTGCCGCGTGTCGCCGTGCGAGGCATAGGCACAGGCCAGCAGGTCGCATTGCTGCGTGCGCGTCGGCATGCCGGTCGAGGGACCGACGCGCTGCACGTCGAAGATCACGGCCGGCACTTCCGCGTAATACGCAAGCCCGATGAACTCCTCCATCAGCGAGATGCCGGGGCCGGAGGTCGGCGTGAAAGCGCGCGCGCCGTTCCACATCGCGCCGATCACGATGCCGATCGCCGCGAGCTCGTCTTCGGCCTGGACGATCATGTAGTCGCGCTGCCCGGTCTTCGGGTCGGTGCGATGGCGGCCGCAGAACGAGCGGAAGGCGTCCATCAGCGAGGTCGACGGCGTGATCGGGTACCAGGCGCCGACGGTCGCGCCCGCGTACAGGCAGCCGAGCGCCGCGGCCGTGTTGCCGTCGATCATGACGTGCCCGGCGGTTGCGTTCATCCGCTCGACGCGCGTCGGCAGCGGGCAGTCGAAGTGTTCCTTCGCGTAGCGATGGCCGATCTCGATCGCCTTCATGTTCGACTCGACGAGCGCCGGCTTCTTCGCGAAGGTCTCCGCGAGCAGCCCGCGGATCACCTCGAGGTCGAGGTCGATGAGCGCCGCGACGGTGCCGACATACATGATGTTCTTCATCAGCGTGCGGGCGCGCGCGCCCTCGAAATTCTCGTTGCACAGCTGCGCGAACGGCACGCCGAAGGTCTTGATGTCGTCCCTCGAGAGCAGCGAGCTCCGCGGCCAGGTCGAGTCGTAGACCAGGAATCCGCCGGCCGCGACCTCGCGCACGTCGCGCGAATAGGTCTCCGCGTTCATGGCGACCATGAGGTCGATGCGGCCCGAGCGCGCGCGCCAGCCATCGCGCGTGACGCGGATCTCATACCAGGTCGGGAGCCCCTGGATGTTCGACGGGAAGAAGTTCTTCCCGACGACGGGCACGCCCATGCGGAAGATCGCCTTCATGACGAGCGCGTTCGCGCTCGCGGAGCCCGAGCCGTTGACGTTCGCGAACTTGAGCGTGAAGTCGTTTACGCGCGGCGCAGCGCTTTTGCGCTCTGGCATCGGGCCTCATCCTCGGCAAGTGGAATCTTGATCCAGGACTTCTGCATGTCCCAGGCATCGGTCGGGCATCGCTCCGCGCACAAACCGCAGTGCACGCAGAGGTCCTCGTCCTTGACCATCACCCGCCCGGTCTGGACGAGGGGCTCCGAGACCATCATCGGCTGGTCCGGATTGCGGCGCGGCGCCTTGAGCCGCGTGACCAGCTCCGCCTCCTCGCCGTTCGCCGTGATCGTCAGGCAGTCGGTCGGGCAGATGTCGATGCAGGCATCGCACTCGATGCAGAGCTTCGCGTGGAACACCGTCTGGATGTCGCAATTCATGCAGCGCGAGACTTCCTCGGCGGCGCGCTCGGCGTCGAAGCCGAGCTCGACCTCGATGTTCAGGCGCTTGAATCGCTCCTTGAGGCTCACGTGCGGCATGAGCTTGCGCGCCGACGCGTCGTAGTCATTCTTGTACGACCACTCGTGCATGCCGACCTTGCGGCTCTGCAGGTTGACGCCGCGCGGCATGCGCTCCGCCAGCGCCTCGCCCTGGCAGTGCTTGTGGATCGAGATCGCGGCCTGGTGGCCGTGCTCGACGGCCCAGATGATGTTCTTGGGTCCGAACGCCGCGTCGCCGCCGAAGAAGACGCCCTTGCGCGTCGACTCGAACGTGAGCTTGTCGAGCTTCGGCACGTCCCACTTGTCGAACTCGATGCCAAGATCGCGCTCGACCCAGGGAAACGCATTCTCCTGGCCGATCGCCAGGATCACGTCGTCGCAGGGAATGAAGACTTCCTCGGCGACGCGCTGGCTCCTGATCTCGGCGCCGTCCATCTCGTACTCGAGGCGCTCGAAGGTCATGCCCTTGAGCCTGCCGTCCTCGACGACGAAGTCCTTCGGCGCGTGATTCACGATGATCTCGACGTGCTCCTCCTCGGCGTCCTCGAGCTCCCACTCGGAGGCCTTGAAGAAGCCGCGCGGCTTGCGCGCCATGACCTTCACGCTCTTCGCGCCGAGCCGGAGCGACGTGCGGCAGCAGTCCATCGCGGTATTGCCGACGCCGATGATCAGCACGCGCTCGCCGATCTTGTCGATGTGCTCGAAAGCCACCGATTCGAGCCAGGCGATGCCGATGTGGATCCGGTCGGAGTCCTTGCGGCCCGGCAGGCTCAGCTCCTTGCCTTTCGGCGCGCCGGTGCCGACGAACACCGCATCGAATCCGCCGCCATCCAGCAACTTGCGCATGCTGGGGACGGGCGTGCCGAGCCTGAGGTCGGCGCCCATGCCGACGACATAGCCGATCTCCTCGTCGAGCACCTGCGCCGGCAGGCGGAATGCCGGGATATTCGTGCGCATCAGGCCGCCGGCCGTCGCGTACTGCTCGAAGATCACGACCTCATAGCCGATCGGCAGCAGGTCGTTCGCGACGGTGAGCGTCGCGGGGCCTGCGCCGATGCAGGCGACGCGCTTGCCGTTCTTCTTCGCCGGCGCCTTCGGCAACCGCGGCGTGATGTCGTCGCGCAGGTCCGCGGCCACGCGCTTCAGGCGGCAGATCGCGACGGGTTTCTCCTCGACACGTCGCGCGCCGGCAGGCGGGCTCGCAGGGACGGTCGCAGACGCGCCCGAGGATCCCGGGGAAAACGTTCGACTCGCGATTCACCAGGTAGGCGTCCGAGTAACGCCCTTGCGCGATCAGGCGGATGTACTCGGGCACGTCCGTGTGCGCGGGACATGCCCACTGGCAGTCCACCACTTTGTGGTAGTAGTCCGGATCCGCCGTGTTCGTCGGTTGCATCAGCCCTCCAGTATACCGGCCGGCGGGCTGATCGATGCGGACGCCCCGCCGCCGCCGGCGCCGCGGTTGACGAGCTCCGCGATCCGCATCGCGGTCTCGAGCGCGCGCAGGCCGTCCTCGCCGGAAACGACGGGGCGCCCGCCGCTTTCCACGGCAGCGATGAACGACCGGATCTCGTCCAGCAGCGCATCGCCCGGATCGAAGCTCCGCTCCTGCAGGTCCACCTTCGGAATGCCGCCCTCGTCGAACACGGCCGGCTTGCGCACGATCGTCAGCAGTTTCTGCTGCAGGTCGATCGACAGGTAGGCATCGGCCTGGAACACGCGCAGCTTCCGCTCCGCCTTCAGGCTGATGCGGCTCGCCGTGACGTCCGCGACGCAGCCGTTCGCGAACCGGATGCGCGCATTGGCGATGTCGATCTCGTCGGTGAACACGGGCGCGCCGATCGCGTCGATCGAGGCGATCGGCGAGCGCACGATGTGCTCGATCAGGTCGATGTCATGGATCATGAGGTCGAGCACGACCGAAACGTCGGTGCCGCGCGGCTTGAACGGGGCGAGCCGGTTCGACTCGATGAACCGCGGACCGGACAACTCGCTCGCAACCGCGAGGATCACCGGGTTGAAGCGCTCGAGGTGGCCGACCTGCAGCACGCAGCGCCGCTGCGGCGGCGATCGCGATGAGCTCGCGCGCCTCCTCCGCGGTCGCGGTGATCGGCTTCTCGACCAGCACGTGCACGCCGGCCTGCAGGAAGTCGCGTGCGACCGGGTGATGCAGCGCGGTCGGCGTCGCGATGCTGACGGCATCCACGCGGCCCAGCAGCTCGCGATGGTCCGCAAATCCGGGCACACCGAGCTCGGCCCGCAGGCGCTCGCGCGCCTCGGCCGACGGATCGGCGATGCCGACGAGCTCGCAGTTCGCGAGCGCGGCGTATTTCTGTGCGTGGAAGCGGCCGAGGTAGCCGGCGCCGACGACGGCGCAGCGCAGTCGCGTCATGTGGACGCCAGTATAGCCGTGCGGGCGCGCGGCTTGCCCCGGCCGGTCCTGCCCCGCACACTGTCCGCGATGGCCTGGCACGACCCGATCCGGAACTGGTACGCGGGGCTCTCGCCCGCCTGGCGGCGCGAACTGCGGATCGTCGCCCTCTGGTTCGGCTTCGGCCTCGTCGTCATGCCCTTCCTTATCTATCTGGCGGGCTTCCTGACGCTCGGACCCTACGAGGGCGGCCTGCTCGCCTTCCTCGGCTCGCTGCTCGCCGCCTTCTTCACGCTGACCCCGACCGCATGGCTCCTGGTGCTCGGCCCCTACCTGCTGTTCACGGCCCTGCGCCTGCTGACCCGCCCGATGCGGCGGACCGGCTGACCGCCTACTCCTCCTCCTCGACCGCGCGGGCCTTCGCGCTCTTCTCGCGCACGGCGCGGAATTCGTTGCCCGCGCGCCATTCCGGCCAGGTCTTCTCGTTGGCGACGCGCGCGCCGACCTCGAACAGGAGGCGCAGGTCCTCGATCGTCCCGCTGACGTCCCAGGATTCGGAATATTCGTCGCCGGGCTTGTGGTAACGCTTCGTTTCGTAGTCCTGCAGCATCGCAAGGCCCGTGCCGGCCGGCTTGTCGCGCAGCGTCGTGCCCGACTTGATGTAGAGCGAGGGCACGCCGGCCTTCGCGAAATTGAACTGGTCCGAGCGGTAGAAGCGGCCGGCCTCGGAGCGCTGGTCGGGCGTCAGCGTGCGGCCCTGCGATTTCGCGGCCGTGGCGAGCAGGTCCTCGAGGTCGGAGGCGCCGTATCCGACCACCTCGACGTCCTTCGCACGTCCGAGCGGATGCAGGGCGTCGATGTTGATCAGCGCCGCCGTCTTCGCGAGCGGCACCAGCGGATGCTCGACGTAGTACTCGGAACCGAGCAGGCCGGACTCTTCCGCGGTGACGGCGATGAAAAGGACCGAGCGCGACGCGCCCGGCAGCATGTCCCGGTACGCGCGCGCAATCGTGAGGATGCCCGCGACGCCGGTCGCATTGTCCACCGCGCCGTTGTAGACGCGGTCTCCCTCCGGATTGTCGTCGAGGCCGAGGTGATCCCAGTGCGCCATGTAGATGACGTACTCGTCCGGGCGATCCTTGCCCTCCATGGACCCCACGATGTTGGGCGAGCGCTTGTGCCGAACCGCGTTCCTGACGCCGCCCGTCGCGGTGACGCCGAGCGGCACGGGCTTGAAGCCGCGCTTCACCGCCGCCGACTTCAGTGCGTCGAAGTCCTGGCCTGCGAGTTCCATGAGCTGGCGCGCGCGCGCCTCGGTGATCCAGCCCTCGAGCGCCGTGCGGCCGGCATTGCCGTCTTCGCGGTCGAGGTAGAACTGCGGGCCCGACCAGCTGTTCCTCACGACGCCCCAGTCATAGGACGCGGGCGCCGTTTCGTGGACGATGATCGCCGCCGCCGCGCCCTGGCGCGAGGCCTCCTCGTACTTGTAGGTCCAGCGGCCGTGGTAGGTCATCGCCTTGCCGCGGAACAGCGACTCCTCGCCGGTGACGAAGCCCGGGTCGTTCACGAGGATGAGCGCCGTCTTGCCGTGCATGTCGATGCCGGCGTAGTCGTTCCAGCCGTATTCGGGCGCGTTGATGCCGTAGCCGACGAACACGACCTCGCTGCCCGCGACGGACGCCGAGGCTTGCGCGCGGCGTGAGCCGATCACCATGTCGTCGCCGTAGGCGAGCGCCATCCCGCCCGCACCCTTGTTGAACGACAGCGTCTGGCCGCTGCCCGTGATCTCGAGGAGCGCGACGTCCTGGCGGTAGTCGCCGCCCGCGGCCGGCTGCAGGCCGAGCTCCAGGAATTCCTTCTCGATGTATTCGAGCGTCATCTGCTCGCCCTTCGAGCCGGGCGAGCGCCCCTCGAAGTCGTCTGCGGAGAGCGCGACGACATGTGCGCGGTAGGCCGAGCCATTGATCGCCTCCGCGGCCTTGCGGAGCATCTTGTCGTCGGCGTTGAACGCGCCGAGCAGCGCCGCGAGCGCGGCCGGAATGAACAGCAGCCGAAGTCCCTTGTCCAAATGCATCATGTCATCCCCCGGGCCAGGCGCCCGCAGGCCAGTAATACCAGGCGATCGCGGCCAGCACGAGCCACATGGCGCCTTGCGCGACCCAGCGCCAGTGGCGCTCGCGTTGCAGTCCCACGAAGGCCGCCGCGGCCGCGGCCGCCAGGATGCCGAAAAGGCCGGCCGACGCGAGAAGCCCCGCGTATTCCTCGCCGATCTCGGGCTGCCCATGGGCCGTAAAGGCGAATACGATGGCCACCATCACGAGGACCAGCGCGATCGAGGCGGCGGAGCCCAGCACGACGCCCGTCAGGAAGCCCAATGGCCGCATTCGTGCATCCCTTGCCGGGGCGTGAAGCCGGTACTTGATACCGCGCCCGCCCGCCCATAGCCTGTCTCGACCGGTTTAGGCCCCCACAGGGGCCACGAGGAGCAGTGTAACAGCCCATGGCACCCTGGCTCAGAGCGCCGACCTCATCAAAGCTCCGGCTGGCGATCGCCTGCGCGGTCGTCGCGGGCGTGTTCATGCTGGCCGGTTCGGGTACCGAGCGCACCGCGCTCGGGCCCGCCATCTCGCCGGCCGTCGCCTCCTCCGGCGAGCTGGTCCCGAGCGAGCGCCACCGGCGCGTCATGCGCCTCGTCTCCGAGGTGGTCGAGCGCCAGCACTATCGCCAGACGCCGCTCGATGACTCCATGTCTTCGCAGATCTTCGAGCAATACCTCGAGGCGCTCGACGGCAACAAGAGCTACCTGCTCGCCTCCGACATCGCGGAGTTCGAACCGCTGCGATTCCAGCTCGACGACGCGATCGAGAAGGCCGACGCCGGGCCTGCGTTCCAGATCTTCACGCGTTTCCAGCAGCGCAATCGCGAGGTGCTGCACTACGCGCTCCAGCTCCTCGACACCGAGCCCGACTTCACGCTCGACGAGTCCTTCCGCTTCGACCGCACGGACGCCGGCTGGCCGGCGTCGACGGACGAGCTCCACGAGCTCTGGCGCAAGCGCGTCAAGAACGACGCGCTGTCACTCGTGCTCGCCGGCAAGACCTGGCCCGAAGCGCGCGACGTGCTGCGCAAGCGCTACGAGCGGGTGGGCAAGCGCATCGAGCAGGTCACCGCGGACGACGTGTTCGAGACGTTCATGAACGCCTACTCGCACGTCTACGACCCGCATTCCAACTACCTGTCGCCGCGCAATTCCGAGGAATACAACATCGCGATGAGCCTCTCCTACGAGGGCATCGGCGCCTCGCTGCAGCTCGTGGACGACTACGTCACGATCATGAACGTCCTGCCGGGCGGCTCCGCGGCGGCCTCGACGGAGATCAAGGTCGGCGATCGCATCACGGCCGTCGGCCAGGGCGAAACCGGCGCGTTCACCGACGTCGTCGGCTGGCGCCTCGACGACGTCGTGCAGCTCATCCGCGGCCCGGAAAACACCTTCGTGCGGCTGCAGATCCTGCCGGCCTCGGCCTCGCCAGGATCGCAGGAAGCGCATCTCGCGCTGAAGCGCGCGAAGATCACGCTCGAGTCGCAGGCGGCCAAGAAAGAGGTCCACACGCTGCACCGCGGCGACAAGGAATTGAAGGTCGGCGTCATCGAGGTGCCGAGCTTCTACCAGGACTTCCAGGCACGCATGAAAGGCGATGCCGACTACCGCAGCACGACGCGCGACGTGCACCGGCTGATCGACGAGCTCAAGGCCGAGAAGATCGACTCGCTGGTCATCGACCTGCGCGACAACGGCGGCGGCCACCTGTCCGAGGCGACGAGCCTGGTCGGGCTCTTCGTCGAGCGCGGCCCGGTCGTGCAGCTGCGCGAGTCGAACGGCCGCATCGAGGTGCTCGACGATCCCGAGCCGGGCGCTGCCTGGGAGGGGCCGCTCGTCGTCCTCGTCAACCGGGCGAGCGCCTCCGCGTCGGAGATCTTCGCGGGCGCGATCCAGGACTACCAGCGCGGCCTCGTCGTCGGCCAGCAGACCTACGGCAAGGGTTCGGTACAGAACCTCTATCCGCTCGACCGCTATGCGCTCGGGCCGAACGCCGGCTTCGGCCAGCTCACCGTGACGATCGGCAAGTACTACCGCGTCACCGGCGACAGCACGCAACACCGCGGCGTCGAGCCGGACATCACCCTCCCCTCGCTGCTCAACACCGACGACATCGGCGAAAGCACGCGCGAGAGCGCGCTGCCCTGGGACCGCATCAACGCCGCGCACTACACGCCGGAACCGGCCGAACTGCCGGTCGTGTCGATCATCTCGCGCGAACACGAAGAGCGCGTTGCGCATGACCCGGACATCCTGGCCCTGCAGGGCGACGTCGACGAGCTCGCACACCTGCGCAACCAGCGCGACCTGTCGTTGAATCTCGAGAAGCGCCGCGCCGAGCGCGATGCCATCGACGCCGAGCGCCTCAAGCGCGAAAATGCGCGCCGGGCGGCTCGGGGATTGACGCCGCTCGCGAACATCAGCGCGTTGGATGCTGCCGAGGCACCGGATGCCGTCCTGGATGAAGCTGTCGAAATCGCGGGGGATGCTGTCCAGCTCCCCAAGCTCCAGGAACCGGCCCACCTCAGCTGATTCCCGCCCGATTCTCGCGTTTTCCCCCGTACAAATGAGTGACTTAGGTCACTTTGGGTTCCTTTAGTGTTATACTTGACTACAACACTAAGGAACCGTAACATAGCGCCACCTGACCGCCTGGAGCCGACCGCGATGCGCACCGAAACCCAAGTTTTCCCGCTTTTTGCAAGGCCTGACCGGTTGCTCCTCGTCGCCCTGATGCTCGCGGCCGCGCTTGCGCTCGTCGCCTGCGACCGTGCCAACGGCGACAACGCCAAGGAAGGCAAGGAAGACGTGCCGGCGGTGCCGGTCGAGGTTGCGGCCACGCAGCGCGCCGAAATGGCGGCGATGTACACCGGAACGGCCCCGGTCGAATCCGACCGCAAGGCCCTCGTATTGCCGAAGGTCCAGGGCGAGATCCGCCAGGTGCTTGCGGACGAAGGCCAGCGCGTGCGCGCCGGACAGCTGCTCGCCCGCCTCGACGGCGACAAGCTGCGCCTGGAAGTCGCGCTCAACGAAGCGACCATGAACAAGCTCGAGCGCGACTACAACCGCAACCTCGAGCTGCAGCAGAAGGGCCTGGTCAGCGCGACCGCGCTCGACAACCTCAAGTACGAGCTCGCGGCCGCGAAGGCGAACTGGGAGCTCGCGCGGCTCCAGCTTTCCTATTGCGATATCCGCTCCCCGATCGACGGCAACGTGACGCAGCGACTCGACGTCGTGAAGGTCGGCAACACGGTGACGCCGGTCGGCGGCGTGATCGAGAGCGGCCAGAGCGCGCTGTTCGTGATCGAGGACCTCGACACGCTGATGCTGCGCGTCAACGTGCCGGAGCGCGAGCTCGCGAAGCTCGTGGTCGGCCAGCCGGCGCAGCTGAGCTTCGACGCCGTGCCGGGCCACGTTTTCCTCGGCACGATTTCGCAGATCAGCCCTTCGGTCAACGCCGAAACGGCGACTTTCTCCGTGCGCATCCGCGTGACGCAGACCGAGGGCCTGCTGCGCCCCGGCATGTTTGCGCGGGTCGCCATCATCTACGAGCGCAAGCCCAATGCTCTGCAGATTCCGCGCACCGCTCTTCTGGACGGCGACGGCCCGCCGAAGGTCTTCGTGATCAAGGACGGCAAGGCCGCCGAGCGCGCCGTGAAACTCGGCCTCTCGAACGGCGCCTGGATCGAGGTCACCGAGGGCCTCAAGGACGGCGAGCAGGTGGTCGTGGTCGGCCAGGGCGCGGTCAAGCCCGGTGCCGCGGTGCGCGTCGTCAATTCGTCGTCGCGCCCGGCGGCCGCCAGGATTCCTGCGGTCGCGGCCGGCTGACCGCGGCGAGCGCGCGATGAAGATCGTCGAGTTCGCCACGCGGCGCCGCGTCACGATCCTGATGGTGACGGTCGCGATCGTCCTGTTCGGCTTCGTGTCGCTGTCGCGCCTGAAGCTGAACCTGCTGCCCGACCTCTCCTACCCGACGCTGACGGTGCGCACGGACCTGCCGGGCGCCGCTCCGCTCGAACTCGAGACGCTCATCACGCGGCCGATCGAGGAGTCCGTCGGCATCATCCGCAACGTCCGCTCCGTGCGGTCCGTGTCGCGCGCCGGCCAGGCCGACGTGATCCTCGAGTTCGCCTGGGGCACGGACATGGACCTCGCGGGCATCGACGTGCGCGAGAAGATCGACCTGCTGCAGCTGCCGCTCGAGGCGAGCCGCCCGATCCTGCTGCGCTTCGATCCCTCGACCGAGCCGGTCATGCGCTACGCATTCGTGGACACCGACGAGTTCGCCAAGGCGAATTCCGGCGAGTCCGGCGGCGTCGAGCGCCTGAAGACCCTGCGCCGCTTTGCCGATGACCGCCTGAAGCCGGACCTCGAGTCCGTCGACGGCTCGGCGGCCGTCAAGGTGAGCGGCGGCTACGAGGACGAGATCCAGATCTTCGTGGACCAGCAGAAGCTCGCGCAGCTCAACCTGTCGATCGACACCATCTCGCGCAGGCTGCGCGAGGAGAACGTCAATCTCTCGGGCGGCCGCCTCGAGCAGGGCACGCAGCGCTTCCTGGTGCGCACGCTCAACGAGTTCAGCTCGGTCCAGCAGATGGCCGACGCCATCATCTCGAACGTCGGGGGCAAGCCCGTTTATCTGCGCGACGTCGCGACGGTCACGAGCGGCTACAAGGACCGCGAGGCGATCACGCGCGTGGACGGCCGCGAGTCCGTCGAACTCGCGATCTACAAGGAAGGCGACGCGAATACGGTCCAGCTGGCCTCGGGCATCCGCGCGCGGGTCGAGGAGCTCGGCAAGGTCGTCCCGCCCGGCAGCGAGCTCAAGCTCGTCTACGACCAGTCGAAGTTCATCTCGTCGGCCATCGGCGAGGTGCGCGATGCCGCGCTGATCGGCGGCGTGCTCGCGATCCTCGTGCTCTACCTGTTCCTGCGCGATGCGCGCGCGACCTTCATCACGGGCCTCGCGATCCCGGTCTCGGTGATCGGCACGTTCGTCGCGATGTACATGTTCGACCTGTCGCTCAACATCATGTCGCTCGGCGGCATCGCGCTTGCCGTCGGCATGCTGGTGGACAACGCGGTCGTGGTGCTCGAGAACATCGTGCGCCACCGCGAAAGCGGCCTCTCGCGCGTCGAGGCGGCGACCCGCGGCACCAGCGAGGTCGGCACCGCGATCACGGCCGCGACGCTCACCTCGGTCGCCGTGTTCTTCCCGATGGTGTTCATCACCGGCATCGCGGGCCAGCTGTTCCGCGACCAGGCGCTGACCGTCAGTTTCTCGCTGCTCTTCTCGCTGATCGTCGCCATGACGCTCGTGCCGATGCTCGCGGCGGGCAAGCCGGAATACGCGGTTCCGGACCCCGAGCGCTCGCCGGGCAAGGCCGGACGCTGGATCGCCCGCGCGCTCGCCTGGAAGCGGCGCATGACGACGAAGGTCTCGGACGGCATGTCCTGGCTCCTCGGCTTCGCCGCGCGCCCGACGCAGACCGGCTTCGCCGCGGTCCAGCGCGTCTACCTGCCGGCGCTGCGCTGGTCGCTCGAGCACCGCGGGCGCATCGTCGCGGTGTCGGTCGGCGTCCTGCTCGTGACGGCGGCGCTGGTGCCGCGCCTCGGCTCGGAGCTGATCCCGCAGCTCTCGCAGGGCGAGTTCATCGCGGATATCCGGCTGACGCCGGGCACGCCGCTCGAGCAGACGGATCACGCCATGGCGGCGGCCCAGGCGCAGGCCATGGAGCTGCCGGACATCGCGCTCTCCTACGCCGTGACCGGCACGGGCAACCGGCTCGACGCGAGCCCGACGGACGCCGGCGAAAACACGGGACGGCTCTCCGTCACGCTCAAGCACGGCGTCGGCCCGCGCGAGGAGCAGGCGGCGATCGATGCGCTGCGCGCCAGGTTCGACGGGCTCGCCGGCGTGCAGTACCAGTTCAGCCGCCCGGCGCTCTTCAACTTCTCCTCCCCGCTCGAGGTCACGATCACCGGCTACGACCTCGACCGGCTGCGCCAGGCCGCCGAACAGGTGCGCCTGCGGATGCAGGCGAGCAAGACGTTCAGCGACATCAAGTCGACGGTCGAGTCCGGCAACCCGGAAATCCAGATCGTGTTCGACCAGGAGCGCGCCGCACAGCTCGGCCTCACCGTCCGCGAGCTCGCCGACCGCGTGGTCGCGAGCGTGCGCGGCGACGTCGCGACGCGCTACAAGCTGCGCGAGAAGAAGATCGACGTGCTGGTCAGGAGCGTCGACACGCGCGCCTCCTCGGTCGAGGAGATCCGCCAGCTCATCGTGAACCCCGGCAGCGAGCGCGCGCTCCCGCTCTCGGCGGTCGCGGACGTCACGGTCGCGACCGGCCCCGCGGAGATCCGGCGCACCCGGCAGCAGCGCGTCGCGATCGTGTCCGCAAACCTCTCCGCGGGCGACCTCGGCTCGGCCGTCGGGGAACTCAAGGCCATCGTCAGCGCCGTCGAGATGCCGGTCGGCGTGACCGCCGCCGTCAGCGGCCAGAGCGACGACATGAAGGAGTCGTTCCGCTCGCTGCAGTTCACGATGCTGCTCGCGATATTCCTCGTCTACCTGGTCATGGCCTCGCAGTTCGAGTCGCTGCTGCACCCGTTCGTGATCCTGCTCACGATCCCGCTCGCGCTCGTCGGGTCGGTCTGGGCCATGTTCCTGACCGGGACGACCGTCAACGTGGTCGCGTACATCGGCCTCATCATGCTGGCGGGCATCGTGGTCAACCAGTCGATCGTGCTGATCGACGCGGTGAACCAGGCGCGCGAGCGCGGGGTCGCGAAGCACGACGCGATCATCGAGGCGGCGCGGCTGCGGCTGCGGCCCATCATCATCACGAAGCTCACCACCATCCTGGGGCTGCTGCCGATGGCCATCGGCATCGGCGAAGGCGCCGAGATCAGGAAGCCCATGGCGATCACCGTCATCGGCGGCGTCGCGGTCGCGAGCTTCTTCACGCTGCTCGTGATCCCGGTCGTCTATTCGCTGCTCGACCGGAAGAAATTCCATCCGGCCCGCGCGGGCGCCCTGCCGCGCGTCGCGCCGGAGCACGGCGGAGGCTGAGATGTTCCATACGCGGTTCGCGCTTCGCAGGCCCGTCACCACGCTGATGACATTCATCGCGATCGCGCTGATCGGCGTCATCGCGACCTGGTTCCTGCCGCTCGAGCTGTTTCCGGACATCCGCTTCCCCGGCATCCAGATCACGATCCCCTACGCCGGCTCGACGCCCGAGGAAGTCGAGCAGCTCATCACGCGCCCGGCCGAGGAGGCGATCGCGACGCTGTCCGGCATCAAGGAAATCCGCTCGACCTCCTCCGAGACCGGCGCCCAGCTCGTCGTGTTCTTCCAGTGGGAACGCGACCCGTCGGCGGTCGGCTTCGAGGTGCGCACCAAGCTCGAGTCGATCCGCCACGAGTTCCCGCCGAGCGCGAACCGCATCCTGACGCAGATGTTCGCCGCGGGCGACGATCGCGTGCTCGCGGTGCGCATCTCGAGCCAGGAAGACCTGACGCGCCAGTACGACACGCTCGACCGCTACCTCAAGAAGCCGCTCGAGCGCCTCGACGGCGTCGCGCGCGTCTCGCTCGAGGGCGTCGAGCCGCTCGAGCTGCGGATCCTGGTCGACCCCGTGCGCCTCGCCGCCTACGGCGTCGACATCGCGCGCCTGCGCGACTCGCTCGAAGGGGCGAATTTCTCGGTCAGCGCGGGCGAGGTGACGGGCGGCGCGCAGCGCTTCCTGGTGCGCCCGATCGGCGAGTTCCGCACGATCGACGACGTCCGCAACTTCATCGTGACCGGCAATGTCCGCCTGCACGACATTGCGGACGTCAACATGGTGACGCCGGACCTGACGGTCGGCCGGCACCTGAACGGCCGCCCGGGCGTCGGCCTCGACGTATTCAAGTCGACCGGCGCGAACATCGTCGACGTCGCGGAACGCGTGATGACGGTCGTCGAGGAACAGCGCAAGCTGCCGCAGCTGCAGGGCATCGAGATCATCGTCCTGCAGAACCAGTCCGAGAACATCCGGACCTCTCTCAGCGACCTGCGAAATGCCGGCCTCATCGGCGCCGGCCTCGCGCTGATCGTGCTGTTCCTGTTCCTGCGCGACTGGCCGACGACGCTGATCGTGGGACTCGCGGTGCCGTTCTCGCTGCTGATCACGGTCGCGGCGATGTACTTCCTCGGCTTCTCGCTCAACATCCTGACGATGATGGGCATGCTGCTCGCGATCGGGCTGCTCGTGGACAACGCGGTGGTCGTGACCGAGAGCATCTTCCGCCACCGCCAGGTGCCCGGCGCGGAAGCGCTCGCTTCGACGCTGTCGGGCGTGAGCGAAGTCGGCCTCGCCGTGCTCGCCGGCACGCTTTCGACCGTCATCGTGTTCCTGCCGATCATCTTCGGCAAGGAGAGCGAGATCTCGATCTTCATGGTCCACGTCGCGGTGCCGATCGTGGTCGCGATGCTGGCCTCGCTCCTCGTGGCGCAGACGATCATCCCGACCCTGACCGCGCGTTTCCCGCCGCCGCCCGCGATCAAGGCCGGCTCGTACTTCGCGAAGGTCCAGGGATGGTACCTGCAGCGGCTCGACTGGATGTTCAGCCACAAGTGGTGGAGCGCGCTGTTCGTCGTCGCTGACCGTGCTCTCGCCGGTTCCGCTGTTCGCGACCGGCCTCGTAAAGATGGACATGTTCCCGCAGGACGCCTCGGACCGCCTCTTCCTGCCGTTCCACATCGAGGGAACCTATCCGCTCGCGCGGGTCGAGGAGGCCGTCACGCGCGTGGAGACGTACCTGGAGGCCAACAAGGAGCGGTTCGGCATCGACCTCATCTACAGCTACTACCTGCCGGACGAGGCGTCCAGCGTCATCCGGCTGAAGCCCAAGGACCAGCTGCCGATGGAGCCGCGCGAACTCATGAAGGTGATCGAGAAGGGCCTGCCCGAGATCATCATCGGCAAGCCGAGCTTCCGCTTCGACGAGGACCAGAACCAGACTGGCGCGTTCAGCATGCGGCTCACGGGCGAATCCACCGAGGAGCTCGTGGCGCTCTCGCACGACGTCGTGCGGCGCCTGCGCGACGTGAAGGGCTTCGACTCGGTGCGCACGACGGCCAAGGCCGGCGAGCACGAGATCCAGGTCATCGTGGACCGCGAGCGCGCCGCCCGCCTCGGCCTCTCGCCGCAGGCCGTGGCGCAGACCATCGCCGTCGCCATGCGCGGCGACCCGCTGAAGGAATTCCGCGCGGACGACCGCGAGATCCAGATGCGACTCGCCTTCCGCGCCGACAACCGCCAGACCCTGGAGGACCTGGCCGCGACGCCGCTCTACCTGCCGGACGGCACGCGCAGCAGCCTCGGTGCGGTCGCCAATTTCCGGATCGACCAGACCGCGCGCACGATCGAGCGCGTCGACCGGCTCACGTCGGTCGTCATCGAGGGCATCCTTTCGGACAAGTCGTCGCTCGACGACGTCAAGAAGGGCGTCGACGCGGTGATGAAGGAATTCCCGCTGCCGCCGGGCGTCGGCTGGCAGTACGGCCGCAGCGTCGAGGACAGCGACGACACGGCGAAGACGATGCAGACGAACATCCTGCTCGCGGTCGCCCTGATCTTCCTCGTGATGGCCTCGCTGTTCGAGTCCCTGCTCTACCCGATCTCGATCCTCACCTCGATCGTGTTCGCGATCGTCGGCGTGTTCTGGGGGCTTGCGATCACGCAGACGCCGGTGTCGTTCATGGCGATGCTCGGGATCATGATCCTGATCGGCGTGATCGTGAACATCGGCATCGTGCTGATCGCGCACGTGATCGACCTGCGCAAGGAGGGCATGAGCCGCCATGAGGCGATCATCGAGGCTGCGCGGCACCGCCTGCGGCCGATCCTGATGACGACGGTGGTGACGCTGCTCGCGATGCTGCCGCTCGCGATCGGACACACCCAGATCGGCGGGGACGGCCCCGCGTACTACCCGATGGCCCGCGCCCTGATGTCCGGGCTTTTCTTCGGCTCGGTGACGTCGCTGTTCTTCGTGCCGATGTTCTACGTGTGGCTCGACGACCTGAACAACTGGCGCCAGCGCATCAAGCTGTTTTCGCGGAGGGGGGAGCCGGCGACGGAAGCGCCCTGAGGCAGGGCGCGCGCGGAATCAGCGCAGCAGGACCTTGTAGACGTCCCAGTAGTCATCGACGAGCACGTTCGCGTCCGGCACGCCGCCGCTCGCGGCGGGCGGCAGTGAAGCCGGTTGCGGCACCGTCTCGTTGGCATTCCGCCAGGTCGCGCCCGCGGCCATCTTGTCGCCGCGCTTCTTGATCTCCGCCACGAGCCCGTCCTGGGCGTTCACGAGCGCGAGCGCCTGGGCGATCTCGCGCAGGCGCGCGAGGCAGGCATCGAGGCTGCCGTGCTTCGCGCTCTCGACGCTGCGGTTATTGGCGAGCCGGGCGTCCATCGCGAGGCCCGATACGGCGAGCCGCGCGAACAGGTGCTGTGCATAGGCGATCACCGCGAGGTTCACGAGGCGGCGACCCTCGATCGAGAGGCCCGGGAATTCCGGCCAGGGCTCCTTCTCGATCGTCCGGTGCGACTCCTGCATGTCCGCGAGGTGGCGCTCTGCGCCGACGCAGCGTTCGCGCTGCTCGAGGATCTCGACCGCAAGCGCGCGGCGCTTGAAGTAGTGCCAGAACTGCCTGGAGCTGCGCCATGCGCGCCTCGCGCTGGGCCATCCGCTCGCGCTCGGCGTCGGTGACTTCCTGCGCCTGGCGCAGGCGCTCGTCGGCGACCTTGAGGCGCTCGGCCCGGTCCTGCTGGAACTCCGCGAGCTGCTGCTTGCGCTGCGCGTCCTGCCGCTCGCGCTTGAGTTCAGCCGCGAACTTCTCGAGCTGCTCGCGGCAGGCGCGCCACAGGGCCTTGAGGCCGAAGTGCACGAGCGCATCGAGGCCGCGCTCGGGGCTGCCGAGCTGGACTTCGAGCTGTTCGAGCTGCTGCTGCAGGCGCGTGTTCGCGTTCTCCTGCTGCTTGAGCTTGTTGCGCAGGTTATGCAGCTGGTCGTCGAGGTCCTGCAGCTCCTTCTTGAGCTCCGCCCGGTTCCAGAACAGCTTGAGCAGCCGCTCCTGCTCGGCGGGATCCGCCTTGCCGATGGAGGGCAGCTTCAACTGCGACCATTTGTCCGGAAGCATGACAGCCATGGCTCGCGCTCAGGCCGCGGGAACCGCGAAGCGGTGTCCGCTGCCGACGCAGTATTCCAGCCACTTGTTCAGCAGCATGTTGCACGACCAGCGCTGGCCTGAATCCGGCCCGGCGCCGGATGCGACCTTCCGCAGGCGCGGGTGCGAGGGCTCGGCGCCCGTGCCGCAGGCCTCGGCCAGGCGCGCATCGTGGTAGACGCGGATCTCGAGCCCGGGCTCGCGTTCTGCGCCGGCCCCGTCGCCGAAGAGGTAGCGTCATCTGCAGCGACGTCGTGTAGCGGCATTGCTCCACGACCGAGAGTTCGAGCGCGGGCTCCCCGACGACCGCGGAGGTGAGCGATCCCTGCACGCGACGCAAGTCGGGCACGAGCCAGCCGAGGCGGATGTAGTTGCTCTCGTAGAGCGTCATCAGGCTCACGAATGATCGCGGCCGTGCGCGCCAGGAGATCGTGCAGAGGGCGTCCGACAACATGGATTTGACTATATCACAGGGATATTCGGCCAAATCCCGCGTGATTCGTGCGATTGGTCACGATTCCGTCACGGCCTCACGCGCCGCGGGATCGCCAGGCGCTCGAGCACGCGGCTCGCGATCTCCTCGATGGACGTGTCGGTCGTCTCAAGATACGGGACGCCGTGGCGCTCGAACAACTGCTCGGCCGCGCGCACTTCGAACGCGCACTGCTGCGCGGACGCGTAGCGGCTGTCGGGGCGGCGCTCCTGGCGGATCTGCTGCAGGCGCCCGGGCTCGATCGTGAGGCCGAAGAGCTTCCTGCGGTACGGCTCGACGACGGCAGGCAGGCCCCCGCCATCGAGATCGTCCTCGGTCAGCGGGTAATTGGCCGCAAAAGCCCCGTATTGCAGCGCCATGTAGACGCAGGTCGGCGTCTTGCCGGAGCGGGAAACCCCGATCAGGATCACATCCGCGCGGTCGTAGTCGCGCGTCTGGGCCCCGTCGTCGTTTGCAAGTGCGAAGTTCGTCGCATTGATGCGCATCGTGTAGGCGTTGATGTCCGCCATGCCGTGCGCGCGCCCGAGCACGTGAGCCGAGGGCTGGCCGAGCTCCTGTTCCAGCGGACCGAGAAATGCGTCAAAGAAATCGAGGAACAGGCAGTGCGCCTGCTTCAGCGCATCGCGCACGCCGCTGTCGACGAGCGTCGCGAACACGATCGGCCGCGCGCCCTCCTCCCGGCCGGCCTGGTCGATCTTCGCGACCGCCTCGCGCGCCTTGTCAACGGTGGTGATGAATGGCAGAGTGACCGGTCTGGATTCCATGCCGTCAAACTGCGTCAGCAGGCTGTGCCCCATCGTCTCGGCTGTAACGCCGGTCTGGTCGGACACGAAGAAGACGGTTCGTCGCTGCTTCATGGCGGGTCATCCGTTGGCCGTCGCGGCCCGCGTCGCAGGCTGCCGCGCGGCAGATCGTAACAGGTGCGGAACGAGCGAGGTTCGCGCGTGACCGGCTACACAGTTCCCTTCGCACGGCTGCGCATGACGGACGTCGATTCCGTCGGCGGCAAGAATGCGTCGCTCGGCGAAATGATCGGGCAGCTGTCCGAGGCGGGCGTGCGCGTGCCGGATGGCTTTGCGACGACCGCCCAGGCCTACCGCGACTTCCTCGCGCAGGGCGGGCTCGGCCAGCGCATTGCGGCGGAGCTCGCGGGCCTCGAAGTCGAAAACGTCGCGCGCCTCGTCGACACCGGGGCGCGGATCCGCGGCTGGATCCTGGAGACCCCATTCCAGCGGGATCTCGAGCGCGAAGTGCTCGCAGCGGCCGCAAGCCTTGGAAATGGCGCCGCCGCCCTCGCCGTGCGCTCATCGGCCACGGCGGAGGACCTGCCGAACGCTTCGTTCGCCGGCCAGCAGGAGACGATCCTGAACGTGCGCGGGCCGCAGTCCGTGCTCGCTGCCATGCACCAGGTCTACGCCTCGCTCTACAACGACCGCGCGATTTCCTATCGCGCCCACCAGGGCTTCGACCACGCGCAGGTCGCGATTTCGGTCGGCGTCCAGCACATGGTCCGCAGCGACGTCGGCGCAAGCGGCGTCATGTTCACGCTCGACACCGAGTCGGGCTTCCGCGATGCCGTATTCATCACGGCGTCCTGGGGCCTCGGTGAACTCGTGGTGCAGGGCGCGGTGAACCCGGACGAGTTCTACGTCTACAAGCCGGCGCTGCGCGCCGGCCGTCACGCGATCATTCGCAGGAACATCGGCTCCAAGGCGTCGCGGATGGTCTACGCCGTGGACCCGGCGCCGGGTCGCTGGGTCGAGGTCATGGAAGTGACCGCGGCGGACCGGGCGCGCTTCTGCATCAGCGACGAGGACGTGCACGAACTCGCGCGCCAGGCGCTCGTCATCGAATCGCACTACGGCTGCCCGATGGACATCGAGTGGGGCAAGGACGGCGAGAGCGGCGCGATCTACGTCCTGCAGGCGCGGCCGGAAACCGTGCAGAGCCGGGCCGGGCGTTCGATCCTGCGCTACTCGCTGAAGCAGCGCTCGCGCGCCCTCGCGAGCGGGCGCGCGATCGGCCAGCGCATCGGCGCAGGCCCCGCCCGCGTCGTCGCAGGTGCGCGCGAGATGTCGCGCGTCCAGCCGGGCGACGTGATCGTCTCCGACATGACCGACCCCGACTGGGAGCCGGTCATGAAGCGCGCCGCAGCGATCGTCACCAACCGCGGCGGGCGCACCTGCCATGCGGCGATCATCGCCCGCGAGCTCGGCATCCCCGCGGTCGTCGGCTGCGGCGACGCGACGACCAAGATCCGCGACGGCGAACCCGTCACCGTTTCCTGCGCCGAAGGCGACACCGGGGTCGTCTACGAGGGCCAGCTCGATTTCGAGCAGCAGCGCATCGAGCTCGACGCGCTGCCGAAGCCGCCCGTGCGCATCATGATGAATGTCGGCAACCCGGACCGGGCCTTCGACTTCGCCGCGATCCCGAACCACGGGGTCGGCCTTGCGCGGCTCGAGTTCATCATCAACCGCATGATCGGCGTGCACCCGCGCGCGCTGCTCGATTTCGCGTCGCTCGATCCCGGCGTGCAGGAACAGGTCCGCCGCCAGATGGCGGGCTACGACGACCCGGTCGGCTTCTTCGTGGAAAAGCTGGCCGAGGGCATCGCGAGCATTGCCGCCGCCTTCGCGCCGCAGCCGGTCATCGTGCGCCTGTCGGACTTCAAGTCGAACGAGTATGCCAACCTGATCGGCGGGCGCCAGTACGAGCCGCACGAGGAGAACCCGATGCTCGGGTTTCGCGGCGCCTCACGCTACACCGATCCCGCGTTCCAGCCCTGCTTCGAGCTCGAATGCCGGGCGCTTCGCAAGGTGCGCGAGGGCATGGGACTCACGAACGTCCAGGTCATGGTTCCCTTCGTGCGCACGGTCGACGAGGGCCGGCGCGTCGTCGAGCTGCTCGCCCGGAACGGGCTCGCACGCGGCGAGAACGGGCTCAAGGTCATCATGATGTGCGAGCTGCCGACCAACGCGATCCTCGCGCGCGAATTCCTCGAGCATTTCGACGGCATGTCGATCGGGTCGAACGACATGACGCAGCTCACGCTCGGCATCGACCGCGATTCCGCGATCATCGCCCCGCTCTTCGACGAACGCGATCCCGCCGTCAAGGCGCTGCTCTCGATGGCGATCAAGGCCTGCAAGGACGCCGGCAAGTACATCGGGATCTGCGGCCAGGGCCCATCGGATCACCCGGACCTCGCGCGCTGGCTCGTCGACCAGGGCATCGACAGCCTCTCGCTGAATCCCGACACCGTCGTCGAGACGTGGCTGTACCTGGCGAACGGCGCGAAGGGCTAGACGCGCGCGCACGCGGGCGGGCGGGGTTCCCTCGCTCGCTCCGCCGGAACTGATTCGCTCGCTCGGGACCCCGCCCGCGCCCGCTAGCGCGCGCCGAGCTCCTCACGGGCAGATTCCCAGTGACGGCCGTCGAACGGCCGGATCTGCATCGAGGTGATTTTCGACGGGTCGAGGCAGCGGGCGTTGACGCTGTAGCCGTCGGGATGGGAGCGCGGGACGTAGAAGGACTTGACGCCGCAGTGGCGGCAGAAGCGGTGCTTGGCGATACCGGTGCCGAAGGAGTATTCGACGAGGTCGTCGGCGCCGGAGAGCAGGCGGAATTCGTCGGCGGCGACGATCAGGTGCAGGTAGGCCGAGCGGGCGCACATCGAGCAGTTGCACTCGAGCAGATCGAGATCGGCAGGCGCCAGCACCTCGATGCGGACGCGGCCGCAATGGCAGCCGCCGGCGTGCCAGATCGGCACGGGCTGGCTCAAGTCCGCGGCGCGTTCCAGGGCGCGGCGAAGAGCTGCGACCGGTAGTGGCGCAGCTCCGCGATCGACTCGTGCACGTCCGCAAGCGCCGTATGGCGCGATTCCTTGTCGACGCCTGCCGCGACTTCGGGCGCCCAGCGGCGCGCGAGTTCCTTGACGGTGCTGACGTCCAGGTTGCGGTAATGGAAGTAGCGCTCGAGCTCGGGCATCCAGCGCGCAAGAAACCGGCGGTCCTGGCACACGCTGTTGCCGCACATCGGCGAGCGGCCTGCCGCGACGTGCTCGGCCAGGAACGCGAGCGTCGCGCGCTCGCTCGCGGCCTCGTCCATGGCGCTTTCCCGCACGCGCGCAACGAGGCCGCTCCCGGTGTGGGTGCGCGTGTTCCATTCGTCCATTGCGAGGAGCGCCGCCTCGGGCTGGCGCACCGCGATCACGGGCCCTTCGGCGATCACCGCGAGGTCGGCGTCGGTCACGACGGTGGCGATCTCGATGATCCGGTCGCGTTCCGGGACGAGGCCGGTCATCTCGAGGTCGATCCAGATGAGGCGGTCGCCCTGTGCCATGTTGCCGCTGATCTTAGCAGAGGCTAGAGTGCCCTCGCCCTCGCCATGCATCCTTTCACGCTCCTCTTCGTCATCGCGGTCGCCGGCGGACTCGCCGTCGAGCTGTGGCTGCTCGGCCGCCAGGTGCGCGCCGTGCGCGCGCACCGCGATCGCGTGCCTGCGCCGTTTGCCGCCGCGGTCCCGGCCGAGGATCACGCGCGTGCGGCCGACTACACGATCTCGCAGGCGCGCTTCGCGATGGCCGAGCGCGTCTTTGGCGCATTGCTCCTCGTCGCACTGACCCTGGCGGGCGGAATTGCCGCGCTGGACGCAGGGGTGTCCGCGACCGGTGTCACGGGCCTGCCGCGGCAGGTCGCGGTGGTCGCAGCCGTCATGCTCGTGATCGCGGTCGCGGGACTTCCGTTCGACCTCTGGCGCACGTTCCGGATCGAGGCGCGACATGGCTTCAATCGCACGACGCCCAGGCTCTTCGTGGCGGACATGTTCAAGTCCCTCGCGATCGGCGCCATGCTGATGCTCCCGCTCGTCGGCCTGGTGCTCTGGCTCATGGCGCGGGCGGGCGCGGCCTGGTGGATCTGGGCCTTCGGCGCCTGGGCGGCATTCTCGATCCTGCTCGGCTGGGCCTGGCCGCGCGTCTTCGCGCCGCTCTTCAACCGCTTTCGCGAGCTCGAGCCGGGCATCCTGCGCGATGCCGTCGAAGCGCTCGCGCGCCGCTGCGGATTCGAGCCGCGGGGCGTATTCGTGATGGACGGCTCGAAGCGCAGCACGCACGGCAATGCCTACTTCACCGGCCTGGGTCGCCACAAGCGCATCGTCTTCTTCGACACGCTCGTCGATACGCTGGCGATCGACGAGTTGCAGGCCGTGCTCGCACACGAGCTCGGCCACTTTCGCCTCCGCCACGTGTCGCTCCGGCTCGCCGTTTCCCTCGCGGCGGCATTCGCAGGTTTCGCCCTGCTCGCCTGGCTCGGCGAGCAGACCTGGTTCCAGCCCGCGCTCGGCGTGCCGGCGGGCGGGCCCCACACGCTGCTCCTGTTGTTCGTGCTGGCGGCGCCGGTCTTCCTGCTCCCGCTGCGGCCGCTGTCCGCCTGGTTCTCGCGCCGGCACGAGTTCGCCGCGGACCGGTTCGCGGCACAGCATGCGAACGCCGGCGCGCTCGCCGACGCGCTCGTGAAGCTCTACCGCGACAATGCGACGACGCTCACGCCAGATCCGCTCTATGCCGCCTTTCACGCCTCGCACCCGCCGGCCCTCGCGCGGATCGCGAGGCTCGCACCGGAACGCGCCGGGTGACGGCTGCCGCCGTTGCTCACGGGCCGCGTGGTCGCGAGCCACGGCCGCGACGCGAGCATCGAGGACGATTCCGGCCGGCGCATTCACTGCCGGCTGCAGGGACGTCGCCTCGCGGTCGTCTGCGGCGACCGCGTTCGCTGGAGCCTCGCGAGCACCGAGGGCGGCACGGGCGTCATCGTCGAGGTGCTGCCGCGGACCCGCGTGCTCGCGCGCATCGATGCGCGCGGCGTCGCCGAACCGGTGGCCGCGAACCTGACGCAGCTGGTGGCGGTCGTGGCTCCGGTCCCGGCGCCGGATTTCGGGCTTTGCGACCGCTATCTCGCCGCCGCGGAATGGAGCGGCCTGACGGCTTGCGTCGTCGCGAACAAGAGCGACCTTGCCGATCCCACAGGCGCACTCGGCCCGCCGCTCGCCGACTATGAGCGAATCGGCTACCCGGTGCTCAAGGCCAGCAAGCGGCTGGAGGACGGCGTTGCCGCGCTCGCAGCGCGCCTCGCCGGCGCGACGAGCGTGCTGGTCGGGCAGTCCGGAGTCGGCAAGAGCTCGCTGACGAACCGCCTCGCGCCCGGCGTCGAGGCCACGGTTGCCGAGATCACGCGCGCCAGCGAAAGCGGCCGCCACACGACGACGACCTCGTCCCTGTATGCGCTCCCGACCGGCGGTGACCTGATCGACTCGCCGGGCGTGCGCGATTTTTCACCGCCGCTTCCGCCGGCACGCGAGATCGCCGGCGGCTATCGCGAAATCGCCGGCATCGCCGCCGGCTGCCGCTTCCGGGATTGCCTGCACCGGAGCGAACCGGGCTGTGCCGTGATAGCGGCCAGCAACGAAGGCCTGATCTCAACGCGCCGCTTCGAGAGCTACCAGAGGCTGCTCGCGCTCGCAGAATCGCTCGCGGCCCGCGCGCCGCCCCACCTCAGGCGATGAGCTGGCGTCCGGCGAGCGCGTGCGCAAGCGTGCCGCCATCCACGTACTCGAGTTCGCCGCCGACCGGCACGCCGTGCGCAATGCGCGTCGCGCGGATACCGCGTCGGGAAACGAGCTCGCCGATGTAGTGCGCGGTCGCCTCGCCCTCGACCGTCGGGTTGGTCGCGAGGATCACTTCGCGGATTTCCCCTTCGTCGAGCAGCGCCTCGAGGCGATCGAAGCCGAGCTGCTCGGGACCGATGCCGTCGAGCGGCGAGAGATGGCCCATCAGCACGAAGTAGCGGCCGCCGTAACCGCCCGACTGCTCGACCGCCACGACGTCGGCGGGCGATTCGACGATGCAGAGCGCCGTGGCATCGCGCCGCGGCGCCGCGCAGATCTCGCAGAGCTCGCCATCAGTCAGCATGCGGCAGCGCCGGCAGTGCACGACGTTCGCCGCCGCGTCCTCGAGTGCGCGCGCGAGCGCGCGTCCGCCGTCACGGTTGCGTTCGAGCAGGTGGAATGCCATGCGCTGGGCCGACTTCGGGCCGACGCCCGGCAGGACGCGCAGGGCCTCGATGAGGCGGGCAAGTCCCGGTGAGTACTTCACGCCCGCGCCGTCAGAACGGCAGCTTCATGCCCGGCGGCAGCTGCATGCCGCCCATCGCGCCGGCCATGTGCTGCTGCACCGCCTCGGCGACGCGGCGGGTCGCATCGTTGCAGGCGGCGGCCACGAGGTCCTCGAGCATCTCGCGGTCCGCGGCCGCGACGGTCGGATCGATCTCGACGCGCCGCACTTCGTGGCGGCCGTTCATGACCACCTTGACCATGCCGCCGCCCGACTCGCCCGTGACCTCGAGCGCGCCGAGCTGTTCCTGCGCCTTCTGCATGTTCGCCTGGAGCTGCTGCGCCTGGCGCATGAGTTGTCCGAGATTGGGTTTCATGCCCGCATTCTAGCCGACCGGCTTGACCGAATCCGGCTGGAGCACCGCCCCGAAGCGGTCCCGCAGGGTCTGCACGTTGGGATCGCGCTCGAGCGCGGCGCGCGCTTTCTCGAGCCGTTCATCGCGGGCCAGCTCCTCGAGGCGCGCGGGCGTGTCGCCCGAACCGCCCCGCTCGATCTCGATCGTCGCCGACTCGCCGACGAGCTGGCGCAGCGCCTGCGTCAAGCGATCCTCGAGCTGGCGCGTGTGCAGGGCGCTCGCGCGCTCGTCCAGCAGGAAGCGGAAATGGCTGCCCTCACGCGCGACGAGCTGGCAGTTGCCCGCGAGCTGGCGGGCCGGGCCCTTGAGCTCGAGCCGCGCGAGCAATGCAGGCCAGTCCCCGTCCGTCGACGCGGGCGCGGTCGAGGCCGCCGGCGCGGATGCCGCCTTGGTCGACGGAGCGATACCCGCCGGCGTCGCGCGGCCGCCTGGGGATTCACGCGTGCTGGCGGCGGCATCGGCCGGACGGAACGCCAGCATGCGCAGCAGCGTCATCTCGAACCCGGTGCGCGGGTCCGGCGCGAGTTCGAGGTCGCGGCGGCCGAGGATCGCGAACTGGAACGCAAGCTGCAGGTCTTCCGCGGCCATGTGTGCGGCGAGCGCATCCAGCGTCTCGGTCGGGTGAACCTCGTCTTCGGCGAGCCCCGGCACGGCCTGGCGCAGCGCGACCTTCTGGATCAGGGAGGCGATCTCGTCGAGGAGCTGGCCGTAGTCTGGCGCGAACTCGTCGATGGCCGCGACGGCCTCAAAGAGCCCGCGTGCATCGCGCTCGGCCACCCGTTCGACGAGGCGGACGACCTGCTGGCGGTCCACGGTGCCGAGCATCGATCGCGCATCGGCCTCGGTCACGCGCCCGCCGCCGAAAGCCAGCATCTGGTCGAGGAGCGACAGCGCATCGCGCAGGCTGCCGTCCGCCGAGCGCGCCAGCAGCTGCACCGCGGGCGGCTCGAAGGCGACGCCCTCGGCGCCGAGGATGTGCTGCAGCCGCGCCGCGATCAGGGACGCGGGCAGGCGCTTCAGGTTGAACTGCAGGCAGCGCGACAGCACGGTCACCGGCAGCTTCTGCGGGTCCGTGGTCGCAAGCAGGAACTTGACGTGCGGAGGCGGCTCCTCGAGCGTCTTGAGGAGCGCGTTGAACGAGTGCGCCGACAGCATGTGGACTTCGTCGATCAGGTAGACCTTGTAGCGCCCGCGTGTCGGCAGGTACTGGACGTTCTCGAGCAGCTCGCGCGTGTCATCGACTTTCGTGCGCGAGGCCGCATCCACCTCGATCAGGTCCACGAAGCGGCCCTCGTCGATCTCGCGGCAGGCGCTGCATTCGCCGCAGGGCGTCGAACTGACGCCGCGTTCGCAGTTCAACGACCGGGCGAGGATGCGCGCGATCGTCGTCTTGCCGACGCCGCGCGTGCCCGTGAACAGGAATGCATGGTGGATACGCCCCGAGTCCAGGGCATTCGCCAGCGCCTGGCGCACGTGTTCCTGGCCGACCAGCTCGGCGAAGTTTCGCGGGCGCCATTTGCGGGCAAGGACGAGGTAACTCATGGTTTCCGGATCTGCCGCTCCGTCATCATCGCGCATCCTCGGGCCGGTTGGAGGCGGCCCGCGCCAGCACCCCTCCGGCACCCGATGCCACCGCTACCGTTGCTCCCTTCCGGGCCTGGCGGGGTTCACGGCTGATCGTCGCGGAGGAACCGGCGCGAGCCACCATGAAAGGCCGGGCGGGCATCGTAAGGTTGGCTCCCGGGGGCGTCAACCGCGTGGCGCGGCCCGCGGCAACCACAGCGTCACGACGGTGCCGGCGCCCGGCGCGCTCTCGATTTCGATGCGCCCGCCGTGAATATCCATGATCTCCTTCACGATGCTCATGCCGAGCCCGGTGCCCGCGACGCCGGCCGTCGATTCCGCGCGGTAGAAACGCTCGAAGATGCGCTGCCGCGTTTCTTCGTCCATGCCTTCGCCGCGGTCGGCAATGCTGACGCCGACTTCGCGGGCTGCGGCGACGAGGCGCACGGCGATCGGTTCACTGGCCGGCGAGTACTTGCAGGCATTCGCGAGCACGTTGCCGAGCGCCTGGCAGAACTTGTCCGCGTCCACGAAGACCTCGGCATCGCCGATGTCGCCGTCGAGCGTCGGCACCCGCGCATACTCGCCGACGCGGAAACCGTCGATGTAGCGATTCACCACGGGCGCAAGCGCCTGCCGGACCATCGTGAAGTCGCGGCCGGCCCGGGCCTCGATGCGGGCGAGGTCGAGGAGTTCCGACACGATGCCCGTAATCTGGTCGCCGTGACGGCGCATGGTGTCGAGGATCTCGCCACGCTGCACGGGCGGCGGATCGCTCGCCTGCAGGAACTCGGCATAGCCCGTGATCACGGCGATCGGCGTCCTGAGCTCGTGCGCGGCGGTCGCGACAAAGCGGCTCTTGGCGCGGTCCAGCTCGTGGGCTTCCGTGATGTCGCGGAAATACGCCACCTGGGCGCCGCCGCCCGCCCCGACGACGCGACACTCGAGGACCGCCGGACGCGGCCGCAGCAGGCGCAGGAGCGACGCGACGCCCGCTTGCGGCTCGCCAGCCGACCCGAGCTCGCCCAGCCGCGACCAGAACGCGCCGCGCGAGAGGCCGATGAGCCCTTCCCGCGACCAGCCGGTCAGCAGGAGGAAGGTCGGATTGGTTTCGGTCACCCAGCCGGCGGCGTCGAAGGAGACGAGGCCATCCGGCGAGAGGCTGAGGATCGTCGAGAGTTCCTCGTTGCGCTCGGTCAGGCGCGACTCGGCCTCCTCACGCGCCCGGTTCGAATCGCCGAGCAACCGGCCGAGCTGCCGCAGCTCGCCCACCGTGTGGCGGAACTCGGTGACGTCGAACTGCGGTATGGCCTGCTCGTACTCGCCGACCGCGATGCGATGCGCCATGCGCTCGATCTGCGTCAGCGGCTCCGCGATCCGATGGCTCAGCACACGGGCACGCCGGTAGAGAAACGTGAAGAACACGAGGTAGAAGCCGACGAGGCCGGCGAGCATGATCCAGCCGATGGCCGCGAGGTCCCGGCTCAGCGAGCGTGAAGGGCCGAACACGGCCTGCTCCGGCACGAGGCTCATGAGCTTCCAGCCGACCGACGGGATGGTCTGCCAGGCGATCAGGTGCGGTTCCGGGCCGTCGAGACGCCCGGTGCCGGCCGGCTGGGTCTGCAGCAGCTTGCCGATCTCCGCAAGGTCCGCCCGCCGGTAGACGTTGAATGCCTCGGGCTTGAACGTGTCGGCGCGGATGGCGTCGACGTAGTCGTGCGCGGTCAGCTCCTTGAGGTGGAGGAGCTTCTCGCCCTGCGGCGGCAGCGCGAGCAGCGTGCCCGACTTGCCGATCAGGAGCAGGAATCCCTGCCATGGAATGTCCTGGCCGAGCACGTCGGCCACGATGCGATCGATCGTGACGTCGGCGCCGACCACGGCCTCGAGTACGTCGCCGCGGTACACCGGCGCAATGGCCGACACCAGCCAGCCCTTGCCGGCGGGATCGACATAGGCGTCGGTCCAGACCACGGCGCGCGCCGGGTTATGGCGGGCATCCGCCTCGTAATAGAAGTTGAATTCCTCGACGTTGATATTCGGGTCGAACACGGCGGCCGCGTCGATCCACGGCCAGATGCGCGTCAGCGAATCGCGCGTGTTGAGATAGGACTGCACGATGAGGGGATTGGCGAGCGTCACGTCGCGCAGCAGCGGATCGACCGTCGCGAGCCGCTCGAGCCGCTCGAACTCGGCCGGACCCGGCTTGGTGCCGCGATGACCAGTACACCGCGGCGCCGCCGTCGTCGTGCCAGGTCGTGAGCGCCCCGCTCGGCTGCAGCCGGAGGCGGTCGCGGTCGCGAGCGTGCAGAGCAGGCCTGCCCAATGCGGCCGTCGTCTGCAGGCGCAGGACTTCCGCCAGCGACGCCACCTGCCCGAGCTGCTGCTCGATGACGGCCGACTCGTCGTTCGCGATGCGGGACAGTTCCTGGCGCGCAACGTCGGAAAGGGCAGCCACGTTCTTGCGCAGCGACCAGGCGTGGCTCGCCAGGTAGACGGCGACGAGGAGCAGTTCGACGACGAGGAGCGGCACGAGCGCGTTGCGCACATAGGTGCGCCAGACCCAGCGCAACAGCGACATGTCCTGTCGCGGCGGCCCGGCATCGGCCAGGCGCTCTGCGGGGTTCGCGGTCATGCAACTAGTGTAGCGGTGCGGAAATTGGCGGAGAGGGTGGGATTCGAACCCACGTAGGGCGTAATGCCCTCAACCGATTTCGAGTCGGTGCCGTTATGACCGCTTCGGTACCTCTCCGTGCAGGATTCCGGATGCCGTCATCGCAGCCGCTTCCGGAGCGGCTATTCTACAACAATGGACCCGGAAACCGCGCCGGCCGCAATGGAAAGGCCGCGGCCACGCAGCCGGCTCGTCGTCCCCGCAATGTTCCTCGCCGCCCTCATGCTCGGCACCTGCTCGCGCATGCCCGGCACGCTCGAGCAGATCGCGATGCAAGGCGCGGTCAAGGTCATCACGCGCAACAGTCCCCTCGCCTATTACGAAGGCGCGGCGGGCCCTGAGGGCCCGGAGTACGAACTCGCCCGCGAATTCGCGGACCGCCTCGGCGTCCGCCTCGAGCTTTCATTCGCGAGCTCGGCGACGGCCGCGCTCGCCGCCGTCGCCCGCAATCGCGTGCACGTCGCGGCGGCCGGGCTGGTCGCAAGCGACGCACGTCATGACCGCGTGCATTTCGGCCCCGTGTTCCAGCGCATCGACCAGTACATCGTCTATCGCGTCGAGGACGCGCTGCCGAAGACGCCGTCCGACCTGGTCGGGCGGCGGATCGTCGTGCTGCGAAACTCGACCCACGCCGCGAGCCTCGCGCGCCTCGCGAAGGAGACTCCGGGCCTGACGTGGACGACAGTGAAGGACGGCGACGCGCTCGACCTGCTCGATCGCGTGGCACGGGGCGAGGCCGACGTGACGGTCGCCGACTCGATCGAGTTCTCGCTCGGCCGGCATTTTCATCCGGACCTGCGCCCGGCCTTCAAGCTCGAGGAGTCCGAGGCGGTTGCCTGGGCGCTGTCACCGCATGGCGGGGATTTGCTGCGCGAGGTCGAGCGATACTTCGCCGACATCGGCGCGAATGGCCGACTGGCCGACATCCTGGAGCGCAACAGGCTCTCGCTCGTGCGCTTCGACCGCGTGGATGCCGCGAATTTCGTCGCGGGCGTGCGCGAGCGGCTGCCGTTGTACCAGGCCTGGTTCCGGGAGGCTGCCGTCGAGTCCGGCATCGACTGGCGGCTGCTGGCGGCCATCGGTTACCAGGAATCGCGCTGGGACGAGGCCGCGGTCTCGCCGACCGGCGTGCAGGGACTCATGATGCTCACGGCGGAAACCGCGACGCGCGTCGGCGTGCATGACCGGGCCGACGCGCGCGACAGCATCCGCGGCGGCGCACGCTACTTCCGCCTGGTCGAGCAGACGATCCCGGAGCGGATTCCGGAGCCGGACCGCACCTGGCTGACGCTTGCCGCGTACAACGTCGGCTACGGGCACCTCGAGGATGCGCGCGTGCTGACGCAGCGCCGCGGGCAGGATCCCGACAGCTGGCCCGACGTGCGCGCGAACCTGCCCCTGCTCGCGCAGGAGCGCTACTTCACGACGCTGAAACGCGGCTATGCGCGCGGCTGGGAACCGGTGGGCTTCGTCCGCAACGTGCAGACGTATGCGGAGCTCCTGCGCTGGATGATCGCGGACGAGCCTGACTCATCGCCTGCCGGCGAAAAAGCGCCTCAGTAACTCGCCGCATTCCTCCGACAGCACGCCGCCAAAGGCGTCGACGCGGTGGTTCATCGCCGCGGCTGCAACGAGGTTGAAGGCGCTGCCCGCCGCGCCCTGCCGCGGGTCCCAGGCGCCGAACACGAGGCGCGCGATGCGCGCGTGCGCCATCGCCGCTGCGCACATCGGGCAGGGCTCGAGCGTCACGTAGAGCGTCGCGCCGCCGAGCCGGTAGTCGCCTGCCCGGGCCGCCGCATCCCGGAGCGCCAGGATCTCGGCGTGAGCGGTCGGATCGTGGGCCGCGATGGGACGATTCCAGCCCTCGCCGACGACCACGTCATCTTGCACGACCAGCGCGCCGACCGGCACTTCGCCCTCGTCCGCGGCCCGGGCCGCGAGTTCGAGCGCGCGCCGCATCCAGGCCTCATCACGGCTCATTTCCGACTCCCGCCTCATGCCATCATGGCCGGACTGTAGAATTATCCGGACTCGTGAACCGGGCCGATAGTAGCGCGCGCGCGCGCGCTGATGGAGACACCCATGACAAACGGACTTGCCAGCGGCCTGACCGAGGAAAAGATCGAGAGCGCAGGCGGCGTCGGCATCTTCCTGCGATCCTGGAAACCCATGGGCAAGGCGCGGGCCGTCGTCGTGATCTGCCATGGCGTGAACTCACACGGCGGGCAGTACCTGTGGCCGGCCGGGCAGTTCGCGATGGCGGGCCTTGCGCCCTTCGTGCTCGACCTGCGCGGGCGCGGCAAGTCGGATGGCGAGCGTTACTACGTGGATGACATCTCCGAATACGTCGCCGACGTTGCGTCAGTCATCCGCGTCGCGAAATCACGCTACCCGGGATTGCCGGTCTTCCTGCTCGGCCACAGCGCCGGAGGCGTCGTGTCCTGCTCCTATGCACTCGACCAGCAGGCGGAGATCGCCGGGCTCATCTGCGAGAGCTTCGCGTTCAAGGTGCCTGCGCCGGATGCCGCCCTCGCGGTGATCAAGCTGCTGAGCGCCGTCGCGCCGCGCCTCAAGGTCCTGCGGCTCAAGAACGAGGACTTCTCGCGCGACCCGATCGCCGTGCGGATCCTGAACAGCGACCCGCTGACGGCGAACGAGGTGCAGCCGGCCAAGACGGTCGCCGCGCTGGTCCGCGCGAACGAGCGGCTGCGCCGCGAATTCCCGCGCATCACGCTGCCGGTCCTCATCCTGCACGGCACGGCCGACAAGGCGACGATGCCGGCGGGGAGCCAGTTGTTCTTCGACACGGCGGGATCGCACGACAAGACGCTGAAGCTCTACGACGGGCACTTCCACGACCTCTTGAACGACGTCGGCAAGGAAGCCGTCATGGCCGACATCAAGGCCTGGATCGAGGCGCGGCTGGCCGCCTGATCCGTCCCGCCTCGCCCGCATCCGGACCGTCAGCCGGGCGTTCACTCCCACTCGATCGTCGCCGGCGGCTTGCCCGAGACGTCGTAGACGACGCGCGAGACGCCTTTCACCTCGTTGACGATTCGCCGCGCCACCTGGTCCAGCAAGTCGTACGGCAGCCGCGCCCAATGCGCGGTCATGAAGTCGACCGTCTCGACGGCGCGCAGCGCAATGACCCAGTCGTAGCGGCGACCGTCGCCCATCACGGCGACGGAACGCACGGGCAGGAAGATCGCCATCGCCTGGCTGACGCTGTCGTAGAGGCCGTGCGCACGCAATTCCTCGATGAAGATCGCGTCGGCATGGCGTAGCAGGTCCGCGGCCTCGCGATTCACGCGCCCGAGGATGCGCACGCCAAGGCCGGGCCCCGGGAACGGATGGCGGAACACCATCTCGCGCGGCAGCCCGAGCTCGAGGCCGATGCGCCGCACCTCGTCCTTGAACAGCTCGCGCAGCGGTTCGAGCAGCTTGAGGTGCATGCGCTCGGGCAGGCCGCCGACATTGTGGTGCGACTTGATGACGTGCGCCTTCCCGGTCTTCCCGCCGGCCGACTCGATCACGTCCGGATAGATCGTCCCCTGGGCGAGCCACTTGACGCCCTCGATTTTCGCGGATTCCTCCTCGAATACTTCGATGAAGAGCCGACCGATGGTCTTGCGCTTGCGCTCCGGATCTTCCTCGTCGCCGAGAGCATCGAAAAAGCGGTCCGCGGCATCGACCCGGATCACCCGGATGCCGAGATGCTTCGCGAAGGTCTCCATGACCTGGTCGCCCTCGCGCAGGCGCAGCAGACCGTGATCCACGAACACGCAGGTGAGCTGGTCTCCGATCGCGCGATGCAGGAGGGCCGCCACGACCGAAGAGTCGACGCCGCCGGACAGGCCGAGCAGCACGCGATCCTTGCCGACCTGCTCGCGCACGCGCGCGACCGCGTCCGCGACGATGTTTCCGGCGTCCCACAGCGAATCGCAACCGCAGATCCCGCGGACGAATCGCTCGAGGATCGCGGCGCCCGAACGGGTGTGGGTCACTTCCGGGTGGAACTGCACGCCGTAGAGGCGCGCAGCATCGTTCGCCATCGCCGCGAGCGGCGCATTCGAGGTCGCGGCAATCGCCGTGAATCCGGGCGGCATCGTCTCGACGCGGTCGCCATGGCTCATCCAGACGTCGAGGACGCCCGGATCCGGCGCGCCTTCGTCGTCGATGCCGTCGAGCAGGCGCGACGGCGCCGTGCGGCGGACCTTGGCGTAGCCGAACTCGCGATGCGTGGACGGCGCGACGCGGCCGCCGAGCTGCGCCGCCATCGTCTGCATGCCGTAGCAGATGCCGAGGACCGGCACACCGAGCTCGAACACGGCGTCCGGCGCCCGCGGCGGCGTCGCGTCCGTGACGGACTCGGGGCCGCCCGACAGGATGATCCCGCGGGCGCCGAATGCGCGCACCGCGCCATCGCCGCAATCCCAGGGCAGGATCTCGCAGTAAACGCCGATCTCGCGCACGCGCCGCGCGATCAGCTGCGTGTACTGCGCGCCGAAGTCGAGGATCAGGATCCGGTGGGCATGGATGTCGGCCGCCGCGGCCTGCATTTGCGCCGCCATCAGCTGATCCGGTAGTTCGGGGCTTCTTTGGTGATGCTCACGTCGTGGACGTGGCTCTCGCGCACGCCGGCGCCGGTGATGCGGACGAAGACGGGCCGGGTCCGCATCTGCTCGATGTCCTTGCTGCCGGTGTAGCCCATCGCGGCGCGGATGCCGCCCGCCAGCTGGTGCAGGATCGCGACCAGGCTGCCTTTGTAGGGAACCCGGCCCTCCACGCCTTCGGGCACGAGCTTCTCGAGTTCCTCGACCGTGTCCTGGAAATAACGGTCACTGGAGCCATGGCGCTGGGCCATGGCGCCGAGCGAGCCCATGCCGCGATAGGACTTGTACGAGGCGCCCTGGTACAGCTCGACCTCGCCGGGGGATTCTTCGGTGCCGGCGAAGAGCCCGCCGATCATGACGGCGTGCGCACCCGCGGCGATCGCCTTGGCGACGTCGCCGGAATAGCGGATGCCGCCGTCGGAGATGAGCGGCACGTCGGTCTTTGCGAGCGCCTCCGCGACGGTCGCGACCGCCGTGATCTGCGGAACGCCGACGCCCGCGACCACGCGGGTCGTGCAGATGGAACCGGGCCCGATGCCGACCTTCACGCCGTCGACGCCGGCATCGACAAGCGCCTTCGCCGCCTCGGCCGTCACGATGTTGCCGGCGACGAGCTGCAGCTGCGGATACGCCTTGCGAATGCGCTCGACGGTCGCGATCACGCCGCGCGAATGGCCATGCGAGGTGTCGACGATGACGAGGTCGACGCCGGCCTCCGCAAGCTGGGCGACGCGGTCGAGCGTATCCGGCGCCGTGCCGACCGCGGCGCCGACGCGCAGGCGCCCGTGTTCGTCCTTGCAGGCGCGCGGGAAGTCGCGCGCTTTCTGGATGTCCTTGACCGTGATCATCCCGCGCAGCCGGCCGTCGCCGTCGACCACCAGCACTTTTTCGATGCGGTGCCGATGCAGCAGCAGCAGGACTTCCTCGCGCGGCGTGTTCTCGCGCACCGTGACGAGCTTCTCGCGCGGCGTCATGACCTTGGACACCGGCAGGTCGAGCTGCTCCTCGAAGCGGATGTCGCGGTGCGTGACGATGCCGACGACCTGGTTGCCGTCGGCGGTGACCGGCAGGCCCGAGATGCCGCGGGCGCGCGTGAGCGCGATGACCTCGCGGATCGTGGCGTCGGGCCGCACCGTGATCGGGTCCTTGATGACGCCGCTCTCGTGCTTCTTGACGCGCCCGACCTCGCGCGCCTGGTCGGCGGCCGTCATGTTCTTGTGGATGATGCCGATGCCGCCTTCCTGCGCGATCGTGATCGCGAGGCGGGCCTCGGTGACGGTGTCCATGGCGGCGGAGACGAAGGGGATGTTCAGGCGGATGCCGCGGGTGAGGCGCGTCGACAGATCGACTTCGCGGGGCAGCACGTCCGAGTACGCGGGTACGAGCAGGACGTCGTCGAAGGTGAGTGCTTCCTGGACGATTCGCATGGCCGGCATTCCCGGGGCGGTCCGAATGAAGCGGCGCATTGTACGACGCCGCCCCGCCGGTTGTAAGTGGAGATTCAGCGCGGCGGTCGCTTAGCATGTCGGCATGGCCGGCCTTTTCCAGGATTCCGGGGTCGCGGGCGGGCCGCGCCGTGACATTTATACGGTCAGCCGCCTGAACCGCGAGGCGCGCGGCCTGCTCGAGGGCGGTTTGCCGTCGCTCTGGATCACGGGCGAGCTGTCGAACCTCTCCCGCCCGGCATCCGGGCACTGGTATTTCACGCTGAAGGACGAGGACGCGCAGGTGCGCTGCGCCATGTTTCGCCAGCGGAACCTCGCCGTGCGCGCGGGCCCGCGCGACGGCATGCAGGTCCTGTTGCGCGCCCGCGTGGGACTCTATGAGGCGCGCGGCGAGTTCCAGCTGGTCGTCGACCACCTCGAGGAGGCCGGCGAAGGCGAGCTCCGCAGGCGCTTTGAGGCGCTCAAGCAGAAGCTCGCCGCCGAGGGTCTCTTTGACGCCGCGCGCAAGGCCGCGCTGCCCCGGTTTCCGCGCCGGATCGGCATCGTGACCTCGGCGACCGGCGCGGCCATCCGGGACGTCCTCAACGTCCTGCGGCGACGCAATCCGGCAATCACCGTGCTCATCTACCCGGTGCCCGTGCAGGGCGCGGGCGCGGCGCGCGAAATCGCCGCGATGCTCGAGCTTGCTGACCGCCGCCGCGAGGTGGACACGCTCCTGCTCGTGCGCGGCGGCGGCTCGCTCGAGGATCTCTGGGCCTTCAACGACGAGGCGCTCGCGCGCACGATCGCGGGCCTTGGCCTCCCGCTCGTGACCGGTATCGGGCACGAAGTCGACTTCACGATCGCGGATTTCGTCGCGGACCTGCGGGCACCGACGCCTTCCGCGGCGGCCGAGCTCGCGGCCCCCGATGCAGATGCGCTGCTCGCCGCCCTTGGCATCGCCGCCGGGCGCCTGCGCGCCTCGGCTGCACGCGCCGTGCAGAGGCGGGGCGAGGTGCTTGCCCAGGCGGAGCGCCGCCTGAAATTCCTGCACCCGGCACAGGCGGTGCGGGAGCGCATGCAACGGCTCGACGAGCTTCAGGCCCGCTCGCTCGCCGCGATGCGTCGCGAGGGCCGGTCGCGCTCCGACCGCCTGCTTCGGCTGCGCGCGGAGCTCGCCGCGCATTCGCCGGCAGGCGCGCTCAGGGCGCTGCGGCAGCGGGCGGCCCATGCGAGCGAGCGCCTCGCCCCGACGCTGCGGCACGGGCTCGCACTCGCGGGCGCGCGCCTGCAGTCGGCCCTGCGCGGGCTGCACACCATGAGCCCGCTCGCGACGCTCGCGCGCGGCTACGCCATCGTCACGATCGGCGGGAGCGGCGAAGTCCTGCGGGATTCCGCGCGTGCGCCGGCCGGCACCGAGGTCGACGTGCGGCTCGAGCGCGGTCGCCTGAGCGCGCGCGTCCTCGGCAAGGAACCCTGAATCAGCGCTATTTGCGCCGCTCGTCCCGCACCTGGGTGCGCCGCTGTCGTGGCGTGCGCTTGTCGCGCCGCCCGGCGAACGGATTGTCCTCGCTGCGGAAATCCACGCGCACGGGCGTGCCTTTCAGCTTGAACGCCTCGCGGTAGCAATTGACGAGGTAGCGACGGTAGTCCTCGGGCGTCCGTTCGGCCTGGGCGCCATGAACCACGATGACCGGCGGGTTGCGCCCGCCCTGGTGCGCATAGCGCAGCCGGATGCGCCGGCCTCGAACCAGCGGCGGCTGGTGCTGGCGGATCGCGGCCTCGAGCACGCGCGTGAGTTCGGAGGTCTGCATCTCGCGCACGGCGGCGGCATGCGCCGTGCGAACGGCGTCCATGAGCTCTCCCACGCCGCTTCCGTGCAGCGCGGAGATGTAGTGGACCGGGGCGAAATCGAGGAAGCGGAGCCGGCCCTGCACCTGGTCGCGGATCTCGTCGCGCTGCGCCGGGGCCACGTGGTCCCACTTGTTGACCGCGATCACGAGCGCGCGGCCGCGCTCGGCGACGATGCCGAGGAGCGTCGCGTCCTGCTCGGCGACCGTGGTGCGCGCGTCCAGCACGCCGATCACGACGTGCGCCTCATCGATCGCCTGCAGCGTCTTGATGACGCTCCACTTCTCGAGGCCGTCGTCCACGCGCGCGCGGCGGCGCACGCCGGCCGTGTCGATCAGCACGTATTGCCGGCCGTCACGCTCGAAGGGCACGTGCACGGCGTCGCGCGTCGTGCCCGGCTGGTCGAACGTGATCACGCGCTCTTCGCCGACGAGGCGGTTGATCAGCGTCGACTTGCCGACATTCGGCCGGCCGATCACGCAGACGCGGATCGCGCGCTCGCCTTCCTCTTCGGCGTCGCCGGACGGCGACTCGATCCCGGCCAGGGTGCGGTCCAGGAGGTCGTCGATGCCCTGTCGATGCTCCGCCGAGATCGCCAGCGGCTCGCCGAAGCCGAATGCATGGAACTCCGCCGTGATGACCGCCGAGTCGCGGTCCTCGCTCTTGTTCACGGCGACGGTGACGGGCTTGCCGCTCCGCCGCAGCACGTCGGCCACGAAACGGTCCGCGGGGTCGATGCCGTTCCGGCCATCCACCAGGAACACGACACGGTCCGCTTCCTCGATCGCGCGGTCCGTCTGCCGCGCCATGAGTTCGGAGATGCCGCGCGGGGTCTCGACCAGGCCGCCGGTGTCGATGACGATGAAGCGGTGGGGCGTGCTCTCGCCGTAGCCGTACTTGCGGTCGCGCGTGAGGCCCGGAATGTCCGCGACGAGCGCGTCGCGCGTGCCGGTCAGCGCATTGAACAGTGTGGACTTGCCGACATTGGGCCGGCCGACGAGGGCGACGACGGGAAGCATGGCATGCGCTCGGAACCGGGCTCAGCCCGTGGCCCTGGGCTTCGCTCGCCAGGCCTGCACGTCACCCGAATCCGTCTCGAGCAGCAACAGGTCGCCGACGACGACCGGCGCGTTGCTCATGCGCCCGCCGCCCGTCTTGCCCCGGGCGAGCAAGCTGGCCGGTCGTCGCGTCGAGCCAGTGCAGGTAGCCCTCGTAGTCGCCGACCACCAGCGCGTCGCCCGAGAGCGCCGGCGCAGTCAGCGAACGGCGCAGCATGGCGTCCTGGGTCCAGATCGGCGTGCCGTCGCGACGCCGCAGCGCGACGACCGTGCTGTCGGCCGTCGTGACATAGAGCGTGTCACCGCTCGCGGCGAGCCCGCGATTGCTCGACATGTCCCGGCCCCACCAGACCTGGCCGGTGTCGCGCGCGAGCATCGCGACGCGCCCCTGGTAGCCGACGACGAAGACATCGTCGCCAAGGATGCGCACCGGCGAGTCGATGTCCACCAGGCGCTCGATCTCGGTGCGGCCGTGCGAGGGCGCGACGGTCGCGGACCAGAGCAGCTCGCCGGTCGTCAGCGAGAGCGCGACCACCTTGCCGTTGTCGAGGCCGGCAAAGACCATGTCGCCGTCCACGACGGGCGACCCGTTGCCGCGCAGCGTGAGCCGGGGCACCGGCTGCTCATAGACCCAGGCCTCGCCGCCGTCGGAGATGCGCAGGCCCCGCAGGCGTCCGTCCACCGTGCGCACGACGACGATGCCGGCCGCCACGGTCGGCGCCGTGAGGACCTCGCCGCCCGTCGCGACCTGCCAGCGCTTGGCGCCGGTTTCCGCGTCGAGCGCGACGAGCTCGCCGCCCGAGCCGCCGACCACGACGATGCCCTCGCCGACGGCCGGACCGCCCGCGAGTTCGACGTCGACGGAAGCCCGCCAGATGTCCCGGCCGGTCGCGAGCTCGAGCGCACGCACGTCGCCGCCATGTCCCGCGACGTAGACGCGCTCGCCCTGCACGGCCGGCTGCAAACCGAGGCGCAGGACGTCGTCGCCCCCCTTGGTGCTGGTGCTCCAGACCTTGTCGATCCGCACGACGGGATTGAAATCGACGAGTTCCGCGGGCGGCGCGACGTCCTTTTCCTTGTCGCAGGCACAAGCCAGCAACGCGATTGCCACCAATGCCAGGAAACGCCTCGTCGTCATGCCTTACTCCGCCGGCCCAGCCGCGCTCAATTCGTCGATCTTGAGGCCGAGAAGTTCCGCGTCCACCTGCGCACCGCTCGCAGGGTCAGCCTTGGCGGCCGCTTGCGCCTTGCGCCAGTGGTCGAGCGCGGCTCCCTTGTCGCCCTGGGCGAGCTTGACGTCGCCCTTGAGTTCGAGCACGCGCGGGTCGATGGCAGGCGTTGCGACCGCATCGAGGGTCTTCAGGGCCTCGTCGTAACGCCCCTGTGCAAGCTGCACGCGCGCGAGGCGCAGCCGCGCGACGATCCGCAGGTCAGGATCTTTCGATTCCGCGGCGATCGTCGCAAGGCGCGCCTCGGCGCCCGCCAGGTTTCCGGTGTCCACGTCGAGCCGGGCGAGCACGAGGTTCGCCTGGTCCGCGTAGGGCGTGTCGGCATACTCGCCCGTCACTTCGCCGGCGATCTTGAGCCCCTCATCGCGCTTGCCGCCGCCGATCGCGTCGAGCATCGCGGCAAAGCGCTCGCCCGCTTCGATCGAGCGCTGGGCCCCGCGTGATTCCCACCAGCGGTAGCCGTAGTAGCCACCGACCGTCAGCGCGACGCCGGCCAGGAGCCAGATCCCGTTCTGGCGCAGCCACACGCGCAGCTGCTCAGCCTGTTCCCGCTCAGAAAGATACTCGTCAACCATCGCTATTTTCCTGCTGTATTGCCCGGGCCGAGCAGCTCGGCCAGGCGCCGCGGCAACTCGTCCCAGGGCCATTCCTGCTGCGCGGCTTCCACGCGCAGCCACTTCACCGCCGCGACGCCGCGCGCGATTTCATCGTCGCCGATGATCAGCGCGAGCTCGGCGCCGCTCTTGTCGGCGCGCTTGAGCTGCGCCTTGAAGCTGCCGCCGTCCATGTTGGCGAGCACCCCGGCCCCCGGCAGCGCATCGCGCAGCCGCTCTGCGAGCGCGAGCCCTGCGGGCCCCGCCCGCTCGCCCGACAGCACCAGGTAGATGGCGGGCGCCGCCTCGGAGATCGGCTGGCCCGCAACCTGCATCAGGCCGACGATGCGCTCGATGCCGAGGGCCCAACCGATTGCGGGCGTCGGCTCGCCGCCCAGCAGCTCGACAAGCCCATCATAACGACCGCCGGAACACACGGCATCCTGCGACCCGAGCGCGGAAGTGCGCCACTCGAAGACGGTGCGCGTGTAGTAGTCGAGGCCGCGCACGAGCCGCGGGTCCACCTCGGCCGCGATGCCGCTCGCCGCCAGCAGCCCGAGAAAGCCGTCGAAATGCGCACGCGATTCCGCATCGAGGTGATCGGAGAGCCGGGGCGCGCCCTCGATCAGCGCCTGCATGGCCGGGTTCTTCGAATCGAGGATGCGAAGCGGATTGGTCTCGAGCCGCCGCACGCTGTCCGCGTCGAGTTCGCCGCGGCGGCCTGCGAAGTATTCGACCAGGATCGCGCGATAGCGCTTGCGCGATTCCGGCGTTCCGAGCGAGTTCACCGACAGGCGCACGTCGCGGATCCCGAGCTTGCGCCACAGGCGCGCGGAGACCTGGATCATTTCCGCGTCGATGTCGGGCCCCGGGAATCCGAAGGCCTCGCAGTCGATCTGGTGAAACTGGCGGTAACGCCCCTGCTGCGGGCGCTCGTGGCGGAACATGGGCCCCGCGGTCCACAGCCGCTGCTTCTGGTTGTGCAAGAGGCCGTGCTCGATGGCTGCGCGCACGAGCCCGGCCGTCGCCTCAGGCCGGAGGCTCAGCCGGTCGCCGCCGCGGTCGTCGAAGGTGTACATCTCCTTCTCGACGATGTCGGTGTGCTCGCCGATCGAGCGCTTGAAGAGCTCCGCGTGCTCGACGAGCGGCACGCGCATCTCCCGATACCCGTAGTCGGCAAACAGCTCGCGCGCGGCCGCCTCGACCCGCTGCCAGTACGGCAGCTGGTCCGCGAGCAGGTCGTTCATTCCGCGGATGGCCTGGAGCTTGCGTTCCATGGGTCAGCTTCGCTTCAACCACCAGGCGGCGACGGCCCCGGCCACGGCCACCGCAGCGGCGACGAGCCACGGCCAGCGGGCGCGCGGCCGCGCAATGGGGGCACGATCGAGCGCCGGCAGGAAGGTCGGCTCAGGCACGTCGCCGACGTCGAATCCGGCCATGACCTCGCGCTCCGGCGCGCCGACGAGCGCGGCGTAGTTCTTCAGGTGGCCGCGCGCAAAGACCGGCGCGCCCAGGAGCCCGAAGCGGTCTTCTTCCATGGCGAGCACCAGCGCCTCGTTGAGGCGCAGGCGATCCGCGACTTCCTCGATGGACAGGCCGCGTTCCTCGCGCGCCGTCCGCAGCCGCGCGCCGGGCGAAGCGAGGCCCGCCCGCTCGCTCATCCGGGATTCCGGTCAGCCGCGCCGTTGACGGCGCGCGTCTGTTCCGAATTCGGGAATTCCTTCTGCAGGCGTTCCTTGAACACGGAAGCGGCGGCGTCGTCCTTGAGCGCGACTTCGATGTTGTGCCCGAGCAGCAGCATGTCCGGCGTCGCCGGCGCGATCGCGAGGAAGCGTTCGACGAAGGCCCGCGCCTGCAGGTTGTTGCCCTTGTCGTGCAGCACGCCCGCGAGCTGCGCATAGGTTTCGGGGTAATCCACCTGCGAGGTCAGCGCCTGGCGCAGGAAGCGTTCGGCCTCATCGAGGTTGCCGGAGCTGCGCGCGCACACGCCCGCATTCGTGTAGGCGACAAACGGCGTGCGATAGAGCGGATTGGTCGCGGCCTTGAGGAACATCTCCTGGCCCTTCGCCTGCTGCTTGTTGCGACAGAAGAAGGAACCCAGCGCGTTCTGCGCCTCCGGGCTGTCGGGAGCCGCCTTCAAGGCCAGCTTGAAGTGCTTCTCGGCCTCCTTGTTGTTGTGAAGGCGCTCGTAGACGAGGCCGGCCGAGAGCTGGACGTTTGCGTCCTTCGGGTTCTGCACCAGCGCCTTGTCGATCTTGTCCTGCGCGACCTGGAGGTTGTCGCGCTTCAGGTATTCCATCGCGAGCCGCGCATTGATGCGCCCGGCTTCCAGGGTCGGGTCCGTCGGTTCGCTCTGCGCGAACGCGGGCAGCGCGGCGAGGAGCGCGAATGCAAGGACGGCTGCCCGGGCGATCATGCGCGCACCGAGAGGCTGATGAGCTTGCTGCCGAGCCGGACCTGGGTCCGGTCGAGGACCTGGCCGCGCAGCTGGCCGCATGCCGCATCGATGTCGTCGCCGCGGGTCTTGCGCACTGTCGCCATGACGTCTCCCTGCACCAGCAGTTCGCGAAACCGCCGGATCGCCTCGGCGGGCGAGCGGCGGTACTTCGTGCCTGGAAATGTATTGAATGGAATGAGGTTGACCTTGGCGTCTTGACCGCGCAGCAGCCGGGCGAGTTCCCGCGCGTGCTCGGGCCGGTCGTTGACGCCGTCCAGCATCGTGTATTCGAAAGTCACGTTGCGGCCATTCTGGCGCTCGAGGTAGTGCCAGCAGGCGGCGAGCAGTTCCGCGATCGGGTGCTTGCGGTTGATCGGCACGAGCTGGTCGCGCAGGCGGTCGTTCGGGGCATGCAGCGAGACGGCGAGCGCGACGTTGCAATCCTCCGCGAGGCGGTAGATCTGCGGCACGAGGCCGGACGTCGAGAGCGTCACGCGCCGCCGCGAGAGGTCGTAGCCGAGGTCGTCCAGCATGAGCTGCATCGCGGGCAGGACATTGCGGTAGTTCGCGAGCGGCTCGCCCATGCCCATCAGGACGACATTCGTGATGATGCGCTCGCCGTCCGGTTCCCGCCCGAGCTCGCGGTTCGCGAGCCAGACCTGCCCGATGATCTCTGCGGCCGTGAGGTTGCGGTTGAATCCCTGGGCGCCGGTCGCGCAGAACGAGCAGTCGAGCGCACAGCCGATCTGGCTCGAGATGCAAAGCGTGCCGCGACCCGGCTCGGGAATGAAGACCGTCTCGATGACCTGTTCGCTACCCGCGGCGCCGGGCATGCGCAGGAGCCACTTGCGCGTGCCGTCGGATGCGGTCCGCGCGCTCACGATCTCCGGCACCGTGACCTCGGCGCGCAGGGCGAGCTCCCTGCGGAAGTCCTTCGCGAGGTCCGTCATGCGCGAGAAGTCGTGCTCGCCGCGCCGGTAGATCCACTTGAGGAGCTGGCGGGCGCGATACGGCTTCGCGCCGAACCCGGCGACGAATTCCTCGAGCCCGGCCCGGGTCATTCCGAGCAGGTTCGTGCGGCAAGCCTGTTCGCTCATGGGGGTCGGCCGCTCAGCGCGTGCGCGGGCAGAGCGAGGTTTCGGCGAAGAAGTAGGCGATCTCGCGCGCGGCGTTCTCGGCGCTGTCCGACCCGTGCACGACGTTCTCCTCGATGCTGGTCGCAAGGTCGGCGCGGATCGTGCCGGGCGCGGCTTTCTTGGGATCCGTCGCACCCATGATCTCGCGGTGGCGGGCGACGGCCGACTCGCCCTCGAGCACCTGGACCATGACCGGGCCGGACGTCATGTAGGCGCAGAGGTCGCGGAAGAACGGCCGCTCGCGGTGAACCGCGTAGAAGCCCTCGGCCTGGCGCTGGGTCAGCTGCAGCATGCGTGCCGCGACGATCCGGAGACCCGCCTTTTCGAAGCGGTGATAGACGTCGCCGATCAGGTTGCGGGCGACGCCGTCGGGCTTGACGATGGACAGGGTTCGCTCGAGCGCCATGGATTCCTCGGACTGCGGGACAGGTGAATGAAGCCGCCTATTCTAGCCTCCGCGCGCGTATTGCGGCAATTGCAACATGCGCGGAAGTGCCCGTCCGGAAAGGAAAAATCAGACGCTGAAGCTCTCGCCACAGCCGCATTCGCCGCGCACGTTGGGGTTCCGGAAGCGGAAGGCCTCGTTGAGGCCCTGGCGGACGAAATCGACCTCGGTACCGTCGATCAGCTGCAGGCTGTCGGCGTCGACGAGGACCGAAACGCCCTGGCTGTCGAAGACCTGGTCGCCCGGCAGGACGGCGTCCGCGTAGTTGACGACGTAGGCGAAGCCCGAGCATCCGGTCTTGCGGACGGCGAGCCGCAAGCCCACGCCGCGGCCACGCTCGGCCAGGAAATGGCGGACGCGATCGGCGGCGGCGGGCGTGAGCGAAATGGCCATTTGCGGCCGCTATTGTACCCGAGGCGGTCCCGCCAGCAGGACGTGGATCGCGTCCTCGACGACAAGAAGCCGTCCCAGCTTTTCGGCCGGCACATCGAGTTCCCGAGCGAGGAGGCGCGCGTCGATCGCGGACGCATCGGCAGGCGCCGAGGCAACCAGTTTCGACGCCGCGAGAGCTGCCGCCGCGAGCGTGTGCGGGCAGCCGAAGGCGCGGAAACGGCAATCGGCCACGCGCCCGCCTTCGAGCCGCGCTTCGAAGCGCACCCAGGCGCCGCGATCGAGCGCGACGGCTTCGCCGGTGACAACCTCACCGGCGCCCGGCGGCAGCGCGCCCGCGCCGGGCAATGTCCTGAAAAGCTCGAGCACGCGCGGCGAATAGCGCGGGCGCCCGGCGCTCATGCGATGCGCTCCAGCGCGCCAGGCGGCAGCGCCGCACGCAGGCGCGCCACGGCCTGCACCAGGATATGCCGCCGCGCGGTCGATCTCCTCCGCCGTCGTGCCGCGGCCGAGCGACAGGCGAAGCGAGCCCTGGATCGCCTCGTCGCTGCGCCCGAGCGCGCGCAACACGTAGGACGGTTCGCCCGTCGCCGAGTTGCAGGCGGAGCCGCTCGACGCGTCGATCCGCCCGTCGATTTCGAGCAGGAGGCTCTCACCCTCCATTCCGGCAAAGCCGACGCTCAGGATGCCGGGGACGGAGGGCTCCGGTGCGCCGTTTCGCCACATGGGCGCTGCGCCCGCGAGCGCGAGCCAGAGCCGCTCGCGCAGTGCGCGGATGCGGGCGCCCTCTTCCGCCATCGTGGCGCCCGCGATCGCGCAGGCCGCGCCGAATCCCGCGAGCTGGTGCAACGCGAGCGTGCCCGATCGCAGCCCGCGCTCGTGACCGCCGCCGAACTGCAATGGCTGCAGGGCCGGCCGCGGACGGCGGCGCAGGTACAGCGCACCGGCGCCCTTCGGACCGCCGAGCTTGTGGGCGCAGAAGCTGAGCATGCGCGATGCCGGATGCCTCGACATCGATCGGGACCTTGCCCGCGCTCTGCGCGGCATCGGCGTGCAGGGGCACGCCGCGCGCGTTGCAGAGCGCCGCGATCGCATCGATATCGGTCAGCACGCCAGTCTCGTTGTTCGCATGCATCAGCGAGACGAGCGCGGTTTCCGGGCGCAGCGCTTCCATCACCTGCCCCGGCTCGATGCGTCCCTCAGCCGACGGCTGGAGCCAGGTCACGGCGAATCCCTCGCGCTCGAGCTGCCGGCAGGCATCGATCCCCGCACGGTGTTCGATGCGCGAGGTCACGACATGGCGGTGCGCCGCGCCTGCGGCGCGGGCGGCGCCGAGTACCGCGAGGTTGACGCTCTCGGTCGCTCCGGACGTGAACACGATGGATTCCGGCGGTGCGTTGACGAGAGCGGCAACCTCCGCACGCGCGCGCTCGACGCGAGGCGCCGCCGCGCGGCCCGCCGCATGCGCGGAAGATGGATTTGCCTGCAATCCAGGATCCGAGAGGCACTCCGCCATCACCGCGGCGACGCGCGCATCGAGCGGCGCGGTCGCGGCGTAGTCGAGGTAAACGGGCGGATCGCCCGGCGCGGCGCTCATTCCAGAGGCCCGAGGCGCCGCTCGATCGCGGCGAGCCAGCCGCGCAGGATCCGCACTTCCCCGTCGTCGGGAAGCGCGCGCGCCATCAGCCTTCGCACCCGCGCGCCGAGCTGGACCGCATTGCCCTCGTGCATGAATCCGGAGAGGCGCATCACGCGCTCGACGTGCACCTGGAGCGCCTGCATCTCGTCCGCGGTTGCGAGCTCCGCAGGACCGCCGGCGACCGGCGTCGCCCCCGGCATCGCCATGCGGATCTCGTAGCAGACGACCTGCACGGCCTGGGCGAGGTTCAGGGCGTCGTAGGCGTCATCGGCGGGAATGCGGATCAGTGCCTGGCAACGCTCGAGCGCCTCGTTCGCGAGTCCGTTCCGCTCGCCGCCAAAGAGAATCGCAACCGGCTTCGCCGCCGCGGCCGCGGCGGCCTCTGCGGCGCCCGCGCGCGCATCGAGTACGCGCCAGTTCGCGCTCCGCGCCCGCGCCGTCGTCCCGAGCACGAGCCCGCAGTCGCCGATCGCCTCGTCGACGCTCGCGCACACCCGCGCCCGCGCGAGCAGGTCCACCGCGCCGGAGGCCCGCGCCGTCGCCTCGGCGTCCGGGTACGCCTGCGGCCGCACCAGCACGAGCGATTCGAGCCCCATGTTCTTCATCGCGCGCGCGCTCGCACCGATGTTGCCGGGATGGCTGGTGTCGACGAGCACGATGCGGATGGCAGCGGACATCGCGGTTCCGGGAGGCTTGCTGCTATTCTAAGTCATGCATCCCCTGCTCAACATTGCGATCGGCGCTGCGCGCCGCGCCGGTGAAGTCGTCGTGCGCAGCCTCGACCGCGTCGGCGGCATCACGGTCAGCGAGAAGAGCCGCAACGACTTCGTCACCGAAGTCGACCGCCAGGCCGAGCAGGTCCTGATCGCGGCGGTCCGCAAGGCCTATCCGGCGCACGGCTTCCTCGCCGAGGAGAGCGGCGAGCACCCGGGCGACGAGTACACCTGGGTGATCGACCCGCTCGACGGAACCACGAACTTCCTGCACGGCTTCCCGCAATTTGCGATCTCTGTCGCCTGCCGCCACCGCGGCCGCGCCGAGGTCGCGGTCGTGCTCGACCCGCTGCGCGGCGAGCTGTTCACGGCCGAGCGCGGCGCAGGCGCGCAGCTCGACGGGCGGCGCTTGCGCGTCTCGCAGCGCCTCGGCCTCGAAGGCGCGCTGATCGGCACGGGATTTCCGTACCGCGAGAACCGGCGCTGGCTCAAGCCCTACCTCGCGATGCTCGAGAGCGTGATGGACGCGACCGCCGGCGTGCGCCGCCCGGGAGCCGCATCGCTCGATCTCGCCTATGTCGCAGCCGGGCAGGCTCGACGGATTCTGGGAGGTCGGACTCGCGCCCTGGGACACCGCCGCGGGCATCCTGCTCATCTCCGAAGCGGGCGGCCGTGTCGGCAATCTCGCGGGCGGCGACTACGTGGACAGCGGCCACCTGCTCGCGGGAACGCCGCGCGTGTACACGGCGCTCATCGAAATGCTCGCGCCCTTCCTCGACGACGAGCTTCGCAAATGACCGCGGGGCCCCGGCTCGCAATCACGTCAGGGCTGGGTTAGAGTCCCTGTCGGTTTTTGCCGGGGGGATCACGCATGAACCTGTTTCGCACCAAGCCTGTCCAGTCACAGGCGGAAGCCGATGCCGCGAGCGGCGAGCACACGCTGAAGCGCGTGCTGACCGCGCGGCACCTCGTGGCGCTCGGCATCGGAGCGGTCATCGGCGCCGGCATCTTCGTGCTGACCGGCCATGCCGCCGCTACCCACGCTGGCCCGGCGGTCGTACTGTCGTTCGTGATCGCCGGCTTCGCCTGCGGGCTCGCCGGCCTCTGCTATGCCGAGTTCGCCTCGATGCTGCCGGTCTCGGGCAGCGCCTATTCCTATGCCTACGCGACGCTCGGCGAGCTCGTGGCCTGGTTCATCGGCTGGATGCTCGTGCTCGAGTACACGTTTGCCGCCGCGACGGTGTCAGTCGGCTGGTCCGGATATTTTACCGGCCTGCTGGACTCCATCGGTCACGGCCTCGGCATGTCGCTTTCGCTGCCGGCTGCACTCACGTCAGCGCCCCTGAACGTGGTTGACGGGCGCCTGGTTCCAACCGGCGCGCTGATCAATCTGCCGGCGGTCGCGATCGCGACCGCGATCGCCGCGCTCTGTTACCGCGGCATCACGCAGTCGGCTTTCGTCAACTCCATCATCGTCTTGATCAAGCTGGTCGTGATCTTCCTGTTCATGGGCTTCAGCCTGCAGTTCATCGACACCTCGAACTGGCATCCCTTCATCCCGGAATCGCAGGGACCCGGGCGGTTCGGGTGGGATGGCGTGCTGCGCGGCGCGTCGATCGTGTTTTTCGCCTACATCGGCTTCGACGCCGTATCGACGGCCGCGCAGGAGACGAAGAATCCACAGCGCGACATGCCCATCGGCATACTCGGCTCGCTGTTCATCTGCACGCTGATCTACATCGCGATGTCGGCGGTGATGACGGGCATCATGCCGTACAGCCTGCTCGGCACGCCGAAGCCCGTTGCGACCGCCCTCGAGCTTTATCCGAGCCTGGGATGGCTCAAGACGCTTGTCGAGGTCGGCGCGATCGCCGGGCTGTCATCCGTGATCCTCGTGATGATGGTCGGGCAGCCGCGCATCTTCTACGCGATGTCGCGGGACGGCCTGATTCCGCCGATGTTCGGGCGCATCCACCCGACCTTTCGCACGCCGCACGTCGGCACGGTGGTCGTCGGCGTGACCGCCGTGATCCTGGCCGGGCTGCTGCCGATCGGCACGCTGGGCGAGCTGGTGTCGATGGGCACGCTGCTCGCATTCGCGACGGTCTGCATCGGCATCCCCGTTCTGCGCAGGACCCGGCCTGACCTTCCGCGCGCCTTCCGGGTACCCGCCGCGCCGATTGTCGGAATCCTTGGCGCCGCCTGCTGCCTGTACCTCTTCTGGAAGTCGTTCACCGAGAACTGGCACTGGATGCTCGGCTGGATCGTGATCGGCCTGCTGATCTACTTCGCCTACGGTCGCCGCCACAGCAAGCTCAACGCCTGACACCCGGCCGTCCCTGCGCGCGCCCGCGACGCGGCGACGCGATCGTCGCGCGACGTCCGTGACGGGCGGGTGGCGAGCGAGCGACTAAAGTTCCGGCGGAGCGAGCGAGCCAACCCGCCCGGCGCGGCACGTCGCGCCCCTATCAGTGCTTCTTCGCGTCGTCGGGCGGGAGCGAAGGCCCGCGCAGGTCGACCGGCTTGACGTGCCGCCGCAGCCGGATGTTGAACATCTCGACGACGACCGAGAACGCCATCGCGAAGTAGAGATAGCCCTTCGGGAAGTGGAAATCGAAGGCCTCGCCGACCAGCGCGACGCCGATCAGGATCAGGAACGAAAGCGCCAGCATCTTGATCGTCGGGTGGCGGTCGATGAACTCGTTGATCGGCCGCGCCATGAACATCATGACGAGCACGGATATGACGATGGCGGCGACCATGATCTCGACGTGCTGCGCGAGGCCGACGGCCGTGAACACCGAGTCGAGCGAGAACACGATGTCGATCAGGCCGATCTGGATGACGACGCCCATGATGTGCGAGCGCAGTTTCACGCCCTCGTGCGCGCCATGGCCGGCGCCCTCGAGCGCGCCGTGGATCTCGCTGACGCTCTTGACGAGCAGGAAAGCGCCGCCGAGGAACAGGATCAGGTCCCGCCCGGAGATCTCGTCTCCCATGACCGAAAAGAGCGGCGCGGTCAGGCGGATCAGCCAGGTGATCGAGAACAGGAGCCCGATGCGCGTCAGCATCGCGAAGGCGAGGCCGATGAGGCGGCCACGCTGCTGCAGCTCCGGCGGCAGCCTCGAGACCAGGATGGACAGGAAGATGATGTTGTCGATGCCGAGGACGATCTCGAGCAGCGCCAGCGTCAGGAACGAGACCCAGGCAGCGGGATCCGAAAGCAGCTCGAACACGGGCACTCCCTTGCGCCGCCCTCAGGGCATCTCGTCGACGTCGCCGCGCTTTTCCGGTGGCATGAAGTCACGCGCCGTCGCGCCGAGGTCGAGCGCGATGGCGCCGGCGACGTAGATCGAGGAATACGTGCCGATCACGATGCCGATCGCGAGCGCGACCGCGAAGCCGCGCAGCGTCTCGCCGCCGAGCGTCGCGAGGAAGATCACCGACGAGAGCGCGCAGCCCGAGACGATGATCGTGCGCGCGAGGGTCTCGTTGATCGCGCGGTCGATCACTTCCGCCGGCTCCGCCTTGCGCATCGACTTGAAGCGCTCGCGGATGCGGTCGAAGATCACGACGGTGTCGTTGACCGAGTAGCCGAGGATCGTCAGCAGCGCCGCGACCACGTTGAGGTCGAACGGGATCCCGAGCAGCGCGATCGCGCCGACCGCGACGATCGGGTCGTGGAGCGACGCGACCAGCGAGCCGACGCCGAAGCGCCAGCGGAAGCGCATCGCGATGTAGATCAGCACGAGCAGCAGCGTCATCAGCACCGCCATCGCCGCCTGCTCGCCGAGCTGCTGGCTGACCTGCGGACCGACCGACTCGGTGCGGTTCAGCTTGACCTTCGGATCGAGCGTCGAGAGCGCCCCGAGCACGCGCTTGGCCTCATCCGCCGCGGCACCCGTTTCGGCCGGCGGCAGCCGGACCTCGAGTTCGCTCGCCGTGCCGTAGGTCCGCACCTGGAAGTCCTCGATCCCGCCCGCGTCGAGCGCCGAGCGCACGCGCTCGAGGTCCACCGGCTGCGAGAAGCCGACCTCGAGCACGAGGCCGCCGGTGAAGTCCACCGTCAGGTTGAGCCCGCGGACCATCACGAGCGCGATCGAACCGGCCACGACGAGCGCGGAGATCACGTACCAGTAGCGCCTGAGCGCCATGAACCGGATCGACGGGACCTGCTTGAGGAATTCCATGGCCGTGGCTCAGATCGCCAGCCGCTCGATGCGGCGGCGGCGGCCATAGAACAGGTAGATCAGGGCGCGGCTGCCGATCAGGGCCGTGAACATCGACGCCACGATGCCGATGCAGAGCGTGACCGCGAAACCGCGCACCGGGCCCGAGCCGAACAGGAACAGCACGATGCCGGACATCATCATCGTGACGTTCGAGTCCGCGATCGCGGAGAAGGCCTTGTCGAAGCCGGCGCTGATCGCGGCCCAGGGCGAGGCGCCGACCGCGATTTCCTCGCGTATGCGCTCGTAGATCAGGATGTTCGCGTCCACGGCCGTGCCGACCGTCAGCACGATGCCGGCGATGCCGGGCAGCGTGAGCGCGGCGTTGAACAGCGCGAGCATCGCGACGATCAGGACGACGTTCGTCAGCAGCACGATGTCCGCGATCAGGCCGAACACCCTGTAGTACACGGCCATGAAGGCGAACAGCACGATGCCGGCGATCGCGAGCGCGCGCGTGCCGTCGCGGATGTTGTCCTCGCCGACGCTCGGGCCGATGACGCGCTGCTCGACGATGATGATCGGCGCGGCGAGCGCGCCGGCGCGCAGGAGCTTCGCAAGCTCCGTGCCTTCCACCGCGGACAGGCCCGTGATCTGGAAGTTGTTCGAGAACACGCCGCGAATGCTCGCGACGCTGATGACCTCCTCCTTCGAGCGGTCGAGCGCGACCTCGTGGCCGTTGCGCTGCACGAGTTCGCGCTCCTTCTCGATGAACACGACCGCCATCGGCCGGTTCAGGTTCTCGCGCGTCGTGCGCAGCATCTCGTCGCCGCCGCGGCTGTCGAGCTTGACCGAGACGGCCGGCTCGCCCTGCGAAGGCGCGAAGGACGCGTCGATGAGCTGCTCGCCGGTCGCGATCACGTCGCGCTTCAGCAGCACCGGTGAGCCGTCCCGCTGCTTGTAGAGCTTGGTCCCGAGCGGCGCGCGGCCCGTGCGTGCGGCCTCCAGGGGGCTGTTGGCCGTGTCCACGAGCCGGAACTCGAGGGTCGCGACCTTGCCGAGGAGCCTGACGACCTCGGAGGCGTCCTGCACGCCCGGCACCTGCACGGCGATGCGGTTCTGCCCCTGGCGCTGCACCACCGTCTCGGCGACGCCGAGCGCGTTGACGCGGTTCTCGAGCGCCGTGATGTTCTGCTGGATGGCGAAGTTCTGCCGTTCCTTGATCGCCGACTCGCCGAGGGTCGCGGCGATCGAGCCCGGCGCCGAGTCGGGCGCGAAGGTCAGCTGGCGGTCGTACTCGAGCAGCACCTTGCGCGCCGCAGCGGTCTCCGACGGATCGCGCAGCGTCACCTGCACCGAGTTGCCCGAGACCGCGACTTCCTGGTACTGGATCCGCGCGTCGCGCAGCACTTTCCGGAAATCCCGCTCCATGCGCTGCAGGAGCTGCGCGACGGCGCCTTCGGTGTCCACCTCGTAGACGAGCAGCATGCCGCCGCGGAGGTCAAGGCCGAGGCTCATCGGCTCGAGGCCGAGCGAGTTCAGCCAGTCGGGCGCACGCGAGGCATTCGTCAGCGCGATCGCATACTGGCCCTCGTACTTGGCCTGGATCAGGTCGCGCGCCTTGAGCTGGTCATCCACGCTCGCGAAGCGCGCCCACAGGCGGTTGTCGCCATCCACGTAGACTTCGTCGGTGGGTATTGCGGCGGCTTTCAGCGCGCCGCTGATCTCGGCCGTGGTCGCGGAATCGAAAGCCGCGCGGTCGCGCCGCGACATCTGCAGCGCCGGCGACTCGCCGTACCAGTTCGGAAGCGCAAGCAGGATCGCCGCGACCATGATGGCCGCCAGCAGGACTCCCTTCCAGAGGGGATAGCGTTGCACGCGTGACCGTTCTGGCGCTTACGCGCTCTTGAACGTGCCTTTCGGCACCAGCTGCGCGACCTGGAATTTCTGGACCTGGATCGCGACGCCCGAGGCGATCTGCAGCGTGATGAAGCTCTCCCCGACCTCGCCGACGCGGCCCAGCACGCCGCCCGTGGTCACGATCTCGTCGCCTGCCGCGAGCTTCGCGACCATCTCGCGGTGCTCCTTGGCGCGCTTCGACTGCGGCCGGATCAGCAGGAAATAGAAGACGACGAAGATGAGCAGGAGCGGCAGCACCGTCATGAGCGGGCTGCTCGACGGGGCTCCGGCGGCCTGGGCCCAGGCGGGCGTGATAAAGAAATCCATGTCCTTCCTCTGCGAGGGCCGGCGGGGCCGGCCCGGTTTGGGCGCGCGATTATGGCATAGCGCCCGTGGCGCGCCCGCTTCGCGGCTTGCGCAGCCGGCTGCCCCTGGGCGGCTCCGACCGGGGGCAAGCTGATAGCTGCGTCACAATTCTACGGGCCCCAGCGGTGATTATGTCAACACGGCTCAAGGTCGCTGCCGACCCCCGATATTCTCGCGTCACAGCCGGAGGCGGGACCTGGGGTCACGAACCGCCGGCGACGAATAACGATCGAGGGGATGTTCAGTGCGCAGCAGCGCAGTTCGGTGCTTCGGTAAGGTATTCGCACAACTCTCGCTTTCTGCCGCCCTTCTGGCGACCACCGCTCCCGCGACCGCCAACAACCAGGTCGGCGCCTGGTCCACGGTTCATGCCTGGCCGCTGATCACCGTCCACTCGGTGCTGATGCCGGACGGCCGGGTGCTCTCCTACGGCTCGACCGCGAGCGGCCAGCAGACGGCGCACTTCATCTACGACGTCTGGGATCCCGCGGGCGGCCTCGACGGCGGCCACACGACGCTGCCGAACAACACGGGCACCGACATCTTCTGCAGCTCGCAGGTGGTCGTGCCGCAGGGCGGCCAGGTCTTCATCGCCGGCGGCGACAACTGGACCGGCACCGGCACGACCAACACGGGCAACAACAACAGCAACACGTTCAACTACAACAGCAACACGCTCGACCACCAGAACAACATGAACCGGCCGCGCTGGTACTCGTCGTCGATCGCGCTGCCGAACGGCGAGATCTACATCCAGGGCGGCTCCGGCGGCACCGACTTCCCCGAGATCCGCGGCGTGAACGGCGTGTTCCGTCTCCTGACCGGCGCCGACACGAGCGCCTACGACTTCATGTTCCCGCGCAATTTCATCGCGCCGGACGGCCGCGTGTTCGGCTTCGACAGCAACGGCAAGATGTACTACGTGAATACGAGCGGCACCGGCTCGATCACGGCGGCGGGCCAGTTCAGCGGGCCGACCGGTTCCGACGCGAGCGCCGCGATGTTCCGGCCGGGCAAGATCCTGCAGTTCGGCGGCAATTCGAACAACACGCGCCTGATCGACATCACGAGCGGCGCGCCGGTTGTCACGACCACGCTTCCGAACCTCTCGTCCCGGCGCCGGCTCGTCACGGCCACGGTCCTGGCCGACGGCCGCGTGCTCGCGACCGGCGGCAGCGACGTCTGGAACGAGATGACCGGCGTCAACTACAACGCCGAGATCTGGAATCCGACCACGGGCCAGTGGACGGTCGGGCCGCCCGAAGCCACAGGCGCGCCTCTACCACTCGACGGCCGTGCTGATGCCGGATGCGAGCGTGCTGGTGTCCGGAGGCGGCGCGCCGGGACCGCAGAACAACACCAACATGGAGATCTACTACCCGCCGTATCTGTACAACGCGGCGGGCGGCTTCGCGACGCGGCCCGTGATCGACAGCGCGCCGTCGGCCATCGACATCGGCGAGACATTCGGCGTGCAGCTGGGCGGTACCGGGGCCATCAGCCGCGTCGCGCTCATCAAGACGGCCTCCGTTTCGCACAGCTGGAATACGGAACAGCGCTTCATCGAACTGACCTTCCAGCAGAACGGCGATCAGCTGAGCATCCAGGCGCCGACCAGGGCGGGCGACGCGCCTCCGGGCTTCTACCTGCTGTTCGTGCTCAATTCGGCGGGCACGCCGTCCATCGCCAAGATCGCGAAGATCGGCGTCGCCGCGAACCCCAATCCGGCGGTCACGCCGAGCCTCGTCAATCCGGGCAACCAGTCGGGACAGGCCGGGACGTCCGTGAGCGTGCAACTGTCGGCCACCGACCCGAACGGCGACTCGCTGACCTACAGCGCGAGCGGCCTGCCCTCCGGCGTTTCGATCAATCCGTCGACCGGCGCGATCAGCGGCACGCCGACCGCGTCGGGCACGTTCAACGTCGTCGTGACGGCCAGCGACGGCGTCAACAGCGACAGCGAGAGCTTCGCCTGGATCATCGGCGCAGGCCCGCCCTACGTCCTCAACACGCCGCCGGCGCCGAGCCCGGCCACCGTCGGCAGCAGCGTCACCTACCAGGCGAGCGTGACGGGGGGCGTCGGCATCCAGTACCAGTGGGACTTCGACGACGGCACGCCGGTCACGCCGTTCTCCTCCGCCTCGACCATCGCGCACGTCTTCGCGACGCCGGGCATCCACTACGTGACGCTGACCGCGAGGGACGCCTCGGGAACCACGCAGTCGACCGTCATCGTCCAGACCGTGCACTACGCGCTGACGGCGAACCGCCCGGCCATGTCGTCCAGCATCGTGCTCGAAGACACGCCCACCGGCGCGGACCGGCTGTGGGTCGTCAACCCGGACAGCGACTCCGTCACCGTCTTCAACGCGAAGACCGGCGGACGCCTCGATCCAGCGCAAGGTCGGCGTCGCGCCGCGCTCGGTCGCCCTCTCCGCCGATCGGCCAGGTCTGGGTCACGAACAAGCAGTCCGCCTCCATCAGCGTCATCGACGCCGACGACCCGGGCGGTCGTCCGCACGATCGCGCTCCCCGCCGGCTCGCAGCCCTTCGGCATCGTCGCCGTCGCCCGTGGGCGGCGTCATGTACGTCGCGCTCGAGGCGACGGGACGCCTGCTCAAGATCGACGCCGTCGAGCTACGCGACGCTCGCGAGCCTCGACGTCGGCCCGAATCCGCGCCATGTCTCGGTCAGCGGCGACGGCAACCGCGTCTATGTCTCGCGGTTCATCACGCCGCCGCTGCCGGGCGAAAGCACCGCGGTCGTGCAGACGGCGACGGGCGGCGGCGAAGTCGTCGTCGTCAACGGGCCGGCGATGTCCATCGAGAGGACGATCATCCTGCGGCACAGCGACAAGCCCGATGCCGAGAACCAGGGCCGCGGCATCCCGAACTATCTCGGCGCAGCCGCGATCGCGCCGGACGGCCGCTCGGCCTGGGTGCCCTCCAAGCAGGACAACGTCAAGCGCGGGACGCTCCGCAACAATCTGAACCTCAGCTTCCAGAACACGGTTCGCGCGATCAGTTCGCGCATCGACCTGCAGTCGGGCGCCGAGGACTACCCGGAGCGCATCGACCACGACAACGCCGGCTCGCGAGCGCGGCGCTGCATCGACCTGAACGGCATTTACCTCTTCGTCGCGCTCGAGACGAGCCGCGAGGTCGCTGTCGTCGATGCCTATGACGGCCGGGAAATCTTCCGTTTCGCCGTCGGCCGCGCGCCGCAGGGACTTGCGCTCTCGGCGGACGGGCGAGCGCCTCTTCGTCAGCAATTTCATGGACCGCAGCGTCAGCGTGTTCGACCTCGCGACGCTTCTCGACGAGGGCATCGCGGACGTGCCGCTCATCGCCACCTGGATCTCGTCCACCGCGGACAAGGAAAAGCTGTCGCGCCCAGGTCTTGCTCGGCAAGCAGCTCTTCTACGACGCGCAGGACACGCGCCTGGCACGCGACGGTTACATCAGCTGCGCCTCCTGCCACAACGACGGCGGCCAGGACGGACGCGTGTGGGATCTCACCGGCTTCGGCGAGGGCCTGCGCAACACGGTGAGCCTGCGCGGCCGCGCGGGCGGCCAGGGCTTCCTGCACTGGAGCGCCAATTTCGACGAGGTGCAGGACTTCGAGGGCCAGATCCGCAATCTCGCGAGCGGCTCCGGCCTCATGTCGAACGCCCTGTTCAACGCCGGCACGCGCAACACGCCGCTCGGCGACCCGAAAGCCGGCCTGAGCGCGGATCTCGATGCGCTGGCCGCCTACGTCGCCTCGCTGAATGCCTTTTCGCCGAGCCCGCTTCGGAACGCCGACGGCACGCTGACCGCGGCCGCCGTCGCCGGCAAGCAGGTGTTCCTGGCGAAGAACTGCGGCAGCTGCCACAGCGGCTCGGCTTACACGGAGAGCGCGAGCAACAATCCGGAGGACATCGGCACGATCAACGACGACAGCGGAGACCGCCTCGGCGGGCCGCTGACGGGCATCGACGTCCCGACGCTGCGCGATGTCTGGGCGACGGCGCCCTACCTGCACCGCGGTTCGGCCGCGACGCTCGGCGACGCGATCCGCGCGCACCAGGGCATCACGATGTCGGCCGGCGGAGCTCTCGAACCTCGTCGCCTACGTGTCGCAGATCGGCAGCCAGGAAGGCGCCGCCGGCTCCTCGACGCCGAACACGGGCACGGGCCTCGCTGGCGAGCTACTTCAACAACACGACGCTTGCGGGCAGCCCGGCCCTCGAGCGCGTCGAGACCGTCAATTTCAGCTGGTCCGCTTCGCCGGGCGCCGGCGTCAATGCGGACAACTTCTCGGTGCGCTGGACCGGCTTCGTCGAGGCCTCGCGACCGGCAACTTCCAGTTCCAGACGCGCTCGAATGCCGGCGTGCGCCTGTGGATCAACGGCAATCTCGTGATCGACAACTGGACCGCCCACGCAACCGCGGACAATGCGACCGCCGACATCGCGATGACCAAGAACCAGCGCTACAGCGTGACGCTCGAGATGTACGACACGACGGGCACGGCGGTCGCGAAGTTCTACTGGAAGCGCCCGGGCCAGACGACGTTCACGATCGCGCCGGCCACGCGCCTCTATGCGAATTAGCGCGCCGCTCGTCGCCGCTCTTGCGCTCTCCTCGGCAATGGCGGCGGCGGGCGAGCGCGCTGCCCTTCCCGCGCTCGACCGCATCTACGTGAACCCGGCGCCGGCGCCGGTCGCGGACTTCACGCTCACCGACCAGGCCGGCAAGCCGCGCAAGTTCTCGAGCCTGCGCGGCGAGCCCGTCCTCGTGTTCTTCGGCTTCACGCACTGCGCGAATATCTGCCCGGCGACGCTCGGGCGGCTGAAGGCGTTGCACGTGGCGCGCGGGGGATCGCTCAAGGCGACGCGCATCGTGTTCGTCAGCGTGGACGGCGACCGCGACACGCCGGAGCGGCTCAAGTCCTACCTCGCCCCGCTGTCGGCCGACTTCGTCGGCCTGACCGGCGATCCCAAGGCAACCGCGAAAATCGCTGCGCAGTTTGCGGCCGTCTTCTTCAAGGAGCCGGCGGCCAAGGACGGCAGTTACAACGTCATGCATTCGACGCAGGTCTTCGCCGTGGACAAGGCCGGACAGCTCCGCGCGTCGTTTGCCGATGCCTCGATCGAGGACATGGCGACCGTCACGGCGCTCCTGCTCGAAGAACCGGGCTGAAGCGCGTCCCCGGGCCGTCAGGCCACTTCGCCAGGCTCTTCTGACCGCCGCGCCGCGTGGAATTGCGCGCGGAACCCGTCGAATCTCCCTGCCGCGATCGCGTCGCGCATGCGCGCCATGAGGTCAAGGTAATGGTGCAGGTTGTGCAGCGTCGCGAGGCGCGGCCCCAGCATTTCACCGCAGCGATCGAGATGCCGAAGGTAGGCGCGCGAGTAATTGCGGCAGGTGTAGCAGGCGCAGTCCGGGTCGACGGGCCCGGTGTCGGCGGCATGGCGCGCATTGCGGATGTTCAGGACGCCCCCGGGCACGAACAGGTGGCCGTTCCTCGCGTGGCGGGTCGGCATCACGCAATCGAACAGGTCCACGCCCTCGGCGACCGCCTCGACGAGATCCTCGGGCCGGCCGACGCCCATGAGATAGCGCGGCCGGTCCGCCGGCATCGCCGGCAGCAGCGCGTGCAGGACGCGTGCGCGCTCCTCGGGCGGCTCGCCGACCGAGAGCCCGCCGATCGCGAGTCCCGCGAAGCCGATGCGCGTGAGCCCCTCGAGTGAAGCGAGGCGCAGGTTCACGTGCATCCCGCCCTGGATGATGCCGAACAGGACGCCATCGCCCGGCCCGGAATCCCAGGCCTCGCCGGCTGCGCGCGGACCAGCGCAGCGACAGCTCCATGGACTCGCGTGCCGCCGCTTCCGTCGCCGGATACGGCGTGCACTCGTCGAACACCATCGCGACGTCCGAGCCGAGCGCGCGCTGGACCTGCATCGCGCGCTCGGGATCGAGGAAGACTTCCGCACCGTCCACCGGCGAGCGGAAGCGCACGCCCTCCTCCGAGACCTTGCGCATCGTGGCGAGGCTGAAGACCTGGTAGCCGCCGGAGTCGGTCAGGATCGGGCGCTCCCAGTGCATCATCCCGTGCAGCCCGCCGTGCGCGCGCACGATTTCCGCGCCGGGCCGCAGCATCAGGTGAAAGGTGTTCGAAAGGATCATCTCGGCGCCGCAGGCGAGGAGTTCCTCCGGCGTGACGCCCTTGACGGTCCCGTAGGTGCCGACCGGCATGAAGGCCGGCGTTTCAACCGCGCCGCGCGCGAACGCGAGCCGTCCGCGCCGCGCGCGGCCGTCGTTCGCGAGCAGGTCGAACTTCACGGCTGCCTCGCCTTCGCATCGAGCGCGGCAGGATCGGGTGTCACGAACATGGCATCCCCGTAGCTGAAGAACCGGTAGCGCGCTTCCACGGCGTGATGATAGGCCGCAAGCACGCGCTCGCGTCCGGCAAACGCCGCGACGAGCACCAGGAGCGTCGACTCCGGCAGGTGGAAGTTCGTCAGCAGCGCATCGACGACGCGGAAGCGGTATCCCGGCCGGATGAAGATGTCGGTCTCGCCCTCGAACGCCTGCAAGCCGCTGCCTGCCGCCGCGGACTCGAGGGCGCGCACGACGGTCGTGCCGACGGCGACGACGCGGCCGCCGCGCGAGCGCGCCGCCGCGACCGCGGCCACGCAGGCGGATGGCACGCGGATGCGCTCGGCGTGCATCCGGTGCGCGTCGATCTCGTCGGCGCGCAGCGGCATGAAGGTGCCGGCGCCGACATGCAGCGTCAGCCGCTCGATGGCGATGCCGCCACGCGCGAGTTCCGCGAGCGCCTCGCGCTCGAAGTGCAGGCCCGCCGTCGGCGCCGCGACGGCGCCCGGCACCTCGGCATAGACCGTCTGGTAGCGCTCGCGATCCTCCGGCTCCGCATCGCGCGCCACGTACGGCGGCAGCGGCACGCTGCCGTGTTCCTCGAAATAGGGCTGGGCGGCACGATCGAACTCGAGCTCGAACAGGTCCCCATGTCGCGCGATCGCGATGGCCGTGGCGCCGCCAGGCAGCTCGATGCGGGTGCCGGGCTTCAAGCCCTTGCTCGCGCGCGCCTGCGCCAGGACCCGGCGCCCGTCGTCGAGGATGCGCTCGAGCAGGATCTCGCAGGCGCCGCCGCTCGCCTTGCGGCCGTGAAGCCGCGCCGGCAGCACGCGCGTGTCGTTCAGGACGAGAAGGTCGCCGGGCCGCAGCAGCGAGCCGAGATCGGCAAAGCGCAGGTCAGCGAGCGCGCCCGTCGCGCCGTCGAGCCCGAGCAGTCGGCTTGCGCCGCGCCGCGGCAGCGGCCGGTCGGCAATCAGTTCCGCGGGCAACTGATAAGAGAAGTCGGCGCGGCGCATGGGCCGCGCAGACTAGCACAGCGGACGGAAGACTCAGGTCGCCGAAGCGTTCTCGGGCGGCGGCGGCACGACCGGCGCCGGCGCCGCAGGCGGACGGGGCGGCGCGACATGCCGCAGCATCACGTCGCGCGCCTCGCGCTCCGGGATCTTCGACGAAAGCGTCTGGGTCTTGTGGTCGCGCAGGATCCGAAGCTCGACGGACTCGCCCGGCTGGTACGAGCGCAGGATCCGCATCGCGTGGCGGCCGTTCTGCGGCTCGCGGCCGCCGATCGCGACGATGACGTCGCCATCCTTGAGCCCGAGGGATGCGTCCTCCGGCGCGTGCGCCACCAGCACGCCCTTGTCGGCGCCGAAATAGCGGCCGAGCCCCGGCGTCATCGTGACGAATTCGGCGTCGCCCCAGTCCTCGAGCAACCAGTGCAGGTCGCCGTCGACGGGCATCGCCGCGACCGCGGACAACGCCGGCAGTGGCGGCAGCGGACGAACCGCGGGTACGCCCGGCGTCCCGACGAAGAACGTCCGGTCGAGCGGCCGCGCCTCGACGGCGATCTTGACCGGCTTGCCGTCGCGCTTGAGGCCGAGTTCCACCTTCTCGCCCGGCTCGACCGCCTCCATCGCCCGCACCAGCTCGCGGCCGGTGGTCACGGGCTTCGCCTGGACCGCGACGATCACGTCGCCCGCCTTCACGCCCGCCTCCGCCGCGGGCCCGCCCGGGCTCACGCTCTCGACGCGCACGCCGCCGCCATTCGACTCGCCTGGCGCCGAGATTGACGCCGAGCATCGCGCGCCGCGCGCCTGGCAGGAAATACTCGAATTGCCGGAACGCGCCCGGACCCGCGGCTTCGCCGGAAAGCTCCGCGACTTCGCGCGCCGCGTCCTCGAGGCGCCGCTGCGCGTCCGCGAGGCGCTTGTCGACCGACGCGTCTTCGCCCGCGGCCAGGGCCGCCGCCGATCCGGCGAGCGCCGCGCCCGCAAGCATTGCAATCATCCAGCGCTTCATCGTGACCTCCATCGAATCAGTAGTTGCCGACCGCGTCCGCGTAACGGACCTGGACCAGCGTATGCATGACGTCCACGCGCTCGCGCCACAGCGCCTCCGCGCGCTCGGGCGCATTCGGCTCCAGGGACACGAGGCTCAAGCGATCGTCGACCGACGCGAGCCGGTCCTCGAGCTCGGCGACCGTGAACGCGGTGCTGCCGCGCATGGCGTTGCGCTCCGGCAGGCTCGCAAGAATCGATTCGAGGCGCTCGTTTTCGGCGCGGATCGCGGCCGCGACAGGCAGGCGCGGATGCCTCCGTCGCCGGCGCGTCGGCCGACAACTCGCGCTGCGCCGACTGCAGCCACCAGGCGAGCCCGGCCGTCGCGACCAGCACGGCGGCAGCGAGCGCCACCGGCCAGCGGCGGTCGAGCCGGGCCTCGCGCTCCTCGCGTGCCGCGAGCACGCCCCGCCAACCGGCCGCCGGTGACTCGAACTCCGGCAGCGCCGCGAGGCGCCCGCCCCACTCGCTCATGTCGGGGTGCATGGCGCGCCCTCCACGATCGGGTCCTGCCCGCGCAGCAGGTCGCGCAGGCGCCGATGGGCGCGCGCGAGCTGGGACTTGGAGAAGCTCGGCGTGCGGCCGAGCGCGAAGCCGATGTCAGCGTGCGTATAGCCCTCGACATCGTGCAGCCACACGACCGCGCGCGAAAGCGATGGCAGCGTCATCAGGGCGCGCTCGAGCGCGGCATCGAGCGGCGCCACGGGATCCTGCGCCAACGACGGCAGGCGGTCGATGCCGCCCGGGTCCTTGTCGAGCCACTCGAGCCCGCGATGCCACGGCGAGCGCAGGTACATGAGCGCGCGATTCACGGCGATGGCACGGATCCAGGCCGGCAGCGGGCAGCGGCCCTCGAAGGCCCCGATATGCTCGAGCACATCCAGGAAAGTCTCCTGCAGCAGCTCCTCGGCGATCGCGGGACGGCGCACGAGCCGGCGCAGGAGCGTATAGATTGCGCCGGAGGTGGCTGTGTAGACGGCCTCGAACGCCGCGGCTTCGCCGGCGCGGGCGGCAGCTACCAGGTCGTCCGGCAGTCCGATCTCGGAAATTCTGGGCATCGGGCACTTAGATGCCCGGGGCCCGGAAAAGGTCGCAGGCGAGACTGAAATAAGCCTGGTGCCGGGAGCGGGAGTCGAACCCGCAAGAATCTTCCGATCCGGTGGATTTTGAGTCCACTGCGTCTGCCAATTCCGCCATCCCGGCCGCAGGGGGCGCAGTATAAAGCGGGGGTCAAGCGCCGTCCGCGCGCCGCCCTTGGCAGGCCCCGCGGGCGCGACGACAATCGCCCCGATGAAGTTCTGCCCGAGCTGCGCGGCGCCCGTCGTGCAGCGCACCCCCGAAGGCGACCACCTGCCGCGATCGGTCTGCACCGCCTGCGGGACGATTCACTATCGCAACCCGAAGCTCGTGGCGGGCTGCGTCCCCGAGCACGAAGGCCGCATCCTGATCTGCCGGCGCGCGATCGAGCCGCGCCGCGGCTACTGGACCATTCCCGCCGGGTTCATGGAAATCGGCGAGACGCTGCAGCAGGCCGCGGCCCGCGAGTGCGAGGAGGAAGCGCTCGCGCGCGTCGAGATCGGGAGCCTGTGCGCGATCGTGCACGTGCTGCACGCGGAGCAGGTGCACGTGATGTTTCGCGCAACGCTCGCCGACCCCGCATTCGGCGTCGGGGCCGAGAGCCTCGAGACGATCCTGTGCGAGGAGCGCGACATTCCCTGGCCGGAAATCGCATTCGCAAGCGTCGAGTTCTGCCTGCGCCGTTATTTCGCGGACCGGGCCGCCGGCCGGAACGAGCTTCACTTCCACACGATCGAGTGAACGGGACCCGGCGTCGCTGTGGCACAATGCGCCGCTCCGAAATCGGGCGGGCCGCCGGAATCGCTGCATGACATTCGTCGTCACCGAAACCTGCATCAAGTGCAAGTACATGGACTGCGTCGAGGTCTGCCCGGTGGATTGCTTCCACGAGGGCCCGAACTTCCTCGTGATCGATCCCGAGGAATGCATCGACTGCACGCTGTGCGAGCCGGAATGCCCGGTGGACGCGATCTTTTCCGAGGAAGAAGTGCCGGCGGGCCAGGAGGCGTTCCTCGCGCTCAATGCGGAGCTCTCGAAGGAATGGCCGGTGATCACGCAGCGCAAGGAGCCGCCGGCCGATGCCGACGCCTGGAAGGACGTGCCGGAAAAGCTCCCGCTGCTCGAGCGCTGAGCGTCAGTTCGCGGCAGCGGCAGCCGCCGCAGGATCCTCGAGGTAGGCCGCGAGGTACGCCGCCGATGCATATCCGGCGAGGAACTCGCCGGTCTCGGTGATGATGCCGGGCGTGCCGCTGATGCCGAGCTGGCGCCCGAGTTCGTACTGCGCCGCGACCGGCGTCTCGCACTTGCCGGGCGGAAGCGTCTCGCCCTTCTTGGCGCGCGTCAGCGCATCCCTGCGGTCGGCGCTGCACCACACGGACTCCGCCTTGCGCCAGGACTCGGTGTCGGGGCCGCCGCGCGGAAACATCATGTAGCGCACGCGGATGCCGAGCCGGTTGAGCTCGCCGATCTCCGAATGCATGTGGCGGCAATGCACGCAGTCGACGTCCGTGAAGACGGTGACCGTGTGCTGCGTTGCGCCCTTGGGCGCAAAGATGATCGTGTCCTCGTCCTTGACGCCCGCGAGCAGCGCGAGGCGGCCTTTCTTGCGCGTGTCCTCGGTCAGGTTGTGCTTGGAGTCCATCTCGAAGACATCGCCGTCGAGGTAATAGCGCCCGTCGGCCGACACGTAGCCGACCTCGGCGCCGGAGCGGACCTCGAACAGTCCCGGGATCGGCGACGGGCGCACGTCCTCGAGCTTGATGTCGAGCCGCTTGGCGATCTGCGCGCGGATGTCCCCTTTCGCGGCGGGCTGGGCCGCGCCCGGCGCGGCTGCCGTGGCAGCTTGCGGGACGGCCTGCCCCGAGCCTGCGAGCGCAAGCGAGGCGAATGCGGAAAGCAACAGGTGGCGGATCGTCAGCACGCGGACCTCTCGACTCTGATCGACCCTGCTTCGACCTCGGGCCGGGGCCGCAGTTCGGGTCCAGGGCGTGAGTCTATCAGCCGCGCGGGTGATGCTGCGCGTGCAGCTCTTTCATGCGCTCCCGCGCCACGTGCGTGTAGATCTGCGTCGTGGACAGGTCGCTGTGGCCGAGCAGCATCTGGACGACGCGCAGGTCCGCGCCGTGGTTCAGCAGGTGGGTCGCGAAGGCGTGCCGCAGGGTATGCGGCGACAGCTCCTTCTCGACGCCGCCCTTTTTCGCGTAGCGCTTGATGATGTGCCAGAACGCCTGGCGCGTCATGCGGTCGCCGCGCCGGGTCGGGAACAGGTGGTCGGTCTGGCGGTCGAGCAGGATCTCCCCGCGCGCGCCGCGCATGAATTCGTTCACCCAGCGCACGGCCTCTTCGCCGAGCGGAATGAGCCGCTCGCGATTGCCCTTGCCGACGATGCGCAGCACGCCCTGGTTGAGGTTGACCTGGCTGTGCCGGAGGCTCACGAGCTCGGACACCCGAAGCCCCGTCGCATAGAGCACCTCGAGCATCGTGCGGTCGCGGTGGCCGAGCGGGTCGCTCGTCTGCGGCGCCCCGAGCAGGGACTCGACCTGCGCCTCGGTGAGCGAACGCGGCAGGCTGCGCCCGATCTTCGGCATCGCGATCTGCGCGGTCGGGTCTTCCTTGACCTGGCCCTCGCGCACGAGGTAACGGAAGAAGCGGCGGAAGCTCGAAAGCTGGCGGGCCGTCGAGCGCGGGCGCGCGCCCGTCTCCACGCGCCAGGCGATGAATGCGAGCAGGTCGTTGCGCGTCGTGCGCTCGAGCGCCGTGCCCCGTTGCCGGAGCCAGCGCGACAGCGCCGTGAGGTCGGCGCGGTAGGCGGCGAGCGTATTCGGCGAGAGGCCGCGCTCCATCCACACCGCGTCGAGGAAACGCACAATCATCGGCACCACGGCCTCGTCTGACCCGCTGGCGGTCGCGAGTGTCGCCGCGCGCACCGATGTCGAAGATTTCATAGCTGCGCTCATGGACCTGTCCTGCTTCCCGCCGCGGACGCCCAGAAAATCCGCGCAATCGCGCGCGGCGGGCTGGTACGACAGAATGCAGACGCAGTATGGTTTGGCCCGGACGCAGTCAACGTGACCCGTCTCACAGACCCCCATGACCATTAACATAACCGGAACCAGTTCACAGTACCCGCAGCCGCCCGGGCGCTTTCCGCCATGACCTGGAACCCGCTGCGGCTCGCGTGGGGGCTCTGGGTCTGGCTGCTCGTGGTGCCGGTGGTCCTGGTCGCCGCCCTGCCGATCCTCGCCCTGCCCCGCCTCGAGACGCGCCGGGCCGCGGCGGGCGCGGTCTGCCGCGCCTACTTCCGGCTCTGCGGCTTTCGCGTGCGCACGACCGGACTCGAACGACTGCCGCCGGGCGCCTGCATCATCGTCGCGAACCACGCGAGCTACATCGACGGGCCGCTCCTCTTCGCGCTGCTGCCGCCGCGCTTCGGCTTCGTGATCAAGAAGGAAGCCGCGCGCCTGCCGCTCGTCGGCCTCCTGCTGCACCGGCTCGGGCACCACTTCGTGGAGCGTGCCAATCGCCACCAGGGCGGCAGCGACGCGCGGCGAATCCTGCGATCGCTCGAGGACGGCGAGGCGGTCGCCTTCTTTCCGGAAGGCACGTTCCACCCGCAGGCGGGCATCGCGCGATTCCACGGCGGCGCGTTTGCGCTCGCCGCGCGCACGGGCCTGCCGGTCGCGCCGGTCGCGATCCGGGGCACGCGCCACGTGCTCGGCGGCGGCAGCGCCTGGCCGCGCTGGGGGCGCATCGAAGTCGAGGTGCTGGAACCGCTCCCGGCGGAGACCGGCAGCGGCGATGTCGCCGCCCACCTTCGCGACGCGGCGCGTGCGCGGATCGGGGCGGCCGTCGACGAACCGATGCTCTGAAGCGCTACATGTTGCGGCGGTACTGTCCGCCCACGGCATAAAGGGCGCGCGAAACCCGGCCGAGGGAGGCGGACTTGACGGTTTCCATGAGCGCCGCGAACACGTTGCCGCCGGTTGCGGCCGCGGCCTGGAGTTTCTGCAGCGCCGCTTCCTGCGCCGCCGCATGCACGTCGTTGTAGGCGCGCACCGCGACCACCTGCGCCGCCTTTTCTTCCTCGGTCGAGCGGATGAGCTCGGCGTTCCTGTTCTCGTCGCCGCCCCCATGTTCAGGCAGGAAAGTGTTTACGCCGACGATCGGCAGGCTGCCGTCGTGCTTCTTGTGCTCGTAGTAGAGCGACTCTTCCTGGATCTTGCCGCGCTGGTACATGGTCTCCATCGCGCCGAGCACGCCGCCGCGCTCCGAGAGGCTTTCGAATTCGGCGTAGACCGCCTCCTCGACCGCGTCGGTCAGGCGCTCGATGACGAACGATCCCTGCCACGGATTCTGGTTCTGGTTGAGGCCGAGCTCGCGCGCGATGATCAGCTGGATCGCCACGGCCCGCCGCACGCTCTCCTCGGTCGGGGTCGTGATCGCCTCGTCATAGGCATTCGTGTGCAGGCTGTTGCAGCTGTCGAACAGCGCGTACATCGCCTGCAGCGTCGTGCGGATGTCGTTGAACTGGATTTCGCGCGCGTGCAGGGAGCGGCCCGAGGTCTGCACGTGGTACTTGAGCATCTGGCTGCGCGCCGAGGCGCCGTAGCGCTCGCGCATGGCGCGGGCCCAGATGCGCCGCGCCACGCGGCCGATCACCGCGTATTCGGGGTCCATGCCGTTCGAGAAGAAGAACGACAGGTTCGGCGCGAAGTCGTCCACCGTCATGCCGCGCGACAGGTAGTACTCGACGATCGTGAAGCCGTTCGCGAGCGTGAATGCGAGCTGCGAGACCGGGTTCGCCCCGGCTTCCGCGATGTGGTAGCCGGAAATGGACACCGAGTAGAAATTCCGGACCCGGTTGTCGATGAAGAACTGCTGCACGTCGCCCATCATCCTGAGCGCAAACTCGGTCGAGAAGATGCAGGTGTTCTGGGCCTGGTCCTCCTTCAGGATGTCCGCCTGCACCGTGCCGCGCACGCGCGCCAGCGCATCGGCGCGGATCCTCGCGTAGGTCTCAGCGTCGACGACCTGGTCGCCGCTGACGCCCAGCAGGCCGAGCCCCGTGCCATCGTGGCCGGCGGGCAGGTCGCCGCGGTAGCGCGGCCGCTCGCGGCCATCGAAGAGCTTCGCGATCTTCGCTTCCGCCGCAGCCCAGCCGCCGCTTGTCGCGCAGGTGACGCTCGACCTGCTGATCGACGGCCGTATTCATGAACATCGCGAGGATCATCGGCGCGGGCCCGTTGATCGTCATGGAGACCGAGGTGGACGGCGCACAGAGGTCGAAACCCGAGTAGAGCCGCTTCATGTCGTCGAGCGAGGCGATGGAGACGCCCGAGTTGCCGATGCGGCCGTAAATGTCGGGCCGCTCGTCCGGGTCCTCGCCGTAGAGCGTCGTCGAGTCGAACGCGGTCGACAGCCGCGTCGCCTGGTGTCCGTGCGCGAGGTAGTGGAATCGCCGGTTGGTGCGCTCGGGCATGCCCTCGCCCGCGAACATGCGCGTCGGGTCCTCGTCCTCGCGCCGGTACGGGTAGATGCCGCCCGTGTAAGGGTAGGCGCCCGGCAGGTTTTCGGTCATGAGGAACGAAAGCTGCGCGCCCCAGTCGTCGAAGCCCGGCGTCGCGATCTTCGGAAGCTTGAGATGCGAAAGCGACTCGCTGTAGTTCGGCCCGCGCACTTCGCGGTCCCGCACGCGATAGCTGAACTCGTCGGCCGCAGCCGCTTCGCGCCGCTTCGGCCATTCTCGCAGCAGCGCGATGCCCTCCGCCCCGATCGCATCGAGCGCCGAGTTGTACCCGGTTCGGAGCGTCTGCAGGGCCGCCTCGCCGGCGGCGAGCGCTGCGTCGCCGTAGCGCTCGAGCGGCGCGGGCAGCGCCGCGCCCTCGAGGGCCTCGAGTGCGCGGTAAAGACCGTGCGCGCGGCTCGCGGCCGCGGCCGCTTCGATCGCGCGCCGCTTGGCCGTGCGCCCGCCCGCGGCAATCTCCGCCAGGTAGCGCACGCGCGAACCCGGGATGATGGCCTGGCGCTTTGGCGGGCCGAGGGGATCGATGCCCTGCGGCTTCCAGGGCCGGAGGCGTCCTTGCTGCTCGTGCAGCCTCGCGCATAACGCCATGAACAGCGTGTTGACGCCCGCATCGTTGAACTGGCTCGCGATCGTCGGGAAAACCGGGAGCTCCTCGGGCGGCGTCTTGAAGAGCTTGCGGTTGCGCGCCACTTGCTTGCGCACGTCACGCAGCGCGTCCTCCGCACCCCGCTTCTCGAACTTGTTGAGCACGACGAAATCGGCGAAGTCCAGCATGTCGATCTTCTCGAGCTGGCTCGCCGCGCCATAGTCGGCCGTCATCACGTACATGGACAGGTCGACGAGATCCACGATTTCGGTGTCGCTCTGCCCGATCCCGGCGGTCTCCACCACGACGAGGTCGAAGCCCGCCGATTTCAGGAGCTGCACCGTGTCGGCGAGCACGGCGGAGGTCGCCAGGTGCTGGCGCCGCGTGGCGAGCGAACGCATGAAGAGCTGGCCGTTCGCCAGCGAATTCATGCGGATGCGGTCGCCGAGCAGCGCGCCGCCCGAGCGGCGCCGGGTCGGGTCCATCGCGACGACCGCGACGCGGCGTTCCGGGAAGAACCGGACCATGCGGTTCAGGAGTTCGTCCGTCAGCGAAGACTTGCCGGCACCGCCGGTGCCCGTGATGCCGACGACGGGCGGCCGGTGCAGGGTCTTGGCGGCGTGGCTGCGCAGGCGCGCAATCGCCGCCTCGTCGCCCTGCTCGAGCAGGGTGATCGCGCGGGCGAGATTGACCGGGTCGTCCGCGGAAACGCTGCTGCCCTCGAACTCGGGGCGCGGCGTTGCACGCACGCGGCGGAACACGTCCTCGATCATCCCGTCGAGGCCGAGCTTCAGCCCGTCGTCCGGCGTGTAGATCTTCGCGATGCCGTAGGCCTCGAGCGCCTCGACTTCATGAGGCGCGATCGTGCCGCCGCCGCCGACCACCACCTTGATGTGCGGGGCGCCCTCGGACTTCAGCATGTCCACCATGTAGCGGAAGTATTCGTTGTGTCCGCCCTGGTAGCTGCTGACCGCGATGCCGTCGGCGTCCTCCTGGATGGCCGCGCGCACGATGTCGGCGACGCTGCGGTTGTGCCCGAGGTGGACGACCTCGGCGCCGTGGGCCTGCAGGATCCGGCGGATGATGTTGATGGCGGCGTCATGGCCGTCGAACAGCGAGGCCGCGCTGACGAAGCGCAAGGGGCCGCGCGCGGCGGCCGCCGCCTTGTCGATCCGCTCGGCCGGGCTGCTCATCGGGAATCTCCCGCGCGACGGGCGCTCAGTTTAACGTTGCATTCCGCGCCCCGCGATGCTGTCATTCCCGGCATCGGTTCCGGCGCAGGGAGTGGCGGCTCTTGGATACCGGTCAGGATGTCTGTTCGACGCGCGAGGCTGCGGACCGCCTCGGCGTCTCGCTGCGCACCGTGCAGCTCTGGTCCGAGGCGGGACTGCTGCGCGCGTGGAAGACGCCCGGCGGCCATCGCCGGATCCTGACTTCCTCCGTGGACGAACTGCTTCAGCGACGCACCGGCGTTGCGGCGAGGCGGCCGCACGGCGGCCAGTTCGAAGTGCTGGTCGTCGAGGATGAGCCGGATTTCCGGCAGCTTTTCGAGTTGCATCTGCGCTCCTGGCAATTGCCGATCCACCTCGTCTCTGCGCCGAGCGGCTTCGATGCCCTGCTCCAGATCGGCGCCTCGCGGCCTGACCTTCTCATCACGGACCTTCGCATGCCGGGCATCGACGGCTTCGAAATGCTGCGCGCGCTCAAGGCGTCGGGCGCGATGGGCGAGCTCGAGATCATCGTCGTGACGGCCTTGACCGAACACACGATTGCCGAGCGCGGAGGCCTCCCCGCCGGGCGTGACCGTACTCTTCAAGCCCCTGCGTTTCGCCGATCTGCGGCTGCGGCTGGCCCAGCTCGTCGAGCACTGGCAGCGCGCGGCCGCCGGCTGAGGGGCCGCAGGGCGACAGGCGCCCCTTTTGCAGGGCAAAATAGCCCCCACTCCAGCCCGTAGGACCCAAGCCATGGCCCAAGACCCCGTCGTCATCCTGAGCGCCCGCCGCACGCCCATCGGGGCGATGCTCGGCGTCTTTGCCGCCGTTCCCGGCCACGCGCTCGGCGCGGCGGCGATCCGCGGCGCGATCGAGTCCGCCGGCCTCGATCCCGCCCTCATCAACGAGGTCGTGATGGGCTGCGTGCTGCCCGGCGGGACAAGGCCAGGCGCCGGCCCGCCAGGCCGCACTGGCCGGCGGCGTGCCGAAATCGGTCCCGGCGACCACGGTCAACAAGATGTGCGGGTCCGGGATGCGCGCCGTCATGTACGGCGCCGATCACATCGCGGCCGGCAGCGCCGATTTCGTGCTGGCCGGCGGGCTCGAGTCCATGACGAACGCGCCCTACCTCCTGCTGAAGGCGCGTGCCGGTTATCGCATGGGTCACGGCGAGATCCTCGACCACATGTTCTACGACGGGCTGCAGAGTCCCTGGGACGGAAAGCTCATGGGCTGCTTCGCCGACGCGACCGCCGCGAAGTACGGCTTCTCGCGCGCCGATCAGGACGCATTTGCCGCCGAGTCGGTGCGCCGCGCGATTGCCGCGGTCGAATCCGGCGCCTTCGAGGCCGAGATCGCAGCGGTCAAGATCGCCGACCGCAAGGGGGAACGCGTGGTCACGCGCGACGAAACGCCCTTTACCGTCTCGGTGGAGAAGATCCCGAGCCTGAAGCCCGCCTTCGGGAAGGACGGCACCGTGACCGCCGCGTCTTCGTCCTCGATCGCGGACGGCGCCTCGGCCCTCGTTCTCGCCCGCGCAAGCGCGGCGGCGAAGGCCGGCCTCAAGCCCATCGCGCGCATCGTCGCGCACGCGAGCCATGCGCAGGAACCCGAGTGGTTCACGATCGCGCCGGTCGGCGCCATCCAGGGCGCCTTGCAACGCGCCGGCTGGAAAGCCTCGGACGTGGATCTCTTCGAGGTCAACGAAGCCTTCGCCGTCGTCACGATGGCCGCGATGAAGGACATCGGCATTCCCCACGAGAAAGTCAACGTGCACGGCGGCGCCTGTGCGCTCGGTCATCCGATCGGTGCGACGGGAGCCCGTATCCTGACGACGCTCGTGCACGCCTTGAAGCGTCACGGCAAGAAGCGCGGCCTGGCTGCGCTGTGCATCGGCGGCGGTGAGGCGACCGCGGTCGCGATCGAGCTCAGCTGAGCGCGGGCGCGCCACCGAGCTCCTCCCCGACCTCCGTCGAGAGCGCGATACCCGCGACTTCGTAGCCGCGGCGAAAATCGCGGATATGCCGCGTCATCCACTCGTCCGCGGCCTTCGCGTCGCGCGCCTTCACGGCTGCGACGATCGCCTTCTGTGCCGCCTCGATGCGCGATCGCGCCTGCGGCACGCGGTCGATGATGACGGCAAGGCTCGGCTTCAGCAGCCTGAGCAGCGGCTCGTTCAACAGGTTGAAGACGGGATTCGCGGCCGCCTCGCCGAGGGCGTCGAAGAAGGCCGCGACGTCGGCGATCGCCACCTCGCGCTCACGGTCCCGCGCCGCAAATTCTCGCGCCGCGTCCTCGAGCTTCTTGAGCGCCGCCGCCGAGCGCCGCTCGGCGGCCGCGGCCGCAATGCCCGGCTGCACCGCCTGCAGCGCTTCCCACACGTCCACGACGCGGGCGCGATGCAGGGCGAGCGCCTGCGACAGGCCGCCGCCCACGGATTCCCGGGTCGGGCGGGTCACGACCAGGCGCTTGCCGCCCCGCCGCCGTCCCAGGAGACCGGCGCTCTCGAGCTTGCGCAGGGCCTCCCGCACCGTGGATCGATTCACCTCGAACTGGCGGGCGAGCTCGGTCTCGGTCGGCATGACCTCCCCCTCCTGCAGCTCGCGGCGCAGGATCCGGGCCCGAATGGCCTCCGAAACACGGAGGTACGCCGGGGCAAAACCGAGGGGTTCGAATGCAGCTCGCATAATTCAGACTCCCACTTGCCTGTCTGATTGTCGGACAATATCATGTCCCTGGCAAGCCGGACACCCGGCGGAGGGCGCCATGTTCCCGATCGACTTCGACTTCGAACTCGGCGCACGCGTCGATGAGCTGCGCCAGGCCGTCCGCGAGTTCGCGGTCAGACGCATCGCGCCGCAGGCCGACGAGATCGACCGCAGCAACCGCTTCCCGCGCGAACTCTGGCCCGAACTCGGGGCCATGGGCCTGCTCGGCATGACGGTGCCCGAGGAATACGGCGGCCTCGGCTTTGGCTACCTCGAACACGTCGTCGCGATGGAAGAGATCAGCCGCGTTTCCGGCTCGATCGGGCTGTCCTACGGCGCGCACTCGAATCTCTGCGTCAACCAGCTCCGGCGCTTCGGCACCGATGAACAGAAGTCGCGCTACCTTCCGCGGCTCGTGACCGGTGAGCACGTGGGTGCGCTCGCGATGAGCGAGCCGGGCTCGGGCTCCGATGTCGTCTCGATGCGCACGCGTGCCGAGCGCAAGGCGGGCGGCTATGTGCTGAACGGCTCGAAGATGTGGATCACGAACGGCCCGGAGGCCGACACGGCCGTGATCTATGCGACGATCGAGCCGGGAAGCGGCGCGAAGGGGATCACGGCGTTCATCGTGGAGCGCGGCACCGCGGGTTATCGTTCCGCCCAGAAGCTCGACAAGTTCGGCATGCGCGGCTCCGATACCTCGGAACTGGTGTTCGAAGACTGCTTCGTGCCGGACGCCAACCTGCTGGGCCGTGCCGGTGGCGGCGTGGAGATCCTGATGTCGGGACTCGACTACGAGCGGCTGGTGCTGACGGGCGGTCCGCTCGGGCTCATGCGCGCGGCGCTCGACCTCATCGTCCCCTACCTCCACGACCGCGAGCAGTTTGGCCGGCCGATCGGCAGCTTCCAGCTGATGCAGGCGAAGCTCGCGGATCTCTACGCCGCCTGCAACGCCTCGCGGGCCTACGCCTACGCGGTCGCGCGCGCCTGCGACGCGGGACGCGCGACGCGCTACGACGCCGCCGCCTGCCTGCTCGCCGCGTCCGAGAATGCGACGCACGCCGGGCTCGAGGCGATCCAGGTGCTGGGCGGCAACGGTTACATCAACGAATATCCGGCCGGGCGCATCCTGCGCGACGCAAAGCTCTATGAAATCGGCGCCGGCACCAACGAAATCCGCCGCATGCTGATCGGCCGCGAATTGCTGCGGGCGACGGCGCCATGAGCCGCATCGCCTCGCGCATGGACACCGGCGGCGCGGATTTTCGCGAGAACGCCGCGCACATGGCCTCGCTCGTCGCCGAGCTGAAGCGCCGGCAGGCCCTCGCCGCGTCCGGCGGCGGCGAGGAAGCGCGCGCCAGGCACACTGGCGCGCGGCAAGCTGCTGCCCCGCGAACGCATCGAGGCCCTCCTCGATCCGGGCAGCCCCTTCCTCGAGATTTCGCCGCTGGCGGCGGGCGGCATGTACGGCGACGACGCGCCGGCCGCAGGCCTCGTCGCGGGCATCGGCCGCATCCACGGCAACGAACTGCTGGTGGTCGCCAACGACGCGACCGTGAAGGGCGGCACGTACTACCCCATCACCGTCAAGAAGCACCTGCGCGCCCAGGAAATCGCGCTCGAGAACCGCCTGCCCTGCGTGTATCTCGTCGATTCCGGCGGCGCCTTCCTGCCGCTGCAGGACGAGGTGTTTCCGGATCGCGATCACTTCGGGCGCATCTTCTTACAACCAGGCGCGCCTCTCGGCCGCGGGCATCCCGCAGGTCGCGGTGGTCATGGGCTCCTGCACCGCGGGCGGCGCCTATGTCCCCGCCATGTGCGACGAATCCATCATCGTGCGCAACCAGGGCACGATCTTCCTGGGCGGGCCGCCGCTCGTGAAGGCGGCGACCGGCGAGGTCGTCGACGCGGAAACCCTCGGCGGCGGCGACGTCCACGCGCGCACCTCCGGCGTCGTCGATCATCTCGCGGACAACGACGCGCATGCACTCTCGATGGCGCGCGAAATCGTGGGCAGCCTCAATCACCGGCCCGCGGCCTGGCTCGGGCGCCGCGAGGCCGCCCTGCCCGCCCACGAGGCCTCGGATCTCTATGGCATCGTGCCGCGCGACCTGCGGCAGCCCTACGACGTGCGCGAGGTGATCGCCCGCCTCGTGGACGGCTCGGAATTCCACGAGTTCAAGGCGCTCTACGGCAAGACGCTCGTCTGCGGATTCGCGCACCTGTGGGGCTACCCGGTTGCGATCCTCGCCAACAACGGCATCCTCTTCTCCGAGTCCGCGCTGAAGGGCGCGCATTTCGTGCAGCTCGCGAACCGCCGCAAGGTGCCGCTCCTCTTCCTGCAGAACATCACGGGCTTCATGGTCGGCAAGCGCTACGAGGCCGGCGGCATCGCGCGCGACGGCGCGAAGATGGTCACCGCCGTCGCCTGCTCGACGGTGCCGAAGCTCACGGTCGTGATCGGCGGCTCCTTCGGCGCCGGCAATTACGCCATGTGCGGGCGCGCCTACGGCGGCCGTTTCCTGTGGACCTGGCCGAATGCGCGCATCTCGGTCATGGGCGGCGAACAGGCCGCGAGCGTGCTCGCGACGGTGCGGCGCGACGGCATCGAGGCGAAGGGCGGCAGCTGGCCGCAGGCAGAGCAGGATACGTTCACGACCGGCATCCGCGACCAGTACGAGCGCCAGGGCAATCCTTACTACGCGACGGCGCGACTCTGGGACGACGGCGTCATCGACCCGCTCGACACTCGCCGCGTGCTCGGCCTCGCGCTCGAGGTCGTCGCGCGCGGGCCCGGAGCCCCTGCCCGAGTCCTACGGCGTGTTCCGGATGTGACGGCCGTGCTTCGCATCGAACGCGACACCCGCGGCATCGTCACGCTCACCCTCGATCGCCCGGAGGCGCGAAACGCCCTGTCCGCGGAGCTCGTCGCCCGGCTCACCGAGGCGCTCGCCTCGCTCGCCGGCGACGCGACCGTGCGCGCCGTGCTGCTGACGGGTTCGGGCACCGTGTTCTGCGCCGGCGCCGACATCGGCGAGATGCGCGCGTCGGGCGCCGCGTCGACCGACCAGAACGAAGCGGATTCACGCCGGTTTGCGCTGATGCTCGAGAGCCTCGAGAAACTGCCGCAGCCGACCGTCGCGGTCGTGAATGGCGCCGCTTACGGCGGCGCCGTCGGGCTCATCGCCGCCTGCGACATCGCCGTGGCGGCATCGAGCGCGCGGCTCGCGCTTTCCGAAGTCCGGCTCGGGCTGGTCCCGGCGATGATCTCGCCCTACGTGATCCGCGCCATCGGGCAGCGCGAGTCCCATCGATGGTTCCTGACCGGCGAGGCCATGGACGCATCGACCGCGATGCGGATCGGACTCGTGCATGAGGCCGTGGAAGATGCCGCGCTGCCGGAGACGACGCAGGCGATCGTGACCGCGCTCCTCGCGGGCGGCCCGAAGGCGCAGGCCGAGATCAAGCGGCTGTTGCACCGCGTGACAGGCCGCAGCTCCGCCACCGATGAATCCATGATCATCGACACCACGCGCTGGATTGCGCGGGTTCGCGCGGGCGCGGAGGCCCGGGAAGGACTGACGGCGTTCCTGGAGCGGCGCAAGCCCGGCTGGATCCGCGACGAATGAAGATCAAGCGGCTCCTGATCGCCAATCGCGGCGAGATCGCCTGCCGCGTGATCCGGACCTGCCGCCGGCTCGGCGTGCACACGATCGCCGTGCACTCGGAGGCCGATCGCGGAGCGCTGCACGTGCGGCTCGCCGACGAAGCGCGCGCCATCGGGCCTGCGCCCGCCCGGGAGTCCTACCTCAACGCCGCAGCGGTCATCGAGGCTGCGCGCGACGCGCGCGCCGATGCGATCCACCCGGGCTACGGTTTCCTGTCCGAGAACGCGGTCTTCGCCGAGGCCTGCGCCGCCGCAGGCATCGTCTTCGTCGGTCCGCCGCCTGCCGCGATGCGGGCGATGGGCCTGAAGCACGAGGCCAAGTCGCTGGTTTCCGCCGCGGGCGTGCCCGTCGTGCCCGGCTACATGGGCGAGGACCAGTCGCCCGCGCGCCTCGCACGGGAGGCTTCGGCCATCGGATTTCCGCTCCTCGTCAAGGCTGTGGCCGGCGGCGGCGGCAAGGGCATGCGCGTCGTGCGCGAAGCCGCCGCGCTCGACGAGGCGATCCGCGGCGCGCGCGGCGAGGCCGAAAGCGCATTCGGCGACGGCCGGCTCATGCTCGAGCGCTTCCTCGAGCGGCCGCGCCACGTCGAGGTACAGGTCTTCGGCGACGCGCATGGCGGCTGCGTGCACCTGTTCGAGCGCGAGTGCTCGGTGCAGCGCCGCTACCAGAAGATCATCGAGGAATCGCCCTCGCCCTTCATCGACGCGGCGACCCGCGCCGCGATGACGGCCGCGGCCGTGCGCGCGGCGCAGGCCGTCGGCTACGTGAATGCCGGCACCATCGAGTTCATCATCGGCGCCGACGGGCGCTTCTATTTCATGGAGATGAACACGCGCCTGCAGGTCGAGCATCCGGTGACCGAACGGGTCACCGGCCTCGATCTCGTCGAATGGCAGCTGCGCGTTGCATCGGGCGAGCGGCTGCCGCTCGAGCAATCCGCGATCCGCCAGCAGGGCCACGCCATCGAGGCGCGCATCTACAGCGAAGACCCGCGCCGCGGTTTCCTGCCCTCGGTCGGGCGCGTCCGGCGCTTCGTGCATCCGCCCGCGGGCGAGAACTGGCGCATCGACGCCGGCATCGCCGACGGCGATGTCATCAGCGTCCACTACGACCCGATGATCGCGAAAGTCATCGCGTCGGGCGCCGACCGCGCGGCGGCGCTCGCGACGCTCCGGCGAAACCTCGATCGCACGGCCGTCTTCGGCGTCGCGAACAACCTGCCGCTGCTGCGCGCCGATTGCTGCACATCCGGCGTTTGCCGCCGGCGACGTCGATACCGGTTTCGTGGACCGCGAACTCGCGGCGCTGACCCGTGGATCCTCCGCCCGAGCCCGAGGCGCTCCTGCTGGCGGCGAGCCTTGCGCTCGCCGAGCGCAAGGCCCCGGGCGCCGGCCATTCGCCGTGGTCCCAGGGCGACGGCTGGCGGACCGGCGGCAGCGCCCGTCCAGTCGGTCGGCCTGCGTACACCCGGCTTCCAGCGAATTCGAGTGAGCCCCGCGGGCGACGGGATCGCACTCGAGGGCGGCGACGCGCGGCTTCAGGGCCGGGTGGAGAACCTCGGCGGCGGACGCTATGCGGTGGATGCGGGCCGCGGCGCGCGCGAATTCGAGCTGATCCGCGATCGGGAGCGCTTGCAGATTGTCGGCGGGTCCGCAGCGGAAATATCGCTTGCTCCGGCCTGGCCGTTCGAGCGAAGCGTCGAAGACGCGGATGCGCATCCCAGCCTCGCCCCTGCCGGGCCGCGTCGTCGAGCTGCGCGTGAAGGTCGGTGACCGGGTCGAACGCGGCGACGTGCTCGCCGTGGTCGAAGGGATGAAGATGCAGCACGCGATCCGTGCCGGGCGCGCGGGCCGGGTCGCGAACGTGCTGGCACGCGCCGGCGAACTCGTGGAGGCGGAGACCGTCCTCTTCGATATCGACGGATAGGACTCCTAACCTTCAGGGACGACCGGCGCGGCGCCCATTCCGAAGCGCGTCCGGGCACGCTCAACGAGCTCGGCGAATCGAGGATCGTCACGCAGGCAGTCGAAGTCAGGGTCGGTCTGGGCCGCGACGAAGTGCGTGCGCGAGCGCAACATGGTCGTTGCGAGCAGCGCCAGCGCCGCTTCCTTGTCCTGCATGTGGCAGGCGAAGATGCAGGCGAAGTTGTAGCGCATGTTGTCGTTTTCGGGATCGAGCAGCATCGCGCGGTCGATCCACTCGCGCGCGCGTTCTTGCTCCCCGCTGATCGCGAGACCGCCCGCGGCAATTCCGAGTGCGGCGCCGTTGCTCGGATCGTCCACCAGCGCTTTTTGAGCCTCGCTGACCATCTTGCGCGCGCTTGATTGCAGCTTTTCGGCGTCCCCGATCGCCTGGTAGCAGGTGGAGAGCAGGGCCCAGGCGTGGAAGTCGCTCTCGAGCAGCTCGGTCGCCCGCTCGTAATGTTCTGTCGCGTCCGCAAGCCGGCGTTGAGACAAGGCGAGCCGCCCGGCTTCCTTGCGAACCTCCCAGGATTGCGGATCGAGCGCGAGAGCGCGTGCAATTTCCGCGACCGCTTCCTCGGTCCTGCCCTGTTCCGACAAGCGCCGCGCAACCGCGCAATGGGCCTCGGCAATCGTCGGATCGATCGACAGAGCCGCATTGGCCGCCGCGAAGCCGTCGTCGACCGGCTCGTCGAAATTGTACCGCAGGCTCGATTGGGCGATCGCGAGCAAGGCCCAGGCCTGTGCGTAATTGGGATCGATCTCGACCGCGCGGCCGCAGATCCGCATCACGCGTTGTTCGCGGCGCCTGTCGCCGACATTGCCGGTCATCCAGAATTGCCGCGCCATCAGGAACAGGTTGTAGGCTTCGACATTGTTCGTCCCGCGCCGCTCGATCGCCTGCTTTTCCCTGGGAAGCAGATTCAGCTTGAGCGCGCCGACGATGGCCTTCGAGATTTCATCCTGGATGGCGAAGATGTCGTCGAGGTTCCGGTCGTAGCGATCGGCCCACAATTGATCGCCCGTGGCGCCGTCGATGAGCTGCGCGGTGATCCGCACGCGCTGCCCCGCCTTTCGCACGCTGCCTTCCAGGACGTGGCTGACGTCCAGCTCGCGGGCGATTTCGCACACGTTCACCTTTCGCCCCTTGAAGAGTGAAGGCAGTATTGCGGGCGACGACCACAAGCGCGGAGACCTGCGAGAGGTCGGTGGTGATGTCCTCGCTGATCCCGTCGCTGAAATATTCCTGCTCGATGTCCCCGCTCATGTTCTGGAACGGCAGGACGCAGATCGTCAGCTTGCGGCGGGCCGCTCGCGGCGCGGCCCTTTCGGTCGTCGGCGGCGCAAGCGCGGCGATGCTGTCAAGAAGCTTGCGCCATCCCGGCGCGGCCGCCTCGCCGGTCCAGCGCTGAAGGTCGGCACACTGGATCTGGTTGAATGGCATCGGAGGCAGCGATCCGTCGAGACTGGCCTGGACCAGCGTGCCGGCGACGCGCGCCGCATCGGCCTCCGCGCGGACCCATTGGGATCTCGCCGCTTCCGCCGACCACAGGACGATGACCGCCTTCGCACCCTTCAAGCGCTCTTCGATGACTTCGGAATAGGCGCGGTGGGCAGGAAGCTGGTCGTCGCGCCAAACCTGGTAGCCGGCGTCGCCCAGGCACTGGGCGACACGCGCGGCCGTCTGTTCGTCGCTCCGGGCGTAGGAGACGAACAGGTCAGCCATCGCCAAGCCCTCGGTCAGAAACCTGCCTTGCGACCCCGTGCGCTCATTCGGCGGTCATCGGGTCGATCATCGCGCGGATCTGCGAAATCTTGTTCGCCGGAAAGCCGCCGCGCCGCGCGTGCTCGCGGATCATCTCCTCGTTCGGCGCGCGATAGACGCAGTAAATCTTGTTGTCGGTGACGTAGCTGTGCACCCACTGGATCTCCGGACCGAGCTCGCGAAGCACGTTGCAGGATGTCTGCGATGCCATCTTGAGGTCGGCGGGCCCCAGCTTGCCGACGCCCGGCATTTCGCGCTCAATGACATATTGCGGCATGACCATTCCCCTGCTTGATCGCAGCGCCCGATGCGCCCCGACGCTCGCGCGGAAGTTTGGCACAGCCGCACGGGACGCGCGGTGACGCATCATGCAATTCTGCAGCGCGCAGCGCGGGCGAACTGGGCGAGGCCGAGGCCGTCTTGGCCAGACATCGGACCCTCCCAAGTTGTCTTGCGGCGCAAAAATCGCTAAGGTCCTGACCCAATAAATATTTCTGCACCTGTGTTCGCAGTGCAGTAAAGGGACCCATGCAGCTTGGCAAGAAGGTCGTGGTCATCACGGGTGCGGCCCGTGGCATCGGGCGCGCGATGGCGCTGGCATTCGCGGAGCAAGGCGCCGACATCGCCGCGCTCGATCTCGACGCCGCCGCGCTCGCGGAAACGATTGCGCAGTGCGAGTCGAAAGGCGTTCGCGCAAGGGCTTACGTCACCGACGTCACGAAAGAGTCGCAGGTCGTCCAGACGTTCGACGCCGTGGTCGCGGACCTCCGCCGCTTTGACGTGCTCGTCAACAATGCGGGCATCACGCGCGATGCGCTGCTCGTGAAGGCCCAGGACGGCGCGATCCACTCGAAGATGACGCTGGCCCAGTGGCAGGCGGTCATGGACGTCAACCTGACCGGCGTTTTCCTCTGCGGCCGCGAAGGCGCGGAGCGCATGATCCAGCTCGGCCAGGGCGGCGTCATCGTCAACATTTCCTCGATTTCCCGGGAAGGCAATCCGGGGCAGACCAACTATTCGGCCGCCAAGGCCGGCGTCGCCGCCATGACCGTGGTCTGGGCCAAGGAACTCGCCCGCTACGGCATCCGCGCGGCCGCGATCGCGCCGGGATTCTGCTCGACGGAGATCCTGGCGGCCATGAAGCCGGAGATGCTCGCGCGGGTCAAAGCCGCCGTACCGCTCCACCGTCTCGGCGAACCGGCCGAGATCGCATCCACCGCGGTCTTCATCGCCGAAAACGACTTTGTCACGGGCCGCGTGATCGAGGTGGACGGTGGGCTCTGACAGGCTGTAGACTGCCTACCCGGGGAATCCATGAATCTCGATCGGGTCAAGGCAGTCATCAGCGGCGGAGCTTCGGGCCTCGGGCAGGCGACGGCCGCACGGCTGGTCGCGGGCGGAGCCCAGGTCGCCCTCCTCGACGTCCAGGATGCGCTGGGCCGCCAGGCTGCAGGCGCGCTCGGCGGCGCCGCGAGCTATCACCGCTGCGACGTCACGAGTGAAGCGGACGTGGACGCCGCCGTGCAGGCCGCCGCGACGCGCATGGGCGGGCTCAACCTCGCGGTCTCCTGTGCGGGCGTCGCAACCCCCGGCAAGCTTCTCGGACGCGACGGGCCGCTGGCCGTCGCCGCCTTCCAGCGCGTGCTCGCCATCAACACGCTCGGCACTTTCCTGCTCGATCGCGCCGCAGCCGCGATCATGCAGAACAATGCGCCGGAGGCGGATGGCGAGCGTGGCCTGCTCATCCACACGGCCTCGGTCGCCGCCTTCGAAGGCCAGATCGGGCAGGTCGCCTACGCGACCTCGAAGGCCGCCGTCGCCGGCATGGTGCTGCCGCTCGCGCGAGAACTCGCGCGCTTCGGCATCCGCGTCATGGGCATCGCGCCCGGAATCTTCGGCACGCCGATGATGGCGGGCCTGCCGCAGGAAGCGCAGGACTCACTCGGCAAGCAGGTGCCATTCCCCCCGCGGCTCGGCCGGCCCGAGGAGTACGCCGATCTCGTCGCGGCCATCGTCACCAACCGCATGCTGAACGGCGAGACGATCCGGATCGACGGCGCGATCCGCATGGCTCCGAAATGACGGAGGCCGCAGCGTTGGGAGAACATCTCAGGCGTTGGAGCGGACTGATCATCGCGGTGGCGATTGCCGGATGCGCTGCCCAGCCGCTCAACGCCACGAAATCCGTGCACAGACCGAGACGCCGGCTGCACCCGCTGCCGCGACGCCCGCCGCGATCAACATCCCGATCGAGTACTACAAGCTCGACAACGGCCTGAAGGTCGTGCTGTCGCGCGACGCGACGGCGCCGACCGTGACGGTCGGCGTGTACTACCACATCGGCTTTCGCATCGAGCCGCGCGGGCGCACGGGCTTCGCGCACCTGTTCGAGCACCTCATGTTCCAGGGCTCGGGCAACCTCGGGAAGATGGAATTCATCCGGCTCGTCGAGGGCAACGGCGGCGTGCTGAACGGCTCGACGCGCTTTGACTACACGAACTACTACCAGATCGTGCCGGCGCACACGCTCGCGACGGTGCTGTGGGCCGAGGCCGACCGCATGAAGGCGCTCGCGATCACGCAGGCAAATCTCACGAACCAGCAGGGCGTCGTGAAGAACGAGGTCCGCGACGCGACCATGAACCAGCCGTACGGCGGTTTTCCATGGCTCACCATGCCCCAGGTCGCGAACCAGAACTGGTTCAATGCGCACAACTTCTACGGCGACCTGGCTGACATCGACGCCGCAACGCTCGAGGAAGCGCAGTCCTTCTTCGACACGTACTACGCGCCGAACAACGCGGTGCTGGTGGTCGCGGGCGATTTCGACCCGGCCGCGGCGCGCGCCTGGATCACGCAATACTTCGCGACGATCCCGGCGCGGGCGCAGCCGCCGCGGCCGGACCTGACCGAGCCGGAGCGCACTGTCGAGAAGCGCGATTCCTACGTGGACCGCCTCGCGCCGCGCCCGGCGCTCGCCCTCGCCTGGCAGGTGCCGCCGCGCAATACGCCGGAGCACTACGCTTTCAGCCTGCTCGATACGATCCTGCTGCAGGGCGAGGACAGCCGCCTGTGGCAGAAGCTCGTGCAGGAGCGCGGCTACGCAGGCGCGGTCGGCGGCGGCACGAACCTGCTCGGCAACGAGTTCACCTATGACGGGCCGATGCTCTGGATGCTGTACCTGATCCACGATCCGGCGGCGACACCCGACGCGATCATCGCGGACGTCGACGCGGAGATCGCGCGCCTGCAGGCCGAGCCTCCGTCGCCCGAGGAACTCGACCGCGCGCTCACGAAGCTGCGCGCTTCGCTCTACGACCTCGCGGGCTCGAGCACGCGCTTCGGCCTCCTCGATCTGCTCGCCTGCTTTGCGCTGTTCGACGACGACCCGGCCCGCATCAACCGGCTGGAAGCCGACTTCCGCGCCGTGCCGCCGGAGCTCATCCGCGACGTCGCGCGCAAGTACCTGACTCCTTCGCGCCGCACGGTGCAGATCGTCCTGCCGGGCCGCGCGACTGCGCCCGGGGCTGCGCCGTGAGGTCCCTCGCTGCGCTGTCCCTGCTGCTCGCGGCCGCGGCCGGCGCCGCGGCGGAGCGTGAGCTGCCGCCCGCACCCGGCGCGCCGCACGAGTTCAGGTTGCCGGCCAAGGAGACGCTCCAGCTCGACAATGGCCTCGCGATGACCTTCATCGATTACGGCAGCGTGCCGAAAGTGACGCTGCTCGCGGTCGTGCGCACCGGCAACATCGACGAAGGCACGGACACCTGGCTGCCCGACGTCACGGTCGAGATGATGAAGGAAGGAACGACGACCCGTTCGTCCTACGACATTGCGAAAGCCGCTGCCGGCATGGGCGGCTCGCTCGGCCTCAACGTCGGCGCCGAGCAGACGACGGCCGGCCTGTCGGTGCTCTCCGACCGCGCCGTCGCGGCCGTCGAGCTTCTCGCTGATGTACTGCGGAATCCGCGTTTCCCGGAGTCCGAGCTCCCGCGCGTGCGCGCGAACTTCGAGCGCAGCCTCGCCGTTGCCCGCGCGGACCCGCCCTCGCTCGCGGATGAAGCGCTCGCGAAGCTCGTGTTCGGCGACCATCCTTTCGGCCGCGTCTGGCCGCGCGAGGGCCAGCTCGCGGGCTACGACGTCAGGATGCTGCGCGATTTCTACGACCGGAACTTCGGCGCGCGGCGCACGCACATCTACGTCGCGGGGCGCTACGACCGCGTGACGCTCGAGGCGGCGCTGCGCAAGGCCTTTGGCGACTGGCGCGAGGGCCCGGCGCCGACCGACCTGCCGGCGAAGCCGAGCGAGACGCTGCAGCTTTCCCTCATCGACAGCCCGGGCGCCCCGCAGTCGTCGCTGCGCATGGCGGTACCCGTGCCCGACCCGGCGAGTGCGGTCTACTTCCAGACGACGCTGATGAACAGCCTGCTCGGCGGGACCTTCGGTTCGCGCATCACGACGAACATCCGCGAGGACAAGGGCTACAGCTACTCGCCGGATTCCTCCATCAGCGCGCGCCGCGGCGGCGCGCTGTGGATCATGAGCGCAGAGATCACGGCCGAGAACACGGCCGCGGCGATCACCGAGATCTTCAAGGAGATCGACCGGCTCCGGCGCGAGGCGCCGACGGCCGCGGAGCTGACCCCGGTCAAGAACTACCGCGCCGGCGTCTTCGTGATCTCGAATTCCTCGCCGAACGGCGTGCTGGGCCAGCTCGCATTCATGGACCTGCACCGCCTCCCCGACGATTTCCTCACGCACTGGGTCGCGAACATCCAGGCGGTGACGCCCGGACAGGTGACCGAGATGGCGCGCGAGTACATCCGGCCCGAGCACATGACCGTCGTCGTTGCCGGCGACCTGGCGAAGATCGGCGACAGTGTTCGCGCGCTGCCGCAGTTCGCGGGGGCCCGGATGCCGTGACCGATCGCGACGTCATGGAATACGACGTCGTCATCGTCGGCGGCGGTCCCGCCGGCCTCGCCTCGGCGATCCGCCTCAAGGAGCTCGATCCCGCACGCAGCGTCTGCGTGCTGGAGAAGGCCTCGGCGATCGGGGCGCAGCTCATCTCCGGCTGCGTGCTCGAGCCCGGCCCGCTCGATGCGCTGTTGCCCGGCTGGCGCGAGACCCCGCCCGACATCTGCGTGCCGGCAACGCGCGACGAATTCTTTTACTTCACTCGGACCGGCGCGACGCGCCTGCCGACGCCGCCGCAGATGCACAATCGCGGCAACCTGATCATCTCCCTCGGCCAGCTTGCGCCGATCCTCGCCGCGCGCGCCGAGTCGCTCGGCGTCGACGTGTTCCCGGGATTCGCGGCCGCGGATGCGCTGGTCGAGGACGGCCGCGTCGTCGGCGTCCGGATCGGCGACATGGGCCTCGATCGCGATCGCAGGCCCGGCCCGAACTACGCGCCGGGCGCGGACATCCGCGCGAAGACGACGATTCTCGCGGAGGGCAGCCGCGGCAGCGTCACGAAACAGCTCATCGCACGCCTTGGCCTCGCCGACGGCCGGCAGCCGCAGACCTTCGGGCTCGGCATCAAGGAGTTGTGGCAGCTTCCGCCCGGTCGCGCCGAACCCGGGCTCATCCAGCACGCCGTCGGCTGGCCCGTGGATTCGCACACCTACGGCGGCAGCTTTCTCTACCACCTCGACCGCGACCGCGTGTACGTCGGCTACGTATCGGGGCTCGACTACCAGGACCCGCGCTTCAAGCCCTTCGAGGCCTTCCAGCAGTTCAAGCACCACCCGAAGATCCATGCGCTGCTCGAGGGCGGCGAGCTTCTCGGCTACGGCGCACGCACGATCGCGGCAGGCGGATGGCAGTCACTGCCGCGGATGGACGCCCCGGGGCTGCTGCTCGTCGGCGACACGGCGGGCACGCTCAACGTCCCGAAGATCAAGGGCGCGCACCAGGCGATCCGCTGCGGCGCGCTCGCCGCGGAGCACCTCGTGGAAACCGGGGACACCGCGGGCTTCGAGGCGCGCTGGCGCGCCTCGGATGGCGGCCGCGAACTGAAGCGCGTGCGGAACATCAAGCCGGGCTTTCACCGCGGCCTCTGGTGGGGGCTCGCCAATGCGGCCCTCGAGACCGCAACCGCAGGCCGCACGCCGTGGACGCTGTCGCATCGCGAAGACCACCTCGAACTGCACCGCCTGGAGACGGCGCCAGTCGTCGATCGCGGCTGGGTCGCGCGCGACCTCGCGCCGCGCGACCGCCTCGCCGCCGTGTTCCATGCGGGAAACGTCCACGACGAGCACCAGCCGGTGCACCTCATCGTCTCCGACACGACGATCTGCGCGACGCGCTGCGCCGCGGAGTTCGGCAATCCCTGCGAGAATTTCTGCCCGGCGAATGTCTACGAGATGGTGGACGACGGCGCGGGCGCGCGGCGCCTGCAGATCAACGCCGCGAATTGCGTGCATTGCAAGGCCTGCGACATCAAGGATCCCTACGGCATCATCACCTGGACCACGCCCGAAGGGGGCTCCGGACCCAACTACCAGGGGCTCTAGGTGAGCGCCGAGCCGCCCATCTGGACGCCGTCACTGTTTCGCATCGCGGATGCGAATCTCACGCGCTTCATGTCGCAGGTCGAAAAGCGCGGCACGCCCGTTCCCGACTGCGAGGCATTGCACCGCTGGTCGGTCGAACGTCCCGGCGAATTCTGGGATGCCGTCTGGGACTTCGCGGAGGTCGCGGGCGATCGGGGTACGGGGCCGGCGCTCGAGGACGGCGAGCGGATGCCGGGCGCACGCTGGTTCCCGGGCGCGAGACTCAATTTCGCCGAGAACCTGCTGCGCGGTCCGGACGCCGAGCCTGCGATCGTCTTTCGCAGCGAGAACGGCGGCCGGCGTGAGCTCGCCTTCAGGGAACTGCGCGCCGAAGTCGCGCGCATCGCCGCCGGGCTTCGTGCCGACGGCATCGGGCCGGGCGACGTCGTAGCGGCCTTCCTGCCGAACCTTCCGGAAGCCGTGATTGCCATGCTCGCCGCGGCGAGCATCGGCGCGACTTTCACCTCCTGCTCGCCGGATTTCGGGATCGCGGGCGTGCTCGACCGCTTCGGCCAGGTGAAACCGAAGGTCGTCTTCACCGCCGACGGTTATTTCTACGCGGGCAAGACCGTCGATTCACTGGCGCCGATCGCAGGCGTGCTGCAGGCGCTGCCCAGCGTCCGGCGCGTCATCCTCGTGCCGTACGTGAACGCGACGGATGCGTCGGCACGGTTGCCGGGCTCCGTGCGCTTTGCCGATTACGGCGAGCGCAGCGCCGCGCTCGCTTTCACGCGCCTGCCTTTCGGGCACCCGCTCTACGTGCTCTACTCGAGCGGCACGACCGGCGTGCCGAAATGCATCGTCCACGGCGCCGGCGGCACGCTGCTGCAGCACCTGAAGGAACACCAGCTGCACACCGACCTGAAGCCGGGCGATCGCCTGTTTTTCTTCACGACCTGCGGCTGGATGATGTGGAACTGGCTCGCGAGCGCGCTCGCCTCCGGTGCGACGATCGTGCTGTACGACGGCTCCCCGCTCCACCCGGGTCCGGAAGCACTGTGGAAGCTGGCTGCGGATGAAGGCGTCACGGTCTTCGGGACGAGCCCGCGTTACCTCGCGGCGCTCGAGAAGGCCGGCTACCGCCCGCGTGAGCGCCATGGCCTTGCGGTCCTGCGCACCGTCCTCTCGACCGGCTCGCCGCTCGGGCCGGAGCAGTACGATTTCGTGGCGGAGGCGATCGGGCGCGACGTGCAGCTCGCCTCGATCTCGGGCGGCACGGACATCGTGTCCTGCTTCGCGCTCGGCAACCCGCTCCTGCCCGTGTACCGCGGCGAACTGCAATGCCGCGGGCTCGGGATGAAAGTCGAGGTCTGGGATGACTCGGGCCGGGCCGTCACCGGCGAGAAAGGCGAGCTCGTCTGCAGCGCTCCCTTCCCGTCGATGCCGGTCGGCTTCTGGAATGACCCGGACGGCGAACGCTACCGCGCCGCTTACTTCGAGCGCTTCCCGGGCGCCTGGCACCATGGCGACTACGCGATCCTGACGCCGCGCGGCGGGCTCGTGATCCTCGGCCGCTCCGACGCCGTGCTGAACCCGGGGGGCGTCCGCATCGGCACCGCCGAGATCTATCGCCAGGTGGAGCAGCTCGAAGAAGTGCAGGAAAGCGTGGTCGTCGGCCAGGAGAGCGGCAACGACGTGCGCGTCGTCCTGTTCGTGCGCCTGCGCGACGGGCTCGTCCTTGACGACGCGCTCCGCGAGCGCATCCGGAGACGCATCCGGGAACACGCATCGCCTCGCCATGTGCCGGCGAAGATCCTGCAGGTGCCCGAGATCCCGCGCACGATCAGCGGCAAGGTCGTCGAGCTCGCGGTGCGCGAGGCGATCCACGGCCGGCCCGTGAGGAATACCGATGCGCTGGCGAATCCCGCTGCGCTCGACCACTTCCGCGGCCGCCCGGAGCTCTGCGACTGAACCGCCCGGCCGAGAAGTCGCCGCTCACCGCGCGCACCGAGGCCGCGCTCGCGGCCCAGGGCCACGCGCTCGACCTGCCGCAGCGCGCCGTGCTCTCGCGCCTGGAAGACCTCCGTCGCCGGATGCTCGCCCGCAACACGATGCTCGCGCGCGGCCTCGACCTCCTGCCGCGCGCACGCGCGCCGCTGCGCGGCCTCTACCTCTGGGGCGGCGTCGGCCGCGGCAAGACATTCCTGGTCGACGAGTTCTTCGCGGAGCTCCCGCTGCGCGAGAAGCGCCGCGAGCACTTCCATCGCCTCATGCAGGACGTGCATGCGCGCCTGCGGCGGCACCGCAATCGTGCCTCGCCCCTCGAACAGGTCGCGTCGGACCTCGCCGCCGAAGGCGCGCATCCTCTGCATCGACGAGTTCATCGTCGGCGACGTGGCCGACGCGATGATCCTCGGCACGCTGCTCGAGGCGCTGTTCCGTCGCGGCGTGACGCTGGTCGCGACCTCGAACCTGCCGCCCGGGGCGCTCTACCGCGGCGGACTGCAGCGCGAGCGCTTCCTGCCTGCGATCGCGCTGATCGAGAAGCACTGCCGCGTCATGGAGCTCGATGCGGGCGTCGACTATCGCCTGCGCCAGCTCGAACGCGCGACGCTGTACTTCGGGCCCGCAACCGGCGATGCCGAGGCGCGCATGGCGGCGGAGTTCGAACGCCTGGCGGATGGCGCGGGCGAGCGCGACGTGAAGGTTCAGGTCGCCGGGCGAAGCCTGCGCGCGCGGCGCGAGGCCGAGGACGTCGTCTGGTTCGACTTCCGCGAGCTCTGCGAGGGCCCGCGCTCGGCCGCCGACTACATCGAGATCGCGCGCTGCTACCAGACCGTGTTCCTCGGCGGCGTGCCCGTGATGGACGCGACCGCGGACGACGCGGCGCGCCGCTTCGTGACCCTGATCGACGAGCTCTACGACCGCGGCGTCAAGCTCGTCGTCTCCGCTGCCGCCGGCGAGCCCGGAGGCCTCTACCGCGGCGAGCGCCTCGCCTTCGAGTTCCGCCGCGCCGCGAGCCGACTGCACGAGATGCAGGGCCGCGCGTACCTCGCGAAGCCGCACCGGCCCTGAGGCTACAATCGCGGCCATGGAAATGCTGCATCAGCCGATATTCTGGGTCGAGCTCGGGGCGATCATCTGGATCAACCTGCTGGTCTCCGGCGACAACGCCGTCATGATCGCGCTCGCCGCGCGCTCGCTGCCGCCGAAACAGCAGAAGCTCGCGGTTTTCTGGGGCAGCGCGGCGGCCGTGGCGTTGCGGGTGGTCCTGACGGTATTTGCGGTCGCCCTGCTCGCCATTCCCTGGCTCAAGCTTGCCGGCGGCGCGCTGCTGATCTGGATCGGCATCAAGCTGCTCGCGCCGCGGCCGGACGACCTCGAGGTTTCGTCACACACGCGCCTGTGGTCGGCCATCAAGACCATCCTGGTCGCCGATCTCGTCATGAGCATGGACAACGTCATCGCCGTCGCCGCGGCGGCGAATGCGGCCGCACCGACGCCCGACCTCGAGCCGATGAAATACACGCTGCTGATCGCCGGCCTCGGGATCAGCATCCCGATCGTGATCTTCGGCAGCGTCATGATGCTGAAGGTCATGGCGCGCTTTCCGGTCATCATCGCGTTCGGCGCCGCGCTTCTCGGGTGGATTGCCGGCGACATCATGGTCACGGATCCGGCCATCTCCGACTGGGTGCGGCTGCACGCCGCCTGGCTGCAGGATTGGCACGTCGCGTCGATCGGCGGCGCGCTGGTCGTCGCCGCCTTCAGCAATTCGAGCCACTGGGAGTTCTGAGCGCCCGGGGCGCGCCGGCGGAATCAGCCCTTGGCGACGCGGGGCAGCGCTTCGGCCGTGCGCTGGCGGACGATGTCCGCGATCCGGTAGCGGCCGGTCGCCGTCAGCTTGTCGTAGCCCGAATGCGCGACCCGCAGCTGCTCGCGCCGCAGCGCAAAAGGCGATGCGGCGACGACGTCGAGCGAAGTCGCGTGCGAAAACAGGAAGCCCTGCGCGGCCACGCAGCCGAGCTGCAGGAGCTGCGTCACCTGGTCGTCCAATTCGACGCCCTCGGCCACGGTCTCGAGGCCGAGCGTCTCGCCGAGCATCACGACGGCGCGCGCGAGCTTCGGCCCTTCGGCCGACTCGGTCAGGCGGCTGATGAACGAGCGGTCGATCTTCAGGATGTCGATCGGGAACCGGTGCAGGTAGGACAGCGACGAGTAGCCGGTCCCGAAGTCGTCGATCGCAAGCCGGACTCCGAGCGCCTTGAGCTCCTTGAGGCGCACGAGGTTGCCCTCGGAGTTGTGCATCATGGTGCTCTCGGTCAACTCGATGAGCAGGCTCTCCGGCTCGAGGCCCGAGATTTCGAGCGCGTGGCGCACGTCCCCGACCAGGTCGCCCTGCTGGAGGTGCCGGCCCGAGATGTTCACGGCGACGCGCAGGCCCGCGCCCGCGGCGACGGACTTCCGCCATTCCTGCACGCGGCAGCAGGCGTCCTCCAGCACCCAGCGCCCGAGCGCGATGATCTGGCCCGTTTCCTCCGCCATCGGGATGAACTGGCCGGGCAGCAGCCTGCCCTGCACCGGGTGCTGCCAGCGCACCAGCGCCTCGACGCCGAGCAGCTCCGTCGTCTTCAGGTCGATGATCGGCTGGAACTCGAGGAAGAATTCGTTCCGCACGAGCGCCTGCGTCAGGTCGTCCTCGAGGCGGAGCCGCTCGCGGAGCTGCTCCTGCATGCGCGTGTGGAACACGACGTGCCGTCCCTTGCCCGCGGATTTCGCGTTGTACATCGCGATGTCGGCATTGCGGAGCAGGTGCTCGGTGTCATGGCCGGGCTCCGACAGGGCGACGCCGACGCTGGTCGTGACGAGCAGGTCGTTGCCGTCGATCGCAAGCGGCATGCGGAACGCCTCCGTGACCGAGGAGGCGATCTGCTCGGCCTGCTCGATCGTCGAGACGCCCTCGAGCAGCACGGCGAACTCGTCGCCGCCGAGGCGCGCGACGGTATCGGCCGCGCGCGTGCACTTGACGAGCCGCTGCGCGGCGGTCTGCAGCAGCCGGTCGCCGACGTCGTGGCCGAGCGAGTCGTTGACGTTCTTGAAGTTGTCGAGGTCGATCATCAGCACGGCCAGGCGGTCCTGCGTGCGCCGCGACAGGTCGAGCGCGTGCTCCACGCGGTTGCGGAACAGGCTCCGGTTCGCAAGCAGTGTCAGCGGATCGTGGAAGGCGAGCTGGCGAAGCTGGTCCTCGAGCGCCTTGCGCTCGGTGACGTCGCGCAGGTTCAGCGCGAGGCCCTTCACGGCCGGGTCGTCGAGCAGGTTGCTGCCGACGCACTCCAGGATGAAGCGCCGCGACGAAGTGCCGACCGAGAGCTCGACCGGCCCGATCGGGATGCTCTGGGTCGCGGTGACCTCGGCGAGGAAGCTGGCGATCCGGTCGCGGTCGGCCTCGCGCCAGATCTCGCCGAGGCGGCGGCCGACGAGGTCGTCGTGCCAGAGGCCGAATGTGCGCTGGACCGCCGGCGAGGCGTACTCGATGCGGCCGTCGGCGTCGACGATCATGATGACGTCGGAGGCGTTGCGGATCAGCGAGGCGAAGCGCGCCTCGACGAGGTCCACGGCCGCGCGCTGGCGCGCCTTGGCATCGTCGCGCAGGATCACGCTCTGGCGCGCCATCACGAGGATCGCGAGCACGAAGATCGCGATCGTCATGATCGTCACGGGGCTTCGCCCGTCGCCGGCCGCAAAGTAGACCAGCACGAAGAACGAGAGCCCGAGGCCCGCGTAGGCGATGCCCTGGGTCAGCGCGCTGCCGCCGGCGGATTTCAGGCGTTCCGGCCGCGACTTGTCGCGGATCTGGACCTGGGCGGCTCCGGCGAGGAAGGCGTAGCACGCGAGGTACGGAACATCCGAGAAGTTCTTCCCGGAGAAGTAGGTGTTGGCGACGACGGACGTGGCCCAGACGATGTCCGCCAGGAACATCAGGCCGAAGCCGCCCGTCAGGAGCGCGAGCGTCGTCTTGCGCAGCGGGCAGCTCGTCGCGTTCATGAGCAGCACGCCGATCGCCATCAGCATCAGGCAGTCGAGGCCGATGTAGACCTGCGTCAGCACGAAGCGCGCGAAGTCCTCTTCGTTCGCGGCCGCGGCCGGGCTGATCACGAAGAACCAGAAGAAGGTGCCGAAGCCGAGCACCAGGATCGACGCGTCCAGCAGCAGCCTGCCCCAGGAGACGCGCAGCGAACTCGCCCGCAGGGCGACCATGAATCCCGAGAACAGAATCGGGAAGAATGCGAGGTAGAAGAAATCGGCGAGCGACGGGAACGGCGTCAGCTCGCGCACGCGCAGGTAGAAGTCGACCAGGTTGCCGCAGAGGTAGGTGACGAGCGCCGCCGCCAGGAATTTCCAGGTCAGGCGCACCACCGGCTGCGATCGCCTTGCGCGCGGCGACGATCGCGAGCAGCGACGCCGCGATGGCCCCGGCCAGTCCGACACGAGCAGGTAGAAATCGAGGGCCGGCGAGGACGGGAATCCGGCGACGGTCACGTAGATCGCGGCCAGGACGTAGAGGATCGTCCCGATGGCCACGGCGCCCGTCCAGCCGTCGGCGAACCCGACGCGCGTGATGCGGGTGGTGACCCCGAAGTGGCCGGTCGCGGAGCCGACGTTCATGCCTCGATCTGCCGTCATCTGTAAAATGGAAGTCTCGCGCGACGGGGCACCCGATGGAACCGGGCAACTGCCCAAGCTGTGAACTGGATCGACAATCGTCCGGAGTCGCAGTGTGAGCGGGTCGTCACTTCAGGCGGATTGCGGATTTCAGCCGCATCTTCGCCGTTGATCGTGTTCCCCGCTCGCTTCGTCTCAGCGATCCTTGAAACACTTCGCCGCACGGTTATGTTGGCCGCAGCCGTGTCGTTTCCGGGGCGCAGGATGATCAAGCAGATTCGCGGGCTCAGGTTCGTTCCGGTGCTGTCAGGCCTCTGGCTCACGGTCGCGTGCGGCCAGGCCGCGGCGGGGCCGGAATCGGCAGCGACGATCCGGCTCGACCTGATGTGGCGCGCGCAGGGCCTCGCGAACCCGGAGAGCGCCGCTCTCTCCGCGGATCGCACCTTTCTCTACGTGACCAACGTGAACGGCGATGGCGCCGCGAAGGACGGCAACGGATTCATCGCCCGCGTCGGCCTCGACGGCCGGATGCTGGATCGCGACTGGGCCCGCGGGCTCAATGCGCCCAAGGGCGTCATGCTGCGTGGCGGATCGCTCTATGTCGCCGACATCGACGAGATGGTCGTGATCGACGCCGGGAGCGGCGCCGTCACGCGGCGCGTTGCGGCTCCCGGCGCGCTTTTCCTGAATGACCTGGCGTTCGCGCCCGACGGGCGCGTGCTGATCGCGGACTCGCAAAACGCGCGCATCTATGCCATCCGCTCCGACACGGCGGAAGTCTGGGCCGAGGGCGCGCTCCTCGACTCCATCAATGGCCTGTATGCGGAACCCGGCCGGCTCATCGTGACGACCATGGCAGGGCGGCTGCTCGCGATCGACTACCAGTCGCGTTCGATCAGCGTCCTCGCAGAGGGGCTTGGCGACGCGGACGGCATCGCACCGCTCGGCCATGGCAACTACCTGGTGAGTGAGTGGCCGGGACTGATGCACGTCGTCGGCGCGGACGGCACGCATCGCACGGTGATGGACAGCCGCGCGGAGAAGATCTACCTGAACGATTTCCTGCTGGTGGACGACGTGCTCTACCAGCCGAACTGGGAACCCGGCACGGTGACGGCCTACCGCGTGATCCGCCAGGGACCCTGAGCGGCGGGCCCGGGCGCCGGGCTTCAGATGACGCCGCGCCGCTCCTGGTCGAGCTCGATGGACTCGAAGAGCGCGCGGAAGTTGCCCTCCCCGAAACCCTCGTTGCCCTTCCTCTGGATGATCTCGAAGAAGATCGGGCCGATGACGTTCCGGGTGAAGATCTGCAGCAGGATGCCGTCCTTCGCGCTGCCGTCGATCAGGATGCGCCGCTCCCGCATGCGTGCGAGCGACTCGCGGTGCCCGTCGACGCGCGCGTCGACGCCCTCGTAATAGGTCTCCGGCGTGTCCTGGAATTCGACGCCATTCGAGCGCAGGGCGTCGACGGTCGCATAGATGTCGCTCGTTGCGAGCGCAATGTGCTGGATGCCCTCGCCGTGGTACTCGCGGATGTACTCCTCGATCTGGCTCTTGTCGTCCTGGCTCTCGTTGATCGGGATGCGGATCTTGCCGCAAGGGCTCGTCATCGCCTTGCTGAAGAGGCCCGTCTTCTTCCCCTCGATGTCGAAGTAGCGGATCTCGCGGAAATTGAACAGGCGCTCGTAGAAGCCGGCCCACTTGTCCATGTGGCCGCGGCCCACGTTGTGGGTCAGGTGGTCGATCAGCGTGAGCCCCGCCGCGCGCACCGGATCCGGGTCCTTCACCGGCTGGAAGTCCACGTCGTAGATCGTGCGGTCGCCGTAGCGGTCGACGAGATAGATGAGGCTGCCGCCGATGCCCTCGATCGCCGGGATCCGGAGCTCCATCGGCCCGACCGCCGTCTCGACGGGCTTTGCGCCGAGCTCAACCGCGCGTCGGAAGGCCGCGGCGGCATCCTTGACGCGGAATGCCATGGCGCAGGCCGAGGGCCCGTGGGCGCGCGCGAACTGCTGGCCGAAGCCCTGCGGTTCCGCGTTGATGACGAAATTGATGTCGCCCTGCCGGTGCAGGGTCACGTTCTTGCTGCGGTGGCGCGCGCTGACCGGGAACCCCATGCGCGCAAACAGCGCCCGCAGCTGCTCCGGGTCCGGCGCCGTGTACTCGACGAATTCGAAGCCGTCCGTGCCCATCGGGTTGTCGAACAGGTCTGCCATCGCCCGCTCCCGCATTAGTTGCAGTTGCAACTATAATCCATGGATGACCGCTCCCGCGAACGCCCCGGCCCTGTCCCTGGACCGCTTTCTACCCTACCGCCTTTCGGTGCTGGCGAATACGGTCTCCTCCGCCCTGGCCGGCGCCTACGCCCTGCGTTTCGGCCTCACGATCCCGCAGTGGCGCGTGATCGCCGTGCTCGCGCGCACGCCCGGCCTGGCCGCCGCCGATGTCGTGGAACGCACGGCGATGGACAAGGTCGCGGTGAGCCGCGCGGTCGCAGGCCTCGCAAGGACGGGGCGCCTGCGCCGCGCCACCGCGGCAGGCGACCGGCGCCGTTCCGTGCTGTCGCTCACGGAACGCGGCTGGTCCGTGTACCGGCGCATCGTGCCGCTCGCGCTCGCCTATGAGCGCCGCCTGCTTGCCGAGCTCTCCCCGGACGAGCAGGCGCAATTCGAGACGCTGCTCTCACGCCTGCTCGAGCGGTCCCGGCGCCTCGGTCCTGCCGGCGACGCGCGTGTATAATCCGCGCCGCCACGCCACCGCGAAAGCCATCTGACTCCCGCATGCTAGGCAGAATCCCCGCCGCCCGTCAGGCCATCATCGACCGCATCGCCGCGAGCGCGCGCCGTGCGCGCCGCAAGGGCCTGCCGATCGCGCCCGACCGGCTCGCGCGCTACTTCTACCACGGCGTCTCCGAGCTCGACCTCGTGCAGCGCGCGCCCGAGGACCTCGCGGGCGCCGCGCTCGCGCAACTCGAGCTCGGCCGCTCGCGCAAGAGCGGCCGCTCGCTGGTGCGCGTGTTCAACCCGGAGCCGGCGCGCGACGGCTTCGCGTCCTCGCACACGGTCATCATGGTCGTCACGGACGACATGCCGTTCCTGGTCGATTCGCTCGGCATCGTCTGCACGCAGAGCGGCCTCGCGGTGCACCTGCTCGCGCATCCGCTGTTCTCGGTCGTGCGTGACCGGAGCGGACGCCTGAAGGGCGTCTACCTCGAGAATCCGCCGGCAGGCGCCAGGCTCGAATCCTGGCAGCTCATCGAGATCGACCGCGAACCCGACCCGCGGCGCCTCGCCGCGATCGAGGCGAGCATCGAACGCGCGCTCGGCGACGTGCGCGCCGCGACCGCCGACTGGCGCCGCCTGCGCGGCAAGGCGCTCGACGCGGCGGCCGAGCTCGGCGTTGCGCGGGTGCGCGGCCAGAAGAGCGAGGTGCGCGAGGCGCAGGCGCTGCTCGAGTGGATGGAAGACAACCACTTCACGTTCCTCGGCTATCGCGAGTATCGCCTGAAGCGCGGCCCGCGCCAGGACCGGCTGGTGCCCGTCGCACGGTCCGGCCTCGGCGTCATGCGCGCCCGCGGCGGCCGCAAGCCCAAGACCATCGTGCTCGCGGGCGAGGTGCGCGCATTTGCGCGCTCTCCGGAGCCGCTCATCATCACGAAGGCAAATTCCGTCTCGACCGTGCACCGGTCGACCTATCTCGACTACGTCGGCGTCAAGACGTTCGACGCGAAAGGCAATGTCACGGGCGAGCGGCGTTTCATCGGCCTGTGGACCTCCTCCGCGTACAGCGGGAGCCCCGGCGAGATCCCGGTGCTGCGCCACAAGGTGCAGCGCGTCATCGACCACTTCGGCCTGAAGCCCTCGAGCCACGACCACAAGGCGCTCGTGCACGCGCTCGACACGTTCCCGCGCGACGAGCTGTTCCAGGCGACCGTGTCGGACCTGGTCCGCATGGTCCGCGGCATCGTGAACCTCTATGAGCGCGCCCAGGTGCGCCTGTTCGTGCGCCGCGACCCGTTCCGCCGCTTCTACTCCTGCCTCGTCTACGTGCCGCGCGACCGCTACAACACGCAGGCGCGCGAGCGCATCGAGAAGCTCGCGCTCGAGGCCTTCGGCGGGACGGCGATCGAGTCGCAGGTGACGCTGTCGGAGTCCGTGCTCGCGCGGCTGCACATGCTGGTGCGCACGCCGCCGGATTCCGACCGCGGCGTCGACGCGGTCGTGCTCGAGCGCAGGATCACGGAGACGGTCCGCACCTGGCAGGACCAGCTCAAGGACTCGCTGCTCGATGCCCACGGCGAGGCCGAGGCGCTGCGCCTCTACCGCACCTGGGGCGAGGCCTTCCCCGCCGCCTACCAGGAGGACACGCCCTTTGAAGTCGCGGTGGACGACATCGGCGCGCTCGAGCGCGTGGTCGCGGAGCCCTCGGACCTTCACATCGCCCTGTACCGGCGCAAGGACCAGCCGTCGCACAAGGTCCAGTTCAAGCTCCTGCGCAAGGACCGCCCGATCCCGATCTCGGATGTCCTGCCGACCATCGAGAACCTCGGGCTCAAGCTGATCAGCGAGCGCCCCTACGAGATCGGCAACGCGCCGAACGCCGCCTGGATCCAGGATTTCGAGCTCGAGCATCCGCGCGCCGTCAGCATCGACCTTGCGACCGACGGCCCGCGCCTCAAGGCGACGTTTGCCCGCGTCTGGACGGGCGAGGCGGACAACGACGGCTTCAACCGCCTCGTGCTCGCCGCCGATCTCGGCTGGCGCGAAGCTGCGGTGCTTCGCACCTATGCGCGCTGGTTCGGCCAGCTGGGCCTGCTGCTCTCGCAGTCCTATATCGAGGAGGCCCTCGCCAGCAATGCGGCGGCCGCGGGGCACCTGCTGCACCTCTTCATCGCGCGCTTCGATCCGGCGCTGTCCCGCGCCAGTCGCAAGCGCGCGGAAGGCACGCACCGCCGGGCGCTCGAGCGGCTGCTCGCCGGCGTCACGCGCATCGATGACGACCGGATCCTGCGCGCTTACCTCGTCCGCGATCGACGCGACGCTGCGCACCAACTACTTCCGCACGGATGCCGCCGGCGAGCCGCGGCCCTACCTCGCGCTCAAGCTCGACCCGAGACGGCTGGCCGAGGTCCCGCTGCCGAAGCCGATGTTCGAGATCTTCGTGCACTCGCCGCGCGTCGAGGGCGTGCACCTGCGCATGGGCCGCGTCGCGCGCGGCGGGCTGCGCTGGTCGGACCGCCGCGACGACTTCCGCACCGAGATCCTGGGCCTCATGAAGGCGCAGAACGTCAAGAACACGGTGATCGTGCCGGCCGGCGCCAAGGGCGGCTTCGTGCCGCGCCGCCCGCCCGGCGGCCGCGACGAGGCGCAGGCGGACGGCACCGAATGCTACCGCTGGTTCATCCGCGCGCTGCTCGACGTGACCGACAACGTGAAAGGCGGCAAGGTCGCGCCGCCCGATGCGGTCGTGCGCTACGACGGCAACGACCCCTATTTCGTCGTCGCCGCCGACAAGGGCACGGCGCGGTTTTCCGACGTGGCAAATGCGATCTCCGAGGAATACGGGTTCTGGCTCGGCGACGCATTCGCCTCGGGCGGCTCGGCCGGCTACGACCACAAGGACATGGGCATCACGGCGCGCGGCGGCTGGGAGTCCGTGCGCCGGCATTTCCGCGATCTCGGCCACGACACGCAGTCGCAGGACTTCACGGTCGCCGGCATCGGCGACATGTCGGGCGACGTATTCGGCAATGCGATGCTGCTCTCGCCGCACATCCGCCTGGTCGCGGCATTCGACCACCGCCACATCTTCATCGACCCGTCCCCGGACGCGGCGCGGAGCTTCACCGAGCGCAAGCGCATGTTCGCCCTGCCCCGCTCGAGCTGGGATGACTATGACAAGCGCCTGCTGTCCAGGGGCGGCGGCGTCCACTCGCGACTCGGCAAGACGGTCACGCTCTCCGCGGAGGCGCGCGCCCTGCTCGGCATCGCACGGCGGCTCGGCCACGCCGGTCGAGGTGGTGCGTGCGATCCTGAAGCTGCCGGTCGACCTGCTCTGGAACGGCGGCATCGGGACCTACGTCAAGTCGGCCGAGGAGACGAACGCCGAGATCGGCGACCGCGCCAATGACGCGGTGCGAGTCAACGGCGCGGAGCTGCGCTGCCGCGTCGTCGGCGAGGGCGGCAACCTCGGCCTCTCGCAGCGCGGGCGCATCGAGTACGCCGAGGCGGGCGGGCGCATCAACACCGACTTCATCGACAACTCCGCGGGCGTCAACACGTCGGACCTCGAGGTCAACCTCAAGATCCTGTTCAACCCGCTGATGGCCTCGGGCAGGCTGCCGCGGCCCGAGCGCAACGCGCTGCTCGCGAGCATGACCGACGAGGTCTCGCGCCTCGTGCTGCGCAACAACTACCTGCAGAGCCTCGCGATCGCGACGCTGCAGGCGCGCGCCGCCGAGCGCGTTGCCGAGTTCGGCCACGTCATCCATGCGCTCGAGCGCGCCGGCACGCTGGACCGCGCGATCGAGGCGCTGCCGACCGGCGACGAGATCGCCGAGCGCCGCCGCAAGGGCCTCGGCCTGACGCGCCCCGAACTCGCCATGCTGCTGTCCTATTCCAAGATCTGGCTGTCCGACCGGCTCGGCGCCACCGACATCGCCGACGACCCGTTCCTCGGCGGCGAGCTCACGCGCTACTTCCCGGAGCCGGTGCAGCGCCGCTTCCCGCGGGACATCCAGAAGCACCAGCTGCGGCGCGAGATCATCGTCACCGCGATCACGAACAGCCTCGTCAACCGCATGGGACCGGTGTTCGCGATCCGCATGCAGGAAGACACCGCGCGCCGACGTCGGCAGCATCGCGCGCGCCTACTCGGTCGCGCGCGAGATCACGGGCATGCGCGAACTCTGGGCCGACATCGAGGCCCTCGACGACCAGGCGCCGACGGCGCTCCAGTACGACATGCTGGTCGAGACCACGCGCCTGCTGCGCCACCTCAGCTACTGGGTGCTGCGCACCCAGGGCCGCGACCTCGACATCGAGCGGGCCGTGTCGCGGCTGCAGCCCGGCATCCGGGAACTCATGCGCGACCTGCCCGAGCTGATCGAGGGCACCGAGGTCGAGCGCTACGAGCGCGCGCTCGCGCGCTACTCGAAAGACGACGTGCCGCCCAAGGTCGCGCGCCGCGTCGCGAGCCTCGGCGCGATCCATGCCGGCGTCGACATCGTCGAGGTCGCGCTCGCGCGGCGCGCCAGGATCGGCCACGCGGCCCGGGTCTACTTCGGCCTCGGCGCGGCGCTCGGCCTCGACTGGCTGCGCGACCAGATCGAGCATCTTGTCGTCGAGGGCCACTGGCAGGCCGTCGCGCGCGGCACGCTGCGCGAGGACCTTTACCTGCTGCAGCGGCGCCTCTGCGAGCGGGTGCTCGCCAGCCGCGCCCGCGGCGACGCGCGCGAGTGCGTGGCGGCCTGGCTCAAGTCCGGCGGCGAGACGGTCGCGAACCTCGCCCGCACCGTGCGCGAGATGCGTGCGACCGGCAGCGCGGATTTTCCGACGCTTTCCGTCGCGCTGCAGTCCGTGCGGCGCCTCGTCGAGCGCTGAGGCGGCGATGCCAGCCTCGCGACTCGTGCTCGTGCGCCACGGCCAGAGCGCCTGGAACCTCGAGAACCTCTTCACCGGCTGGACCGACGTCGACCTCACCGCGCAGGGGCGCGAAGAGGCGCGCGCCGCCGGTCAGCTGCTCCGCGAACAGGGCTTCGAGTTCGGGCAGGCACATACCTCGGTGCTGAAGCGCGCGATCCGCACGCTCTGGATCATCCAGGACGAGATGGACCGGATGTGGATCCCGGTCGAGCGCGACTGGCGCCTGAACGAGCGGCACTACGGCGCGCTGCAGGGACTCGACAAGGCCGAGACGACCGCGAAATACGGCGCGGAGCAGGTCAAGGTCTGGCGCCGCAGCTACGACATCCCGCCGCCGCCGCTCGCCGCGGACGATCCGCGGCATCCGCGCTTCGACGTGCGCTACCGGGGCATCGATCCCGCGCGGCTGCCGGCGACCGAATCGCTCAAGGACACGCTCGCCCGGGTCGAGCCCTGGTGGCGCGAATGCCTCGCGCCCGCGCTCGGCGACGGGCCGCGACGTGCTCGTCGTCGCGCATGGCAACAGCCTGCGCGCGCTCGTCAAGATGCTGGACGGCATGAGCGACGCAGAGATCGTCGAGTTCAACATCCCGACCGGCGTGCCGATCCTGTACGAACTGGACGGGAAGCAGCGGCCGGCCTCGCCGCGTCGTTTCCTGGGCGACGCCGCCGCGATCGAAGCGGCCGCCCGCGCCGTCGCCGCGCAAGCCGAACGGCGCTAGGCCGCCGGACTCATTCCTCGGGCGCGATCTCGACCTCGAGGCCCGCGAGCGACGGCTCGAACGGGACCTGGCAGGACAGGCGCGATCCGCGCGGCCGGAAGCTCTCGAGCTCCTGGAGGATTTCCTTCTCGTCGCCCTGCATCGGCGGAAGCTGGTCGAGCCAGGGCTCCGCGACATAGACGTGGCAGGTCGCGCAGGAACACATGCCGCCGCAGATCGCGGCGACGCCGTAATCGAATTCGCGCAGCGTTTCCATGAGGCTCACGCCCTCGCGCGCATTCACGCGATGCACGCCGCCGTCGCGATCGGTGATGGTGATCTCGGCCACTAGGAACCTCTGATTGATTCCCGCGTGAGGCGCGTTACGCGCGCGCCATGGCGGGACAAGGCGCGAGCCGAAGCCCAATAGTCATAACTATGGGCGAGGCAAGCAACGAAGTCCCGCCATGGCCCGCGCGTAACCCGCAGGGACCGGGCGATTTTCTTCACTGGCTGTGTTGCTCGGCGCTCATGTATCGCTTGATACACATCGCGCCTCGCGCCTTGCCAGTGAAGAAAATCGCACACGGTCGCGCCCACGCGGGGATCAATCAGAGGTTCCTCGGTCGCGCATCTTGCGGGAAGCGCCGGTCGCTCTGCAACCGCTCAGGCGCGAAGCCGCGCCGCGAGCCGCGACTGCTCTTCGGGATCGGGCTTCGAGGCCGTCGAGCGCGGCCACGGCATTCCAGCCGAACCAGAGGCAGTCAAATATCCAGCCGGACGCGGCGACGCGCGCCCGCAGTTCCGCGGCGTCGGCGCCGTAGCCATCGAAGAGCGCCTCGGCCCGGGCACCCGTGATCGCGTTGTAGCCGATGCAGGACGCGAGATCCGCAGCCGGGTCGCCAGGCCCCGCGTATTCCCAGTCGACCGCGAGGAGCCTCGGACCGTCGTCGAGGAAATTCCGGTGATGCAGGTCGTGATGGCAGGGCACCCGCCGGGCGGGCGCCGGCAGCGCAGCACGGCGCAGCGCAAGTTCCCGCTGCAGCCGCAGGACGAAGGCGTCCGGCGCCGCCGCCGCCACCCGCTCGAGGTAGCCCGCGGCACGCTCGCCGAAGTCGACGACGGGCAGGCCCGGCGGCGGCTCGAGCGCGTGCAGCCGCGCGATGAACGCACCGACGCGCCGGAGCATGCGCACGTCCTGCAGGTCCCGCGCGGTGGGCATGCGCCCGGCCACATACCGTGAGACGACGAGGCCCGCGGCGGCATCCGCCAGCACCAGCGGCGGCGCGAGGCCCGCGTCGGCGGCGAGCGCCTGCATCGCAACCTCCGAAGTGCCGCTCGCGCCAAGGCCGGCGGCCGAATCGCCTGCAAGCCGCAGCACGTAGTCGTGGCTGCGATCCCTCAGCCGGAAGGTCCTGTTCGAAACACCGCCGGAGAGTTCCATGATCGTCGGCCGCTCGAGGTCGAGCGCGGCCGCCGCCGCCGCGACCCTGGCCTCGACCTCAGCCGGCAGGGCCGCACTCATGCGCGCGCCCGGCGCTTGCGCCAGCTGCGCAGGCCCGCAATCGCAAGCAGTGCATAGGCCAGGTAGAGCGCGCCGGTCATCGCGAGTCCCTGGCTCGCGAACAGCGCGGCGAGTCCCGCATCGATCACGATCCACCAGAGCCAGTTCTCGGCGATGCGCCGCGCGAGCAGCCAGGTCGCGACCAGGCTCGCCCAGGTTCCGAGCGAGTCCGCGACCGGGGCCGCCGCAAGCGCGAAGTGCGCGGCGAGCGGCGCGGTCGCGGCCGTCGCGAGGCCGACACCCGCAAGCGCCGCGAGATGGCGCGCGACCGGCCAGCTGCGCGGCGCCGCCGCGGCCGGCGTCCGGTTTCCAGGCAAGCCAGCCGTAAACGGACATCGCGACGTAGACGACCTGCAGCGCCGCCTGCAGCGGCAGGCCGGCGTTGAGGAACACGACGGCATAGATCGCCGTGCTGATCCCGCCCGCGATCCAGCAGGCACGGTGCTCGCGGATCGCGAGCAGGATGTACAGGACGCCAAAGGCGACCGCCGCGAGTTCAGCCGGCTCCACCCAGCACCTTCATGACGAGCACGGCGCGATGCGGTGCATTGAGGCTCGTCGCGGATCTCCGCCTTGAGCGCGTCGAAGACGCGGTCGTAGTCGCCGCTCACCTGCGTGCTCATCGAGTTCGTGACGACGGAAAGGCCGGGCTGCGCCTTCAGGCGCTCGATGAAGTCGAGGATCGGCGGGATGAATTCGCCGGTCAGCGGGTAGAGGCTCATTTCAACGGCAACATGCATGGCGGCACCTCAGAAGGAAAAGCGCGCGGTCACGCCCGCCTGGCGCGGGTCGCCCCAGCGCAGGTAGAGCCGGGTCGGGAAGTCCGGCGGCTCGTTCTCGAAGTAGAAGCCGCGGACCGGGTAACGTTCGTCGAACAGGTTGTGCACCCAGGCCTCGACCGACCAGCGCCCGGCGTCAAAGCCGGTGCGCAGGTTCAGGAGGAAACGCGAATCGGCCCGCTGGTCGTTGCTGGTGTCGAAATAGAAGCCCGCCTCTCCCGAGAGGTCGGCCCGCGCCATCCAGCCGGACGGATGCCGCCAGGTCGCCGCGACCGACGCCTTCCATTCCGGCGCGTGCGCAAAGGCACGGCCTTCCAGGTCCCGGTCGCCGAAGCGGTAGCCGTGATAGCGCGACTCCATCCAGGACAGCATCGCCGCGAGCTCGAACCGCTCGCCGGCGAGAACCGTCGCGGACGACTCGAGGCCCCAGGCCTCGCCGCTGTCGGCATTGTCGGTCAGGTAGATGAAGGTGAGCGGGTCCTCGGGATCGAGCTGCAGCGAGGTCGAGACCTGCGGGTGCTCGCGGCGCATGTAATAGAGGTTGACGTCCGCGCGGCGATCGCCCGCGGCATCCGCGCCTTTCCAGCCGGCTTCGGCAGACCACAGGTACTCGGACGCGAACTGCTGGCGGTCCGCGGGCACCGAGGTCCCGATGTTGAAGCCGCCGGCGCGGTATCCGCGCGCGAGCGTCGCCCAGAGGCTCTGGGTTTCAGCAACGCGGTGCGTCACGGAGAGCTCGCCGCCCCACAACCGGTCGCGCGGGTCGAAGGCGACGCCGTCGCTGTCGTCGTAGCGGGCCTCGCGCTCCTCGACCCGGAGGCCCGCGGTGACCGTCGTCGCCGGCGCCGACGGCAAAGTCCGCCTGCCCATAGAGCGCGGCGCTCGTCGCGCGGTAGTCGCTCTCGAGTTCGCGCACGAAGGCGTCCGCGAGATAGAGGCCGTCGTCGGATATGTGGTTCGTCCTCCTCGAGGCGCTGCAGCCACAGGCCCGCGATCCACGAAATGGCGCCGTCCGCCGCGCTCGACAGGCGCAGGTCCTCGGACAGCGTCCGTCGCCTGCGCCGCGTGTCGGAGAAAAAGTCGTAGGGCCCGGCCGCGCCCCAGTCGCGCTCGTTGCCCCAGTCGCCGTCGAAACTCGCGACGATGTCCGATTCCGCCCAGGCCGTGATCGACCGCAGTTCGCCGTCCGCCCGCTGCGGCGTGGGCGAGGTCGAGCGAGGCGCCGTCGGAGCGCTGCGAATCCTTCCCGGGCCGGTCCGACAGCGTCGTGAAGCTGTTGTCGATCGCGAACGCGTCGTAGCCGTTGTCGAAATCGGCGTGCAGCAGCGCGAGGTCCGCGCGCCATCCGTGCTCCGATTCCAGCCGGAACTTGAGCCGCGCCGTCGTCTCGTCGCGCCCATTCGTGTCGTCGCGCCCGAGGTAGCGGTTCTCGCGGAATCCGTCGCTGACCGCGCGCTCGAGCACGGCGCGCCAGGCGCCCTGGGTGGAGTCGCCGGCGGGCAATGCGCCGCCGGCGGCGGCGCCCGCGGACCAGAGGCCATCGCCGCCGAGCGACAGCTCGGTGTCCAGCTCGCGCACCGGCACGGGATCGCGCGTCTTGACCTTGATGAGGCCGCCGAGCGCGTTCGCGCCGTATCGCGTGCCCTGGGGACCGCGCAGCACCTCGACCTGCTCGACGTCGAAGGTCGAGGCGATCATGCCGATGCCGCTGAAGTCGATCTCGTCGACGAGGAAGCCGACCGACGGATTCGGCGCGCCCTGGTACTGCTCGAGTTCGCCGATGCCGCGGAGCTGGAAGTAGCGCGGCCGCGAACTTGCGCCGGCCCAGGAAAGCGAAGGCAGCTGCGGCAGGAGTTCCTCGAGGTGAACGACTGCCGCTTCACGCACGTCGTCGCCCGCGAGCACGCTGACGCCGCCCGGCCGTCCGGCGGCGGGCATCGGGACGCAGCGTCGCGGTCACGACCACGGGCTCGAGCTTCGCAAGCGGCGGCGCGGACGCGGCGGTGCCCGCGAGCAGCAGGAGAATCAACGGCAGCGGCTTGATCGACACGCCTGCTCCCTACGCCGGTCCTAACCGGATCAGGTTCAACGGGTTCGCCGGTAGCCACCGGCATCTCAGGTCTCTTCAGACCACCCCAAGGCAGTGCGGATACTAGCGGCGGCGGCGGGACGCCGCAATGTCAGCGGCGGAATTCCGGCGGACGGCGCGCGCGGACGGCGTCAAGCCCTTCGCGCGCGTCGCCGAGGCGAAAGCCCAGGAATTCGAGCGCGAGCGAGGCGTCGAACGACGGGCCGGCGAGGCGCAGCCAGTTGGCGAGCGCGTGCTTCGTGAATGCGAGCGCGCTGGCGCTTCCCGCGGCAAGCTTCACCGCGATGGCGAGCGCGCGGTCGCGCACCTGTGTCGTCGTCGACGCAGAGCGAAACGAGGCCGATGCGCTCGGCCTCCTCCCCGCCGAGCGGCTCGTTCGTCAGCAGGTAGTAGCGCGCCTTGGCGAGGCCGCACAGGAGCGGCCAGATGATGACGGAATGATCGCCCGCCGCGACGCCGAGGCGGGTGTGGCCGTCGAGGATCTTCGCGCCCCGGCCCGCCACCGAGATGTCCGCGAGCAGGGCGACGGCGAGGCCGGCCCCGACCGCCGTGCCGCGAATCGCCGAGACGACGGGCTTGCGGCAGTTCACCAGGTTGTAGACGAGGTCGCTCGCCTCGCGCCAGACGCGCAGCAGCGTCGCCTCGTCGGCGATCATGCGTTCGATCATCGCGAAATCGCCGCCGGAGGAGAAATGCTCGCCGGCTCCGCGCACGAGGACCGCGCGCACGCCGGGATCGGAATCGACCGCGCGCCAGACGTTCGCGAGATCCCGGTGCATCGCCTCGGTCGCGGAGTTCTGGCGCCCTTCGTGCGCGATGATCACCTCGAGCACGCCGTCCGCCGGCGTCTCGAAAGCGAGGCTCGGGAAATCCTTCCGGAACGCGTCGATCGCGACAGCCATGGCTTCAGTCCTTCACCGCATCGGGCACGGCGTGGATGCTCACCATCGTGAGCACGTGGTAGGCGGCGACGGTCTCGCCGTCCTGGTTCCGGATCTCCGTGTCCCAGGTCACCTCGCCCCAACCCTTGTCGGCGCGCAGCGATTTCTCCTTGCAGGTCAGGCGCACGCGGATCCGGTCGCCCGGCTTGACGGGTTTCACGAAGCGCAGGTTGTCGAGGCCGTAGTTGCCGAGCACCGGGCCGTAGTCCGGGTCCACAAAGAGGCCAGCCGCCGCGGAAACCAGGAAATAGCCGTGTGCCACGCGCCCGCCGAAGAGCGGATTGCGCGCCGCTTCCGTCTCGCTCATGTGCGCGTAGAAACGGTCGCCCGAGAGATCCGCGAAGCGCTCGATGTCCGCAACCGTGATCTCGCGCTCGCCGGAGTGAAAGGTGTCGCCGATCGCGAGCGCGTGGAACGGCTTGCGGAACGGGTGGATCCCCGGGTTGCGCTCGGTGCTGCCGCGTGCCCAGCGCCCGCCGACCGCCGTGATCGTGTCGGGAGAGCCCTGCACGGCCGTGCGCTGCATGTAGTGCAGCACGCCGCGGATGCCGCCGAGTTCCTCGCCGCCGCCGGCGCGGCCAGGCCCGCCATGCACCAGCGGCGCGAGCGGCGAGCCGTGTCCGGTCGATTCCTTCGCGCAATGCCGGTTCACGACCAGGACGCGTCCGTGGTAAGGCGCGAGCCCGAGCACGAGTTCGGCGGCGACCGCCTCGTCGGCGGTGAATATGGATCCGGCGAGGCTGCCCTCGCCCGCGGCGCGCGAGCGCGATCGCGTCACGCGTGCCGTCGTACCCGATCACGGTCGAGACGGGACCGAAGGCCTCGACCGAATGCACGGCGCGCGCCTTTGCGGCATCGCGGCACAGGAGCAGGATCGGGCGCAGGAAGGCGCCCTCGCGGCGGTTGCCGCCCGTCGGTTCGAATCCCTCCGGATCGCCCGAGATCCGTTCGGACTCGCGTTCGAGATCGGCGACGCGCGCGAGCACTTCGTCGCGCTGCGCGAGGCTCGCGAGCGGCCCCATGCCGACGCCCGCGACGCGCGGGTCGCCGACGACGGTCTCGGCAAGCTTCGCCGAGAGCGCCGCGACGACCTCGCCCTGCATCGCCTTCGGCACCAGCGCCTTGCGGATCGCCGTGCACTTCTGACCGGCCTTCACGGTCATCTCGCGCGCGACTTCCTGGACGAAGAGCGCGAACTCGGGCGTTCCGGGCCCGGCATCCGGGCCAAGAATGGAGGAATTGAGCGAATCCGTCTCCGCGACGAAACGCACGCTGTGCCGCACGACCGCAGGGTGCGTGCGAAGCTTCGCCGCCGTCGCGGCCGACCCGGTGAAGGAAACGACGTCCTGGCAGCCGAGGTGGTCGAACAGGTCGCCGACGCCGCCGCAGATGAGCTGCAGCGCACCGGGCGGCAGGATTCCGGTCTCGACGATGCGCCGCACGACGAGCTCCGTCAGGTAGCTCGTGGCGGTCGCGGGCTTCACGATCGCCGGCACGCCGGCGAGCAATGCCGGCGCGAGTTTTTCAAGCATTCCCCAGACCGGGAAGTTGAAGGCATTGATGTGCACGGCGGCGCCCTCGAGCGGCACGCAGATGTGCTGGCCGACGAAGGTTCCGCCCCGGGAGAGCCCCTCGAGCGCGCCGTCGAGGTAGACGCGGCTGTTCGGGAGTTCGCGCGAACCCTTGCTCGCGAACACCAGCATCGTGCCGATGCCGCCGTCGATGTCGATCCAGGAGTCGCCCTTCGTCGCGCCGGTGCGGTGCGAGAGCTCGTAGAACTCCGGCTTGAAGTCGAGCAGGCGCTTGCCGAGCGCGCGCAGGATGGCGGCGCGTTCGTGGAAGGTCAGCGCGCGCAGGGCCGGCCCGCCGACCTCGCGCGCGTGGCGCGAGCGCCGCCCGCAAAGTCGAGGCCCTCGCTCGCGGATTCGGCGACGACCGCACCGGTGCTCGCATCGCGAAGCAGGCTCGCGCGGCCCTCGCCGCTCTGCCACGCCCCGGCCAGGTAACTCTGCAGGCGCATCGCACTCTCCGGTTTCATTCGGCGCAGGCGCGGCACGCGCGCGGCCTGCCAGGCCGCGAGCGTCCCGCCCTCGTCCGCCAGCGTGACGAGCAGGCGCGCCGGCGTCCAGTATCGCTTGCCGTGCATTCCTGCGAGCCCGCGAATCGACTCCACGACGGCCGCAAGCCCCAGCGTGTCCGCGTAGAACATCGGCCCGCCGCGATGGCGCGGGAAGCCGTAGCCGTTGCACCAGATCACGTCGATGTCCGCGGGGCTGGCCGCGATTCCTTCTTCCAGGATGCGTGCGCCCTCATTGATGAGCGCGAGGATGCAGCGGCTCACGATTTCGCCCGGCTCGATGCTCCGCTGCTTGACCTTCAATCGCTCCGCTTCGGCGCGGATCAGCTCGATGACCTCCGGGTCCGGCGTGCGCTCACCGCCCGGCAGGTCGTAGCGATAGAAGCCGCGCCCGGTTTTCTGGCCGAAGCGGCCGAGTTCGGCCAGCCGGTCGGACACCCGGTAGAAGAGCGGGTCGTCCGGCTTCTCCTTCCATTCCTTGCGGACCTGGAAGCCGATGTCGAGGCCGGCGAGATCGCCGACCGCGTTCGGCCCCATCGCCATCCCGAAATCCTGCAAGGCCTTGTCCACCGCCTCGGGTTTCGCGCCCTCGAGCATCATCAGCTCTTTCTCGCGGCCGTAGGCGTAGAGCATGCGGTTGCCGACGAAGCCGAAGGCATTGCCGACCGGAATCGCGATCTTGCCGATGCGCTTCGTGACGGCGTACGCCGTCGCGAGCGCCTCGCGCGAGGAACCGCGGCCGCGCACGACCTCGACGAGGCGCATCACGTTGGCGGGGCTGAAGAAATGCATGCCGACGACGTCGTCGGGCCGTCCCGAGGCGTCCGCGATCGCGTCCACGTCGAGCGTCGAGGTGTTGGTCGCGAGCACCGCGCCCGGCCGGCAGAGCTGGCCGAGCCGGCCGAACACCTCGCGCTTGACTGCGAGGTTTTCGAACACGGCCTCGATCACGAGGTCCACGGCGCCCGCGGCGGCGAGCGTCAGTGATCCCTGGAGCCGGTCGCGCGCAGCCGCCGCGGCCTCGGCGTCGAGCCGCCCCTTGCGCTCCGACGCAGTCGATCGAGGCGCGCGCGCGTGCGAGCCCGGCGTCGAGCGCTTCCTGCTTGGCATCGATGAGCGTCACCGGGATGCCGCCGGTTGCGAGGCTGATCGCGATCCCCGAGCCCATCGTGCCGGCGCCGAGCACGGCCGCCTGGTCGACGGCGCCGCGCGAGTTCCGGATCGGGCGCCGTGGCCCGCTCCGCGAAGAAAAGATGCCGAAGGGCACGGGATTCCGTCGACGCCAGGCATTCCAGGAAGAGCGCGCGCGCCCGCGCGAGCGCGGCCTCGACCGGCAGCATCGCCGTCGCGGCGAGGGCTTCGACGATGCGCGGCGGCGCCGGAAGGCGCCGCGAGGCCTGCGGCAGGATGCGCAGGTATTCCTCGAACTGCGCGGGCCGCGAAGGCGGCACCGGAAGTTCCGAGACGCGCCGCAGCGGCGCCCGCGCCGCGGCGAGTTCGCGCGCCCAGGCGATCGCGCCGGCGCGCAGGTCGCCGTCCATGCGCCGGTCCACGAGGCCGAGCTCGATCGCGGGATCGATGCCGATCGGCTTGCCGGAGGCCATGAGCTCGAAGGCCGCCTGCCAGCCTGCGAGCCGCGGCAATCGCACCGTGCCGCCCGCGCCGGGCAGGAGTCCCAGGGACACTTCCGGAAAACCGAGCTGCAGGTCGCCCGCCGCGCAGCGGTAGTGGCAGGCGAGCGCGGTCTCCGCACCGCCGCCGAGCGCAGCGCCGTGCAGCGCCGCGACCACCGGCTTGCCGCAGGACTCGAGCCGCGAGAGCACGTCGGTCAGCAGCGGCTCGAGCGGCGGCTTGTCGAATTCGCGGATGTCGGCGCCGGCGATGAAGTTCCGCCCGGCGCCCAGGAGCACGATCGCGCGCACGCCGGGATCCGCGTCGAGCGCCTCGATCGCGGCGAGGAATGCCGCGCGCACCGGGTGCGACAGGGCATTGACCGGCGGGCTGTCAAAGGTGAAGACCGCGACGTCGCCGTCGCGGACGACGGCGTCACTGGCGTTCACGCGACCCGCTCGAGGGCGAGCGCAATGCCCTGCCCCACGCCGATGCACATCGTGCACAAGCGCGCGGCGGCCGCCGCCGCGCTCGAGTTCGAGCGTCGCCGTGGCCGCAAGGCGCGCTCCGCTCATCCCGAGCGGGTGCCCGAGCGCGATGGCCCCGCCGTTCGGGTTCACGTGCGCGGCGTCGTCGGGCAGGCCGAGCCGGCGCAACACCGCGAGCGCCTGCGACGCAAATGCCTCGTTGAGCTCGATCACGTCGAAGTCCCCGATCGAAAGCCCGAGCCGGGCCATCAGTTTCTCCGAGGCCGGCGCCGGGCCGAGGCCCATGATGCGCGGCGGGAGACCTGCAACCGCGGCGCCGAGAATGCGCGCGCGGGGCTTGAAGCCGTGGCGCTTCGCCGCCGCCTCGCTCGCGACGACGAGCGCGCAGGCGCCGTCATTGACGCCCGAGGCATTGCCCGCGGTCACCGAGCCGCCGGCGCGAAACGGCGTACCGAGCTTCGCAAGCGCCTCGAGGCTCGTCTCGCGCGGATGCTCGTCGCGATCGACGACCGTGGGATCGCCCTTCTTCGCCGGCAGCGTCACCGCGACGATTTCCGCCGCAAGCCGGCCATTCGCCTGCGCGGCCAGCGCGCGCTGCTGGCTGCGAAGCGCAAACGCATCCTGGTCCGCGCGCGACACGGCGAAGTCCGCCGCGACGTTCTCGCCCGTCTCCGGCATCGAGTCGATGCCGTACTGCTGCTTCATGAGCGGATTCACGAAGCGCCAGCCGATCGTGGTGTCGAACATCTGCTGGGTGCGCGTGAAGGCCGCGTCGGGCTTCGACAGCACGTAGGGCGCGCGGCTCATGCTCTCGGCGCCGCCCGCGATGATGAACTGCGCCTCGCCCGACCGCACCTGGCGCGCCGCGATCGCGACCGCGTCCAGGCCCGAGCCGCAGAGGCGATTCACCGTGACGCCCGGCACTTCGACGGGCAGGCCCGCGAGCAGCGCCGCCATGCGCGCGAGATTCCGGTTGTCCTCGCCCGCCTGGTTCGCGCAGCCGAGGATGACGTCGTCCACCGCCTGCCAGTCGACGCCGGCGTTCCGTTTCATGAGCGCGGCAATCGGCAGCGCCGCCAGGTCGTCGGTGCGCACGCCCGAGAGCACGCCGCCGTAGCGCCCGATCGGCGTGCGGATGGCGTCGCAGATGAAGGCCTCAGTCATCGATCAGTCTCCCTGCAATCTGGTGGCTGCGACCGCGGAAGAGCGCGACGGTCTCGTCGCGCTGGTTGCGGACCTCGATCTCGTAGATGCCCGCGCGCCCGGCGCGCCAGCGCTCCGATGCGATGGCGCGCAGCACGTCGCCCTCGCGGCCCGGGGCCAGGAACTCGATCGCGGCGCCGGCCGCGACGGTGTTGTCGCCGTAGGAATTGCAGGCGAAGGCGAAAGCGCTGTCGGCGAGCGCAAAGATGAGGCCGCCGTGGCAGATCCGGTGGCCGTTCACCATGTCGGGGCGGATCCGCATCGAGACGGTTGCGCGGCCCGGGCCGCAGGACTCGATCGTCATGCCGAGCTGCTGCGAGGCGGCATCGCCGCGATAGAGCGCCTCGGCCGCGCGCTCGGCGGTGCGCTGCCGGCGGTCGGCGTCGTGCTTTGTCGCTTCCTCGCTCATCCCGCCTCCTAGCGTCCCGAGAAGCGCGGCGCGCGCTTGCCCGCGAAAGCCGCGACGCCCTCGGCGTAGTCGTCCGTGTAGCCGAGCTCGCGCTGGAAATCGCGCTCGAGGTCGAGCTGCTCGGCGAGCGTGTGCATCGATCCCGCCTGCATCGCCTCGCGCGTGCGCACGAGTCCGCGCGTCGGCGCCGCCGCGAGCGCCGCGGCGAGTGCGTCGACGGTTGCCGCGAATTCGGCGTCTTCCACGCAACGCCAGATGAGTCCCCAGGCCGCGGCATCCGCCGCGGGGAGACGCTCGCCCAGCATCGCGAGGCCGAGCGCCCGCGCCGTGCCGACCAGCCGCGGCAGGAACCAGGTCGCACCGGAATCCGGCACGAGCCCGAGCTTGCTGAAGGACTGGATGAAGGATGCGGACTTCGCGGCGATCACGAGGTCGCAGGCGAGCGCGAGGCTCGCGCCTGCACCCGCGGCAACGCCATTCACCGCAGCGATCGTGGGCACCGGCAGGCCCTTGAGCGCCAGCACGAGCGGCTTGTAGTTGCGCTCGATCGATTCGCCGAGGTCGGCCCGCGCGCCGCCGGGCGCCACCTGGCGGTCGCCGAGATCCTGGCCCGCGCAGAAGCCGCGGCCGGCGCCCGTCAGGACCAGCACGCGCGCGCCGTCCCCGGCAATGCGTCCGAGCGCCTCGCGGACTTCCGCGTGCATCTGCCCGTTGAAGCTGTTGAGCCGCTCGGGACGGTTCAGCGTCAGGCGCGCGATGCCATCGCTCACGGCATAGAGGATCGTCGGGTCGCTCATCGGTCTGGAACCGTCATTCGTCGTAGCTGATCTCGAGCACCGCGCTCGTCGGCCGTGCCTGGCAGCAGAGAATATAGCCTGCCTCCACTTCCCATTCCTCGAGCGCGACGTTGTGCTCCATGTCGGCCGTCCCGCTCACGAGCCTGGCGCGGCAGGTCGAGCAGACACCGGCGCGGCAGGAGAATGGCAGGTCGAGCCCCGCCCGTTCCGCGGCGTCGAGGATCACCTCGCCCGCGCGCGGCATGCTGAAGCGGCGCCGGCGGCCGTCCATCACGACCGTGACATCGGCATCCGCCGTAGCCTGCCCGGCCTTGGCGGCAGCCATGCCCTTCGCCGGCGCCGGCGTCGCGGCAGGCCCCGAGGCCACCGGCGCGAAATGCTCGACGCGGATCCGGCCCTTCGCGCCGAGCTCGCCGAGCACGCGCGGGATGTCCTCGCCCATCGAGCCCGGGCCGCAGACGAAGAACTCGTCGACCGCGGGCACATCGAGGCCGTGGCGCGCGAACTCGCGGATCTTCGCCGCATCGATGCGCCCGTTGAACCACTCCACGTCCTGCGGCTCGCGGCTCATCACGAAAGCCACCGAGAACCGCGTCAGGTAGCGGTCCTTGAGTGCGAGCACCTCGTCGAGGAACATCGTGCGCGCGGCCCCGGTGTTGCCGTACCAGAGCTGGAAGCGGTTCCCGGGATCGCGGGCGAGCGCGGTCGATGCGATCGAGAGCACGGGCGTGATCCCGCTGCCGGCCGCGAAGGCGGCATAGGACCGGGGTCCGCCCGCAGAACCGTCGGCGTGAAAGCTCCCGTTCGGCGTCATGACCTCGACGGTTGCGCCCGGCTTCGCCTCCCGCGCCAGGTCTTCGGACATGCGCCCGTCTTTCTGCACGCGCACGCCGATCGTGAGGGACCCGGCTCCTTCGGGATTGACGATGGAATAGGTCCGCCGCTCTTCCTGGCCGTTGACCTCGCGCCGGATCGCGACGTGCTGGCCCGCCTGGAACCGGAAATCGTCTCGAAGCGCCGGCGGCACGGCGAAGGTCAGCGCGATCGCATCGTCGGCGATGTCCGTGCGCTGCGTGATGACGAGGGGATGGAACCTCAGCATGCCGGCCGGCCTAGATGCACTTGAAGTAGTCGAAGGGCTCGAGGCAGGCGTCGCAGCGATAGAGCGCCTTGCAGGGCGTCGATCCGAACTCGCTTTGCCGCGTCGTCTGCTTCGAGCCGCAGCGCGGGCAGGAAGCCGGCGCATCGGCGCGCCACAGTCGCTGCGGCGTGCCGACCGCGTGCGCCGGCGGCGCGATGCCGTAGGCCTCGAGCTTGCGGCGGCCCTCGGGGCTCAGCCAGTCGCTGCTCCAGGGCGGGGCAAGGACGTCGACCGCAACCGCGGCGAAGCCGGCGCTTTGCAGGGCGCGCAGCACGTCGGCCTTGATGACGGCGTTCGCCGGGCAGCCCGAATAGGTCGGCGATATGCCGACTTCAAGGCAGCCGTCGGGCCGCACAAGGAGATGGCGGATCACGCCGAGGTCGAGCACCGACAACACCGGAATTTCCGGGTCCGCGACCTGCGCGAGGATGCCGTTGAGCCGCGCCAGGATCTCCGGCGGCGGCGCCGTTGCAGCCTCGGCCTTCGCGCCCATCGCCCTACCAGGTCGCGCCGGGATGGGCGCGATGGAGGGACTGCATCTCGGCCAGCAAGTAGCCGAGGTGCTCGCTGTGCCGGCCCTGCTTGCCGTACCAGCTGAACTTCGAGGGACCGGGCCGCGCCAGCGTCGCGCGCGAGAGCGTCTCGTCCATGCGCGCCAGCCAGGCCTTCTCGAGTCCGGACGGCAGCGGCGCGATACCCGCCGCCGCAACCTCGCGATCGACATCGTCGTCGGCGAAGAGCTCGCCGGTATACGGCCACAGCCCGGCGAGCGAGCGCTCGACGCGCGCGCGGCTCTCCGGCGTGCCGTCGCCGAGCCGGATCAGCCAGCCGCTGCTGTAGCGCAGGTGATAGGCCGACTCGCCGAGACCCTTGCCTGCGACCGCGGCGAGCGTCGCGTCCTTCGACTGTGCGAGAGCCTCGTAGAGTCCGAGCTGCCAGGCGTCGAAAAGGCACTGCCGCACGATCGTGTCGCCGAAATCGCCGTTCGGCTGCTCGACGAGCGTCAGGTTCAGGTACTCGGACTCCTCGCGCAGGTACGCGAGCTCGTCCTCGCCGCGGCCGCGGCCCTCGAGCGTGCCGGCATGCGCGAGCAGCAGGCGCGCCTGCCCGAGCAGGTCGAGCGACACATTCGCGAGCCCGAGGTCTTCCTCGAGCGCCGGTGCATGCCCGACCCATTCGCCGAGCCGCTGCGCGAGCACGAGATTCGTGTCCGCGAGCCGGAGGACAAAGCGTCCGTGCGGCGTCACAGCGTCTTCACCTCGTCCGGGATGTCGTAGAAGGTCGGGTGGCGGTAGACCTTGTCCTTCGCCGGCTCGAAGAAAGCATCTGCATCCGCCGGGTCGGAGGCGACGATGTCGGCGGAGCGGACGGCCCAGATGCTGACGCCCTCCTGGCGGCGCGTGTACAGGTCGCGCGCATGCTCGAGCGCCATGCGCGCATCCGTCGCGTGCAGGCTCCCGACATGCTTGTGGTCGAGGCCGGATTTCGCGCGGATGAAGATCTCGTAGAGCGGCCAGTCCTGTTTCGCGTCATGGCTCATGGAAGGGTCCCCTGCGTTCAGGCCGCGCGGCTGCCCGCGCTCGCCTGCTTTTCCGCCCAGGCCGTCGCGGCCTCGCGCACCCAGCGCCCGTCCTCGTGCGCTTTCTTCCGCGCCTCGAGCCGTTCGCGATTGCAGGGGCCCTGCCCCTGCAGCACCTGCTCGAATTCGCGCCAGTCGATCGGCCCGAAACGGTAATGCTGCGCGGCGTCGTCCCAGCGCAATTCGGGATCCGGAACCTTGAGTCCGAGGTAGTCGGCCTGCGGGACGGTCGTGTCCACGAATTTCTGGCGGAGCTCGTCGTTCGAGAATCGCTTGATCTTCCAGCGCATGGACTGCGCGCTGTGCTTCGAATCGTTGTCCGACGGGCCGAACATCATGAGCGACGGCCACCACCAGCGGTCGAGCGCCGCCTGCGCCATCTGCTTCTGCCCGCGGCGTCCCGCGCGCGAGGCGCATCATGATTTCGTAGCCCTGGCGCTGGTGAAAACTCTCCTCCCTGCAGATGCGCACCATCGCGCGCGCATAGGGCCCGTACGAACAGCGGCAGAGCGGGATCTGGTTCATGATCGCCGCGCCATCCACGAGCCAGCCGATCGCGCCGACGTCGGCCCAGGTGGGCGTCGGGTAATTGAAGATGCTCGAGTATTTCGCCTTGCCTTCGAGCAGCTGGTCCACGAGCTCGCTCCGCGAAACGCCGAGCGTCTCGGCCGCGCTGTAGAGGTAGGCGCCGTGGCCTCCCTCGTCCTGGACCTTCGCGATCAGGATCGTCTTGCGAAGCAGCGAGGGCGCGCGGGTAATCCAGTTGCCCTCCGGCAGCATCCCGACGATCTCGGAATGGGCGTGCTGCGATATCTGCCGGACCAGGGTCCGGCGATAGGCTTCGGGCATCCAGTCCTTGGGCTCGACCTTTTCCTCGGCATCGACCCGCGACTGGAAGCGCGACTCCAATGCCGGCGCCGTCCCGCGCGTCGTCGCGCAGACAGTCTTTTCCGAGAGAATCAAGGCCTTGCGTATACATGCCCGGGCACTCCGCGGCGGTCGTCCGACCGCTCCACTTTGACACACCCAGGGCGCGTTTGGCACGGCGGGCAGGCCGCCCGGAAGACCTCGGCGGCCTAGCGCCAGCCCTCGAGCCGGCGCACGAATGTCTCCATGAAACGGTTCGCCTGGAAGCCGTCCAGCACCCGATGATCAATCGTCAGCGTCACGTAACAGCAGGGACGGATCACGATCCGGTCCTCGCCGCCTTCGCTCACGACGACGGGGCGCTTCTCGAGCTTGCCGACACCGAGGATCGCCGACTGCGGCTGGTTGATGACGATCGGCGCCGCGACGAGACTGCCGCTCACGCCGTGGTTCGAAATCGTAAAGCTGCCGCCGCGCAGGTCCGCCGGTGTCAGCTTGTCATCGCGCGCCTTGGCAATGAGGACCGAGAGCGCCTCGGCAATGCCGGCGAGGTCGAGCGAACCCGCATCGCGGATCACGGGGACGACCAGCCCGCGATCCCCGAGCGCCGTCGCAATCCCCATGTCGATGCGGTCGTGGAGCAGCACGGCGTCATCCGTCCAGCGCCCATTCGCCTCCGGCACCGCGCGCAGCGCCTCGACACAGGCCGCGACGAAATACGCGGTCAGCGTCAGCGAAAGTCCGCGGCGCTCGAAATCCGGCTTGCGCTTCGCGCGATCGGCGAGCACGGCCGTCATGTCGCACTCGAACACGTTCGTGACGTGCGGCGCCGTGTGCAGGAGGCTTTCCACCATGTGCGCCGCAATGCGCCGGCGCATCGGCGTGTGCGGCACGCGGCGCACGCCCTCCTCCACGGGAACAGGCCGCGCAGCCGGCGCGGCAGCGGCCGCAGCCGCCTCCTGGGGCCTCGCTGCCAGCACGTCTTCCACGGTGATGCGCCCGCCTTCGCCGCTGCCCTGGACCTGGTCGGCCGCGAGGCCGCGCTCGGCGAGCAAGCGGCGAACGGCCGGGCTCATCCGGCCTGCCGCCGCCGCGGGCGCGTGCGCAGCTCGCGCAGGTGGCGTTGCCGCGGCCTTCGGTGCGGCGGCGGGTGCCGCCGCCTGCCCGGTTGCCGCCGCGCCGAGACGCCCGAGCACGGCGCCCGGCTCGACGTCCACGCCTTCAGCCGCGACGATCTCGGCGAGCACGCCATCGCCGGGCGATGACACTTCCACCGTCACCTTGTCGGTTTCGATCTCGACCAGCGGTTCATGCCGCTTCACCGGCTGGCCGACCGCCTTGAGCCAGCGCTGCACCTGCGACCGGGTGCCCTCCACCTGGTCGGCGGGCAGGATGACGTCGATCAACTCACTCATCGCTCAGGCACTCGCAATGCGGCGCATCGCCGCCACGATATCACCAACACCGGGCACCACCGCATCGAGCAGGACCGGCGCATGCGGGCTCGGGATGTCCGGCATCGCGAGCCGCTCGATGGGCGCATCGAGGTCGAAAAATGCATGCTCGGCGAGCGTTGCCGCAATCTCGGCGCCGAAGCCGGCGGTGATCGTGTCCTCGTGCACGATCAGGCAGCGGCGCGTCTTCGCGACCGAGGCGAGGACCGCGGCCCGGTCCCAGGGACAGAGGGTCCGAAGGTCGAGCAGCTCGACGTCGATCGCGGATTCGGCGGCCGCCTGCTCGCAGCGCTCGACCATCGCACCCCAGCTGACGACCGTGAGCTCGGATCCCTCGCGCAGGCAGTTCGCCTGGCCGAATGGCAGCATGAATTCGTCGCCCGGCCAGGGCCTGCGCCCGGCGGCACCATCGAGCAGGAACCGGTGCTCGAAGAAGATCACGGGCTCGTTGCCGCGCAGCGCGGTGCGCAGCAGGCCGACCGCGTCCTCGGCATTCGACGGCATCGCGAGCTGCCAGCCGACGGCATGCAGGAACTGGACTTCGTTGCACTGGCTGTGCCAGGGATCGCCGCACTTGAAGAAGCCGCCCGGCATGCGCACGACCATCGGCGCGGCAAAGCGGTTGACCGTGCGCCAGCGGATCGTGCCGCAGTCGTGCAGCTGTTCCGCCGCGGGCTCCGCGTACTTGCGGAACTGGATCTCGGGCACGGGCACGAGGCCCGCGAGCGCCATGCCCACGGCGCGGCCGATGATGCCCTCCTCCGACAGGCTGGTGTCGAAGACGCGATCCTCGCCGAACCGTTCCTGCAGGCCGAGCGTCGCTGCGTGCACGCCGCCCTTCTTGCCGACGTCTTCGCCGAAGACCAGCAGGCGCGGGTTGACGGCCAGCTCATGCTCGAGCGTGCGCCGGATCGCGGTCAGCATGTTGATGCGCGCGCCTTCCGGCTCTGCGACTGCGCTGCCGCCCGCCGGCATCGCACCCTCCGGCCATTGCCCGCCCTGTGCCTGCAGGTCCGGACTGCCGTCGGCGCGCCGTTCGGTGAACACGTGGCGCGCCACGGTCGTCGCGGTGATCGGGGGCCTCGATTCGATCCGCGCGAGCGCAGCCAGGACGATCGACTCGCCCTCCGCTTCGAGGGCTCTCCACGCGGCTTCGGAAATCTCCGCCGGCACCAGGCGCTTGCGCAACTGGAGCAGTGGATCGCGCGCGCGCTCGCTTTCGATCTCCTCCGGGGTCTTGTAAGCCTGGGTGTCCTGGGCGGAGTGGCCCGAGAGCCGCGGCACGCGCAACTTGAGGAGCACGGGACCTTCACCGCCGCGAACGGCGCGGACGGCCTGCTCGATCAGTGCCGCAGCCGCGATCGGCTCGGAGCCGTCTCCGGAGAGGATCTGCAGGTTCCGGAAAGACCCGAGGTTCGCGGCGATATCGCCGCCCGGCGTCTGCCTCGCGGCCGGCACCGAGATGCCGTAGCCGTTGTCCTCGATGAAGTACAGGAGCGGCAGGCGCTCGGTCGTCGCGATGTTGAGCGACGCCCAGAAGCCGTTGGTGGACGTGGAGGCCTCGCCGCCATGGGCAACCGCGATGCTGCCCGCGACCTCGGGGTCTTTCAGGATGCGACCGCGGTAGACGAGCGCCTGGGCCCAGCCGGTTGCCGGCGTGTATTGCGTGCCGACGCCGCCGCAGGCGGGCAGCAGGCAGGGGCCGCTGCGATTCGGCCGGTTGATCACGACGCCGACGTCCCGGCCGCCCGACATGCCTTCGCTGCGCATCATCGTCGAGGCGAGCGCCTCTTCGGCCGGCAGGCCGAGCGTGAGCGCGAGCGGCCGCGAACGATAATAAGGAGAGACCGCGTCGCGCCGGCCGGTGAGCTGCAGGCCGAGGAGCACCTGGGTGACGTCATGGCCGCGCGCGCAGAATTGGTAAAGGACTTTGCGATCCGGGACGAGCCGCGACTCCTCGAGCGCATCGAGCGCGCGGGATACGAAGACCGTGCGAAGTACGGATTTCCAGTCCGGCATGTTTCCAGCGTCCCGGTTCGGCGGGCCGACATCTTACGGGGGTCGGCAGGCGATTTTTCTCAAGTTTAACCCCCGGCATGCCGGCCCGGCGGCCCGAGGGGGTCCGCATGTCGCGCCGCCGGGGCCTGCGCTAGAATCCATGCGCGCAGCGAACCCGGACAGCCCGGCGCTGTCCTAATTTGACCGATTCGTAGGGGGAGACTGCCGCAATGACCCGTCTGATGCTGGCCCTGATTGCCCTCGCCGCCTGTGGCGCGGCCCAGGCAACGTGCATTTATCCGCGCTCTCCGGACAAGCTGCCGGATGGCGCCACGGCGACCTACGACGAAATGGTCGCGGGGCAGAAAGCGGTGCAGCAGTTCAACGAAGACATCAACGCCTACAACTCCTGCCTCGACCTGGAAATGACCACCTTCGAGAAGAGCGGCGAATACGACGAGAACCGGCTGACGGAGCTGCGCGCCATGCAGGCGAAGAAGAACAATGCGGCCGTGGACGAAGTCCAGGCGGTCGCCGACCGCTTCAACGAGCAGCTGCGGATCTTCAAGGCGCGCGACAAGCAGAACGACGGAGTCCCGCCTGGCAACCGCCGGCCGGGCGAAATCAGAACGCGAACTGGTCGGGCGGAATCGTCATGAGCGATCCCGCGCCTGCGTCCATCGCGTCGAGGTGCGCCTCGGCCCGCGGCAGGATGCGCTGGAAATAGAAGCGCGCGGTCGCAATCTTCGAGCGGTGGAAAGCGGCGTCGGGCGTGCCCGACTTGAGCGCCGCGGCCGATACCGCCGCCATCCAGGCCCAGCACCAGGCGAGGCAGAGATACCCGGTGAGCTGCAGGTAGTCCATCGAGGCAGCGCCGGTCTCGTCGGGATTGCGCGCCGCGCGGACCGCGACCTCCTCGGTCGCGACGCTCCATTCCTTGAGGAGCCCGGCGAGCTTCACGATGAACTCCGCGTTCTCGCCCTCGCCCGCGTGGCGCTCGCAGAACCCGCCGATCAGGCCGCCGAGCTGGCGCGCGAGCGCGCCGCCCGACCCCAGCACCTTGCGGCCGAGCAGGTCCATCGCCTGCACGCCGTTCGCGCCTTCGTAGATCAGCGTGATGCGCGCGTCGCGGAAGAACTGCTCGACGCCGGTCTCGCGCACGTAGCCGTGCCCGCCGTGGATCTGCAGCGCATCGCTCGTGCACTCGACTGACATGCCGGTGACGAATCCCTTCACGATCGGCGTCAGGAGCGACAGCAAGCTCCTCGGCCCGCTCGCGCGTGGCGGCGTCCGGGTGATGGAGCGACGTGTCCATCTGCATGCCCGCGAAGTAAGTCAGGGTGCGTGCGCCCTCGATCAGTGATTTCTGCGTCAGCAGCATGCGGCGCACGTCCGGATGCCCGATGATCGGGTCGGCCGGTCCCTTGCCGCCCTCCGAGGTGCGGCCCTGGCGGCGCTCGCGCGCGTAGGCGAGCGAGGCCTGGAATGCGCGTTCGCACTGGGCGAGTCCCTGCAGCCCGACCCAGAGCCGCGCGTGATTCATCATCGTGAACATGTTCTTGAGGCCGCCATTGACCTCGCCGATCAGCCAGCCCCGCGCATTGTCGAAGTTCATCACGCAGGTGGCCGAGCCGTGGATGCCGAGCTTGTGCTCGACGCTCGCGCAGCTGACGCCATTCGCCGCGCCGGGCTTGCCCTCGGCGTCAGGCAGGAACTTCGGCACCAGGAACATGCTGATGCCGCGCGAGCCCGCGGGCGCGTCCGGGAGCTTGGCGAGAACCAGGTGGATGATGTTCTCGGTCAGGTCGTGCTCGCCGCTCGTGATGAAGATCTTGGTGCCGGTGATGCGGTACGTGTCCGGGCCGTCCGGTTCGGCGCGTGTGCGCATGAGGCCGAGATCGGTGCCCGCATGCGCTTCGGTCAACACCATCGTGCCGCTCCACACGCCGCTCACGAGCTTCGGCAGGTAGATGCGGCGCATCTCCTCGGTGCCGCGCTTGTCGAGGCAGAGGACGGCGCTGTCGGTGAGCCCGCTGTAGAGCTTCCAGGACATGTTGGCGGAGACGAACATCTCGCCGACGACGCCCCCGATGCTCTCCGGCAAGCCCTGCCCGCCCGCCTCGGCGGGCCCGCAGAGCGCGGCCCAGCCGTCGTCCACGTACTGGCGGTAAGCGGCGGCGAAGCCGGGCGGCGTGACGACGCGCCCGTCTTCCAGGCGGCGCACGCCGATGCGGTCGCCGGCCTCGTTGGTCGGGGCGACCACGTCCTCGGCAAAGCGCGCCGCCCCTTCGAGGACGCCCTCGATCAGCTCGGCGTTGATGTCGTCGCGCCCGAGCGCGCCGTAGTGGGCCGTGGCGCCCAGCACCTCGTGCAGGACGTAGCGGAATTCGCGAAGGGGCGCCTTGTAGGCCGGCATGCAGCGGCTGCGCCCTAGCTCGCCGCTTCGGCGCAGGTGATACAGCGGTCGGAATACGGCAGCGCCTGGAGCCGGCGCTCGCCGATCGGCTGTCCGCAACGGCTGCAGGTGCCGTAGTTGCCCGCATCCATCTGGGCGAGCGCGCGGTTGATCTGCGCGAGCTCGGCAGCCGTCGCCTCGCCGATGCCGGCGAGCACGGCGTCGTTTTCCATCTGCACGACCTGCTCGGCGAAGTCCTTGTCGAGCGGCCCGGACGAGCGCGTGATGTCGGCGCGCACCTTGGCGGCGCGCGCCAGCAGTTCCTGCTTCTGCTGCTCGAGTTTCTGCCGGACTGACTCGAACTCGGTCGGCATGAGGACCCTCGGCTGACGAGGGCGGTGGCATTCGGCCACCGCCCCGGGTCCCGTCAGTTTACCTGTACTTCGACCGTCCTGGGCTTCGGCGCGGGCGTCTTGGGCACCCGGACCTTCAGCACGCCGTTCCGGCTCTCGGCCTGGATCGCGGCGATGTCGGCGTCTTCGGGCAGCCGGAAGCTGCGAGAGAAGTTGCCGTAGAAGCTTTCGACGCGGTGGACTTTCTCGTCCTGGTGCTCGGCTTCCTTCCGGCGTTCGCCGCTGATCGTGATCACGTCCTCGTCGACCGTGACCTTCACGTCTTCCTTGCTCACCTCGGGCAGCTCGGCCTTGATGAGGTACGCGGTCTCGGTCTCGGAAATGTTGGCCACCGGCGTCCAGGCCGGCACATCGCCCTCGTCCACGCCGCCCTGGCGCGCAGCCGCCAGCCGGCCGAGGAACGGGTTGTAACGCGCGAACAGGCCGTCCAGTTCACGCAAGGGTTCAAAGCGTATCAGTGTCATCGTTCGTATCTCCTTCTGCCCCCGGCGGGCTTGGCATGCTGAATGGGATCGCCCGCGGCCGGTTTCAAGGCCGGTTCGGGCCGGAATCGGGCATTGACCGTGCGGTTTGCTAGGCATCGGCCCGCGCCCGTAAACTCGGTGGAGGCAGGCCGGCAGTCATTCGGCGTGCGTGAACGAGGGAGTCCATGGGCCGCGATCACAACCCCGTGCCCGGCAAGTGGTACGAGAGTCTCGACGACGAGGAGGTCTTCAAGGTCCTGTCCGTGGACGAGGACGCGGAGCTCATCGAGCTGCAATACGAGGACGGCGACATCGAAGAGATCGACTACGAGACCTGGCAGGAGCTCGATCTCGACCTCACGGACGAGCCGGAAGGCTGGTCGAGTTCCGATGACGACGATGAGGACGACGACGACCTCGACGACGACGACGACGACGATGACGACTGGGATGATGACGAGGACGAGGACGACGACGACGAGGAAGATGACGGCTACGGCGATCGCGACGACTACTGATCCCGGAACCGCGACGGCAACTCGCCTGCGCTGGAACCTGCTCCACGGTCCCCGGTCCAAGCGGACAGGACACCCCGGGGCCCGCCGCATGAAAACCGCACTCCTCCGATTCCCGCACTCCTCCTCGCCGCCTGCGTCAGCTCCGGCCCCGAGTCGCAACTCGGCAAGGAGGACAAGGCCACAGCAGCGCATCGAGATGACGCGCACCAGCGACTGCGTCTACCAGTCCACGATCGACGGCTTCGACGCGCTCGACGACACGCACGTCGTGCTCTACAGCATGGGCCAGCGCAAGGCCTACCTCGTGGAACTGAAAGGCGCCTGCTTCGACGTCAAGGAGCCAGTCGACGCTCGCCGCCATCGACGGCGACCAGAACGGCCAGATCTGCGGCTTCGGCCGCGACTCCATCGCCTATCACCGGATGGGCAGGGTCGAGAACTGCCGCATCCTCGGCATGCAGCAACTCTCGGACGAGCGCCGCATCGAGCTCGGCGTCGGGGCGCCGCCGCCCAAGCCGAAGAAGGCGGACAAGCCGAAGCCGGAAGACAAGCCGGCCGAATCGAAATAACCGCCGCCTCGTCGCGCAGGTCGCGCCCCTGCGGTCCGGCGCGGCGGTCAGTAAGATGACCGCCATGAATCGCCCCGTCTCCGCCGTGCCGGCGGCCGCCCTGCAGGCGCTGAAGGACATTCTCGGTCCGGGCGGCTGGCTCGAGTCCGCCGCCGATCGCGAGCCTTTCGAAATCGACTTCCGGCGGCTGCATCGCGGCAGGACGCCGCTCGTCGCATTGCCGGATTCGACCGCGCGCGTTGCAGGCCTCGTCGAGTTGTGCGCGCGCGAGCGCATCGCCATCGTGCCGCAGGGCGGCAACACCAGCTATTGCGGCGGTGCGACGCCGCGGCCAGGCGGCAACGAGATCCTGCTGTCGCTCCGGCGCATGCGGAAGATCCGCGCGGTGTCCGCGCAAAACGACTCCCTGACCGCGGAAGCGGGCTGCGTGCTCGCCGAACTGCAGGCCGCGGCGGCCGCCGTCAACCGGCTGCTGCCGATGTCGCTCGGCTCCGAGGGCAGCGCGACGCTGGGCGGCATCGTCTCGACCAATGCCGGCGGCACGGCCGTGCTGCGCTACGGCATGATGCGCGCCCTCGTGCTCGGCCTCGAGGTCGTGCTGCCGGACGGGCGCGTGCTGAACCAGCTCTCGGCACTGCGCAAGGACAACACGGGCTACGACCTCAAGCAGCTCTTCATCGGCGCCGAGGGCACGCTCGGCGTCGTGACGGCGGCGACGCTGCGCCTGTTTCCGCGACCCGCCGCGGTTGCGACCGCATTCGTCGGCCTCGGCACGCCGGCCGCTGCGCTCGAGCTCCTCGGCAGCCTGCGCGAAGCGCTCGGCGACACGGTGACGACCTTCGAGCTCATGCCGCGCATCGCGCTCGAATTCACGGGCCGCCATGTCGCGGGCGCGCGCGACCCGTTCGGCGAGCCGCATGCCTGGTACGTCCTCGCCGAAGCCACGCTCGCGGCAGCCGACGAAGCATTCGCCGCGCGCTTCGAGGCGGCCCTCGCCGCGGCCATCGAGCGCGGCCTCGTCGAGGATGCGGTCACGGCGGCATCCGGGGCGCAGCGCGACGCCCTGTGGCGACTGCGCGAGACGATTCCGGAGGCCCAGGGGAAGGAAGGCGCGAGCCTCAAGCACGACATCTCGGTCGAGCCGGCGCGGCTGCCGGCGTTCATCGAAGCAGGGCCGCGCCTTGCTCGAGCGCCTGGCGCCCGGCGCGCGCCTGGTCGCCTATGGCCACCTGGGCGACGGCAACCTGCACTTCAACCTCAGCGAGCCGGCCGGCGGCGACGGCGGCAAGCTCGCAGGCGCAGGCCGAAGCCATTCGCCGCGCCGTGCACGACCTCGTCGCCGCGCATGGCGGCAGCATCAGCGCCGAGCACGGCATCGGGCAGCTCAAGGTGGGCGAGCTCGAGCGCTACGAGGATCCCGCGGCGCTCGATCTCATGCGGCGCATCAAGCGCGCCCTCGACCCGCTGGGCATCATGAATCCCGGCAAGGTCCTGCGCGATCAGTCCTGAATTGCGCCCCGACGCCGGACCCGCAGGAACGCGTAGAGCGCGACGAGCAGCGCGAGGGCGACCCCGATCGCCGCCCATTCGAGGGCGGAAAGCGTCGTCACGATGGCGGCCATCGCCGCGACAGAAACGAACGGAATCAGTGCGCCGCCGGGCAGGTCGAACGGCCGATCGCCGCGCTCGCGGACGTCGAGCGACTGCGCGCGCCAGGCCGCAAGGCTGACCAGCGCGTACACGAGGCAAATCGCGCCGCCCGAGATCAATGCCAGCGGATCGAAACTGCCGGCGATCGCAAGCGCCCAGGCGAGACCCGCGTGGGCGACGAGCGCCCACAGCGGCACGCGGTGCTTCGCGCTCACGGTCCCGAAGACGCGCGGCAGGTAACGGTCGCGTCCGAGCGCGAACACAACGCGTGCGGTGCCAAGCAGGTTGCCCATCAGGAACCCGATCATCGAAATGCACGCGGTGACGAGGAGCAGCGTGCGCCCCGGCGCCCACAACGCGCCCGCGGTGTCGGCCAGTGGCACGCCGCTCGTCGCGAGGTCCGGCCCGAGCAGGCCCTGTCCCACAATCTGGAGCGCGAGATAGAGCAGCACCACCAACGCGATCGCGGCCGCGGTCGCGCGCGGCACGTCCCGCGCGGGATTGTTGATTTCCCCCGACGGCACCAGTGCCGTCTCCATGCCCGAATAGGCGAACATGACGAGCACCATGGAGGCGCCGAGCGCGCCCCAGGAAGGCACGTCGTCGATCGCGAAGCTGACCTGCGACCAGTCAACGAAGCCGATCCCGAGCGCCGCGAGCAGGAACAGCGGCGTCAGCTTGAGCGCGGCCAGCGCCGTGATCGCGCGGGCGCCGAGCCTGACGCCGAACGCATTGAGCGCGAGCAAGGAGCCGTATACCGCGGTGAGCAGGAGCGCGCGCGGCAGAGGCGGCGCGAGCGACGGGACGAGGCTCGCGACCTGCACCGAGAGCGCCGCGGCAACGCCTGCGCTCGACGCGATGTTGGAGATCCACATCAGCGCGCCGCCGACGAATCCGGCGAAGGGGCCGAATGTCGCGGTCAGGTAGCTGTAGGGACCGCCCGTGACCTGCACGCGGCTGCCGACGGCGGCAAAGCAGAGGGCGATCGGGACGATCGCGAGCGCGCCCGCGACCAGCGCCAGCGGCGCGGCAGTCCCCATCTGCGTGGCGAGCGCGGACGGCATGCGGAAAATGCCGCCGCCGACGATGGAATTGATGACCGCCGCCGTCAGCGCGAGCGTGCCGATCGCCCGGATCAGCGCGGCCTCGCCTTGCAGCACGGATGCCGGCCGGTGCGAGTCTTCGTCGGACATCGGCGTTCCGCGCGTCCCTAGGTCTGCTGGCCCGCAGGCCGGGTCCAGCCGCTGTGCTCGCGGATCAGGCCTTCCTGCGCGACGCTCGCGACCAGCCGGCCGTCGCGCGTGTAGATCATCCCGCGGCTGAAGCCGCGCGCGCCCGACGCGCTCGGGCTCTCGATGGCGTAGAGCAGCCATTCGTCCACCCGCAGGTCGCGGTGGAACCAGATCGCGTGGTCGATGCTCGCGAGCTGCAGGTCGAAAAAGCTGATGCCGTGCGGCATCGTCGCGGTCGCGAGCAGGTGGTAGTCCGAAACGTAGGTGAGCAGGCAGCGGTGCAGCGCCTGGTCGTCCGGCAGGCGCCCGACGACGCGGAACCAGACCAGCTTGCTCGCCGGCCGCTTCTCGCGCGTGACGTAGTCCATCGGGTTCACGGCGCGGAACTCGAAGGGACGCTGGTTGCGGAAATAGCCCGTGACCTTGTGCGGTGCCTTGGCAAGGAGCTCCGACTCGATCTCGCCGAGGTCCCGGAGTTCTTCGGGCGGCGGCGCCGCCGGCATCGGCGACTGGTGGTCGAGCCCCGGCTCCGCGATCTGGAACGAGGCGGACATCGTCAGGATCGGCTGCCCGTGCTGGATCGCGACCACGCGCCGGCTCGTGAAGCTGCCGCCATCGCGGCTGCGGTCGACCTCGAACACGATCGGCACCGAGAGGTCGCCGCGGCGCAGGAAATACGCGTGCAGCGAGTGGACCTGCCGGCCCTCCACCGTGCGCGACGCGGCGACCAGCGCCTGCCCGAGCACCTGGCCCCCGAACACCTGCGGCGCGCCGACGTCGCGGCTCTCGCCGCGGAACAGGTTGTCCTCGATCCGCTCGAGGTCGAGGAGCTTCAGCATCTCCGGCAGGCGGGCGGCGTCGGTCATCTCGTCACTCCGGCGCCGCGACGCCGAGCCGCTCGCGCATGATCGGGCTCGTCGTCGTGTATTGCAGGAACTGCCTCTTCTCCGGGTAGACGTGGTGCTGCACGCCGAACGCGGCGAGCGCGGCTTCGTGGAAGCCCGACAGGATCAGTTTCTTCTTGCCCGGGTAGGCGTTGATGTCCCCGATCGCAAAGATCCCGGGCACGCTCGTCTGGAACTTCTCGGTGTCCACCCGGAGCGCCTTCTTTTCGAGCGCGAGGCCCCAGTTCGCAATCGGGCCGAGCTTCGGGTGCAGGCCGAAGCAGGCGAGCACGAGTTCGCAGGTGACGTCCACCGTCGACTTGTCGAGGCGCAGGACCCGGGCGCCCATCAGGCGTCCGCCCTCCGTCGCGAGCGACTGGATGCTGCCCTCGTGGAAGCGCAGCTGGCCGCTATCGGCGAGCGCGCGCATGCGCGCGACGGACGCCGGCTGTGCGCGGAACTCCGCGCGCCGGTGCACGAGCGTGACGCTCTTCGCCTTGCCGCAGAACTCGAGCGCCCAGTCGAGCGCACTGTCCCCGCCGCCCGCGATCAGCACGTCCTTGCCGTGGAATTCTTCCGCGCGCTTCACGCGATAGAGGAGTTGGGTGCCCTCATATCGCTCGGCGTCCGGAACGAGGAGCCGACGCGGCTGGAACGACCCGAGGCCGCCGGCAATGATGATGCTGCCGGCATCGAACCGGGTGCCGGCCGCGGTCTCGATGTCGAAGCGGCCATCGCTTCGCGGCGCGAGGGACGACGACTTCCTGGCCGAGGTGGAATCCCGCGTGGAATGGCTTGATCTGCTCCATGAGCCGGTCGATCAGTTCCTGCGCGCCGCAGACCGGCAGCGCCGGGATGTCGTAGATCGGCTTGTCGGGGTAGAGCTCGGTGCACTGGCCGCCCGGATGGGCGAGCGAATCCACGATTTCGCACTTGAGGCCGAGAAGCCCGAGCTCGAAGACGGCGAAGAGCCCGACGGGGCCGGCGCCGACGATGACGCATTCCGTGCGGATGGCGGCGATCGCTGCGGCTTCGCTCACGATGGTATCCGTGGCCCCGGTCAGCCGCGCGCGCGGCGAGGGCGGCAATTCTACCCGATGATAGGCTTACGCATGGACCACGCATTGATGGCGGCGGAACGCAGCGCGCGGCGCGAGGCCGCCCTGCCCGCCGTCAGGCACGATGCCGAGGGCCGGCGGCAGATCGACATGCGCGCGATCGCGGTGCTCGCGCTCCCGCTCGTGCTGAACAGCACGGTGCAGGCCGTGCTGAACCTCACCGACACCTGGTTCATCGGCCGGCTCTCGACTTCGGCGACGGCGGCGATCGCCGCAGTCCACTGGCTCGCCCTGCTCGCCATCTTCATGATCGGCGGCGTCGCGATGGGCGTGCAGACGCTGGTCGCGCAGGCCTATGGCGCGGGCCGCTACCGGCGCACGAGCCAGATCGCCTGGCTCGGCCTCTGGGCCTCGGTGCTGACGATTCCCGCGTTCGGGCTGACGGTCGCCTTCGGGCCGGCGATGATCCGCGCCTTCGGGCTCGCTGCCTGACGTCGAGGCGCTCGCGATCGACTTCTGGATTCCGCGCATGATCGGCGGGCCGCTGGCGGCGGCGCTGTGGGCGGCGGTCGCCTATTTCAACGGCATCGGCCGCACGCGCATCCCGCTCGCCATCGGCCTTGCTGTCCTCGGCTCGAACGCGATCCTGAACGAGATCTTCATCTTCCGATTCGGCATGGGCATGGCGGGCGCCGCCTGGGCGACGACAGCCGCCGAGCTGATCGGCGTCGGGCTCGCGATTCCGATGATCCTGCGCCTCGATCCCGCGCGGTTCTCGCCGCAGCTGACCTGGCGGCCGAAGGCGCGCCGGCTCGTCACGCTCATTGCGCTCGGACTGCCGATGGCGATGACCGCCTGCGCCGACATCGGCGCCGCTGCGCTGTTCCAGCTCATGCAGGTCCAGGTCGGCGTGGTGGACGGCGCCGCGACCCAGATCGTCACGATCTTCACGGCGATGGCCTACATGCCGGGCATCGGGCTTGCGCTCGCGGGTACGACGCTCGTCGGCCAGGCCATCGGTGCCGGCGATCACGGCTGGGCCGAGCGCCTCGGCAATCGCATCATCGCGGTCGTCGCCTGTTTCATGGGCGGCATCGGGCTCGTGATCGCCCTCGTCGGGAACTGGCTGGTGCCGCTGTTCGTGAATGCCGCGGACCCGCACGCGGCCGAAGTCATTGCCCTGTGTTCGACGCTGCTCTGGCTCGCCGCCGCCTACCAGTTCTTCGACGGCGTCAACTTCGCCAGCGCGTTTTGCCTGCGCGGCGCGGGCGATGCGCGCGTGCCGGCGCTCATCGTGCTCGCCTGCGGCACGCTGCTCTTCCTGCCCCTCACGCACCTGCTCACGTTCGAGCCGGGCCAGGGCTGGTTCGACTCGGCGCCGGGCTTCGGGCTCGGCGCAGTCGGCGGCTGGAGCGCAATCCTCGTCTACGTGGTCGCGATCGGCACCGCGCTCTGGTTCCGCTGGAAGAACGGCGCCTGGAAGAAGATCCGGCTCTGAGGTGCCGGGTCGTACATTTCGTACATTCCTGCCGGGAATGTACGAAATGTACGACCCGGCACCGCTATTCGTAGTCGCGGGCGACGCGGAATCCGAGGTCCGACTGCCGGTGCGAGGCCGGTTCGGCACTGCGCGCGGGTGCGCGCGCATCGCGCGGCCGGCTCGCCCAGGAGCCGCCGCGAACGCCCTTCTGTTCGCAGCCGCCCTGCCAGGTCCAGGCGCGCGCGTCCTGCGGCCGCCCCGCATAGCTCGCGGTGAAACAGTCCATGACCCACTCGCGCGCATTGCCGATGATGTCGTAGACCCCGAAGGCATTCGACTTGTACTGCGCGACCGGCGCAAGGCCGGTGGCGCGGTCGCTGCAGCGCGCATTCGGATAGGGGAAGCGCTGCGCGTCCACGGCCGAGGCGTCGTAGACGTTCGCGTAGTCGCAGGCGAGCGAGAGCGGCAGGTCCTCGCGCGAATCGTGCTCGCCCCAGTAGCGCGGGAAAGACGTGCCGCCGCGCGCGACGTATTCCCACTCGGCCTCGCTCGGCAGCCGGTAGCGCTTGCCGCTCTGCTTCGAGAGCCAGTCGGCATAGGCATGCGCATCGTCCCAGCTCACGCAGACGACCGGCTCGTCGTCGCGCGGCGCGGATGCGAAGCCCGGGTCGCGCCAGCTGCGATCATGGTCCTGCACCCATTGGCCGCCGGACCAGACGCGGCACCCCGGGACCGACTTGGCGCCCGTCGCCTCGACGAAGCGGCGGAACTCGCCGACCGTGACCTCGCGGCTCGAGATCAGGAACGGGCGCGAGAACGAAAGCTCGACCGCCGGCGATTCGCCGGTCGCGGCGTCGAGTTCCGGCGCGTCGGGCGCCGAGCCCATCATGAACTGCCCGGGCGGCACCAGCGCGAGATCGGGGCAGGCGTCGCAGTCGCGCGGCGATTCCGCGGGCGCCGTCTGCGGCGTCGCGGGCATTGCTGCCAGCGACAGGAGCGCGGCGAGGAACGCGGCTCTCATTTCTCCTCACGCTCCTTCGAAGCCAGGTCGAGCGCAACACGAAAGCCCGCGTCGCTGGCATGCTCCGCGACGGGCGCCGACGTGCGCCAGGCGCTTCGGCTTTCGTCCGGCGGCGTGAGCCAGCTGCCGCCGCGCTGCACGCGCTCGCCGCAGCCGCCGATCCATTCCCAGGCGCGGCCGTCGCGCGGGCGACCGACGTAGCTCGCCGTCGCGCAGTCCTGCACCCACTCGCGGACGTTGCCGATCATGTCCTGCAGGCCGAATGCGTTCGCGCCGAACTGGCCGACCGGTGCGAGGTCGGCATAGCCGTCGCGGCAGGGCGCCTCGGGCCAGCCGAGGCGATAGCGCGCGGCGGCCACGAGGTCGTAGGTGTTCGCGAAATCACAGCCGCTCCCGGCGTCGTCGCCCCAGGGCCTGAGAGTACGGCTGCCCGCGCGCGCCGCATATTCCCATTCGGCCTCCGACGGAAGGCGATAGCGCGCGCCGGTCTTCGACGAGAGCCATTGCACGTAGGCCTGCGCATCGGCAAAGGACACGCAGCTCGCCGGCAGGTCGTCCGTGGGCGACGCCGGTGTCGCGATGTCGGCGAAGCCGCGACGGCCGTCTTCACTGAAGCGCGAGATCGCCGCATCCCAGACGCGGCAGCCGGCCTGCGGCTCGTGTCCGCTGTCTTCGATGAAGCGTGCGTACTCGCCGCGCGTCACCTCGTGGCGGCCGAGCCCGAAGGGGCGCGCGATCTCGACGACGACCGCGTCGCCCTCGGCAGCGTCGGCGCCGCGCGCGGGCACGGCTCGCGGCGTTCCCATCATGAAGCTGCCGGCCGGGATCACGACCACCTCCGGGCAGTCGTCGCAATCGCGAAACGTCGAGCCGGGCGCGTGCGGGGATTCGGCGGCCAGGGACGGCGCAGTCGCCGCGACGAGCAGGAGGCCCAGCGTCGCGGCGGCTGCGCGCACCATCAGGAATCGATCCGAACGGGCACGAAGATCTGGGCGTTGTCGCGCTGGATCAGGAGTGCGACGGTCGCGCCGGAGGCGTTGACCGCCGTGCGGAACGCGCCGACCGAGTCAACCGCCGCGCCGTTGACGGCAAGGATCACGTCCCCGCGTTCGACACCCGCGATCGCGGCCGGGCCGTCGGAGCCCTCGACCACCAGGCGGCCTGTCGTGTGCAGCTGCTCGCGCTCGTCGCCCGTCAGCGGGCGCACTGCGAGCCCGAGCTTGCCGGTGTCCTCGCCGTTCTTCTGCGCGTCGCGCATCGCGACCGCGGGCTCTTCCTGGAGCTCGCCGACCTTGATGCGGATGCTCCGCTCCGACTTGTCGCGCCAGACCGTCAGCGTCGCCTGCTTGCCGGGCTTGATCGCGGCGACCAGCGGCGGCAGTTCGCTCGAACGCTCGATGTCATGCCCGTCCACGGCGAGGATCACGTCGCCGGGCTTGAGTCCCGCGTCGGCGGCGGGGCCGCCTTTCTCGACCTGGCTCACGAGCGCGCCGCGCGGGCGCGAGAGCTTGAACGAGTCCGCGAGCGCCTGGTTCACTTCCTGGATCGTGACGCCGATCCGCCCGCGCTCGCACGTGGCCGGTGGTCACCAGCTGGTTCTTCACGTTCATCGCGACGTCGATCGGGATGGCGAACGAGACGCCCTGGTAACCGCCCGTGCGGCTGTAGATCTGCGAATTGATGCCGACGACCTCGCCCTTCAGGTTGAACAGCGGGCCGCCGGAGTTGCCGGGGTTCACGGCGACGTCCGTCTGGATGAAGGGCGTATAGGTGTCGCCGAGCGAGCGCGCGGTCGCGCTGACGATGCCGGCGGTCACCGAATTCTCGAAACCGAAGGGCGAACCGATGGCGATGACCCACTCGCCCGCCTTCAGGCCATGCGGGTCGCCGACCTGGACGACCGGGAGGTTCTTCGCGTCGATCTTGAGCAGCGCGACGTCGGTGCGCGTGTCGATGCCGACGACCTTGGCGCGGTATTCGCGCCGGTCCGTCGTGCGCACCGTCACCTCGCTCGCGTCGTCCACGACGTGGGCGTTGGTGAGGATGTACCCGTCGGCGCTGATGACGAAGCCCGAGCCCTCGCCGCGCGCAGGCGGCGCGCGTCCGCCGCGCGGCCCGCCGAAGCCGAAGCCGCGGAAGAAGTCATGGAGCGGATCGTCGGGCGAAATCTCCGGCTGCCCGTCGCTGACTTCGTGCGCGGCGGCAATCGTGCTGACGTTGACGACGGCGGGACCATAGGCCTCGACGAGCGCGGAGAAATTCGGCAGGCCGCCCACGGCGGCGACGGCCGGTGCCGTCGCGGCGGAGGCGCCCTGCGCTCCCGCAGCCGGCGCCTGCGCTTCCTGCGCGACGGGCGCGCGCTCCGTGCAGGCGACGACGAGGGCGAGCAACACGGCCGGCCAAAGCCGGCGCATTGGCGTATTCATGGATGCTCCGAAATGAAGTTGGGCTGCAGCGCTCAGACTGCGCCGGTCCCTGCAAGTTGCATCCATGCACATTAGTATTGCACCAAATGAGGATCCGATTCCCCTCCCTCGTGCTCGGGATGGCCCTGGCGGCGGGCGCCCTCGCCGACGACCTGCCGGCCGGGACGCGCTCCGTCCTGACGCGGGAGTCGGTGCCGGAGTCGAGCGTCAGCATCGTCGTGCGCGACGCCGCCAGCAGCAACACCCTGCTGCAGCTCAACGCCGCCATGCCGCGCTCGCCCGCATCCACGATGAAGATCCTGCCGACCTGGGCGGCGCTCGACCTGCTCGGGCCCGCCTACGCGTGGAAGACGCGCGCCTGGACCGACGTGCCGGTGGTCAAGGGCGTGCTGAAGGGGAACCTGTACCTGCAGGGCGGCGGCGACCCGCTGCTCACGATCGAGCGCTGGTGGCGGTTCGTGAACGACCTGCGGCAGACGGGGCTGCGCGTGATCGAAGGCGACATCGTCATCGACCAGACGCGCTTCAGCGCAGCCAGCGAGCGGCCCGAGGACTTCGACGGCAAGTTCTGGAAGACCTACAACGTGCTGCCGGACGCGATGCTGGTCAACTGGCAGTCGTCCGACTTCACGATCCGCCCCGCCGACGACGGCAACGGCGTCGACATCACCATCCAGCCGTACCCCGAGGGTCTCGTCGTCGAGAATCGCGTGAAGCTCGTGAGCGGCCGCTGCGTCGGCCGCAACAGCCAGGTTTCCTATGCGATCGAGCCGGCCAGGCCCGACCGCGTGGTCGCGACCGGCCGGCTGTCCGCGAGCTGCGGGCCGCAGTCGCAGCGGCTCGCGATCATGGACCCGGCGCAGTACGCCTACGGCACGTTCGTGACGCTCTGGCGCCAGCAGGGCGGCCAGTTCCGCGGCGGGATGCTGCGCGCGCCGACGCCGCCGGCCGCGCGCCTCCTGCTCACGCACGAGTCCGAGCCGCTCTCGGAGATCGTGCGCGTCACCAACAAGTACTCGAGCAACATGATGGCGCGCTCGCTCCTGCTCGCGCTCGCGGCCGAGATGCATGGCACGCCGGCGACGACGACGGCGGGACAGGAGACCATCGTCGACTGGCTCAAGACCCGCGGGCTCGTGCTCCCGGAGCTCGTCATCGGCAATGGCTCGGGCCTCTCGCGCGAGGCGCGGATCTCCGCGGACAGCATGGCGAAGCTCCTGATCGGCGCGCGCCAGAGCCGATTCGCACCCGAATTCATGACTTCGCTGTCGCTCGGCGGGCTCGACGGCACGCTCGAGAAGCGGTTCCAGAACGTCGACGACCCGAGCCGCGTCCGCATGAAGACGGGCACGCTGAAGGACGTCAGCTGCCTTGCTGGCTACGTCACCGGAAAGTCGGGCAAGGCTTATGCCGTGGTCGTATTCGTGAATCATCCCGGGGCGCAGAACGGGCTCGGGGAGATGATCCAGTCGACGGTCGTCGACTGGGTGTTGAAACAGTAGGCTGCGGCGCCTTTCGCCCGCATCTCAGGAGCGAGCATGCACATCTCACGGCGCGGTTTCATCACGACCACGGTGGCCGGTTCGGTTGCCCTGGGAGTTGCAGGCGCGGAAACGGCGCAGGGAGCCGCGCAAGCTTCCGGGTCAACTGCATCCGCGGGCAAGCGCCCCATCATCGTTTCCGCGGGCAATGGCTTCGAGTACCTGGATGCTGCGTACGAATTCCTGAAGGGCGGCGGCGACACGCTCGATGCCGCCATCCGGGTGGTCAAGGGCCCGGAAGACGATCCCAGGGACGACAGCGTGGGACTCGGCGGCCTGCCCAACGAGGAAGGCGTCGTCGAACTGGATGCCTGCTGCATGCACGGCCCGAGCCGGCGGGCGGGATCGGTCGGCGGCGTCCGCAATATCCGGAACGTATCGTTGGTCGCAAAAGCGGTCATCGAGCACACCGGCCACGTGATGCTGGTCGGCGAAGGCGCGGAACGGTTCGCGGTCGCGATGGGCTTTCCCCGCGAGAACCTCCTGACCGAGCGCTCCCGCAAGACGTGGCTGCTGTGGAAGGAGTTTCACTCGAGCGACGACTGGTGGGGGCCGGGACTTGCCCATCCGGACTGGCGGGCACCGGAGAACATCGCGGCGAACGATTCGTGGCAGCAAGGCGTTCTCAGGCTCACGCAGCGCGCCGCCGACCTCGGGATCGAACCCGAATTCAGGACCGCCGCGGTCCGCAAGGTCCTGTTCCCGCCGACCGGGACCATTCACTGCTCCGCGCTCAATGAAAAAGGCGAGATGTCCGGCATCACGACGACGAGCGGCCTCGCCTACAAGCTGCCGGGGCGCCTCGGGGATTCACCGATCATCGGCGCGGGCTGCTACACCGACCAGGACGTCGGCTCGGCGGGCGCGACCGGCAGCGGGGAGGAAAACATCAAGGTGGCCGGCGCGCACACGATCGTGGAGAACATGCGCCGCGGCATGTCGCCGCAGGAAGCCGGCATGGACGCGCTCAAGCGCATCGTGCGGAACTACGGCGGCGACGAGCGACGGCTGCGCTTCATGGACATGACCTACTACATCCTGCGCAAGGACGGGGCGTACGCCGGCGTTTCATTGTGGGATGGATACGAACCGGGAAACCCGCACCGGATCGCCGTCCACGACGGGACGCGGCGGGCGGAAAAGACGGTGGCGCTCTTCGCCGGCACGTCGCAGGAGTTCCCGCCGTTCCCGAAGGTCCCGGCGGACCGGCTGAAGGAGATCAGTTAGCCGCCACGGCTCAGCTCTCGAGTGCGCTCGCGAACCCGGCGTAGACGGCACCGAAGACGTTCTGCCAGCCTGAGGCGTATTCGCGGCGGAGGATGGGCGCGATTTCGCCGAGGGCTTCCCAGCCGCCGTGGGTCAGCGTGACGCGGCTGCCGTCACCGCTGCGGCGTGAACTCGACGTCGACCCACTGCGCGGACTCCGGTTCGCGGCCCGGATGCCAGGAGAACCGCAGGCGACGGCCCGGTTCGAAGGACTGGACGGTGCCCCAGAGGTGGCGCAGGCCGTCAGGCGCCTGTTCCTCGATCGCACCGCCCGGCGCCGCGTCCAGGCTGCAGCGCGTCGCCGCCTGGCGCGACAGCGAATGCGTCGCGACCGGCCACCAGTCGGCGAACCCGGCCGTGAACGCCGCGCAGGCGCGCGCCGGTGCGACCGGAAGGTCCACGCTGAGGACGATGGGATCGATGTCGTTCACGGCTTGCGATGCGGCGGCGTCATTCCTTGCCGAGGATGCGCTCGAGCCGGTCGCGGTAGCTGCGGCTCAGCTTCAGCTCGTGCCCGCCATCGAGCGTCAGGAAGTATTCGCCGTTGGTATGTGGCTTCAGCTTCCTGATGCGCCGGACATTGACGATCGTCGAGCGGTGGATTCGCTGGAAATCGGCCGGATCGAGCCGCTCCTCGAACTGCTTCATCGTCGCGCGCACGACGTGCGTGCGCCCTTCCGCGTGCACGCACATGTAGTCGCCCGCGGCGTCCACCCATTCGATGGCCGCGACCGGCAGGCGCAAGGTCTCGCGGCCCAGCCGGATCGGGAGTATTTCCGGGAAGCGGCGCGGCATCCCGGCGGTCCCGCGCGCAATGAGCTCGTCGGCGTCGAGCTCGCCCGCCCCCGTGACGCGCGCGAGCAGCGCGACCAGCTGCTCGCGGTGCTTGACGGAATTGCGCTGCGCGAAATGCTCGCGCACGTGCGCGAGCGTCCGCTCGAGGCGCTCGTCCACGAGCGGCTTCAGCAGGTAGTCGAGCGCGTGGGCGTCGAAGGCATCGATCGCGTAGCGGTCGAAGGCGGTGACGAAGACGACCATCGGCATGCTGGTCTGCGGGACCCGGCGCAGGACCTCGAAGCCGTCGATGCCCGGCATCTCGATGTCGAGGAACATGAGGTCGGGCGCCTGCGAGGCGACGGCCTCGATGGCCTCGCGGCCATTGGCGCACTGCGCGACGATCTCGAAATCCTTCAGGTCGCGCAGCCGCAGTTCGAGCCCGCGGCGCGCGAGCGGCTCGTCGTCGACGATGATCGCGCGAATCGGTCCGGCCATCGGCTTAGGGACGCTCTGCACAGGTGGCGTGGAGCGCGTTGCGCGCGCGCCGCACGGCCACGAGGCGCGACCGACGAAGTGTGTTGAATACACACGAGGAGGGAGCAACGACGTGGCCGCGCGGCCCGCGCGCAACCCTCCGGGGCCGGGCGGATTTGCGATCGGGCGGCGTCACTCGTCGCTCATGTATCACGATACACATCGCTCCTCGTTCCTTGCCGGATCGCAAATCCGCCACGGCCGCGCCCGCGCCACCTGTGCAGAGCGTCCCTAGATCTCCAGCGGCAGGCGCATCTCGACGCGCAGTCCCGGCGATGCGTCCGCCACCTCGACCGAGTGCGCGTCACCGTACAGGACCTTGAGCCGTTCCCGCGTGTTGCGCAAGCCGACCCCGCGCCCGTTGGCGTTCGCGACGGCCGGCGGCAGGCCGGGGCCGTCGTCCACGACGGCGAGCCGGAGCCCGCCGCCCTCGATGCCGGCGATGACGGTGACCGCACCGCCCTGCTCGCGCGGCGCAATCGCGTATTTCATCGCGTTCTCGACCAGCGGTTGCAGCAGGAGCGAGGGCACGAGCGCGGACTCCGCCCGTTCGTCGACGTCGAACTCGAGCCGCAGGCGGTCGCCGAAGCGCAGCTTCTCGATGCCGAGGTAGAGATTGAGGGCATCGAGCTCCTGGCGCAGCGTCACCTTCTTCATCGGATCCTGGTCGAGCGTGTAGCGCAGGAACTCGGAGAGCCGCGAAACGGCGAGGTTGGCGGTGCGGTTCTGGCCGTCGAGCACCAGCGTCGAGATCGCGTTCAGCGTGTTGAAGAGGAAGTGCGGGTTCAGCTGGTAGCGCAGCATCTTGAGCTGCGCCTCCTGCGCGAGCGCGGACTGCCGGAGCGTCGCCTCGCGCTCGAGCTGCAGGCGCTCGTAGAACTTGACGCCGTAGTAGAGCCCGGTCCAGCACAGGAGGAGCGCCATCGAGGACAGCGTGCCGACGAAGATCTCGAGCGGCTGCGACGGGTGCTCCTGCGCCCACTCCGGCTTGACGATCCCCATGTAGGCGGTGTTGATGATGGCGCGCCAGCCGAGCGCGACGATCCAGCAGGCGATCGGCGAGCCGATGATCATCGCGCGCGGACCCACGGCCCAGAGCCAGCGGTACAGCCAGCGCAGCGGCGCCGAAAGCAGGAAGCCTGCCGCGGCGGCGATCCCGATCACCTGGACGTAGCCCGGCTCCTTGCCATAGACCGCCGAACCGACGAACTGCGCGAGCCCGTACGCGCTCCAGCCGAGCGTGTGCAGGCCCCAGAACAGGAGGCTGCGGTTTCCGCGCAGGAGGTCGACATTCATCGCGACAACTTATTCAAGATTCACAGGCGCGCGCAACGGCCCGTCCCGCCCGGAGCACGGCTGGTCGCAGGAATCCGGGTGACGCCCCATGAACTAGACGTACTGGCGCGCCGCGGCCGCAAGTTCGCTCGCGACACGCTCGCGCAGTGCCGGCGGCGCGAGGACCTCGACGCCGGCGCCGTGACGGAGCAGGTCCATCACGAGCTCGTGCTCGCGGCTGTAGGGAAGCTCGAGCACGTAGCTGCCGTCCGCCTCGATGCGGCCGACCTGCTTCGAGTGCCAGACCTCGTCGGCGACCCAGCGCGCGCTGTCCGGCGTGAAGCGCAGCACCGCGGTCTCGGTCTCGGCGCCCGCGAAAATGCCGTAGCCCGCGCCGAGCACGCGGTCGAGCGCGGCATCCGGCACTTCGCGCGCCGGCGCCTCCGTGACGCGCGCCTGGCGGATCGCATCCACCGCAAAGGTCCTGAGGTCCTTGCGCGTGTGGCACCAGGCATCCAGGTACCAGTTGTAGCGGTAGTGCACGAGGCGCTGCGGCGACACGGTCCGCTCGGTGATGCCGCCGTCGCCGCGCTTCAGGTGACGGATGAAGACCTGCTTGCGCGTCAGGAGCCCGAGCGAGAGCGCCTCGAACACGTCGCGGTTGACGCGCCGCGACCCGAGCGCCAGCACGCGGATGCGGCGGCGGATCTCGCGCATGGCCGTGGTCCTTGCCTTCGAGCAGGGCGGCGAGGCGCGTGCGCAGCGGCGCGAGCTGGCGCGCGAGGCCGCCGCCGCCCAGCGTGCCGAGCAGGTGGTCGATCTCGAGCAGCGCGTAGATTTCCGCGGGACTGAACCAGACGCCCGGCAACTCGGCCTGCTCGGCCGCCGGGTCGAGGACATAGGCCGCGCGCTCGCGCGACCAGACGATCGGGACGTTGAGGCGGTCGCGCAGGTACTCGATGTCGCGCTTGAAGGTCGCGTGCGAGATCTCGAGGTCTTCCTCGATCTCGCGCCGCGAGAGCGATCCCTTCTCGACCAGCCGCTGCCTGATGCGGTAGAAGCGCTCGGTGCGATCCACGGATCAGTTCGCCGGCACGACGCGCAGGATCTCGCCGGCGTCCTCGTCGGTGACGAGGTAGAGCGCGCCGTCCGGCCCCTCGCGCACGTCGCGCACGCGCTTGCCGATCGCGTAGCGCTCTTCCTTGTTGACCTTGCCGTCCGGCGTGACCTCGAGCCGCACGAGCTGCTGGGCTGCGAGCGCGCCGACGAAGAGCTGCCCTTTCCAGGCCGGGAAGCCGTGCCCGTCGTGAAACGTCATGCCGGAGGGCGCGATGGACGGCACCCAGTAGTGGATCGGCTGCTCCATGCCCGCCTTCGCCGTGCCTTCGCCGATCGCCGGGCCGCTGTACTCGCGCCCATAGGTGATGATGGGCCAGCCGTAGTTCTTGCCGGCCGCGGGGATGTTGATTTCATCGCCGCCGCGCGGGCCGTGCTCGATCGCCCAGAGCTGGCCCGTGTCGGGGTTCAGCGTCGCGCCCTGCGAGTTGCGGTGGCCGTAGGACCAGATCTCCGGCAGCGCGTCCTTGCGGCCGACGAAGGGATTGTCCGGCGGCACGCCGCCGTCCGGCGTGATGCGCAGGATCTTGCCGAGGTGTGTCGACAGGTCCTGCGCCTTGGGCCGCTCGGAATTCCGCTCGCCCGTCGTCACGAACAGGTTGCCGTCGCGCGCGAACACGAGCCGCGAGCCAAAATGCTGCTTGCTCGCGACCTTGGGCTGCTGGCGGAAGATGACCTTGAGGTCCGCGAGCCGGCCGCCGTCCAGGCGCGCGCGCGCGACCGCAGTCCCGTTCGTATCGCCCGGCCGCAGGCTCCGCATACGAAAAGTAGATCGTCGAATTCTTCGCGAACGCCGGATCGAGGATCACGTCGAGCAAGCCCCCCTGCCCTTCGGCGTACACCGCGGGCAGGCCGGCGATCGGATCCGACAGCGCGCCCTCGCGCGTGACATACCGGAGGCGGCCCGGCCGCTCGGTGACGAGCATGCGTCCGTCCGGCAGGAATGCGAGCGACCAGGGATGCTCGAGGCCGTGCGCGACCGTCGTGACCGTGATCTTCGTCTCGCCGCTCGGCGCGACCTGCGGCGCGTCCTGGCAGGCGCCGGTGGCGGCCGCGGCCAGGAGGACGGGGAGCAGGCAACGGGACAGCACCATGGGAATCCTCATCGTGATCGAGTCCGCGGACTCAGGTGGCGGCAATGCGCGTGATGATGTAGCCGCCGGATTTCGCGTCGAACTCGAGGTCGATCAGCTTGCGCTCGCGCGCCTCCTCGAGGAGGCTGCCGAAGGACTTGAAGCCGTAGTAGCTCTCGTTGAAGCCGGGCTTCCGGCGCTTGATCGCCTGCTTCACCATCGAGCCCCAGACCTTTTCCTCGGCGTCGCGTTCCGCGAACAGGTCCTCGGCCGTCTCCATCAGGAGTTCGATGCCCTCGTGGCGGCGGTCCTCGGACCCGGGCGCCGCCTTGGGCGCGGTCTTCGCGACCTTCTCCTTGCGCGCGCTCTTTGCGCGGCCCTCGGCGCGCACCAGGTCGTCGTAGTAGATGAATTCGTCGCAGCCGCTGATCAGGAGGTCGGAGGTCGAGTTCTTGACGCCGCAGCCGACCACGATCTTGTTGTTCTCGCGCAGCTTCGAGACGAGCGGCGAGAAATCGGAGTCGCCGCTGATGATCACGAAGGTATCGACGTGCGACTTGGTGTAACAGAGATCAAGCGCATCCACGACCAGGCGGATGTCGGCCGAGTTCTTGCCGGCCTGCCGCACGTGCGGGATCTCGATCAGCTCGAACGCCGCCTCGTGCATGCCGCGCTTGAAATCCTGGTAGCGCTCCCAGTTGCAGTAGGCCTTCTTGACGACGATGTTGCCCTTGAGCAGCAGCCGCTCGAGCACCTTGCGGATGTCGAAGGTCGGGATCTTGGCGTCGCGGACGCCGAGCGCGACGTTCTCGAAGTCGCAGAAGACGGCCATGATGCGGGTGTCGGAGCGGGGCGTCGCGTTGTTCATTCTTCTCCTGCGGCCGGTTTCCAGGCGGATGCCAGTTCCTGCTGCTTGCGCGGCGGAACCGGGTCGTAATGGCTCAACTGCAGCGTGAAGCTGCCCTCGCCCCCGGTCAGCGCCTTCAGCCGGTTCTGGTAGTCGGTCACTTCCGCGAGCGGCACGTAGGCCGAGACGATCATGCGGCCGCGGGCGCTCGCCTCGTTGCCGTCGATGCGGGCGCGGCGCGTCGCGAGGTCGGCCGTGATGTCGCCCATCACGGTGCCCGGCGCGTTGATCTCGACGTGCACGATCGGCTCGAGCACCGCAGGCGCGGCTTTCTGCACGGCGTCGAGGAAGGCCTTGCGGCCGGCCGACACGAAGGCGACTTCCTTCGAGTCGACCGAGTGGTACTTGCCGTCGTAGACGGAGACCCGGATGTCCTGCAGCGGAAATCCCGCGACGGCGCCCTCGGCCAGCGCGTGGCGGATGCCCTTCTCCACCGCCGGGATGAACTGGTTCGGGATCGAGCCGCCGACGACGTCGTCGACGAATTCGAAGCCCGTGCCGCGCGCGAGCGGCTCGATCCTGAGGTACACCTCGCCGAACTGGCCGGCGCCGCCCGTCTGCTTCTTGTGGCGGTGATGTCCCTCCGCCGGGCGCGTGATCGTCTCGCGATACGGAATCGAGGGCGGGCGCGTCCTGACCGCGACGCCGTAGCGCTCGCTCATGCGCTCGGTCATGACGCGCAGGTGCAGGTCGCCCATGCCGTAGAGCACGGTCTCGTTCAGCGAGCCGCTGTGCTCGACGCGCACGCAGGGGTCTTCGGCCGCGAGCTTGTGCAGCGCCTCCGCGAGCTTGTGTTCGTCGCCCCGGCGCTCGGGCTCGATCGCGACGCCCAGCATGGCGGGCGGGTAGGCCATGGATTTCAGGTGAAAGTGATCCTCGTCGTGCGAGTCGTGCAGCACGGCGTCGAAATGCAGCTCGTCGAGCTTGGCCACCGCGCAGAGGTCGCCGGGCACGGCCTGCGGCACCTCGGCATGTTCCTTGCCCTGCATGCGGAAGAGGTGCGCGATCTTGACGGGCTTGCGGCCGTCGCCGACGAAGAGCTGCGCGCCGGCGCGGATCGTGCCCTGGTGCACGCGGAACAGGCCGAGCTTGCCGACGAAGGGATCCATGATGACCTTGTAGACGTGCGCGATCGCGTGCCGGCCGGCGTCCGGCTGGATCGCGACGCGCTGCGCCGCCTCGCCTTCGCCTTTCAGGAACGGCGGCGGATTGCCTTCCGCCGGGTTCGGCATCAGGCGCGCGATCGCTTCGAGCAGCTCCGGGATGCCGGCGCCGGTCTCCGCCGACACGAAGCACACGGGTATCAGGTGCCCCTCGCGCAGCGCCTTCTCGAACGGATCGTGAAGCTGCGCAGGCTCGAGCTCCTCGCCCTGCTCGAGGTAGAGGGCCATGAGCTCGTCGTCGACTTCGACGACCTGGTCGATGAGGCGCGTGTGGGCTTCCTGGACGGAGGAGAAGTCGGTCGCCTCCCCGTCATTATGGAAAAAGCAGTCGATGACCTTGCTGCCGCCCGCCGCGGGGAGGTTGATCGGCAGGCACTCGCTCCCGAATTGCTCCCGGATCTCCTCGAGCGTCGCCTCCGGATTCGCCTCGCGCGCGTCGATCTTGTTGATGACGACGATGCGGCAGAGGCCCCGGTCGCGGGCCGCGTCCATCATGCGCTGCGACATCGCCTCGATGCCGGCGACGGCGCTCACGACGACGGCCGCGGTCTCGACCGCCTCGAGGATCGGCAGCGTGCGGCCGATGAAATCGGGGTAGCCGGGCGTATCGACCAGGTTGACGTGGGCATCGCCCGTCTCGAGCCAGCAGTGCGTGGCGTCGACCGAATGCAGCAGGCGCCGCGCCTGGGGATCGTGATCGCAGACCGTCGTGCCCCGGGCGAGGCTCCCCTTGGCGCGTATGCTGCCTGCGCCGTAGAGGAGCGCCTCGGCCAGCAGGGTCTTGCCCGACCCGGCGTGACCGACCAGGGCCATGTTTCGAATGTCGCCGGTCGCTTTGGTCATCCTGTCCCCCGCGAGTCCGGTGCCAGCCGGTTTTTCAAAAAGAATAGCACCGAAGGCCCCCGCTGGCTTGCGCCATCCGGGGGGGACGGGCAAACTCGGTTTACAGATGGATCAAGGCCCTGCGACAGGGGCCGGCGGGGGAATTCCATGGCGATTTCGGTCAAGGGCGACAGTGCGGATCCGATGGTCGAACCGAACGTGATCCCGCTCGTCGACATCATGCTCGTGCTGCTCATCATCTTCATCATCACGATCCCGGTGATGACGCACGCGGTCAAGATCGACCTGCCCCGCGATAACCCGAATCAGCCGCTCACCGAACCCGTCGTCGTCCGGATCTACGTCGAGTTCGACGGCTCGATCTACTGGAACGGCACGCCCGTCGACCAGCAGACCTTCCGCGACTACGTCGCGGTCGAGAATGCGAAAGACCCGCAGCCCGAGGTCCACGTGGACGCGCACCGCCGCGTGCCCTACGTGTACGTCGCGAACGTGCTCTTCACGCTGCAGCGCGGCGGGTTGCTGAAGGTCGGCTTCGTCCCCGGCGAGGGTGCCGGCCCGGCCGCGGCGCCTGCGCCCGCCTCGTAACACGAAGCTTCGCGCGCGCGGGCCATGATCCGGTCCGTGACAGCCTCCCTCGTCCTCATCGCCGCCGCATCCGCGGCCGGACCGTGTGTCGCCGACGACACCGAGCCTTCGCCGCTACGAACTCCCGAATCGCGACACGCTCGAGCTCCGGTTGCCCGCCGGATGGGCGGATCATCTCGAGGAACCCGCGGGCGGCGGGCCGCCGACGCTCGAGATTGCCGTTTCCGAGGGCGGTCCGAGCCAGGTTTTCGTCACGCCGGAATGGCCGGACCCGATTGCGAAGGACATCCGCGAGCCGTCGATGCTGCGCGACGCGGTCCGTGACCTGGCGGCGAAGATCAAGCCGCAGGCGGTCGAGAGCTACATCGAGGTCCGCCAGCTGAATGGCGCGAATGGCATCGGCTACTACTTCACCGCGACGGATCGCGACCCGGCAGCCGACGAGTTCAAGTTCATGAACCAGGGCGCCCTGCAGGTCGGGAACCTCACGCTCTGGTTCACGATCCTCACGAACGAGGGCGAAGACACGGTCGCCGTCCAGGCGCTTTCCATGCTCCAGGCCGCCGTGCACCGGCGCACGGGGCTCGACCAGCTCTGATTCCTGACGAGGGCCATCATGATCGATCGCCGCCGTTGGATGGGCATGGCACTCGGCGCAGGCGCGGCGCTCGGCCTCGGGTCGCGCTTCGCATTCGGCGCGTCCCCCGCCCCACTCATCACGCGGGCCATTCCCTCGAGCGGCGAGAAGATCCCGGTCATCGGGCTCGGCAGCTCCGCCACGTTTCGCAGCGTCGCCGAGGGCGCGGACGTCGAGGGGCTTCGTGCCGTGCTCTCCGCCCTCATCGAGCGCGGCGCCACGGTCTTCGACACGGCGCCGTCCTACGGCGCGTCCGAGGAAGTCGCCGGCCGGCTCGCGCGCGAGCTTCGCATCACGGACAAGCTGTTCTGGGCAACCAAGGTCAACGTGGCGCCGCGCGGCGGCGGCGCGGCCGATCCCGCCGCGGCCCGCGCTCAGATCGAGGCGTCCTTCCGCCGGTTCGGCGTCGAGACGATGGACCTCATCCAGGTGCACAACCTCGGCGACGTGCCGGTCCAGCTCGGCATCCTGAAGGAGCTGAAAGCCGCCAGGCGCGTGCGCTACATCGGCGTCACCAGCACGAGCAAGGAGCAGTACGGCGAGCTCGCGCGCGTCATGCAGGGCGAGCCGCTCGATTTCATCGGCGTGGACTATGCCGTGGACAATCGCAGCGTCGAGGAGACGATCCTGCCGCTCGCGCTCGAGCGCCGGATCGCGGTGATGGTCTACGTGCCGTTCGGGCGCACGCGGCTCTTCCAGCGCGTCGGCGAACGGCCGCTCCCGGCCTGGGCCGCGGATTTCGACGCCGCGAGCTGGGCGCAGTTCTTCATTAAATATGTGCTCGGCCACCCGGCCGTGTCAAGTACGTGCTCGGCCACCCGGCAGTACCGTCGTGACGCCGGCGACGAGCCAGGTGCAGCACCTGCAGGACAATCTCGAAGGCGGCGCCGGCCGGCTGCCTGACGAGGCGGCGCGCCGGAAGATGGCGGAGTTCGTCGACGCGCTGCCGGCCGTCAGCCGCTGAGGCGGCCCGAGCCGATGCCGTCGATCCAGGTCTCCCGCACCGCGAGCTGATCGTCCGCCAGCACGAGGTTCGCGCGCAGGCCCGGCGCGATCCGGCCGACGTCCTGCGAGAGGCCGAGGAATGCCGCGGGGTGCAGGCTCGCCATGCGAACGGCTTCCGGCAGCGTGAGGCCGAGCATCCCGACGGCATTGCGTATGGCACCCGCCATGTCGGTGTCCGACCCGGCAAGGTTGCCGTCCTCGTCCACGCAGGCCGCACCGTCGACGGAAATCGCACGGCCCTGCAGATTGAAGTTCTTCTGCGTCGCACCGACCGAGGGCATTGCGTCCGTCACCAGCATGAAACGGTCGTGTCGCTTGCAGCGCAAGGCGATGCGCAGCACCACCGGGTCCACGTGCTGGCCGTCCACGATGATCCCGCACCAGCTCTCCTCGTCCTCGAGCGCGGCGCCCACCGCGCCCGGACGGCGGCTCGTGAGCTGCGACATCGCGTTGAAGAGGTGCGTGAAGCCCTGCAGGCCATGCGCCAGGGCTTCCTTGGTTTCGGCATAGCTTGCGTCGGTGTGGCCGGCGCAGACGATGACGCCGGCCGCCGCGAGCTTGTCGATGAAACCCGGTGTCGTCATTTCCGGCGCAAGCGTCACGAACGTGCGACCACGACGCAGGATGTCAGCAGCCGCACGCCGCTCTCGTCCAGCTCACGGAACCAGCCGGCGTCGTGCACGCCCTTGCGCGTCTCGTTGAGGAACGGGCCTTCAACGTGAATACCAAGTACTCCCGGCACACCCGCCTCCATCGCCGCGCCGGCGGCGCGCATCGCCTCGTCCACGACTGCAAGGTCATCGCTGATGAGGGTCGGCAGGAAACCCGTGGTTCCGAATTGCCGGTGCGCGGCTCCAATCCGGCGGATCGTGTCCACGTCGCGTGAATCGTTGAAGAGCGCGCCCCCGCCTCCATTGACCTGCACGTCGATGAATCCCGGGAGCAGGAGGCCACCGCCGAGGTCGACGCGGGCGGTACCGCGGGCTTCCGGCTCGCGGACCACGGCCGCGATGCGATCGCCCTCGATCAGGACCGCCTGCCCGGTGACGAAGCCTTCATCCAACAACACGCGTCCGTTGACGAGCGCCGTTGCCATCACACCGTCTCCGTGACTTTCTGCGAGATGCGGCGGACGGTCCGGGTCGAGCCCGCGCGCGCGCGCGAGCGCCTCGGCCAGCCGGTAGAAGGCCTGGATCATGAGCGTCGTCTGCGTGGCCGAATGCGCGCCGACCGTCGGCAGCTCGAGCGCACCCAGGCACCGGGAGTCCTGCGACGATGAGCGCTGCACCCCGCCCCACCAGCTGGGCGGCCAGCGCCGCGTTGCTGGCGCTGGTCTCGTCTTCCTGCGCGAACATGAAGACCGGGAATCCGCGTCTGCACGAGCGCCATCGGCCCGTGCTGGAGTTCGGCCGCCGATATCCCCTCCGCGTGCAGGCCCGACGTCTCCTTCAGCTTGAGCGCGGCCTCCTGCGCGACACCGAGGCCGAGGCCGCGGCCCAGCACGAAGAGATTTCGCGATTCCTTGAGCCTCTCGATCGCGGCGCTCCAGTCGAGGCGCCAGGCCGCATCCAGGCCGTCCGGCAGCGCGGCGAGCGCCTCGGATAGCGAAGCATCGGTGCTCCATTCGGCGACGAGATGAAGGATCGCCGCCAGCGACGCGATGTGCGACTTGGTCGCCGCGACGCTCGTTTCCGCGCCTGCGCGCAGCCACACGACGTGGTCCGCGCGCGCGGCGAGCGGCGCGTCCTCGGCGTTCACGAGCGCGACGACGAGTCCCCCAGACGCACGGGCCGCGTCCGCGGCGGCGAGCAGGTCGGGACTGCGGCCTGACTGCGAGATCGCAAGACAGAGGGCGCCGCGAAGGTCCGGCCGCGCCGCATAGACGGAACTGACGGACGGCGCCGCCGATGCCGTCAGCACGCCGCAGCGCGTCTCCAGCAGGTAACGAGCGTAGGTCGCTGCGTGATCGGAGCTGCCGCGTGCGATCGTCACGACGGCGCGCGGCGCGACACGCCGCAGCACCGCGCCGAGCTGGCGCATCGACTCGGCATTGGCGCGCAATTGCCTGCGCACCGCCGCGGCGGACTCCGCGGCCTCGCGGTACATTGCGGTCACGTCTGTACGCTGAGCTCGGCGACGAAGTCGTAGGTGTCGCCGCGATAGAACGACTGCGAGAATTCGACGGCCCGGCCGTCCGCGAGGTAGCCCACGCGCTCCGCGAGCAGCCCCGCGTCGAGCGCATTCGCGCCGAGGAGCTTCGCCTGCTCCGCCGTCAGCAGCACGGCGCGCAGACGCTGCAATGCTTTCACGGGACGATTGCCGCTCTGCTCCAGCGCTTCGTACAGCGAGCTGTCCACGCTATCGACCGCGGGCAGGCACGAGCGCCAGAACCGTCGCGTATTCGAGCGCCATCGGTGCGTCGTCCGCGAAATCGTATGCGATGCAGGCGAAATACGGGTGTCCCGGGCGAGAGCTGCATCGTCAGCGACTCTTCGGGCGTCACCGTGCCCTGCGAACGCTTGAGCCACACGCTGCGCGGGTGCAGGCCGCGCGCGCGCATGTCCTCCGAGAACGACGAGAGCTGCGAGAAATTCTTTTCGACGCGCGCTTTCACGAACGTGCCGGAACCCTGTCGCCGCACCAGCAAGCCTTCGGCGACGAGGCCGTCGATCGCCTTGCGCACCGTGATGCGCGAAACGTCGAGCTCGGACGCGAGATCGCGCTCGGGAGGCAGTGCGTCGTTCGGGCCGATGACGTTGCGCTCGATCGCGCCCTTGAGCAGCCGCTCGAGCTGCTGGTAGAGCGGCTGGCCGTTTTTCTTGTCGAGACGGCCGAGGTTCTTGGGCAAGCGGCTCATCGAGACTCCCTGGGTGGCTCCTCAATATAACCAAATCAATACCACTTGGTGCAACATTTTGACTATTTTATCGGTATTGATATAGCAGACATGGAGTTACGCATTATTCGAACTGGTCTTATAAAGGACTGGTATTTCACGATTAATGGTATTAGAGTGGCCTTACATTGGTTGCACCCGTCCGCGAATACGGCGGCGTGGTCTGGTTTCCAAAGCGTTCAATTCGGGGGAAAACGACGCCATGAGCAAGAGCACCGCAATGCGTAACACCACACTTTCCCGGCGCGCACTCG
>CAVVDL010000002.1:0-17848 GCA_963747035.1 uncultured Gammaproteobacteria bacterium
TGGTCGGGGTGACAGGATTTGAACCTGCGACTCCTACGTCCCGAACGTAGTGCTCTACCAGGCTGAGCTACACCCCGAAGCGAAGCGGGGCAGTGTAATCAAGCCCCCCCACGCTTTCAACGATACCGCGTATTCTCGCGGCTCAGGCCATTTAAGGGGGTCCTACGCATGTTTCGCGTCATTGCTGCGCTCGCTCTGGCGATCTCGTCGCTCTCGGCTCTCGGCCCAGGACATCGACCTCGTCAATGCGACGCTCATCGACGGCACGGGCGCGGCGCCGCGCGCGGCTGTCACCGTCAGCGTCCGTGGCGGCAAGATCTCGGCGATCTCGGAGACACGCACCGGCGCCGGCCGAGGCGTCCGCCAGATCGACCTCGAAAGGCCGCTATCTGCTGCCCGGGCTCATCGACGCCCACGCGCACATCGAGTCGCCGGCGGCGGCACTGCGCGCCCTGCAGTCGGGCGTCACGACGGCGCGCGTGCTGGGCGACACCTACCTGCAGGCCATCGACACGCGGGACCTCATCCGCCTGGGCCACGTGCCGGGACCCGAGATGCTCGTCTCGCCGGGCCACATCCGGCCGAAGCCGGGCCTCGCGTTCTTCATGGTCTATCCGCAGTTCGGCGACGCCATCAATGGCGAGCTGCGCGGTCCCGATCGCATCGCGGAGGCGACGCGCGCGTTGATCGCGAAAGGCGCGGACGTCATCAAGGTCGGGGCGAGCGAGCGCGCGGGGCTCGCAAACACGGACCCGCGCCGGCCCGAGCTGACGGAGGCGGAGATACACGCGGCCGTCGTCGAAGCCGCGAAGAAAGGACTCTTCGTCGCCGCCCACGCCCACGCGCGCGAGGGCTGCGCGAACGCGGTTCGAGCGGGCGTCCGGAGCATCGAGCACGGCACGTGGGTCGACGACGAGACGCTCGCCGAGATGAAGAAGCGCGGCACTTTCTTCGTACCGACGCTCGCGGCCATGAGCCCGCTGGCCGATCCGAAGGGAAATTCCGCCGACGACGTGGCGCTCCGCCTGCGCACGCAGGCGATGATGGGGCCGCTCCGCGCCGCGGTGCGCAAGGCCCACGCCATGGGCATCACGATCGCCGCGTCCACCGACGGCAGCTATGCCGACGACGACATCGGAGGGCTCCGCGTCGCACACGACATCGCGCTCCTGCGCGAATTCGGCGGCATGACGCCGCTCGAATCGATTACGGCGGCGACGTTGAATGGCGCCCGCGTGATCGGCATCGAGTCGCGTACCGGCACGGTGCGCGTCGGCCTCGAGGCGGATCTCGTCGCCTTCGACGGTGATCCGCTCGCTGACGGCCGCACGCTCTTCGAGCCGCGGCTCGTCATGAGCGACGGCAAAATCCTCGTCGAGGGGCTGGGGCTGTAGGCACGCGCGATCAGCTGCGGCGGCTGACCGCGTACCGGGCAAGCGCGGCGAGCGCATCGCGATAGGGCGAGGCGGGCACGTCGGCCAGCGCTTCTTCCGCGCGCTTTGCTTCTTCTTCGGCAAGCCGCGCCGTGTAGTCGAGGCCGCCCGTGCTCTCGACGACAGCGCGGATCGGGCCCTGTTCCTCGATGCCGCCTGCCTCGATCGCATTGCGGATGAGCGAGGCGGACTCCGCGTCGCTGTGCGCGAGCGCGTGGATGAGCGGCAGCGTCGGCTTGCCCTCGGCGAGGTCGTCGCCGATGTCCTTGCCGAGCTCGTCGGCGTCGCCGCCGTAGTCGAGCGCGTCGTCGACGAGCTGGAACGCGATGCCGAGGTGCTTGCCGTAGCGCGCGAGCGCGGCCTCGACGCCGGCGGGTGCGCGCGCCACGATGGCCGCAATCTGCGCGCCGGCCTCGAAGAGGCGCGCGGTCTTCCTGTAGATGACTTCCATGTAGCGGATCTCGGTCGTGTCCGGATCGCCCGAGTTCATGAGCTGCAGGACCTCGCCGGCCGCGATCGTGTTGGTCGCGTCGGCCATCACGCGGATCACCGCGGCCGAGTCGAGCGTCGCCATCATCTGGAAGGCGCGCGAGTAGAGGAAGTCTCCGACCAGCACGGACGCGGGATTGCCAAAGGCGTGATTCGCCGTCTCGCGGCCCCGCCGGCGCGCGGAATCGTCGACGACGTCGTCGTGCAGCAGGGTCGCCGTGTGGATGAACTCGATCAGCGCGGCGGCCGGGATGTGGACCGAGTCCCTGGCGCCGCCGGCCCGGGCAGCGAGCACGACGAGCAGGGGGCGCAGGCGCTTGCCGCCGCCACCGACGATGTAGTCCCCCACCTGGTTGACGAGCGCGACGTCGCTCGCCAGCTGGCGGCGGATTTCAGAGTCGACCGCAGCGAGGTCGCTGGCGACAAGGGCCCGTATGTCTTTGAGTTGCATGGAATCCCGCCATCCCCCGCGGGTCTGGGTCATCCTAGCGGCATTCGGGCCGCCGGGGAACGCGGGCCAGCCAATTGGTTTGACCCCGGGGGGTCCCGACACTACAATTGCCGGCTCTTTTTGGAGTCCAGTCAATCATGTACGCCGTCATTGCCACCGGGGGCAAACAGTACCGGGTGAGCGAGGGCACCGTCGTGCGGGTCGAGAAACTCGACGTCGACGCGGGTGCAACCGTCGAGTTCAACCAGGTCCTCCTGATCGGCGAGGGCGTGGACGTCGCCGTCGGTTCTCCCTATGTCACCGGCGCGCTCGTGACTGCGACCGTGCAGGCGCACGGCAAGGCCGACAAGGTCCGCATCGTGAAATTCCGGCGCCGCAAGCACTACCTGCGGCAGAAGGGTCATCGCCAGCCGTACACCGAAGTGAAGGTGACCGGCATCAAGGCGGCCTGAGGAGTCAAGAAATGGCACACAAGAAAGCAGGCGGCAGTACCAAGAACGGGCGCGAGTCCCACTCGAAGCGCCTTGGCGTCAAGAAGTTCGGCGGCCAGCAGGTGCTCGCCGGCAACATCCTGGTGCGCCAGCGCGGCACGCCGTATCGCGCGGGCGACAACGTCGGCGTCGGCACGGACCACACGCTGTTTGCGCTGAAGTCCGGCCGCGTCCACTTCAAGAAGAAGGGCGCCGAGAAGCGCACCTTCGTCAGCGTCCTGCCGGAGTAAGGAAGGGCCGCTCGAATCGAAGAAAAACCCCGGCCCGGCCGGGGTTTTTCGTTAGGGCAGCAACGAGCCATGAAATTCGTCGATGAAGCAATCGTCAAAGTGCAGGCCGGCAACGGAGGCCGCGGCGCGATCGGCTTTCGCCGCGAGAAGTTCGTGCCCTTCGGCGGCCCGGACGGGGGCGACGGCGGCTCAGGCGGGAGCGTGTGGCTCCGCGCCCAGCAAGGCATCAACACGCTCGTCGACTACCGCGTCCAGCGCACCTTCCGCGCGCAGAACGGCGAGCCCGGCGGCGGCCAGGACTGCACAGGCCGCGGCGGCGAGGATCTCTACGTGCCGATGCCGGTCGGAACCGTCGTGATCGACGAGGACACGGGCGAGACGCTCGGCGATCTCACGAAAGCCGGGCAGACCTTGCTGGTCGCGAAGGGCGGCAAGGGCGGCTGGGGAAACCAGCGCTTCAAGAGCTCGACCAATCGCACGCCGCGGCAGAGCGGGCCGGGCCTGCCCGGAGAGGCGCGGAGCCTGCACGTCGAACTGCAGCTGCTCGCCGACGTCGGCCTGCTGGGGCTGCCCAACGCGGGGAAATCCACGCTGATCAGCGCGGTATCCGCCGCGCGGCCGAAGGTTGCGGACTATCCGTTCACGACGCTGTATCCGCAGCTGGGCGTGGTTTCGGTCGGGCTGCAGAAGAGCTTCGTGATGGCGGACATCCCGGGGCTCATCGAGGGCGCGGCGGAAGGCGCGGGCCTCGGCATCCGCTTCCTGAAGCACCTGCAGCGCACGCGCATCCTCCTGCACCTGGTCGACATCGCGCCGCTCGATCCCGACGCGGACCCGGTCGCCGGCGCGCGCGCGATCGTGAAGGAGCTGAAGAAGTTCAGCCCGGAACTCTCGCGGAAGAGACGCTGGCTCGTCCTCAACAAGATCGACCTGCTCGAGGGCAAGGAGCGCGAGGCGCGCTGCGCCGACATCGTGCGACGCCTGCGCTACAAGGGGCCGGTCTTCAGGATTTCAGGGGTGACGGGCGAGGGCACGAAGGAACTGTGCCAGGCCGTCATGCGGGAACTGGAAGGGTAAAAGGGGACGGTCACCTTTTTCCCGAAGGATCGAAGGAAAAAGGTGACCGTCCCCTTTTACCCTTCTACTTGGCGGGCATCGCCTTGATCTGCGCAGCCAGGCGGCTCTTGTGGCGAGCGGCCTTGTTGCGATGAATGATGCCCTTGCGGGCCATCGAATCGATCACGGGCGCGGCGGCCTTCAGCGCGGCAGCGGCTTCAGCCTTCTTGCCGGCGTTGATGGCCTCGACGACCTTGCGCACGGCGCTGCGGGCCTTCGAGCGTTGCGCGACGTTCCGCGCGCGGCTGGCAACCGCCTGGCGGGCCCGTTTTTCGGCTGACTTGGTGTTCGCCATAAGGGCGCGCATTGTCCGGATGCGGGCCCGGAATGTCAACGCGGTATAGTGCCGCCCGCATGTCGCACGGATTCCTGCGCAATACCACGATCGTCGGCCTGCTGACGCTGCTTTCCCGGGTCACCGGCGTGATCCGGGACATGGTCTACGCCATCTCCTTCGGCGCGGGCCCGCTGATGGACGCCTTCCTGGTGGCGTTCAAGATCCCGAATTTCATGCGCCGGCTGACGGCCGAGGGCGCGTTCTCCCAGGCCTTCGTGCCGGTCATTTCCGAGTACAAGGTGCGGAAGAGCCACGAGGAAGTGCGCGAACTGGTCGCGAGCGTCAGCGGCGTGTTCGGGCTCATCCTCTTCGTCATCACGCTGATCGGCGTGATCGCGGCGCCGGTCCTCGCTTACATGTTCGCGCCGGGATTTCATTCGAAGGGCACGCACTTCGACCTCACGGTCGAAATGCTCCGCTTCACCTTCCCGTACCTGTTCTTCATCTCGCTGGTCGCGCTCGGCAGCGGCGTGCTGAACAGCTACAACCGCTTCGCCGTGCCGGCGCTCAACCAGACGCTCCTCAACATCGTCATGATCATCGCGGCCGGCGTCGTCGCGCCCTATTTCGCGAACCCCGGACTCGTGCTCGCAATCGGCGTGTTCGTCGCGGGCTTCGTGCAGCTCATTGCGCAGTTCCCGGCGCTGCGCGCGCTCGGCCTGCTGCCCTGGCCGCGCTTCGATCGCGCGCACGAGGGCGTGCGCCGGATCGCGAAGCTGATGCTGCCCGGCATCTTCGGTTCCTCGGTCGCGCAGGTTTCGCTCCTGCTCGATACCGTGATCGCGTCGTTCCTGATGACCGGCAGCGTCACCTGGCTTTACTACGCCGACCGCCTGGTCGAATTTCCGATGGGCGTGTTCTCGATCGCGCTCGCGACCGTGATCCTGCCGGGGCTCGCCTCGCACCATTCGGAAAAGTCGCCCGAGAAATTCAACTCGACGCTCGACTGGGCGCTCCGGCTCACGCTCACGGTCGTCGTGCCCGCGGCCGTCGGGCTCCTCATGCTCGCGGGCCCGCTGATCGCGACGATCGTCGGCTACGGTGCGTTCACGCACCGCGACGTCCTCATGTGCTCCTATGCACTGATGGCCTATTCGCTGGGCCTCATCGGCTTCTCGATGGTGAAGGTGCTGGCGCCCGGCTACTTCGCGCGCCAGGACACGAAGACACCGGTCAAGGTCGGCATCATCGCGCTGTCGTTCAACATGGCCTTCAACGTCGGCTGTCGTGGTGCCTGCCTTCCTGAACGGATTCTCGGTGCCGCATATCCTGCTCGCGGTGTCGACCGGCCTCTCGGCACTCATCAACGCGACGCTGCTGTATCGGGGACTCCGCCGCGAAGGCATCTTCCAGCCGTCCGCGGCCTGGAAGCGGCTCCTGCCGCAGATCGGGCTCGCAAGCGTCGCCATGGCGGCTTTCCTGTGGTGGGTTTCCGGCGACTGGTCGGCCTGGACCGAGTGGCACGCGACGCGCCGGGCCCTCTGGCTCGGGATCTCGGTCGTGGGCGGTGGGGTCGTCTATTTCGGCGTGCTGGCCCTCGCCGGCGCGCGCCCGCGCGACCTGAAGCATCTATAATTGCGGGGCATTTCCCGATCCGGCAGGGCCATGCTGATTCGACGTGGTTTCAAGCCCTGTCGCGACGCGGACCCCGGACGAGCCGTCGCGATCGGCAACTTCGACGGCGTCCATCTCGGGCACCAGGCGATCCTGGCCGTCTTGCGAGAGCGCGGCCGCGAATTGCGGCTGCCGACGGCCGTGGTCTGCTTCGAGCCCCAGCCGAAGGAATTCTTCGCGCGGGATTCGGCGCCGGCGCGGCTGATGAGGCTCTCCGACAAGGCCGAGCGGATGGCGGAGGCGGGCATCGATGAGCTGCGGGTGCTCGGATTCGACGCGAATCTCGCCGGGCTCGATGCGGAAGGATTCATTGAGCGCGTGCTGCTCGGCGCGCTGAGGACGAAACAAGTGGTGATCGGCGAAGGATTCCGGTTCGGAAACGAGCGCGGCGGCGACGTCGAGCTGCTGCGCCGCGCCGGCGCGACCTGCGGCTTCCAGGTGCAGGCCGTGCCGCCCGCCCTGCAGGACGGGCGCCCGGTGAGCTCGACGCGCGTGCGCGAGGCGATCGCGGCCGGCCGGCTCGACGAGGCGAAGGCGCTGCTCGGCCGCGATTTCCGGATCAGCGGCCGCGTGATCGAAGGCCGGAAGCTCGGCCGCACGCTCGGATTTCGCACGGCGAACCTGCGGCTGCACCGCCGCGTGTCGCCGGTCGCGGGAATCTTCGCGGTGCGGGTCACCGGCGCCGGTCTCGCGCGGCACCCGGGCGTCGCCTCGGTCGGCACGCGTCCGACGGTCGGCGGCACGGAATGGCTGCTCGAAGTGCACTTGTTTGACTACGACGGCGAGCTATACGGCGAGCGGCTCGGCGTCGACTTCATCGCGCGGCTGCGCGACGAGATCCGCTTTGCCGACGTCGAGGCCATGACCGCACAGATGCACGAAGACGCGCGGCTCGCCCGCAAGCTGCTCGCTGCCCGAGGATAAGCGTGGACTACAAGCAGACCCTCAACCTGCCGGACACGGCCTTCCCGATGAAGGCGGACCTCGCGCGCCGCGAGCCGGAGCGGGTTGCGCGCTGGCTTTCGGACGACATTTATATGGAGCTGCGGCGCCGCGCCGCGGGCCGCCCCAAGTTCGTGCTCGTGGATGGCCCGCCCTATGCGAACGGCGTGATCCACATCGGCCACGCCGTGAACAAGGTGCTGAAGGACATCATCGTCAAGTCGCGCACGCTCGACGGCTATCGACTCGCCCTACGTGCCCGGCTGGGACTGCCACGGGCTGCCCGATCGAACAGCAGGTCGAGAAGAAGTACGGCCGCGTCGGCCAGAAGCTCGATGCCGACGCGTTCCGCAAGGCCTGCCGCGAATACGCCGCGAGCCAGGTCGAGATCCAGCGCACGGACTTCCAGCGTCTCGGCGTGATGGGCGACTGGAACGATCCCTACCTCACGATGGCTTCGCGCTTCGAGGCCGAGCAGCTGCGCGCCTTCGCGGCGATCATCCGCCGCGGCCACCTCGTGCGCGGCTTCAAGCCCGTGCACTGGTGCCTCGACTGCCGTTCCTCGCTCGCGGAAGCCGAGGTCGAATACGAGGATCGCGACTCGCCGGCCGTGGACGTGCGCTTCGAGATCGCGGACGCGCACGATGCCGCGCGCCGCTTCGGGCTCACGACCGAGGACCTTGCGACCGCAGCGGTCGCGATCTGGACCACGACACCCTGGACGCTGCCCGCGAACCAGGCGGTCTGCCTGTACCCGCTCTACGACTACGTGCTCGCCGAGTTCACGCGCGCGGGCGGGCCGGAATGCCTCGTCGTCGCCGAGGCCCTGGTCGAGCCCTTCGCCAGGCGCATCGGCGCGAGCTCGCACCGCGTGCTCGGCAAGGTCAAGGGACAGGCGCTCGAGGGCCTGCGGCTCGAGCACCCGTTCTACGAGCGCGAAGTGCCCGTGATCCTCGGCGATCACGTGACGCTCGATGCCGGCACCGGCGCCGTGCACACGGCGCCCGGCCACGGCGCGGACGACTACGAGATGGGCCGGCGCTATGGCCTGCCGATCGACAACCCGGTCGGCAACGACGGCCGCTTCGTCGCGGGCACGCCGCTGTTCGAGGGCCTCTCGGTGTTCGATGCGAACCCGAAGATCGTCGAGACGCTGCGCGAGCGCGGGCGGCTGATCCATTTCGAGACGTATCACCACAGCTACCCGCATTGCTGGCGCCACAAGTCGCCGGTGATCTTCCGCGCGACACCGCAGTGGTTCCTCAGCATGGAGAAGGCGGGCCTGCGCCGCGATGCGCTGACGGCGATCCGCGGCGTGCGCTGGATCCCGGGCTGGGGCGAGCAGCGCATCACCAGCATGATCGAGACGCGCCCGGACTGGTGCATCTCGCGCCAGCGCACCTGGGGCGTGCCGCTCGCGATGTTCATTCACAAGGAAACCGGCGAGCCGCATCCGCAGACGCCGGAGCTGCTCGAGCAGGTGGCCGAGCTCGTCGCGGAAGGCGGCATCGAGGCCTGGTTCGCGCTGAATCCGCGGCATCTCCTCGGCGACGAGGCGCTCGTGTACGAGAAGTGCGAGGACGTGATGGACGTCTGGCTCGACTCCGGCGTCGTGCACCACTGCCTGCCGGCGCTGCGGCCGGGCCTCATCCCGTTCCCGGCGGACATCTACCTCGAGGGCTCGGACCAGCATCGCGGCTGGTTCCACTCGTCGCTCCTCGCCTCGGTCGCGGGCCGCGGCGTCGCGCCGTACCGCCAGGTGCTGACGCACGGCTTCACGGTGGACGAGAAGGGCCGGAAGATGTCGAAGTCGCTCGGCAACGTCGTCGCGCCGCAGAAGGTCGTGCAGTCGCTCGGCGCCGATGTGCTCCGGCTCTGGATCGCCGCGACCGACTACAGCGGCGAGATCGCGACCTCCGACGAGATCCTGAAGCGCATGTCGGACAGCTACCGGCGCATGCGCAATACCGTGCGCTTCCTGCTCGGCAACCTCGCGGGTTTCGACCCGGCGCGCGACGCGCTGCCCGTGGAAGAGATGGTGGACATCGACCGCTGGGCGCTCGCGCGCGCGGCGAGCCTGCAGGATGAAATAACCGACGCCTACCGGAACTACGAGTTCCACTCGATCTACCAGAAGGTGCACAACTTCTGCGTCGTCGAGATGGGCTCGTTCTGGCTCGACATCCTGAAGGACCGCCTGTACACGACGCCGGCGAAGAGCGCCGCGCGCCGCTCCGCGCAGACGGCGATGTACCACATCGCCGAGGCGATGGTGCGCTGGCTCGCGCCCATCCTCTCGTTCACGGCCGAGGAGATCTGGAGCTACTTGCCGGGCGAGCGCGACGCATCCGTCTTCCTCAGCACCTGGTGGAAACTGCCCGCCGTCGCGACGTCGGATGCGGTGGACTGGGATGCCGTGATCGCGCTGAAGACCGACGTCTCGCGCGAACTGGAACGGCTGCGGACCGCCGGCGAGCTCGGCGCGCCGCTCGAGGCTGCGGTGGACGTCTATCTCGACGAGGCGCAGCATCGGCGCATGGCCGCCCTCGGCGACGAACTGCGCTTCGTGCTGATCACCTCGCAGGCGAGGATGCGGCCGGCGGCGGAGCGCCCGGCGACGGCCGTCGCGGCCGAATCGCTCGCGAAAGAGGGCGCCTGGCTCTCGGTCGCGGTGGATCCGGCGCCCAAGTGCGCGCGCTGCTGGCACCGGCGCGCCGACGTCGGCCAGGACCCGAAGCACCCGGAGATCTGCGCCCGCTGCGTCACGAATCTCGATGGCCCGGGCGAGGCGAGGCGCTTCGCATGACGCAGTCGTTCTTTCACGAGAAGACGGCGCTCTTCTGGGTCTGGCTCTCGGCGTTCGTCGTCGCGCTCGACCAGCTGACGAAGTGGTACGTCGTCGGGCGCTTCGAGCTGTACGAAATCCTGCCGGTCGGGACGTACCTCGACCTCACGCGCCTGCACAACGAGGGCGCGGCTTTCGGGCTGCTCGCCGACGCCGGCGGCTGGCAGCGCTGGTTCTTCCTCGTGCTCGCGGGCGCGATCGCGCTCGCGATCCTGTGGTGGCTGCGCTCGCTGCCGGCGCGCGGCCACAGCTGGCTCGCGATCGGGCTCGCGCTGATCCTCGGCGGCGCCGTCGGCAATGCCTATGACCGCTTCATGGACGGCCACGTCGTGGACTACCTGCATTTCCACTGGGGCGAGCACTTTTTCCCGGCCTTCAACGTCGCGGACATCGGCATCACGACCGGGGCGATCATGCTGGTCATCGACGCGCTGCTCTCGAGCCGGCGGAGCAAGGCAGCCGCGGGATGAAAGTCCTCCTCGCGAATCCGCGGGGATTCTGCGCCGGCGTCGACCGCGCGATCGACATCGTCGAGCGCGCGATCGAGCTCTTCGGCGCGCCGATCTACGTGCGCCACGAGGTCGTGCACAACAAGTTCGTCGTGGATCGCCTGCGCGACCTCGGCGCCCTCTTCGTGGACGAGCTCGACCAGGTGCCGGACGGCGCGACCGTCATCTTCAGCGCGCACGGCGTGCCGTCCGCGGTCGAGAACGAGGCCGCGCGCCGCGGGCTCGCCGTGTTCGACGCGACCTGCCCGCTCGTCACCAAGGTGCACATGGAGGTCGGCAAGTACGCGCGCGACGGGCTCGACGTGATCCTGATCGGCCATGCCGGGCACCCGGAGGTCGAGGGCACGATGGGGCGCTTCGACACCGCGCACGGCGGCCACATTCACCTGGTCGAGACGGTCGCCGACGCCGCGAAGATCGCGGTGCGCGACCCGGCGAGGCTCGCCGTCGTGACGCAGACGACGCTCTCGGTGGACGACACCGCGAAAGTGATGACGGCGCTGCGCGAGCGGTTCCCGTCGCTCGCGACGCCGCGCAAGGAAGACATCTGCTACGCGACGCAGAACCGGCAGGATGCGGTGAAGCAGCTGGTCGCGCAGTGCGACGTGATCGTCGTGGTCGGCTCGCGGTCGAGCTCGAATTCCAATCGCCTGCGCGAGATCGCGACGACGCGGGGGATTCCCGGCTATCTCGTGGACGGCGCGGACGATCTCAAGCGCGAGTGGTTCGAGGGCAAGCAGGCGGTCGGCGTGACGGCGGGCGCTTCGGCACCCGAGTCGCTCGTGAAAGACGTCGTCGAGCGGCTGCGTGAGTGGGGCGGGCGCGAGGCGGTCGAGGTCGTCGGGCGCGAAGAGCGCGTCGTGTTCGGGCTGCCGCAGGCGCTTCGGCAGATCGCAAAGTCGGAGAATGCCGGCCGGTAGGACGGCTACCAGCAGCGTCGCGCGCTGTCCGTACCGCGCGAGTCCATCGCCATGCGCCGCCCGCTCTCGTCGATCCACAGCGTTCGGCACAACGGATCGGCTTCATCGCTGACGGCGATTGCGACGACGCGGAATTCCGCTGCCGTCGCGGTCGGGATGCTGAGCGCGTAGTGACCGCCGGGCGTCCGCGACGCGACTGGCAGCCCCGGAGGATCGCTTCCGACGGCTGCGTCCAGCCGGTTTCCGTACGACCCATTGGCGAGGTGAAATTTTTCCTCTTCGGCGGCGGCGACGAGCAGGGCCTGAACCGCCTCCGCGCGGTGGCTGCGCCGCAGCTGGCTGCGATAGGAGGAGGCCGCGATCATGGTCGTGATCGCGACGATCGCAAGCGCGATCACGAGTTCGATCAGGGTGAAACCGGCGGCGGGGGGAGCTTGCGCCATGAGGTCCTGACCGGGTCCCCGGCGTAGCCGGGATCGAATGTTTCGCCGCCGATGATGCCGAACGGCCGTGGACGGCAGCCCTCGCAGGCATCGGCCCAGCGGCCGGGAAATGCGAATCGCGCGCCCGTCGGCAATCCGGATGCCGGCAATTTCTTCGGGTTCGTCGTCTTCCGACTCCACGGCGGTCGCGTGGGGCAAGGCCGTGCGGACATCGAGTGCGTACATCCGCGCAACGGACCGCGGCGGTCCGCAGGGCGCGGCCTCGTCAACCGGCAGCGGCTGGTACGTCGTGAAGCGCAGCGCATGGTCGAAGGTGACCGTCGGCCCGGCCACTTTCTCGCCCGCGCCATGCGATTCGAGCCTGACGTACCAGCCGGGCGCGTCCGGCGGCATCGCATCCTTCGCGTCGGTCGCGTCGTAGAGGTCGGCATCGGTGAGTTCGCGCACGGCGCCTGGCGGCGCGCGGTCGAACACGACGTACATCCGGTCCTCGAGCGCCGTGTCGCGCGGCCGCGTGATCCAGCCCGAGCCCGCGGCAATCGCGATCCGGCTGTCGTTTCCGATCTGGGCGATCGAGACGTCCGGCGTCGCGAAGAAGCGCTGCTTGCCGCTGCCGAGGCGCGCGAGCCGTTGCGCCGACGCGAGCTCTGCGCGAGGCCGTCCGTTCTTGAAGTCGAATCTCCACAGGGAGCCCGTCACGTCGAGTGCGTAGGCATGGTCGAGCAGGCGGTCGCCATCGAGATCGAGCGCGCGCGGCGCGGACGGCAAGGCTGTCGAGGCCGGGAACCCGCAGGTCGCCACGGTCGCCAGCGGACCACAAGGGCCTGCCGGACAGCGCATCGAGCACGTGGATGCCGGCGCCTGCACCGCCGCCCGTGGCGCCATTCGCGTCAAAGCGCGGGTCGTAGCCGCCGGCAAGCAGCACGACCCATTCGCCCGCGCTTTGGCCACTGCCCGCGATCGCGAGCCTCGTGACGACCGGTTCGGCAAGGCTGAGTACGCCGGCGTCCGGGAGTTGCCATGACCAGAGCAGCCGCGGATCGTCGGGCCGCGCGACGTCGAGCGCGTAGTAGCGATTTCCGCCGCGGCCCAGCGCGAACAGCAGCCACAGATGCTCGCCGGATGCGGCGTCGATGCGGCCGTCGCCGTTGGGATCGTAGCGATGCAGCACGAGGGGCCCGTCGATGCCATGGCTTCGTGCCGTCGTCGGCGCGTCGCGCATGAGTGTTGGAATCCGCGGAAGCAGTTCCTTCGGCATCCAGCCCCAGAGCTCGACGCCCGAATCCGCGTCGAAGGCCTGAAGCAGTCCGTCCTGCGTCGCGATCACCGCAACCTGCCGCCCGGAGTCGGGATACGCGATGACGGCGGGCGATTGCGGACCCGGATCGCCGAGCGTGTCTTGCGCCGAAATCCACGCGAGCACATCGTCCGCGGTCTCGGGATCGGTCGGACCGAGGCCGAGCAACGCGCGATTGATGCGGGTGTTCCCCGGAACCAGTCGATTGCCCGCATCCAGCAAGCGTGTGCTCGCGACATCCGTGAAGAGACGCCTCGCATCGGCGGGCGGCAAGCGGCCCGCTGCGCCGCCACCGAGGAGGTTTGCATCCGGCACGTCGCTCCACAGGCTTCGGGTATCCGGGCGCGGCAATCCGCTTGCGGCATCCATCGCCGGCGTGCCATCGCGATCCACGATGGTCGGCGGCTCGAGAGGTCCCGCCGGCGACCGCAACGCGTATCGCAGGAGATTGCCTGCCCAGCGCTCGCGGGGGCGTGGAGCCGTCAAGCCAAGAATGACGCCGGGCTCACCGTCGCTCGCATCGAAAGATACGATTCCAGCAGCCGACAACTGCGGATTCGCGGCAACGGCCGCATCGCGCTGGAATGCCGACGCCACGAGGTTGACGAATGCCAGCGGATCGGCGGCCGACGCCACGTCACCCGCAAGCGCGGACGGCATCGGCGCAATCCACGAGGTCGCTGCCGACTGGATGCCCGGCAAGTCGTCGCGCAAGTCCGTGGCAGCAAGCCAGGCCGCGAGTGGACCCAGGCAGTCGCCATTGCAGCCGCCCGTTTCCGCCAGGAAATGCGGCAGCGCCTCCGCGGCGCCGGCTGCCTTGTCGTCGCCGCTGGCCTCGCCAGCGGTCAGGAAGCCGAGAGAAACCGGTCGGCAGGCGTATTCGATCGGCGACCGGTAGGTGCCGGATGCCGGCGGATTCGTCGCGGCCGGATCCGCGCGTCCGTCCATTCCGAATCGGCGCGGCAGGCCTGCCAGCCAGCTCGCGGCTTCCGCGAGTGTCTCGGCAAGCGGCGCAGCGCCCGTCGGCGGCGTCGTCGCCAATGACTGCAGTTCAATCGCTGCCGCTGCGCTGGACATCGGCGCGCGCGCCACGTAGCCGCCGTCCGGGCCGTTGTCGTCGACTTGCAGCAGGGCGACGTCGAGTTCATCGGTCGAGGCGAGCGCCCGTGACAGGCGGATCGCGAACAGGTCTGCCAACGCGCGTTCCGCTGGTGGATGTTGCGCGCGCAAGTAGTTCAGGAAATTGCCCGCGTACAGGATGTACGCGTCGGCGAATGGCGGACGGTCCCAGGCGATTTCTCCCGCGGCCGCGCCAATCCACGGCTGGCCAGTCCCGGCGCTCGCGTACCAGTCGCCTGCCGCCGCACCGTGACGTCCGCGATCGGCGCGGCATTCCAGGGCAGCAGAGCTGGCATCGGACGGCGCGCCCCAATATCCGCCTGCAGGATTCGCGCGCCATTGCGCCGCACGTGATGCGATGAAGAAGCCGGATGTCGCGAGCGGAACCCGTGCCGCCTCGCACTGCAGGCCGGTTGCCGCGCTGCGCGGCAGGATTTCGATACCGCCCTGGCGCGCGCAGTCGGGCGCGGGTCCCGGTCCGCGCCGGAAATAGGCCTTCGCAGGATCGCATCGCTGATCAGCCGGCAGCGCCGCGCCGTAGTCGCGTGTCGGGTCGTAGTCTTCCTGCGCGGCGATGAGTCGCGACGTCGCGGCCGAGCGGTCAAGGATGACTCCGAGCAGGGGCCTGGAGCCGGCTGGCACGGTGGCGCGATGCAGCCAGGCTTCATCCGTGCCCGCGTGACTGCTGCGAATCAAGCTCGCCGCCGCGACGATGGCGAGAAGTGCCGCCAGGAGGTTGCGCGGCTCGCCGCGTCATGAGGCGGGCACCACCAGATAGAAGCCCTGCTCGAGCCGCGTGCGCGTGCTGCGGCCGGATTCCGAGTCCGCCGTGATGAAGTAGTGCCGCGCGGCAAAGGTCCCGGCATTCTCTCCGACGCTGAATCCGGTCGGCAGGGCGCCGGCACCCAGCGCTTCGCGCGTCTCCGTGCGATAGGCGGCGCGCGCGGTTGCGACGTCAGCGAGAATCGTGGCGGCATCCGTGCCGCCCTCACGCACCTCCGCAGCCTCGAGGAGCGCCGCGACGATGCCGGATTCCGCAGCCTCGAATGCGTTTTGCGCCATCTGCTGGTGACCGGCAAGCGCAAGCGCCGTCATGGCCGCGGCTGCGGCGGCAAGCGCAAGCGCCCCGAGACCGGACATCAGCACCATCACGACGACGAGCGCCGAACCGCGTTCGGCGGCCGTCATCGAGCCGCTCCCGTGTTTCGCAGCTCGACGACGCGCGACGCGCGCTTGCGGCGAGTCATGCCGGGCAGGCCGGGTTCCGGAATGTCGCTTTGCGCCTCGAGTTCGATGCGAAGCGCCCGCGGCGTGCCGCCCAGCGTCGGCTCGCCGGGATTGATCCAGCGATCGACCGCGGCATCGAGGTCGGCCGGGTCGTCGAGGCCGATCATGACCTGAAGGTCCGCGATTCCGCTGACCAGCTCCTCATCCTGGAACGCCGGCCGCGTGCCGCCGACGAGCCGCTTGCGGCGCAGCGACGGCCAGTTCCTGCGGCCGGTCGAGTCGCGGCTCACGTAGTACACGCCCACTTCGAGGTCGTGCCAGCGCGTGTCGGCTCCGAGCGTCGCAATGCCGTTTGCCGCGAGTGCCGCGGAGCGCAGGTTTGTTTCGAGTTGCAGGCGGCCGGCCTGGGCGCGGCCCGCCTCAGCCGTCGCATGGCGCAGGACGAGCGTATCGGTGGCGGGAGCAGGGCGGCCGTCCGGCGAAGCACGACAGCCGAGCGGCACGCCGGGCGCGGCGGCATAGCCCGAATTCACGGCGGCAACGGGCGTCGCAAGATCGAGCGCCAGCGACTTGCCGCAACTGCCCGAGACCGCGAGATCCGCCCGCTCGGCGCTGCCGAGCGCCGAGCTTCCGGAAACCGCGGTTGCCGGCGGGGCGAGCCCCAGGTAACCCGCGAGCCGGATTTCGTCGGCCAGCATGGTGAATCCGGCGTCGAGCGATTCCTCGATCTGGGCCATCGCCTCGCTGGTCCGATGCGCTGCGCGCCCGCGCGTGACGAAAGCCGTGGACGCCGCGACGACCACGAGCACGATGACCATCGCGACCAGGATCTCGACCAGTGTCAAGCCGGATTCGCCGTTCATGTCGTCACCGGAAGCACGAGCCTTTGCATGCCGAGGCCGGCGACGGGCCATTCGATCGTGATCCGGTAGCGGGCCGGCACGGCCATCTCGACATCGACGCGCGCAACGCTGCCCGTGGGCAGCGCTGCGAGTGCGGCCGTCGTCCAGGCGCGGATCGCGGGCGCGTCGGGTGCAATCGAGGCGCCCACGTCGCGATCGAGCGCGCGCAGCTCCTCGGCGAGAGAGCCAGCGAGGCGAATCGCGGCCCGGCGGCTGCCGGACTCGCGCTCGTACTGAATGCTCTGCCCGAGCACGATGCCGGCTCCGGCGAGCCCCGCGAGCATGAGCGCGAGTGCCACGAGCACCTCGATCATCGTGAATCCGGCGGCGAATCGCGCCTTCAGCACGTCAGTGCCCCATCGGAGCCGTCGCGATCGCTCGTCCGCGGCCGCCCGCTGCGACTCACGATCACGGCCCGCGCCGCGCGGGCGCCGCGCCGGTCGCACACCGTCAGCGTGGCCGGCGTCGCGAACCCCGAGCCGCCTTCGAAGGAGATCGTCGAGCGATTCGAATGGATGCTCGTCGTGCCGCTGCCGCCCGAGAGCATGAGACTCTGGTGGAAACGGTCGCCATCACTCGGCCAGCAGGAGCCCGCCCGACCAGTCCAGCCGGCCGGAGCATTCGCGCTCGTCTTCGCTCCCGCAAAGTCGAATCGCTTCGCTGCGTGTCGCGGAAAACTGGCGCGCGAGGTTGACTGCGTGCATCGCCGTCGAAACCGCGGCGTTCATCCGGCTCTCCAGCAGGAGATTCGAGAAGACCGGCACCGCGGCAGCCGCGATGACGGCGGCGATGCCCAGCATCGCGAGCAGCTCGGTCAGCGTATGGCCGCGGCGCAGCGTGGATCGATCAGGCATGCGGCGAGGCTAACGAACAGCCAGGGCGCCGCCCGCGCAGAAAACCGTCGCGTTTGAGCCGATTTCCGCCGAAGCGTATATTGCCGCCCCATGAACCACGGCCCCGACCAGAACCACATCCAGGACCTGCTCGAGAAGCAGGGCATCCAGGCGACCGCCCAGCGCATGCTGATCGCCGAACTCCTGTTCGCGCGCGACCAGCACCTGACGGCGGAGCAGATCATCCAGACGCTCGCCGAGCGCGGGACCGACGTCTCCAAGGCGACGGTCTACAACACGCTGAACCTGTTCGCGGCCAAGGGCCTCGTGAAGCCGCTCCAGGTGGACCCCGAGCGCGGGCTCTTCGATTCCAACATGCGGCCGCACTACCACTTCCACGTGGAGGACACCGGCGAGCTGATCGACGTCCCGCCGGGCGACCTCGAATTCGCGCGCCTGCCGCCGCTGCCGCCCGGCACCGAGTCGGTGGCCGTGGACGTCGTCATCCGGGTCCGCAAGCAGGGTTCCTGACGCGTTGCCCGGGACCCGGGCCTTGCCTATACTTCGCGCCCCGCTGCCGGTGTAGCTCAGTTGGTAGAGCAGTCGCTTCGTAAGCGAGAGGTCGGGGGTTCAAGTCCCTCCACCGGCAC
>CAVVDL010000003.1:0-192873 GCA_963747035.1 uncultured Gammaproteobacteria bacterium
CGGCGGACCTCAAGCTCTTGCTCGACTCGCGCCCCGACCCCGACGCTGTGTTTGATTTCGCCAAACGATTGAGCGAGCGCGGACCGCGCGTACACGAAAACAACTACGACATGCATCAGCTGACGGCCGGAGCACGCGGTCGCCTGCCGGACGGCTGGGATCTCGACGCCTATGTGCAGTACGGGGCGAGCAGCCAGTTTAAGTACCAGACTGGCAATGTCAGCCGCTCACGAGTCGAGGAGCTGACGTTCGCGCCGGACGGCGGCGTTTCCATCTGCGGGGGCTTCAATCCGTTTGGAAAGGGCTCGGTGCTCCCCACGTGCGCGGATTACATCGCCGTTGACGCCGGCATCAACGCCGACGTCCAGTGGATCGCCGAGGCTACTGCCCGGGGTTCCCGGTTGCGCTGCCCGCGGGCGAACTGCGCATGGCGCTCGGCATTCAGTATCGAAGCGATGCATACAAGTTTCGTGCGGACGAGGCGTTGCGAAGGATCCTGCCGGACGGCGGTGCGGACATTGTCGGCTTTGAAGCCGCATCCGACATCGATGCTGACGACCACAATACCGATGTCTACGTCGAGGCCGCAATTCCACTCCTGGCGGACCTGCCGGGCGTCGAGTCGCTCGAAACCGTACTCGGCTACCGACATTCAGACTATGCGTCCGCAGGCGGTGTCGACACGTGGAAAGCCGAGTTGCTCGTATCAGCCTGTGACTACCGTGCGAGTGCGCGGGTCCTACCAGTGTGCTATCTGCGTACCGTCGATTTTCGAATTGTTCTTGCCGGGTACGTCAAATTTCGCCTACTTCGACCCACCCGAGCCCTGCAGCGTCGACAGCTCTACAGCGGAACGGTCCCGACGCTCAGCTCGTTGAGGCCTTGTGCGTCGAGCAGGGAATGCCGGAGGAGCTGCTGCCCGTTTACTCGGCTGTCGATGTCCCGACAACCATCGGCGGCAACGCGGAGCTCGGGCCCGAGACCGCCGACACGGTCACCGCAGGTATCGTTGTGCGTCCCAGGTTCGAATCTACCTGGATGCATGATCTGCAGTTCACCATTGACTGGTATCGCATCGAGATCGACGACGTAGTTACGTTCGTAGATGCGCCAACCGCCGTGCTGAACTGCTTCGACCGTGTCTACAATCCGTCATACGCGGCGGACAACTACTGGTGCACGCTGTTTGGTCGCGATCCAGGCAGCGGTGAAATTGTCGACATGCTCGAAACGTTCCGGAACTTTGCTACGCAGACGACGTCGGGCATCGACTTCCAGCTGGACTGGAGCCTTCCCGTCGGACCCGGGGAGCTTGCCATCGGCTGGTATGTGGGTTGGTGGACAAGTTCGAGCTCCAGACGACGAGCGGCGTACCCGCAGACCAATCCGCCGGAACGATCGGCGGCTTTGCGGGCTCCTACCCGGATAAAATGGCTCGCGAGCGTGCGCTATGCGTTTAGCGATCTCGACGTTGGACTGAGCTGGCAATACGTCGACTCGACGGTCGACAAGTCCCGGTTCGGGCCCAAGTAACGACCGACTACAAGGTGCCGCACCGCGATTATTTCGATGTCGATGCGGTTACAGCTTCAAAGATGGTTGGCTCGACGGCGTCACGATCCGCGCCGGCATAGAGGACCTGACCGACGAGGCGCCGCCCATATTTCCGTTCTGTGGTTATGCGACACGGATCCGTCACAATTCGACGTGCTCGGTCGACGTACTACGTGACGATGGCGCTGAAGTTCTGACGCTGCCCGTCAGCGGCCTGCTCGACGGGTTGCGAACCGTCATGTAGGTCTCTGCGACCTGCGACATCTCCCCTCGCGCGCGAGCAGGCGAACAAGTGTGGCCCGGCGATGACGCCAGTGTCTCCAGATGTCGTCCGGCCAGTCGTCGGCCTCGGCACGCTCCGCGGCGGCGGCATACGAAGCGAATGCCTTGAGCTGCAGACGCAGTTCTCTTCATCGGCGAGCTTCGGCCTCGGCGGATCATCCTCTGGCTCTCCGAACCGCGCGAGCACGTTGGCTTCGCCCGACTTCGGCCCCTTTTTGATACCAGGACCAGGCTGTTGACGGGTCCAGTTCATGCGTATCGGCTGGGTCTCGCCGCCCCCGCTGTTCTGCGCTGGTGGAACTGGCCCAGTCTAGACGCCGCTATCGGCACGCCATCCCGCAGGCCTTTTCGTAGAGCGTCTACTGCGCGGCCTCGATCAGGTGGTCCGGCAAGGTCATCGACCAGCAACGCCAGCCAGTTCGATTTTAGCGGCGCGATAATCGCGGACACCGCGAGTTCGGACTGTTGCCGCGCCAGCTTCAGATGGTTCTTCGCGAGCAATGTTCGTCCCAGCGGATGACTGGTTCCGGGGAAGCCCAAGACACTTCGATTTCCTGTGCACATGCGTCGGCTGCAGCCTTGATCGAGATGTTGGCCTCGGCTACCCCTGGCGCCCGGCGATCGGGATCATGCGGCACTGCGCCGCCGTTTCGCGTGCGGAGAGCATCGTCAGTCCAGGTCCTGATCCGTGATCCGGTGGAAGTCCCAGACGAGTTCGCTCGAGGTCGGACAAGTCATTAATTCTCGCCGCCTGCGACAGACAACTTGTGCGTCCAGGCCTGAATGGGCGCTTCCGTCCCAGATGCGCGCGGTCTGTTCGGCGGAAGTCGTGACGATACGTTGCCCATCGGACGACCACGCAGCCGACCAGACGCCTTCGTCATGGCCGGAGAGAACCGCCAGCTGCACGCCGGCCGCATTCCAGATCCGCGCGTGCGGTCAAAGGAGGCCGTGACGATGCGCTGCCCATCGGGTGACCAAGCCGCCGACCAAAGGTCATCCTCATGTCCGGAGAGGACGGGATAGCTTGGCCGTGTCCTCGTCCCAGACACGCGCGGTCTGGTCGAGGTGCGTGACGATGCGCCGCCCATCGGCGAGAACGGCGGCGGCCCACACCAGGTCGGCGTCGCCGGAGAGCACGGTCAGCGATTTGCCGTGTTCACATCCCAGATGCGCGCGGTGGATGGCGCAGGCAGTCACGATTCGCCGCCCGTCGGGCGAGACACGCCACCGTACGGACCGGCTCGTCATGGCCAGAATGGCGATCTGCTTGCCGGTGGTCGCGTCCCAGGTACGCGCTGTGCGGTCGTTCGAGGCAGTGACGATGCGCCTGCCCATCAGGCGAGATGCCGCGCTGCGGACATTTCCGCCCGGATCGTCGGGAGGATGCTGTCGCCATGGCCTGCAAGAGGGCGAGCTGTTGCCCGTCGCGGCGTCCCAGATCCGCGCGGTCCGATCGTTGGAGGCGGTCACGATGCGCCGCCCGTCGGGCGGACGAACACTCCGCGCGGCCTCTCCATGTCCGGCAGAGTCCGCGATCCGGCGGCCTGTCACCGCGTCCACGATGCGCACTGCTTGGGTTTCCAGGCGGCGGCAACGGCGACGCATCGACCGTCGGGCGAATAGGCGGCGTCGACAACGAAATCGCCGAGTTCAGGAGCACGGCGAGCTGCATGCTGCTCGCCGTACGCCAGACCTGAGCCGTCCCGTCCAGGGAAGCGGTGACGACCCTGCGCCCGTCGGGCGAGAACTGGCCATGCGGACGGAGCGTGATGGCCGGTGAGTGTTGCAAGCGGCTTTGCAGTCTCCGCGTCCCAGATGCGCGCAGTGCCGTCTTCCGAGGATGTAACAATTTTCCGGCCATCCGACGAGAACGCGGCCGACAGGACAGAGTCGCGATGACCTGAAAGATGGCGATCGATTTGCCCGTGGCTGCGTCCCAGATCCGCGCGGTCTTGTCGCCTGAGGCGGTGACGATGCGCCGCCCGTCCGGCGAGAACGCGGCTGACTTGACGAGGACGGTCATGGCCCGAGAGGACGGCGATGGGTTGGTCGTGTGCAGCGTCCCAGATGCGCGCGGTCTGGTCGGTGGAGGCGGTGACGATGCGCCCACCGTCGGATGATAATGCGGCGACCCAACACTTCATCGTCATGGCCGGTCAAGACGGCGAGTGGCTTGGCGCTAGCCGCGTCCCAGATGCGTGCACTGTGGTCGCTGGAGGCCGTCAAGATGTGCTGCCCGTCGGGCGAAAATACGGCGGAATTGACTCCTTTCCATGCCCGGCGAGGACCGCGAGCGGCTTCCCAGTGGTCGCATCCCAGATGCGCGCAGTCTGGTCGATCGACGCGTGACAATTCGCTGCCCGTCCGGCGAAAACGTCGCCGTCAAGACGCCACCGCGTGTCTCCGATCGAGTGTGACAAGCTGCGTCGCGGTGTCTGAGTCCCAGACGCGCGCGGTTCGGTCGCCCGAGGCGGTGACGATGCGCCGCCCATCGGGCGAGTAAGCGGCGCCCACGACGACGCCGCCATGGCCGGAGAGCATGGCAAGCCTGGCGTCGGCCGCGCGCACTTCCTGAAACACGTTGATTGCCGAAGCCGAGCGTGCCGCAGGGGAGTTCCCGGTTCGCGAGGACCTCGCCGATGATGACCTGCGCATCCGCAACGTTGCCATCTTTCAGGTGCCGGGCCGCGGCCTCGGTCGCAGTCGAAGCTGGGCCGCCAGCGCCAGTTGCGCCTGGGCTTCGGCTTCATGCTGCTTCTGCAGGGCGACGAAGCCCGCTCCGGTCGCGAGCAACGCAAGGACGTCACGACGCCAGCGACAAGTGCCAGCACGCGCACCGACCGACTCCGGATGCGATTGTCGGCGGCCTGCGAACGCTCGATGTAGTCGATGAGTATCAGGCTCGTGTCCGCGCGGTGCTCGCGCATGAGACGCTGTCCGTCGATCAGGTCGATTTCGGAGAGCAGTCCGGGTTCGCGACCACGGCGCGCGCGCCAAGCCGCAAATTTCGCGCGCAGTGCCACCTCGCTCTTACTCGCGTTGGCAGCGTCCCAGGCTGGTCGTCCTCGAGCCCGCGCCACAGTGCGTAGCGTTCCTCCATGCGGCGGCGGATCTTGCAGGGCTTCGGCATTGTCCTGGACGAAATCGCGCGCCCGCGTCCATCGCGTGATGAGCGCTTCGTGAGCGACTCGGACGGTCGGTGCCCCGGCCCGTTTCGGCATCGCTGACCAGCAGGCGCGCATCGGAGTGAAGCAGCGCTTCGACCAGCCTGCGCTGCGCCGTGCCCGGCGGAAACGTCGACAGGGTACGCGCCTTGAGATGGCACGCTCGACGTCGCCATCGTCGTGCCCATCTGGATCAATGAGAACAGCACCGATCCGAGCGCCTGTCGATCATCGGGCGCGCAGCCTGCCAGGACCGCTTCCGCCCGGTGGCGATTGCACCTTCCAGCCGGCCGAGCCGCTCGTAGGTCGCGATTGTCAGGGCGGTGCCCTGGGAATCGAGCACGTCGCTGCGGTACAGCTGGTCGAGGAGATAGGAGAGGAGCGGTAGTGCTCCCGCTTCGTGGGCGACTTCGTCCGCGATGATCTCGTTGAGCGGCACGTCGGTCATCGGGTGGTGCTCGAAGCCGACGCCCGCCGCGGCCGCGGGCGCCGGATCATCTGGCTCAGTTGCGTCTGAGTCGGCGGCAGGAGCTCGAGCCGGCCACGGCCTTCCGCCAGTTGTACGAGCTCGGGCGTGTCATCGGCCTGGTGCCAGAAATCCTTCCGCATCGTAGCGATGACCCACACGCGACCCGAGCGCACGAGGCCGCCGATGAGAGAGACGAATTGCTGTCGCTCGTGGGACGCAGGAGCTCGTTGGTGAAGAGCTCTTCGAGCTGGTCCAGCACGAGTACGAGCCGCGCAGTCTCATGCTCGAGCATGCGGCCTTCCTGCCGCGCAGTGATCGCGAGCTGGCCCAGCACCGTTGCGATCGGATAGGCGGGCTCCGCCGTGGCATTGCGCAGGTGCGCAGCAAGACCAGAAACCGATTGACCCGGCCCAATGAGTTCCGACAGGCCTTCGTCCGCAGACACCTGCATCGTGAGCCTGCGAGCCAGCGCATCAAAGAGATCCTCGCCCTCCTGTGCATCGCTGGGACGGAACACGACTCGCCGCAGGAACGCGACGCCCGGCATGCGTCTCGGCACGAAGAGCTTCGGAACGATGCCCGCTTTCACCAGGGACGACTTGCCGGAGCCGCTGGCTCCCAAGACGAGCAGGAATGGGGAGTTTGCCTCGGCGCTCGCCACCAGCTGGACCATGGCCTTCGTCAGCGCACCGTCCTGGCCGAAGAAGATCGGCGCATGTTCGAATTCGTAGGATTCCAACCCGCGAAACGGCGCCTGCGGCCAGATCCGGGTGCCTTGCTCATGATCGAGCCGAATCCTGGGATGCAATTCGCTTGTCGATGAGCTTGCGCAAATGACCGTCGAATGCCGCTGCAAACTCGGCACCGCTTGTAAATTCGGTGTACGCGCCGAGATAGCTGCCCTGATTGGCAAAGTGCCGTGACCAGAACCGGTCGAGCTCCTCGAGCTGTTCGATGTCCTTGCGCCGTCGCTCGGCATCAAGCGTCCCGACGCGTGCGTCCTCGCGGCTCCGGTAGACCAGCAGATCCGGCGTTCCGACCTCGCGGGCAGCCTTCAAGGCTTCCTCGTACTCCCACTCCGTCCCGGTCACCGGCGTGCGCCCGTCGATGCCGCGGTATTCGCGTACGCTCGTGCGTTCCGGCAAAGGCGTTCCCAGCCGGGACCAGACGATCAGCACGACGATGTCGAACGCGCTGGGCGGCTCGATCGAGTCCTGAAAGTGCCCCGAGGCGACCATCGCCTCGAATTCCCAGAGGTAGGGCTCGATCCTGTAGAAGCGCGCATAGTCCTGCGCCAGGCGTTCGATCGTGAGCGCGGCGATCTCTCGCGTGGCAGCGACATCGCCGGGCGAGGAAAGGAAGATCCTGAGCCGCTTGGTCATCGCCGCACGCAGGCGAAGATCAGGCGGACCGCGACGGCGGCAAGCCTCGCAGCCGCAGCGAGTTCAACGAGCGGCTATCGCCTGATCAAGAAGGGACAGTCCCCTTTTCCGTAAAGCCGGAAAAGGTGACAGTCCCTAGAACGGCAGCCCGTGCATCTGTCCGCCCATGCACATCAGCATCGGGATGGACAAGACGAAATTGGTGCGTGACGCGAGCAGCGCGGTCTTCCGCGCCGCGGCCTTCTGCTCGTCGGTCGCGGGCGCGAGGCCGAGGATCTTCTTCTGGTTCGGCCAGATGAAGACCCAGACGTTGAACAGCATGATCGTGCCGAGCCAGGCGCCGACGCCGATCGTGCGGAAGCCCGGCTGCAGCGTGAATGCCTTTGCGAATGCGCCCGAATCGCCAAAGCCGCTGCCGAGGTACCAGGCTCCCGTGATCCACGTGGCCACGGCCGCCCAGCGGAACCAGAAGAGTGCGCGCGGCGCGATGTACTTGCTGATGCCGGCGCCGCCCGGTCCGCCCTTGTCCGCGGCCGCATCCGCAAGGCCCGGCACCTGCACGACGTTGAAGTAGTAGAGCAGGCCGATCCACATGACACCGGAGACGATGTGCAGCCAGCGGCCGAGCTGGGCGTGGTGCAGCGCGACATCGGTGCCCGTCGCGATCGTGAGCCAGATGCTGACGATGGCGGCCAGCACGAAGCCGGTGACGATGGAACCTTTGACGCTTGTGAGCGGGTTCATTGCATGTCTCCCCTGGATTCATTGAAGAATAGGCCAGCGGACCCCATACTTCAACGCGTTAGCGTGATTCCCGCCATGGTCGAACCCGGCCCCAGCTCCCCGTGTCTCAATATCTGCTCGCTGGACGATCGGGGCGTCTGTCGCGGCTGCTTCCGGACCCTCGGCGAGATCGCCGAATGGACGCGGATGAGCGCGGCTGACCAATGGGCGACGGTCGCCCGCGCCGAGGCGCGGCGCGTGAATGACGAAAAGGAGCGTGGAAATCGATGACCGATGAAACGATGACCCAGAAGATCCGTGCGCAACTCGATGCCGCGCCCGTCGTGCTGTTCATGAAGGGCACGCCGGATTTCCCGCAGTGCGGTTTCTCGGCGCAGACGGCCGGCGCCCTGCGCGCGCTCAAGGCGAACTATCGCCACGTCAACATCTTCGAGGAGCCGGAGCTGCGTGAAGCGCTCAAGGCCTATTCGAGCTGGCCCACCTATCCGCAGCTCTACGTGAAGGGCGAGCTCATCGGCGGCTGCGACATCGTGACCGAGATGTACCGCTCGGGCGAGCTCAAGACGCTCCTGCAGGAAGCGGGCGCGGTCAGCTGACCGGCCACGCGCCTCACTCCGGCGCGGGCTCCAGCAGCGGGTTCGGCGGTTCCGCATCGGCCGCGGCGATCAGCCGCTGCGAGGCCGCTTCGAAGATCGGCCGGAACTGGTTGCAGACGATGCAGAAGAGATCCGCCGTGCGCTCCGCGTCATAGGCGGCGGAGTGCGCTTCCCCTGAATTCCACTCGAGGCCCGCGGCCTGCGTCGCGCGCGAGAGCACCGTCTGCCCGTAGGCGACGCCCGCGAGCGTCGCCGTGTCGAAGCAGGAGAACGGGTGGAAGGGATTGCGGCGGATTCCTGCGCGCGCCACCGCGGCATTCAGGAAGCCGAGGTCGAATGACGCGTTGTGGCCGACGAGGATGGCGCGCGTGCACTGCTGCTCGCGCACGGCGCGGCGCACCTCGCCGAAGATCGCGCCGAGCGCATCGCTCTCGGTCGAGGCGATCCGCAGCGGATGCCAGGGATCGATGCCGTTGACCGCGAGCGAGGCGGGGTCGAGCCGTCCGCCCTCGAAGGGCCGCACATGCTGGCGGAACGTCGGGCCGCGCACGAGGCGCCCGTCGGCGTCGACGCGAAGCTCCACGGCCGCGATCTCGAGCAGCGCATCCGTCGCGGCGATGAATCCGCCGGTCTCGACGTCCACGACCACCGGAAGGAATCCGCGGAACCGGTCGCGCATCGCGGTGATCGCAGCGCTCATGGCGAAGCGGGCGTCCCGCAGCTTCCACTCGAGCGGCTCGCCCGCGCCCATCGGCACGATCTTGTCCGCGCCAAAGGGAAAGCTCTCCGGCACGGTCCACGCCCGCCGCTCGAGAACGACCGTCCCCGTGTTGCGCGGCAGGCCGTAGAAATCGGCCCCGTGGAAACTGGCGAAGGCCTCGAGGCGATCGAGCCTGCCTGCGCTGCTCGAATGCGCGCGCATACAGCTCGAGCGCGGCCGGCGCCGAGTAGATGCCGGCGCAGCCGCAGGACGATTCCTTGGCCGTCTTCGCATGCGGGGCGCTGTCGGTGCCGAGGAAGAACTGCGGATCTCCGGACGTCGCGGCGTCGATCAGCGCCAGGCGGTCGCGCTCGCGCTTCAGGACGGGCAGGCAGTAGAGGTGCGGGCGCAGGCCTCCCTTGAACATCGCGCCGCGGTTCAGCAGGAGATGCTGCGGCGTGATCGTCGCGCCGACCCGGGCGCCTGCCGCGCGCACGAACTCGACGCCGGCGCGCGTCGTCACGTGCTCGAGCACGATCCGCAGGCGCGGATGGCGCTTGACGAGCGGGGCGAGCTCGCGCTCGATGAAGACGCTCTCGCGGTCGAAGGGATCCACGTCGTCGCCCGTGACCTCGCCGTGAAGCTGCAGCACGACGTCCCGTTCCTCCATGCGCTCGAGCACGGCCTGGCAGCGTGCGAGCGAGGTGACGCCGGCCTCCGAATGCGTCGTGCTGCCTGCGGGGTAGCACTTCACGCCGTGGACGAATCCGCTCGCCGCCGCGCGATCGATCTCGGCGGCCTCCGTCGTTTCCGTCAGGTAGAGCGTCATGAGCGGTTCGAATGACGCAGCCCGCAGGCAGTGCCGCGCGGATGCGGTCCCGGTAGCGGCCCGCTGCGGCGACCGTGGTGACCGGCGGCTTGAGGTTCGGCATCACGATCGCGCGAGCGAAAGCGCGCGCGCTCGCCGCGACGACGGCGGCAAGCTCGGGCCCGTCCCGCAGGTGCAGGTGCCAGTCGTCCGGCCGTGTGATGGTGAGTGTAGGAGTCGGGCTCGACAAAGGGGGCTTTAATCTTGACCCGCGGGCGCTGCAAACACGATCATATCGGGCCGGCCGCCGGCATGGGAATGTATCCGAGGATCCTGCATGGCTGACGGCCCGAATACCGACGACGTCGATCCGCTCGAAACCCGCGAGTGGCTCGAGTCGATCGATGCGGTGCTGAAGGTCCACGGCCCCGTCCGCGCCCACTTCCTGCTCGACCGGCTCATCGATCACGCGCGCCGCTCAGGCGCCTGGCTGCCATTCAAGGCCAACACCGCCTACGTCAACACGATCCACGTCTCGCGCGAGAAGCCGTATCCGGGCGATCGCGCGCTCGAGCGGCGGATCGAGTCGCTGATCCGCTGGAACGCGGTCGCGATGGTCGTCCACGCGAACCGCGTCAGCACCGAGTACGGCGGCCACATCGCGACCTACGCCTCCTCGGCGACGCTCTATGAAGTCGGGTTCAACCATTTCTGGCGCGCGCCCTCGGATCATCACCGCGGCGACATGATCTTCGCCCAGGGGCACTCGAGCCCCGGCCTCTATGCGCGCGCCTATCTCGAGGGCCGGCTCACGGAAGAGCAGCTGCGCCACTTCCGCCAGGAAGTCGGCGGCAAGGGCCTGCCGTCCTATCCGCATCCCTGGCTGATGCCGGACTTCTGGCAGTTCCCGACCGTGTCGATGGGCCTCGGTCCGCTGCAGGCGATCATGCAGGCGCGCTTCGTGCGCTATCTCGAGAATCGCGGCCTCGTCGAGCCGGGCGACCAGAAGATCTGGTGCTTCCTCGGCGACGGCGAGATGGACGAGCCCGAGTCGATGGGCGCGCTCACGATGCCGGTGCGCGAGAAGCTCGACAACCTCGTCTTCGTGATCAACTGCAACCTGCAGCGCCTCGACGGGCCGGTGCGCGGCAACGGCAAGATCATCCAGGAACTCGAGGCCGCCTTCCTCGGCGCGGGCTGGAACGTGATCAAGGTGGTCTGGGGAGGCCGCTGGGATCCACTGCTCGCGCGGGATACCGACGGTCTCCTGCCCCGGCGCATGGAGGAGGCGGTCGACGGCGAGTACCAGAATTTCAAGGCCAAGGGCGGCGCCTACACGCGCGAGCATTTCTTCGGCAAGTATCCGCAGCTGCTCGAACTCGTCGCCAACCTGTCGGACGACGAAATCGCGCTCCTGAACCGCGGCGGCCACGATTCCCACAAGGTCTGGAACGCCTACGCGGCCGCGATGACGCACAAGGGCCGGCCGACCGTGATCCTCGCCAAGACCGTGAAGGGCTATGGCATGGGCAAGGCCGGCGAGGCGCTGAACGTCACGCACCAGCAGAAGAAGATGGACGACGAGGCGCTCAAGGCCTTCCGCGACCGCTTCAACATCCCAGTCACCGACGACGAGATCGCGCGCGTGCCGTTCCACCGCCCCGCAGAAGACAGCGCTGAAATGAAATATCTCATGGGGCACCGCAAGGCGCTCGGCGGCTACCTGCCCGTGCGGCGCACGAATGCGCCGCCGCTCGCGGTGCCCGCGCTCGAGGCCTTCAAGAGCCTGCTCGACGGCACCGAGGGACGCGAGATCTCGACCACGATGGCTTTCGTCCGGATCCTGACGCAGCTCCTGAAGGACAAGAACATCGGCTCCCACGTCGTGCCGATCGTGCCCGACGAGGCGCGCACCTTCGGCATGGAAGGCCTGTTCCGGCAGGTCGGCATCTATTCCGCGGTCGGCCAGCTCTACACGCCGCAGGATGCCGACCAGCTCATGTACTACCGCGAGGACAAGAAGGGCCAGATGCTCGAGGAGGGCATCAACGAGGCGGGCGCCTTCTGCTCCTGGATGGCGGCGGGCACGGCCTACGCGAACCACGGAATCAGCATGATTCCGATGTACATCTACTACTCGATGTTCGGCTTCCAGCGGATCGGCGACTTCGCCTGGGCGGCGGGCGACATGCAGGCGCGCGGTTTCCTGATCGGCGCGACGGCGGGGCGCACGACGCTCGCGGGCGAGGGACTGCAGCACCAGGACGGCCACAGCCACCTGCTCGCCTCGACGATCCCGAACTGCGTCGCCTACGACCCGTGCTTCGCCTACGAACTCGCCGTGATCATGCAGGACGGCCTGCGCCGCATGTATGCGGAGCAGCAGAACGTCTTCTACTACATCACCACGATGAACGAGAACTACGCGCATCCTGCGATGCCGAAGGGCGTCGAGCAGGGAATCCTGCGCGGCATGTACCTGCTGCACATCGGCGGCAAGGGCGCGGTGCGCGCGACGCTGCTCGGCTCCGGCACGATCCTGCGCGAAGTCCTTGCGGCGGCTGATCTGCTCGAATCCGAGTTCGGCATCCCGGCGGACGTCATGAGCGTCACGAGTTTTTCGGAACTCCGCCGCGACGCGCTCGCCGCCGAGCGCGAGGCGATGCTGAAGCCCTCCAGCAAGCCGCGCGCGCCCTGGGTGCGCGAGTGCCTCGCCGGCCGGCACGGGCCCTTCGTCGCCGCGACCGACTACATGAAGACGGTCGCGGACCAGATCCGGCAGTGGGTGCCCGGCCGCTATGTCGCGCTCGGCACGGACGGATTCGGCCGCAGCGATTCGCGGCAGGCACTGCGCGGACACTTCGAGGTGGACCGCCACTGGATCGTGGTCGCGGCCCTCAAGGCGCTGGCCGACGACGGCCGCATCGACCGCTCGAGCGTCACGCTCGCCATGAAGAAGTTCGGCATCGATCCCGACAAGCCCGATCCCGTGGTGAGCTGAGCGCCCGTGGCCGCGCGCACCCCCGTCCTCGTGCCGGACATCGGCGACTTCCATGACGTCGAGGTCATCGAGGTGCTCGTCAAGGCGGGCGACACCGTCGCGCTCGAAGCGCCGCTCATCACGCTCGAGACCGACAAGGCGACCATGGACGTGCCTTCGACGGCCGCCGGGCGCATCGCCGAGGTGTCGGTCAAGAAGGGCGATCGCGTGTCCAAGGGCTCGCCGATCGCGGTCGTCGAAACCGCGGACGCGACTGCAGCATCCGACGCGAAGTCCGCGGCACCTTCCGCGCCGCCTGCGCCGCCTGCGCCACCACGCGCCGGTCGCGACGCCGAACCCCGAGGCCACGGTCCGGATGACGGTCGCCGCCGCGGCGCCTGCCGGCGCGGCTGCCCTTCCCGATATCCGGTTCGCGCATGCGAGTCCGTCGGTGCGGCGCTTCGCGCGCGAGCTCGGCGTCGACCTCGCGCGTGTCGCGGGCAGCGGCTTCAAGGGCCGCATCAGCGAGGACGACGTCAAGGCTTTCGTGAAGAAGGCCCTGGCCGGGCCGCCGCGGACGGAAGGCGCGGGCGGCGCGCTCCCGCGCGTGCCGGAAGTGGACTTCGCGGCCTTCGGTCCGGTCGAGGTGAAGCCGCTCGGGCGGATCCAGCGGATCTCGGGTGCGCGCCTGCAGGCGAGCTGGGTCAACATCCCGCACGTCACGCAGCACGACGATGCGGACATCACCGAGATGGAGAAACTCCGCGCCTCGCTCAAGGAGCGCGCGGCGAGCCGCGGCATCAAGCTGACACCGCTCGCATTCATCGTGCGCGCCTGCGTGCGCGTGATCGCGCAGTTCCCGAACTTCAATGCCTCGCTCGATGCGTCGGGCCAGAATCTCGTGTTCAAGAAGTACCTGCACCTCGGGTTTGCGGCCGACACGCCGAACGGGCTCGTCGTGCCCGTCATCCGCGACGCGGGCCGCAAGGACATCTACGAGCTCGCGCGCGACCTCGCCGAGCTTGCGGGCAAGGCGCGCGCCGGCAAGCTGACGGCGGCGGACATGCAGGGCGGCTGCTTCACGATCTCGAGCCTGGGCGGCATCGGCGGCACGGGGTTCACGCCGATCATCAACGCGCCCGAGGTCGCGATCCTCGGCGTTTCGCGCTCGCAGCAGCGGCCGGTCTGGAAGGACGGCAAGTTCGAGCCGCGGTTGCTGATGCCGCTCTCGCTGTCCTATGACCACCGCGTCATCGACGGCGCCCAGGCCGTGCGCTTCGTGGTCGCGGTCGCCGAGGCGCTGGCGTCGCCGCAGAGCCTCACCGAGGCGGTGCCTTGAGCCAGCTCGTCGAGCAGCGGGTCCCGGATCTCGGGGATTTCCACGACGTCGAGGTCATCGAGGTGCTGGTCAAGGCGGGCGACCGGGTCGTGCCCGAAACGCCGCTCATCACGCTCGAGACCGACAAGGCGACGATGGACGTGCCGGCGACCGCCGCCGGCGTCGTGCAGGAGGTCAAGCTCCGGAAGGGCGACCGCGTGTCGAAGGACTCGCTGATCGCGATCCTCGCGGCGGCCGGCGGCGATACGGTCCGGATCCCGTCGCTGAAAGAGACGGTCGTGATCGCAGAGGCCCCGGCGGCCAAGGCTCCGGCGGCAGCGAGCCGGGCCGCGGGCTCCGCCGATGAGCGGGCCGCAGACCAGTCGGCGCAGCTCCTCGTCATCGGCGCAGGACCGGGCGGCTACACCGCTGCATTCCGCGCGGCCGATCTCGGCCTGGCCGTCACCCTGGTGGACCGCTGGCCGCAGCTCGGCGGCGTCTGCCTCAATGTCGGCTGCATCCCGTCGAAGGCGCTCCTGCACGCCGCGCGCGTGATCGAGGAGGCCGAGTCCATGGCGGAGCACGGCATCCGCTTCAAGGAACCCGAAATCGACCCGGCCGCGCTCAAGCAGTGGAAGAACCGCGTCATCGGCAAGCTGACCGCGGGCCTCACGATCCTGGCAAAGCAGCGCAAGGTGACTGTCATCCGTGGCACCGCGCGCTTTGTCTCGGCGCATCGCGTCGAGATCGTGGATCCCGACGGCGCGAAGAAGCTGATCGGCTTCGAGCAGTGCATCATCGCCGCGGGCTCGGAGCCCGCGCGCATCCCGGGGTTGCCGAAGGATCCGCGCGTCGTGGATTCGACCGGCGCGCTGGACCTTCGCGACATCCCGGCGAAATTCCTCGTCATCGGCGGCGGCATCATCGGGCTCGAGATGGCCTGCGTGTACGACGCGCTCGGCTCCGAGGTGAGCGTCGTCGAGTTGACGGATACGCTGATGCCCGGCTGCGACCGCGACCTGGTGCGCCCGCTCGAGAAGCGGCTCCGCGCGCGCTACGCGGCGATCCAGACCGGCACCAAGGTCACTGGCGTGGAAGCGACGGCAAAGGGCCTGCGCGTCTCCTTCGAGGGCAAGGGCGCGGGCGACCCGCAGCTCTTCGACAGCGTGCTCTGCGCCGTCGGGCGCGTGCCGAACGGCAAGGCGATCCGCGCCGAGGCAGCGGGCGTTGCGGTCAGCGAGCGCGGCTACATCACCGTCGATCGCCAGATGCGCACGAATGCCCCGCATATCTTTGCGATCGGCGACATCGTCGGCCAGCCGATGCTGGCCCACAAGGCGACGCACGAGGGCAAGGTGGCCGCGGAGGTGGCGGCCGGGCAGAAAAGCGCGTTCGATGCGCGCGCGATCCCTTCGGTCGCCTACACCGATCCGGAAGTCGCCTGGGTCGGCGTCACCGAGACCGAGGCGCAGGCCTCGGGCCAGAAGCTCGGCAAGGGCCTGTTTCCCTGGATGGCGAGCGGCCGGTCGCTCTCGCTCAATCGCGACGAGGGCTTCACCAAGCTCCTGTTCGACCCGGACTCGCACCGCGTCGTCGGCGGCGGCATCGTCGGCACGAACGCGGGCGACCTGATTTCGGAGGTCGCACTCGCCATCGAGATGGGCGCGACGGCGGCGGATGTCGGCCTCACGATCCACCCGCACCCGACGCTGTCCGAAACCGTCGCCTTCGCAGCGGAAGCCTTCGAAGGCACGCTGACGGACCTCTTCATCCCGAAGAAATAGCCGGCGACCCCGGTTCGGTCTTGTCGCGATAGAGGCAGAGGTCCCGGATCGGGCACTGCGGGCACAGGGGCCTCCGCGCCTTGCAGACGTAGCGTCCGTGCAGCAGCAGCCAGTGGTGCGCGTGGGCGCGGAATTCCTCCGGCACGAGCTTGACGAGGCGATCCTCGACCTCGCGCACGTTCCGCCCCGGCGCGAGCCCCGTGCGGTTCGCGACGCGGAAGATATGCGTGTCCACGGCGATGGTCGGCTCGCCGAAAGCCGTGTTCATGACGACGTTCGCCGTCTTGCGGCCGACGCCGGGAAGCGCTTCGAGCGCCGCGCGCTCGCGCGGCACTTCACCGCCGTGCCGCGCAAGTATCGTCCGTGACGCCGCGAGGACGTGCTTCGCCTTCATGCGCCACAGCCCGATCGTACGGATGTAGCCGGCGAGTCCCGCCTCGCCAAGCGCAACCATCGCCGCGGGCGTACCGGCGACCCGGAACAGCGGGCCGGTCGCCAGGTTCACGCTCTTGTCGGTCGCCTGCGCCGAGAGGATGACGGAGACGAGGAGCTGGTAGGTCGAGGCGTACGTGAGCTCGGTGGCAGGCTCCGGCATCGCGGCGCGCAGCCGTTCGAACATCGCCTGCCGGGCCGCGGGGCCGAGCATGCGGACGCGGCTCCGTCTAGCCGCCATGTTCGCGCCCCAGCCGGGCGACATGCGCATCGAAGCGCCTGCGGAAATGCAGCGCGCGCTCCGCGATCGCGGCGCGCGGCAGGGGCTCCGCCGGCAGGCCCGGCGCCGGGATCATGTGGATGCAGTCCACGGGGCATGCGGGCACGCAGAGCTCGCAACCGTTGCAGTCCGCGGCGATGACCGTGTGCATGCGCTTGCGGGCGCCGACGATGGCGTCGGTCGGGCAGGGCTCGATGCAGCGGGCGCAGCCGATGCAGGCGGGCTCGTCGATCCAGGCGACGCGCGGCGCGGCCTCGATCCCGCAGGACGCGTCGAGCGGCAAGGCGGGAAGCTCGAGCAGCGCCGCCAGCTCGTCGATCAGCGCGGCTCCGCCTGGCGGGCAGCGATTGAGCGCGGTCTCGCCGCGGGCGAGCGCCATCGGCGTAGGGACGGCAGGCGTCAAAGCCGCAGCGGCGGCACTGGGTCTGCGGCAGCAGCGCATCGATGCGCGCGGCGAGGATCTCCGCGTCGCCCCCCATGGCCGCGCTCAGCTGACCTTCATGCCGGCTTTGGCGCCGGCGTCCGGCGAGAGGAGGAAGAGGCCCTCATCGCCGGAGGCGGCGAGCGCCATGCCCTCCGAGGTGCCAAAGCGCATCTTCTTGGGCTTGAGGTTCGCGACGACGACGATGTGGCGGCCGACGAGCTGCGCCGGCTCATAGGCGCCGCGGATGCCCGCAAACACGGTGCGCCGTTCGCCGCCGAGGTCGACCGTCAGCTTGAGGAGCCGGTCCGCGCCCTCGACGAGCGAGGCTTCCTCGATGCGCGCGATGCGAAGGTCGATGCGCCCGAAATCCTCCGGCGTGATCTGTGCGGGTCCGGCCGCAGCGGGAGCGGGAGCAGGTTCGGTCGTCGGCATGGGCGTCTCCAGGAGTTTCTGCACGCTCGCCGCGTCGAGGCGCGTCGCGAGCGGCTGGTATTCGTTGATCGTCGTGCCAAGCAGCGGCGTCTCGACGTCGCGCCACAGCGCGATCGGCGCGCCGAGGAAATGCCTCGGCACGCTCCGCGATCGCAGGCATCACCGGCTTCAGGTAGGCCATCAGCACGCGGAACAGGTTGATGCCCTGCGTGCAGACGGCCTGGACCTCGGCCGCGCGCGCCGGGTCCTTCGCCGCGAGCCAGGGCTTGTTGCGGTCGATGTAGAGGTTCGCGCGGTCGGCGAGCGCCATGACTTCGCGCATCGCGGCCGCGTACTCGAGCGTCTCCCAGGCTTCGAAGATGCCGGCGCCGGCGTCCACGAATTCGCGGTAGAGCGGCGGATCCGGCAATTGCGCGGCCAGGCGGCCGCCGTAGCCGCGGTGGATGAAGCTCGCGCAGCGGCTCGCGATGTTGACCAGCTTGCCGACGAGCTCGGCGTTGATCCGGGTCGCGAATTCCTCGAGGTTCATGTCGATGTCTTCGAGGCCGGGGCCCAGCTTGGCCGCGAGGAAGTAGCGGAAATAGTCGGGCGGCAGGTGGTCGAGGTAGCGGCGCGCGGTCACGAAGGTGCCGCGCGACTTCGACATCTTCTCGCCGTTCACGGTCAGGAAGCCGTGGGCGTGCACGGCGGTCGGCTTGCGCAAGCCCGCACCCTCGAGCGTCGCCGGCCAGAACAGCGAGTGGAAATAGAGGATGTCCTTGCCGATGAAGTGGTGCAGCTCCGCCGTGCTGCCGGGCTGCCACCAGTCCTCGAAATCGAGCCCGCGTCGCTTGCAGTAATTCTCGAAGCTCGCCATGTAGCCGACCGGCGCATCGAGCCAGACGTAGAAATACTTGCCGGGCGCATCCGGGATCTCGAAGCCGAAGTAGGGCGCGTCGCGCGACACGTCCCAGTCGCGAAGCCCGGCGTCGAACCATTCGTCGAGCTTGTTCGCGACCGCGGCCTGCAGCGAGCCCGATCGCGTCCACTGCCGCAGCATCGCCTCGAAATTCCCGAGCCGGAAGAAGATGTGCTCGGACTCGCGCTCGACGGGGCGCGTGCCGGAGACGACCGAGACCGGGTCGATCAGGTCGGAAGGCGAATAGGTCGCGCCGCAGTTCTCGCAGCTGTCGCCGTACTGGTCCGGCGTGCTGCAGCGCGGGCAGGTGCCCTTGACGTAGCGGTCGGGCAGGAACATGCCGGCCTTCTCGTCGAAGGCCTGGCGCACGCTCCGGCGCGTGATGTGGCCGGCCTTCTCGAGCGCCCGGTACATGCGCACGGTGAGGCGGCGATTTTCCTCGGAGTGCGTCGTGTAGTAGTTGTCGAAGCCGATGCCGAAGGCGGCAAAATCGGCGCGGCGCTCGGTGCCGACACGGCCGATGAGCTCCTCCGGCGTCACGCCCTCGGCCGCCGCCTTCAGCATGATCGGCGTGCCGTGGGTGTCGTCGGCGCAGACGTAGATGCACTCGTGGCCCGCGAGGCGCATCGCGCGCACCCAGATGTCGCACTGGATGGTCTCGGTCATGTGCCCGAGGTGCGTCGGCCCGTTCGCATAGGGCAGGGCGCTCGTGACGAGGATGCGGCGGCGCGCCATGCGCCGTCAGTCCAGCTCGCGCAGCGGCTCGAACTTGCCCTTGTTGATGGCTTTTTCAAAGGCGGAGCGGCCGCTGATCAGTCCCTGGTCGTAGAGCTGCTCGATGGCGGAGTCCATCGTGCGCATGCCCGCCGCCGCGCTCGACTGCATGGTGGACTCGAGCTGGTCGATCTTGCCCTGGCGGATCAGGTTCGCGGCCGCCGGCGTGTTGATGAGGAGCTCGAGCGCGGCGACCCGTCCGGGGGAGCCCTTGCGCGAGATCAGCTGCTGCGACACGACGCCGCGCAGCGAGGTCGAGAGCATCGTGCGCACGTGGCTCTGCTTGTCCGCCGGGAAGGCGTTGACGATGCGGTCCACGGTCGCCGCCGCGCCGTTCGTGTGCAGCGTCGCCATCACGAGGATGCCCATCTCGGCGGCGGTGATCGCGGTCGAGATCGTCTCGAGGTCCCGGAGCTCGCCGACCAGGATGACGTCCGGGTCCTCGCGCAGGGCCGAGAGCAGCGCGGTCGCAAAGGACTCGGCGTGCACGCCGACCTCGCGCTGGCTGATGAGGCAGTTCTTGCGCGCGTGCACGAACTCGATCGGGTCCTCGATCGTCAGGATGTGTCCCTTGATGCGCGAATTGAGGTCGTCGATCATCGCCGCGAGCGTCGTGGACTTGCCGGAGCCGGTCTTGCCGGTCACCAGGATCAGGCCGTTCGAGACCTTGGCGAGGCTCCGGACGGCCTCCGGCATCTTGAGCTGCTCGAGCGTCTGCGCCTTCGAGGGGATCGCGCGGAACACGGCGCCCAGGCCGTTCAACTGCCGGAGCACGTTGACCCGGAAGCGCGCGAGCGTGCCGAGCGAATAGGCGAAGTCGGTGCCGTCGCGGGTCTCGAAGCGGTCGAGCGCCTTGCGCGGCATGATCTCGTAGATGGCCTCGCGCACGAAGTCGGCGGCGAGCCGCTCGGCGCGCAAGGAAGCGAGCTTGCCGTACTGGCGGATGCGCGGCGGGTCCCCGGCCATGAAGTGCAGGTCCGAGCCGTCGCGCTTGAGGATCTCCTCGAGGTACTCGTCGATCTTCGGCAAGGCCCGGCCCCGCTATTCCAGCGTCTCGAACCGCGGCAGCAGGCTGCGGTCCACGACGAATTTCGAGAACAGGCGCTTGTCCGTCGCGTAGGTGTAGGCGTCGTCGGGATCGACTTCCTTCGACTTGATCGCGCGCAGCAGCGCCTGGTCCATCAGCTCCATGCCGACGTCCTTGCCGGTCTGCAGCTGCGCCGGGATCTGGTGCGACTGGTCGGTCTGGATCAGCTTCGCGATCGCGCGGTTCATCAGCATGATCTCGCACACGGCGCGGCGCCCGCGGCCCTCGGGCCGCTTGACCAGCAGCTGCGTGATCACCGCGATCAGGCTCTGCGCCAGGAAGCTCTTGGTCTGCTCGCGCTGGTCGGCCGGCAGCGCGTCGATCATGCGGTCGATCGTCTTGACGGCGCTCGTCGTGTGCAGCGTCCCGAGCACGAGGTGGCCGGTCTCCGCCGCGGTCATCGCCATCGCGATCGTCTCGGGATCGCGCAACTCGCCGACCAGGATCACGTCGGGGTCCTCGCGCATCGCGGCGCGCACGCCCTCGGCGAAGGTGGGCAGGTGCGTGCCGAGCTCGCGCTGGACGACCTGGCTCTGCTTGCTGCGGTGGACGAACTCGATCGGGTCCTCGAGGCTGATGATGTTCAGCTTCTTGTTCGTGTTCAGCAGGTCGATCATCGCCGCGAGCGTCGTCGACTTGCCGGTGCCGGTCGAGCCGGTCACGAGGATCATGCCCTGGTGGTAGTCGCAGAGCTTCTTGACGAGCGGCGGCAGCGCCAGCGAGTCGAGCGTCGGCACCTCGGCCGGGATGGTCCGGAACACCGCGCCGACACCCGAGTCCTTGCGGAACACGTTCACGCGGAAGCGGCCGCCTTCCTCCGAGACGTAGGAGAAGTCGACGTCGTGTCCGGCGCGGAACCTGTCCGAGAGGTTCCGCGTGAGGATCTCGGTGACGTAGGCCTCGAGCTCGGGCGCCGCCAGTTCGCGGAAGCGGATCGGCACCAGGTCGCCGTTCATGCGCAGCATCGGCGGCACGCCGACGGCCAGGTGGACGTCAGAGCATCCCTGGGCGGAGCCCAGCTTCAGAAATGCATCGATGCGCGGCATTGCGCCGCGAGTGAATCACAAGAAGCGTTCGAGCGCCACATTGACCTCTTCCATCGTGGAGAAGCGCTTCTCCTTGTCGACGGACATGCATTTCATGACGAGGTCGGATATGCCCTGCGGCAGCGCGGGGTTGAGCTCGATCGGGGGGCGGGCGCGTCCCTGCACGTGCTGGTACATCACCGACATGTGGTCGCCGCGGTGGTAGGGCGGCGTGCCGGTCAGCATCTCGTACATGATGACGCCGAGCGAGTAGATGTCGGCCCGCTCGTCCACCTTCTTGCCGAGGATCTGCTCCGGCGCCATGTACTTGGGCGAGCCGATCACGTAGCCGGTCTTCGTGAGCTGCGTGTCGCCCTGGTGCTGGGCCGCGGCGACGCCGAAGTCCACGATCTTGACGACGCCCTCGTCGTTGATCAGCACGTTCGCGGGCTTGAGGTCGCGGTGCACGATGCCGACCTGGTGCGCGACGGTCATGCCCTTCGCGACGTCCATCCCGAGCCGCACCGCGCGGCGCAGCGCGAGCGGCTTGCCGTCCAGCACCTCGCCGCCCAGCGTGTGCGACGGAAAGTACTCCATCGAGATCGCGTAGTTGCCGCGGATGTGCAGGAAGTCGTAGATGCGGATGACGTTCGGGTGCGTGATCTTGCGGCTGTAGCGCAGCTCGTGCACGAAGCGCTGCATCATCTCCTCGTCCTGGGAGATGCTCGGGTTCAGGAATTTCAGGACCAGCCGCTCGTCGACGACCGTGTCCTCCATCAGGAGCACGGTGCCGAACGCGCCGCGCCCGATGCGCTCGATGTACTTGTAGCGGCCCTCGATCACGTCGCCCGGCTTCAGGGTCGCGATGTCGAGCCGCTGCAGCGACTCCGCCGACTTCATGATCGCGGAGACGTCCGCCGACTCGATCAGCATCGTGCGCTGCTGGTCCGCGCGCGCGGCGGCTGCGGCCTGGGTCAGCGTGCCCGGGCCCGCCATGACCGAGGACGTGCCGAAGCGATTGTCGAGTTCCGAGATCGCGCGGTTGGCGGCCCCGGCCAGCGTCTGGTCGCTCAGCGTCGTGAAGGGCAGGATCTTCGCGCGAACCGCGTCGATCGAGCGGTCGTCGGCGAGCCGCGCGAGCGCCGACATGCCCTCGACGCGGATGTCGGTCTCGGAGCGGTCGAGCGCGCCGAGGACGCCCTCGGTCGCGGCCGTGTCGCCGATCTTGCCGAGCGCGCGCACCACGGTCGGCACCGACTTCGGGTTCGACTTCAGCATCTCGATCAGCCGCGGCACGGCCTTCTTGTTGCCCATCGCGCCGAGCGCATCCACGGCGCGCTCGCTGACCCACCAGTCCTGGTCCTTGGTCGCCTCGATCAGGTAGGCGAGGGCGCGCTCGTCGCGGGTCTGGTTGAGGATCTCGATGGCCGTGCGCCGCACCTCTTCGTCCTTGTCGGAGACGAGCTCGAGCGCCGCGCTGATGACCTGCGGGCCGCCGATCTTGCCGAGCGCGTCCGCCGCGCGGCTGCGCACCCACCAGTCCGCGTCGCGGATCGCCTTCAGCAGGAACTTCACGGAGGTTTCGTCGCCGACGACGTTCAGCACTTCGACGGCGGCGCGGCGCGCGTGCTCGTTCTCGTCCTTCAGGATCTCGACGAGGTGGCGCACGGTGTCGGGATGCTTGCTGCGGCAGAGCAGCTCGATGGCCGGGTTCTGGACGTCGAGCTCGGGGTCCCTGAGGAGCGGCGCGACGAGGCCGGGGTCGATCTGGCCGCTGCCGTTCGCAATGGCGCGCAGCGCCGCCGCGCGCACCAGCTTGTTCGGGTCCCGGAGCGTCTGCTGCAGCGCGGCGCGCACCTTGGGCGTGTCGAAGCGGGCGAGCAGCGCAATGATGTGCGTCCGCGCGATCGTGTCCTTGCCCTCGACGCGCGACGACGAGTTCGTCCACGGAGCGTCGCGTCCACCAGTTCGCCGGCGATCCGGAACAGCGCCGCCTTCTCGTTGGGGTCCTGGTTGTAGGCGGCGTTCAGGAGCTCGCGCAGGTTGAAGCGGTTCTTCTGCGCGGCGATGACGTCGAGAATCGCGGGCTTCGAGATGCCGGGCGTCTGCAGCAGGTCGATCAGGAGCCCGGGCGAATAGTTGCGGGAGGACGCGAGCGCCCAGGCGACGCCGGCGACCGCGCGCGGGTTCTCCTCCGCGAGCGCCTGCGCGAGCATCGGAAAGGACTTGTTGTCGATGAGCGGCGTCAGCGTCTCGACAAAGGCGACCGTTTCGCGCTTGTCGGCTGTCGCAAGCGCATCCACGATCGGCTTGATCGCGTTCAGCCCCAGACCCTGGAGCTTGGTCAGCGCCGCCTTTGCCTTCGCACTGCTCGGGTCGCCACTCTCCCGAACCTCGGCAATCAGGCGATCCGCCCGGTAGCCTCCGAAAATTCCCATCCGACCCCGGCTTTTCTTGTGGGACTGTCCGAAAAATGCTGAACGATCAGTATGCCATAGCGTCTGCACGGCCCGATCCCGCGGGCCTCATCGGCTACAATGCCGCCCCCCAACCGGGATGAATGCATGACCACGGGCCTTGCGGAACGGCTGCAGCGCGTGCTCGGCCGCTATGTTGAACCGAATCTCGGCATGTCACTGGACGATGCCGGCGCCATCGAGTCCGTGACGGAGGGCCCGAATGGCCCGGTCGTGCGCCTCGTTCTCGGCTTTCCCGTCGGCGGATACGAGGAAACCCTCGGTCGGGCGCTCGATGCCGAGCTCGCGACGGCCGGAATCGAGGCCCGCCCGGCGTACGAGATCGTCGCGCGCATCCCGGCATTCGTCGCCGATCCTCGCCAGCGGCCATTGCCGGAGGTCGCAAACGTCGTGGCCGTCGCCTCGGGCAAGGGCGGGGTCGGCAAGTCCACGGTTGCGGCCAATCTCGCCCTCGCGCTGGCGGCGCAGGGCGCCCGCGTGGGGCTCCTGGACGCCGACATCTACGGCCCCAGCATGCCCCGCATGATGGGCCTGGCGGGCGAGCGTCCGACGACGACCGACGGCAAGACACTCGATCCACCCAGGGGCCACGGCCTGCCGGTCATGTCCATTGGCTTCCTGGTGGACTCCGACCAGCCGATGGCCTGGCGCGGGCCGATGGTCACGCAGGCGCTCAGCCAGATGCTCGCGGACACGCGCTGGGGCCCGCTCGACTACCTCGTGGTGGACATGCCGCCGGGCACCGGCGACATCCAGCTCACGCTGACGCAACGCGTGCCCGTCTCCGGGGCCGTCATCGTCACGACGCCCCAGGAGATCGCGCTGCTCGACGCGCGCAAGGGCCTGCAGATGTTCCGCAAGGTCGGCGTGCCGGTGCTCGGCATCGTCGAGAACATGGGCCTGCACCGCTGCCCGGCCTGCGGGCACGAGTCCCACATCTTCGACGCGGGCGGCGGCAAGGCGCTCGCGGAGCGCTACGAGACGACGCTCCTCGGCGAGCTGCCGCTCGACGGTGCGATCCGGGAGCAGGCGGATTCGGGACGGCCGACGGTCGTCGCGGCACCGGATTCCGCGGTCGCCGCCGCATTCCACGCGATCGCGCGCCGCGCGGCGGGCGCGCTCGCGGCGAGCGCGCTGAAGGGCGCGGGCCAATTGCCGGAAATCAGGATAGAGGGTGAGTGATGGCGATCAAGTCAGACCGGTGGATCCGGCGCATGGCGGGGCAGGGCATGATCGAGCCGTTCGAGGGCGGCCAGGTGCGCGACGTGGATGGACGCCGGATCGTTTCCTACGGCACGTCGAGCTACGGCTACGACGTGCGCTGCGCGCCCGAGTTCAAGATCTTCACCAACATCAACTCGACGATCATCGACCCGAAGAACTTCGACCCGAAGAACTTCGTGGACTTCGACGGCGAGGTCTGCATCATCCCGCCGAATTCCTTCGCGCTCGCGCGCACCGTCGAGTATTTCCGCATCCCGCGGAACGTGATGGTCATCTGCCTCGGAAAATCGACCTATGCCAGGTGCGGCATCATCGTCAACGTGACGCCGCTCGAGCCGGAGTGGGAAGGGCACGTCACGCTCGAGTTCTCGAACACGACGCCGCTGCCGGCGCGCATCTACGCGAACGAGGGCGTCGCGCAGTTCCTGTTCTTCGAGTCGGACGAGGTCTGCGAGACTTCGTACAAGGACCGCGGCGGGAAGTACCAGGGCCAGAAGGGCGTGACGCTGCCGAAGACATAAGAGGGGACAGTCCGCCTTCAGGTGTGACGTGACGTCACACCTGAAGGGGACAGTCCCCTAGCTGCCCGGCTGCAGGCGGCGGATGTAGGTCTGGAAGCCGCGCTTGCCGTCCGTCAGCTGCTGCGCCTGGACGGCCGCAAATCCGAGTTTCGGCGCATACCAGGTGATCGTCTCCCGGTCCGAGCCGTCGCGCGCGGCGCGATAGACGACGGTCTCCACGTCGCCGATCGCGGTCTTCAGCGTCTCGCGCCGCAGGAGCGTGTAGCGGTAGTACTTCACCTTGTCCTTCTCGATCATCGCGACCGTGCCCGGCTCCTGGCCCGTGCGCAGCCGCGCGAGCACCAGCGCCTGCATGCAGGCGGGGTCCTGCAGGCCCGGGACCGTGGCGATGTCCACGGCCCGGTCCTCCGCAGTGCCGCGCACCCGGCCGGCGTGCCAGTCGAACGTGAATTTCACGTCGTGGTCCGTGTCGTCGGTTCCGTCGTCGAAGAGATAGCTCGCGGGCTGCGGGCCGTCGGCAAGCAGGTCGAATTCCGAGCGCTGTTTCAACGTGCCCGAAGCGATGAGTCGGGCAAGGCCCGTCGCGTTCGTCGTCGACTGCATGACCCAGCGCGAACCTGCGCGCGAGAGCTCGGTGCGGCTCGTGCCGACGCCCATGCGCCCGTAGCGGACGTCGTAGTCCGCAACGAACGGCGCAAGCGCGTCTTCGGCGCCCGCCGTCGCGGACACTGCCGACATCAGTACGAACAGGCCGAGTGCCAAAGACTTCAAGAATCCTCCTCGACGATCACGGGCCCCGACTCGCGCCCGTCCAGGAGCGCAGCCCCGTCCCGCCACGCGAGCCGCCCGGCGGCGAACCAGCCGACCGCCCGCGGATAGATAATGTGTTCCAGACGCTGAACGCGCGCTGAAAGCGTGTTTTCGTCCTCGCCGGGCCGCAGGGCAAGCCTCCCCTGGATGACTGCGGGGCCGGCGTCGAGTTCCTCGACCACGAAATGCACGGTACAGCCGTGCACGCGCTCGCCGGCCTCGAGCACGCGCTGGTGCGTATGCAGCCCGCGGAAAGCCGGCAGCAGGGAAGGGTGGATATTGAGCAGGCGCCCCTGCCATTCGCGCACGAATCCGCCGGAGAGAATGCGCATGAATCCGGCGAGCGCCACGAGTTCCGCGCCGTGCTCGCGGATACGGTCCGAAAGCCGGATCCCGAAGGATTCGCGATCCTCGCCGCGCGCGGGCTCGAGGATCGACGTCTCGAGTCCGAGCGCCTGTGCGGCCGCGAGGCCCGGAGCGTCCGCGCGGTCGCTGACGACCGAGACGATCCGGCCGTCGATGCGACCGTCCCGGGTCGCGCGCTCGAGCGCCAGCATGTTGCTGCCGCGCCCGGAAATCAGCACGGCGAAGCGCAGGCTCATCAGCCGATCTGCACGCCCGCGCCCGCCGCGACTTCGCCGATGACACTCGCCTGCTCGCCGGCGACGCGCAGGAGTTCAAGCGCGGCATCGGCCTCGGAGCGCGCGACGATGGCGATCATGCCGATGCCGCAGTTGAAGGTGCGATGCATCTCGGCGTCGGCGATGCGGCCGCTCGCCTGGATCCAGTCCCAGACCGGATCCCGGCGCCAGGACCGCGGATCGAGCCGCACCGCGAGGCCGTCCGGCAACACGCGCGGGATATTGTCCGTGAGGCCGCCGCCCGTGATGTGCGCGAATCCATGCACGTCCACCGCGGCCGCAAGCCGCAGCAGCGACTTCACGTAGATCCGCGTCGGCGCCATGAGCAGGTCGAATGAGCCGCGCGCCGCCCACGCGGGTCGACTCGTCCGCGCCCGTCTCCGCGATCAGGCGGCGGATCAGCGAATAGCCGTTCGAATGCGGACCCGACGACGCGAGGCCGATGACGGCGTCGCCCGCGCGCGTGCGGCGGCCGTCGATGATGCGGTCGCGCTCGACGACGCCGACGCAGAATCCGGCGAGGTCGTAATCGCCTTCCGGGTACATGCCGGGCATCTCGGCGGTCTCGCCGCCGACAAGCGCGCAGCCTGCCAACGTACATCCCTCTGCAATACCCGCGATCACTCGCTCGGCCACATCGACGGAGAGTCGTCCGGTTGCGTAGTAGTCGAGAAAGAAGAGGGGCTCGGCGCCCTGGACCACGACGTCGTTTGCGCACATCGCGACGAGATCCTGTCCGACACCATCGTGCAGGCCGGTGTCGATCGCGAGCCGCAACTTGGTGCCGACGCCGTCCGTTCCGGCGACCAGCACGGGGCGCTTCCAGCGGCCCTCGGGGATTTCGATCATGGCGCCGAAGCCGCCGATCCCGGCGAGCACCTCCGGGCGCATCGTGCGGGCGACACGCGGCTTGATGCGATCGACGAGTTCCTCGCCGGCATCGATGTCGACGCCGGCGTCCCGGTATGTCAGCGAGGGGCGTTCTTTCATCGCAGGAAATCGGGCCTGGTTCGACGGGCCCGACGCGCGGGCAGTGTACTATTGTAGCGTGAGCGCACGCCCCGACCCGCCCCCGGCAAGACGATTCCAGGCCTGGCTTGCGGCGCTGGCGCTGGTCGCATGCGCCGGGCTCGCCGGTGCCGAGTCGCTCGGCGATCTCTATACGGTGACCGTGCCTTACACCGGCGAAAACGACGCCGCATTCCGCGAGGCCATGCGCGCCGTCCTCGTGCGCGTGACGGGCCGGCCGGATGCACCGGACATGTCGAATCTTGCGCCGCTGGTCGCGCAGGCGTCGCGCTACGTCGCGAGCTACCGCCGTGCGGCCGGCAACCAGCTTTCGGTCAGCTTCGACGGCGCGGCCATCGAGAATGCCGTCGACGCCTCGGGCCTCGCATCCTGGGGCAACGAACGGCCGGTGACGCTCGTGTGGCTCGCACTCGACCGCGGCGGCGGGCGGCGCGCGCTCGTTTCGGCGAGCGACACGAGTGCGGAGAAATCGCGCGTGGACGCGAGCGCCGCGCGTCGCGGGCTGCCGATCGTGTGGCCGGATGCCGGCGACGACCTCGTGCGCGCGACACAGGAAGCCTGGTCCGGCAACCATGACGCGCTCGTGGACGCCGCGCGCCGCTATGGGGCGGACGGCGTCCTGATCGGCCGCGCGCGTCAGACGGCCGCCGGGACCTTCGAGGTGGACTGGAACTTTTCGTCTTCGGGCGCCGCCGCCAACGTGGCGGGGGAGCTCGAGGCCGGCCCCGAGCTCGCCGCCGACCGCTATGCCAATGTCTATGCTTCGCACGGGGCGGCGCAGCGCACGGAACAGATCGTGACCGTCACGGGCATCGCTTCGCTCGAGGCCTATGCCTCCGCGATGCGCACGCTTTCGAAGCTCGCGCCGGTGCGCGGCGTGTCCGTGGATGAAGTGACGATGGACGGCGTGTCCTTCCGGGTCAACGTGCGCGGCGACCCCGACGCGCTCAACCAGGCGATCCTGCGCGACGGGCGTCTTGCGCCCGTGGATGCGGGGCGCCTGATCTACGCGCTGTCGCCATGAAGGTCGTGACGGTCCCGAACCTGATCTGCCTGCTGCGGATCGCGCTGACCGTGCCGATCGTGGTGCTGCTCGCCGAAGGCCGCTACGGGCAAACGCTCGTCCTGTTCGCGATCGCGGCGGCCTCGGACATCCTGGACGGCTATCTCGCGAAGACCTTTGGCTGGAGTTCGGAGCTCGGCAAGGTGCTCGATCCGCTCGCGGACAAGCTCCTGCTCGTCAGCGTCTTCATCACGCTTGCGGTGATCGGCCTCGTGCCGGTCTGGCTCGCAGCGATCGCGGTGCTGCGCGATGTCGTCATCGGCGTCGGCGCCGGCATCTACAAGTGGCTCTTCGGACCGCTCGAGGGCCGTCCGACCATCCCGTCGAAGATCAACACGCTGGTGCAGCTCCTGTTCGTCATCGCGGTGGTCTGGAACGCGGCTTTCCGCGACCTGCCGGGCTGGTTGATCCAGGGCCTCGGCGCGGGCGTGCTGGTGACGACTGTCATCAGCGGCGTGGACTACGTACTCACCTATACCCGCAAGGCGATTGCCGTCAGCCGCGGTCGCCGCGGCGTCGCCTGACTCCGTGCGCCAGCTCCCACTCGGGGTCCAGCTCGGCGTATCGCTGCGCTTCGAGACCTATGCTGCCGGCGCCAACGCGGAAGCCGTCGAGGCGCTCCGGCGGGTTGCAGCCATGCGCTCGAACGCGCCCGTGTGGATCTACGGTCCGCCGGGCGCGGGCAAGAGCCACCTGCTGCAGGCCGCCTGCGCCGAAGCCGGCGCTGCCGGTCGCGCCTCGGCCTACCTGCCGCTCGCCCTCGTGCGTGCGGAGGGCCCGGCCATCGTCGAAGGCTTCGAACGGCAGGATCTCGTCGCGCTCGACGATGTCGATGCGATCGCCGGCGACGCCGGTTGGGAATCAGCGCTTTTCACTCTCTACAACGGGATCGCCGAGCACGGCGGGCGGCTCGCGATGGCGGGGGCGGGTCCGCCTGCGGCGATTCCGATCCGGCTGCCGGACCTGGCATCCAGGCTCGCCGCCTCCGAAGTGCACCGACTCGAGCCGCTCGCGGAATCCGAGCAGCCCGCGGCGCTCAGGCGCCGCGCCGAGCGGCGCGGCCTCGACCTGCCCGACGAGACGCTCGGTTTCCTCACGCGCCGCGCGCCGCGCGACTTCGCGACGCTCTGCCGGATGCTCGATGCCCTCGACACGGAATCTCTCGCGGCGCAGCGCCGCCTGACGGTGCCCTTCGTGCGCGAATGGCTCGCGCGCGGCGAACCCTGAATCAGCCAGGCAGCCGCGACCGCAGCGTCGCGACGATCGCGGCAAATGCCAGGAAGGCGAGTGCGAGGCTTGCGCCCGCGAAGGGCCGTGCGGGCGGGTTCACGAGGATCTCGGTGATCGCGAGCGCGAGCGCGGGCGCGAGCGCCATCGGCGCGGCGCGCAGCCACTTCACCGAGCCGCGAACGATGCCGGGCAGAGGCAACAGCAGCGGGACGAATGCGAATGCCGCGGTGAGGAGCCCGATGCCCGCGCCCGAGGCCGGCCAGATTGCGACGGATGCGCCGAGCAGGATCCAGGCCGCGACCGCGAGCCGCAAAACCGTTCGCGCGCGGTCGCTCATCCGGCGGCAGAGAGGCGCAGCGCCACCGAGGCGACCCGCGCACCGAGCGCCTGCGCGAGGGCGCGCTCGCCCTCGGTGAGCGCGCGGCGTTCGCCTTCGCGAACGATGCGGCTCGCCCCGTAAGGCGTTCCGCCCCCGGTCGTGTCCGAGAGGGCCGGTTCCGTGAAAGGAAGCCCGACAATCAGCATGCCGTGGTGCAGGAGCGGCAACAGCATGCCGAGCGGCGTCGTTTCCTGGCCGCCGTGCGGCGTGCTGCCCGAGGTGAATGCGCCGACCGGCTTGCCCGCCAGCACGCCCGTGAGCCACAGGCTCGAGGTGCCGTCGAAAAACGCCATCAGCGGCGCCGCCATGTTCCCGAAGCGGACCGGACTGCCGACGCACCATCCCGGCACATTCGCGCAGGTCATCGTGCGTGGCGAAAGCGGCGCCGTCCTCGGCCGTGGCTGGCGCGGCGCTGGATTGCGCGAGGGCGGGCACCGTGCGCAGTCGCGCGCGGCAGCCGGGGACTCCGTCGACGCCGCGCGCGACCTGGCGCGCGAGCTCGGCAGTTGCGCCATGGCGGCTGTAATAGAGGATGAGGATCTCCGGCATCGCGGCTTGCCTTCGGTTGAGTGCAAACACAGACTGTAGCGCCGTGAATTCTAGGCCATCACCGGAAGCCGCGCGGCGCGTCTCGGTCCGCGGGCGCGTCCAGGGCGTCTGGTTTCGCGCGAGCACGGCCGAGCGCGCGTCTGCACTCGGCCTTTGCGGGAGCGCGGAGAACCGGCCGGACGGCAGCGTGCTGGTGCTTGCCGCGGGCCCGCCCGAGGCGCTCGCCCGGCTGGTCGAGTGGCTGCACCAGGGCCCGCCCATGGCGCGCGTGGACGCAGTCGAGGTCGAGGTGATCGAGCCCGCTTCGCGGGACTGGCCGGAGACGTTTCTGGAGCGTTAACCCGGAGGGGACAGTCCCCTTTGCGCCAGAGCGCGCAAAGGCGACAGTCCCCAAGCGCGCGAAGGTGACAGTCCCCGCTAGCGGCGCCAGCGCGAATTGAGGCGTCCGAGCACGAGGTCCGGGTACTCGCGCCGGCCGACGCTGCCGTTGTAGCGGCCGAGCGCGCGGCGGTAGTCGCCGCGCTCGCGTTCGAGGTAGTAGGCGAGGATCGCCGAGCCCATGCGGATATTGAGCTCGACGTCGATCAGGTCCTTCTTCGACAGGCCGAGCTCGGTGGGCCAGAACGGCATCACCTGCATCAGTCCGACTGCGCCCGCGTACGACACGGCAAACGGATCGAAGGCGCTCTCGACGTCGATCACGGCAAGCACGAGCTGCGGGCGGTCGCGCAGCATCGCGTGCTTGGTCGATTCGCAGCTCACGGCGCGCAGGATCCGCTCGGCGGCTTTCGTCGACGTCGTCGCCGAGCCGCAGGTCCGGCGGCTGGGCGCGCAGGCGCGTCTCGACGCGCGGGCCGCATCAGCGCGAACCAGACGACGTCGTCGTACTTGGCGGCGAAGCAGGGCGCTTCCTTGATGGCCGCGGCGATGACTTCGCGCAGGCCCGGGTCCTGCTGGCGGTCGGCCTGCGCGGCGGGTGCGAGGGAAAGGATGAGTAGCGCCGCGACTGCAAGCCGCGCAGTGCCGATGCCGGCCCGAGTGCTCTTTCTCATCCGGCCGCGACGCGCTCGCGCAGGAATTCGAGACGCCTCCGCCTGCGGGAATTCCTCGTTGGCCTCGGCGCGGCGGTAGCGGTACTCGAGCTTTCCGGCAGCCAGGCCCCGCTCGGACACGACGAGCCGGTGCGGGATGCCGCCCAGTTCCGCGTCGGCGAACTTGACGCCGGGCCTCGCATCGCGGTCGTCGAGGAGCACCTCGATGCCCGCCTCGCCGAGCTCGCGGTAGAGGGCGAGGGCGGCATTTCGCACCGCTTCCGATTTCTCCCAGTTGAGCCCGACGAGGACGACGTCGAACGGGGCGAGCGGCGCCGGCCAGATGATCCCGCGCTCGTCGTGGTTCTGCTCGATCGCGGCCGCCACGATGCGCGTGACGCCGATGCCGTAGCAGCCCATGTGCATCGCGATGTCGCGGCCCTGCTCGTCCTGCACGCTGCGCCTTCATCGACTCGCTGTACTTGCAGCCGAGACGGAAGACGTGACCGACCTCGATGCCGCGCGCGATCGAGAGGCGGCCGCCGCCCGGGCTCGGATCGCCATCCACCACGTTCCGAAGGTCCGCAGCCGCGGGCTCCGGCAGGTCGCGTCCCCAGTTGACGCCGGCGAGGTGCATATCGGCCTTGTTGGCGCCGCACACGAAATCCGCGAGCGCAGCCGCCGCATGGTCGGCGATCACGGGCAGCTTCAATCCGACCGGGCCCAGGAATCCGGGCTCGCTGCCGAATGCGGCCGCAATGCGCGCGGGATCCGCCATGCGCAGGGGCTTCGCGACCGCGGGGTGCTTGCTCGCCTTGAGCGCATTCAATTCATGGTCGCCTCGCAGCAGCAGCACGACGAGCCCGCCGTCAGCGCCATCGACAACCATGGTCTTGAGGAGCCGCGCAGCGGGCAGCTTGAGGAGGGCTGCGACGTCCGCGATCGTGCGCGCGGCCGGTGTCGCGACCTCGCGCAGGGCCTCTTTCGCGGCCGCGCGCGGCTCGCGCGGCGGCAGCGCCACGGCGAGCTCGAGGTTCGCGGCGTAGTCGTCGCCGTCCGAGAACACGATCGCGTCCTCGCCCGAATCCGCGAGCACGTGGAATTCCTGCGAGGCGCTGCCGCCGATCGCGCCGCTGTCGGCGTGCACGGCCCGGAAGCGCAGGCCCAAGGCGCGTGAAGATCGCGCTGTAGGCGTCGTACATCTTCCGGTAGCCCTCGGCGAGCGAGGCTTCGTCGGCGTGGAAGCTGTAGGCGTCCTTCATGATGAACTCGCGGGCGCGCATGATGCCGAAGCGCGGCCGGATCTCGTCGCGGAACTTGGTCTGGATCTGGTAGAAGTTGACCGGCAGCTGGCGGTAGCTCTTGAGCTCGCGGCGCGCGAGGTCGGTCACGACCTCCTCGTGCGTCGGGCCGAGCACCATGTCGCGGTCGTGGCGGTCCTTGAAGCGAAGCAGTTCCGGACCGAACTGGTCCCAGCGCCCGGACTCGATCCAGAGCTCGGCAGGCTGCGCGACGGGCATCGAGATCTCGAGCGCGCCGGCGCGGTTCATCTCCTCGCGGATCACGCGTTCGACCTTGCGCAGGACGCGAAGGCCCATCGGCAGCCAGGTGTAGAGGCCGCCCGCGAGGCGCCGGATGAGGCCGGCGCGGAGCATGAGCCGGTGGCTCACGATCTCGGCTTCGGCCGGCACTTCCTTGAGGTTCTGGATCGGATACGCGGACAGGCGCATGCAGGGATTCCCTTAGCCGGGACGGAGCGTGTCGCCGGTCCCAAAGCGCGGTATCTTAGGCGCTGCTTCCCGGCCGTGCCACGCCAGACGCATGAAAGTCGATTTCAACGAAACACGCATGCGCCGCGGGATCTTCCTGCTGCCAAACCTGCTGACGACATGCTGCCTGTTCGGGGGCTTCTACGCGATCGTCGCGTCCATTGACGGGAATTTCGAGCGCGCGACGCTCGCGATTTTCGTGGCCATGATCTTCGACGGCCTCGACGGCCGGGTCGCACGCCTGATGGGCACCGAGACGACCTTCGGCAAGGAATTCGACAGCCTCGCCGACATGGTCGCATTCGGCATTGCGCCGGCCGTCGTCTGCTACCAGTGGGGCGTCGAACGCATTGCCGAGTATGGCTCGGCCTGGGGTCGCTTCGGCTGGATCGCGGCCTTCTTCTACGCCGCCGCGGTGGGCTTGCGCCTCGCGCGCTTCAATTCGCGCGCAGCCTCTCAGGACAAGCGTTACTTCGAGGGCCTGCCCAGCCCGTCGGGCGCCGCGATCGTCGCCGCCTTCATCGCGCTCGCGCATGAATTCGACGTCACGGAGCTCCTCGGCCTCGTGCTCGCCTTCGTCATCACGCTGCTCGCAGCCGTGCTGATGGTCAGCAAGTTCCCGTACCGCAGCTTCAAGGACCGCGCGACCGGCGAGCGCGTGCGCTACTCGAAGCTGCTGCTCGTGCCGCTCGCGATCGCGTTGATCGCATCCAACCCGTCCGTCGTCCTCTTCATCATGTTCGGCGTCTATGCGCTCTCGGGCCCGGTCGGCTGGAGCTGGTTGAAGCTGCGGCGCCGCCCGCGCGACGGCGGTGCGGCGGGCAAGGGCGGCTGAGCACATGCAGGCGCGGCAATTCGAGGTGCTCGCGGCGCTCGGCGTCGATGCCTACGTGCCGCGCGTGCGCGCGGCGGCCGTCGCGCGCGTCGCATCGCCGGCGCCCGGCTGGGACGAACTCGCCGCCACCGTGCGCGAATGCCGGCTGTGCGGCCTCTGCGAGACGCGCACGCAGACCGTGTTTGGCACCGGCGACCGGGGCGCGCGGCTCATGGTCGTCGGCGAGGCGCCGGGGGCCGAGGAGGATCGCCAGGGCGAACCCTTCGTGGGCCGCGCGGGCATGCTGCTGAATGCGATGCTGCGGGCAGCCGGGTTTGAACGGGGCGATGTCTTCATCGCGAATGTCCTGAAGTGCCGTCCGCCGAACAATCGCGATCCCAGCGACGAGGAAGCCGGGAAGTGCCTGCCGTACCTGCGCCGGCAGATCGAACTCGTCGCGCCGGCCGCGATCCTCTGCGTCGGGCGAATTGCGGCGCAGCGGCTGCTCGACACCGACCAACCGATCGGCCGCCTGCGCGGCCGCGTGCACGACTTCGACGGCGTGCCCGTGATCGTGACCTACCACCCGGCGTACCTGCTGCGTGCGCCGGGCGAGAAGCGCAAGTCCTGGGACGATCTCAAGCTTGCACTCGGGGTACTGGCCCATGGCCACCGTACGTGAGGATGTCGCCGCCGCGACCTGGAACCTGCGCCCGATGGCGCAGGCGGACCTGCCGCAGGTCGCTGCACTCGAGCGTGAATCCTACGTATTTCCCTGGAACGACCAGATCTTCGCCGACTGCCTGCGTGTCGGTTATCACTGCGTGGTGGTCGACACCGGCGCCGGCGTCTCGGGTTACGGCGTGCTCTCGATGGGAGCGGGCGAGGCGCATGTGCTCAACATCTGCATCCGCGAGGAATTCCGCCGGCGCGGCATCGGCCGCGGGCTCCTGAACGCGCTTCTTGTGCATGCGCGCGACCGCGGCGTGCGCGATGCATTTCTCGAAGTGCGGCGCACGAACCGCGGAGCCATCGCGCTCTACCACGAGCTCGGATTCGAGTGCGTCGGCACGCGGCGCGGCTACTACCAGGCGCAGGACGGGCGCGAGGACGCGCTGGTCTACCGGCTCGAGCTCGGCACGCTAGCATAAAGGGGACGGTCACCTTTACCAGGGAGGCTGTTGCCGCTCCCAATACCTGTTAGTTGGTAAAGGTGACCGTCCCCTTTATGCTAGCGCGCCCTGCGCGATGCCACGATGAATTCACCGAACGACGAAATCGCCCGCCGACGCAGCTTTGCGATCATTTCGCACCCGGACGCCGGCAAGACCACGCTGACCGAAAAGCTGCTCCTGTTCGGCGGCGCCATCCAGATGGCGGGCGCGGTCAAGGGGCGCAAGGCCGCGCGACACGCGACCTCCGACTGGATGCGCCTGGAGCAGCAGCGCGGCATCTCGGTCACCTCGTCGGTCATGCAGTTCCCGTACCAGGGCTGCATCGTCAACCTGCTCGACACGCCGGGCCACGAGGATTTCTCCGAGGACACCTACCGCACGCTGACCGCGGTCGATTCCGCGCTCATGGTCATCGACTGCGCGAAGGGCGTCGAGGAGCGCACGATCAAGCTGATGGAGGTCTGCCGGCTGCGCGACACGCCGATCATGACCTTCATCAACAAGCTCGACCGCGACGGGCGCGCGCCGGTCGAGCTGCTGGACGAGATCGAGCGCATTCTCGGCATCCAGTGCGCGCCGATCACCTGGCCGCTCGGCATGGGCCGCGAGCTCTCCGGCATCTACCATCTCGGCGAAGACCGCATCTACGTCTACGACAGCGTCCGCGGCGGCCGCGTCGGCACGAATCGCGCGATCGAGGGGCTCGCGAGCGAAGCGGCCGAGTGCGCTCCTCGGCGACCGCGCCGCGGCTTTCCGGGAGGAGATCGAGCTGATCCGCGGTGCGATGCCCGCATTCGACGTGGACGCCTACCTCGCCGGCCGGCAGACGCCGGTGCATTTCGGCTCGGCGATCTCGAACTTCGGCGTCGAGGAGCTGCTGCGTTCCTTCGTGCGCCATTCGCCGCCGCCGCGCACGCGCCGCACGACCACTCGCGAGGTCGAGCCGATGGAGCCTGCGCTCACGGGGTTCGTGTTCAAGATCCAGGCCAACATGGATCCCGGCCATCGCGATCGCATCGCGTTCCTGCGCATCTGCTCGGGCGCCTACCGGCGCGGCATGCGGCTGCACCACGTGCGGCTCGGCAAGGAAGTGCGCATCGCCGACGCGCTGACGTTCATGGCCGCCGACCGCCAGCAGGCCGACGAGGCCTGGGCGGGCGACATCATCGGCCTGCACAATCACGGCACGATCAACATCGGCGACACCTTCACCGAGGGCGAGGCGCTCACCTTCACCGGCATCCCGAACTTCGCGCCGGAGCTCTTCCGCCGCGCGGTGCTCAAGGATCCGCTGCGCATGAAGGCGCTGCAGAAGGGCCTCGACCAGCTGTGCGAGGAGGGCGCGACGCAGCTGTTCCGCCCGCTTCGGAACAACGACCTGATCCTCGGCGCCGTGGGGCCGCTGCAATTCGACGTCGTCGCGTTCCGGCTCGCCGACGAGTACGGCGTCACCTGCGCCTTCGAGCCGGTCAATGTCTTCACGGCGCGCTGGATCGGCGGCGCCAAGCCCGAGATGCTCGAGCAGTTCCGCGAGCGCGCGTACGACAGCCTTGCGCTCGACCACGCGGGCGAGCTCGTCTACCTCGCGCCGTCGCGCATCAATCTCGGGCTCACGATCGAGCGCTGGCCGGAACTTTCCTTCCGCGAGACGCGCGAGCATCTTGCGGTGGCCGCATGAAGCGGGCGCTGCTGCGCCGCCCGGTCGTCGCCTGGGCGCTCTACGACTGGGCCAATTCCGCGTTCGCGACGACCGTCATGGCCGGCTTCTTCCCGGTCTTCTTCAAGCAGTACTGGAGCACGGGCGCGGAAGCGTCCGTCAGCACGTTCCGCCTCGGGCTCCTGAACGGCATCGGCAGCCTCGTCATCGCCCTCAGCGCGCCGCTCCTCGGCGCCATGGCCGACCGCGGCGGCACGCGGCTGCGCCTGCTCGCACTCTTTACGCTCATCGGCGCCGTGGCGACCGCAGGCCTCTTTGCCGTTCCGCAGGGCGACTGGGTGTCGGCGGCAGTCGTCTACTCGCTCGCCGGAATCGGCTTCTGGGGCGGGATCATCTTCAACGACTCGCTGCTCGTCGACGTCGCGGCGCCCGCGGAGTACGACCTCGTCTCGGCCTACGGCTATGCGCTCGGCTATGCGGGCGGCGGACTGCTGCTGCTTCTCAACGTGGCGATGGTCACGAACCCGGCAAGCTTCGGCCTCAGCGGCGCCACCGATGCCGTGCGCGCCTCATTTCCGATGGTGGGCGCCTGGTGGATCCTGTTCACGATCCCGTGCCTGCTGTGGGTGCGCGAGCAGAAGCGGGGACGCGCGCTGCCGGCGGGCGATGCGGTCCGCGCCGGATGGCGCGAGTTTCGCGCGACGCTCGCCGAGGTTCGCAAGTACCGCGCGCTCGTGTGGTTCCTGCTCGCGTACTGGCTCTACATCGACGGCGTGAACACGATCATCAAGATGGCCGTCGACTACGGCCTCTCGCTCGGCTTCCCGCAGCAGAGCCTGATCGCGGCGCTCCTCATCACGCAGTTCGTGGGCTTCCCGTCGGCGCTCGCATTCGGCTGGCTCGGCAACCGCATCGGCGCCCGCAACGGGATCTTCATCGCGATCGCGATCTACGCGGCGGCGACGGTCGCCGCCTACCGGATGAGCGAGGTCGTGCACTTCTATGCGCTCGCCGCCGTCATCGGCCTCGTGCAGGGCGGCATCCAGTCGCTGTCGCGCTCGTATTACGCGGCGCTCGTGCCGGAAGGCAAGCAGGGCGAGTTCTTCGGCTTCTACAACATGATGGGCAAGTTCGCCGCGGTGCTCGGCCCGACGATGGTCGGCATCACGGCGCTCATCACCCGCGACACGCGCATGGGCATGCTGTCGATCATCGTGCTGTTCGTGGGCGGCGCGATCCTGCTCGCGCGCGTCCGAGTGGCGGGCTGAGCCCGGCCGGACCCCGCGCTTGCCGCGTGCCGGCGCGCGGCCTTAGTGTAGGCGCCAATGGCGCACCTTCATGTCCGGTCCCCACGCGAGCTGGCCATCGTGCTCGATGACGGGCAGCGATTTGCGCTGCACCCGATCTGGTTGCGCGAGCGATGCCGCGATGCGCGCAGCATGGACCTGCGTACCGGCCAGCGCTTGCACGATCCGTCGGATCTCGACCTGGCGTTGTCCATCACGTCCATCAGCGAGCCTGAGTCTGGGCGTTATCGCATCTGTTTCAGCGACGGGCACGAAGCCGATTTTCTCGGCGAGAACCTGCTGGAGGAGGCGGCGCTTGCGCCGGCGGATCACGACATTCCTGCTCCGCATCCCTGGAATGCGGCGACGGGAGAAGTACGCCGTTTCGCCTGGACGGAAAGACCTGAAGATGCGGAACTGCACGAGTGGCTGCGCCAGTTTCTCGAGACCGGTTTCATCGTTTTCAGCGGGGTCCCGATACGGCCGGCTTCGCTCATTCGCGTGGGCAGCGCGTTCGGCTTCACGCGGGAGACCAACTTCGGCGCGCTCTTCGATGTGCGCTCGACGGCCGAGGCCAGCGACCTCGCCTACACATCGTTGCCGTTGGACCCCCACACGGACAATCCCTACCGCGACCCGGTGCCCGGCGTGCAGCTGCTGCACTGTCTCGTGAACGAGACTTCGGGCGGACTCTCGACGCTCGTCGACGGCTTTGCGGCGGCGCGGGCCCTGGAGACTCGCGACCCTGATGCCTTCGCGTTGCTGTCGCGCACGCCGGTTCGCTTCCGCTACCAGGACGAGGTCACAGAACTTGTCGCGAGCGCGGTCCCCATCGAGCTCGACGCGAATGGCGGACTCGTTGCCATTCACTTCAGTCCGCGCCTCGACTTCGTCCCGTTGAAGCCGCCCGGGCAGCTGGACGCGTATTACCGTGCGCGCCGGGCATTCGACCACCTGCTGCGCTCTCCGGAGTTCGAGATCCGGTTCCTGCTCGCGGCCGGCGAGCTCCTGATGATGGACAACCGGCGGCTGCTGCACGGCCGCACGGGGTTTGATCCGGCCGAAGGCGAGCGGCACCTGCAGGGTTGCTACATCGACATTGACGGTCCCAGGAGCCTCTACCGGGTCGTGCGGCGCCGACTCGCCGCGGAGCACAGCGCATGACGAAGATCGTCAGCTTCCGAAGGATGGAAGACGGCACACGGGAGGACTACCTGCTTCTTGACCAGTCCGAACGCGATTTCGCGCTTGGATTGCCGGACCGGGTGCTGGCTGCGCTCGGCAAGCTCGACAGCTCCCTCGACGGCTACCCCGTCACTCGCCTCGAGCATTCCCTGCAGGTGGCGACTCGCGCCGAGGCCGCGGGTGCCGACGAGGAGCTCGTGCTCGGTGCGTTGATACACGACATCGGCGACGAGCTCGCTCCGTACAACCACGCCGAGGTGGCGGCCGGCATACTCCGGCCCTACGTGCGGCCGGAAGTGACCTGGATCGTGGAGCAGCACGGCCTGTTCCAGACGTACTACTACGTGCACCATCTCGGCGGCGACCGTCTCATGCGCGAGCGCCTGAAAGGCCATCCATGGTACGACGCCTGCGTCGCCTTCTGCGACTGGGACCAGGCCTCGTTCGACCCGGACTATGCGACGCGTCCGCTCGAGCACTTCGAACCGCTGCTGCGCCGCATCTTCTCTCGCGCGGCGCACGACCCCCGCTACGTCGGCGTCACGGCCTGAAGCGCGCGACCTGCTGCGCGCAACAGCCTCAAGTCGGAGGCGGTGGGCGCAGGCCCGTAGCGCAGGCGCAGGTAAGTCTCCGTGATCGCGAGTGCGGACAGCCCGAGTTCGGGACGGAACCGGCGCACGCGCCGTGCGAAATCGCGCGGCGCCTCGCCGGTCTCCCGTTCGAACCCGCGGCGCGCGAGGCGCCTGGTAAAGCGCCGGTAAGCCGCGGCCGCGGGGTCGGGACTCTGCGGACGGAATTCGAACGCGAGCCAGCCGAACAGCAGGACGACGGCGATCGCGAGGCCGATGCCGAGCGCGGTCGCGAAGGCACGCCAGTCCGGGTCGTCGAATCCGAGGTCGAGCAGGATCTCGTTCTGCAACGCGCGGTCGAATTGCACGACCCAGTCGTTCCACTCGGCGTTCACGTTGTCCCAGATCATCCCCATCTTCCACAGCAGCGGCGAATCGCGCATGAACGCGCCCGGCAGCAGGTCGGAGCCCGCAAACGACGCCTCGATGCCGCGTTCGATGCGCTCCGGCGCGACTGCGGCCGTCGGGTCGATGCGGCGCCAGCCCTGCCCGGGGAGCCAGACCTCGGACCAGGCGTGCGCATGCGACTGGCGCACGAGCAGGTAGCCGCCGACCGGGTTCCAGTCGCCGCCCTGGTAGCCCGCGACGACGCGGGCCGGGATGCCGGCCGCGCGCATCATCGTCGTGAACGCCGAGGCGAAATGCCCGCAGAAGCCCTGGCGCGTGTTGAACAGGAAATCATCGACCGAATCGCGGGCGAGCCCGGGTGGCGTCAGCGTGTAGAAGAATTCCTGCTGGCGAAACATCCCGAGCACGGCCCGGATGTAGGCTTCGTCGCTCCCGGCTTCGCGCCTCATGTTCTCTGCGAGCTGCGCGGTACGAGGATTCCGGTTCAGCGGCAGCTGCAGGCTCGCATTGCGCAGCGACAGCGGGAGGGATTCGCCCGCGCGGTAGCGCAGGTGCGAGCGCGCTTCGTAGCGCAGCACGGCATTGACAGGCTTGCGAGTGCGAAGGCCATAGTCCCAGGACTGGCCTGCGACGCCGGGCGTCCAGCGGTCCACCAGGTCGAGCGCGAACAGGAACTGCTGCCCGGTCGGCTCGAGCGTCACCGTGTAGTCGACCGCTGCGCTGTCGCGGTCGACAGCCGAGTGGGGAAAGGACTGCGCATCGCCGCGTGACCAGGTGTAGCCGTCGAAGGACATCAGCACGAGGCCCCGCCAGTAGCGCAGCGGCCGCGGCGGCGGATCGCCCTTGAACCGAACGCGGAATGCGACGACGTCATTGAGCGTGAGGTCCGAGATATCGCCGGGCGACATTTCCTCGGTGAGCCCCGTCAACGCGCGCTCCGAGGAAGGCACGCCCCAGAAGCTGCCCTCGACCCGCGGAAAGAAGAAGAAGAGGACCAGGGCGACCGGCGCGGCCTTCAGCAGCATGGCGCCGGTGGTGCGGAAGGGATGCAGCGCGGGTCCGCCGCGTCCGCGGCGCGAGACCTCGAGTAGCGCCGCCGCGAGCAGCCAGACGGTCGGCAGCACCCACGCGGCGGTCGCGATGTCCTGCGCGTAGAGGAAGGACGCGAGGCACAGGAACCAGCCGATGAAGATGAGGATCGTGTGGTCGCGGGCCGTTCGCGTCTCGAGGAGCTTCAGCGCCGACATCAGCGCGAGCAGCGCCGTGCCGCCGTCGAGTCCGGTGATCGTCGAATAGCCGAGCACGACCGCGACCGTGACGCCGGCCGCAATCGCTCCGCGCACGAACGCGACCGGCATGCGCCAGCCGCGCTTCTCGGCGATCAGCCGCCAGGCGCAGACGCCGAGCACGAACGCCGATACCCAGACCTGCAGGCGCAGCAAGTGGGGCCCGAGCGCCGCGACCAGTCCCGACATGGTCCAGGCGAGTCGCCGGAACGATTCCTCGCGCTCAGGCGACATCGGGGAGCGGGCGCGCCAAAGCGCGCAATGGCGGCGAGGCAGCGACGGCGCTGCGCATCGCCGGGCTCCGGTGGAATCTCGTCGCCGGGCAGGCGAAGGCCGAACGTCTGCCCGCGCGCATGCGCGTCCACGATCCAGCGCGCGAGCACGGAGAGGCGCGCCTCGAGGTCGTCGCCGGGCGCATCGGCGAGATCGAACAGCGGCATCGCCTCGGCATCGCCGCTGAATTCCTTGACGAGAAGCTCTCCCGCACGGGCGTACGCTTTCCAGGCGATGTGCCGCGGCGGGTCGCCCGGGTGGTAGTCCTTGAGTCCCGCGAAGTCGTCCTCGCCGCGCCGCGCGACACCGCTGCCCGCAAGGCCCGGCGCCTGCGGCGGTGGCGGCGCGTTGTCTGCGGGCCGCGGGTAGACGAGGCAGGCGACATCCGGATGCAGCACGGCCCAGGCGCGGAAGAGCCCGTAGGGAAAGCGCGTCGCGATCTCGATGCGCTCGAGCACGATGCTGCCGCGTCGCCGCGTCGGCACGCGCAGCGCGACGGACGCCTCGCCGCCGGCCGCAAGGGAGGCGGGCGCGTCGGCACGGCCTGCAGCGATCGCTTCGACGTCGAAGCGCGGCACGCGGCCCGGATTCGCGAGCGCGAGATCGAAGACACGGCCGTCATCGCCCGCGAAGGGCGGATCCGGTGCCGCCGCGCGCACGACGAGAGACTCGAGGTTCCGGTGACAGGCATGCATCGCGACGACGCCGAGCGCGCCCAGGAGGAAGGTCAGCGCGAGCCCGAGGTTGTTCCCGTAGTTCAGCGAGCCGAGGAGCATCGCGAACAACATCAGCCCGAACGCGGTCGCCGAGGCCGGTCGGCAGGATGTAGATGCGCCCGCGGAGGAGCGTCACGGATTCGCGATCGGGACCCTGGCGCCGGCGGATCCAGTCGCGCACCCAGCTGCGCAGGGCGCGCTTCGCAGAATATGCAACGGAGTGGCGCGCGGCCCTCAGGGGATCGGCACCGACTTCACGAGCGCCGCGGCGACCTCGGCCGGCGTGCGGCCATCCGACGGGTCGCGCGGGCGCAGGCGATGGCCCACGACGGCGGGCAGGACCGCCTGCAAGTCTTCCGGCAGCACGCCCGGGTGCCCGTGCAAGAAGGCCCAGGCCTGGGCCGAGCGCAGGAGCGAGATGACGGCGCGCGGCGAGAGGCCAGCCTGGTGGCGGCTGCCGTCACGCGAGGCGCGCGCGACCGCCTGCACGTAGTCGAGCAGGGCATCGCTCGCATGTACCTCCGCAACGCGCTGCTGCAGGCCGGGAATGGTCGCCGGGTCGAGCACGGCCGGCAGGTCGGCGAGCAGGTCGCGCCGGTCGCGACCGCGCAGGAGCTGGCGTTCGTGGACCGGCGCCGGGTAGCCGAGCTCGATGCGCATCAGGAAGCGGTCGATCTGCGATTCCGGCAGCGGGAATGTCCCGACCTGGAACGAGGGATTCTGGGTCGCGACGATGAAGAAAGGCTCCGGCAGCGCGTGCGTCTCGCCGTCGGTCGTGACCTGGCGCTCTTCCATCGCCTCGAGCAGTGCGCTCTGCGCCTTGGGCGTCGCTCGGTTGACCTCGTCCGCCATCACGAGCTGCGCGAACACCGGGCCGCGGTGGAACTTGAAGCGCCCGCTGTCGCGGTCGTAGACGGAGATTCCGATCACGTCTGCCGGCAGCAGGTCACTCGTGAACTGGATGCGCTGGTACGTGAGGCCGAGCACGCGCGCAAGCGCGTGGGCGAGCGTCGTCTTGCCGACGCCGGGAATGTCCTCGATCAAGAGGTGTCCGCGCGCGAGCAGGCAGGCGAGCGCGAGCCGGACCTCGCGGTCCTTGCCGAGGATGACCTGGTTCAGGCTCGCGAGCGCCGCGAGGAGCTGGCCGCGCGCGGAATCCGAGGCTTGCGACTGCGCGTTCATCGCAGCGAGGCTACCCGCTCGTGCTGTTCGGCAAGTTGCGCCAGTTCACGCTTGAATCCCTCGAGCCGTTCGCGTTCCTGCGTGACCACCTCGGCGGGCGCATTCTGCACGAAACTCGCATTGCCGAGCTTGGCGCTCGCCCGCGCGAGTTCCTGCTCGACCTTGCCGCGGCGCTTGCCGAGACGGGCGAGCTCCGCGTCCACGTCGATGAGCCCGGCCATCGGCACGAGGATCCGCAAGTCGCCGAGGAGGGCGGCCGCGGCCTGCGGCGGCGTCTCGCCCGCGCCGAGCGCGGTCGCGCCGGCGATGCCGGCCATGCGGCGGATCACGGCCTCGTGGCGCGCGTAACGCTCGAGATCCTGCTTCGAGGCCGCCTGCAGGCGGACGGTGAGCGGCACCGAGGGCGCGATGTCGAGCTCGCCGCGGATGCGGCGCACGCCGAGGATGAAATCCATGACCCAGCGCATCTCGGACTCGATGACCGGATCGGCTGCATCCGCAGACGCCTCGGGGAACGGCTGGCGCATGATGGATGCGCCGCTGACGCCCGCACGCGGCGCGACGCGTCCCCAGATCTCCTCGGTGATGAAGGGCATGATCGGGTGCAGCAGGCGCAGCAGCGTCTCCAGCGTCTCGAGCAGCGTGCGCCGCGCCGCGCGCCGCGCTGCGGGGTCGCTTTCCTCAGACTGGAGCACGGGCTTGCTGAATTCCAGGTACCAGTCGCAGAACTCGTACCAGGTGAATTCGTACACCGCCTGCGCCGCCAGGTCGAAGCGGTACTGCGCGAAGCCCTCGCGTACGGCGGCGATCGTCGCCGACAGCCGCGAGCGGATCCAGCGGTCGTGGGCGGCAGGCGCCTCTGGCCCGGCGGGCAGCGGCGACTCGGTCGACATCAGCACGAAACGCGCGGCGTTCCAGAGCTTGTTGCAGAAGTTCTTGTAGCCGTCGACGCGCCCGAGGTCGAATCGCAGGTCGCGCGAGAGCGTCGCGAGCGAGGCGAAGGTGAAGCGGAGCGCGTCCGTGCCATGCGCCGGAATGCCATCCGGAAACTGCTTGCGCGTCGAGCGCGCAATCGCCGGCGCGAGCTGCGGCTGCATCAGGCCCGTCGTGCGCTTCGCGACCAGCGCCTCGAGCTCGATGCCGTCCACGATGTCGAGCGGGTCGAGGACGTTGCCCTTCGACTTCGACATCTTCTGGCCCTCGTGGTCGCGGATCAGGCCGTGGATGTACACCTCGCGGAACGGGACTTCGCCGGTGAAGTGCATGCCGAGCATCACCATGCGCGCGACCCAGAAGAAGATGATGTCGAAGCCGGTGACGAGGACGCTCGTCGGGTAGTAGGTCGAGAGTTCCTGCGTCCGCTCCGGCCAGCCCAGCGTCGAGATCGGCCAGAGGCCGGAGGAGAACCAGGTGTCGAGCACGTCCTCGTCCTGCGTGAGCGGCAGGCTCGCCGCGAGCTTGTGCCTGCCGCGGACCGCATCCTCGCTCTCGCCGACGTAGATCGCGCCATCCGGCCCGTACCAGGCCGGGATCCGGTGGCCCCACCAGAGCTGGCGGCTGATGCACCAGTCCTTGATGTTGCGCATCCATTCGAAATACGTGCGGTCCCAGTTCTCGGGCACGAAGCGGATGCGTCCGTCCTCGACGGCGCGAATGGCGGGGGCCGCGAGCTTTTCGACGCGCACGTACCACTGGTCCGTGAGCCAGGGCTCGACCACGGCGCCGCTGCGGTCGCCGCGCGGGATCGTGAGCCGGTGCGGCTCCACCTTCTCGAGCAGGCCCGCGGCCTCGAGGTCGGCGACGATGCGCTTCCTCGCCTCGAAGCGGTCGAGCCCGCGGTAGGCGGCCGGCGCCTCGTCGCTGATCTTCGCGTCAGCCGTGAGAATGTTGAGGAGCGGCAGGCCGCGGCGCTGGCCGACCTCGTAGTCGTTGAAATCGTGCGCCGGCGTCAGCTTCACGCAACCCGTGCCGAAAGCCGGGTCGGCAAACGCATCCGCGATGAGCGGGATCTCGCGGCCCGTGAGCGGCAGCGCGAGCATCGTGCCATCGAGCCCGCGATAGCGCTCGTCGTCCGGATGGAAGGCGACCGCGACGTCGCCCAGCATCGTCTCGGGCCGCGTCGTCGCGATGGTCACGTGCCCCTTGCCGTTCGCGAACGGGTAGCGGATGTGCCACAGCGATCCGTTCTCTTCCTCGGACTGGACCTCGAGGTCGGATACGGCCGTCTTCAGCACCGGGTCCCAGTTGACGAGACGCTTGCCGCGGTAGATCAACCCATCCTCGTAGAGCCGGATGAATGCCTGCTGGACCGCGCGCGAAAGTCCCGGGTCCATCGTGAATCGGTCGCGGCTCCAGTCGACCGAGGCGCCGAGGCGGCGCATCTGGCGGGCGATCGTGCCGCCGGATTCTTCCTTCCAGCGCCAGACGCGCTCGTTGAAGGCTTCGCGACCGAGTTCGTGGCGCGTCTTGCCTTCCGCGTTGAGCTGGCGCTCGACCACCATCTGGGTCGCGATGCCCGCGTGGTCGGTGCCGGGTTGCCAGAGCGTGCGATCGCCCGCCATGCGGTGGTAGCGCGTGAGCGCATCCATGATCGTGTCCTGGAACGCATGGCCCATGTGGAGCGTGCCGGTCACGTTCGGCGGCGGAATGACGATGCAGAATGGCGGGCCGTCACCCGCCGGGGCGAAGAGGCCTTCGTCCTCCCAGCGGCGGTAGATGCGCTCTTCGATGTCGCGCGGAGAGTAGGTCTTGTCCATGCGCCCGGGAGCGGCGGCCTCAGTCTTCGCCGGGCGCGAACTGCTCGCGCAGTGCGGCGGCGACCAGGTCCGGCAAGGCCGCGCGCAGGCGGTCGATCACGCGCTCGAACATGACGGCCTCGATCTCGCGCGCGGCCGAGTGCAGGAGCTCATCGGTCAGGTTCAGCGTACGGCTCACGAGCAGGGCCTGCAGCGCGGCGACGTCCTCCTCGGACAGCAGGCCCGATGCATAGGGCGACTCGGGCGCCGGGGCGCGCTCGGGTTTCGGGAAGCTCCCGGTCGCGTGCAGTTCGACGACGTCGGTCAGGATCGGCAGTTCGCGCGCGGGATCCCGGTTCATGTCTCGCTCCTCATCTCGTGGGTCGCCGGCGCAAAGCCGCGTTCGCGGTAGGCCCGGAAGCGATCGCGCCCCTGCGTGCGGCGGCCGCTGTCCGAATCCACGACTTCCGCGATGCGTGACCAGCCTTCGACGGCGGGCGGCGCCGCTGCGGCCAGGTTGATGAGCACGTCGCCGTCCGCCGCATCCGCGTCCGCCGTGTCGGCGATCACGACCATGGGCGGCGCGGGCTCGGGCGCGTCGTCCGGCGCACCGGCGCGCCGGTGCGGCACGAAGCTGCGGTCGGAGAACGTCCACAGCATCTGGTCGAAGGCCTCGAGCTCGCCGCCCGGGTCGAACTGCACGCGCACGCGATGCCGCTTGAGCCAGGCTTTCTCCACGAGGCGGCACGCGAAACGCAGGCGCGACTTCGAGTCGCTGCCCGCGAGCACGTAGAAGTCGATCTGCGGGGCCGTCACGGCCTCAGCCCGAGTGCAACAGCCAGTCGACCAGCAGCGGCACCGGCCGTCCCGTGCTGCCCTTGTGGCTGCCCGTCAGGTAGGCGCTGCCCGCGATGTCGAGGTGGGCCCATGACAGGCCGTCCGCGAAGCGCCAGAGGAAGCAGGCCGCCGTGATTGCGCCGGCCTCGCGGCCTGCGACGTTCGCCAGGTCCGCAAAATTGCTCTTCAGGAGCTCGGCGTATTCCTCGCCGATCGGCAGTCGCCACGCGCGGTCATCGGCACGCTCGCCGGCGGCAGCGATGGCGGCTGCGAGCTTTTCATCCGGCGAGAAGAGCCCGCAATAGTGCGCTCCGAGCGCAATGACACAGGCCCCGGTCAGCGTCGCGATGTCGACCACGGCGCGCGGCTTGAACCGCCGCGCATAGGTGATGCCGTCGCAGAGGATCAGCCGGCCCTCGGCGTCGGTGTTGAGGACCTCGATGGTCTTTCCCGACATCGAGGTGACGATGTCGCCCGGCTTCGTCGCGCGGCCGCCCGGCATGTTCTCGCAAGTCGGGATGATGCCGACGACGTTCAGCGGCGCTTCGATCGTCGCGATCGACTTGAAGGCGCCGAACACGGAGGCGGCGCCCGACATGTCGAACTTCATCTCGTCCATGCCCGGAGGCTGCTTGAGGGAGATGCCGCCGGTGTCGAAGGTGATGCCCTTGCCGACCAGCGCGACGGGCGCATCGCCTTTCTTGCCGCCGCGATACTCGAGCACGATCAGGCGCGGCGGCTCGTCCGAGCCGCGGGTGACCGAGAGGAAGGAACCCATTCCGAGCGCCTTGATCTCGCGGCGCGTGAGCACTCTTGCGCTGATGCTCTTGTGCTCGCGGGCGAGCGCCTTCGCGGCATCGGCGAGGTAGGAGGGCGTGCAGACGTTCGCGGGCAGGTTCGCGAGATCCTTCATGAGCGCCATGCCGGCCGAAATGCCGCGCCCGTCGCGCACGCCGCGCTCGGCGGACCCCGCGTCCGCGTCCGCCACGGCGATGCCGAATTTCGAGAGCTTCGGGAGCGGAGGCTTCTTCGCCGTCTTGAGGTCGGGAATCCGGTAGAGCGCGTTGTTCACGCTCTCGACGGCGTGGCGCACGGCGTAGTACGCGTCGAGGCCAGGCACGCCGTCCGCCGCGAGCCAGGACACCGCATTGGGGGCGCCGCTCTTCGCGAGCCATTGCGTGGCCGCGTAGACCGCGCGGCGGTAGGGCTTCCTGCCGAAGCCGGACTTCGTGCCGAGGCCCACGAGCAGGATCCGCTCGGCCGGGCCGCGGCGCAGGCCGGTGATCGGGAAGGTTTCCATGCTCCGGCCGGCGAAGTCGCCGCGCTTCAGGACGCGCGAGATCGCACCGCCGCTCGCGCGATCGAGCCGCCGGGCGGACTCGGACATCGCCGCGTTCTCGTGAATCCCGACGATCGCACAGGCCGTGGGCTTGCGAGCCGCGCCGGCCTTGATCACATGAAACTGCATGATCCTCGATCCCCCGCATACCGCGCCGACCGGCGCGCCCGTTGAGCGCGGTGTCGCGCTGGTTTACCGTGTCCTGCCAGTTTAATCGAAAATGGCCGATTGGCCGCGCGGAACCCGCCTTGTTTGCCACCATCGACCGATACGTCCTGCGCGAAGTCGCGGTGTCCCTCGCGGGCGTCACCGTCGTGCTGCTCGCAATCCTCGTGAGCTACCAGCTCGCCCGGATCCTCGGGATCGCGGCCGAGCGCGGCTTTCCCCACGACATCGTGCTCGCACTGATCGGCCTCACGACGCTCGAGAACCTGATGGTGCTCGTGCCGATCAGCATGCTGCTCGCGGCGATGCTTGCCCTCGGCCGGCTCTACCACGAGAGCGAGATGGCCGCGGTCCGGGCCTGCGGGATCGGCCCGGAGCGGCTGTACCTGCCGGTGTACGCGCTGGCCGTGCCGGTTGCGATCGGCCTTGCCTGGCTGACCTTCGTGGTCGGGCCGGAGGCCCGGAACGGGGCCGAGGAGTTGCGCGGGCGGGGCATGCGGGATGCGCAGTTCGGCCAGCTGACGCCCGGGACTTTCCGCACCTACGCCGACGGCAAGGCGGTCTTCTATGCGGAGCAGAGCGGGGCGGACGGTCGCCTGATCCACGTCTTCATGCAGCACCTCGCCGGGGACCGCGTCGAGGTTGCGACCGCGGCCTGGGCCGAGCAGCGTGTCCTACAAGGCGGCCGCACGCAGATCGTCGTGCTCCACGATGGCGAGCGGATCGAGGGCGTGCCGGGGCAGGCGGGATTCCGGCGCATCCGTTTCGCCGAGCACGGCATCCCCGTCGTCGTGCCGGAGGCGGGCGCGGGACGCACGGTGCCGGAGCGAAAGCCAAGCCGCGAGCTCTTCGGCTCGAGCGCGCTCGTGGACATTGCGGAGCTGCAGCGGCGCATTGCGCTGCCGATCATGGTGCTCGTGCTCGCGTTCATCGCCGTGCCGCTTTCCGCGCTGCGGCCGCGCGAGGGTCGCTACGCCCGCGTTGCGATCGCGATCCTGCTCTATTTCATCTACGCGAACCTCGTCTCGGCGGCGCAGGTGTGGATCGAGAAGGGCCGGCTGCCGCCCGCAGCGGGCACCTGGTGGGTGCATGCGCTGTTCCTCGCGATCGGCATCGTGCTGCTGCACCGGCAGAGCCCGGTCACGGGCTGGGGCCGCGTGTCCCGGCGGGCCGCATGACGATCCTCGACCGCTATTTTGCGAAGACGGTGTTGCTGCACACGCTGATGGTGATGGCGGTGCTGCTTGCGCTGATGACGCTCGTCACATTCATCGGCCAGCAGGACGACATCGGCCAGGGCAGCTATGACGTCAAGGGCGCGTTCTTCGTCACGCTGCTGCAGCTTCCCCAGCAGACCTACCAGCTGCTGCCGATCGGCGCGCTGATCGGGGCGATCATCGGGCTCGGCGGGCTCGCGCGCGACAGCGAATTGACCGTCGTGCGCGCGGCCGGCATCTCGGTCTGGCGCATTGCGGTCTCCGCAGGACTCGCGGGGCTCGTCGTCGCGGCGCTGCTCTGGGTGATCGGCGAGTACTTCGCGCCGCCCGCAGAGCAGTACGCGCGCCAGTACAAGATCTTCAGCCGCTATTCGCAGATCGAGTTTGCCGGCAGCCGCAGCGCCTGGCTGCGAGAGGGGCCTTATTTCATCAACGTGCGACGCCAGGCCGCGGAGAACCTGTTCGGCGGCGTATTCATCTACGAGCTCGACGATGATCGCCGCCTGACGCTCGTCGCCCGCGCCGAGACGGCGACCCAGGACGAGACCGGTCATTGGGTGCTCTCCAATTACGCCGAGACGCGGCTCGGCAGGGACCGCGTCACGGCGCGTACGCTCGGCCGGCTCGTGACCAACCAGAAATTCAACGCAGATTTCCTCGGCGCCGCTGCCACCGCGCCTGATTCCCTGCCGCTGGCCGACCTCTACGCCTACAAGGAACACCTGAAGTCGAATGAACTCGACTCCACGGTCTGGGAGATCGCGTTCTGGTCGCGCATCTCGCGGCTCGTCGCGGCCGTCGTCGTGTGCATCTTCGCCGTGCCATTCGCCTTCGGGCCGCTCCGCTCGGCCGGCGCCGGCGCGCGCACCGTCATCGGGATCATGGTCGGCGTCCTCTTCGTGCTCCTGACGCAGACGCTCGAGAACAGCGGGCAGGTCTACGGGCTCAATCCCCTGCTGGTCGCCTGGGGACCGACTGCATTGCTCTTGGTCGTCGCAATGGTCGCGATCTGGCGGGTGCGCTAGATGACGCGCAGGATGCGCGATCGGCAGACGAGGTCAATCAGGCTCCTGCCCGCGGCATCGAACGGGATCCAGGCGAAATTGAGGATTGCAGGCGCGAACAGCGCGATGGCAGTTGCGCTCGCGAGCCGCCCGTCGGGCCGGAGCAAGTACCAGGTACCGATCACCGCCACCCAGGCCATGGCGGCGCCCAGGAAGAACCGGACGATCGCTTCGCCCCAGCCGAGCCGTCGGCCACCGGTCGCCTCGATCCGGATTCTCCAGGCTTTCATGCCGAGCGTCTGGCCGCTTCGCGTCCAGCACCAGCCAAAGTAAGCGAATACGGCCAGCAGCAGGACGACGTGGTACAGCTGCGCGACGATGCCCTGCGTCGCCGTCAGGATCGCCTCGCCATGCGTCAGCGGCAGCATCGCGGCAGTCGCGACGAACGCGATCGCAATCGCGAGCAGGAGGTCGTAGAGGAGGGCCGCGAGGCGGCGGAAAAGCCCGGCCGGTGCGCCCGTCTTGGATTCTGGGTCCATGCGGGCGCTGATCTTAATGCGTCAGTGCTTGTCCTGCTGCGCGACGCGCTGTTCGATGACGCCCTTGCTGCTGCGCAGGATCTGGCGCACCTGGGCGACGCCCGGGCGTCCCGCGATGCGCGCGATCGCCTCGGGCAGCTCATGCCAGTCGCGGCCCCAGGACAGGAGGCGCGCCGCATCCTTGACGACGGCGGTGACCGTCGTGTCATTGACCGGTTTCGGCGCCTTGGCCGCCGCCTTCGGCTTGCCGCCCATTGCGCGCGCGGGCTTCGGGGGCGGCGCCGGCTTCAGCACGGTGGCCGTCGACGTCGAGCCCGCATTCGCCGGCTTCGGCGCGCGCGTCTTCTCGAGCTGGCGCTCGCGCTCCGGCTCCGCGATCGGGACGAAGCGTTCGACATGCTGCGAACCGACGAGGTTTGTCAGGAAGGACATCAGCTCGAGCGCCTCCGAGAGCGAGGGGTCGGCCGAGGCGAGGCGAGTCTTGACGATGTTCTGCAGGTCCGCGAGTCGCTGCCGCGCGAGATCCACGACCCACTTGGTCGGCCGCTGGTGATTGGGCCAGGGCTGCACGAGCCAGTACTGGTCCTCCGGCAGGTCCGCGTAGCGGGCATGCAGGTCGAGGCTCTTCTGCCATTTCTGCAGGAGCTGCAGTACGCGGTCGTCGGCGGGCGTCATGGCCAGTCAACATAAATTACGGCCGGGGCCGGCGCAGCGGTTTTGCCGCGGTTTTTGACGCCCGTCACAGTGATGCGGGGCTTACGGCCGGGGACAGGTCTGCAGGACGTCCGGTTCGGCGGCCAGGGACTTCGTGAGGTCGGGCCCGGTCGCGACGAGCCAGGAGCCGTAGACCGGGTTCGGGAGCATGAACCAGCGGCGTCCCCAGAACGCGTCCCGCGTGCAGCGCGCGAGGTCGCGCTCAGCCACGGTCTGCCGGCGGACCTCCGGCAGGAAGTCGGCGAGGTCATCGCCGATGTTCAGCACGATGCGGTAGCCGCGCGCGATCTCCTGGCGGCGCGACAGTTTTTCACCGTCCCAATCCGGGCGCTCGCCGCGGACCAGGAGTTCGTCCTTGAGCGCATCCGTGCCGAGGCCGAGCGAGCGCAGGTTCGCCGCCGTGTCTTCTTCCTGCGGACAGGCGCGCGTCGCTCGCGGGGCGCTTCCCGCATTCCCGGTTCGTGACGAAGAAGACGCGCACCGCCCGACCCGCGGGATCCTTCAGCGTCCGCGCCGACTGGATGAATTCCACGGCCCCGGGCACCGCGGGCGCTTTTCGCTCGGCGACCCAGGCGTCCCAGGATGCCGGGAACGCATCGAAGCAGGTCCCCTCGCAGCAGCAGCCGCACTTCGGACTCCGAGTTGTCGAGGACGCTTTCGTCGATATCCATCACGACGGCGGGCGGCAGGGCCGAGAGGTCGCCTCCCTGCGACGGTTCCGCGGTCCAGGATGGATCGGCAAGGCCTTCCTTCAAGGACACCAGTGCCGCGCGATAGATCGTCTCGGTCATCGCGCGGTACTCGGAGGAATTGCGCATCCAGAGCGTGGCGCGATCCGCGCCCGACGCGAATGTCGGGCCCGACGGGCAGGGCGAGGGTCTTGCGGCGGCGGCGTGATCCGGCAGGTTTGCGCAGGCAGCGGCGAGGACCGCGACGAATGCGGCCATGCCGGTTGCGACGGCGCGCCGCGCGCTCATTCAGTCGACGACGCGGGTGCCGCCGCTCGCCGTGCGCTTCGCAAACAGCGCCGCCAGGCGCTCGGTCATCGGCCCGATGGCGCCGCTGCCGATCCTGCGTCCGTCCACCTGCGTGACACCGGCGAGCTCACCCATCGTGCCCGTGCAGAAGGCCTCGTCGGCGCGGTAGAGCTCCGTCAGCGACAGGTCGCCGACTTCGAGCGGGATCTTCTCCGCGCGGCAGATGTCGAGCACGGTCGCGCGCGTGATGCCCTCCGGGCAGGCCGCGAGCGTCGGCGTGCGCACGATGCCGTCATGCACCATGAAAAGGTGCGTCGCATTCGTCTCCGCGATGAAGCCGCGGACGTCGAGCATGACGGCGTCGTCCGCGCCCGCGGCGTTCGCCTGGATCTTGGCGAGGATCGACGAGAGCAGGTTCGCGTGGTGAATCTTCGGGTCCAGGCAATCGGGCGGCGAGCGGCGCTGGCTGCTCGTGACGAGACTGAGGCCCTTCTTCGAGTAGACCGGGGCCTTGTGCTCGGCGAGCACGATCAGCGTCGGGCCCGACTGGTTGAGCCGCGGGTCCATGCCGGAGGTGATCTTGACGCCGCGCGTCAGCGTCAGGCGGATGTGCACGCCGTCCTTCATCTGGTTCGCCTCGAGCGTGCGGCGTATCTCCTTCACGATCGCCTCGTTCTCCGGGATGCTGTCGAAGGCGAGCGCGAGCGCGGAGGAGCGCAGTCGCGCGAGGTGCTCCTCGAGCGCGAAGATGCGGCCGTTGTAGACGCGCAGGCCCTCCCAGACCGCGTCGCCGCCCTGGACCGCGCTGTCGAAGGGGCTCACGCCTGCCTGGTCGCGATGCACGAGCTTGCCGCTGATGTTCACGATCAGGTTGCGGTTGCGCTCGTCGAATTTCTGGAACATCGGCGGTCCTCAGGCGCGAAGGCGCAGGGCGTACAGCTTCTCATACCAGGGCCGGCATTCGTCCACGAGCTCTGCCTGCGCGGGCGAAAGCTCGACATGCCGCCGGCGCCAGGGCTCGAAGCCGGTCGAGGCCTCGACCGCCGCGTACCAGTGCGGCGCCCAGGCGCCGTCCGTGTCGCGCGGGCCGGCAGGCCACGACAGCATGACTTCGAGGAACGGAATGCCGAGCGCCTCGCACAGCGCCTGGAGCTGCGCGCGCGGATTCTTCAGCACGTCGCTCGCGAGCACGACGGGCGGCGCGCGGCCGATGCGCTCGGCGACGCGATCGAAGATCTCGCACTGCTGCACGAGGCCGGTATCGGCGAGCCCGGCGCCTGGAAACGTCTTGAGGAGCGAGGCGACCATTTCGTCCGGCTCGCGGATCAGGAAGGCGTGCGTGAGCCGGTCGAGCCAGCCGCGCTCGATCATCGGCAGCAGGTGATGCGCCATGTGCTTCTGGTACCAGATCGCGCGCCCGCCGGGGATGGGACCCGTCAACTCGTCTGCGACCCGGCGCCAGTCAGGTTCATGGGCGGCAATGACTTCGTCGCGGCCCGGGTGGGCCACGCCCGTGACCTTGAGGTAATGCGCATAGAGCGGCTCGTCGGTGACGGCGGTGTCGGGCCGGCTGCCGAAGGAGCGCATCATCGCCGTCGAGATGTTGCGCGGGCCGGACCACATGGCGATGCGAATCATGTCGGTTGGCGCTCCCAGAGGGATTCGAACCCTCGTACCAGCCTTGAGAGGGCTGTGTCCTAGGCCTCTAGACGATGGGAGCGTTGCGACACTGCATCCGGCCGGTGCCCGCAGAGGGGCTGGTATTATATCGGCCCATCATTCGACCTCAAGCGGACCTGACTCCTTGGATCAGCAGAACGACCGGGCGCCGACCCCGGTAATCGTCGCACGCGCGGATCATCCGGTCTCGCGCAGGATGATCTCGGGCAACGCGCTCAAGGTGCTCTACCGCCTCAAGGAAGGCGGCTACCAGGCGTTTCTCGTCGGCGGCTGCGTGCGCGACCTCCTGATCGGCATCGAGCCGAAGGACTTCGACGTCGCGACCGACGCCTCGCCCGAAGAGATGCGGCGCCTGTTCCGCAACTGCCGCCTGATCGGCCGCCGCTTCCGCCTTGCACACGTACGCTTCGGGCAGCAGGTCATCGAGGTCGCGACCTTCCGCGCCGCGGGCGTGCCGATGGTGCCGGAGGGCATTGACGATACTGACGGCGAGCCGGACGGTGAGGAGGTTGCGGCGGAGAGCGAGCCGGAGGCCGAGCCCGAGTCGCTCGATCGCGTGCACGATGACCGCGGTCGGCTGCTGCGCGACAACGTCTACGGCACGATCGACCAGGACGTCTGGCGCCGCGACTTCACCTGCAATGCGCTCTATTACAACATCGAGGACTTCTCGATCTGGGACTACGTCGGCGGCTTCGAGGACATCCGCGCGCGGACGATCCGCCTGATCGGCGATCCGGAAACGCGCTACCGCGAGGATCCCGTGCGCATGCTGCGCGCGGTCCGCTTCGAGGCGAAGCTCGGATTCACGATCCACGAGACGGCGCGCGCGCCGTTTGCGACGCTCGCCGAACTCCTCGGGCACATCCCGCCGGCGCGGCTCCTCGACGAATTCCTGAAGCTCTTCCTCGCCGGGTTCGGCCAGCGCTCCTTCGAACTCCTCCGTGAGCACGGCCTCTTCGAGCAGCTGTTTCCGGCGACAGCGGCTCATCTGGCAAGCGAGACCAATGGCATGTCGCTCGCGCTGATCCGCGCGGGCCTCGCGAACACCGACCGGCGCGTCGCGGAAGACCGGCCGGTCACGCCGATGTTCCTGTTCGCCGTGCTGCTCTTCGGCCCGGTCTCGGCGGCGGCGCAGCGCCGCTTCGAGTCGGGCATGCACCCCGGGATGGCGATCGCGGATGCCGTGGACGAGGTCGTGAGCGGGCAGAACCGCCGCATCGGCATTCCGAAGCGCTTCTCGATCCCGATGCGCGAGTTGCTTTCGCTGCAGCCGCGCTTCCATCGACGCGAGGGCCGGCGCGCGCTCGCTTTCCTCACGCATCCGCGCTTTCGCGCGGCCTATGACTTCCTGCTGCTGCGCGCGGAAGCCGGGGCCGAAGATCCCGCGATCGCGCAGTGGTGGACCGAGATCCAGACGCTCAATCCCGAGCAGCAGCGCGAGCGCGCGGGCGAGGATTCTGGCGGCGGGCAGGGCGCGGGTCCCGCGCGGCGCCGTCGCCGGCGCCGCGGCGGCCGCAACCGGGCGCCTTCGGCCGAGACTTGAGCCGGGGGGTCTCGCGTCCGGCCTATGTCGCGATCGGCAGCAATCTCGCCGATCCGCGGCGGCAGGTGGAGCGGGCGTTCGACGCGCTCGCCGGCCTTCCTGGCACGACGTTCGTGCGTCGTTCCGGTCTCTGGCGCAGCCGGCCGATGGGACCGCAGGACCAGCCCGAGTTCGTCAATGCGGCGATGGGCCTTCTGACGACGCTCGGCCCGCGCGAACTTCTCGAGGCGATGCAGGCGATCGAACGGAACATGGGCCGCACGCCGCCCGTGGAGCATTGGGGTCCGCGCGTGATCGACCTCGACCTCGTCGTGTATTCGGACGAACGCCGGGACGAACCGGGACTGACGCTGCCGCACCCGGGCCTGCACCAGCGTAATTTCGTGCTGTATCCTCTGGCGGAAATCGCCGCGGAGCTCTGGGTGCCGGGATTCGCTCGAGTCCGCCGGCTCCGTGAACAGGTTTCGCCCGAGGGTATCGAGCGGCTCGCCGCACGGGGATCCGGTGACGACTGAGGAAAAGCGCGAAAGCTGGCCGCACCGGCTGGTGGTCGTCGAGGGGCTGATCGGCGTCGGCAAGACGAGCCTTGCGCGCAAGCTCGCCGAGGCCGTCGGCGCCGGCACGGTGTTCGAGCAGCCGATGGAGAATCCCTTCCTCGAGCGCTTCTACAAGGACCGCCGCGCGGCCGCGTTCCCCGCCCAGCTCTACTTCCTGTTCCAGCGCGCGCGCCAGCTTTCGGAGCTGCGCCAGCACGACCTCTTTGCCCAGGTGCGCGTCGCGGACTACATGCTGGACAAGGACCGGCTGTTCGCGCGCATCGTGCTGGACGACGAGGAGTTCAAGCTCTACGACCAGGTGTATACCCGCCTTGCCATGGACGCGCCGGTGCCGGATCTCGTCGTGTTCCTGCAGGCGCCGGTGGATGTGCTGCTCGCGCGCATCGACAGGCGCGGCGTCCCCTACGAGAAGTACATTGACGCCGCCTACCTCGAGCGGCTCGGCGATGCGTACACGCGCTACTTCCACCAGTACACGGCGTCGCCGCTACTGATCGTCAATACGGCGGAGATCGATCCCGCCAACAATTCGCGCGACTTCGACGACCTCTTCGAGACGATTCGCCGCACGACGAGCGGCCGGCACTACGTCAACCCGGTCCGCGGCTAGCCGCCTGGCGCGCGAGCGCCCAGCCGACGTGCTCGCGCACGACCGGGTCGGGGTCATCGCTGCGCGCGCGCAAGACCGCGATCGCTTCGGCTGAATGCGGCGCATTGCCGAGTGCGACCGCGAGGTTTCGCAGCCAGCGCCGGAAACCGAGCCTGCGGAGTGCACTTCCTTCGGTCCTCGCGAGGTAGTCTTGTTCGCTCCAGCCAAATAGCTCGATTAGGTCCGGCGCATCGAGCCGGTGCCGCACGCGAAAATCCGGCTCGGCCGCGACGCGCGCGAACTTGTTCCAGGGGCAGACGAGCTGGCAGTCATCGCAGCCGAAGATCCGGTTGCCAATAGCGGATCTCAGCTCTTCGGGAATCACGCCGTGGTGCTCGATCGTGAGGTAGGAGATGCAGCGGCGCGCATCGAGCTGGTAGGGCGCGGTGATCGCGCCGGTCGGGCAGGCGGGCAGGCAGGCGCTGCAGCTGCCGCAGCGGTCCTTGGCCGGCGCGTCCACCGGCAGCGGCAGGTCGGTGAAGAGTTCGCCCAGCATGAAGAGCGATCCGGCGCGCTCGTTGATGAGGTTCGTGTGCTTGCCGATCCAGCCGAGGCCCGCGTTCCGCGCGAGCGGCTTTTCCATGACCGGCGCCGAATCCACGAACGCGCGGTAGCCGAACGGGCCGATCTCGGCCTCGAGGTTCGAAGCGAGCGACGCGAGCCGGCCGCGCAATACCTTGTGGTAGTCGCGCCCGAGCGCGTAGCGCGCGACGTAGCCCTTCCGGCCGTCTGCGAGCACCTCCGCGGGCGCGCGTGCGTCGGGCGCCGTGGTCGCCATGCGTACGCTGATGACGCGCAGCGTACCGGGCACGAGCTCCTGCGGCCGGCTGCGGCGCGACCCGTGCCGCGCCATGTAGTCCATCCCGCCGTGGCGCTGCTCGGCGAGCCAGCGCTCGAGGTTTGCTTCGTCCTCGGCGAGCTCGATGCCTGCGACGCCGACCTGGTCGAAGCCGAGTTCGCGCGCAAGCGCGTCGAGCCGTGCGCGCAATTCTGCGAGTTCGCCGGTTGTGAGTGTGCGGGTCATGTGGGAAGGCGCGTCGCGCACAGCCAGTATAATCGCGCGGATGGATGGGCTACCCGCCGAGGTCTATTCGGCCGCCGCGGTGCGCGCCATGGACCGCCACGCGATCGATTCCGCGGGGATTGCCGGCTATGACCTGATGCAGCGCGCAGGCCGTGCCGCGCTCGATGCGCTGCGGCGCCATTGGCCGCGCGCCTCGCGGATCGCAGTGCTGTGCGGCGCCGGCAACAACGCGGGCGACGGCTACGTGCTTGCGCGGATTGCTCGCGCCGCGGGGCTTGACGTGCGCGTTGCCGCACTCACCGAACCGGGAAACCTTCGCGGCGATGCTGCGCGGGCGTTTGCGGATTTTCGTGCCGACGGCGGGCAGGCGCTGGCATTCGAAGCGGAGGTGCCCGACGGCGCGGAACTCATCGTCGATGCCCTGCTCGGTACCGGCATCGACCGTCCGGTGGACGGCGCGTATCGCCGCTGCATCGAACTCGTCAATCGTGCGGGACTGCCGGTCTTCGCGCTCGACATCCCGTCGGGGCTCGACGCGGACACGGGCCTGCCGCGGGGCATCGCGATCCGCGCGACGCGCACGCTCGCATTCATCGCCCTGAAGACCGGCCACTATCTCGGCGAGGCGCCGAACCACGTCGGCGCGCTCGAGCTTGCGGGCCTCGACCTTCCCGCAGGCATTCGCGAGCGGGAGACGCCCGTGCTGCGGCGCATCGGGCCGGCCGTCGTGGCGGCAGCGCTGCCGCTTCGCCAGCGCACGGCGCACAAGGGCGAACATGGCCGCGTGCTGGTGATCGGCGGCTTCGCCATGGCGGGCGCGGCGCGGCTCGCGGGCGAGGCGGCGCTGCGCACGGGCGCGGGGCTTGTCACGATCGCGACGAGCGCGGAGGGCGCGATTCCGATCGTCGAGGCGCGGCCCGAGCTGATCGTGCGCCCGATCGCATCCAGCCATGAGCTCGAATCGCTCATGGATGCCGCGGATGCCGTCGCGATCGGCCCGGGCCTCGGCACCGACCGGCGCGCGGAGGAGGCCTTCGCGGCCGCGATCGGCGCCGCGCGGCCGCTCGTCGTGGACGCGGATGCCCTGACTCTCCTCGCCGCGGCGCCGCGCCGCCGCGCCGACTGGATCCTGACGCCGCATCCGGGCGAGGCAGCACGCCTTCTCGCGACGGACTCCGCCAGCGTGCAGCGCGACCGGCTCGGCGCGGTGCAGGAGATCGCGAAGCGCTACGGCGGCACCTGCGTGCTGAAAGGTGCGCACACGCTCGTGAAGGGCGTCGATGCCGTGCCCTGGGTCTGCGATCGCGGCAATCCCGGCATGGCGACCGCCGGCAGCGGCGATGTCCTCACCGGCGTCATCGCGGCGCTGCTGGCCGGCGGAGCGGAGCCGTCGTCAGCCGCGGCGGCGGGCGTGCTCGTTCACGCCGAGGCGGGCGATCGCGCGGCGCGCGCGGGAGAGCGGGGCGTGATCGCCGGCGACCTCATCGCCGAACTCAAGGGCGTCGTGAACTCGCCATGGAACTGATCCTTCCCGACGAGGCCGCGACGACTGCCGCCGGCGCAGCGCTGGCCCGCGGTCTGCCCGACCTCGTGCACCAGAATCTGCTGCTCGCGCTCGCGGGCGAGCTCGGCAGCGGCAAGACGACGCTCGCGCGCGGGCTGCTGCGCGCACTCGGCGTCACCGGCGCGATCAAGAGCCCGACCTTCACGCTGGTCGAGCCCTACGAGACATCGCGGGGCGCCGTGCACCACCTCGACCTGTATCGACTCGAAGCAGGGCAGCCCGCGCTCGACGGGATCGGCTTTCGCGACATGCGCGGCCAGCCGGGGCTCGTCATCGTCGAATGGCCGGAGCGGGCGGGTCGGGCCCTCGGCGTGTCGGATCTGCAGGTCAATCTCGCGCACGAGGGTTTGAGGCGCCGCATTTCGCTCGCGGCGGGCAGCCCCGGTGGGAGCGCCTGGCTGGCGGCGAGTCGCGCCCTACTCGAAGAGTGTGGCGTATCTCGCTGAAAAACTTGAATTAAGCGAGGGCCGTCGCTAGAGTAGCCCGTACTTCTGAGCAGTGACGTCATGCGGGTATTGCAGCGGATCGGGTTCCTCGTCTTGCTGCTCGCCTCGGGATCCGCGGCGGCCGCGCCCGCCACACTCAAAGACATTCGCGTCTGGGGCAGTCCCGATTCCACCCGCGTCGTGCTCGACCTCACGGCTCCCGCGACCTATTCACTCTTCACGCTCTCCGGCCCCGAGCGCATCGTCATCGACTTCGATGCGATCGACGCCGACCTCAAGTCGCTCGAGTTGCCCGAGGCCGCTGGCGTCGTCAAGGCCGTGCGCGTCGGCGGGCGCGGCAGGCATGGGCTGCGGATCGTCCTCGACGTCAATGAGAAGGTCGAGGCCAAGGGATTCCTGACGCCGCCGAACGAGACTTACGGTGACCGACTCGTCGTGGACCTCGGCCATGAGCTGCCGCCGGCGGCGCCCGTGCCGGTCAAGGTTGCGGGCGGCGACGGCCAGCGCGACCTCGTGATCGCGATCGACGCCGGCCACGGCGGCGAGGACCCGGGCGCGATCGGCAAGGCGGGCACGCGCGAGAAGAACGTCTCGCTCGCGATCGCGAAGAAGCTCGCGGACCAGATCAATGCCGAACCCGGCATGCGCGCGGTGCTGACGCGCACCGGCGACTACTTCGTCAAGTTCAAGGACCGCATCGGCCGCGCCCGCGACAACCAGGCGGACCTGTTCGTCTCCATCCATGCCGACGCATTCATGGACCGCAGCGTCCGCGGCTCCTCGGTTTACGTGCTCTCGACGCGCCGCGCGAGCAGCGAGGCGGCCAAGACGCTGGCGGACCGCGAGAACGCGGCTGACCTCATCGGCGGCGTCTCGCTGCACGACAAGAGCGACGTGCTCGCCTCGGTGCTGCTCGACCTGTCCCAGAACGCGGCCATCAGCGCGAGCCGCGACGCGGCGGGCCGCGTGCTCACCGAGCTCGACCAGGTCGGCCAGCTCAAGAAGAGCGACGTGCAGCATGCAAGCCTCATCGTGCTGACTTCGCCCGACGTGCCCTCGATGCTCGTCGAGACGGCATTCATCTCGAACCCGGAGGAGGAGCGCAGGCTCCGCGACCCGGCCTACCAGGAGCGGCTCGCCGGCGCGATTCACTCGGGCGTGCGCCGCTACTTCTACGACAACCCGCCGCCCGGCTCGCGCGTTGCGACCCTGGCCGCCCGCGAACGCGGACAGGCGCTGCGCCACATCGTCTCGCCGGGCGAGACGCTCACGGACGTCGCCGGCCGCTACGCGGTCAGCATCGACGAGCTCCGCCAGAAGAACCATCTCGACACCGAGACCGTCGCCTCCGGCACGATCCTCGAGATTCCCGTCACCGGCACCTGAAGGGCGGCCCGCTGCTAGACTGGCGCGGCGATTTTCACGCCAGCCAAAGCCATGCCCATTCGAATCCTCGAAGGCCCGCTCGTCGACCAGATCGCCGCGGGCGAGGTCATCGAGCGCCCGGCATCCGTGGTCAAGGAACTCATCGAGAACGCGCTCGACGCCGGGGCGGAGCACGTGACGATCGACATCGAGCACGGCGGCATCCGGCTGATCCGCGTGCGCGACGACGGCAAGGGCATCCCGGCTGCCGAGCTGCCGCTCGCACTCGCGCGCCACGCGACGAGCAAGATCGCCTCGCTCGAGGACCTCGAGCATGTCGCGACGCTCGGTTTTCGCGGCGAGGCGCTGCCGTCCATCGCTTCCGTGTCGAGCCTCCGGCTCGCATCGCGCGCACGCGGCGCCTCGCAGGGCGCGGAGATCGAGTCGGTCGACGGCCAGACCGGCCGTGCGGCACCCGGATCCCACCCGGAGGGCACGACCGTCGAGGTGCGCGACCTGTTTCACCGCGTGCCGGCGCGCCGCAAGTTCCTGCGCGCCGAGGCGACGGAATTCCAGCACGTGCTGAAGACGGTCACGCGGCTCGCGCTTTCGCGCTTCGACGTCGCGTTCACGCTCACGCACAACCGCCGCGACCAGTTTCAGCTCCCCGCCGCCGCGGGCAGGCAGGAGCGCGAGGCGCGCATCGCGAAGCTGGTCGGCGCCGATTTCATCGAGGCGTCCCGCTTCGTCACGTTTTCGCAGGCCGGATTCTCGCTCGAGGGCTGGATCGGCCTGCCGTCCGCCTCGCGCGCCCAGCCGGATCGGCAGCTCCTCTTCGTGAACGGGCGCATGGTGCGCGACCGGCTGCTCGCGAGCGCCGTGCGGCTCGGCTACCGCGATGTCAGCTATGGCGGGCGTCATCCGGCGTGGAACCTGTACCTTCGCCTCGACCCGACGCAGGTGGACGTGAACGCGCACCCGCAGAAGCTCGAGCTGCGTTTCCGCGACCCGCGGGCCGTGCACGATTTCCTGTTCCGCACCGTCGAACGGGCGCTCGCGGAGTCCGGCCACGGTTCGGAGGGCAGGGCGCCGGTCGCGGCCGGTGCCCTGTGGAATGGCGCGCGCACGCCCGCGACCGCGGCACTCGCGCTGGGTGAGCCGGCGAGTCACCATGACTTCGCGTCGTCCGTGTCCGTCGCGGCAACGCACGACGATTCCGCGACGGCCGACCAGCCGCTCGGGCACGCGATCGCGCAATTGCACGGCATCTACGTCATCGCGCAGTCGGCCGAGGGCATGGTGCTCGTGGACATGCACGCGGCGCACGAGCGCATCCTGTACGAGCGGCTCAAGGCGGCGCTGGATTCGGGCAAGGGCCCGCGCCAGGCGCTGCTGGTGCCGGCCCTGCTCGAGACCACCGAAGCGGAGGCCGAACTCGCCGAGCAGCACGCGGGAGAACTCGAGTCCGCCGGCTTCCGGGTGGATCGCGTCGGGCCGGCGACGCTCGCCGTGCGCGAAGTGCCGGTCGCGCTCGCGGGCCAGGACGTGACCGGCGTGCTCGGCGATGCGCTCGCCGACCTCGGCGCGGGCGGCACGGCGCACCGCATCGACGGCAGCCAGAACGAACTACTCGCCAACATCGCCTGCAAGAGCGCGGTACGCGCGCACCGCCAGCTGTCGATCCCGGAGATGAACGCGCTGCTGCGCGACATGGAGCGCACCGAGCGATCGGGACAGTGCAGCCACGGGCGGCCCACCTGGACGCGGCTCACGCTCGCCGAGCTCGACCGGATCTTCCTGCGCGGGCGTTGAATGACGCCGGGTTCCGCGATTCTCCTGATGGGCCCGACCGGTGCGGGCAAGACCGACCTCGCGATCGGGCTCGCGGAGCGCTTCCCGCTCGAGATCGTGAGCGTGGACGCCGCGATGGTGTATCGCGGCATGGATATCGGCACGGCGAAGCCGTCGCGCGAACTCCTCGCGCGCGCGCCGCATCACCTCATCGACCTGATCGATCCGCTCGAGAGCTACTCGGCGGCGCGCTTTCTCGCGGACGCCGACGCGGCGACGAAAGCGATCCGTGCCCGCGGGCGCACGCCGCTCTTCGTCGGCGGCACGATGCTGTACTTCCGGGCGCTGCAGTCCGGTCTTGCCCGCCTGCCCGCGGCCGACCCGGCGATCCGGCAGCGGATCGAGGAGCGCGCCGGGACGACGGGCTGGCCTGCGCTGCACGCCGAACTCGCGCGGCTCGATCCGGCAGCCGCGGCCCGGATCCGGCCGAACGACCGCCAGCGCATCCAGCGCGCGCTCGAAGTCATCGAGCGGACGGGCCGGCCGCTTTCGGCGCAGCTCTCGGAGAACCTGCGCGGCGCGACCCGAAGCGAATATCTCCGGCTCGTGCTTGCGCCGGCCGACCGTGCGGCGCTGGGCCTTCGCATCGCGGAGCGATTCGACGCCATGTTGCGCCAGGGGCTGCTCGACGAGATGCGCGGCGCTGCGCGCGCGCGGGGACTTGCATGCCGAGCTGCCGGCGATGCGCCTGATCGGCTACCGCCAGCTCTGGAGTCACCTGGAGAGCGGGGCTTCCCTGGCCGAAGCCGTCGAGAAAGCGGTGATCGCAACGCGCCAGCTCGCGCGGCGCCAGCTCACGTGGCTCCGGGCAGAGCCGGGCGCCGAATGGTTCGACGCATTCGATTCCGGGACGCCTGAACGTATCGCCGCGCGCGTTGCCGAATGGCTTCAGAATCGATGAAACCCGGCGCGGAGATGTTAGACTCAGACCATGCGGGCGACGCGACTTGCGTCCAACGAAGTCCCGGACCGGACCGATTTTGAGCCGCCGGATTATCCTAGAGCGGCATGAAAGTGCTAGAAAAAACAAGGAGATACCATGGCCAGAGGTCAATCGCTCCAGGATCCTTTCCTGAACGCACTCCGTAAAGAACGGGTGCCCGTGTCAATTTATCTGGTCAATGGCATCAAGCTTCAGGGTCAGGTGGATTCCTTCGACCAGTTCGTCGTGTTGCTCAAGAACTCGGTGAGCCAGATGGTCTACAAGCACGCCATTTCGACGGTCGTGCCGGCGAGGAACGTCCGCCTGCCGTCCGCGGAAGGGACCGAGGAAGAGGCGCCGGTCTCGGAGACCGCTTGACCGGAGTGCCGGCAGGACCCCTTGTTCGAGCGGCCTGAGCGCGGCGAACGCGCGATCCTCGTCCGCATCGGGCTCGGCCAGCCGCCGGACGCCGAGGAGCTCGGGGAATTCAGCGCGCTGGCGCGCTCGGCCGGCGCGATTCCGGTCGCGACGATCACGGGCAACCGCAAGACGCCTGAGCCGCGGTATTTCATCGGCAGCGGCAAGGCCGAGGAAATCCGCGATCGCGCCAAGGCCGAATCCGCCGACCTCGTGCTCGTGGACCACGAGCTCTCGCCGTCGCAGGAGCGCAACCTCGAGCAGCTGATCGGCCAGCGCGTGCTGGACCGCACCGGCCTCATCCTCGACATCTTTGCACGGCGCGCACGCAGCGCCGAGGGCAAGCTCGAAGTCGAGCTTGCGCAGCTTCGGCATCTCTCGACCCGCCTGGTGCGCGGCTGGACTCACCTCGAGCGGCAAAAGGGCGGCATCGGCCTTCGCGGGCCGGGCGAGACGCAGCTCGAGACCGACCGCCGCCTGGTCGGCAAGCGCATCCGCACGCTTGCCGCGAAGCTCGAGACGCTCGCGCAGCGCCGCGACACCGGCCGCCAGGTGCGCAAGCGCGTGCCCGTGCCGGGCGTTGCGCTCATCGGTTACACGAACGCGGGCAAGTCGACGCTGTTCAGCGCGCTGACGGGCGCGGACGCCTACGTCGCGGACCAGCTCTTCGCGACGCTCGATCCGACCGTGCGCCGGTTGCGGCTGCCGCACACGCCGGATCTCGTCGTCGCCGACACCGTCGGCTTCGTGCGCGACCTGCCGCACGAGCTCGTCGCGGCGTTCCGCTCGACGCTGATGGAAGCGCGGGAAGCGGACCTCCTGCTGCACGTCGTGGACGCCGCCGATCCGGAACGCGAGCAGCGCATCGCGCAAGTGGACGAATTGGTCGCGGGCATCGGTGCGGCGTCCATCCCGCAGCTGCGGATCTACAACAAGATCGATCGTCTCGGGCGCGCGCCGGAAGTCATGCGCGACGCCTCGGGCCAGCCGACGGCCATCTGGCTTTCGGCCGCGACCGGCACGGGCGTCGGCTTCCTGCGCGCCGCGCTGCAGGAAATCTTCGGCCAGGCCGCGATGCGCCTCGCCGTGGTCCTGCCGCCGTCGCAGGGACGCCTGCGCGCGCGCCTCTACGAGCTTCGCCTCGTGCGCGCCGAAGAAGCCCTGGCGGAGGGAGAGACCCGCCTCATCGTCGAATCCTCGCACCAGGAGCTCGAAGCGCTCTGCAGGGAAGCCGGCGTCGACTTCGCCTCGGCCGTTTCGCCTTGTTTGCCCGCCGCCGGCTTCGTAGAATTCCCGCGCGACGCCGCGAGTTCCGCGGCCTGATCTCCCGAACACCCACGAGCGCAACAGATGGCCTGGAACGATCCCGGCAAGAACGAGAATCCCTGGCAGCGCCGGCCTGACAAGGGCCCGCCGGACCTGGACGAGATCCTGCGCCGCTTCCAGAAGAAGCTGCGCGGGCTGTTCGGCGGCGCGGGCGGCGGGGCGGGCGGCAGCCCGACGAGCAGCGGCGGCCGTGCGATCGGCATCGGCTCCGTCGTCGCGGGCCTCGTCGCAGCGTGGGTCCTGTTCGGCAGCTTCTACCTGAACGGCGCGGCCGAGCGCTCGGTCATCACGCGCTTCGGCAAGTACGTCAGCACGACGAGCGGCGGCTTCAACATGCGGCTGCCGTGGCCGATCGACCGCCGCACGGTCGTGAACGTCACGGAGTTCCGCAGCTTCACCGACCGCACCCGCATGCTGACCCAGGACGAGGCGATGGTGGACATCAACCTCGCGGTGCAGTACCGGCGCGCGGATCCCGTCAAGTTCGCATTCAACGTGCGCGATCCCGAAGAGACGCTCGGCGAGGTCAGCGAGAGCGCGATCCGCGAGATCATCGGCCAGAGCAGCCTCGACTTCGTGCTCGAGAAGGGCCGCCAGGAAATCGGCGCGAAAACGAAGGAACTCGTCCAGCGCACGATCGGCGCCTACAACACCGGCATCGAGGTGCTCAGCGTCAACCTGCAGGACGTCAGCGTCCCCGAGCAGGTGGCGCCGGCGCAGAAGGACGCGATCAAGGCGCGCGAGGACAAGGAACGCGCCACGCTGTCCGCGCAGACCTACGCCAACGACATCGTGCCGAAGGCGCGTGGCGCGGCCGTCAGCGTGGTCGAGGGCGCGCGCGCCTACCGCAGCCGCGTCATTGCCGATGCCGACGGCGAGACCTCGCGCTTCCTCGCGCTCGCCGCCGAATACCAGCGCGCCCCGGCCGTGACGCGCGAGCGCCTCTACCTCGAGACCATGGAGCAGGTGCTCGGCTCGTCCTCCAAGATCCTGGTGGACGTCGAAGGCTCGGGAAACATGATCTACCTGCCGCTCGACAAGCTGCTCGAGCAGCGCAGCCCGCAACGCTCCTCCGCCGACACGCCGCCGACCATCCGCATGGAGGACGGCAGCGAAGTGGATGCCGAGGACCCGCGGTCCCGGAAGGAGCGCTGATGAACCGCACGCTTGTTCCAGGTCGTCATCGCGCTGCTGGTCCTGCTGTGGATCGCGAGCGCCTCGATGTTCCAGGTGAACGAGACGGAGCTCGCGATCAAGTCGCGGCTCAAGAAGATCATCGCGACCGACTTCGAGCCCGGCCTGCACTTCATGGTGCCGGGGCTCGAGTCGGTCCAGAAATTCGACCGGCGCGTGCTGACGCGGAACTACCCCGCGGAGCAGTTCCTGACCAGCGAGGGCAAGATCCTGAACGTCGACTTCTACGTGAAGTGGCGGATCTCGGACGTCGAGCGCTACTACCTCGCGACGAACGGCGACGAGGAGTCGGCGGCGAGCCGGCTCGCCGAGATCGTGAAGGACGGACTCAAGGGCGTCATCGCCAAGCGCACGATCCAGCAGGTCGTCGCCGCCGAGCGCTCCGAGTTCATCGGCGACATTCTCCAGTTCGCCGGCCGCTCGGTGAACCAGCTCGGCCTCACGCTGGTCGACGTGCGCGTCAAGCGCATCGACCTGCCCGACGAGGTCTCCGAGTCGGTCTACAACCGCATGCGCCAGAACTTCGCGCGCCAGGCCTCGCAGCTGCGCGCCGAGGGCGACGAGCAGGCCCAGCAGATCCGTGCGGAGGCCGAGCGCGCGCGCACCGAAGTCCTCGCGATGGGCAACCGCGACGCCGAGGTGATCCGCGGCGAGGGCGATGCGAAGGCGGCCGCCACCTACGCAGCCGCTTACCAGCGCTATCCGGAGTTTCTACTCGCTGCACCGGAGCCTCCAGGCCTACCGCAAGTCGATCGGACTGCCGAACGACGTGCTCGTGATTTCGCCCAAGGGCGAGTTCTTCAAGTACCTGAAGCAGCCGGGCCGCTGAGTTGGACCCTCTGTTTCGTCCCCGCATGGGCGCGACCGCGTGCGAATTTCTTCCCTGGCAAGGCGCGAGGAGCGACGTGTATCGGTTGATACATGAGCGACGAGCAACGAAGCCAGGGAAGAAATTCGCCCGGTCCCTTCGGGTTACGCGCGGGCCTTGGCGGGACTTCGTTACTCGCCTTGCTCATAGTCCATGCTATGGAGCTTCGGCTCGTGCCTTGTCCCGCCAAGGCGCGCGCGTAACGCGCTCCATGCGGGGACGAAACAGAGGGTCCTGATGTCCATCGCATGGCCCGATTTCGCGGCCGCGCTCGGCCTGATGTTCGTGATCGAGGGCATCCTTCCGTTCCTGAGCCCGGACGGCCTGCGCCGCACGCTGGCGCGCGCAGCTGCCATGGACAACACGATGCTTCGCATCGCCGGCGCCGTCAGCATGCTGGCCGGCGTCGCCGTACTCTGGCTGGCCCGGGGCTGAGGCGCAGATGGGTCGCTTCGTCGTCGTGGTCGGCGCCCAGTGGGGCGACGAGGGCAAGGGCAAGGTCGTCGACCTCCTGACCGAGCGCGTCGCCGGCGTCGCGCGCTTCCAGGGCGGCCACAATGCCGGCCACACGCTCGTCATCGACGGCGTGAAGACGGTCCTGTCGCTCATTCCCTCGGGCGTCCTGCGCGAGCGCGTGCGCTGCTTCATCGGCAATGGCGTCGTCGTTTCACTCGATGCGCTGCTGTCGGAGGCCGACATGCTGGCGGCGCGCGGCGTTCCCGTCTTCGAGCGCCTCGCGGTGAGTCCGCTCTGCCCGCTGGTGCTGCCCTCGCACGCGCTGATCGATCGCGCGCGCGAACGGGCGAGCGGGGACCGCAAGATCGGCACGACCGGCCGCGGCGTCGGGCCCGCCTACGAAGACAAGATCGCGCGCCGGGCCGTGCGCGTCGGCGACCTCGCGGATACCCGGCATTTCGAGTCGCGGCTCCGGGAGCTCCTCGAGTACCACAACTTCCTGCTGGAGAAGCGCTTCGGCGAAGCACCGGTCGATTTCGGCAAGACGCTCGACACTTGCCTCGCGCAGGGCGAGCGCATCCGTGCAATCGTCGGCGACGTCACGCGCGAGCTTCATACGCTGCGCACGCGCGGCGCGAGCGTCCTGTTCGAGGGCGCGCAGGGTACGATGCTCGACATTGACCACGGTACGTTTCCGTTCGTCACGTCTTCCAATACGGTGGCCGGGTATGCGTCCGTGGGCACGGGACTCGGGCCGCGCGACATCGACGACGTCCTCGGCGTCGTGAAGGCTTACACGACGCGCGTCGGCGCGGGGCCGTTCCCGACCGAACTCGACGACGACGTGGGCCGTCACCTCTCGCGCGTGGGCCAGGAATTCGGCGCCGTCACCGGACGGCCCCGGCGCACGGGCTGGTTCGACGCCGTCGCGCTCGCCCGCTCGATCGTGAACAACGGCATCACGGGCCTGTGCGTCACCAAGCTCGACGTGCTGGACGGGCTCGACGAGGTCAAGCTCTGCACGGCCTACGACGACGGCCGGCCGCGCTACGAGTCGATGCCGGGATGGAAGGAGAGAACGGCGGGACTGCGCACTTTTGAAGAACTTCCGGCAACCGCCCGCGCCTATCTCGCGCGGCTCGAGTCGGTCTGCGCCGTGCCGGTCACGATGATCTCGACCGGGGCGGAGCGGGACGACATGATCCTGTCCCGGCATCCCTTCGGCTGAGGATCGCGATGGCTCGAAAATACAGCAAGAAAGCCAGCCGCAAGGTCGAGCGCGCATTGCACGAACGCAAGCGCGGGACGTTGAAGCAGCGGCCGCTCGGGCAAGAAGGTGACGAGCCGCAAGCAGGCGATCGCGATCGGCCTTGCCGAGGCGCGGCGTGCCGGCGCACGCGTGCCGCGCAAGCCCGGCCTCCGCCGCAAGGTTCGCTCGAAGCGAAGCAGGCGCAAGCAGGCGGCGTCCGGCAGGTAGTGATCCGAAAGCGGCGCTCGTCTACAATGCGGGCGCAAGAAGAATGGTGCCCAGGAGAGGACTCGAACCTCCACGCCTCTCGGCACTAAGACCTGAACCTAGCGCGTCTACCAATTCCGCCACCTGGGCACAGGTTGCGACCGGGGGGACCCCCGGCAAGGGCGCGTCAATTTACGCAGGCATCCGTTTCATGTCAATTTCAAGGACCCTATGACCCGCAAGCCGCGCTGGCAGCAGGAAGACCCGCGCTTTCGCGAGGAGTCGGCGCGCTACGCCAATCCGATCCCGAGCCGCGAACTCCTGCTCGCGAAACTCGCCGAGGCCGGCAAGCCGCTCGCCTTCGACGCGCTCGCGAGCCGACTCGGCATCGAGGAAGCCGGGGCGCGCCAGGCGCTCCTGAAGCGGCTCGGCGCGATGGCTCGCGAAGGCGAGCTGCTCGTGAACCGCGCCCATGAATACTGCCTGGTCGACCGGCTTTCACTCGTCGTCGGCACGGTGAGCGGCCACCGCGACGGCTTCGGGTTCCTCGTGCCGGATGACGGCGGCGACGACCTGTTCCTGCCCTACCGCGAGATGCGCATGCTGTTTCACGGCGACCGAGCGGCGGCGCGCGTCACCGGGCGCGACGAACGCGGCCGCGCGGAGGGCGCCATCGTCGAGGTGCTCGAGCGGCGCACGACGCAGGTCGCGGGCCGCTTCTCGCTCGAGGGCGGCATCGGCTTCGTGACGCCGGACAACCGGCGCATCAGCCAGCGCGTGGTCGTGCCGCGCGATGCCTGCGGCCCCGCGCGTCATGGCGACCTCGCCGTCGTCGAGATCACCGATCAGCCGGGGCGTAACCGCGATCCCGTCGGGCGGGTGCTGCGCGTGCTGCCGGACAGCGGCGGCGCGAATTCGGCGATCGAGCTCGCGATCGCCTCGCACGGCCTCGCCAACGAATTCTCGCCCGAGGCGCTTGCGATCGCGCGCAGCTACGGGCGCGAAGTGCCGGCTGCGGCGCTCAAGGGGCGTGAGGACCTGCGCTCGACGCCGCTCGTCACCATCGACGGCGAGGATGCGCGCGACTTCGACGATGCGGTCTTCGCCGAGCCGAGCGGGGCGGGCTTCCGGCTCCTCGTCGCCATCGCGGATGTGAGCCACTACGTGCGGCCGGGCACGGCCCTCGATACGGAAGCGCGCGAGCGCGCGACCTCCGTCTACTTCCCGAGCCGCGTGCTGCCCATGCTGCCCGAGGAGCTTTCGAACCATCTCTGCTCGCTGATGCCCGAGGTCGATCGCCTCTGCATGGTCTGCGAGATGCAGGTGACCGGCGCGGGCGTCGTGTCGAAGAGCCGCTTCTTCCCGGCCGTGATGCGCTCGGCCGCGCGCTTCACCTACACGCGCGTCGCCGCGCACCTGTCGGGCGAGGACCCGCTTGCCCGCGGCAAGCAGGCGCGGCTCGCGCCGGTCGTCGATTGCCTGATGCTCGTCTACAAGGCGCTGCGCAAGCAGCGCGAGAAGCGCGGCGCGCTCGATTTCGAGGCGCCGGAGGTCAAGGTGCTGGTGGACGCGGCCGGCAACCCGACGGAGATCCGCGCCTATCCCCGTAACGACGCGCACCGGGTGATCGAGGAATGCATGATCGCGGCGAATGTCGAGGCCGCCGGCTTCCTGAAGAAGCACAAGCTGCCCGCGCTGTTCCGGATCCACGGCAGGCCCGACGAGGACCGCATCGAGGAGCTGAAGCGGTTTCTCTCCATGCGCGGCGTGCATCTCGAGATCTCGGGCGAACTCGAGCCCAAGCGCCTGCAGAAAGCGCTCGCCGGCATCGCCGGCCGGCCGGATGCCGCCGTGCTCGAGAACGCGATCATCCGTTCGCTGCCGCAGGCGCTCTACCAGCCGCTCAACATCGGGCACTTCGGCCTGGCACTCGCCGAGTACGCGCACTTCACCTCGCCGATCCGCCGCTACCCGGACCTGCTGGTGCACCGCGGGATCCGGCACGCGCTCGGCGGCGGGACCGCCGCGGACTTCGTGCATTCAGCGCGCGAGATGGAGACGCTCGGCACCGAGTGCTCCCTGCGCGAACGCCGCGCGGACGAGGCGGCGCGCTCGGTCGTCGCCTGGCTCAAGTGCGAGTACATGCGCCCGCGCATCGGCGAGGAGTTCGACGCGGTCGCGACCGGCGTCGTCGAGTTCGGCGTGTTCGTGCAGTTGAAGCAATTGCAGATCGACGGCCTGGTGCACGTCACGGCGCTGCCGGGCGATTATTTCCGTTTCCACGAGAGCGACCGCACGCTCGTCGGCGAGCGCACGAAACTGCGCTTCTCGATCGGAGACGAGCTGCGCGTCCGGCTCGTGCGGGTGGATTCCTCCGAGCGGAAGATCGATTTCGAGCACGTCGCGAAGACCGCGACCCACCACCACCCGCGACGGCGCGCCGGCAAGCCGTCCGCGCGGCACAAGTGAACGGGTCGCTCGTCTACGGATTGCACGCCGTGCGCGCCGTGCTGACGCGCCGGCCCGCGGATGTGCTGCGGCTGTCCATCGCGGCCGCGCGCGACGATGCGCGCGTGCGGGAGCTGCGCGAGATTGCGGCGGCGAGGGGACTGCGGCCGATCGAGGCGACGACGGCAGTCCTCGACCAGGAGACGGGTGGCGCAGCCCACCAGGGCGTCGTCGCCGAAGTGCGCCCGAGCGCGCCGCTCGACGAAAACTCATTGCTCGATCTCCTGACGGCGCAGACGCTGCCCGCCCTCGTGCTGGTGCTGGACGGCGTGTCCGACCCGCACAACCTGGGGGCCTGCCTGCGCACGGCCGATGCCGCCGGAGCGACCGCGGTCGTCGCGCCGCGGGACCGCGCGGCCGGACTCACGCCCGCCGTCCGCAAGGTTGCGGCCGGTGCGGCGGAGACCATGCCGTTTGCGCAGGTGACGAACCTGGCACGGTCGCTGCGCGACATGAAGGAAGCGGGGCTGTGGATCGCGGGCACGGCCGGCGACGGCGAGCAGGAGCTGCATGCGGCCGACCTGACGGGGCCGCTCGCGATCGTCATGGGGTCGGAGGGCAAGGGCCTGCGGCGCCTGACCCGGGAGTCCTGCGACTTCACGCTGCGCCTGCCGATGCGGGGGGCGGTTGCCAGCCTCAACGTCTCGGTGGCGGCCGGAATCACCCTCTACGAGGCCCTGCGCCAGCGCAGCGCCAAGGTTGCGGAAACCGAGCAAGTCCGGTAACTTACGCGCCCCTTGCCCCGGACCTCCGGGGTTTTTCTCCTTGCCCTACCGCAATCGCGTCAGCGGGGGGCCATAGACCACGAGGAGCACAAGATGCGGCATTACGAGATCGTATTCCTGGTCCATCCCGACCAGAGTGAGCAGGTTCCGGCCATGGTCGAGCGGTATCGCGGCCTGATCGCCGCGGACGGCGGCGCCGTCCACCGCTTCGAAGACTGGGGCCGTCGCCAGCTCGCGTTTCCCATCGCCAAGATGCACAAGGCGCACTACGTCCTGCTGAACGTCGAGTGCAGCGGCAAGGCGCTCGAGGAGCTGACCGGTTCGTTCCGCTTCAGCGACGCCGTGCTGCGGCACCTCGTCGTCAAGATGGACGGCGCCGTCACGGAGCCCTCGCCGATGGCGAAGGAGCCTGAGGAGCGCGAGCGCGGTGATCGCGGCGATCGCTTCGACCGCGGGGATCGCGGCGACCGCGATCCGATCGGCGACTCCATGGGCATGGACTGAGCGGGAGACCACGATGTCACGTTTTTTCAGGCGCAAGAAGTTCTGCAAGTTCACGGCCGACGGCACCGACCAGATCGACTACAAGGACCTGGCGACGCTCAAGGCCTACATCACCGAAACCGGCAAGATCGTGCCGAGCCGCATCACGGGCACGCGCTCGTTCTACCAGCGCCAGCTCGCGGTCGCGATCAAGCGGGCGCGTTACCTCGCGCTCCTGCCCTACACCGACCAGCATTGAGGCCGGTGGGCGCAAGCCCGCTGCCCGCTGCGAACCGATGACGGCGCTGCTGCAATCGCTGACCGCGAACCCGCTCCGGGCCTTCCTGGCGGCCGGCCTCGCCGCGCTCGTCGCGCTCTTTGCCTTGCCGATGGCGGCATGGCTGCCCGGGGCCCTGGTCGTCCTCGGCTTGCTCGCGAGCGGACCCGGGGTCGCCTGGGCGGCGACGGCGGGCGCCGGGTTCGCGCTCGTCTGGGCTTTTTCTCCCCTGTTCGGGGCGGCGCCCGCGCTCGCGGCCGCCATCGTCATGTTGCTGCCGGCGCTGCTCGCGGCCTTTGCGCTCGAAAAGAGCCGGAGCCTCAGTTTTGCCTTCCAGGCCCTGACCCTCGCGTCGTGCCTGCTCGTGCTCGCGATCCACGGCCTGCTCGGTGATCCGGTCCGCGCGCTCGCGCCCGTGATCGCGGAACTCGAACCGATGCTGCGCCAGACGGCCGACATGTTCTCGCGCATGGGCATCCAGAGTTCGCCCGAGCAGATCGGCGCCGCGACGGCCCGCATGGCCTGGGCGACGCTCGGCTGGATGGTGCTGCTGCACGCTTTCGTCGCACAGTGCGCGGGTCTCTGGTGCTACAGCCGCCTGCGCCAGCCCGGACTTTTCGGGCATGAGTTCAGGAGCCTCGGCTCGGGCAGTTCATCGCCTGGACGCTGGTCGCGACCTTCGCCGCGAGCCTCGTCGCACATCGCCTCGCCGGCCACGGCTTCCAGGCGATCGACGACGTGCTGTTCGTGCTCGCGGCGGCATTCCTGGTTCAGGCGCTGGCGGTCGTGCATGGCCTGCGCGAACTGCAGGTGATCGGCGCGCTGCCGCTCGCCCTTGCATACGTGGCCGTTTTTCTGGTGCCGATGGCCCTCGTGGGCATCGGCTTTGCGGACACCTGGGTCCGCTTTCGCGAGCGCTTTGCGCCGCGGCAAGGAGTGTAAGTCGATGGAAGTCATCCTGTTACAGAAGATCGCGAACCTCGGCGAGATCGGCGACCTCGTGAAGGTCAAGCCGGGCTACGGCCGCAACTTCCTGCTGCCGGGCGGCAAGGCGACGCTCGCGACGCCCGAGAACGTCGCCAAGTTCGAGAGCCGCCGCGCGGAACTCGAGGCGAAAGCGGCCGCCGATTTTGCGTCAGCGAAGCAGCGCGCCGCGGCGCTCGAGGGATTGAAGCTCAGCATCACCGCCAAGGCGGGCAGCGAAGGCAAGCTCTTCGGCTCGATCGGCACGTCCGACGTCGCCGAGGCCTGCGAGAAGGCAGGCCACCCCGTGGAGCGCTCGGAAGTGCGCCTGCCGGGCGGGCCGATCCGCACGGTCGGCGAGCACGTGATTTCGCTGCACCTGCACGGCGATATCGACATCCCGGTGCCGCTCACGATCGTCGCCGAGGAGTAAGCTTTCCGGCGATGGTCGCCATCATCCGCCAGGACGAAGTCCGCATGCCGCCCCACTCGGTGGAGGCGGAACAGGCCGTGCTCGGCGGGCTGATGCTCGACTCGAATGCCTGGGACGCCGTCGCCGACATCGTCACGGCCGCGGACTTCTACCGCCGCGACCACCGGCTCATCTTCGAGGCGATCGTCGATGTCGCGGAGACGCGCGGCTCCTGCGATGCGGTCACGATCTCGGAGCACCTCGAGCGCAAGGGACGGCTCGACGAAATCGGCGGGCTTGCCTACCTCGGCACGATCGCGCGCGACACGCCCTCGGCCGCGAACGTGCGCGCCTATGCCGAGATCATCCGCGAGCGCTCGATGCTGCGGCAGCTCGTTGCCGCCGGCGCCGAAATTGCGGCCTCCGCGACCGACAGCCGCGGGCGCGCCGCGCACGAGCTCGTGGACGAGGCCGAGCGGCGCGTGTTCGAGATTGCCGAGCGCGGCAGCCGCGGGCGTCTCGGCTTCATCGCCGTGCGCGACATCCTGCCGCAGACGATCGACCGCCTGGACATGCTGCACCAGACGCCGGGCGAGATCCGCGGCGTTCCGACCGGCTTCACGCAACTCGATCGCAAGACCACGGGCCTGCAGCCGGGCGACCTGGTCGTGATCGCGGGCCGCCCGTCCATGGGCAAGACGACGCTCGCCGTGAACATCGCCGAGAATGCGGCGATCGCGAAGGGCATCCCGGTCGCGATCTTCTCGATGGAAATGTCGGCCGAGCAGCTGACCCTGCGCCTCATCTCGTCGCTCGGGCGCGTCAACCAGTCGCACCTGCGCACGGGCAACTTCAACGACGAGGACTGGTCGCGCATCCAGGGCGCGCTGTCCCAGCTCTCGGGGGCGCCGATCTTCGTGGACGAATCGCCGGCACTCACGCCGACCGAAGTGCGCGCCCGTGCGAGGCGCCTCAAGCGCGAGCACAACATCGGCCTGATCGTCGTCGACTACCTGCAGCTCATGCAGGTGGCGGGCACCAAGGAAAACCGCGCGACCGAGATCTCCGAGATCTCGCGCAGCCTCAAGGCGCTCGCGAAGGAGCTCAAGGTGCCGGTGGTCGCCCTGTCGCAGCTCAACCGCGCGGTCGAGCAGCGCACGGACAAGAAGCCGGTCATGTCGGACCTGCGCGAGTCGGGCGCGATCGAGCAGGACAGCGACCTGATCCTGCTGATCTACCGCGAAGAGGTCTACGACCCGAACACGACCCGCCGCGGCGTCGCCGACATCATCATCGCCAAGCAGCGAAACGGCCCGATCGGCGAGGTGCAGCTCACCTTCCTCGGCGAGTACACGCGCTTCGAGAACCTGGTCGCCGAGTCCTACGGCGAGGGCGCGTTCTGAGCGCTTGCTTGCGCGCTGTCGTCGACACGGCAGCGCTCCGGCACAACCTCTCGCGGGTTCGCGAACTCGCCCCCGGCTGCCGCGTCATCGCGGTCATCAAGGCGAATGCCTACGGCCACGGCCTCGTCGCGGCCGCCGAGAGCGCTTGCGGCTGCGGATGCCTTTGCGGTCGCGCGAATCGAGGAGGCCGTGGCGCTGCGCGAGGCGGGTTGCACGGCGCGCATCGTGCTGCTGGAGGGATTCCGCGACGCCGCGGAACTCGAAATCGCCGCGCATCAGGGTCTCGAGCCATTCGTGCACCAGGACGAACAGCTCGCGCTGCTCGAAGCCTGGCGCGGACCGCAGGTGTTCCGTGCCTGGCTCAAGATCGACACCGGGATGCACCGGCTCGGTTTCGCGCCCGGGGCGGCCGCGGCCGCGATCGCAAGGCTTCGCGCCTGCCGCTTCGTTGCCCAGCCCTTTGCGATCGCCACGCATCTTGCCGACGCCGAGCGCGCCGACGGGCTTGCGACGCGGGCGCAGCTCGCGGCATTTTCGACCGCGACCTCGGGCCTCTCCGGCGAGCGCAGCATCGCGAATTCGGCCGGGCTGATCGCGTGGCCGGAGACCCGCGCGGACTGGGTGCGGCCCGGCATCATGCTCTACGGCATCTCGCCGTTCGCCGGGCAGACCGGGGCTGACCACGGGCTTCGTCCCGTCATGTCCTTCGAGACGCGCATCATCGCGCTCAAGGAACTCGCCGCGGGCGATCGCGTCGGCTACGGCGGGACGTGGACGGCGCCTCGCGCCTCGCGCATTGCGGTCGCTGCCGTCGGCTACGGCGACGGCTACCCGAGAAGCGCCGGCAACGGCACGCCGGTTGCCGTGAACGGCGTTGCCGCCGCCGTGGCGGGCCGCCCATCCATGGACATGCTGACGATCGACGTCACGGGCCTGCCGGGCGTCGCCGTCGGCGACCGCGGTCGAGCTCTGGGGACCCCAGGTGCCTGTCGAGCGCGTCGCGGCCGCGGCCGGCACGATCGCCTACGAACTCACCTGTCGCGTCGGACGGCGCGTCAGCTTCAGCACGACGTGAAGATCCTCGTCACCGGCTCCTCGGGCCGGATCGGCGGCGCCATCGCCGCGCGGCTCTCGCTCCGGCATGCGGTCACCGGCATCGATCTGCGGCCCGGAGCGCTGACGACGGAGATCGTCGACATCCAGGATACCGTGCGGCTCGTGCCGCTCCTCTCGGGCATGGACGCGGTGATCCACACGGCATCCCTGCATGTGCCCGACCTTGCGGCGCGAAGCCGCGCGGAATTCCGGGCCGTGAACGTCGGCGCGACGCAGAGGCTGCTGGCGGCGGCGGGCGAGGCGGGCATCCGCAGCTTCGTCTATACCAGCACGACCTCGCTCTACGGCGACGCGATGCTGCCGGAAGCGGGCGCCGCGGTGTGGGTCACCGAGGAGCTGACGCCCCGCCCGCGCGATATTTACGACGAGACCAAGCTCGCTGCCGAAGACGCCTGCCGCGAGGCCGCGCGCGCGGGCATGCGCTGCGTCGCGCTTCGCATGTCGCGCTGCTTCGCGGAGGAGCCGCGGCTGCTTGCGATCTACCGGCTGTACCGAGGCGTCGATGCCGAGGACGTCGCCGAGGCGCATGAACTTGCGCTCGCACGGCCGGACGCGGGATTCGGGCTTTTCAACATTTCGGCGCCGCCGCCATTCGCGCGCGAGGACTGCCGGCGGCTCTTCGAGGACGCAGCAAAGGTCGTGCTCGAGCGCTTTCCCTGGGCGGCGGAGGAATTTGCGCGCCGCGCGTGGCAGTTGCCACGCTGCATCGACCGCGTTTATGTTGTGGACAAGGCGATCGCAGGCCTCGGCTACCGTCCGCAGCATGATTTCGCCGCATTGTTCCGCCGCCCGTCATCCTGACCGGGCTGCCAGGAGGATCGAAGATGTCGAGCGTCGGCTATCACGAGCCCGTCGAGGAACTGTCGGACAAGACCCGCGACATGCATCGCGCGATCGTCTCGCTCATGGAGGAACTGGAGGCCATCGACTGGTACCAGCAGCGCGCCGACGCCTGCAAGGACCCCGAGCTCAAGGCGATCCTCGCGCACAACCGCGACGAGGAGAAGGAGCATGCCGCGATGGTGCTCGAGTGGATCCGCCGCCGCGACGCCGTGCTCTCGAAGGAACTGAAGGACTACCTGTTCACGAAGAAGCCGATCGCGCACGAGTGAGGGGCCGGCGCGCATGAAGCCGACCGCCATCCTCTGGCCCGCGTTCGCGCTCGTCGCGCTGACCCTGTTCTCGGTCGCGCGCCTCGCGCGCATGCGCTTCGCGGCGGCGAAAGCGGGCCGCGTGGACCCGCGCTACTACAAGGTGTTCCGCGGCGACGGCGAGCCGCCGGAGCTCGCGGCGCAGACGCGTAATCTCATCAACCTGTACGAGATGCCGACGCTGTTCTATGCCGGAACGGCAATCGCATTTGCGGCGGGCCTCGCAGGCCCGCTCCTGGTCGGGCTCGGCTGGGCCTACGTCGCCTGCCGCGTCGTCCACACCGCGGTCCACCTGACGAGCAACAAGGTGATGTGGCGTTTCCGCGCCTTCTTTGCGAGCTGGCTGGTGCTGCTCGCCTACTGGGTCGTGCTCGGCGCCGGGCTTTGACGCATGTGGAAGGCGTTCGTGTTCGGCGCGGTCGTCGCGGGCGCCATCGGGCCGATTGCGCTGCTGGTCTTCGGCACGGCGGCGCGCCAGGGATTCGCCGCCGGCGCGTTTGCCGGGCTCGGCGCGGCGCTGGCGGATTTCCTCTATGCGCTGGCCGCGTTTTCGATCGGCGCGCTCGTGATGCCGCTCGTCGCGGCCCATGAAAAATCCATTGCGGTCGCTTGCGCGCTGCTGCTGATCGGCCTCGGCGCGGCCATGCTGCTCCGTCTCGCGCGGGGTAGCGGAGGAAGCGGTCATGGCGAGGCCCGCCGCTCTGGCCCTGATGCCGACCTTCCTGCTCACGATCGTGAACCCGATGACGCTCGTCGTGTTCGCGGGCATCGTGCCGCAGCTGCCCGTGGCGGGCTCGTTCGCGAAGGCGGCGGGTTTGCGCTCGCCCTCGCTGCCGGGAGCGTCGCTGTCCAGCTTGCGATCGCAGGTTCCGGCGCCGCGCTCGGGCGGGCGATGCCCGGCGAAAACGGCAGGCGCGCGATCACTGCCGCGGCTGCGGCAGGGATCGTCGCCTTCGGGATCTACGGGCTCGCGAGCGCTTTCTAGGCTTCGAAGAAGCCCATCTTCACGCCGGCCAGCGTCACCACGTCGTTGTCGTGGAGCCTGCGCGCCTGCGGTCCGATCGGCTGGCCGTTCACCAGCGGGAAGTCGCCCGGCTTGCTGCTCTCCACGTGCACGACGTAGTAGCCGTCTGCGCGCCGGCTGATCGCCGCGACCTGCACGCCCGGACGGCCGAGCGTCGTCAGCGTCTTGGCGAGCTCGAGCTCGCGACCGGCGAACTGGCCCGAGAGGACCTGCAGCTTGGCCGGACGCGCGGGGGCGCCCTTTTCGGCGGCTGCGGCTGCGGCCGGCGACTGGGCGGCGGCCGCGGGTGCAGCGGCTGCGGCGACCGGCGCGACGGAGTCGGCGGCGGCCTTGAGGCGCGCCTCGTTGACCTGTCCCGGCTGGATGACCAGCGTGCGCTCGAATTCGTCCTGCTCCGAACTCTCGACCTGGCTGTCCACGAACCGGAGGTGGTGGTGCCCGATCGTGATGACGTCGCCGTGCGTCAGCGCATGCTTCTTGATCAGCTTGCCGTTGACGTAGGTGCCGTTCGTGCTGTTCAGGTCCTCGAGGAAGGAGTCGTTGAGGATGTTGATGATCAGGCCGTGATGGCCGCTGACCGCGGCGTTGTCGATACGGACGTCATTGTCCGGCAGGCGACCGACCGTGTACCGCTCCTTGGTCATGTTGTATTCGGCCAAAACCTGGCCATCCAGACTCAGTATCAGGCGCGCCATCGTCTCCCTCGCTGCCGGTTACCCGAACCAGGCCAATATTCTGTCAAGTATGCCCCGCCGCGCGGGGAAAAGTTCGACCACCTGCGCCAGCACGACCGAGATGTTGTCCCGACCGCCGCTGTCGTTGGCGAGCTGCACCAGCTGCCTAGCGACGGTGTCAAGATTACCCCCGAACGTACTGATTGTTAAGTGAATATCTTCGTCCTCGACCATGTCGGTCAGGCCGTCGGAGCACAGCACCAGCCAGTCGCCCGCCTCAATCGGCAGTTCGTGGACCTCGACTTCGACGGTCGCTTCGACGCCGAGCGCCCGCGTCACGTAGTTCTTGTTGGTCGCCCGCTGGGCTTCTTCCGCGGAGTAAAAACCGCGGTCCACGAGCTCCTGGAGCAGCGAATGGTCCATCGTCAGCTGCTCGAAAGTGTCCTTCCGCAGCCGGTACATCCGCGAGTCGCCGACGTGCGCGAGCGTGATCCGGTTGTCGTGCAGGAGCGCGGCGACCACGGTCGTGCCCATGCCCTCGCACTGGGTCTGCGACTTCGAGGTCTGGTGGATGATCTTGTTGGCGCGCGCGATGGCGTCGCGCAGGATGATGCTCGGCCGGTGCAGGCCGGTCGACTTGTCGCTGCCGTCGAGCTCCTGCGCCAGGTACGCCTCGCGAACGAGGTTCGTGATCGTCTTGACCGCAATGCCGCTCGCGACCTCGCCGGCGTTGTAGCCGCCCATGCCGTCGGCGAGGACAAAGAGCCCGATGTCGCCGTCGAGGGAGATGGAATCCTCGTTGTGCTCGCGCACCTTGCCGGTGTCGGTCAAGCCGACAGCCAGGACGCGGTTGCGGAGCGATACGTAGCGGCCCATCAACGCAGCGCCGGGTCGATGTCGCGCGCGCAGTCACGCAGCGCCTGCGCCATCTCGGCACCGTTCCGGTAGCGCGCCTCCGGGTCCTTTTCGAGCGCGCGGTCGATGATCGCCGCGACCGTCGGCGGCAGGTCCGGGCGGATGACCCGCAGCGGCGGATGCGGCTCCGCCGAGATCTTCTGCATCAGGCCGGGAATCGAGTCGGAGCGGAACGGCAGCATGCCGGTCAGCAGCTGAAACAGCGTGACGCCCAGCGAAAAGAGGTCCGATTGCGGCGTCACCGGGCGCGCATCGAGCTGCTCCGGCGCCATGTAGGACGGCGATCCGAGGATGACGCCGGTGCGCGTCGCGCGGCTGTTCTCGAGGCGCGCCACACCGAAATCCATGACCCGCACGCGGCGGTTCTTCTGGTCGAAGACGATGTTCGCGGGCTTGATGTCGCGGTGGATGATGCCGCGCTGGTGCGCAAAGTAGACCGCGTCGGCGACGCGGGCGCACATCTCGCAGACGAGCCGCGGGGGCAGCATGCGGCCCTCGGTCGCGTGGGTCGCGAGGTTCACGCCTTCCACGTACTCCATCGCCATGTAGACCTGGCCCTCGTGCTCGCCGGCCTCGCGGATCTCGACGATGTCGGGGTGGGCGAGCGAGCCCGCGGCCTCGGCCTCGCGCAGCAGCCGCAGCTTCGCCTCGTCGAGGAGGTCATCCGGCCAGTCGTCGGCGAGGGAGAGGAGCTTCAGCGCGACCACGGCATTCGTGCGCTCATCCACGGCGCGGTACACGGTCGCGGTCGCGCCGCGGCCGAGCTGCTGCTGGAGGCGGAAATGGTGGAAGAGCTGGCCGGGACGGAACGTGAGGCCACGCGAGGCGCGGTTCGTCGTCGACGAGCCCGCGGCCTGCGGTTTCTCGCTCACGGCGACCGAAAGCGGCTTGCCAAAGCGCGGGTTTTCGTCCCCGGACTTCTTGCCGGATCCGCCGGCCAAGCCTCGCAGCCATCCGCCGCGACTCGAATCGTCAGGCATGCGAGGACCAATCCGTAGCCACCCTGATCCATGGATCATAAACGGGCCTTGGTCGCACCGAAACTGGGATGGGCCGAATTTTCAAAAGCTTATGGCCGAAACCGCGACTTGCGCCGCAGTCCGGCCAGGGAAAATCGGCGCCCGGTCGCGTGCTAGCATCGCCGCTTCCCGGTCCGGACCCGTCCATGGCCAAGCCCCGCACGGTATTCGTCTGTTCGTCCTGCGGCGCCGATGCACCACGATGGAGCGGCCAGTGCCCGTCCTGCGGCGAGTGGAACACGCTTGCCGCATTCGCCGAGGCGCGCGTCCGCGGTTCCGGCCGGCAGGAAGCGCGCAGCGGCGAGCGGCCCGAGCCGATTGCGCGCCTCGTCACCGAGCCGGAAACCCGTTTGACGACGGGTTTCGCCGAATTCGACCGCGTCGTCGGCGGCGGACTCGTGCCCGGATCGGTGACCCTGATCGGCGGCGAGCCGGGCATCGGGAAATCGACGCTGCTCCTGCAATGCGCCGCGTCGCTCGCGAAGGGCGAGGCCGTGCTCTATGCGACCGGCGAGGAATCCGTCCGCCAGGTGGCCGAGCGCGCGCGCCGGCTCGCCGTGGACGCCGGCAGGCTCACCCTCGTCGCCGAGACCGCGGTCGAGCGGATCCTCGAGTACGTCGCCGAGGCCGGCGCGAAAGTGCTCGTCATCGACTCGATCCAGACCATGTCCATCGGCGGCCTCGACGCCGCGCCCGGGGCGGTGACGCAGCTGCGCGAATCCACGGCGAGCCTGGTGCGCTTTGCCAAGACGACGGGCACGGCCGTACTCCTGATCGGCCACGTCACGCGCGAAGGCGTGATCGCGGGCCCCCGCGTGCTCGAGCACATGGTGGATACGGTCCTTTATTTCGAGAGCGACTCCGGCAGCCGCTTCCGCGTGATCCGCGCGGTCAAGAACCGCTTCGGCGCGGCCAACGAGATCGGCGTGTTCGCCATGGAAGAGGGCGGCTTGCGCGAAGTGCGGAACCCCTCCGCGATCTTCCTTTCGCGCGGCAAGGACGCCGTGCCGGGCTCGGCCGTCACCGTGGCGCGCGAGGGTACGCGGCAGATGCTGATCGAGGTGCAGGGCCTCGTGGACCCGAGCCCGCTTGCGAATCCGCGCCGCGTCGCGGTCGGCTTCGAGGCAAACCGTGTCGCGCTGCTGCTCGCCGTATTGCACCGCCACGCGGGCATTGCGGTGCATGCGCAGGATGTCTTCGTGAACGTGGTCGGCGGCGTGCGCCTCACCGAGACGGCGGCCGACCTCGCGGTCGTCGCCGCACTGCTGTCGAGCTTGAGCGGCAAGCCGCTGGCCCAGGACCTCGCGGTCTTTGGCGAGCTCGGCCTCACCGGGGAGATACGGCCGGTCCCCTACGGCGAGGATCGCCTGCGCGAAGCGGCAAAGCACGGCTTTCGCCGCGCGATCGTGCCGCTCGCGAACGCACCGCGAGTCGTGCCTGCGGGCATCGCGGTCACGCCGGTCGCGTCGATCGCGGAAGCGATCGACGCCCTCGGCTGAGCTCACTCCTCCTCTGACAGGACGCGCAGGCGCGCCGTGCGCACGGCGTTGCCCGAAACCTGCAGCACTTCGATCGACGAGGAGCCGACGCGAAGCACCGCACCCGGTTCCGGGATGGATTCCAGCCGCTCGACGATGAGGCCCGACAAGGTCCGCGGCCCGTCCATCGGCAGCGCCGCGCCGAGGCGCCGATTGACTTCGCGCAGCGAAAGCGCGCCCGGGACGACGTGGCTGCCGTCGGCATCAGCGTCGATGCGCCCGAGCGAAGGCTCGACCTGGGTCGTGAACTCGCCGACGACTTCCTCGAGGATGTCTTCGAGCGTCACCAGCCCCTGCAGGTCCCCGTACTCGTCCACGACGAAGGCGATGCGGCGCCTGAGGCGCCGGAAGCGCAGCAGTTGCTCGTAGAGCGTCGTGCCCTCGGGCGTGAAGAGCGCCTCGCGTCGCGCGGCGATCTCGCGCAGGCGCTCGCGCGACAGGCGTCCCGCGGCAAGCTCGTTCGCGACGAGGCGCATGTGCACGATGCCGTGCACGCGGTCGAGGTCCCCGTCGAAGAGCGGCATGCGCGTGTGGGCCGTCTCGCGCAGGCGTCCGCTGATCTCGTCCCATTCCGCCGTGATGTCGATGCCGTCGATCTCGCTGCGCGGAACCATCACGTCCTCGACGCGGCGCCGCTCGAGGCCAAGCAGCGCCTCGACCATGCCCTGGCGCTCGGCGGGCTCGGCGACGAGCGCGTCGGCGAGATCGGCGACCGAGTCGCCGTCGGCCTGCGAGACCTGCGCGGCGCCGTCCCGGCGCGGCATCGCGAGGAAGCAGGGCGCCATGAGCCAGGCGACGAGGCCGGCCGCCAGGCGCCCTGCCGGGCCGTGACGACGGAACCAGCCGAGGCCGCCCAGCAGGAGCAGGAGCGAAAGACCGGCGACCGCGAACACCGCAATCCGGAACTGCGCATCGGGCGGCGCCAGCGCAATGCAGGCGATGAGCGCGCCCAGCACGAGCGCGCGCAGCAGCACCGCGGCGAGGCGCGTGCGCCGCGGCTCATCCGCCATGCGGCGGGAAAGTCGCGTGATCCAGGGTTCCTCGAGCGATGCGGGTGCGGCCCGGCGCGCGCGCAGGGCCGGCATCGCCGCCTCGATGAGACCGGCGAGCGCGAGGAGGGAAAGCGCCGCCACCAGGAACATGGCTTCAGCCCCAGTGCCGGCCGAGCAGGATCTCCAGCACGAACTTGCTGCCGAAGTAGGCGAGTGCGAGCACGACGAAGCCGGCAATCGTGTAGCGGGCGGCCTTGCGCCCGCGCCAGCCGAAGCGCCAGCGCCCGAACAGCAGGCAGGCGAAGATCACCCAGGCGACGATCGCGAGCACGGTCTTGTGGATGAGGTGCTGCGCGAACAGATCCGTGACGAAGAGCAGGCCCGCGAGGATCGCGACCGTGAGAGCGGCCGTGCCGATCGCGATCACGGAGAAGAGCGCGCGCTCGAGGCTCTCGACCGGCGGCAGCGTCGCAAGCCAGCCGCCGCTGCGGCCGCCGCGAAGCGCCGCGTCCTGCAGCGCGAGCAACACGACGAGGACGGCGGCGATCGCGAACATGCCGGCAGAGCCCACCGCGAGGACGACGTGCACGGCGAGCGGCCAGCCGCTCGCAGCGATTTCATGCGGCGCCGGCATGCTGCCGGTGCCGGCGGCGAGGAGTGCCGCGAGCCCGAAACACACGGCAGCCACCGCGCGGAATCGCGGCGCGAACACGGCGAGCAGCGCGCCGAAGCCGATCGCGAGGCCCATCAGCGAGGCGCTGTCCGCAAGACCGAGCGAAAGGCCGCCCACGGGCTCCAGCGTGTCGGCGAGCCAGCACACGTGCGCGGCGAGGGCCGCGGCGGCGACGTAGAGCGCGGGTTCATGGAACGCGGCGCGCGGCGCGGCGCGGCGAGCCGCGTGCCAGGCGGCGGCCGCGGCCACGAGATAGAGCAGGATGACCAGAAATCCGCTCAAATTTGCGACTCCCCGGACGCGCGGATTCATTGTACAGGGGCAAGGCGATCCCGGCCGCCGGCCCTATAATCCGCGGCTGCGCCCGTGCGGTGAGGCCGCGCGACCGAGGTTCCGGATGTTCGACATGCTCAGCGACCGCCTCGGCAAGGCCGTGGACGCATTGCGCGGCCGCGGCCGCCTGACCGAGGAGAACATCGCCGACACGCTGCGGCAGGTGCGCATGGCGCTGCTCGAGGCGGACGTCGCGGTGCCGGTCGTCAAGTCATTCACCGACGCGGCGCGCGCGCGCGCGATCGGCGCCGAGGTGATGAAGAGCCTGACGCCGGGCCAGGCCTTGATCGGCATCATCCACGAAGAGCTGACGCGCGTGATGGGTCCGCCGGGCGGCGGGCTCAACCTGCACGCGGCACCGCCGGTCGTCGTGCTGCTCGCGGGCCTGCAGGGCGCCGGCAAGACGACGACGGCCGCCAAGCTCGCGCGCCACCTCATCGAGAAGCATCGCAGGAAGCCGCTGCTCGCGAGCACCGACGTCTATCGCCCGGCGGCGATGACGCAGCTCGAACGACTCGCGGCGCAGGTCGGGGCGGATTACTTCACGCCGCCGGCGGGCGCGCTGCCGGTCGCAATCGCGACGGCCGCCGTGGACCATGCGCGCCATCACCAGCACGACGTCGTGATCGTCGACACCGCGGGCCGCCTGCACGTGGACGACGCCATGATGGAGGAGGTGCGGGCGATCGACCGCGCGGTCGGCGCGACGGAGCGCCTCTTCGTCGTCGACAGCATGGCGGGCCAGGATGCGGTGCGCGCCGCGCAGAGCTTCAATGCCGCGCTCGACCTGACGGGCGTCATCCTCACCAAGGCCGATGGCGACGCGCGCGGCGGCGCCGCGCTCTCGGTGCGCGAGGTCACCGGCAAGCCGATCCTGTTCGTCGGCGTCGGCGAAAAAACCGAGGCGCTCGAGGCCTTCCATCCGGAGCGCGTCGCCTCGCGCATCCTCGGCATGGGAGACGTGCTCTCGCTCATCGAACAGGTGCAGACGACGGCCGACCACGAAAAGGCGGCCAGGTTTGCCGCCAAGATCGCGAAGGGCCGCGGCTTCGACTTCACGGACCTGCGCGAACAGCTCGCCGAATTCAACCGGATGGGGGGCATCCAGGCGCTCGCCTCGAAGCTGCCGAACCAGGCGCTGCCCCCGGGTGCGCTCGCCCAGGTGGACGAGCGCGTGATACGGCGCCAGCTCGGGATCATCGACTCCATGACCCCGAACGAGCGGCGCCGGCCGGCCATCATCGCGGCCTCCCGCAAGCGGCGGATCGCGGCCGGTGCCGGCGTGCCGGTGCAGGAGGTGAACCGCCTCCTCAAGCAATTCATGCAGATGGAACGCGTGATGAAGAAGATGAAGGGCGGGGGCCTCGCCAGGATGATGCGGGGCCTGTCCGGGCAGTTTCCGGGCGGGCGCGGCCCGCGCTAGGGCGGCGGGGTCGACGTGGCCGCTAAGCCTTTCATTCACCGAGTGATTTGAGTAGAATGCGCGGCTCTTTGACGGGGCCGGAAGCCCTGCAAAACTGACGCAGCGAGGCTGCGAGGGATTCAATCGATGGTCACGATCCGACTGACGCGCCGCGGCGGCAGGAATTCGCCCTTCTACCACATCGTCGTCACCGACAGCCGCAAGCGGCAGGGCGGCACGGTGCTCGAGCAGGTGGGCTATTTCAACCCGGTCGCGCGCGGCAAGGATACGAAGCTCCAGCTGGACCTGGCGCGCATCACGTACTGGACCGGCACGGGCGCAACGATGTCCGATCGCGTGCGCACGCTCGTCTCGAACGCCAGGAAGCAAGCGGCGGCCTGAGCGGCCGCGCGGCTCGCGCGATTCCGGTGACACGGGTCGTGCTAGGACGCATCACCGGGGCCTTCGGCGTCCGGGGCTGGGTCAAGGTCCTGTCGTTCACCGAGCCGCCGGAGCAGATCCTGGATTACCCGCGCTGGCAGGCTGACAAGCCGGGCCAGGCGGCGCGCGAGCTGCGGCCCGCCGAGGGCAAGCCGCATGGGAAAGGACTGGTGGTCCGACTCGAGGGCATCGACGATCGCGACGAGGCGATCGCGCTCGCGAAGACGGAATTGTGGGTCGATCGCACGGAGCTGCCGGCGCTCGCGAAAGGCGAGCACTACCAGGCGGACCTCATCGGCCTCGAGGTCGTGAACCTCGCGGGCGAACGGTTGGGACGGATCGATCACTTCCTGGACATGCCGGCGAGTCCGGTGATGGTGGTGATCGGCGAGAAAGAACGATGGCTGCCGGCGGGGCCGGGGCAGATCTTGCGCGTGGATCGGGAGCAGGGGCGCGTCACGGTCGATTGGGACGCGGAGTTCTGACCGATGCGGATCGAGGTCGTGACGCTGTTTCCGGCCCTGATCGAAGCGGGCCTTTCGGCCGGCGTCCTGGGTCGCGCCGTGACGACTGGAAGACTGGCGGTCGGGCTCGAGAATCCGCGCAGCCACGCGGATGACCCGCACCGGACCGTGGACGACCGGCCCTTCGGCGGCGGCCCGGGCATGGTGCTGAAGGCGGAACCGCTCGCGAAGGCGCTCAGCGCCGCGAAAGCGCGCTTGCCGGCGGGTGCGCCGATGATCGGGCTCGCCGCGCAGGGCGCGCCGTTCGACCAGGCGACGGCAGCAAGGCTCGCGGGCCTGCCGGGATTCGGGCTGGTGGCGGGTCGGTACGAAGGGATCGACCAGCGGGTCTCGGACGCGCTGATCGACGAGGAACTGTCGATCGGCGACTATGTGCTGTCGGGAGGCGAGTTCCCGGCGCTCATCGTGATCGACGCGGTCGCGCGGCTCCTGCCCGGCGTGCTGGGGAACGAGGAGTCAGCCGGCCAGGAATCGTATGGCGACGGATTGCTGGACTGGCCGCACTACACGCGGCCGGAAGTGTGGGACGGGCGGCCGGTGCCGCCGGTGCTGCTCGGCGGCAACCACGCCGCGATCCGGCGCTGGCGCATGATGCAGGCGCTCGGACGCACCTGGCAGCGGCGGCCCGACCTGCTCGCGCGGCGGACGCTGACGGCAGACGAGCGCGGAATGCTCGAGGAATATTGCAAGGCGGCAGGTGTCGAACCTCCGCGCTGATTGGGGCGACAGTTTTCTGACGGATTTCAGGAATTTGAATATGAACAAAGTCATGCAGGATCTGGAATCGCGCTCGATGAAGCGCAAGCTGCCCGACTTCGGGCCCGGCGACACCGTCGTCGTGCAGGTCAAGGTGCGCGAGGGCGACCGCGAACGCGTGCAGGCCTACGAGGGCGTCGTGATCGCCTGCCGCAACCGCGGCTTCAACAGCTCGTTCACGGTGCGCAAGGTGTCGCATGGCGAGGGCGTCGAGCGCGTGTTCCAGTCGCACAGCCCGACGATCGCGGACATCGAGGTCAAGCGCCGCGGCAAGGTGCGCCGCGCGAAGCTGTATTTCCTGCGCGACCGTTCCGGCAAGTCGGCCCGCATCGAGGAAAAGCTCGGGGGCTGAGGGCAGATGCCCGTGCTGCAGGGGCTCTGGGCCGTGCTGAAGGGCGTCTGGTACGCCCTCGACGGCCTGCGCAAGATCCTGCACCTGATCGTGCTGCTCGCGCTGTTCGGCGTGCTGCTCGCCGCGAGCCAGACCGAACTCCCGTATGTCCCGGACCAGGCGGCGCTCGTGCTGGCGCCGCAGGGCCGCATCGTCGAGCAGCTCTCCGGCGACGCGCTCGACCGCGCGTTCTCGCGCGCAAGCGGTGAAGGCGGCGCGCAGTCGCGGTTCCGCGATCTCGTGGACGTCGTGGACGAGGCGCGCGACGACGACCGCATCAAGGCGCTCGTGCTCGACCTCGAGGATCTCGAGGGCGCAGGACTCCCGCTGCTGCAGGACCTCGCCCAGTCCATCCGCTGGTTCCGCGAGAGCGGCAAGAAGGTCTACGCCTACGGCGAGTCCTATTCGCAGCGCCAGTACTTCCTGGCCGCGCAGGCGGACGAGGTTTACCTCGACCCGATGGGCTACGTCCTGCTCGACGGCTACGGCTACTACCGCACCTACTTCCGCGGCACGCTCGACAAGCTCGCGGTCGACGTCAACGTCTTCAAGGCCGGCAGCCACAAGTCGGCGCCGGACGAGTGGACGCGCGCCGACATGTCGGCCGAGGACCGCGAGAACGCCGAGGTCTGGATCGGCGCGCTGTGGGATGGCTACAAGGCGGACGTCGCCGCCGCGCGCAAGCTCGAGCCGAACCTGATCCAGGCCTACTCCGACGAGGCGGCCGAGGGCGTCAAGGCGACGGGCGGCGACCTCGCGCAGTACGCACTCGCGCGCGGGCTCGTGGACGGCCTCAAGACGCGCCAGGAATTCGAGGCCATCGTCGCGAAAGTCGCGGGCGAGGACGATGAGACCGGCTACTCGGCGGTGGACTGGCGCGGCTACCTGCCGTACGTGCGCTCCGAGGAGGCGATGAAAGAGCATGGCGACCAGGCCGTCGGCATCGTCGTCGCGTCGGGCGAGATCCTGGACGGCGATCAGTCGCCCGGCACGGTCGGCGGCGATACGCTTGCGAAACTCCTGCGCAAGGCGCGCATGGACGACGACATCTCGGCCGTGGTCCTGCGCATCGACAGCCCGGGCGGCAGCATCATGGCGTCCGAGGTCATACGCCGCGAGGTCGCGGCGCTGCGCGCCGCGGGCAAGCCGGTCGTCGCCTCGATGGGCACGGTTGCGGCGTCCGGCGGCTACTACATCGCGATGGACGCGGACAAGATCCTGGCGGCGCCGACCACGATCACCGGTTCCATCGGCGTCTTCGCGGTGATCCCGACGTTCCAGCGCACGCTCGACAAGATCGGCGTCACCAACGACGGCTTCGGCACGACCCGGCTTTCGGGGCAGTCCGAGCTCGATCGCGGGCTCGGGCCCGATTCCAAGGTCATCCTGCAGGCCTCGGTCGAGCATGCGTACCGCAGTTTCGTCGAGAGCGTCGCCGAGGCGCGCAAGCGCCGCTTCGACGAGATCGACAGCCTCGCGCAGGGACGCGTCTGGATCGGCGAGGACGCCAAGGCGGCGGGCATCATCGACGACCTCGGAAACGTGGACGATGCGATCGCGGAGGCCGCGAAACTCGCGAAGCTCGGCGACGACTACGACGTGCGCTGGATGGAGCAGGAGCTCAGCTGGCGCGAGGAGCTCGTCATGCACCTGCGCGGCGTCGCGGCCCGGGTCGTGAATGCCGTCGCGCCGCGCCGCATCGTGCTGCCGCAACTCGGCGCCACCCTCGATCGCGCCCGTGCGCTGCTTGCGCTCGCGGCGGAGGGCAGGCCGGTTTACCTCTGTTCGTGCCGGGTGGAGTGAGTGGAGGGGACAAGAAGAGGGGACAGTCCCCTTTGGCGGAGAGGTTTTCCTGCGTACCGAGGATGGCGGAGCCAAAGGTGACAGTCCCCTAGGCGGCCCAGTCCAGGATCACCTTGCCCGACTGGCCGCCGCCCATCGTGTCGAAAGCCTTGCCGTAGTCCGCCGCACCGAAGCGGTGCGTGATCACGCCGCTCACGTCGAGGCCGCTCTGCAGCATGGCGGCCATCTTGTACCAGGTCTCGAACATCTCGCGGCCGTAGATGCCCTTGATCACGAGACCCTTGAAGATCACCTGGTTCCAGTCGATCGCGACTTCCGCGGGCGGGATGCCGAGCATCGCGATGCTGCCGCCGTGGTGCATCACCCGCACCATGTCGCGGAATGCAGAGGCATTGCCCGACATCTCGAGGCCGACGTCGAAGCCTTCCTCCATGCCGAGCTCGCGCATCGCGTCGTCGATGCTTTCGTTCTTCACGTTGAGCGCGCGCGTCGCGCCCATCCGGCGCGCGAGGTCGAGCCGGTAGTCGTTGACGTCGGTGATGACGACGTGGCGCGCGCCGATGAAGCGCGCGATCGCGACCGCCATGATGCCGATCGGGCCTGCGCCGGTGATCAGCACGTCCTCGCCGACCATGTTGAATGACAGGGCCGCGTGCGTCGCATTGCCCAGCGGGTCGAGTATCGAGGCGATCTCGTCCGGGATGCCGGCCGGGAGCCGGAATACGTTCGAGGCCGGCAGCACCATGTATTCGGCGAAGCAGCCCGGGCGATTGACGCCGACGCCCTGGGTGTTCCGGCACAGGTGCCGGCGGCCCGCACGGCAGTTGCGGCAGTGCCCGCAGGTGATGTGGCCCTCGCCCGAGACGCGGTCGCCGACGGCGAGCCCGCGCACTTCGCTGCCGATCGCGACGATCTCGCCGCAGTATTCGTGGCCGATCTGCATCGGCACCGGGATGGTGCGCTGTGCCCAGGCATCCCACTGCCAGATGTGGATGTCGGTTCCGCAGATCGCGGTCTTGCGCATGCGGATCAGCACGTCATTGGGGCCGGGCTCGGGCTTCGGCAGCTCGCCGAGCCAGATGCCGGGCTCCCGTCGCGACTTGATCAATGCCTTCATGTCGATACTCGCCTCACTTGCCGATGACGCCGAGTTCCCGTCCCGCCTGCGCGAATGCCGCGGCCGCCGTCTCGAGCATCGCGCGCGTGTGCGCGGCGCACATCTGCGTGCGGATGCGCGCCTTGCCCATCGGCACGACCGGGTACGAGAAGCCGATCGCGTAGACGCCGAGCTCGAGCAGGCGGTCCGCCAGGCGCACGGCGAGCGCGGCGTCGCCGATCATGACCGGGATGATCGGGTGCTGGCCCGGGACGATGCGGAATCCGTCGGCCGTGAGCCGCGCACGGAACCAGGCGGCGTTTTCCGCGAGCTGCCGGCGCGGTGCGGGCGAGGACTCGAGCAGGTCGAGGACCGCGAGCGTCGTCGCGGCGACGACCGGTGCGATCGTGTTCGAAAAGAGGTAGGGCCGCGAGCGCTGGCGCAGCCAGGCGATGATCGGCGCGCGTCCCGAGACGTAGCCGCCGCTCGCGCCGCCGAGCGCCTTGCCGAGCGTGCCGGTGAGCACGTCCACACGCCCCATGACGCCGCAGTGCTCGTGAGTGCCCCGGCCGGCGGCACCCATGAAGCCGGTCGCATGCGAGTCGTCCACGACCACCGTCGCCTGGTGACGCTCCGCCAGCTCGCAGATGCCGGCGAGCGGCGCGATCGTGCCGTCCATCGAGAACACGCCGTCGGTCACGACGAGACGCGTGCGCGCGCCCGACGCCTCGGCGAGCCGCGCCTCGAGCTGGCCGAGGTCGGCGTTGTCGTAACGCAGCCGCTTCGCCTTCGACAGGCGGATGCCGTCGATGATGCTCGCGTGATTCAGCGCATCCGAGATGATCGCGTCTTCCTCGCCCGTGATGGTCTCGAACAGGCCGCCGTTGGCGTCGAAGCAGGAGGAATAGAGGATCGTGTCCTCGGTGCCGAGGAAGGCCGAGAGCCGGCGCTCGAGTTCGCGGTGCACGGTCTGCGTGCCGCAGATGAAGCGCACCGAGGCCATGCCGTAGCCGTAGCGGTCGAGCGCGGCGTGCGCCGCCGCGACGATTGCGGGGTGATGCGCGAGGCCGAGGTAGTTGTTGGCGCAGAAGTTCAGGACCTCGCGCCCGTCCTCGAGCCGGATCACGGGATCCTGCGGCGAGGCGATCACGCGCTCGCGCTTGAAGAGCCCGGCGCTTGCGAGCTCCGCCGTCTGCGATTCGAGCCGATCGAGCAGGGCCTGGTCCATGGGATTGCGATTCCGTGCCAGCGGCGGATTATACCGGCCGTCCGCGCGTCGCCTCGTATAATCGCGGCCGGGAGGAAGCATGAGTCGAGCGGAACCTGCCGGCCGGACCGGCGCGGCGCCGGCGGATCCCGCGGCCGCGATCGTCGCCTCGCGCGAGGCGCGACTGTTCCTCGCGCTGGCCGGCCTCTTCATCACCAACGCCCTGATCGCCGAGTTCGTCGGCGTCAAGATCTTCGCGCTCGAGGACACGCTCGGCATCGCGCCGTTCGACTGGCGCCTGTTCGGGCAGAGCGGCTCGCTGTCGTTCACCGCGGGCGTGATGCTCTGGCCGGTCGTGTTCATCATGACCGACGTCATCAACGAGCACTTCGGCGTGCGCGGCGTGCGGCTCATCTCCTGGCTCGCCGTGGGCTTCATCATCTACGCCTTCCTGTTCGCCTACCTCGCGATCGGGCTGGTGCCGGCCGGGTGGTGGGTCACGGTCGGCGCCGAGCGCGGCGTCCCGGACATGCAGGCCGCCTTCGCAACGATCTTCGGCCAGGGGCTGTGGACGATCGGCGGCTCGGTGACGGCGTTCCTCGTCGGCCAGCTCGTGGACGTCGCGCTTGTTCCACCGCATCCGGGAGGCGACCGGCGAGAAACTGGTGTGGCTGCGCGCAACCGGTTCGACCGCCGTCTCGCAGCTCGTCGACAGTTTCATCGTGCTCTACATCGCCTTCGTGCTCGGGCCGCAGCATTGGCCGATCCCGCTCTTCCTCGCCGTCGGCACGGTCAATTACTGCTACAAGATGGCGATGGCCATCGCGCTCATACCGCTCCTGTACCTCGGCCGGCGCCTGATCCGCGCCTACCTCGAGGCGCCGTCGCGGGGCGGCGCCTGATGCCGCGGCCGCGCACGCCTGACGTGGCGTGGACCTCGTCATCGAGCTCGAGGATCGCCCGGGTCGGCCGATCGTGCTGATCCGACGCGGCCATCCGCCACCGGGCCATGCCCTGCCGGGCGGCTTCGTGGACATCGGCGAGACGGTCGAGACATGCAGCGATGCGCGAGGCGCGCGAGGAAACCGGCCTCGACGTGAAGCTCGGCGAGTTGCTCGGCGTCTATTCGGACCCGGCGCGCGATCCGCGCGGCCACATCGGTGGCGATCGTGTACGTCGCGACGGCCTCCGGCGAGCCGGTCGCCGGCGACGACGCCGCTGCCGTCATCGTGACCGATCCGGCAACTGCGCCGCCGCTCGTCTTCGACCACGGCCGCATCCTCGGCGACTACCTCGCGCGGCGCCGGGCCGCGGGCGGCTAAAATCGGCGGATGAGCGACACCCCCGCACTCCGGTTCCTGCGCCTCGACGATGGCGAGTTCGACTCTGCGCCGGGTCAGGCGATCAATTCACGCTATCTGGCGGACGAAAAGACAGTCGTCTCCGAACTGCTCGCGCTCGCGCGGCTGCCCGACGCCGAGCGGGAAGCGATCCGCCGCGACGCGATCGCGCTCGTGGTCGCCGCGCGCAGCCGGCGCGAAGGCAAGACCGGCATCGAGTCCTTCCTGCAGCAATACGGACTCGCCTCGCAGGAGGGCGTCGTGCTCATGTGCCTCGCGGAGGCGCTGCTGCGCATCCCGGATGCGGACACGGCCGACAAGCTGATCGCCGACAAGATCGCGATCGGGCAGTGGTCGGACTACCTGGGCGAGGCGGATTCGCTGTTCGTCAATGCCTCCACCTGGGGCCTCATGCTGACCGGAAAGCTCGTGCGCGAATCCGAGCTCGAGGTCCGCGATCCGGTGTCGTTCCTGCGCCGGCTCGTCGCGCGCCTCGGCGAACCGGTCGTGCGCACGGCTTTCCGCCATGCGATGCGCATCATGGGCCGCCAGTTCGTGATGGGCCGCGACATCGGCGAGGCGCTCGCGCGCGCCGCCTCCGAGGAGGGCGCCCGCTATCGGCACACCTACGACATGCTCGGCGAATCCGCGCTGACCGAGCCGGATGCACAGCGCTATCTCGAGGCCTATCGCGCCGCGATCGAGGCGGTCGGCCGCTCGGTGCGCGCGGGCAGCCAGCCTGCGAGCTGGCCGAGCGTCTCGGTCAAGCTCTCGGCCCTGCACCCGCGCTATGAATACGCGCGGAAGGACGCGGTCCGGGCGGAACTCGGCCCGCGGCTCGAGTCGCTTGCGCTCGCTGCAAAGTCGGCGGGGATCGCACTCACCGTGGACGCGGAGGAGGCCGAGCGGCTCGAGATTTCGCTGCTGCTGATCGACGGGCTGCTGGATTCGCCCGCGCTTGCCGGATGGGACGGGCTTGGCCTCGCCGTGCAGGCCTATTCAAAGCGCGCACCGGACGTGATCCGCTACCTGCAGCGGCGCGCGGACGCCACGGGACGCGTGCTCAACCTGCGACTCGTCAAGGGCGCCTACTGGGACAGCGAAGTGAAGCGCGCCCAGGAGAGAGGCCTTCCGGGCTACCCGGTGTACACGCGGAAAGCCAACACCGACATTGCGTACCTGGCCTGCGCGCGACTCCTGCTCGAGGGCAGTGCGCGCGTCTACCCGCAGTTCGCGACGCACAATGCGCACACGGCGGCATCCATCATCCACCTCGCGAAGGCGCGCGGTCGCGCATTCGAGTTCCAGCGCCTGCACGGCATGGGCGAGGAGCTCTACACCGAGCTGACCGACCCGGCGGGCCGCGCCCTCCCTTGTCGCGTGTACGCCCCCGTAGGCTCGCACGAGGAACTCCTGCCGTACCTCGTGCGGCGACTGCTCGAGAACGGCTCCAACACGTCCTTCGTGAACCGCATCGTGGACGAATCGCTGCCGGTCGAGGAAGTCGTCGGCGACCCGGTCGCCGACGTGGAGCGCGCGGGAAGCGGCCCGCATGCGCGCATCCCGGCACCACGCAACCTCTTCGGCGCGGAACGCAGCAACTCGGCGGGCATCAACCTGCCCGACGGCAGTGAGCAGCGGCGGCTCGCCGGTGCCTGTCGCGCGGCACTTACAACGGCGCTCCATTCGCGCCCGATCGTCGCGGGCCGGGACGAGGTGGGCGAGCGCCGGGCCTGCCGCTCGCCCGCGGACCTCGACCGCGTGATCGGCGAGGCGGCTGACGCGGATGCCGCACTGGCGAAGCGGGCGATCGACCTGGCGGCCGCCGCGCAGCCTGAATGGGATCGCGTACCGGCCGCTGCGCGGGCGCAGATGCTGCGCGACGCCGCCGACCGGCTCGAACGCGACATGGCCCGCTTCGTCGCCATCTGCGTCGCGGAGGCCGGCAAGACCGTGCCCGACTCGATTTCCGAAGTGCGCGAGGCCGTGGATTTCCTGCGCTACTACGCGGCGCGGGCCGAGGAAGACTTCGGCAAGCCAAGACTGCTGCCGGGCCCGACCGGCGAATCGAATCGCCTCGCCCTGCGCGGCCGCGGGGTCTTCGCCTGCATCAGCCCCTGGAATTTCCCGCTCGCGATCTTCACCGGCCAGGTGACGGCGGCGCTTGCCGCCGGCAATGCGGTGATCGCGAAGCCCGCGGAGCAGACGCCGCTCGTCGCCGCCGCGATGGTGCGCCTGCTGCACGCGAGCGGCATCCCGGGCGACGTGCTGCACTTCGTTCCCGGGCGCGGCTCGAAGATCGGCCCGACGCTGACCGGCGATCCGCGCATCGCCGGTGTCGCCTTTACCGGCTCGACCGAGACCGCGCGCCTCATCAACCGCTCGCTCGCGGCAAGCGACGGGCCGCTGCCGGTGCTGATCGCGGAGACCGGCGGCCAGAACGCCATGCTGGTGGACAGCTCGGCGCTGCCGGAGCAGGTCGTGAACGATGCAGTGACCTCCGCCTTCAATTCCGCGGGACAGCGCTGCTCGGCGCTGCGTGTCCTCTTCGTCCAGGAGGACATCGCGCCGCGCGTGATGGAACTGCTCGCGGGTGTCATGGATACGCTTGCGATCGGCGACCCGGCGCTGCTTTCGACCGACGTCGGTCCCGTCATCGACGAGGAGTCGCGCGCGACCCTCGAGGCGCACGCGCGGGCGATCCTTGCGGGCGCGCCCTGGCATCACCGCGCGAAACTTCCCGCCGGCCTCGCGCGCGGGCATTACTTCGCGCCGCTTGCGGTCGAGATCGAGGGCCTCGCGCGCCTCGAGCGCGAAGTCTTCGGCCCGATCCTGCACGTCGTGCGGTTCCAGGGCTCGCGGATCGACGAGGTCGTGGACGCCATCAATGCCAGCGGCTACGGGCTCACGCTCGGCGTGCACACGCGCATCGACAGCGTCGCGCGGCGCGTCGCGGCCCGCGCGCGCGTCGGCAACGTCTACGTGAACCGCAACATGATCGGGGCGGTCGTGGGCGTGCAGCCCTTCGGCGGCTGCGGGCTCTCGGGCACCGGCCCGAAAGCCGGCGGTCCGCATTACCTGCCGCGGTTCGCGACCGAACAGACGGTGACGATCAATACGGCCGCGGTCGGCGGCAACGCGACGCTGCTGTCGCTCGGGGAGAGTTGAGGGCGGTCGTTTCCGGGGGCCTTTCGGGACCGCCATGAATACATCCCTGTAGGCTTCGGGCGCGCCATCCATGGCGCGCACGATCCCGAAAGGGCTTCCGCCGGACTCGAACCGCTACATCATCCCCGTCTGAAGGCGCGCGGCTTCGGACATCATCGACTGGTTCCACGGCGGGTCGAAGACGAGTTCGACGTCGGTATTGCGGACCGTGGGGATCAGTTTCAGCTTGTCGCGGACGTCGGCGACGAGGACCTCGCCCATTCCGCAGCCGGGGGCGGTGAGCGTCATCTTGACGGCGACGTCGCGCGTGCCGTCGGCGTTCGGCGTGATCGCTGCAGTCGTAGACGAGGCCGAGGTCCACGATGTTGATCGGGATCTCGGGGTCGAAGCAGGTGCGGAGCTGGTCCCAGACGATGCGGTTGACGTCGTCGTCGGTCGCGCCGGGCGGCAGCTCGGGCGCGCGCAGCGGCTCCTTGCCGATCGCGTCGCCGTCGGCCCCCGCGATGCGGAACAGGTTGCCCTCGACGTAGACCGTGAAGCTGCCGCCGAGCGCCTGCGTGATATAGCCGACCGTGCCCGTCCGCAGCTTGACCTCGACGCCGGCCGGAACGATCACCGCTTGCACGTCGCGGCTGACGACGATCGGCTCGTGGCCTGCGTGGCGCATGCTCATTCCGTCGTGACCGGGGCGGCCTCGCCCGCAAGCGCCGCATTGAGCGTGTGCCAGCAGAGGCTCGCGCACTTGACCCGTGCCGGGAACTCGCGCACGCCCGCGAGCGCCGCGAGCTTGCCGAGTCGCGCGGCATCGAAGGCATCGCCCGTCAGCATGCGGTGCACCGCGCCGAAAATCTCGGCCGCTTCGGCACGCGTCTTGCCCTTGACCGCCTCGCTCATGAGCGAGGCCGACGCGGTCGAGATCGCGCAGCCGCCGCCCTGGAAGCGCAGGTCGCGGATCACGTCGCCGGCGACGTCGACGTCGAGGTGCAGCCGGTCGCCGCACAGGGGATTGTCGCCATCGGCATGGTGGGTCGCAGCCGGCAGCTCGCCGCGGTTCCGCGGGCTGCGGTTGTGGTCCACGATCACGTCGCGGTAGAGGTCGGCAAGGTCCATCAGCGCAGCATCCGGATCGCGTGGAGCAGGGCCTCGTGCAGGGCGTCGATCTCCTCGCGCGTGTTGTAGAGCCCGAACGAGGCGCGCGTGGTCGCCGGCACGCCGAAGAATTCCATGACCGGCATGGCGCAGTGGTGACCGGTGCGCACGGCAACGCCGCGCGAATCGAGCACGGTGCCGAGGTCGTGCGGGTGGATGCCCTCGACGGTGAACGAGACGAGGCTGCTCTTGACCGGCGCCGTGCCGACGAGCGTGAGCCCGTCGATGCCGGAGAGCTTCGCGGTCGCGTAATCGAGCAGGTCCTGCTCATGGGCCGCGACGCGCGCCTGGCCGATGCGGCCGAGGTAGTCGATCGCCGCGCCGAGCCCCACGGCGCCGCCGATGTTCGGCGTGCCCGCCTCGAAGCGGTGCGGCAGGTGGTTCCAGGTGGAGCCTTCGAACGACACCGAGAGGATCATGTCGCCGCCGCCCTGCCAGGGCGGCATCCCGGCGAGCAGCGATTCGCGGGCGTGCAGCACGCCGATGCCCGTCGGCCCGTACATCTTGTGCGCGGAGAACGCATAGAAATCGCTGCCGAGCGCCTGCACGTCCACGGGCATGTGCGGCACGGCCTGCGCGCCGTCGACCAGCGTCGCGATCCCGCGCTCGCGCGCCGCGGCGATGAAGTCGGCGAGCGGCAGCACCGTGCCGAGCGCATTCGAGACGTGGGCGAGGGCGACGATGCGCGTCCGCTTGCCGAGCATGGCGAGGTAGGCATCGAAATCGACGACCCCGCGGCGGTCGATCGGCACGGCGCGAAGCACCGCGCCCGTCTGTGCGCAGAGCATTTGCCAGGGGACGATGTTCGAATGGTGCTCGAGTCGCGTGACGATGATCTCGTCGCCGGGCGCAAGGCGCGGCCTGCCGTAGGACTGCGCGACGAGGTTGATCGCCTCCGTCGTGCCGCGCACAAAGACGATTTCGGCCGTGGAGGCGGCATTGACGAAGCGCCGCGCCTTTTCGCGCGCCCCCTCGTAGAGGGCCGTCGCTTCCTGCGAGAGCGTGTGCACGCCGCGGTGCACGTTGGCGTGGTGGGCGCGCGCGTAGTCGGCGACCGCGTCGATGACGGCGGCGGGCTGCTGCGACGAGGCGGCGTTGTCGAGGTAGGCGAGCGGATGGCCGTTGATGCGCCGCGCGAGCACGGGGAAGTCGCCGCGGATGCGGGCAAGATCGAGGGGGAGGGCGGCTTCCCGCGACGGCGGCCATCAGCCGGGCCCGCCGATCAGGTCGCGGTCCGGCAGGCTGCCGGCGACCAGCGCCTCGGCCGCCTCGCGCAGGGCCGCGAACGGCAGGCGCCCGGTCAGGTCGCGGCAGAACGCAAATGTCAGCAGCGCGCGCGCGGTCGCCGGATCGATTGCGCGTGACTCGAGGTAGAAGAGCTGCTCCGCGTCGAGCGTGCCGATCGTTGCGCCGTGGCGGCACTGCACGTCGTCCACCTGGATCTCGAGCTGGGGGCGCACGTTGATCTCGGCGAGCGGCGTGAGCAGGAGGTTGCGGCTCGACTGGCTCGCGTTTGCGCCCTTCGCCGTCGCGTGCACGTCGATCCGCCCGTTGAATGCGCCGCGGCCGCGGCCGGCGGCGATCCCGCGGTATTCCTGGATCGTCTCCGTCGCGGCGCCCCGGTGCGCGACCTGCGTGACGAGGTCCACCTGGCGCTCGCCGTCCGCAAGGAACAGCCCGTCGAGCCGGCAGGCCGCGCGTTCGCCCTCGAGCGCGACGCGCAAGGCAGAGCGCAGGACCTTGCCGCCGAGCGCGAGCAGGTGCTGCGCGTAGCGGCTTCGCGCCGCGAGCCGGACGACGCAGGTCTCGACTTGCGCCGCCTCGGGCCCGTGCTGGTGCAGCCGCACATGGGTGACGTCGGCGCCTTCTCCGAGCGTGACTTCGGCGGCGAGGTTGCCGAGCGCCGCGGCATCGCCCTGCGTCATGAAATGCTCGACGAGCGTGAAGCGCGCGCCGGCGCCGGCCTCGATCACGACGCGGGCCTGGTGCACGGCCGGTCGCGCGGCGGTCGCGAGCTGCACGAGGTAGATCGGCTCCGCAATCTCGCATCCGGCCGCGACGCGCACGAGGACGCCGCCCGTCGCAAGAGCGTCCGCAAGAAGCGCATAGCGATCGTCCGGGTCATCGCCCGGCGCGCGCAGCAGGGCGAGCGACGCCTCCGGTGCGCGCTCGAGCAGTGCCGAGAGATCGAGGATCTCGAGTCCCGCCGCAGTTCCGAAATCGGAGAGGCCCGGCGCGAAGCGGCCGTCGACGAGCACCACGCGGCGCGCACTGCCGAGCGGCAGGAGCCGCGCGGCGAGGGCGGTGGCATCGGCCTCGCCCTGCGGGGCCGACTCGAAGGCGAAGCCCGCGATGCGCGCGTGATCGAGGTATTTCCAGTTCTCGTCGCGCCGGTCAGGCAGTCCTTTCGCGACCAGCGATTCGAGCGCACGCTGACGCCGCTGCGTCCAGGCCGCACCGCCCGCAGGCGGAGGCGCGCCGCGCGCCGCGATGCGCTCGATGGGGCTTGCCGTGCTCATGCGGCCGCCGTGCCTTCGCGCAGCCAGTCGTAGCCACGCCGCTCGAGCTCGAGCGCGAGCTCGCGGCCGCCGCTCTTCACGATGCGGCCGCCCGCGAGCACGTGCACGTGATCCGGCACGACGTGATCGAGCAGGCGCTGGTAGTGCGTCACCAGCACGATCGCCCGGTCCGGCGATCGCAGCGCATTGACGCCGTCCGCGACCAGCTTCAGCGCGTCGATGTCGAGGCCCGAGTCGGTCTCGTCGAGGAGCGCGAGCGTCGGCTGCAGGAGGGACATCTGGAGGATTTCATTGCGCTTCTTCTCGCCGCCCGAGAAACCCTCGTTGACGCCGCGGTTCAGGAGGCTCTCGTCCATGTGCATTTCCGAGAGCTTGCTCCGCACCAGGTTCAGGAACTCGAACGCGTCGAGCTCCGGTTCGCCGCGGTGCCGGCGCAGTGCGTTCAGCGAGGCCTTCAGGAGGTAGACGTTGTTGACGCCCGGAATCTCCACCGGGTACTGGAACGCGAGGAAGAGTCCCTCACGCGCACGCTCCTCGGGCGCCATCGCGAGCAGGTCGCGGCCGAGGTAGGTGGCGCTGCCGGAGACGACCTCGAATCCCGGGCGGCCGGCGAGGACGCCGGTCAGCGTGCTCTTGCCCGAACCGTTCGGCCCCATGATCGCGTGGACTTCGCCCGCGCGCACGGTGAGCGACAGGCCGTCGAGGATCTGCCGCTCGCCGGCCCGCACCTTGAGGTCCCGCACCTCGAGAATCGTTTGCCTCGCGTCGCTCATCCCACCGCTCCTTCGAGGCTCACCGCGAGCAGGTTCTGCGCCTCGACCGCGAACTCCATCGGCAGTTCGCGGAACACCTGCCGGCAGAATCCGTTCACGATCATGTTGACCGCATCCTCCGCCGAGATGCCGCGCTGCAGGCAGTAGAAGAGCTGGTCGTCCGAGATCTTCGACGTCGTCGCCTCGTGTTCGACGACCGCCGTCGGGTTCTTCACCTCGATGTACGGAAAGGTGTGGGCGCCGCAATGCGGGCCCATCAGCAGCGAGTCGCACTGCGTGTGGTTGCGGGCGCCGTCGGCGCCCGGCAGCACCTTGACGAGCCCGCGGTAGGCGTTCTGCCCGTGGCCCGCCGAGATGCCCTTCGAGATGATCGTGGACGTCGTGTTGCGCCCCATGTGGATCATCTTGGTGCCGGTGTCGGCCTGCTGGTAGTGGTTCGCGAGCGCGACCGAGTGGAAGACGCCCGACGAGCCGTCGCCGCGCAGGATGCAGCTCGGGTATTTCCAGGTGATCGCGGAGCCGGTTTCGACCTGGGTCCAGGAGATCTTCGAATTGCGGCCCCGGCAGTCGCCGCGCTTGGTGACGAAGTTGTAGATGCCGCCGACGCCGTTCTCGTCGCCCGGATACCAGTTCTGCACCGTCGAGTACTTGATCTCGGCGTCGTCGAGCGCAATGAGCTCGACGACCGCGGCATGCAGCTGGTTCTCATCGCGCATCGGCGCGGTGCAGCCTTCGAGGTAGCTCACATGCGAGCCTTCCTCCGCGACGATCAGCGTGCGCTCGAACTGGCCGGTCTTCGAGGCATTGATGCGGAAGTAGGTGGACAGCTCCATCGGGCAGCGCACGCCCTTCGGCACGAAGACGAATGACCCGTCGGTGAACACGGCGGAATTGAGCGCCGCGTAGAAGTTGTCGCCGACCGGAACGACGGTGCCGAGGTATTTCTCCACGAGCTCGGGGTGCTTGTGCACCGCCTCCGAGAACGGGCAGAAGATGACGCCGGCCTCGGCGAGGCGCTCCTTGAACGTGGTCGCGACCGAGACGCTGTCGAACACGGCGTCCACCGCGACGCCCGCAAGGCGCGCGCGCTCGTGCAGCGGGATCCCGAGCTTGTCGTAGGTCTCGAGCAGCTTCGGGTCCACGTCGGCGAGCGACTTCGGCCCGTCCTTGTTCTGCTTCGGCGCCGAGTAGTACGAGATCTCCTGGAAGTCGATGGGCGGATAGTGGACGTGCGCCCAGGTCGGCACTTCCATGCGCATCCAGCGCCGGTAGGCCTTGAGGCGCCAGTCGAGCATGAAGGCGGGCTCGCCCTTCTTCGCCGAGATGAAGCGGATGACGTCCTCGTCGAGGCCGGGCGCGACCGTATCGCTCGCGATGTCCGTCACGAAGCCGTGGCGGTACTTGCGCGCGACGAGCGATTCGAGCTCGGGTTGCTTGGCGGACATCGCCCCTCAGCCGCGGGCCCGTGCGGTCGCGCCGCCGGTCCGGGTCAGGTCAGGCGTCGCAAACGGCGTGTCGCGCCGGACGAGTTCCTCGAGGCTCACGTCGACGAGCGCGCGCCGGATCGCCCGGCTGATGCGCTGCCAGCCGTGTCCGACGAGGCAGGTCGCCTCGATGCCGCAGTTGCCGGCGCCGCCGGCGCATTCGGTGAGCGCAAGCGGGCCCTCGACGGCGTCGATGATCTCGGCGGCATTGATCGCTGCGGCGGGGCGGGCGAGCTGGTAACCGCCGTGCGCGCCGCGGACCGAGGTCACGAGGCCCGCATGCTGGAGCTCCTTCAGGAGCTTGCTGACGGTCGGGAGGCCGATCCGCGTGCGCTCGGCGAGATCCGCCGCGCTCGCGAGGCTGCCGCCCGCGAGGCTCGCCAGGATCACCGTGGCGTAGTCGGTCAGTCGGCTGATGCGCAGCATGGGACGCGCTCCTGGGGTCCGGAATTAAACAGTACGATTTTAGTACTATTAACCGCGCGGCGGTAGGGGGTCGAGTCGCTCTGGTATCCTTCGCGCCCGGAATTCGGAGGATCGCGATCTCATGGACATCAAGGAACTGGACACGCATGCCGCGGCGATGGTCGCCCCCGGAAAGGGAATACTCGCGGCCGACGAGTCGACCGGGACGATCAAGAAGCGCTTCGACAAGATCGGGCTGGAGTCGTCTTTCGAGGCCCGCCGCGCGTACCGCGAATTGCTGTTCACAGCACCCGAGGCTGAAAAGCACATCTCGGGCGTGATCCTCTACGACGAGACCATCCGCCAGCAGACCGCCGGCGGCCAGCCATTTCCGCAGCTCCTGGCTTCGCGCGGCATCCTGCCGGGCATCAAGGTGGACGCGGGCGCCAAGGCGCTCGCCGGCTTCCCGGGCGAGACCGTGACCGAGGGCCTGGACGGCCTGCGCGAGCGGCTGGCCGAGTACTACGGCCTCGGCGCGCGCTTCGCGAAGTGGCGCGCGGTCATCGACATCGGCGCGGCGATCCCGAGCACGGCCTGCCTCGTCGCGAACGCCGAAGCGCTCGCACGTTATGCGGCCCTGTGCCAGGAAGCATCGATCGTGCCGATCGTCGAGCCCGAGGTCCTCATGGATGGCGATCATTCGATCGCGCGCTGCGAGGAGGTCACGGACGCGACGCTCGAGACCGTGTTCGACGCGCTCTTCCTCCACCGCGTGCGCCTCGAGGGCATGGTCCTGAAGCCGAACATGGTCATCGCGGGCAAGAAGTGCGCGAAGCAGGCGAAGCCCGAGGAAGTCGCCGAGGCGACCGTGCGCTGCCTGTTGCGGCGCGTGCCGGCCGCGGTGCCGGGCATCGCCTTCCTCTCCGGCGGGCAAAGCGAGGCCGAGGCGACGCTGCACCTGTCGCTCATGAACCGTTCGCGCAAGCTGCCCTGGGAGCTCTCCTTCAGCTATGGCCGCGCGCTGCAGCAGAGCACGCTCGACGCCTGGAAGGGCAAGCCCGGCAACGTCGCCGCTGCACAGAAGACTTTCCTGCGCCGCGCGAAGCTGAACGGGCTTGCGCGCGATGGCCGTTACGAGGCCGCCATGGAACAGGCCGCGGCCTGAGGGCCGCGCGGCGCGGGCCCACGACTTGAGCTCCGAAGTCCGTCGCGAAGCCGGCGACATCGTTCGCGTGCGCGACCTGCACTACTCGGCAGGCCGCCGCGTGATCTTCGCCGGCATCGACGTCGATTTTCCGCGCGGGGCGGTGACCGCCGTCATGGGCCCGAGCGGCAGCGGCAAGACGACCTTGCTCGGCCTGATCACGGGCCAGTTGCGGGCGAACCGCGGCCTCGTCGAAGTGGACGGACAGGACGTTTCCGCGCTCTCCCGCCGCGAGATTTACCGCATGCGGCGGCGCATGGGCATGCTGTTCCAGAACGGCGCCCTGCTGACCGACCTCGACGTCTACGAAAACATCGCGTTTCCGCTGCGCGAGCACACGCGCCTTCCGGAACGCCTCGTCCGCCACGTGGTCCTGACGAAACTCCAGGCGGTGGGCCTGCGCGGCGCCGCGCGGCTGATGCCCTCGGAGCTCTCCGGCGGCATGGCGCGCCGGGTCGCGCTCGCCCGCGCGATCGTGATGGATCCGGAGCTTCTGATCTACGACGAGCCTTTCGTCGGCCTCGATCCCGATCTCGATGGGCGTCGTGCTGCGGCTGATCCGGCGCCTGAACGACACGCTCGGCCTGACGAGCATCGTCGTGTCGCATGACGTGCGCGAGATCACCGCGGTCGCCGACTACTGCCACCTGCTGTCCGGCGGCCGCATCATCGCGAGCGGTCCGCCGGCGACCGTTGCCGGCAGCGCGCACGAGGACGTGCGGCAGTTCATGCACGGACTGCCCGACGGGCCGGTGCCATTCCACTATCCGGCGCCGGACTACGCCGAGCAGATCCGGCAGGTGCCCTGAATGACGGCGCCGGTGATCCGCGAGCTCGTCGAAAGCGTCCGCGAATCGCTGCAGACGCTCGGCGCCTACACGCTCTTTGCGGGGCGCGTCGCGCGCGAGACGCCGCGCGCGCTGTGGCGGTTCAGCCTCGTGATCGAGCAGGTCTACAACTCGGGCGCGCTCTCGCTCGTGATCACGATGCTCTCCGGCCTGTTCGTGGGCATGGTGCTCGGCCTGCAGGGCTTCGACCTGCTCGAGCGATTCGGTTCCGAGGAGTCGCTCGGCTCGGTGGCGGCGCTCGGCCTCCTGAAGGAACTCGGGCCGGTGATCACGGCCCTGCTCTTCGCGGGTCGGGCGGGCACTGCCCTTGCCTCGGAGCTCGGCCTGATGCGGGCGACCGACCAGCTCGCGGCGATGGAGATGATGGCGGTCGACCCGGTGCGGCGCGTCGTCGTGCCGAGGTTCCTCGGCGGCGTGATCTCGATGCCGCTGCTCGCCGCGATCTTCAGCCTCATCGGCCTCTTTGGCGCGCAACTGGTCGGCGTGCAGATCATGGGCGTGGATCCGGGGCAGTTCTGGTCGCAGATGCGGGGCACGGTCGAGTTCGAGGACGTCATGGAGGGCGCGCTGAAGAGCGTGGTCTTCGGCGTCGCCTGCAGCCTGGTCGCGGTTTACGAGGGCTATCATTCGGTGCCGACGGCGGAAGGCGTGGGCCGGGCGACGACGCGGACGGTGGTTGTTTCATCGGTCAGCGTGCTGTTGCTCGACTACATGCTGACCGCGGTCATGCTTTAAGGAGTCCGACATGCGCCAGACGCGCGCCATCGAGCTGGGAACCGGGCTGTTCGTGCTGCTCGGCTTCGCGGCGCTTTTTTTCCTCACGACCCAGATCACGAACCGCGAGTTCGGCCTCGGCGACGACGGCTACCGGCTGACCGCCACGTTCGAACAGGTCGGCGGCCTGAAACCCGGCGCGCCCGTGTCGATGTCGGGCGTCACGATCGGCCGGATCGAGTCGATCACCTACGACTTCAAGGAATACCGGGCGCGGGTCACGCTGCGCATCGAGAAATCCTTCGACCGCATTCCTGACGACAGCGACGCGAGCATCCTCACGGCGGGGCTCCTGGGCGGCCAGTACCTCGGAATCGGTCCCGGGAGCTCTGAAACCTTTTTCAAGGAAGGCGATCAGATACAGTTCACGCAGTCCGCCATCGTGCTCGAGAACCTGATCAGCAAGTTCCTGTTCTCGAAGGCGGCTGAAGGACAGCCCGCGGCGGAACCCGCGAAGGAAGCCACGCAATGACGCGACGTTTCGCGATGCTCCTCCTGACGCTGCTCGCGCCGGTCGCGCTGACGGGCGCTGCATTCGCAGCGGACGCCGTGCCGGGACCCGAGCCGCAGCAGCTCATCGAGACGACGTCCCGCAAGCTGCTCGAGGCCCTGGACGCCGACCGCGAGCTCGCGAAGAAGGACCCGGCGAGGGTGCGCAAGCTCGTCGACGAGATCCTGCTGCCGAATTTCGACACCGATTACTCGGCGCGCCTCGTCCTCGGCAAGCACTGGCGGAATGCGACGCCGGAGCAGCAGAAGCGATTCGTCGACGCGTTCTACCAGTCGCTGCTTCGCAACTACGGATCGGCGCTCGCCGAATTCACCGCGGATCGCCTGAACGTGCTGCCGTTTCGCGGCGACCTCGCGTCGGGACAGGCGATCGTCCGCACCGAGGTGAAGCGGAGCAACGGCCAGCGCGTGCCCGTCAACTACACGCTGCGTACGACGCCCGCGGGCTGGAAAGCCTGGGACGTCACGATCGAGGGCATTTCCTACGTGCGGAACTTCCGCAATGACGTCGGCGCCGAGGTCGACCAGAAAGGGCTCCCGGCAGTCATCGAGCGGCTCGAGACCGAGAACAAGAATGGCGCCGCCAAGCCGGCATCCTGACGGGACCGCGACGCCGGGCCGGCTTGCGGCCACGGCGCCGGGCCGCTTCGAACTCTCGGGCGACATCGGCTTCGATGACGCGGCGCGGCTCCTTGCGGAGGGCGATGCCGCATTCGGCGCGCTGAAAGAGGCTGAGCTTGATCTTGCCGGCGTCGCGCGCGTCGACAGTGCGGGACTTGCGCTGCTGCTCGAGTGGTCGCTGGCGGCGCGCTCCGCGGGCCAGTCGCTCCGCTACCGCAACATACCGTCCGCAATCGCCTCGCTCGCGGGCATCAGCGACGTCGCCGAACTGCTCGCACCGATCCCCGGAGGCTGATCCGCGGGCTTTTCCGGCGGTGCATCCGCCGGAGGCTGATCCGCGGGCTTTTCCGGCGTTGCGTCCGCCGGAGGCGCTTCCGTCGGCATCGCGTCTCCCGCCGCGCCCGGATCTTCCAGCTCCTCCTGCGGGATGTCATCCTCGACCTCTCCGTCCTTCACCTGGTACTCGCGGCGCTGCAGCCAGGCATTGCGGATGAATGCGTAGCGGTCGTAGGCCGAATCGAACGAGGCGTCGAAGGGCAGGAGCTCCGAGCGTCGGTTCACGAGTGAAACGCCGACGAGCGCCCATTCGGTGGTCGCATCGAGATCGAGCGTAATGCGCAAGTCCGTCTGCGCGTCGACATACCAGGACGGCGCGTCGCGCAGGGTCGAAGGTCCGAGGAAAGGCAGCACGACGTAGGGACCCGCAGGCACGCCCCAGCGCCCGAGCGTCTGGCCGAAGTCCTCGTCGTTCTTCGGGATGCCGAAGGCGTTCGCCGGGTTCAGGATCCCGCCGATGCCGAGCGTCGAGTTGACCGTGAAGCGACCGAGGTCCACCAGCGTGTCCTTGATCTTGAGCTGCAGCAGGTCGTTGACGATCGTCGTCGGGAACGCGAGGTTCTCGAGGAAATTGTCGACGCCGCTGCGGATCAGCGCGGGCACATGCTTGACGTATCCCTTCGCGACCGGCTTCATCACGTGGCGATCGAGCGAGTCGTTGAAGCGATAGGTCGCGCGGTTCATGCGCTCCAGCGGGTCGCCCGGCGTGCCCATGTTCGTGGTCGCGCAGCCGGCGAGCATGGCAAGGAGCAGGGCGCCTGCGGCGGCGCGAAGCAGGGTCATCATCGGCATCTCTTGCGGCAGTTCAGGCTGCGATTCTAGCTGGCGCCGCTGGGCTCGGGCTCAGGCCCTGGTTCGCGGCCCTCGGGCTCGGCGACGTCGCGCGCCTTCTTGCCCTTCGGCAGGTATTCCTGCAGCTCGCGGATGCGCGCGTCGAAGCGCGCGCGCTGGACGTCGTTGATGCCCGGCACGGCCTGCGCGAGCTGCAGCTGGTTGATCGCGAGCGCGAGGTCGCCGCTGATCACGTGGTATTCCGACATGTAGTAGTAGGAATCGGCGACGTCGCCGGCGGCATTTGCCGCAAGCGCGGTGTAGCGCGCCTGCTCGGCCGTCGGCGGCACGTTGTTGAAGAGGTCGAGCAGCACGATGTGCGCCCGCTTCGGATCGCCCGCGCGCATCAGCGTCTGGGCGTAGCGCATCGTCACCGGGACGTTGCGCGGGAACAGCCGCATCGCGTCTTCCAGCGTCTTGCGCGATTCATCGACGAGCCCGGCCGCAAGCTGCGCCTGCCCGAGCGCCGTGTGGTAGAGCGTCACGTCCGGGCGGCGGTTGCGCAGCGACTCGAGCATCGGTATCGCCTCTCCGGCCTTGCCGGCCTGCACGAGGGCGAGGGCGCGCCCGTACTGTTCTGCATCGGTGGACGGGTAATCCGCGCTCTTCGCATTCGCGTACATGTCGAGGGCGGAGACTTCGGAGGACAGCGTCTCGAGCTCGAGCCGGTCGCGGATGAGCGCGTAGCTCGTGCTGTCGGGCGTCCGGGGCCTTGGCATGCGGCTCGCGCGGTCGCGGGTTTCCGCGATGCGCTCGCTCGTGACCGGGTGGGAGCGCAGGAGATCGGGGATGTTGCGGCCGCCGCTGCCCATGCGCTGCTGCATGGTGCCGAAGAATTCAGGCATGCCCATCGGGTCGAACTGCGCGGCAGCGAGGATGCCGATGCCGACGCGATCGGCCTCCGCCTCGTTCGCGCGCGTGTAGTTGATCTGGCTCTGGGCCGCGAGTCCCTGGGCCGCAGTCACGCCGCCGAGCACCGCATCGCTCGGCAGGCCGGTCGTCGCGCCGATCAGGATCGCCGCGAGCATGGCGGCGGCGGAGGCGAGGTTGGCGCGCCCCGCATTCTGGATCGAGCGCGCGATGTGCCGCTGGGTGACGTGCGCGATTTCGTGCGCGAGGACGCCCGCGAGCTCGGCTTCGCTGCGCGTCGCCTTGACGAGGCCCGCGTTGACGCCGATGAAGCCGCCGGGCAGCGCGAAGGCGTTGATGTCGGAGTCGCGCACGGCAAAGAACGTGAAGCGGTGCGCCCCTTCGGGCGCCTGGCTCGCGAGGCGCATGCCGAGGGACTGCAGGTATTCGTTGATCTCGGGGTCATCCACGATCTGGCCCGCGTCGCGCATGCTGCGGACGATCATGAGGCCGATCTTGTATTCGTCTTCGAGCGAGAGCGTCGTGTTCGCCGGGCTGCCGATGTCGGGCAGCTCGCTGCCGGTCGTCTGCGCGGCCGCCAGCGGCGCGCCCGCGGCGATCTGCAGCATCAGGACGGCGAGCAAGGCACGCATCGGGAGAATCCTCGCGGAAGTCCCGTTTCGACCGCGGCCCGGGCGCATGGTTCGCCGTCCCCCGCTCAGAGCGCTTCCGAGGCGAAATCGGCAAGCCGCGAGCGCTCTCCGCGCACCAGCGTGACGTGGCCGGCGTGCTGCCAGCCGCGGAAGCGGTTGACGACGTAGGTGAGTCCCGAGGTGGTCTCGGTGAGGTAGGGCGTGTCGATCTGGGCGATGTTGCCGAGGCAGACCAGCTTGGTGCCGGGCCCGGCGCGCGTCACGAGCGCCTTCATCTGCTTCGACGTCAGGTTCTGCGCCTCGTCGAGGATCAGGTAGCGGTTCAGGAAAGTGCGTCCGCGCATGAAATTGAGCGAGCGGATCTTGATCCGGTGGCGCAGCAGGTCCTGCGTCGCCGCGCGGCCCCAGCTGCCGCCTTCCTGGCCCTGCGTCAGCACCTCGAGGTTGTCCATCAGCGCGCCCATCCAGGGCTCCATCTTTTCCTCTTCCGTGCCGGGCAGGAAGCCGATGTCCTCGCCGAGCGGGATCGTCACGCGCGTCATGATGATTTCGCTGAAGCGGTTCGTGTCGAGCGTCTGCGCGAGACCGGCCGCGAGCGTGAGCAGCGTCTTGCCCGTGCCGGCGGGGCCGAGGATCGTCACGAAGTCGATGTCCGGGTCGAGCAGCAGGTTCAGCGCGAGGTTCTGCTCGCGGTTCCTCGCCGTGATGCCCCAGACCGCGTGGCGCTCGCTGCGGAAATCCTGCGTGACCTCGAGCTTCGCGAGGTCGCCGTCGATCCCGCGCACGATCGCCTCGAAGCCGTTGTTCTTCTCGTCGTAGAGGAACTGGTTCGGGTGCCACTCGTTCACCAGCGGCCCGCGCACGCGGTACCAGGTGCGGGACTGCTCGTGCCAGGACTCGACGTTGTTTCCGTGGGTCTCCCAGAAGTCGGCGGGCAGGGCGGTGACGCCCTTGAACAGCAGGTCCGCGTCCTCGATCGTGCGGTCGTTGAAATAGTCCTCGGCGTGCACGCCGAGGATCGCCGCCTTGATCCGCAGGTTGATGTCCTTCGACACCAGCGTGACGCGCGTGCCGGGCAGCTCCATCTGCAGCGCGAGCGTGTAGCCGAGCAGCGCGTTGTCGATGCCGTGGCCGGGGAGGGTGTCGGGCAGGCCGGCGGCGAGGCGCCGTGTCTGGAAGAAGAGCCGGCCGGTCGGCGGCTTCTTGCCGTGGTTGCCGGATCGCCCGGAGGGCAGCTCGAGGCCGAGGTCGATCTGCTCCTTGGTCGCATTGCCCATCAGCTCGTCGAGGAAACGGCTCACCTGCCGCACGTTGCGGGCCGATTCGGACAGGCCCTTCTTGCCCGCGTCGAGTTCTTCGAGCACGCCCATCGGCAGGTAGATGTCGTGCTCCTCGAAGCGGAACATCGCGGCGGGGTCGTGCATGAGGACGTTCGTGTCGAGCACGAACGCGCGGCGGGCGCCCTTTGCGGGCCGGTTCTTCAGCATCGGCTTCAGAGTTCCCGGGCGGCCGCGAGGACCTCCGCGGCATGGCCCTTGACGCGCACCTTGCGCCACTCGCGCCGGAGCTGCCCCTTCGCATCGATGAGGAACGTGCTTCTTTCTATTCCCATCATCTTCCTTCCGTACATGTTCTTCTCTTTCCAGACGCCGAACAGGCCGGCGACCGCGTGGTCCTCGTCAGCGCCGAGCTCGAACGGGAACTTCATCTTGTCCTTGAACCGGCCGTGGGATGCGAGCGTGTCGGTCGAGATGCCGAGGATGCGCGTGCGCGCCCGCCGGAACGCCGTCGCGAGGTCGCGGAAGTCGCTGCCCTCGAGCGTGCAGCCGGGCGTGTTGTCGCGCGGGTAGAAATAGACGACGAGGTTCTCGTCGCTGCGGGCGCCCAGCCGGAACTCGCCGCCCGTGGTTGCGATGCTGAATTTCGGAGCCTTGGCACCCGGCTTGACCGCGGCCATCGCGTCAGTTCTTCACCGGCTCGAGGATCGCGTCGAGGTTCATCTGGTCGCAGAAATCCATGAACTCCTCGCGCAGCGCCCCGACGTGGATCCGGGACGGCACGTTGACGACCATGTAGACGGAGAACATCTGCGCGCCGGTGTGCGCCGCCGCGTAGCTGCGGGTCGAGAGCTCGCCGATGTCGATGCCGCGCGCCGCGAAGAAACCCGAGAGTCCCGCGACGATGCCGGCCTGGTCGATGCAGACGACGTCCACCGAGTAGGGGACCATGTCCTCGCGGACCGCGCGCTGCGTCGTGCGGCGCACCTGGATCGTGACGCCCGAGGACTCCGCGAGCTTCGCGAGGTCGGTCTCGATGCGCGCGATCGAGTGCCAGTTGCCCGCGACCAGCATCAGGATCGCGAAATCCGAGCCGAGCGCCGTCATGCGGCTCTCGCTGATGCTGCCGCCGCAGTCCGCGACGACCTTCGAGAGATCGTGCACGAGACCGATGCGGTCGTCGCCGATGGCGGATATTGCGATGAACTGTTTCATGCGGGAAAAGCGGGGGCTTTCAGGGAGTGTACCGGGATCGGCATGGCGATGATATCGCGCTCGACGCGCGCGCCTTGCGCTCGCGTGGCGCGCGCCCGTACCATCCCGCCTCCGGTGCCGGCCGGTCGGCCGGGGGGTGACATGTTTCGCGGCAGCCTCGTTGCGCTCGTGACGCCGATGACGGAGTCCGGCGACGTCGATCACGTCGCATTCGGGCGCCTGCTCGACTGGCACGCGCGCGAGGGCAGCGATGGCGTCGTCGTCGGCGGGACGACCGGCGAGTCGGCGACGCTGACCGCGGCCGAATCGGCGGAACTCCTGCAGATCGCCGTGCAGCGCCTCGGCGGCCGACTGCCCGTGATCGCGGGCACCGGCGGCGCCTCGACCGCGCAATCGGTCGAGCGCACGCGCACGGCCTGCGAGCTCGGCGCCGATGGCGTGCTCGTGGTCACTCCTTATTACAACCGTCCGCCGCAGGAAGGACTGTACCGGCACTTCAGCGTGATCGCCGACGCCTCGAGCGTGCCGCTCATCCTCTACAACGTGCCGTCGCGCACCGCCTGCGACCTGCTGCCCGAGACCGTCGAGCGCTTGTCGGGGCACCCGCAGATCATCGGCATCAAGGACGCGACCGGCAGCATCGCGCGCGGCAAGGAGATCCTCGAGCGCTGCGGAGACGATTTCCTGCTGCTTTCGGGCGACGATGCGAGCTGCCGCGAGCTGATTGCCGCCGGGGCGCAGGGCGTCGTCACGGTCACCGGCAATGTCGCGCCGCGGCTCATGCACGAGATGGTCGAAGCCGCGCTCCTCGACGACCAGGCGGGAGCCAGGGAACTCGACGAGCGCCTTTCGGGTCTTCACACTGCGCTCTTCGTCGAGTCGAACCCGATCCCCGCCAAGTGGGCGCTCGGGCGGCTCGGGCTGATCGGCGCGGGCATCCGGTTGCCGCTCGTCGGCCTGTCGGAAGCGCAACATGCAACCGTGCTCGCGGCGATGCGCCGCGCCGGAGCGATCGAATGAGGATTGGCCTGATACGCCTGGGCTGTATTGCGATTGTCCTGCCGCTTGCCGGCTGCTCCGTGCTGCCCGACGCCTACACGGGCTGCAACGACCCCAAGCCCTACGAAGCCGCGGTGCAGAAGGATCCTTTGCGCGTTCCGGCGGGCGCCGATCTGCCGGACACGCGAAACGCGCTCAAGATTCCGGAGATGAAGGGCCCGGATCTGCCGCCGGATCCGGGCAGTTGCCTCGATCACCCGCCCTCGATCGCAACATCCGCCGTGGCAAGCGCCGGCGGCGACTCAGCGCCAGTGACGACCGCCGCCGCGACGACGGCAGCCCTGCGCGGGTCCGATATGGCGATGGATGATGGCAGGCCGTGGCAAACGCGCCTCGGCATCAACTACATGCCCACGACCAACACCGACTTCGATGGCGGCTCGAGGGCTGAATTCAACAGCAGCACCGGTTTCCTGGTCGGGATCGGCTACGACCTTTCGAAGCACTTCGAGGTCGGCGCGAATTTCACCTACGACGAACGCAGCTACGAAGCGCGGCTGGCCGGGGACGATCCGGGCGAGGTATTCCCGGTCAACGGCAGCCTCAAGTCGATGGGTGTGATGTTCGACGCCACGTACTACTTCATGACGGGCCGGTTCACGCCATTCCTCACGACGGGCATCGGCTGGAACTTTGTGGACACGAACATCCCGACCGAGCCGCCCCAGGTCGGCTGCTGGTGGAATCCATGGTACGGATACATCTGCGAGGGCTTCCAGGATACGAAGAATGTCGACGGGTTTGCCTACCAGCTGGGCGCCGGAATGCGCTATCGCGTGAACCCGTCCGTCTCGTTGAATGCCAGCTACGAGATGAGCTGGCTGGACTTTCCGAAGGCCCAGGGCACGCCGACCTTTGACGGATACCAGCTGATCCTCAACTGGGGATTCTGAGCGGCGGTCCGCTTGGTTGCTGCGGGCAGCCCGGCTCCAGTAGGCTGTGACCCCTTCGACGGAGAGGTGGCCGAGCGGTCGAAGGCGCTGGACTGGAATTCCAGTAATATCTCACAAGGTATTCGTGGGTTCGAATCCCACCCTCTCCGCCAATGAAAAAGGGCCCTGCGTTTTCCCGAAGGACCGAGGGAAAACGCAGGGCCCTTTTTCATTGGCGGCAAGGATGTGTAGGACGAGCCTCAATCAGTCGGTGCGGTCGCCCGGATCCCGGGGCTTGCCGCCGGCCGCGATCGACTCGTAAGCACGCGCGAACGCGACGAGGAAAACCGCCGGCAAGCCGGCTTCCCCTGATTGCACGGTGGCGCGGAACAGCTCCTGGTAGCGGTTCCAGAGGCGCGCCTGCAGGTCCGCGCCGCCGACGCCCTGGGCGCGCCGGCCGAGCTGCTCCTCGAGGACTTCCGGGTTCAGCTTCTCGAACACGGCCGCAAGCGCTTCGCGCAGCGCCGCCGCTATCGCAATTTCGTGATTGCGGGTGCGCGCGAACTGGCCGCGGATCTCGTCGATTGCGCGCGAATCCCCGGGCCCGCGTCCCGCCAGCACCATCTCGAGGACCTGTTCGACCGCCGCGATCTGCGTGAACGAGCTGGTCGCGTCCCTGCGGCGCGCTCCGGAGGAGATGCCGAACTCGCTCGCGAAATCCGCGCGCGTGCGCGCGAGCTCGGAGAAGCCGACGAGCGTCTCGCGCAGCAGCTGCCCGGCCTGCTGCAGCGCCGTGCCGCGCACCTCGGTGGGCAGCGCGAGCGGATCGATCCCGGCGCCCCTGCAGAGCGCGGCAAGCCCGGGCCACAGTTCCTGGTCGTCGCGTCCGCGCGGCACATGCGTCTGAGGCGGTGTCGGCGGCGGTACTGGCGGCGCGGCAACCGGGCGCGGCGGCGCCTCCGGGCGGGCGCGCGCAGCCTGGCCTCGCGCTCGCGCCGGCCCGTCGAGATGAAGTTCTTCACTTCGAAGGATGAATCGAGGTCGGTCTCGCTGACCGGCGCGGACTCCTGGGCGGGGAAATCGTTGCCGCCGGTGATCTCGACCTCGATCTCGTACTCGCCAATGCGGAACCGGTCGCCGTTGGTGAGCTGGTGCAGGCGGTCGGGACCGAGCGCCTCGTCGGAGGCGTTGACGAAGGTGCCGTTCGTGCTGGTATCGCGGAGGAGCCATGCGCCGCCGCGGTGCTCGATCTCGGCATGGCGTCCGGACACGTAGCGTTCGGGATCCCGCAGCACCCAGTCATTGGTCGAGTGGCGGCCGATGCGCCCGCCATTCACGCCGAACGTCCAGCGCGCATGCTCGCCGGCCGTGGCTGCGTTGTCGCTGACGATTTTCAGCCGGAGTGCCATCGCACGTATAATAGCGCGCCCACGGCAGGGCGAGTCCCACCCGGATCATGGCCTCCAGTCATATATTCAGGATCGTCTTCGTCAACCAGGGCAAGGTCTACGAGATCTATGCCCGCAAGGTGAGCCATGGCGGGCTCTTCGGTTTCGTCGAAGTCGAAGAGCTGGTGTTCGGCGAGCGCAGCTCCGTCGTGCTCGACCCGGGGGAGGAGCGCATCAAGTCGGAATTTGCGGGCGTCAAGCGCAGTTACCTGCCGCTGCAGTCGGTCATCCGCATCGACGAAGTGCGCAAGCAGGGCGTCAGCAAGATCACCGCGCTCGAAGGCGGCAACGTCTCGCTGTTCCCGGTTCCCCTGTATCCCGCCGGCGGCGACCCGGGCGTGAAGCGTTGACGGCTTGATGCTGCTGTTCCGGGGCGCCAGCGCACTTTCAAGCTTCCGGATCGAGAGATTGCTCGCGGCGCTTCAGCGCATCGAGCCCGCGGTCCTGGGAATCCACGTCGAGTACGTCCATTTCGTCGATACGGAACGCGACCTCGCGCCTCCGGAACGCGAGGTGCTCGAGCGCCTGCTCGACGTCGATGCACGCGCGAGGCCGGAGCCGCCTGGCCTTCGCCTCTACACCGTGCCGCGCCTGGGGACCGTCTCGCCCTGGTCCTCGAAGGCGACCGACATCGCGCACGTCTGCGGCCTCGCCGCCGTGCGGCGCATTGAGCGCGGCAGGTCCTGGGGAATCGAGGCCGCCAACGCTCTACCAATGGAATCGCTCGCCGCGCTCGCCGCGCCGCTCTTCGACCCGATGACGGAGACGCTGCTCTACAACGCGGACGAAGCGCAGCGCCTGTTCGAGGCGCACCCGCGCGGGGCGCTCGATCATATCGTGCTCGGCCGCGATCCCCGCGGCGCGCTCTCGCGCGTGAACGAGGCGCAGGGGCTCGCACTCTCGGACGGCGAAATCGCCTATCTCGCCGACGTCTTCGCACGGCTCGGCCGCGACCCGACGGACGTCGAGGTCATGATGTTCGCGCAGGCGAACAGCGAGCATTGCCGGCACAAGATCTTCAACGCCGACTGGCGCGTCGACGGCGCCGCCATGGCGCGTTCGCCCTTCGACATGATCCGGCACACGAGGAAGTCGAGTCCGGGCGGCGTGCTGTCCGCCTACAGCGACAATGCGGCCGTGATCGAGGGGCCGCGCGGTGCGCGCTACTTTGCGTCGGGCGCCGGCCACGAGTTCGGCTGGTGCGAGGAGCCGGTCGACATCCTGCTCAAGGTCGAGACGCACAACCACCCGACGGCGATTTCGCCTTTCCCGGGTGCCGCCACCGGCTCCGGCGGCGAAATCCGCGACGAGGGCGCGACGGGCCGCGGCGCGAAGCCGAAAGCGGGACTCGTCGGCTTCACGGTCTCGAACCTGCGCATTCCCGGGTTCGTGCAGCCCTGGGAAACCGACCACGGCCGACCGGCGCGCATCGCGTCTGCGCTCGACATCATGCTCGAAGGCCCGATCGGCGCCGCCGCATTCAACAACGAGTTCGGCCGCCCTGGCATCCTCGGCTACTTCAGGAGCTTCGAGCAGCGCGTCGTCGGCGACCCCGACTCGGTCGTGCGCGGCTACCACAAGCCGATCATGATCGCGGGCGGACTTGGCAATGTCCGGCGCATGCATGTCGAGAAGCGGCCTGTCCCCGCGCGTGCGCCGCTGGTGCTGCTCGGCGGTCCCGCGATGCTGATCGGCCTCGGCGGCGGCGCGGCTTCCTCGCAAGGCAGCGGGGCCGCCAGCGAGCAGCTCGACTTCGCCTCCGTGCAGCGCGGCAATCCCGAGATCCAGCGCCGCGCGCAGCAGGTCATCGACGCCTGCTGGGCCATGGGCGAGTCAAACCCGATCCTGATGATCCACGACGTCGGCGCCGGCGGCCTGTCGAACGCGGTACCCGAAGTCGTCGCACCCGGCGGCGGGCGCATCGAACTCTCGAGCGTGCCGAGCGACGAGCCGGGCATGTCGCCGCTCGAGATCTGGTGCAACGAGGCACAGGAGCGCTACGTGCTCGCGCTCTCGGAAGGCGGGCTCGACGACTTCATGTCGCTGTGTCGCCGCGAGCGCTGCCCCTCGGCCGTGATCGGCGAGGCTTCCGACGACGGGCGGCTCGTCGTGACGGATTCACGCGCGGGCGAGCGCGTCGTCGACATGCCGATCGAGGACCTGCTCGGCCGCCCGCCACGCATGCAGCGCAGCGGCAAGCGCAGCAAGCGCCGGGGCGATGGATTCGACGCCGAGGGGCTCGATGCCCGCGAGGCGCTCCTGCGCCTGCTCCGGCTCCCCGCGATCGCCGACAAGGGTTTCCTCATCACGATCGGCGACCGCAGCGTCGGCGGCATGATCAGCCGCGACCCGCTGGTCGGGCCCCTGGCAGGTGCCCGTCGCCGACGTCGCGGTGACGACGTCCGGCCTTCGCGGCCGGACCGGGGAGGCGATGGCGATCGGCGAGCGGCCCGCGATCGCGCTCCTCGACGCGGCGGCCTCGGGCCGCATCGCGGTCGGCGAGTCGGTCACGAACATCGCCGCCGCCGACGTGCGCGCGCTCGGCGACGTCAAGCTTTCGGCCAACTGGATGGCGTCCTGCGGAAATCCCGCCGAGGACGCGGACCTCTACGACACGGTCCGCGCGCTCGGCGAAGCGCTCTGCCCGGCGCTCGGGATCGCGATCCCGGTCGGCAAGGATTCGCTGTCCATGCGCTCCAGCTGGCAAGTGGGCGGTGCTGAGCGCTCGGTCGTCGCGCCGCTCTCGCTCGTCATCTCGGCTTTCGCGCCGGTCGCCGATGTGCGCCGGACCGCTGACACCCGCACTCGCAACCGATGCGGGCAGCACGGCGCTCCTGCTCGTGGATCTCGGCGGCGGCCGCGACCGGATCGGCGGTTCCTGCCTCGCACAGGTCTACGGACGAATCGGCGACGAACCGCCGGATCTGGACGACGCAGCGCGCCTCGTTTCATTCTTCGCGGCAATCCGCGAGCTGCGCGACGAGGGGCTCGTGCTCGCGTATCACGATCGTTCGGACGGCGGCCTCGCGGTCACGCTGCTCGAAATGGCCATCGCCGGGCGGGCTGCGATCGACGTGGATCTCGGGGAATATCAGGCGACCCGTCGCTGCGCTTTTCAGCGAGGAGCTCGGCGCCGTGCTGCAGCTGCGTGATGCGGATGTCGCGCGCGCCGAGGCGGTATTCGCCCGGCACGGACTCGGCACATTCGCGCGGCGCATCGGGAGCGTCGCGGCGGGCCGTCGCTTCCGCCTCGCGGCCGCGGGCGGCGTGCTCATCGACGCGGACCGCGTGGAGCTTCGCGCCGCCTGGTCGGAGACGACCTGGCGCATGCAGAAGCTCCGTGACGACCCCGCCTGTGCCGACGAGGAGCGCGACGCGCGCCTCGACGAGGATGACCCGGGCCTTGCCTGGCGGCTCTCTTTCGACGCCGACGCGGACATCGCCGCGCCCTTCATCGCGAAAGGCGCGCGCCCGCGCGTCGCGATCCTGCGCGAGCAGGGCGTCAACAGCCAGGTCGAGATGGCAGCTGCATTCGATCGCGCGGGCTTCGCGCCGGTGGACGTGCACATGACCGACCTGATCGACGCGGGCGCGACGCTCGAGGGCTTCCAGGGACTCGTCGCCTGCGGCGGCTTCAGTTACGGCGACGTGCTGGGCGCGGGCGAGGGCTGGGCGAAGTCCATCCTGTTCAACCCGCGGGCGCGGAGCCTCTTCGAGGCGTGGTTCGCGAGGCCCGACCGGTTCACGCTCGGCGTGTGCAACGGCTGCCAGATGCTCGCCGCGCTTGCGGAACTGATCCCGGGCAGCGCGCACTGGCCGCGCTTTCGCCGGAACCGCTCCGAGCAGTTCGAAGGCCGGCTCTCGATGGTCGAGATCACCGCGTCGAACTCGCTCTTCTTCAGGGGCATGGCGGGATCGCAGTTGCCGATCGCCATCGCCCACGGCGAGGGCCGTGCCGAATTCGCAAGCGCGGCAGACGAAGCGGCCTCGCACGCGCAGCTTGCGCTGCGCTTCGTCGACAACCGCGGGCAGGTCGCGACGCGCTATCCGGCCAATCCCAATGGCTCGCCGCAGGGCGCCGCGGGCTATGCGTCCCTGGATGGACGGGTCACGATCCTGATGCCGCACCCGGAGCGCGTATTCCGCACGGTGCAGAATTCCTGGCACCCCGCGGCAGCCGGCGAGGACAGCGGCTGGATGCGGATGTTCCGGAACGCCCGGGTCTGGGTCGGCTAGGCGATCGCCGGCTACGGGCGGCGCCGGGCAGCGGCGTGACGTTCGGTTCCGTCGTCGGAAAAATAGCGCCGCACCATCATCGCCTGCTGCAGGCGACCGCGACGGACATAGGCCTGGTAGAGCAGGTCCTTCAGCACCTCGAGCAGCACGCCGGCCTGGAAGGCGTCGATCACCGGCAGGTTCCCGCGCGCGGGCTCGTCGGGATCGAACAGGACCTTTTTCACGACCTCGAATGTCGCCTCGTCGATCTCGGCGAGGCGGCGGACATTCGCGAGCTCGTCGTAGAGCTCGAGCTTGCCGTCCGCGCCGAGGTCCGCGAAGGTGCGCTGCGCGACGCGCCGGCACATCGAGGCGAAGGCGTTGTAGCAGGCGGCGGTGAAGCAGGCGAAGGTCTCCTTGAGCAGGGCCTCCGTGTCCTCCGGCAGATAGGTGAAGTTGAACTTCTCCCGCGCGCGCTCGAGCTCGACGAAATTCGGCGCGAGCTCGACGCGGCTGCCGCCGTAGAGCTTGACCGTGAAGCGCAGGAACACCGGCGCATTGCAGGCGGCGCAGCGATAGACGAGCCCGACCTGGGACGGCTTGTGCTGCTGCAGCACGTTGAAGTCCGGCACCGAGACCGGCGAGATGTGCGCGAGCACCTGGCAGTGCGGACAGTGGAGGGCGAGGCCGCTCTCCTGGTCGTGGTGCAGGCGCCCCGAGGAGTCGATGTAGACGGCCACGGACGAGAAGTCTACGCTTCCTCGAGCGAGGAGGGGACAGTCCCCTTTGCCGCAAAGCCGGCAAAGGCGACAGTCCCCGGCACTCATTGGTGCAGCGGCTTGTAGCGGAGCCGGTGCGGCTGGTCGGCGTCGTCGCCCTTGCGGCGCCGCAGGTCGGCCACGTACTCCTGGTAGTTGCCCTCGAACCAGACCACCTCGCTCTCGCCCTCGAAGGCGAGGATGTGGGTCGCGATGCGGTCGAGGAACCAGCGATCGTGCGAGATGACGACCGCGCAGCCCGGGAAATTGAGCAGCGCCTCCTCGAGCGCGCGCAGCGTCTCGACGTCGAGGTCGTTGGTCGGTTCGTCGAGCAGCAGCACGTTGGCGCCGCTCTTCAGGACCTTGGCGAGGTGCACCCGATTCCGTTCGCCGCCCGACAGCTCGCCGATATGCTGCTGCTGCTGGTTGCCGCGGAAGTTGAACCGCCCGACATAGCCGCGCGAGGCCGTCTCGTAGTTGCCGACCTTGATGATGTCCTGCCCGCCGGAAATCTCCTGCCACACGGTCTTCGAGTCGTCGAGCTTGTCGCGCGACTGGTCGACGTAGGCGATGCTGACCGAGGGTCCCGTGCGGATGGTGCCCGCATCCGGTTTTTCGGAGCCGGTCAGCATGCGGAACAGCGTCGTCTTGCCCGCGCCGTTCGGCCCGATGATGCCGACGATCGCGCCGGCCGGGAGCTTGAACGACAGGTCGTCGATCAGCAGGCGCTCGCCGAATGCCTTGCGGAGGTTCGCGACCTCGATCACGAGGTCGCCGAGCCGCGGACCCGGCGGGATGTAGATCTCGTTCGTCTCGTTCCGCGCCTGGAATTCCACGGAGGACAGCTCGTCGAACTGGCGCAGGCGCGCCTTGCTCTTCGCCTGGCGCGCCTTGGGATTGGCGCGCACCCATTCGAGTTCGCGCGCGAGCGTGCGCCGCAGGCCCTCCTGCTGCTTCTCCTCCTGCGCGAGCCGCTGCTCCTTCTGCTCGAGCCAGGAGGAGTAGTTGCCCTGCCAGGGAATGCCGTGCCCGCGGTCGAGCTCGAGGATCCAGCCGGCCACGTTGTCGAGGAAGTAGCGGTCGTGCGTGACGCAGATGACCGTGCTCGGGTACTGCTCGAGGTATTTCTCGAGCCAGGCGACGGACTCCGCGTCGAGGTGGTTGGTCGGCTCGTCGAGCAGCAGCATGTCGGGCTTCGACAGCAGCAACCGGCAGAGCGCGACGCGGCGGCGCTCGCCGCCGGAGAGCTGCGTCACCTTGGTTTCCCAGGGCGGCAGGCGCAGCGCGTCGGCCGCGATGTCGAGCTGGCGCTCGAGGTTGTGGCCGTCGACGGTCGCGAGGAAGGACTCGAGCTGCCCCTGTTCCGCGGCGAGCTTGTCGAAGTCCGCGTCGGGTTCACTGTAGAGCGCGTAGACCTGCTCGAGGCGCGCGAGCGCGTCCTTGACCGGCTTCACCGACTCTTCGACGATGCCGCGCACGTCGGCCGCCGCGTCCAGCTGCGGTTCCTGCGGCAGCAGGCCGACCTTGATCCCGGGCTGCGGCCGGGCCTCGCCCTCGATGTCCGTGTCGGTGCCCGCCATGATGCGCAGCAGCGTGGACTTGCCCGAGCCATTCAGCCCGAGGACGCCGATCTTGGCGCCCGGGAAGAAGGAGAGGGAGATGTCGCGGAGGATGTGGCGCTTCGGCGGGACGACCTTGCCGACGCGGTTCATCGTATAAATGTATTGGGCCATGCGATTCCGGGGCTTCGACGGGCCGCGGATTATCAGCGATGCGGGCCTCTGCCGCCAGCCATGCTAGGCTCGGCGCGACCCCTCACAACCGCAGCGGCATCGCGTGGCTGAAAACGGCGGACCTTCAACCTGCGTCGTCGCCGGCGAGCGGATCGCCCGCTACGGATTTCCGGACGGCCACCCCTTCGGCCCGGACCGCCACGACGTGTTCTGGCGCGAGCTCGTCGCGCAGGGCCTCGACCGGCGCGTCATGCAGCTCGCGCCGCGGACCGCGACCCGCGCGGAACTCGAGTTGTTCCAGGATCCCGCCTACGTGGATTTCGTCGTCGCGCGCTCGGCGACCGGGGAAGGCCTGCTCGACGCCGGCGATACGCCGGCGTTCAAGGGCGTGTTCGAGGCGGCCTGCAACGTCGTCGGCGCCTCGCTCGTCGCCTGCGATGCGGTCATGACGGGCCGCGTGAAGCGCGGATTCGTGCCGATCGCCGGCCTGCACCACGCGGGGCGCGCGCACGCCGCGGGCTTCTGCGTCTTCAACGACATCGGCGTCGTGATCGAGCGCCTTAAGCGCGACCACGGCCTTTCGCGCATCGCGTACGTGGACATCGACGCGCACCACGGCGACGGCGTCTTCTACGCGTTCGAGGACGACCCGGCGGTCGTATTTGCCGATACGCACGAGGACGGGCGCTACCTGTATCCGGGGACGGGCGCCGAGACCGAGACCGGCACCGGCGCCGCGACCGGGACCAAGCTGAACCTGCCCTTGCCGCCGGGCGCCGGCGATGCCGAATTTTTCGCCGCGTGGCCGGCGATCGAGTCCCACCTCGAGCGGCACGCGCCCGAGTTCATCCTCTTCCAGTGCGGCGCCGACAGCCTCGGCGGGGACCCGATCGCCCACCTCGCGCTGACCGAGGAAGCGCATGCCCATGCCGCGGCCCGGCTCTGCGCCATCGCGGATCGCTTTGCGGCCGGACGCATCCTCGGATTCGGTGGCGGCGGGTACAACCGGCGCAACATCGCGCGCGCCTGGACCCGCGTGGTCCAGGCCTTCGTCGAGTCGGCCTGAGCGGGGCAGTTCGGGTAGACTTCGCGCTCCATTTCAGGGCGCTGCTGCAGGAAATCCCATGTTCGGACCCGGTATGAGCATCGAATCCTTCGATCCGGCCCTCGCCGGCGCGATCGCCTCGGAACGGCGTCGCCAGGAGGAGCACCTCGAGCTCATCGCTTCCGAGAACTACGCGAGCCCGCGCGTGCTCGCCGCCCAGGGCTCCGTGCTCACCAACAAGTACGCCGAGGGCTATCCGGGCAAGCGCTATTACGGCGGCTGCGAGTTCGTGGACATCGCCGAGGAGCTCGCGATCGAGCGGGCGAAGAAGCTCTTCGGCGCCGCCTATGCCAACGTGCAGCCGCATTCGGGCTCGCAGGCGAACGCCGCCGTGTACTTCGCGCTGCTCGCGCCGGGCGACACGCTGCTCGGCATGAGCCTCGACCACGGCGGGCACCTGACGCACGGCGCGAAGGTGAACTTCTCCGGAAAGTTCTTCAATGCGATCCAGTACGGCCTCGACACGGCAACCGGCGAGATCGACTACGCGGCGGTCGAGCGGCTCGCGAAGGAGCACCGGCCGAAGATGATCGTCGCCGGATTTTCGGCCTATTCGCGCGTCATCGACTGGCAGCGGTTCCGCGCCATTGCGGACGAGGTCGGCGCCTGGTTTGTCGTCGACATGGCGCACGTCGCGGGCCTCGTCGCGGCCGGCGTCTACCCGAACCCCGTGCCGCACGCCGACGTCGTCACGACGACGACGCACAAGACGCTGCGCGGCCCGCGCGGCGGGCTCATCCTCGCGCGCGAGCACCCGGACCTGCACAAGAAGCTGAACTCGATCGTCTTCCCCGGCATGCAGGGCGGCCCGCTCATGCACGTGATCGCGGCCAAGGCGGTCGCCCTGCTCGAGGCGCTCGCGCCCGAGTTCAAGGCGTACCAGCAGCAGGTCGTCGCGAATGCGCGTGCGATGGCGAAGGCGCTGCAGGAGCGCGGCTATCGCATCGTGTCCGGCGGCACCGACAACCACCTTTTCCTGCTCGACCTGATCGGCAGGAGCTACACGGGCAAGGACGCCGACGCGGCGCTCGGGAGCGCGCACATCACGGTGAACAAGAATGCGGTCCCCAACGACCCGCGGCCGCCATTCGTGACGAGCGGCCTTCGGATCGGGACGCCGGCCATCACGACGCGCGGCTTCGGCCTCGAGGAATCGCGCCAGGTCGGCGGCTTCATCGCGGACGTGCTCGACGCGGTGGGCGACGAGTCCGCCGCGCGCCGCGTGCGCGAAGCCGTGCTCGCGCTCTGCAAGCGCTTTCCCGTCTACGCGTGAGTGCGCCGGGACTGCGGCAGTGCATTGCCCGTTCTGCAACCATGACGACACCAAGGTGACGGACTCGCGCCTGGCGGGCGAGGGGCACCAGATTCGCCGGCGCCGCGAGTGCCTGTCCTGCGGCGAGCGCTTCACGACCTTCGAGACCGCCGAGCTCGTCATGCCGCAGGTCGTGAAGAACGACAGCACGCGCCAGCCCTTCGACGGCGGCAAGCTGCGCGGCGGGATCATGAAGGCGCTCGAGAAACGCCCGGTCGCGCGCGACGCGGTCGAAGCGGCGCTCGAGCGCATCGGCCATCGCCTGCGGGTGATCGGCGAGCGCGAGGTCGCCTCGCGGACGATCGGCGAGATCGTGATGGAAGAGCTGCGCACGCTCGACGAGGTCGCCTACGTGCGCTACGCCTCGGTCTATCACCGCTTCCACGACGTCGACTCATTCCGCGAGCAGCTCGAGCAGCTCGACAAGAGCCGCCGCAGCGACCCGGCGGGCGGGCAGATGTCGCTGCTGCCGTCGCAGTCGCGCGAACCGCGCGGCAAGCCGTGATGGCGGCCCAGGCGACGGATGCCGGTCACATGGCGCGGGCCATCGAGCTTGCCCGCCGCGGCCTCTTCACGACCGATCCCAACCCGCGTGTCGGTTGCGTGATTGCGGACGGCGAGCGCGTGATCGCCGAGGGCTGGCACGAGAAGGCAGGCCTGCCGCACGCGGAGGTCATGGCGCTCGCGGCGGCAGGCGACGCGGCGCGCGGCGCGACCGCCTACGTCACGCTCGAGCCCTGTTCCCATTTCGGGCGCACGCCGCCCTGTGCGGATGCGCTCGTCGAGGCCGGCATCGGGCGTCTCGTGTACGCCATGAAAGACCCGAATCCCCGGGTGAACGGCGCCGGCATCGCGCGCCTCGCGGCGGCGGGCATCGCGGTGACCGGCGGCGTCCTCGAGCAGGAATCGCAGGAGCTGAACCCGGGCTTCATCTCGCGCATGACGCGCGGACAGCCCTGGGTGACGGTCAAGCTCGCCGCGAGCCTCGACGGCGGCACTGCGCTGCCCGGTGGCGAGAGCCACTGGATCACCGGCGAGGCCGCGCGCGAGGACGTGCAGCGCCTGCGCGCACGCTCCTCGGCCGTGATGACCGGCAGCGGCACCGTGCTCGCCGACGATCCGCGCCTCGACGTGCGCCTGCCCGGCGCCACGCGCCAGCCGCTGCGCGTCGTGCTCGACTCGAAACTGCGCACCCCCGCGACCGCGCGCATCCTGGCGCCTCCTGGCCAGGCGCTGGTCCTGTGCACGGATGAGGACGCAGGGCGTGCGAGCGCGCTGCGCGCCGCCGGCGCCGAGGTCGTCAAGCTGCCATCCTCGGGCGGCAGCGTGGATCTTGCGGCGGCGCTCGCGCTCCTTGCCGACCGGCAGGTGAATGAACTCCTCGTCGAGTGCGGCGCCGGACTTGCGGGCGCGTTCTTCGCGGCGGGGCTCGTGGACGAGCTTCGTCTCTACATCGCGCCGATGCTGCTCGGCCGCGGCGCACGGCCGCTCGCGGACCTCGAGGCGCCCGCCTCGATGGCGGAGCGACTCGAATTCTCGATCGTCGAGCGGCAGGATGTCGGCAAGGACCTGATGCTGCGGCTGCGGCCGAGGCGCTGAGGAAGCGATGTTCACCGGAATCGTCACGTCCATGGGCCGGGTGGCCGCCGTCGGCGGCGGCGCCAATGCGCGCCGGCTCTCGATCGAGACCGGCGGGCTCTCGACCGCGGGCTGGCAGGTCGGCGACAGCGTCGCCGTCTCGGGCGTGTGCCTCACGCTCGTCGACGTCGCGCCCGGGCGCTTCGATGCCGAGCTTTCGGGCGAAACGCTCGCGCGCACGACACTCGGGCGGCTCGCGGCCGGCAGCGTCGTCAATCTCGAGCCTGCCGTTGCCGCGGGATCGGCGCTCGGGGGCCACCTGGTCACCGGCCACGTGGACGGCGTCGCGACCGTGCGCAGTTGCGCCGAGGAAGCGGGTTCGCTGCACGCCGAGGTCGAGGCGCCGGCGGAACTTGCGCGCTTCATCGCCGAGAAGGGCTCGGTGACGCTCGACGGCGTGAGCCTGACCGTCGGGCGCGTCGCGGGCGCCGCCTTCGCGATCGACGTCATACCGCATACCCGAAAGGTCACGACGCTCGGCGGCATCGCGCCGGGCAACGCGCTCAATCTCGAGGTGGACCTGCTGGCGCGCTATCTCGACCGGCTGCTCGAGGCGCGGGGGATCCGATGAATACGATCGAGGAGATCCTCGCCGAGCTCGCCGCCGGGCGCATGGTCGTCGTGATGGACGACGAGGAGCGCGAGAACGAGGGCGATCTCCTGATGGCCGCGTCCTGCGCGCGGGCCGAAGACATCAACTTCATGGCCCGGCACGGCCGCGGCCTCATCTGCCTGACGCTCACGGAGGAGCGCTGCCGCAAGCTTCGCCTGCCGCTCATGGTGCGCGAGTCCGAAGATCGCCACGGCACGAACTTCACGGTGAGCATCGAGGCGGCGCAGGGCGTCACGACCGGCATCTCGGCGCAGGATCGCGCGCACACGGTGCAGACCGCGGTCGCGCCCGGCGCGCGGCCGGAGGACTTGCGCCAGCCCGGCCACGTGTTCCCGCTGATGGCCCGCCCCGGCGGCGTGCTGACCCGCGCCGGTCACACGGAAGCGGGCTGCGACCTCGCGCGCCTCGCGGGCCTCGAGCCTGCCGCGGTGATCGTCGAGATCCTGAACGAGGACGGCACGATGGCGCGCCGCCCCGAGCTCGAGCGCTTTGCCGCGATGCATGGGCTCGCCATCGGCACCATCGCGGACCTCATCCGTTACCGGCTCAGCAAGGAAAGCTCGATCGAGTGCGTCGCCGACCGCATGGTCGAGACCGAGGCGGGCGCCTTCCGCATGCGCTGGTACGTGGATCGCGTGCACGGCCGGCTGCACGTCGCGCTCGTGCGCGGCGAGCCGGGCAGCGAGCCGCCGCTGGTGCGCGTGCACCTGCGCGATACGGCGCGCGACCTGATCGGGATCCGCGGCGAGCACACGGGCTGGACGCTCGGCGCGGCGCTGCACCGGATCGCGCTCGAGCCGCACGGCATCGTCGTCGTGCTGCGGCCGGAGGAGTTGCCCGAGGACATCATCGGCGCGGGCACCGTGGATCCCGGCGCGGATGCCGCCGCAGGTTCGGTGCTTCGCACCTACGGCATCGGCGCCCAGATCCTGCGCGACCTCGGCGTCACGCGCATGCGCGTGCTGTCCGCGCCGAAGCAGCTCCTCGGCATCGCGGCGTTCGGGCTCGAGATCGCGGGCTACGAGGAGTGAGCGCGCGATCGCCTGATATACTCGCGGCGTGAACGCGATTCGCACCGTCGAGGGCGACCTGCGGGTCGGCGATCTTCGCATCGCGCTCGTCGCGTCGCGCTTCAACGAAGCCGTCGTCGATCGACTCGTCAAGGGCGCGGTGGATGCGCTCGTGACGCAGGGCGCGAACCCGGCGGGACTCGAACTCGTGCGCGTGCCGGGGGCCTATGACCTGCCGCTGATCGCGCGCCGCCTCGCGGACTCGGGCCGCTTTGATGCGATCGTCGCGCTCGGCGCCGTGATCCGCGGCGAGACCGCGCACTTCGACTTCGTCGCCGGGGAATGCGCCGCGGGCCTTGCGCGCGTCGCGGGCGAGACCGGCGTGCCGGTCGCCTTCGGCGTCCTCACGACCGAGAACGAGGAGCAGGCCATGGCGCGCGCGGGCGGGAGCGAGGGCAACAAGGGTGCCGACGCCGCGCTCGCGGCGATCGAGCTCGCCAATCTCCTGCGCAAGCTGGGCAGCTGAACATGAGCGACGCGGACCGGCGGCGGGTGCAGGCGCGAACCGCCACTCGCAAGCTCCTGGTACAGGCGCTCTACCAGTGGCAGCTCGCGCACCAGGCGCCCGCGGAACTCATTGCAGAGTTCGCGATCCAGCCGGATTACGCGCGCGTGGACCGCGAGTATTTCCGCGACGCGATCTCCGCCATCTGCGCGGAAGACGCACGCATCGACGAAGAGTTGGCGATTCACTCGGAAATCAAGCCCGAGCGGCTCGACCCGGTCGAACATGCAATCCTTTCGCTCGGCCTCTGGGAACTCATGTCCCGTCCCGATGTTCCATACCGGGTGGTGATCAACGAGGGCATCGACCTTGCCAAGCGCTTCGGCGCGACCGACGGGCACCGCTACGTCAATGCGGTGCTCGACCGCGCCTCACGCGCCCATCGCGGCGCCGAGCGCGGCGAGGTCGCCTGAGGCATGGCGGCGGGCGAATTCGAGGTCATCGAGCGCTATTTCACGCGGCGCGGCGCATCGCGCGAGGACGTGATCGCGGGCGTCGGCGACGACGGCGCGCTCATTGCCGCGCCGCCGGGCGGCGCGCTCGTCTTCGCGGTCGACACGATCGTCGAAGGCGTGCATTTCCCGGCCGGATTCGATGCGCGCTTCGTCGGCCACCGCGCGCTCGCCGTCAACCTCTCCGATCTTGCCGCCATGGGGGCCGAGCCCGCCTGGGCGCTCCTCGCGCTGACGCTGCCCGCGGTCGACGAGCACTGGCTCTCGGGTTTCGCGGCCGGCCTCGATGCGCTCGCGCGGCGTCACGGCGTCGCCCTGGTCGGCGGCGACACGACGCGTGGGCCGCTGACGGTCTCGCTGACGCTCGCGGGAACCGTGCCGGACGGCCAGGCGATCCTGCGCTCGGGCGCGCGCGCGGGCGACGACCTCTGGATCAGCGGCACGCCCGGAGATGCCGCGGCGGGACTTGCGATCCTCCAGGACCGGCTGGCGGCGCAGGGCAGGGCGCGCGAGGCGCTGCTCGCGCGCTTCCAGCTTCCGCAGGCGCGCGTCGCACTCGGCATTGCGCTTCGCGGCATCGCGAGCGCCTGCATCGACGTCTCCGACGGCCTTGCGGCCGACGCCGCAAAGCTCTGCGCGGCCAGCAAGGTCGGCGCCGAAATCGACAGCCGCGAGCTGCCGCTCTCCGCGGGACTCTGTTCGGTCGCCTCGCGCGAGGCAAGGCTCGCCTATGCGCTCGGCGGAGGCGACGACTACGAGCTCCTTTTCACCGCGGATCCCGCCCATCGCACGGGGCTTGCCGCGCTCGACGCCGGTGTCGTGCTGAAGCGGATCGGCGCGATCGTCGAGGCCGATGGCGTGCGCGTCGACGGCGCTCCGCCCGGGCGAGATGCCGGTCACGGTTTCGACCACTTCACAGCGGGGCCGCCTGCCCCCCGGTGAAGCGCGATCCGGTTCACGGTTCCGCGGGGTTTGACGAAATATCCTCCCGGGGTATCCGGTGACATGAGTCCGCCGGACGTTCCCGAGAGGAGCCCGCCATCGCTACTGCAACCGTGCCGACCATCATGCGGCCCGCCGAAGGCGCGGCCACACTCGGCGAGCACATCGGCAAGTACGAGGTGATCCGCGAGGTCGGGCGCGGCTCGACCGGCACCGTCTACCTCTCGCACGATTCCTATTACGGCCGCGACGTCGCGATCAAGGCCTACCGCATCGCGGCCGACGACGACCCGGCGCGCGCCAAGGTCGCGCGCAAGATGTTCCTCTCCGAGGCGCACATGGTCGGGATGCTGCAGCACCCGAACATCATGCCGATCTACGACGCGGGCGAGGAGAGCGGCTACTACTGGGTCGTCACCGAGTTCATCCACGGCGCGCGCACGCTCTCCGCCTACACGCGCCCCGACAACCTGCTGCCGGTCGAGGACGTGCTGACGCTGATGTTCAAGTGCGCCAAGGCGCTGCACTACGCGCATTCGCGCGGCGTGATCCACCGCGACATCAAGCCGAGCAACCTGATGCTGACGACGGACAGCGACCTCCGGCTGATCGACTTCGGCATCGCGCTGCACAATGACGCCGACTTCTCGCGCATCGAGGGCATTGCCGGCAGCCCGAGCTACATGTCGCCCGAGCAGGTCCAGTCGCTCGAGCTGACCAACCACTCCGACATCTACTCGCTCGGCGCGGTCATGTACGAGCTGCTCACCGGCCACCGGCCATTCCGCGCCGGCGCGCTCGCCAAGCTCCTGCACCAGATCGTCTACGCGACGCCGCCGCCCATGCTCTCGCTGCGGGCGGACCTGCCCCCGGAACTCGAGAACGTGGTCGCGATGGCGATGCACAAGGAGCCCGAGAAGCGCTACCCGAACGGCGCGGAGTTCGCGAATGCGATCGCGCGGGTGCACGCCCAGCAGCGCAAGGACACCGACCGCAGCGACCGCCAGGAGCACTTCAACCTGCTGCGGCGCCTCAAGTTCTTCCACGACTTCTCGTCGAACGAGATCTGGGAAGTGCTGCGCGCAGGCACCTGGCAGGACCACGCGCGCGGCGACGAGATCGTCCGCGCGGGCGGCATCGACGACCGCTTCTACGTGATCGTGAACGGCAACTGCAACGTCGAGCGCGACGGCAAGATCGTCGGCCGCCTCGAGGCCGGCGACTGCTTCGGCGAGACGAGCTACCTGCGCGGCGCGAAGCGGCAGGCGGCGGTCATCGCGGGCGCGGGCGTCACGATCCTGCGCGTCAGCTCGACGCTGCTCGAGCAGGCCTCATCCGCCTGCCAGCTGCGCTTCAACAAGGTCTTCCTGAAGTCCCTGATCTCGCGCCTGCAGAACGGCGAATCCCGCACCGTCAGCTGACCGGCCGGCGCTCGACAAGCCCGCCAATTGCCCGCGCGCTCGGCCGGCCGGGGACCCTCGCTCGCTCAGGGCGGGACCGCATTCGCTCGCTCGGGGACCCGGCCGGCCGTCGCGCGCGGGCCTGCGGCGGCCTCGACGCGTGCTGGCAGCGCACACGCGGCGCGCGGGCGAGCCGTTGCGGGACCCCGGAGCGAGCGAATGTCCGTTCTTCTGAGCGAGCGAAGGGGTCCCGCCGGCGCAGCACGCGCGCCAGCGAACGCGGTCCGCTCTCGGCTCAGACCGCCGGAGCGTCCTTGTCGCGCTCGATGCGCGCGTAGGCCGAGTGGTTGTGGATCGACTCGAAGTTCTCGGCTTCGATGACGTAGGAGCGGATTCGATCGTCGGCATTCAGCCGCGTCGCGACATCCCGCACGATGTCCTCGACGAACTTCGGGTTGTCGTAGGCGCGCTCCGTCACGAACTTTTCGTCCGGGCGCTTCAGGATCCCGTAGAGCTCGCAGCTCGCCTCGGACTCCGCGACCTCGATGAGTTCCTCGAGCCAGACGTGCTCCGCGATCCGCGCCGAGATCGTCAGGTGCGAGCGCTGGTTGTGCGCGCCGTAGTCGGAGATCTGCTTCGAGCAGGGGCAGAGGCTCGTCACCGGGACGAGCACCTTGAGCCAGGTCTCCACCGCGCCCTTCTTGAACTCCGCCGCCAGCGTCGCCCGGTAGTCGAGCAGGCTCTGCACGCCGGTCACCGGCGCCTTCTTCATGATGAAGTAGGGGAATGTCATCTCGAGATGGCCGGCCTCGGAATTGAGCCGGGTCGTCATCTGCGCCAGCATTTCGTTGAACGATTCGACGGATATTTCGCGCTCGTGCTCGTTCAGGATCTCGACGAAGCGGGACATGTGCGTGCCCTTGAAGTTGTCGGGCAGGTACACGTACATGTTGAAGTTCGCGATCGTGTGCTGGTGGCCGCCCGAGCGGTCCTTGACCCGCACCGGGTGGAAAATGTCCTTGATGCCGACGCGGTCGATCGGGATCCGCCGCGTGTCCGCGCGACCCTGCACGTCCTCGATGATCGGGGCGACAGTCGCTCCCGCGGGCTTCGCATTCATGCGTAAATCATACCATATTGGTCCTGATTAACCGGCAGGCAGCGCGCGCGCAATGCCCTGCCCGCGCCAGAAGCGCTCGATCGTTGCGCGGACCGCGACGGCGTCGAGGCCGGCGGAAACCAGGTTGTCATCGCGCGATCCATGTTCGACGAAACCGTCCGGCACGCCGACCTGCAAGACCGGCAACTGGCTGCCCATGCGCTGCAGGACCTCGAGCACCGCCGAGCCCGCGCCGCCGGCAACCGCGTTTTCCTCGAGCGTGACGATCGCGCGGTGGCTGGCCGCGATTTCGGCAACCAGCGCCTCGTCGATCGGCTTCACGAAGCGCATGTTGACGAGCGTCGCGTCGAGCGCATCCGCCGCGGGCGTCGCCGCATCCACCATCGTTCCGAAGGCGAGCAGCGCGAGCCCGCTCGCGCCGCGGCGGCGGACCTCGCCGCGCCCGACGGGCAGCGCCCGCATCGTCTTCTCCACCGCGACGCCCGGTCCGCGGCCGCGCGGATAGCGAACGGCCGACGGCTGGTCGAGCGTTCCCGCCGTGTAGAGCATCTGGCGGCACTCGTTCTCGTCCGCCGGCGCCATGACGACCAGGTTCGGCACGCAGCGCAGGTAGGTCAGGTCGAACACGCCCTGGTGCGTCGCGCCATCGCCGCCGACCAGTCCCGCGCGATCGATGGCAAAGACGACCGGCAGGCGCTGCAGCGCGACGTCGTGGATGAGCTGGTCATAACCGCGCTGCAGGAACGTGGAGTAGATCGCGACGACGGGCCGGAGGCCATCGCAGGCAAGTCCCGCGGCGAGCGTCACCGCATGCTGTTCCGCGATCGCGACGTCAAAGTAGCGCTCCGGAAAGCGCTTCTCGAACTCGACCAGCCCCGAACCCTCGCGCATCGCGGGCGTGATGCCGACGAAGCGCGCGTCCTGCTCCGCCATGTCGCACAGCCACTCGCCGAATACCTGCGAATAGGTCGGGCCGGCGGCCTTTTCCTTGAAGAGCGTGCCGCTCGCCGGGTCGTAGGGGCCGGGGCCGTGCCACTTGATCGGGTCGGCCTCGGCGGGCGCGTAGCCCTTGCCCTTTTGCGTGACGACGTGCAGGAACTGCGGACCGGGCAGGTTTCGCATGTTGCCGAGCGTCGCGACGAGCGCATTCACGTCGTGGCCGTCGATCGGCCCGATGTAGTTGAAGCCCAGCTCCTCGAACAGCGTGCCCGGCAGCACCATGCCCTTCGCGTGCACTTCGGAACGCCGCGCCAGCTCCCAGGCCGCGGGCATCTTGCGCAGCACCTTCTTGCCGCCGGCGCGCAGGTGCGCGTACATGCGGCCGGAGAGGAGGCGCGCGAAGTAGTTGGACAGCGCGCCGACGTTCTGCGAAATGGACATGTCGTTGTCGTTCAGGACGACGAGCAGGTCCACGTCGAGGCTCCCGGCGTGGTTCAGCGCCTCCCAGGCGAGCCCGGCGCTCATGGCGCCGTCGCCGATGACAGCGACCACGCGCCGGTCGCTGCCGGTCAGGCGATTTGCGATCGCCATGCCGAGCGCCGCGCTGATCGAGGTGCTCGAGTGGCCGACGCCGAAGCTGTCGTAGACGCTCTCGGCGCGCGTCGGGAACGGCGCGAGGCCCGCGCGCTGCTTGATGCTGCCGAGCCGCCGCCGGCGGCCGGTCAGGACCTTGTGCGGATAGGCCTGGTGCCCGACGTCCCAGATCAGGCGATCGTAGGGCGTGTCGAACACGTAGTGCAGCGCGACGGCGAGTTCGACGGTGCCGAGTCCTGCGGCGAGGTGGCCGCCCATCGGGCCGACGGTCTGGATCAGGTACTGGCGGAGCTCGTCGGACAGGGAACGCAAATCATCGCGAGACAGGGCACGGAGATCGGCCGGGGTTTCGATCGTGGCGAGCAAGCCGTCCGGCTTTTCGTCACTCATGGCGAGAGTCTACTGGAGCCGGGGCAGCGGGCATACGGGCCATGGTCTTATGTATTCAACGGCCGCGCTGGACGAGGTCGGCCGCGAATTCGCGCAGGGCGTCGGCCTCCGGCCCGAAGCCCGGCAAGCGCCGCGATGCCGTCTTCGGCGAGCTCGGCCGCGCGCGCGCGGGCTGCGGCGACGCCCGCGATCGCGGGATAGGTCGGCTTGCCGCGGAGCGCATCGGAGCCTGCGACCTTGCCCGTCACCGCGGGATCGCCGAGCACGTCGAGCAGGTCGTCCACGATCTGGAAGCAGAGACCGATTGCGCGGCCGTAGCGGTCGAGCGCGTCGCGCTTCTCGCCGGGCAGCCGCGGGTTCGCCGCGCAGGCGATGAGCACCGAGGCGCGCATCAACGCGCCGGTCTTGCGCTCGTGCATTTCCTCGATCTGCCGCGGCTCGAGGCGCTGGCCCGTTGCCGCGAGATCCATCGCCTGGCCGCCGGCCATGCCGGCCGTTCCGCTCGCCCGCGCGAGCAGGCGGATCATCTCGACGCGGCCCGCGTCGTCGACGCCCGGCATCGGCTCGTTTGCGAGCAGGTCGAAGGCGAGGACCTGCAGCGCGTCGCCCGCGAGGATCGCGGTCGCCTCGTCGAAGGCGCGATGCGTCGTCGGCCGGCCGCGACGCAGGTCGTCGTCGTCCATGGCGGGCAGGTCGTCGTGAACGAGCGAATAGGCGTGGATCAGCTCGACGGCCGCTGCCGGCGCGTCGAGCGTCGCTGGCGCGATGCCGATCGCGCTGCCGGTCGCGTAGACGAGCAGCGGCCGGATGCGCTTGCCTTCACCGAGCGCGGCATAGAGCATCGCCTGGTGCAGCCGCGCGGGTTCGCGTTCGCCGGGGCGGCAGGACTCTTCGCAGCACGCCTTCCACGCGTTCGCGGAAGGCCGGCTGCCAGTCGCCGGCGGGTGTGCGGTCCTGCATGGGAGGGCGGTCAGTCCTGTTCCGGCGCGTCGAAATCCTGTTCGACGACTTCACCGCCGGCGCCTTTCGCGAGCACGCGGATCTTCTGCTCCGCCTGGCTCAGGGCTTTCTGGCACAGCCGCGTCAGCACGACGCCACGCTCGAACTGGCGCAGCGACTCTTCGAGCGGGAGCTCGCCTTGCTCGAGCCGGGCGACGATGGCCTCGAGCTCGGCGAGGGCCGCCTCGAAGTCGGGTGTGGCCTGCTGCTTTTGTCGCGTCACGCGGTCCGTCCGCCAGGCGGGATGGGGCCGCAGTGTACTACGGACTCTCGGCGTGAAGGCCATTCGACATGGCCTCCAGGCGGTGGAGCTCATGACCCTCGAGCACTACACGTGCGAGTGCGGCGCATTTCGTGCAGGAGTCCTCGCGCGTCAACTCGCTTCGCGGCGATCTCGACTGACGCGCCTGCGCGCGCTGCTGCTAGAATCGCCGCGCCGGCGGCGCAGCCGCCCGTAGCCAAGGGCCCGCATGGCGCAGTCTTACACCGCATCGGACATCGAAGTTCTCAAGGGGCTCGAGCCCGTCCGCCGCCGGCCCGGCATGTACACCGACACGAGGAGCCCGAATCACCTCGTGCACGAAGTCGTCGACAACAGCGTCGACGAGGCGCTTTCCGGGCATTGCAAGAACATCGCCGTGACGCTTCACAAGGACGGCTCGGTGACCGTCGAGGACGACGGCCGCGGCATGCCGGTCGACATCCACCCGAAGGAGAAGGTGAGCGGCGTCGAGCTGATCCTGACCCGCCTGCACGCCGGCGGAAAGTTTTCCGACAAGAGCTACGAACAGGCCGGCGGACTGCACGGCGTCGGCGTCTCGGTCGTCAATGCGCTCTCGAAGCACCTCGAATGCAACGTGCGCCGCGACGGCCGCGAATGGAACATCGGCTTCCGGGACGGCAAGGTGGTCTCGAAGCTCGAGGCCGTCGGCACGGCCAAGCGCGGACAGACGGGAACGACGGTCCGGTTCTGGCCCGATCCGTCGTTCTTCGACTCGGAGAACATCTCGGCGCCGCGGCTGAAGCACGTGCTGAAGGCGAAGGCCGTGCTCTGCCCGGGCCTGCGGATGAAGCTCACGGTCGAGGCGAGCGGCGAGACCGAGGAGTGGTATTTCACCGGGGATCTCGGCGCCTATCTCGTCGAGCAGCTCGGCAAGGCCGACCGGCTGCCGGACGAGCCGTATACGGGTCACGTCAAGGGCGGCAGCGAAAGTGCCGACTGGGCCTTCTGCTGGGCGCCCGACGCGGCCGAGCCCGTCGCCGAGAGTTACGTCAACCTGATCCCGACGCCGCAAGGCGGCACGCACGTGAATGGCCTGCGCTCGGGCGCGACCGACGCGGTGCGCGAATTCTGCGAATTCCGGAACCTCGTGCCGCGCGGCCTCAAGCTCGCGCCCGAGGATGTCTGGATGGGCGTCGCCTTCGTGCTCTCGGTGCGCATGCCGAATCCGCAGTTCGCGGGCCAGACCAAGGAGAAGCTGTCGTCGCGCGAGTCCGCGGCCTTCGTCTCCGGCGTCGTGAAGGACGCTTTCGCGCTCTGGCTCAACCAGCATCCGGAGGCCGGCGAGAAAATCGCGCAGTTCGCGATCGGCAATGCGCAGGAGCGCACCAAGGCCGCCGCGCGCGTCACCCGCAAGCGCATCACGAGCGGGCCGGCGCTGCCGGGCAAGCTCGCCGACTGCACGCTGCAGGAGCCGGAGCGCTGCGAACTGTTCCTGGTCGAGGGCGACTCGGCCGGCGGGTCCGCCAAGCAGGCGCGCGACCGCTCGTTCCAGGCGGTCATGCCGCTGCGCGGCAAGATCCTGAACACCTGGGAAGTCGAAGCCGCCGACGTCCTCGCCTCGCAGGAAGTGCACGACATCACGACCGCGCTCGGCGTCGACGCGGGCTCCGCGGACCTCTCGGGCCTGCGCTATCACAAGATCTGCATCCTGGCGGATGCCGATTCGGACGGCGCGCACATCGCGACGCTGCTCTGCGCCCTGTTCCTGCGCCACTTCCGGCCGCTCGTGCTGGCCGGGCACGTGTTCGTCGCGATGCCGCCGCTGTTTCGCATCGACGTGGGCAAGAACGTGTACTACGCGCTCGGCGAGCACGACAAGAACGGCACGCTCGACATGATCCAGGCCGAGGGCATCCGCGGCAAGCCGGTGATCACGCGCTTCAAGGGCCTCGGCGAGATGAGCCCGCTGCAGCTTCGCGAGACGACGATGTCGCCCGACACGCGCCGACTCGTGCAGCTCACCATTGAAGCGAAGGATGGCGCCGACCAGCTGATGGACATGCTGCTCGCGAAGAAGCGCGCCTCCGACCGCCGCGACTGGCTCGAGAGCAAGGGCAACCTGGCGACCGTCTGAGCATGAAAGAGCAGGCACTCGACTTCGAAGGCATCGAGCGGCAGCCGCTTCGCGCCTTCACCGAAAAGGCGTACCTCGACTACTCGATGTACGTGATCCTCGACCGCGCGCTGCCCCAGCTCGCGGACGGGCTGAAGCCCGTGCAGCGGCGGATCATCTTCGCGATGAGCGAACTCGGGCTGGCCGCGGGCGCGAAGCACAAGAAGTCCGCGCGCACGGTCGGCGACGTCATCGGCAAGTACCACCCGCACGGCGATTCCGCCTGCTACGAGGCGATGGTGCTGATGGCCCAGGATTTCTCCTACCGCTATCCGATCGTGGACGGGCAGGGCAACTGGGGATCGACCGACGATCCGAAGTCCTTTGCGGCGATGCGCTACACGGAGTCGCGCCTGCGGCCCTACGCGCACGTGCTGCTGTCCGAGCTCGGCCAGGGCACGGCCGACTGGCAGCCGAACTTCGACGGCACGCTGGATGAGCCGAAGCTCCTGCCGGCGCGCCTGCCGAACGTGCTCCTGAATGGCACGCAGGGCATCGCGGTCGGCATGGCGACCGACATCCCGCCGCACAACCTGCGCGAAGTGACCGCCGCCTGCATTCACCTGCTCGACGATCCGGACGCGTCGCCGGCCGAACTCTGCAAGCACGTCCAGGGGCCCGATTTCCCGACGGGCGCCGAGATCGTGACGCCGAAGAGCGAACTGCGCGCGATGTACAAGACGGGCAACGGCAGCTTCCGGGCGCGCGCGGTCTTCGAGATGGAGGATGGCGAGGTCGTCGTCACGGCGCTGCCGTACCAGGTCTCCGGCTCGAAGGTGCTCGAGCAGATCGCGGGCCAGATGCGCGCGAAGAAATTGCCGATGGTCGAGGACCTGCGCGACGAGAGCGATCACGAGCATCCGACCCGGCTCGTGATCACGCCGCGGTCGAATCGCGTGGACATCGAGCAGCTGATGGCGCACCTGTTCGCGACGACGGACCTCGAGCGCAGCTACCGCGTCAACATCAATGTCATCGCGCTCGACGGCCGCCCGCGCGTGCTCGGACTGCGGGACCTGCTGACGGAGTGGCTCGGCTACCGCAAGGAGACGGTGAAGCGCCGCCTGCGCTACCGGCTCGAGAAGGTCACGGCGCGCCTGCACATCCTGGACGGCCTCCTGATCGCCTTCCTGAACCTCGACGAGGTGATCCGCATCGTGCGGCGCGAGGACGAGCCGAAGCCGGTCCTGATGAAGCGCTTCAAGCTCTCCGACCTGCAGGCCGAGGCGATCCTCGAGACCAAGCTGCGCCATCTCGCGAAGCTCGAGGAGATGAAGATCCGCGGCGAGCAGAAGGAGCTGGCCGAGGAGCAGGAGTCGCTCGAGAAGACGCTGAAGAGCGCGGCGAAACTGACCAGGCTGGTGCGCGACGAGCTCGTGGCCGACGCCGAGGAATTCGGCGACGCGCGCCGGACCCGGATCGTCGAGCGCAAGGCGGCGGAGGCGATCGACGAGACCGAGCTCGTGACCTCGGAGCCGGTCACCGTCGTGCTGTCGACGCTCGGCTGGGTGCGGCAGGCGCGCGGGCACGACCTCGAGCCCGGCCAGCTTTCATACAAGACCGGCGATGCGTTCCAGGCGGCCGCGCGCGGGCGCAGCACGCAGCAGGCCGTGTTCATCGATTCGACCGGGCGGGCTTATTCGCTGCTGGCCCACACGCTGCCCTCGGCGCGCGGACAGGGCGAACCGCTCTCCGGCCGGCTCGATCCGCCGGAAGGCGCGACCTTTGCCGCCGTGCTGATCGGCGAGCCCGCGGACAAGTGGCTGCTCGCCTGCGACGCCGGGCACGGCTTCATCGCGAAGCTCGAGTCGCTCACCGGCCGCAACCGCGCCGGCAAGACCGTCTTCCGCCTGCCGGAGAACGCGAAGGTCCTGCCGGCGTCGCCGGTGCCCGCGGCCGCGGGCGCGCTCGTCGCCGCGGTCAATACCGACGGCCGCCTGCTCGCATTTCCGGTCGCGGATCTCCCGGAAATGGAAAAGGGGCGCGGCAACCTGATCTTCGGCATACCGGGCAAGAAGTCCCGCGCCGGCGAGGAACTCATGGTCTCCGCGATCGTCGTCGCGCCCGACCAGTCGCTCGCCGTTCACTGCGGCGAGCGCAAGATGACGCTCTCACTGGAAAGAACTCTCCGAGTACTACGTCGGCGACCGCAGCCAGCGCGGCTCCGTCCTTCCGCGCGGCTGGCGCAAGGTCGACCGCCTGAACGTCGAATAGCGCGCGACCGGCGACCGAGCGGCGCCGGGTCCCGAGCAAGCGAATTTCCGTTCTTCTGAGCGCGCGAGGGAACCCGGCGCTGCGAAGGTCGCCGGGCAAGCACGATTCAAGGGTCAGCCGAGGACGACTTCCTCAGGCGCGTTGACGAAATAGCCCTGGATGAATTCGACACCGAGCTGCCAGAGCACGGCCATGGTGTTGGCGTCCTGCACCCGTTCCCCGATCGTCACGGCCTTGCACTTGCGCGCGAGCTCCACGACCGCCTTCACGCGCGCCTGCTTGTCCTGGTCCGCCGAGAGGCCCTGCATCAGCGCGCCGTGAATCTTCACGAAGTCCGGGTGCAGGTGATTCAGGAGCAATTCCGTGTCGCGCCCCATGCCGAAGCCCTCGAGCGCGAAGCGGAAGCCGCGCTCGCTGAGCAGCTTGTGCAACGCAACCGTTTCCTTGATCTGCTGCGCCGCGACTTCTTCGCGCACCTGGAACACGATGCGCGCCGGCTCGATCTTGGTGGTCTTCAGCTGGTTCGCGAGCCAGGCGGGCAGCGAGGCGTCGGCGAGCGTGTCCTGCGACAGGCGGACGAAGAGGGCGCCCGGCTTGCGCGCCGCGCAGAACGACATCGCCGCACCGACGACCCAGCGGTCCACGTTCTTCATGAGTTCGTTGCGTTCGGCGGCCGGCATGAAAACGGAAGGCAGCACTTCCTCGCCTTGCTCGTCGAGCATGCGCACCAGCACGTCGTACATGCCGAGGTCTTCGCCGACCAGGCTCGCGATCGGCTGCTGGACGAGCCGGAAGCGGTTCTCCATCAGCGCGGCCTTGATTCGCTTGACCCAGATGCGGTCCTGGTCCTGCAGGCGCAGCATCGCGCCCGTGTGCTCGAGGAGCTGCACGCGATTGCCGCCCATCTCGCGGCCCTGGCGATGCGCCATGAAGGCGTCGTTTGCCGGACCATCGGGCGTCCGCACTTCCGCGGGCACGGGCCCGAGTCCGACCGTGCAGGTCGTGGACATCGACTTGGCGCCGGCCTGGAAGACCTCGGACGCGACCTTGTGCACGACGTGCTCGGACCAGGCCTCGACGTCCTGCGTATTGCCGCGCTCGACCAGCAGCATGAAACCGTGGTCGCCGAAACGCCCGGCGAGGTCGCCCGGCTGGAGCTGCTCGCGCAGCAGGCGCGCGAAATCCGAAAGGAAGTCCTCGCCCATCAGCACGCCGAGCTCCTCGTGCAGGGCCTCGTACTTGTCGGGCTCGGCGTAGACGACGCAGCGCACGCCGCCCTTCGCCGGCTCGGCGAGGCGTGCGCGCAGCTTCTCGATGAAGTTCCGCCGGTGCAGGAAGCCGGTCGCCGGATCGCTCTGCATCGCGTCATCGAGCTTGCGCTCGTACTCGCCGGCGTCGGCGATCTTTGCCGGCACGACGACCTGGACGCAGGGTTCGCCGTCGAACTCGGCGCGCACCAGCTGGAACTCGAGCGAGGGGTGGTGGCCGCTCACGACCAGCGCGGAGGCGTGCAGCGTGTGGCCGGACCACTTGCCCTGCATGCAGGCGACGAGCGCGCCCTTGATGGCGGCGTGGTCGTCGGGGTCGAAGGCGTCCATCAGGGGCGTGCCGACGACTTCCTCGGGATTCGAATAGCCGAAGAGCGCGAGCCAGGCCGGGTTCGCGTCGACGATGATGCCTTCCTGCACCAGCGCAATCGCGTCCGTCGAGCCCTCGACGATGTGCTGGAGCTGCTTCTTGGCCTCGCGCGCGGAAGCGAGCGTCGAGGACAGCGCGCGGTCGAGCCGGTAGGTGCGAAGCTCGCGGCCGACGACGAGCTGCAGGCGGGGAACGTTGGTCAGCGTGACCGCGTCCTGGGCGCCGAGCGCGAGCGCCTCGGCGATCACGTTCTCGTCGACATTCTCGCGCACGATCAGCACCGGCACGTCGGGCGCGAAGCGCGCGCGGAAATCCATCGCGCTCGCGAGGTCCACGATGCCCTCGTCGGCGAACAGCATGAGCATCTCGGCCGAGGCCTGGGTCAGGGCGTCGCCCAGGTCGCGCGCGTCCGGCAGCCAGGTGACGTGGACCGGGTGACCCGCGTTTCGGAGGGCCTTGTTGATCGCCTCGACATTGTCCTGACTGCGCGTCAGGGCAATCATCGGAACGGCGGCGGGTGACTTCAAATCCGGCTCCCGAGGGCTGGTGCCTCGATGGGTGCCGGGATAGTAACACCCTGAAAACGGGCAATTTCGCGACCCGCGTCATGCTCCGGCACGGGGTGGCCGGTCGAACGGGCAGCGGCTATGATACGCGGCCTTTTACAAGCACCCGCCCGGCCGATCCGGGCATTTCAGCGAGTTCCGATGTCCAGCATCAGTACCAACGATTTCCGGTCGGGCGTGAAGGTCATGCTCGACAACGATCCGTGCTCGATCGTGGAGAACGAATTCGTGAAGCCCGGCAAGGGCCAGGCCTTCAGCCGCGTGCGCATCCGCAACCTGCGCACCGGGCGCGTCATCGAGCGCACGTTCAAGTCCGGCGACTCGCTCGAAGCTGCCGACGTCATGGATGTCGACATGCAGTTCCTGTATGCGGACGGCCAGTTCTGGCATTTCATGCAGCCGGAATCCTTCGAGCAGTTCGCCGCCGGCGAGACTGCGGTCGGCGATGCCGCCCAATGGCTCAAGGAAGGCACGGTCTGCATCGTGACCCTGTGGAACGGCCAGCCGCTCACGGTGACGCCGCCGCCGCACGTCGAGCTCAAGATCATCGAGACCGATCCCGGCATGCGCGGCGACACGGTCACGGGCGGCAACAAGACGGCCAAGCTCGAGACCGGCGCCGTGGTCAAGGTGCCGCTCTTCCTCAACCAGGGTGAAGTCATCCGGGTCGATACGCGCAGCGCCACCTACATCGCGCGCGCCAAGTAACTACGAAGGGGACGGTCACTTTCAAGGGGACGCGTTACCTTTGCCGGATGGCGCAAAAGGTGACCGTCCCCTTAAAAGTGACTGTCCCCTTCGTTGTCAGAACCCGTCGATGCCGGCGAGCTTCCAGTCGCAGGCGGCGACCAGTTTCCGCGCGAGGGCTTCGAGCAGCGGCGCATCGGCGGCCGTGAAGCGGCCGAGGCGGGGGCTGTCGAGGTCGAGCACGCCGATCAGTCGCTCGCCCGCGAGGAGCGGCACCACGATCTCGGAGTTCGAGGCGGCATCGCAGGCGATGTGGCCCGGGAATTCGTGCACGTCGGGGACGATGACCGTCGCGCGCCGCTCTGCGGCGACGCCGCAGACGCCCTGGCCGAGCGGAATCCGCACGCAGGCGACGCGTCCCTGGAATGGCCCGACCACGAGCTCGCCGCCGCGCAGGAAATAGAAGCCGGCCCAGTTCAAGTCGGGCAGCGCCTCGAACACGAGCGCGGCGGCATTCGCCGCATTCGCCCAGGGGTCGCGCTCACCCGTGAACGCACCCTCGGCGAGCTGCAACAGGTCCCCGGCGCCGGTCTTCGCAATCTGCATCCTGGCTCCTGTCTTCAGGCCCGATCGCCCGGAAATGCCATCGCGTCCGCGAGGGAGGGCAGGCGGAGTGCCGCCATCACCAGGCGGTCGAAGCCGAGCGCGACGCCCGCGCAATCGGGCAGGCCATGCGTGAGCGCGGCGAGCAAGCGCTCATCGAGTGGATTTCGCACCTGTCCGTGTTCTTCGCGCACGCGAAGATCCTGCTCGAAACGGCGGCGCTGTTCCAGCGCATCGCCCAGCTCGCGAAAGCCGTTGGCGAGCTCGAGGCCGTCGACGTACAGCTCGAAGCGCTCCGCGACCTGCGTGCCGTCCGGCTCGGCCCGAAGCCGCGCGAGTGCAGCCTGCGAGGCCGGGTAGTCGTTGACGAAGACGGGCGCGTCATGGCCGAGACCGGGGCCGGCGAGTGCGCCCATCACGAGGTCGAGCCAGGCATCGCGATCCCAGCCATCGGCATTCGCGGGCTCGATCCCGCGCGCGGCGAGCGCGGCGCGGATATCGGCGGGCGAGGCATGCCGGCAATCGAGGCCGCAGGCTTCCCGGATCGCCTCCCGATACGTGATCGAGCGCGTCGGCGGAAAGCTTCGAATCTCCGCGCAGGCGACGCGAAGCAGGCGATCGACATCGTGCTGCATCTCGCCCACGCCGTAGTCGAGGCGGTACCACTCGATCATCGTGAATTCCGGATTGTGCAAGCGTCCCGACTCGCCATCGCGGAACACGGGGCAGACCTGGTAGCAGTCGCCAAAGCCCGCGGCGAGCAGCCGCTTCATCGGGTATTCCGGCGAGGTCTGCAGGAAGAGGCGCGCTCCGCCCGCAGGCGCCGCCGCGACCGACTCGATGGCCGGATCGCTGACCGCCGCGGCCGAGAGCAGGGGCGTCTGCACTTCCTCGACTTCCTGCGCCGCGAAGTAGGCGCGAATGCGGGCGAGCATCGCGGAGCGCGCGTGCAGCACTTCAAGGCTCGCCGACGGCTGCCAGGCGGAATCGCTCATCGCGCCAGCGCCAGTCGTTCGCCGACGCGCACCGCGCGTCCGGCCTCGATGCCGGGCACGAGCGCGGGCCCGGTCGGCGCGAACAGCACGACCACGGTCGATCCCATGTTGAACCAGCCGAGCTCCGCGCCGCGGTCGAGCGCGACGATCGGGTCGTGCACCGGCAGGTCGTACGCCTTCTTTCGGCCGCGCGGCGCGATTCGGCCTGCCCAGGCAAGGCTCATGCTGCCGACGAAGAGCGCGCCGACCAGCACGACGGCGAGCGCACCCGCGGCCGTGTCGAAGACGCAGGCGACGCGCTCGTTGCGGGTGAAGAGGCCGGGCACGCTCGCCGCCGTCGAGGCGTTGACGCTGAAGAGGTCGCCGGGGATGAAGCGCGCGACGCGCAGGGTTCCCGCGAGCGGCATGTGCACGCGATGGTAGTTGTGCGGCGCGAGGTAGATCGTCGCGAAATCGCCGCCCGCGAACTCGGAGGCGAGTGCCGCGTCGCCGCCGAGCAGGGCAGCCGCGGAGTAGTCGATGCCCTTGGCCTGCACCAGCGTGTCGCCGGCGATGTGTCCGGCCTGGCTCACCGTGCCGTCCGCGGGGCACAGCGCCGCGCGCGCGTCGGGATCGAGGCTGCGCGCCCCGGCGCGCAGGCGGCGCGTGAAGAAATCATTGAAGCTCGTGTAGCGGTCGGCCTGCGGCTGTGCGGCTTCCTGGAGTTCGACGGGGTAGTGCGACAGGAACGCGCGAATGAGCCCGGCGCGAACGAAGCCGATCCGGCTTTCCGCGATCGCGCCGACGATTCGCGACAGGACGTGCTGCGGCAGCAGGTACTGGAGGCCGATGAAGGCGCGCTCGCCGATGCTGAGCCCGTTCATGGCGCGCCGTCCTGCGCGGCGACGACGCGGCGGTAGTCGCGCGCGATCGCGCCCGCCTCGTGGGGCGCGCCGAAGAGCGCGACCACGCGCGCGGCCGGATCCACGAGGAAGATCGCCGCCGAATGGTCCACGGCGTAACTGCCGTCCGCGGACGCCGGGCCGATGATCACCGCGACGCCGAGCGCGCGCGTCAAGGCGTCGATCGCCTCCCGCGTGCCCGTTGCACCGACGAAAGCCGGATCGAAGTGGGCAACGTACTGGCCGAGCACGGCCGGGGTGTCGCGGCCGGGATCCACGCTCACGAACGCGACGGCGGGGCGCTCGCCCGCCGGCAGGTCTTCAAGCGCCTGTCGTGCCGCTGCGAGCGTCGCGAGCGTGGTCGGGCAGATGTCCGGGCAATTCACGAAGCCGAAGAAAACGAAGGTCCAGTGTCCCCGCAACTGCTCCGGCCCGAACGGATGGCCGGCCTGGTCCGCGAGCGTGAACGCGGGCAGCGGCCTCGGTTCCTCGAACAGGGTTGCCTGCTCCAGGACCGGCGGCGCCGCGCGAGCCCGCGTGAAGAAATACGCGGCAGCGACGCCGGCAACCAGCCCTGCGATCACGACGCCGGCGACGAGCACGCGATTCATGGCCGCGAATTATCCCATGGCCGCGCGTCCGCCGGGCGGCGGTTAAACTGTCCGCGATGTCGGGCAGGAAGAAGCCGGAACGCCCCGCTTTCACGAACGTTGCGCAATTGCTCGACTGGGCGGCCCTGCGCCTCGCGCGCGCGCGTCTGCACTACGGACATGGGACGGACAATCCGCGCGACGATGCCGCGGCGCTCGTCTTTCACGCGCTCGGCCTCGCGCACGAGTCCGCCCCCGCGAGCTACCGGCTGCCCGTGACGGCCGCGGGCGCCGTGCGCGCGCAGGCGCTCGTCGAACGCCGCATCCGGGAGCGCCTGCCGTCGGCTTACCTCACGGGCGTCAGCTGGTTCGCGGGCCACGAAATCCGCGTGACACCCGACGTCCTCGTACCGCGCTCGCCGATTGCGGAGCTCTGCCTTTCCGGGTTCGCGCCGTGGATCGATCCCGCGCACGTCGAACGCGTGCTCGACATCGGCACCGGATCGGGCTGCATCGCGATCGCGGCCGCACATGCCCTGCCCGGGGCGCGCGTGGACGCGACCGACGTTTCGCCGAAGGCCCTGGCGCTCGCCCGCGCGAACGTGCGGCGGCACCGCCTTGGGCGCCGCGTACGCGTCCTCCGCGCGGATGTCTATGAAGGCCTCGCAAGCCGGCGCTACGATGTCGTCGTGAGCAACCCGCCCTACGTGTCCGTCGCCGAGATGCGCCGGCTGCCGCGCGAGCACCGCGCGGAACCTGCGATCGGCCTTCGCGCAGCGCGGGCGGGCCTCGCCATCGTCGAACGGATCGTGGCCGGGGCGAGGCGGCACCTGAATCCCGGCGGCATCCTCGTCGTCGAAGTCGGCAATGCCGCCGCCCGCGTGCGCCGCCGCTTCCGCGAGCTGCCTCTCACCTGGCTCGAATTCGAGCGCGGATTCGCCGAGGTTTTCCTGCTGCGCGCCGCGGACCTGCCGGGCTAGGCCATGTCAGGAAACACGATCGGCCGTTCCTTCTGCGTGACGACCTTCGGCGAGAGCCACGGTCCCGCGATCGGCGCCGTCGTGGACGGTTGCCCGCCGGGGCTCTCACTTTCCGAGGCGGACATCCAGGCCGATCTCGAGCCGCGCCGCACGGGCACGTCGAAGCACACGAGCCAGCGCCAGGAGCCGGACCAGGTGCGAATCCTCTCGGGGGTTTTCGAGGGCCGGACGACGGGCACCGCCATCGGGCTTCTCGTCGACAACGTGGACGCCCGCTCGCGTGACTACGAGAAGATCAAGGACCGCTTCCGTCCCGGCCACGCCGACTACGCGTATCAGCAGAAATACGGAATCCGCGACTACCGCGGCGGCGGCCGCGCGTCGGCACGCATCACGGTCGCGACGGTGGCGGCAGGCGCGATCGCGCGCAAGTACCTGGGCGAGAAACTCGGGCTCACGGTTGCGGGATACGTCTCCCAGATCGGACCGCACCGCCTCGCGTGCATCGACGCCGCGGCGGCGCGCACCAACCCGTTCTTCTGCGCCGAGCCCGACAAGATTCCGCTGCTCGAGGATTACCTCAAGCAGCTGCGCCGCGACGGCGATTCGGCGGGCGCACGCGTGACCGTGTGCGCAAGCCGCGTGCCGCCCGGGCTCGGCGAGCCGATGTTCGACCGGCTCGACGCCGACATCGCCTTCGCGATGATGGGCATCAACGCGGCAAAGGCGGTCGAAATCGGCGACGGCGTCGCGGTCGCGGGGCAGCGCGGCTCCCTGCATCGCGACGAGCTGACGCCCGCGGGGTTTGCCTCCAACCATTCCGGCGGGACGCTCGGCGGCATCAGTTCCGGGCAGGACGTGATCGTTCATGTCTCGTTCAAGCCGACCTCCAGCATCCAGGTGCCGGGCCGGACCATCGACGCCGCGGGCGAGGCGGCCGAGATCGTGACGACGGGGCGGCACGACCCCTGCGTGGGCCTGCGCGCCGTGCCCATCGTCGAGGCGATGCTGCTCCTGGTGCTGATGGACCACGTGCTCCGGCACCGGGGACAATGCGCCGACGCCGCGTCCTCGACCCCCGTCATTACGCGCTGAAAGCCTGCGAATCAACGCATTGCAGCCGACTCCACAGGCGCCGCGAGAGGAGGGCATTGCGTGACGCGGGGCAAGATTTTGGTAAATACGGCGTGTAAGCTATAGTCCCAAAGGATCAGGGACTTGTGATCGGTTTCACACCCATTTCGCAAGCTCGCGGCCCATCCTGCTGCGGCCTTGGGGAGTCATGATGAGCGGTAAATTGCGCGTCCTCATTTCGGCGATCTTGCTGACGCCGGCGGCTGCCATGGCCCTCGGGCTTGGCGAGATTCGCCTCGGCTCGTCGCTCAACGAACCGCTGTCCGCCGAGATCGATCTCGTCGCCGCGACACCCGAAGAACTCGCCGCACTCGACGCGCACCTCGCCTCGCCGGAAGTTTTCGCGCGCTACGGACTCGACCGTCCCGCGTTCCTGAGCACGCTCGAATTCTCCGTGGGCCACGGCAAGGACGGACGCAGCGTTCTCCTCGTGCATTCACGCGAGGCGATCAGCGAGCCGTTCGTTTCGTTCCTGATCGACGTGAACTGGCCGCGCGGCCGCTTGCTGCGCGAGTACACCGTGCTGCTCGATCCGCCGGCGATGCTCGCGCCCGGCGAGAGCCCGGCCGCTGCGCCGATTGCAGCGCCGACCACGACGCCCGTCGCCGCGCCGAGCCCGCCGCCGGCCGAGCCGGCAGCCCCGGCACCGGCGCCGGCACCTCAGGCGGCTGCACAGCCGGCTTACGACGGATCGACTTACCAGGTTTCGCGGGGCGACACGCTGTACGGCATCGCGGGCTCGATCTCGGGCGGCGACCACCAGTCGATCCAGCGCACGATGATCGCGCTCTTCCGCGCCAATCCCGAAGCCTTCAGCGGCAACATCAACCTGCTGCACGCCGGCGCGATCCTGCGCGTGCCGCCGTCGAGCGAGATTGCGAACATCGCGTCCTCCGAGGCCGCGAGCGAAGTGAGCCAGCAGAACGCCGCGTGGCGCGCCGGCGGCGGCGGCCAGGAGTCCGGCCGCCTGAAGCTCGTGACGCCGCCGGAAGGCGAGGCGGAAGCGGCCACGGGGCCGCAGCCGAGCGGGCGCGTCGAATCGCAGATCAATTCGCTCGAGAAGGACATCAGCGAGCAGAAGCGGCTCCTCGAGCTTCGCAACCAGGAACTCGCGGACCTGCAGAAGAAGCTGGCGGAATCGCGCGCGAAGGAAGAGGCCGCGAAGCCGGCGCCGGCACCCGTACCGGAACCCACGCCCGTCGTACCGGCCCCGCCGAGCGGCGAAACGGCCGTGGCGCCTGAGGACGACCTCGGCAAGACGACTGCGCCGGCGCCCGCGAAAGCCAAGCCGAAGGCCCCCAAGGCGAAACCCGCACCAAAGGCGGAAGAGGGCCCGTCGTTCGTCGACACGCTCACCGACAACTGGCTGATCCTCGTCGGCGGCGCATTGCTGCTCGTGCTGGGCCTCCTCGGCTACAACTTCTTCCGTCGCCGGCGCGACGAGGATGTGGACGGCGCGCTGAAGGGTTTCGACCTTCCGCCGAGCGCACCGATACCGACCGAAACGATGCGCCTGCGCGCCATCGCGGTCGGCGACAAGACGGCCGAGATGGTCCGTCCGCCCATGTTCGAGGAAGAGGAAGACGACGAGGACGCGGACATTGTCGTCGAGGAGCGCCCCATTGCGCGCCCCAAGACCGAAGCGCCGCGCCCGGGCGCCGGCCACGAAGAGACGATCAGCACGGAAGCCGCGCTCGACCTCGACACGGCCGACCCGCTCGCCGAAGCCGATTTCCACATGGCCTACGGTCTCTACGACCAGGCGGTGGACCTCGTGCGCATGGCGCTGCAGAAGGAGCCGCAGCGCAATGACCTCAAGCTGAAGCTCGCCGAGATTCATTTCGTCGCGGGCGACACCAACCAGTTCCTCACCGTCGCCCGGGACCTCAAGAAGTCTCTGGGCGCGGGCGGCGACTGGGACCGCATCGTCATCATGGGCCGCCAGCTCGCGCCGGACGAATCGATATTCGCGGGCGCGGTACACGACGCTGGCGTCGATCTGTCCCTCGAGGGCGGCGACAACCTGGTCGACCTCGACCTGCTCTCGGCGCCGGACGGCGACGAGGGGCTCGACCTCGACCTCGGCAAGGTCGCTGCCGCGTCTGCCGACAACGAGGCGACCGGCGAGAATTCCGCGCTCGAGTTCGACCTTTCGGAAGCCTCGGCGCCGTTCAGCACGACCCAGCAGATCACGGGACGCGAGGGCGGAGCGACGGTCGAGATGCCAACGCTCGAGTTGCCCTCGTCCGAGACGCCGACCGTCGAGACGCCGGCGCTCAAGGCGAGCCAGGCCGCGCGCGACCGCATGAGCCCGGCGACGCCGGATTCGACCGCGGAAATGGCGATCGACGACCTCGGCCTCGACCTCGGCAATCTCGACAACCTGCCGGACATCGACGACGCCACGGCGATCGCGACCGGCGGGCACGATGACCTGACCCAGATCGCGCCGCACCACGAATCGACCGAGGTCCTGCCGCGCGACGCGATGGACGAGGACGATGGCACGGCCCTCATGCCGCGCGACCCGGGTGCGACGGCCGTCCTCGACCGCGTGGATTTCGGCGAGATCGACCTCGACATCGGTGCGCCGGTCGAAGCGGCGGACAATTCGCCGACGACGCGCGACACGATGAAGACCGCGCAGATGCCGGAGCTCTCGAACCTCGAGCCGGTCACGATGAGCGAGGTCGGAACCAAGCTCGACCTCGCGCGCGCCTACATGGACATGGGCGATCCTGACGGCGCCCGCAACATCCTGCAGGAGGTGCTCGCCGAAGGCAGCGCCTCGCAGAAGCAGGAAGCGCGCCGGCTGATCGATACCCTGCCGGGGGCGTGAGCAGCACCGGCCCGACCCGTCGTCTGGCCGTCGGCATCGAGTACGACGGTTCGCGCTACGCCGGCTGGCAGCACCAGCCCGGCCTCCTGACGATCCAGGACGCAGTCCAGAAAGCGCTGTCCGCAGTCGCGGATCATCCCGTTTCCGTCACCGCCGCGGGGCGCACGGACGCCGGCGTGCACGCCTGCGCCCAGGTCGCCCATTTCGAGACGAGTGCGGTCCGCCCGGTACGCGGATGGGTGCTCGGCGCGAACAGCCACCTGCCGCCGGACATCGCGCTCAACTGGGCGCTGGAAGTCGAGCGCTCCTTCCATGCCCGGCACACGGCGCAGGGCCGCAGCTACCGCTACTGCATGCTGCGCCGGGCAACGCGCCCGGCGATCCTGCGCGACCGCGTGTGCTGGATCCGCTCGCCGCTCGACGTCGAGGCGATGCATGAAGGCGCGCAGGCGCTCCTCGGCGAGCACGACTTCACCTCCTTCCGCGCGATGGAATGCCAGTCCACGACGGCCCTGCGCCACGTGGATGGGATCTCGGTGAAGGGCGACGGGCCGCTCGTCGTGATCGAGATCAGCGCCAATGCCTACCTGCACCACATGGTGCGCAACATCGCCGGCACGCTCCTGATGGTGGGGGCCGGCGAGCGTCCGCCGGGCTGGGTCGCCGAGACCCTGGCGGCCCGCGACCGCACGCGCGCCGGCATCACGGCGCCCGCGAGCGGCCTCTACCTGTGGTCGGTGCGTTACCCGAAGTCGCTGCAGGTCCCGGAAGTCGTCTTCAACCGCCCGTGGGCTATGATCGCGGGCCTGGCGGGGGAGTGAGATGACCTGGTTCGAGAAGATCATCCCGTCGCGCATCAAGACGGAGCGCCGCACGCGCTCCGTGCCCGAAGGGCTGTGGATGAAGTGCCCGGCCTGCGACTCGGTGCTCTACCGGCCCGAAGTCGAGCGGAACCTCCATGTCTGCCCCAAGTGCGCCCATCACCTGCGCATCGGCGCGCGCGAGCGCCTCACGCAGTTCCTGGATCCCGAGACCGCGGTCGAGATCGGCGCCGACGTCACGCCCGAGGACCCGCTGCGCTTCCGCGACTCGAAGCGCTACCGCGACCGGCTCGCCGCGGCGCAGAAGGCCGTCGGCGAGCGGGACGCATTCGTCGTGATGAGCGGGACGCTCGAGGGCATCGACGTCGTCGCCGGCGCCTTCGAGTTCTCGTTCATGGGCGGCTCGATGGGTTCGGTGGTCGGCGAGCGCTTCGTGCGCGGCGTCGAGCACGCCATCCTGCACCGTACGCCGCTCGTGTGCTTTTCGGCGAGCGGCGGGGCGCGCATGCAGGAAGGGCTGTTGTCGTTGCTGCAGATGGCGAAGACGAGCTCCGCGCTCGCCGCGCTCGCGGCGGAGAAACTGCCGTTCATCTCGGTCCAGACCGACCCGACGACGGGCGGCGTGTCGGCGAGCCTCGCGATGCTCGGCGACGTCAATATCGCCGAGCCCAAGGCGCTCATCGGCTTTGCCGGTCCGCGCGTGATCCAGCAGACCGTGCGCGAGACCCTGCCCGAGGGATTCCAGCGCAGCGAGTTCCTGCTCGATCACGGCGCCATCGACATGATCCTCGACCGCCGCGACCTGCGCGAGCGCATTGCCTCCCTGCTCAGGATCCTGCTGCGCCGTCCTGCGCCTTCCGGCTGAACCGTCCGCATGCGCTTCGCGACCCTGGCGGCCTGGCTCGCCTGGCAACAGGGGGCGCATCCCGTCGAGATCGATCCTGGACTCGCGCGGGTTGGCGAAGCCTGGAAGAGGCTCGGGCTGGAATTTCCCGCGACCGTCCTGACCGTCGGCGGCACGAACGGCAAGGGCTCGGTCACCGCTTACCTCGACGCGATCCTGACGGCCGCCGGCTACGAGACCGGACTCTTCACGTCGCCGCATCTCGTGCGCTACAACGAGCGGATCCGCGTGCACGGGCGCGAGGTCACCGACGAAGCCCTGCTTGCGGCCTTTGCCGAAATCGACGCCGCGCGTGGCGACACTCTCGCTCACGTTCTTCGAATGGAACACGCTCGCGGCCCTGCTCGTATTCGTCCGCGCGCGCGTGGACGTCGCCGTGCTCGAAGTCGGGATGGGCGGCCGGCTCGATGCCGTGAACATCCTCGACGCCGACGCCGCCGCGGTCGTCTCGGTCGGCATCGACCATCGTGAATACCTGGGCGACACGATCGAGGCGATCGGCGCAGAGAAGGCGGGCATCTTCCGCGCCGGCAAGCCCGCCATCTTCGGCGGCCGCACGATGCCGAAGAGCGTCGCCGCGCATGCGGCGAAGATCGGCGCGCGCCTGCGGCGCATCGGCACGGACTTCGATTTCGTCGAGCGGGCGGACGGCTGGGACTATGTGGGTCTCGGCTCGCGGCGGCGCGAACTGCCCTTGCCCGCGCTTGCCGGGGCAAGCCAGCTCGGCAACGCTGCGGTCGCCGTCGCAATGCTCGAGGCCACGGAGCCGAAACTGCTCGTACCCGACGCGGCCGTGAGCGCTGGCCTCGCCAAGGTAGCGCTGCCGGGGCGATTCCAGGTCATCGCCGGCGAGCCGGAGTGGATCCTGGACGTCGCCCACAACGCGCAGGCCGCGCAGTCGCTGGCCGCGAGCCTCGCGGCGCGCCCGGGCCGCGGACGCACGATCGCCGTCTGCGGAATCCTGGGCGACAAGGACGTCGAGGCGATCGTCGCCGTGCTCGCTCCGCAGGTCGGGCGCTGGATCGCCGTCGGACTCGAGGGTCCGCGTGCGCTTGCGCCCTCCGAGCTTGCCCGGCGCATCGAGCGGGCCGGCGGCGGTTCCGTGCTTGCGGCCGCCGACGTCGCGGCGGGCATGGCGGCCGCGCGGTCCGAAGCGAGGCCGGGTGACCGTGTCGTCGTGTTCGGTTCGTTCCTGACCGTCGGGCCTGCGCTCGCCTGGCTCGGCGCCGCGCACTGACCGGCACAGGGGCTACAATCGGCGGCCATGGAAGTGCGCGTGCGCGAACGCTTGATTGGTGCGCTGGTGCTGGTCGCCATCGTGGTGCTCGTCGTACCGGCCATCCTGAAAGGCCGCGGACCTGCGCCGGCAGAGCCGTCCGGGCAGCCGACGCGCCGCGTCGAAGTCCCGGTCGTCGGCCACGAGCCCGCGCCGGACGAGCAGGTCCTGGTGCCCGAGCCTGCGCTGCCGGGAGCCGTTGTGCCTGCCGGCGACGCACCGAAGCCGGTTCCCGAACCGGTCGCGCGCGAGACGGATGCAAGTCCCGCTCCGGCGAAGGCCGCCGAGACCGCGCCCAAGGCAGCTGCGCCGCCGCCGCCGAGCCGCGGAGCCGCCCACACCGAAATCGACGGCCGCGAAGCCCGCGCCTGTGCCCGCGGTCGCGACGGCCTGGGCCGTACAGCTCGGCGCGTTCTCGAACCGCGCAAAAGCGGAGCAACTTGTCGCGGAGCTGCAAAAGCGCCGCTATTCGGCGTTCGTCCTCGAGTACCGCGCCTCAGGGCAGGTGCTCTACCGCGTCCGCGTCGGCCCGGAACAGGACCGCGCGCGCGCGGAGGAGATCGCGGCCAGGCTCGCCAAGGACGGATTCCAGCCGGTCGTCGCCCGGCACCCCTGATCGGATAGAATGCCGCACGTTTCGCGGGGGCCCTCTGGTCCAATGGACGGCGCCGATCACATCTTCGCCATCATCCTGCTCGTCTCGGGTGCCGTGGGTTATTTCCGCGGTTTCATCCGCGAGTCGATTGCGCTCGTGGCCTGGCTCCTCGGCCTGTGGCTCGCCTGGCACTACGCCTACCTCGTCAACCCCTGGCTCGGCGGCGCGCTGGCGGAACCCGGGGTGCGCGAGTGGACGGGCCGGGCGATCGTGCTGCTGCTCGTGCTCCTGCTCGGCTCGCTCATCGGCAGCATCGTCTCGCATTTCGCGCGCCGCGCCGTGGGCCTCGCCGCGATGGACCGGCTGCTCGGCGTCGTCTTCGGCCTCGTGCGGGGCGTCGTCGTGATCGGGCTCCTGGTCCTTGCCGGACGCGCCGCCAACCTCGACATGGAACCCTGGTGGGACCGGACGCATTCGATGCGGGCCGCGGAAGAGGTCGCGAACTGGATCGAGCGCTACGCGCGGCCCGGCCGCGATCGAGCTCTACGACGAAGCGACTGAAAAGGCGGCGACCTAGTCATGTGCGGCCTCGTCGGCATCGTCGGCACTTCCGCCGTCAACCAGCGCATCTACGACGCGCTGTCGGTACTGCAGCACCGCGGCCAGGACGCCGCCGGCATCATGACGATGGACGAGCATGCGCTCTTCGTGCGCAAGGACGCCGGCCTCGTGCGCGACGTCTTCCGCGAGGAGGACATGCGCCAGCTCATCGGCAATGCGGGCATCGGCCACGTGCGCTACCCGACGGCCGGCTGCGACGGCGCCGACGAGGCGCAGCCGTTCTACGTCAATGCGCCTTTCGGCATCGGCCTTGGGCACAACGGCAACCTGACGAATGCCGCCGAGCTCTCGCGCACGATGGTCGAAGAGGACCGCCGTCACCTCAATACGCGTTCCGATTCCGAAGTGCTGCTGAACGTCTTCGCCAGCGAGCTGCAGCGTTCAACCCCGGCGAGACCGGCGGCGGCCGACGTGTTCCGCGCGATCGAGGGCGTGTTCCGGCGTTGCCGCGGCGGCTACGCCGTCGTCATGCTGATCGTCGGCCACGGCATCGCGGGCTTTCGCGACCCGAACGGCATCCGCCCGCTGGTGCTCGGCAAGCGCAAGACGGCGCGCGGGCTCGAGTGGATGCTCGCGTCGGAAAGCGTCGCCCTCGACATGCTGGGCTTCACGCTCGAGCGCGACGTCGGGCCGGGCGAGGCGATCTACATCGACATGCACGGGCGCATGCACGCCCAGCAGTGCGCGCCGGCCGGGCGGCACACGCCCTGCATCTTCGAGTACGTGTATTTCGCACGGCCGGACTCGATCATCGACAACATCTCCGTGCACAAGGCGCGCATGCGCATGGGCGAGAAGCTCGCCGACAAGATCGCGCGCCTGCGGCCCGACCACGACATCGAGGTCGTGATCCCGATCCCCGATACGAGCCGGACCAGCGCCTTGCAGCTCGCGCTCGCCCTCGGCGTGAAATACCGCGAGGGCTTCGTCAAGAACCGCTACATCGGGCGCACCTTCATCATGCCGGGCCAGGAAATGCGCCAGAAGTCGGTGCGCCACAAGCTGAATGCGATCGACCTCGAGTTCCGCGACCGGAACGTGCTCCTCGTGGACGACTCGATCGTCCGCGGCACGACCTCGGCGCAGATCATCGAGCTCGCGCGCGAGGCGGGCGCACGCAAGGTTTACTTCGCTTCCGCCGCCCCGCCGGTCCGGTTCCCGAACGTCTACGGGATCGACATGGCGGTCGCCTCCGAGCTCGTCGCGAGCGGCCGCAGCGAAGACGACGTCGCCGCCTCGATCGGCGCCGACTGGCTGGTGTACCAGGACCTCGAAGACCTCGTCGCCGCCTGCCGGCACGACGACGCGCGCATCACGGCCTTCGACACGTCCTGCTTCTCGGGCGAGTACGTGACCGGCGACGTCACGCGCGAATTCCTCGCGCGGATCGAGCATGAGCGCTCCGACGGCGTGCGGGCCCAGCGCCTCCTGGACCTGCCGGGCGGACGCACGGCCCGCGCCATCTAGATCTGCCCAAGGGGACGTTCACCTTCGGTCATGCCGTCGAGCGGCAACCCGCGACGCCTTGACGGCTCAAGGTGAACGTCCCCTTGGACAGATCGCTCGTCGATCCGCGCCGAAGCCTCCTGCTGGACCTCTTTCGGACGGCCCTTGCCGCGGTGGACGGGCGGCGGCGCATGCGCGCCGCGCTCGCGGCAGCCAGCGCCGAAGGGCCCGTCAGCGCCTTTGCGGTCGGGAAGGCCGCCGCCGCGATGATGCAGGGCGCGGTCGATGCGCTCGGCGACCAGCTCGTGCGCGGACTCGTCGTCGCGCCGGAGGGCGCGATACCGGACGAGCTGCGCGAGCATGCGGGCATCGAATGCCTGGAAGCGGGGCACCCGCGTCCCGATGAGCGCAGCCTTGCCGCGGGCCGCGCGTTGCTCGAGTTCGCGCAGCAAACGGCCGCGGGCAGCCGCGTGCTGCTGCTCGTCTCGGGCGGTGCGTCGGCGCTCCTCGAAGTGCCGGCGCCGGGCGTCGGTCTCGAGGACTTGCGCGCGCTGTTCGACCGCTCGCTCTCCGAGCGCCTCGACATCGAGCGCCTGAACCGCGAGCGCGTCGCGCTCTCGCGAATCAAGGGCGGCCGCCTGCCGGGCCTCTTCACCGGCGCCCGCATCGAGGCCTTCATGATTTCCGACGTGCCGCGCGACGATCCCGCGGTGCTCGCTTCCGGATTGCTGGATGACCCGGGCGTCGCACCGCGGCTCGTCGGTTCGCTCGACGACGCACTCGAAGCCATCCTGCGCGCGGCGTCCGCGCGCGGCATCCGGGCAGAGCGCGCAAGCGAACGGCTCGCGGGCGACGCCGAGGCGGCGGCACGCAGGATCTGCCACGAGCTCGCGGTCGGCGAAGCGGATCTCGTCATTCACGGCGGCGAGGCGGTCGTGCGATTGCCTGCGAATCCCGGCCGCGGCGGCCGTTGCCAGCATCTCGCGGTCGCGGCAGCGCAATGCATTGCGGGCCATGCGGACTACGTGCTCCTGGCCGCAGGCACCGACGGGCGGGACGGCGCGAGCGAGGATGCCGGCGCCATCGTGGACGGCGGGACGCTCGAGCGCGCGTCGGATGCGGGACTCGAGGCGGCCGCTGCGCTTGCGGCGGGCGATTCGGGCACGCTGCTTGAAGCGACCGGCGATCTGCTCGATACCGGTCCCACCGGCACGAACGTGGGCGATATCGTGCTGGCGCTGCGCTGCCCACCGGCGGTTTCGCCCGCCATGTAGAATGCCCGCATGTCAGCACGGGTTCTGATCATTGACGACCAGAACGACTTCCGGCGGCTGCTGGCACGCCACATCCACACGGGTTTCGAATCGCCCTCGGTCGCCGAGTACGAGCCGTCCGCGCGCGGACGCCTGCCGGCCGACTTCTCCGGCAGCGCCTACGACGCCGTGCTGCTCGGGGACATGCCGGGCGAGCGAGTTCGGCATCGACTGGCTGCGCGACCTCAGCCGTCGCAACGGCTTCCCGCCGATCATCTACTTCCTGACGAAGCCGTCGCCGGAAATCGAGGAAGTGGCGATCCATGCCGGGGCGCACGCCTGCCTCGCGCGCAAGAAAGTGGATCACGGCGTCCTGATTGCGGCCCTGCGTTCCGCGCTCGCCCGGCGCGGCCAGTTCTCGCGGCCGGCGTCGCGCACCGCCGAGGCCGCGCGCGCGACGCAGTTCGGCGAGGCGACGATCCGCGGCTTTCGCTACGTGAGCCAGCTCGCCGAAAGCCCGGTCTCGAGCGTGTACCTCGCCGAGAGCGAGAAGAACGGATCGAAGGTGGCGCTCAAGGTGCTGCATCAGCCGCCGGACGAGGGCGCGGGCGTCCGCAACTTCGACCGGTTCCTGCGCGAGTACCAGATTGCCGCCGCCATCGTGCACCCGAACATCGCGCGCGTGCACGACTTCGGCGTCGCCGACGACCACGCGTTCATCGCGATGGAATATTTTCCGCTCGGCGACCTGCGCGGGCGCATCAAGCAGGGCATCCCGCCGCTGCGGGCGCTGACCTTCCTGCGCCAGATGGCCGAGGCGCTCAAGGTGCTGCACGACGCGGGCGTGCTGCATCGGGACCTCAAGCCCGGCAACGTCATGCTGCGCAACGAGCAGTCGGTCGCCCTGATCGACTACGGGCTCTCGAAGCACATCGAACTCGACGCGTCGCTGACGAACAACGGCGAGATCTTCGGCACGCCGTACTACATGAGCCCGGAGCAGGGGCATGGCCACGACACCGACGCGCGCAGCGACATCTACAGCATCGGGATCATCTTCTACGAGATGCTGATGCGTCGAAAGCCGTATGTCGCGGGTACGCCGATGCAGGTGATCTACAAGCACGCGCATGCGCCGCTGCCGGAGCTCAAGGCGGACTTCAAGCGGTTCGAGGAAGTGCTCTACAACTGCATCGCCAAGGACCCGAAACGCCGCTACGCCAGTGCCGACAGCCTGCTGGACGCGGCGCGCGAACTCGAGCGCGACGAGAGCGAGCGGTAACGCGAGGGCGCGCGCTTGCTCGGCCGGGCGGGGCTCCCTCGCTCGCTCAGAAGATCGGACATTCGCTCGCTCGAGACCCCGCCCGACCGGCACGCGCGCGCCCGGCGCCGGCGCCCTTTCGGCGCGGCCGTGGCGGCGGGCGGGTGGCGAGCGAGCGACTAAGTTCCGGCGGAGCGAGCGAGCCAACCCGCCCGGCGAACAGGCCGCGCCAGCGATTCGACTACGCAGGGCAGGGCATGAGCTGCCAGCCGGAAGTGTCCCACCGGACGACGTTTGCGTCGTCGTGCCAGGCGCCGAGCACGATACGCGTGCGATCGGCGCTGCCGGAGCCGGGGCGGTGCACGGCGGGCCGGTGCGTGTGACCGTGGATCATCAGGGCCGCGTCCGTGTCGCGGAAGAGCGCCTCGACCGCAGCCGGGTTGACGTCGGTGATGTAGCCCGCCGCGTTCGCGAGGTGCTCGCGACTGCCGGCGCGCGCTTCGCTGGCGAGCCGCCGGCGCGCATCGATCGGCAATCGGGCGAAGCCTGCGCGCAGGGAGTCGTCGCGCACGAGGGCGCGCAGGCGCTGGTAGGCGCGATCGTCGATGCACAGGCCGTCGCCGTGGCTGAGGACGAGCCGCTCGCCGTGGAGCGTCAGGATCGCCGGGTCGTCGAGCAGGATGGCGCCCGCTTCGCGGCAGAACCGCTCGCCCAGCATGAAGTCGCGATTGCCCCGCATGACGTAGACGAGCGTGCCGGACGCCGCCACGGCCGCGATCGCCGCGATCACGCCGCGGTGCGCGGGCTCAGGGTCGTCGTCGCCGATCCAGGCCTCGAACAGGTCGCCGAGCAGGAACAGCGAACGGGCGCCGCGCACGGGGCCGGCGAGAAAGCGCAGGAAGCGGGCCGTGATTTCCGGCGTCGACGGATCGAGATGAAGGTCCGAGGCGAACCAGGCGGTCACTGCGTCGGATCCGCCTTCTCTGCAGCCGGTTGCGGCGGCGGGGCCGGGGCGATGACGGAATCCTCGAGGACGTAGGCGCGGCGCAGGACCGGCCGCTCGACGGGGACGTCGGGCCCGAAAGTGGCGACGGTCTCGGTGCGCAGGTATCCGATCTTGTCGACGACCTCCATGCCCTCGATGACGCGGCCAAAGACCGCATAGCCCCAGCGGCTCGGCAGCGGGTCGAGCTTCGGGGTATCGACGAGGTTGATGTAGAACTGCGAGGTGCCGGAATGCGGCGAGTCCTCGCGCGCAAGGCCGAGCGTTCCGCGCGTGTTCGACAGGCCGTTGCCGCTTTCATTCGGGATCGGCGCGCGGGCGGGCCGCGCCGCGAGGCGCTCGTCGTAGCCGCCGCCCTGGATCACGAAATTCGCGATGACGCGGTGGAAAACGGTGCCGTCATAGGCGCCGTCGCGCACGTAGCGCAGGAAATTCTCGGCGGTCAGCGGGGCGCGCACCGTGTCCACCTCGACGACGATGTTGCCGAGGGACGTCTCAAACTTGACGCGCGGCAGCAGCGTGCTCGTCGCCTGCGCGAGGGCGGGCAACGGCGCGAGAAGGGCGAACAGGAGGGCAATGACACGCGGCATGATTTTCACCTCGGCGCGATCTTAGCCTACCTGCCGCGTGAGGCGGCACGGCCGATCCCGTAGACTGTCCTGCGATGGATCCTGCCGTCGTCACGCGATTTGCGCCGAGCCCGACCGGCGACCTGCATCCGGGCAATGCCCGGACGGCGCTCTTTTCCTTCCTGCTCGCGCGGAGCCTGGGCGGACGCTTCGTGCTGCGCGTCGAGGACACGGACCGGGAGCGGGGAAGCGACGAATTCATCGCGGCCCAGATCGCGGATCTCGCCTGGCTCGACCTGCCCTGGGACGCGGGTCCCGGGCGCGACGACGGGCGCGGACCCTACCGCCAGTCGGAGCGCGGCCACCTCTACGCCGGATTCTTCGAGCGGCTCGAGCGCGAGGGCCTTGCCTATCCCTGCTTTTGCACGCCGGCTGAGCTCGACGTCGCGCGCCGGCAGCAGTTGTCGGCAGGCGAGGCGCCGCGTTACCTGGGCACCTGCAGAACTCTCAGCGCATCCGTGCGCGCCGAGCGCCTGCGGGCCGGACGCCCGGCGGCGCTGCGCTTTGCGATTCCGGGGCCCCAGACGATCCAGTTCGACGACATCGTGCGCGGGCCGCAGTCGGTGGAGGCGGCATCGCTCGGCGATTTCGTCGTGCGCCGCACCGACGGCGGCGCCGTGTTCTTCTTCTGCAATGCCGTGGATGACGCGCTGATGGGCATCACGCACGTCCTGCGCGGCGACGATCACCTGAGCAATACGCCCCGCCAGCTGCTGGTGCTGCGTGCGCTCGGCCTGCCTGCGCCGCGCTACGGCCACCTGCCGCTCCTGCTCGATGCGGGCGGCGCGCCGCAGTCGAAGCGGCGCGGCAGCGTCACGATCGCCGAACTTCGCAGCCGCGGCTACCTGGCCGCCGCCGTCGGCAATTACCTGCTGCGCCTCGGCCATCACGGCGCGCCGGATGCGTGGATCGACCCGCCGGAATTCGCAGGCCATTTCCACGCCGACAAGCTCGGGCGCGCGCCGGCGCATTTCGATGCGGTGCAGCTCGATCACTGGCAGCGCGAGGCGGTGCGTCGTCTCGACGCCGAGGCGACTGCAGAGTGGCTGGCAGGCGAGTTTCCAGCCGACTGGGCCGCCCCGCAGCGGGTCGCCGCCGCGGCGCTCCTGCGCGGCAACGTCCTGCTGCCGGGCGATGCGCGCGGCTGGTTCGCGGTCCTCGGCGGCTCGTTGCCGCCACTCGCGCCGGATGCGGCGAGCGCGATCGCGGAGGCGGGACCCGCCTTCTTCGACGCGGCGCTCGCGACCTATTCGGAAACGGGCCCCAACCTCACGGAGCTCGTCGAACGCCTGAAATCCAGCACCGGACGCAAGGGCAAGGCGCTCTACATGCCGCTGCGGTTCGCATTGACCGGTCGACACGACGGACCCGAACTCGCATCGCTCCTGGCCGCGATCCCGCAGGCGCTGGTGCGCGAACGGCTCGCGGGCGCCGCACGGCTGCAGGGAGGCTGACGTGGCGCTTCGCATCCACAACTCATTGACCGGCCGCAAGGAGGTCTTCGAGCCGCTGGAGCCGGGGCAGGTGCGCCTGTACGTCTGCGGCATCACGGTCTACGACCACATCCACGTGGGCCACGCGCGCTCGCAGCTCGCCTTCGACGTCGCGCGCCGCTGGCTCCGGGCGAGCGGCTACCGCGTGACCTACGTGCGAAACATCACCGACATCGACGACAAGATCCTGGAGCGGGCGCGAGCGCGGGGCGAGCCGTACGAGGCGCTGACCGCGCGCTTCATCGCGGCGATGGACGAGGACTTCGCCGCGATCGGCCTGGAAAAGCCGGATCACGAGCCGCGAGCGACCGCATACATTCCCGAGATCGTCGCCATGATCGGAAAGCTGGTCGCGGGCGGCTTTGCGTATGTCGGTTCGAGCGGCGACGTCTTCTATGCCGTCGCGAAGTTCCCGAAGTACGGCCAGCTCTCCGGCAAGAAGCTCGCGGACCTGCGCGCCGGCGCGCGCGTCGACGTCGACGAGGCCAAGCGCGACCCGCTCGACTTCGTGCTGTGGAAGCAGGCGAAGCCCGGAGAGCCCGCCTGGGATTCGCCCTGGGGCATGGGCCGGCCGGGCTGGCACATCGAGTGCTCCGCGATGGCGGTCGCGCTGCTGGGGCCCGTGTTCGACATCCACGGCGGCGGCATGGACCTCAAGTTCCCGCACCACGAGAACGAGATCGCCCAGAGCTGCGCGGCCTGCGATGCCGCGTTCGCGAAGCTGTGGATGCACAACGGATTCGTGCGCGTGGACGACGAGAAGATGTCGAAGTCGCTCGGCAATTTCTTCACCGTGCGCGACGTGCTGCCGCGCCTGCGGCCGGAGGTGCTGCGCGCCTTCCTGCTCGCCTCGCACTACCGTGCGCCGGTCAATTACACGGACGACAACCTGCGCCAGGCGGATGCCGCGCTGCAGCGGCTCTACCTCGCGCTCCGCGACGTCGAGCCGGCGCCCGGCTTCGAGCCCGGTTCGGCTTCGCGCGAGTTCGCCGAGGCGATGGACGACGATTTCAACACGCCGGGCGCGATCGCGGCGCTGCAGTCGGCCGCGCGCGCGCTCAATGTCGCGAAGACGGCGGGCCACCGCGACGCGGCACGTGGGCTCGCAGCGGAAATTCGGCAGCTGGGCGGCCTGCTCGGGCTCCTCGGGCGCGCGCCCGACGAATGGCTCGAGACGCGCTCGGCGCTCAGCGCAGGCGAGGAATCGGGAGAGGACACCCTCGGAACGGAAGCCATCGAGGAAAGGATCGCCGCGCGCATCGAGGCGCGGCGCCGGAAGGACTGGGCGGAATCGGACCGGATCCGCGACGAACTCGCCGCCGCCGGCATCGTGCTCGAGGACGGGGCGGGCGGCACGACCTGGCGGCGGAAATAAGAAGGGGACGGATAACAAGGGGACGGTCACCTTTCCGTTGATCGCGCGGGAGTTCTTGGAGCACTGGCTGGAAGGGTGACCGTCCCCTTTATCGGGGAACGTCCCCTTCTACTTCCGCCGCTGCGCCGACTCCAGCGTGTTCTTCATGAGCGCCGCAATCGTCATCGGCCCGACGCCGCCCGGCACGGGCGTGATCCAGCCGGCGCGCCTGGCCGCCTCGTCGTACTGCACGTCGCCGACGAGCTTGCCGTCCGGCAGGCGATTGATGCCGACGTCGATCACGACCGAGCCCGGCCGGATCCAGGCGCCCGGCACGAACTCGGGCTTCCCGATCGCGGCGACCAGGATCTCCGCCTCGCCGACATGGCGCTCGAGGTCGCGCGTCTGGCTGTGGCAGACGGTGATCGTCGCGGCCTTCATGAGGAGCTCGAGCGCCATCGGCCGGCCGACGATGTTGCTCTGGCCCACGATGACGGCGTTCTTGCCGCGCACCTCGAGGCCTTCGCGCTCCAGCATCAGCATGATCCCGTAGGGCGTGCAGGGCCGCTGGATCGGCATGCGCTGCGCGAGCCGGCCCACGTTGTACGGGTGGAAGCCGTCGACGTCCTTGGCCGGGTCGATGCGCTCGAGCACGGCGACCGAGGCGACGTGCGGCGGCAGCGGCAACTGGACGAGGATGCCGTCGATCGCGGGATCGGCATTGAGCCGGTCGATCAGCGCGAGGAGTTCCGCCTCGCTCGTCGACGCCGGCAGGTCGTGCGCGACGGAGACGATGCCCGTCTCCTCGCAGGCGCGGCGCTTGTTGCGCACGTAGACCGCCGACGCCGCGTTGTCGCCGACCATGACGACCGCAAGGCCGGGCCTCCTGCCTCCGCTGCGCTCGAGCGCGTCCGTGCCTGCCCGGACCTCGCGCCGGAACTCCTCTGCAATCCGCTTGCCGTCGATGATCTTTGCGCTCATACACCTGCCGCCTTGTTGAAGTCGCCCATCGCCCCGACGAGCGTCGCGACCGCATCGCGCTCGGCCGCCGTGAGGTGCGGGTTCCAGACGTCGATGATCAGCACGACGCGCGTGCGCGAGCCGCGGTTCCAGGCCTCGTGCTCGTACGTGTCGTCGAATGCGACCGCCTCGCCCTCGCGCCAGGCGTGCTTCTCGCCGCCGACCACCAGCGCGCAGTCCTCGGGGACGACGAGCGGCAGGTGGCAGACGACGCGCGTATTGGTGACGCCCCGGTGCGGGAGGATGTGCGTGCCCGGCGTCAGCACCGAGAACATCACTTCCGGTGCGTGCTCGCGGATCCGGCAGAGCGGCAGCGATCTCGAGGATCGCCGACGGTGCGCGGGCAGAGCGCGTGGTTTGCCTCGCGACGCTCGCCGTGCCGGTAGAAGTAGAAGCCGTTCCAGGTCGGCGCGCCCTGCGCGCCCGCGAGACCGCGCCGCTCCGCGTCGTCGCTCGCGAACACGCGCTCGCTGCATGCTCTGCGCGCGGCATGACGGCGAGCAACTCCTCGCGGATCGCACCCGTCGCGCGCTCGAGCGCCTCGAACCAGGGGAAGTCCGCGCGCTCGAAGTAGGGCGCTGACGGCAGCCCGGGAAAGTACAGGATCGAAGGCCGCTGGCGCGGATCCGGCGGCGCGGCCCGGCGCTCGCCGGTCTGCAGCGCGAGGCAATCGTCGAAGCGCGCGAGCGCCTCGGCGGCGTGGCGCGCGCGCACCGGCGCGAGCGCCTGCTCGAAGACGCGGCGCCGGCCCGCCTTCACGTAGCGCATCGCGTGCCTGACGCGGTCGACGAGCGCGGCCGGCGTCGTGGCGCGGCTGAGCCAGCGGCCCTGGCGCTGCGACTCGATGATGGCGCGGTAATAGGCGAGGAGGGCGTCGCCGGGTTGCTGCGCGCTCCTCGTGTCGGCGCGCGAGTTCGAGGCGCTCCTCGGGCGTCAGGCGGCGCTCGCTGCCCGGTACCGCATCCGCCATCCACGTCGCTCCATCAACCCGCGGGTGCGGCCGTCGCGACCATTATATGGCCCGTGAATGCGCCGCCGACCCTGCGCGCGCGCGAACGCCCAAAGAAAAGCCCCCTTGCGGGGGCTTTTCTCCGCCCGATCGGCGAAGCGGCCGTCAATTCTGGAATGACGCCCGCAGGTACCAGAACTGGCCCGCGATGGGATAGATCGTCCCGTCGAGGCTGTTCAGGTCGCAGGAGTAGCAGATCGGCGGCGATCTCGTCCGTCAGGTTCTGCACGCCGACCGCGAAGCTCCAGCCGCCGCCGAACAGGTCCTGCCGGCTGCCCAGGCGACCTGCAGGTCCGTGTAGAACTGGCTGTCGAGCTGTTGGTTTCCGGATGTCGACGGCTCGTCCGGCGGATCCGGCGTACCGTGACGATCGGGCCATCGCAGAGATCGGCCGTCGAGGCCGAAGTCCGACGACGTGCCCACGCACTGCTCGGTCAGCGAGCTGAGGTAGCGGAACGACAGCAGCGCGGACCAGTCTCCCATGTGTCCAGGTCGTGTTGAGCGTCACCTTGTCCTCGACGAAGCCGCGGGTCGGCGAGCCGAGTTCCGTGCCCTCGCGCGAGACGCGGTTGAAGCCGCCGTTCGTGAGGTCCGCGAACAGCTCGTCGTAGTTGAGCAGGAACGACCCCATCAGGTGGAAGCGCGAACGAGCCGATGCCGGACTCCGCGGTGCTGAGCGTGAAGCTCATGTCGACGCCGTCGGTCTCGATGCCGCCGATGTTCTGCAGCGGCCCGCGATGCTCGTGATCGTGCCCGCCGGCGTGCGATGGACCTGGTTGCAGAACTGCGGGTCCAGCGTCTCGATGCAGGCGTCGAGCAGGTCCTGTGCGTCGGGCGCCTGCACGGCATTGTCGATCGTGATGTCGTAGTAGTTCGCCTCGAGCAGCATCCGCTCGATGCCGCCCGCATCCATCGGGATGTCCCAGGTGAACCCCGCCGTGAACGTTTCCGACGTCTCCGGCTCCAGGTTGCGGTTGCCGCCGGTGTCCACGGAGATCTGCGGGTTCGGCTGCTGTAGTCAGCAGGCACGCCGAGCGCCGCGCAGTTGGCGGCATCGGGACGGCGGTGCACCGTGGTCGAGCACGGATCCGCGATCGCCGAGTCGAAGCGCGCGCCGAGGTTGTACAGCTCGCCGATGTTCGGCGCGCGGAATCCCTCGGAGTAGCTCGCCCGCAGCATCAGGTGCTCGGTCGGGCCCCAGTTCAGCGAGAACTTGGTGCCGGTCTCGCTATCGAACAGGCTCGAATCCGAGTAGCGGGCCGCGGCGCTGAAGCGACAGCGAATTGAAGCGCCGGTCCTGTCCTTGAGGATCGGCACCACGATCTCGCCGTAGAATTCGTCCACGTCGTAGCCGCCCGCCGTCGGGTTGGTCGGCACGTCCGCCGTCTCGCCGGCCGCGACGACCGGATCGGGGACGAAGTTGCCGTCTTCCTCGCGGTGCTCGTAGCCAATCGCGAAGCTGAGCGCGCCCGCGGGCAGGTCGAACAGGTCGCCCGACAGGTTGGCGCGTCACGTCCACGAGCTTCTGGCTGCTCGTGTCGACGCCCGTGTAGGTGACGTAGTCGAGCATCTCCGGCGTGAGCGAGCCCTCGCCGAAGATGTTGACCGGCACGCAGCCGAGCGTCGCCGCGCAGACCGCGGGATCGCCCAGGCCGATGTTGAGCATGCGCGCGTTGAACTGGTTGAGCTTCGTCTGGCGCGCGTTGTTCTCCGACCTGATGCCCGTGACGTCCCAGTACATACGTGCGGTCGCCGACCGCGAATTCGCCCGTCGAAGCCGCCGGACAGGTACCAGGTATCCACGTCCTGGTTGAAGATGCGCGGACCCGCCTCGGTCGGGCGCTGCGGTGACGAACGTCGCGTTCGTCGTGCCGTCAAGGTCGAAGCCGAACGGGTTGAACGGGTGATTGCGCCGGCACGACGAAGTTGTCCATGTAGAACGTCGAGCCGCCGTCCAGGCCGAAGAACAGCGGCACCGGCGCCGCGCGGCCCTGCGACTTGCGATTGTTGAAGCTCGCAAGTGCCGGAATTTGACGTGGTCCGCGATGTCGTATTCGCCCTTCGCGAAAACGTTGATCCGCTCGTTCGGCGTCACGAGGTGGTTGTACGGCTGGTAGTTGAAGCGGTCTGCCAGCGCGAACTGATGGAAGTCGTCGGAGCCGGGTAGCGACGCATCCACGTCGGATCCGGACGCCAGCGATGTCCGGTGCGACGCTCGACGATCTCGCCGAGCACTCGGATCGCACGAAGACGTCACCGACCGGCCGGCGAGCCGAGCTGACGCCGAACGGGTAAGCCCGGCGATCGGGAATACTGCGAGTTCTGCGCGGTCCGCCGTGTTGACCGGCTCTCTGGTTCGTATAGCTGATGTCGAGCAGGCCGCGGCCGCGCTCGCCGCTCGGCGCCCATGCGCATGTCGAACTCCGCGGTCTCGCCGTCGCCCTCGCCGTACTGGCCGGCGTAGCCCGAGATCTTGAACGTGTCGTAGTCGTCCGCGGTGATGATGTTGATCACGCCGCCGATCGCGTCCGAGCCGTAGACGGCCGAGGCGCCGTCCTGGAGGATTTCGATCGACTTGATGACGTTCGCCGGAATCGAGTTGAGGTCGACCGCGCCCGAGACGCCGGAGCCCGAGGAGCCCTTGATCCAGCGCCGGCCGTCGACGAGCACGAGCACGCGCTTCGAGGCGAGGTAGCGCAGGTCCATCTCCGCGGCGCCGGCGCCGATGCCGCCGCCGTCCGGCGGATAGCCGAGGTTGCCGGAGGAGTTGTTCGTGCGATTGATCGCCGAGCCCGAGATCGGCAGCTTCTGCATGAAGTCTGCGATCGAGGTCGCGCCGCTCGCTGCGTAGTCGTCGGCGGTGACGCGTCATGACCGGCAGCCGCTCCTCGAGCGGGTTCTGCCGGATGCGCGATCCCGTGACGATCACTTCTTCCACGGCCGGCTCCTGGGCCAGGCTGGGAGTTGATGCGAGTACCGCGGAAAGACCGGCGGCGCCGCCGATCGCAATCCGGATGGCACGTGCCAAGGACGTTGAATTCTTCACGACTGACCCCCGTCGTTTTGCGTAAATACGACAATCGCGATGCGACTGTGATGCGCTGAAATCTACACCTATCGATCAGTGAATTACCACTGTGGCGTAAATAAAACAGATTTGGCGGGTTGACAGCGGGGCGGCGAGCGACATTCATCAAATTGACCTGCCGGGTGTGCCTTCGTACGATGCCCGCGCGTCGGGGCATGGCGCAGTCTGGTAGCGCATCTGCTTTGGGAGCAGAGGGTCGGGGGTTCAAATCCCTCTGCCCCGACCAATCCGGCCTTCCTCGGGCCGTGCGTCCCTCTGACGGCGCCGGCTGACGTCATGTCGGCCATCGCTCCGATTTCGCGAGAGCCTGCCATCTCCGATCCTGCGCATCCACGGTTGCCCGCCGTGCCTTGCAGGAGCGATTGCCATGAAAACCCTCGCCACGGTCGTGCTCGTCAGCCTGACCGCCATCGCTTTTTCAGCCATGTCGGATGACGACGCATTCTTCGCGAAGCTGGCCCAGGCCGGCATGGCCGAGGTCGCCGCCGGCAAGATGGCCGAGAGCAAGGGCGTGAGCGCCGAGGTGCGCGAGTTCGGCGCGATGATGGTCAAGCACCACGGCGCCGCCAACCAGAAACTCGAAAAACTCGCGATCACGAAGGGCGTGACGCTGCCTGCGACGGCGGGCGAGGAGAACCTCGCCGCGATGAAAACGCTGCAATCGACAGGAGGGCGCGCGCTTCGACCAGGCCTATGTCGCGAGCCAGGTGAAGGCGCATGAAGAGGCTGTCCAGCTCCTGAAACTGGAGATCGCGGGCAGCGAGGACGCCGAAACGAAAGCCTTTGCGGAGCAGCTTCTGCCGACCGTCGAGTCCCACCTGAGGGACGCCTATCACCTCGCGGGCCAGGACGACCTGGCGACTGCACTGGCACGCTAGGCGCTTGCCTGCAGCGGTTTTCCGCCTGTAATACACTCGGGCGCGCCGCGAATGGCCCGCCGTGCGCCCGTAGCTCAGCTGGATAGAGCAGCGGATTTCTAATCCGCCGGTCGGGGGTTCGAGTCCCTCCGGGCGCACCAAGTCGGGCGTCCCGAATCACCTTCCTATATAATTTTCGCGGACTGCGATGGCGGGCGTAGCTCAGCTGGTAGAGCCCCGGATTGTGATTCCGGCCGTCGCGGGTTCGAATCCCGTCGCTCGCCCCAAAAATTATCCGGGCCATTAGCTCAATTGGTAGAGCTCCGGACTCTTAATCCGTAGGTTGTAGGTTCGAGTCCTACATGGCCCACCAACTGCTGGGCCCCGCAGCGAAATGGCTGCGGGGCCAGCGGAGTCCGCGATGCCCGAACCGCGCCGGCCCATGCCGGAACCCACATATCACTGGCCGGGCGGACCGACGGCCGATGACGACCCGACGCCAGCCGAATCCGCGCTCGCGGCGCTCAAGATCGGCGCGATCCTGGCGGCGGGCCTGACGATCGTCTTCTTCTACCTTGCGACTTATTCGGGTTACCGGGCCCCAGCGTGCGGGCGCGAGCCTTGCGGTGATCGCCGCCTTCGTCTTGCCGAGCGTCCTGGCCTTCCTCAGGACCCGCTGGGCCCGCAAACGCCGCCGGACGCCGGGCGGCAGAGGCCCTACGCTATAATTCTCGGCTGTGAACGCGGCAGGGGTTGCTGCGTTTTCGGGCCGGTTCCATTTGCGAAAGTGGCGGAACTGGTAGACGCGCCGGATTTAGGTTCCGGTGGGGAAACCCTTGAGAGTTCGAGTCTCTCCTTTCGCACCACGAGGTTGATCGAGCGATGATGGTTTCAGTCGAGACGCTACCGGGGCTCGAACGCCGCCTCGAGGTGTCGGTGCCCGCGACCCGCGTGCGCCAGCAGGTCGACGCGCGGCTGCTCAAGGTGAGCCGCTCGGCGCGCATCAAGGGCTTCCGGCCGGGCAAGGCGCCGATTCACGTCGTGCGCAAGTACTACGGCCGCGAGGTGCGCGAGGAAGTCGTCTCCGACCTGATCCGCGAAACCTTCGCGGAGGCGCTGCGCCAGGAAAAATTGCAGCCCGCCGGCGGGCCGCGCATCGAGCCGCAGAAGACCGGCGAACCCGATGACCTGCGCTACACCGCGACCTTCGAGATCTACCCGCAGATCGAATTGAAGGACGTGGGCGGCATCCAGCTCACGCGCCCGACCGCCGCCGTGTCGGATGCGGACGTGGACACGATGATCGAGAGCCTGCGCCAGCAGCGGCCCGTCTGGAACGAGGTCGCGCGCGCCTGCAAGGACGGCGACCGGATCACGATCGATTTCGAGGGCCGCATCGACGGCGAGCCGTTCGATGGCGGCAAGAGCGAGAACCTCGTCATCGTCCTCGGCGCCGGCCGCCTGCTGCCCGACTTCGAAGAGGGCGTGCGCGGCGCACCCGCCGGCGGAGATGCGTGAGTTCGACCTGCGCTTTCCGGACGAGTACCCGGCCAAGCACCTCGCGGCGAAGACCGCGCGCTTCAAGGCGACCGTGCTCAAGGTCGAGGAGAGCTCGCTGCCGGAAGTGGATGCGGCCTTTTGCGAAGCATTCGGCGTGACGGATGGCGGCATCGAGGCGCTGCGCACCGAGGTGCGCGAGAACATGGAGCGTGAACTTTCGCAGGCGATCCAGGCGCGCCTCAAGTCGCAGGTGATGGAACAGCTTCTCGCCGCGAATCCGATCGCGGTGCCGCGGGCGCTCGTCGATGCCGAGATCCGCGACATGCAGATGGAACTATTGCGCCGGAGCGGCAAGCGCGACGCGCGCCAGCTGCCGACGCGCGAGAATTTCGAGCCGGGCGCGCGCCGCCGGGTCGCGCTCGGGCTGATCCTGAACGAAGTGATCCGCAAGGCCGGCATCCAGGCCGACGCGGCGCAGGTGCAGCGCCGGCTCGACGAGCTCGTCTCGACCTATTCGGATCCGGACGAGGCGCGCCGGCAGTACTTGCAGAACGACGCGGCGACACGGCAACTGCAGATGTCGGTGCTCGAGGACCAGGCGGTCGACTGGGTCGTGAAGGCGGCCCGGGTCACGGACCAGCCGGGCACATTCAAGGACATCATGAACTTCGGGGCCGAGGCGGCGTCCGAAGGAGTGGGGTGATCACGTGGGCGGTCGAATCGAAACCAAGGCATTGAATCTGGTCCCGATGGTCGTCGAACAGACGGCGCGGGGCGAGCGCGCCTACGACATCTATTCGCGCCTGCTGAAGGAGCGCGTCATCTTCATCGTCGGCGAGGTCGAGGACCAGATGGCCAACCTCGTCGTCGCGCAGCTGCTGTTCCTCGAGTCCGAGAATCCGGACAAGGACATCCACCTCTACGTCAACTCGCCGGGCGGCGCCGTGACGGCGGGGCTCGCGATCTACGACACGATGCAGTTCATCAAGCCGGACATCAGCACGATCTGCGTGGGCCAGGCCGCATCGATGGGCGCGGTGCTGCTCGCCGCGGGCGCCAAGGGCAAGCGCTATGCGCTGCCGCATTCGCGCATCATGGTCCACCAGCCGCTCGGCGGCTTCCATGGCCAGGCGACCGACGTCGAGATCCACGCGCGCGAAATCCTCGATGCGAAGAGCCGCCTGAACAAGATCCTCGTCGCACCACACCGGCCAGCCGCTCGAGAAGATCAGCAAGGACCTCGACCGCGACAATTTCATGAGCGGGGAGCAGGCGCGGGAGTACGGAATTGTGGACGGGGTTCTCGAAAAGCGCGGCCAGTTGCCGCAGCTTGGCAAGGATTGAGCGAGACTCGACGGGAGCTAGCAGGGGCAACTGGTTGAGATAAAAAGGATTTTACCGGCCGAAACCGGCGTGCTATATAAGATGGCAGCCGGCCTCCCGGCCAACGAGGGGCGCGACGCATGGTTGATGACACGCGGGGCAAGCACGACGACGGCAAGCTGCTTTACTGCTCCTTCTGCGGCAAGAGCCAGCACGAGGTGCGAAAGCTGATCGCCGGCCCGTCGGTGTTCGTCTGCGACGAGTGCGTCGAACTCTGCAACGACATCATCCGCGAGGAGCTCGAGGAGAAGCAGGAGCGGTCCCGCGACCGCCTGCCGAAGCCCCACGAGATCCGGAAGGTCCTCGACGAGTACGTGATCGGCCAGGACCGCGCCAAGAAGATCCTCGCGGTCGCGGTCTACAACCACTACAAGCGCCTGCAGGCCCGTCCCGGCGACAAGCGCCATCGCCATGACAAGGACGAGGTCGAGCTCTCCAAGAGCAACATCCTCCTGATCGGGCCGACGGGCTGCGGCAAGACGCTGCTCGCCGAGACCCTTGCGCGCCTGCTCAACGTGCCGTTCACGATCGCGGACGCGACCACGCTGACCGAGGCCGGTTACGTCGGCGAGGACGTCGAGAACATCATCCAGAAGCTCCTTCAGAAGTGCGACTACGACGTCGAGAAGGCGCAGACCGGCATCGTCTACATCGACGAGATCGACAAGATATCCCGGAAGTCCGACAACCCCTCGATCACGCGCGACGTGTCGGGCGAGGGCGTGCAGCAGGCGCTCCTGAAGCTGATCGAGGGCACGATCGCCTCGGTGCCGCCGCAGGGCGGCCGCAAGCATCCGCAGCAGGAATTCCTGCAGGTGGACACGGCCAACATCCTGTTCATCTGCGGCGGTGCGTTCGCGGGCCTCGAGAAGATCATCGAGAAGCGCAGCTCCCGGGGCGGCATCGGCTTCGCGGCCGAAGTGCGGGCGCCCTCCGAGCGGCCGCAGGGCGCGGACCTGTTCAAGGACGTCGAGCCCGAGGACCTGATCAAGTTCGGCCTGATCCCCGAGTTCGTCGGCCGCCTGCCGGTGGTCGCGACGCTCGAGGAGCTCGACGAGGAGGCCCTCGTCACGATCCTGACGCAGCCGCGGAACGCGCTTTCCAAGCAGTACGCGCGACTGTTCGAAATGGAGACCGTGGACCTGGAGCTGCGCGAGGACGGCCTGCGGGCGGTCGCTCGCAAGGCCATGGAGCGCAAGACGGGCGCCCGCGGCCTGCGGACGATCCTCGAAAACGTGCTCCTCGACATCATGTACGACCTGCCGTCCCTCAAGAACGTCGCCAAGGTCGTCGTGGACGAGACCGTGATCCTGGGCGACAGCAAGCCCTACCTCGTCTACCGCAGCGACGAGTCCCAGGTCGCCGCACCCGAGATCCGCCGCGCCGCGGGGTCCGACGGTCACTGAGCGGAGCTGCAAAGGGGACTGTCCCCTTCAGATCCCGCGACATCTCAGGCGTGACGGCCCGCACATCTGAAGGGGACTGTCCCCTCCAGTCACCCTTCAGTCTTGCGACTTGTTTCGCGCGGGCACTGTCCCCATGACGTATCCTTCATGACGTCCGAGCGGCGTCTCCACGCCCGAGGTATCCCCAGTGCCTGACGAGAAAAGCAAGTCCCCGAGTGCCCCCCAGTCGACGCGCGTGCCGGTGCTGCCGCTCCGGGACGTCGTGGTCTATCCGCACATGGTGATTCCGCTTTTCGTCGGCCGGGACAAGTCCATCCTCGCCCTCGACGAGGCCATGCGCCGCGACAAGCAGATCCTGCTGGTCGCCCAGAAGGCGGCCGACGTCGATGACCCGAAAGCCCGCGACCTGTACACGGTCGGCACGGTCGCGACCATCCTGCAGCTGCTGAAGCTCCCGGACGGCACGGTGAAAGTGCTGGTCGAGGGCGTCGCGCGCGCGATGGTCGAGAACCTGGACGCCGACGCCTATTTCATGGCCGACATGACGCCGCTGCCGGACATCGAGGTGTACGAGGAGCGCGAGATCGACGTGCTGACGCGCTCGGTCGTCTCGCATTTCGAGCAGTACGTGAAGCTCAACAAGAAAGTGCCGCCCGAGATCCTGACCTCGCTCGCCGGCATCGAGCAGCCGGGCCGGCTCGCCGACACGGTCGCCGCCCACATGGCGCTCAAGCTCTCCGAAAAGCAGAAGGTGCTGGAATCCCAGGACGTCCGCGCCCGCCTCGAACAGGTCATGTCGATGATCGAGGGCGAGATGGAGGTGCTGCAGATCGAGAAGAAGATCCGCGGCCGCGTGAAGTCGCAGATGGAGAAGAGCCAGCGCGAGTACTACCTGAACGAGCAGATGAAGGCGATCCAGAAGGAGCTCGGCGACCTCGAGGACGCGCCGAACGAGCTCGGCGACCTCGAAAAGCGCATCACCAAGGCCGGCATGCCGAAGGAAGCGCGCGAGAAGGCGACGGCGGAGCTCAACAAGCTGAAGCTCATGTCGCCGATGTCCGCCGAGGCGACGGTCGTGCGCAACTACGTCGACTGGCTGGTCAAGGTGCCGTGGAAGAAGCGCACGAAAGTGCACCACGACATCGCCGCCGCGCAGAAGGTCCTCGACGAGGACCATTACGGGCTCGAGAAGGTCAAGGAGCGCATCGTCGAGTACCTGGCCGTCACGCAGCGCGTGAAGCGGCTGAAGGGCCCGATCCTCTGCCTCGTCGGCCCGCCCGGCGTCGGCAAGACTTCGCTCGGCCAGTCGATCGCGCGCGCGACGAACCGCAAGTTCGTGCGCATGTCGCTCGGCGGCGTGCGCGACGAGGCCGAAATCCGCGGCCACCGCCGCACCTACATCGGCTCGCTGCCGGGCAAGGTGCTGCAGAACATGGCGCGCACGGGCGTGCGCAATCCGCTCTTCCTGTTCGACGAAGTCGACAAGATGTCGATGGACTTCCGCGGCGACCCGTCATCGGCGCTGCTCGAAGTGCTCGACCCGGAGCAGAACACCTCGTTCGCCGACCACTACCTCGAGGTCGACTTCGACCTGTCCGAGGTCATGTTCGTCTGCACCGCGAACACGCTTAACATTCCCGCGCCGCTGCTCGACCGCATGGAAGTCATCCGGCTGCCCGGGTACACCGAGGACGAGAAGCAGAACATCGGGCGCCGCTTCCTGCTGCCGAAGCAGGTCAAGCAGAACGGGCTGAAGGACGGCGAGTTGACGGTCGACGATCCCGCGATCCTCGACATCATCCGTCACTACACGCGCGAGTCCGGCGTCCGCAATCTCGAGCGCGAGACCGCGAAGATCTGCCGCAAGGCGGTCAAGCAGCTGCTGCTCGAGCCCGAGATCAAGAAAGTGAACGTGACGGCCGCGAACCTCGACAAGTTCCTGGGCGTGCGCCGCTTCCGCTTCGGCCGCGCCGAGGAAGCGAACCGCGTCGGGCTCGTCACCGGCCTCGCCTGGACCGAGGTCGGCGGCGAACTGCTGACGATCGAATCGGCCGTGGTGCCCGGCAAGGGCAAGCTCCTCTACACCGGCCAGCTCGGTGAGGTGATGCAGGAGTCGATCCAGGCCGCGATGACCGTGGTGCGAAGCCGCGCCGACACCTTCGGCCTCGAGACCGACTACCACCAGAAGATCGACATTCACGTTCACGTGCCGGAGGGCGCGACGCCCAAGGACGGCCCGAGCGCGGGCGTCGGAATGTGCACGGCGCTGGTCTCGGCACTGACCAAGATCCCGGTGCAGGCGAACGTCGCCATGACGGGCGAGATCACGCTGCGCGGCGAGGTGCTGCCGATCGGCGGGCTCAAGGAAAAACTGCTCGCGGCTCAGCGCGGCGGCATCGAAATCGTCCTGATCCCGTGCGAGAACGAGAAGGACCTCGTCGAGATTCCGGACAACATCAAGTCGAAGCTCGACATTCGCCCGGTCAAGTGGATCGACGAAGTGCTCGAGATCGCGCTCGAACGCAGTCCGCAGGTGACGACGACGACCGCCGCGCCGAAGCCGGCGCCGGTCGTCGAGGCGCCCAAGGAATCAGAGCGCCGCAGCAGCCGCCGCCCGATCAAGCCGAGTCAGCCGCACTGAGGCCACTCGCGGAACTTGGCCTTGCCGGGGGCGATGCCGTATAGTTGCGCGCCTCCGAGGGGGCCGGATTCCGGTCCGCCGGGGTGCTTAGCTCAGCTGGTAGAGCGTCGCCCTTACAAGGCGAATGTCGCAGGTTCGATCCCTGCAGCACCCACCAGTGACCTGGAGCGGTAGTTCAGTTGGTTAGAATACCGGCCTGTCACGCCGGGGGTCGCGGGTTCGAGTCCCGTCCGCTCCGCCAATTCTTTCGCGTCAAGGGTCGTCAGAAATGACGACCCTTTTTCGTTGCCGGCGGCACTAGCTCCGGCCGATTCTTCGCGCGGCGACTTTCGCTCGTTCGCTCAGCCGATCTTTATTCGCTCACTCGCGAAGTCTCCGCGCTCGACTCGGCTGCAGCGGCTGCCGCCGGCGGCGCAGCAGCGGCGTCGTGCTTGGCGAACCAGGCGAGGATGTAGGCGATGCGGGCGTTGAGCTGCGACGGGTGGACGTCGAGGGAGTGCCCGACGCCCGGGACGCGCACGAGCAGGGTGTCGATGCCGCGCAGGCGCAGCGCCTGGTAGAACTGCTCGGACTCGGGGATCGGGGTGCGGAAGTCCTGCTCGCCGGTCACGACCATGGTCGGCGTCTTGACGTTGCCGACGCGCGAGAGCGGCGAGCGTTGCCAGTACGACTGGTAGTCCTCCCAGGGCGGCGCGCTGAACCAGTACTTGTAGAAGAAGTTCGGCAGGTCCGCGGTCAGCACGAAGCTCGCCCAGTTGATCACCGGCTTCTGCACCGCGGCGGCCTTGAAGCGGTCGGTCGTGCCGACGATCCAGGCGGTCAGCACGCCGCCGCCGCTGCCGCCCGTCACGAACAGCCGGCTATCGTCCACGCCGCCGCGCGCAATCGCGGCGTCCACCGCGCCCATCAGGTCGTCGAAGTCGCGGCCGGGGTAGGCGTGGTGAATCAGGTTGCCGAATTCCTCGCCGTAGCTCGTGCTGCCGCGCGGATTCGAGAACAGCACGTTGTAGCCGGCGGCCGCGTAGAGCTGCAGCTCGGCGGCGAAACGCGGCCCGTAGTTTGCAAACGGCCCGCCGTGGATCTCGAGGATCAGCGGGTATTTCTTCGCCGGGTCGAAGCCGGGCGGGCGGATCAGCCAGCTCTGCACGCGGCGACCGTCGACGGCCGTCGTGCTCCAGATCTCCTCGACCTGGCCGAGTTCACGCTGTGCGAGCAGGTCCTCGTTGAGCTGCGTCAGGCGCCGCGACTTGCCGCCGTCGTAAAGGCCGACCTCGGCCGGGTCGAGCACGTCGTTGGCGCTGTAGGCGATCGTGCCGTCCTTCGCGACGGAGAATGAGCCGCCGCCGTAGGGGCGCGACCAGCCCTCGCCGCCGAGGTCGTCGATCAGGTTGCTGACGCGGCCGGTCAGGTCCGTCTCCGCGACCCGCGTCGTGCCCTGGTCGTCGTAGGCGAAATAGATGCGGCGACCGTCGCGGCTCCAGGTCGGGTTCACGACGTCGCGGTCGAGGTCGGCCGCAAGCTCGCGCACTTCGCCGCTGTCCCGCTTCAGGAGATACAGGCGCGCGCGCTGGTAACCCTGGTAGGTGTCGTCGTAGCCGATGTAGGCGACGTACTTGCCGTCCGGGGATGCCGCGGGCTGCTGATCCGGTCCGAAGCGCTTCGTCAGCGCACGGATCGCGCCGGTCGCGACATCGATCGCATAGACCTCGCTGTCGTTCGGCTCCGTGTCCGAATTCTCGTGCCGGTTGGCGGAGACCAGGATTTCGCTGCCATCCGCCGACCAGGCGACGTCGTCGTGGTCAAAGGCGCCGTCCGTGAGCTGGCGCGGCGCGCCGCCGTCCGCCGGCACGACGAACACCTGGCCGAATGCGTCGGGCAGGTAGCCCTCGCCGTCGGCGCGGTAGACCATCCGGTCGATCGCCTTGAGCGGCTCCGCCCAGGTCGCATCCTTGGGCGCTTCCTGCAGCTTGACCTTGAGCGGCTCGCGCTTGGCGGGTACCCGCATCACGAAGGCGAGCTGGCGACCGTCGGGCGACCAGGCGAGTCCCGCCGGCGCATCGAGCAGGTTCGTCACGCGCGCCGTCACGTTCTCTTTGAACCAGTGCATGTGGATCTGCGCGCCATCGGCGTCGGCGGCGACGAAGGCGAGCCGCGCGCCGTCCGGCGACCAGCGCGGGCTCGACTGGCTCGCTTCGCTGCCCGCGAGCGGGCGGTGGTCGGCGCCGTCGCGGCCGATCGAGCCAGATCGCTCCGCGGCGCTTGTCCGTCTTCACGTCAAAGGAGCGGCGGACATAGGCGACCTGCGTGCCGTCCGGCGAGATTTCCGGGTCGCTCGCCCACTCGAGCGAAAACACGTCCATGGGCGAGAAAGCGGGCTTCGCCGCGGAGGCGCCGCCAGCCGGCAGCACGGCCAGCAGGACGAGGAGGAGTGTGAAGGCACGGGTCGGCATCGCGGGCTCCTGGCTAGGGGTCGAAACGCCGCCATGCTAACCTAGCGCCCCGTTTTTTTGCCGGTCGTCCGGCGCGAGCACCCATGCTCGCAGACCATCCACGACAAGTTGAAAGGCATCTTTGCGGTCGCGATCCTCGTCGCGCTCGGCGTCGTCTTCGTGTTCTGGGGCGTGAACTTCAGCTCGAACATCGGCAGCTTTTCGAAAGCGAAAGGCGTCGAGGTCAATGGCCGCGAGGTCGCGGTCGAGGAAGTGCGCCGCAACTACCAGGAGCAGTTCACGCGCATACAGGCGGCCATGGGCGATGCCGGCGTGCCCGAGCAGATGCGCACGGCGATGCAGCAGCGCGTGATCGAGGATGCGGTGCGGACCGAGCTCATCCGCCAGCGCACGCAGAAGCTGGCGTTCGAGGCGAGCGACGGCGAGGTGCTGGCTTCGATCCGCGAAGTGCCCGCCTTCCAGGTCGACGGCAAGTTCTCGCCGGACGCGTATCGCGCCGCACTGCAGTCGATCGGCATGACCCCCGAGCGCTTCGAGGCCGAGCAGCGCCAGTTCGTGCTCGCGCGCCAGCTCGATCGCGGCATCTACAACTCCGCCTTCGTGCTGCCCGGAGAGCTCGAGCGCCAGGTCGCGCTCAGGAACGAGACCCGCACGCTCGGCTGGGTCACGGTGCCGGCGAAGGACTTCGAGTCCGCGGTCGCGCTCGACGAGGCGGCGATCCAGGCGTACTACGAGGCGCACAAGTCGCGCTACATGAGCGAAGAGCAGGCGACCGTGAGCTACGTCGAGCTCGACATCGACGCCTACGCCGCCAAGGCGACGGTGACCGAGGCGGCGCTGCGCCAGTTCTACGACGAGAACAAGGCCCGCTATACGCAGCCCGGCCGCCGCCATGCGCGCCACATCCTCATCGCCGCGGGCGGCGACGACAAGGCTGCCGAGGCGAAGGCACAGCGCGCGTACGAACGCGCCAAGGCGGGCGAGGACTTCGCGGCCCTCGCGCACGAGCTGTCGGACGATCCGGGCTCCAAGGACTCGGGCGGCGACCTCGGCGAGGCCGAACGCGCGGACTTCGTCGGGCCGTTCGGCGATGCGGTCTGGAGCATGCAGCCGGGCGAAATCCGCGGGCCCGTGAAGACCGAGTTCGGCTGGCACGTGATCAAGCTCGAGAGCGCCGCGCCCGAGACCGTGCGCCCCTTCGAGGACGTGCGCGCGGAACTCGAGAACGAGCTTCGGCATTCGCAGGTTGAAAAAGCCTTCGGCGACGCACAGGAAGAGCTCGACACCGCGGCCTTCGAAGCCTCGGGCGACATCGAGGCGGTCGCTTCCAAGGTGGAACTGCCGGTCAAACAGGTGGAGCACTACACGCGCGCGGGCAGCGCCGAGCTCGGCATGTCGAAGAAAGTCACCGAGGCCGTGTTCGCGCCGGACGTGATCGCCGGCCGTGAAGTACGCACCGTCGAGCTGGCGCCCGGCAAGGTGGTCGCGCTCGTCGTAAAGAACCATGAGCCGTCGCGCGCCAAGCCGCTCGAGGCAGTGCGCGCCGAGGTCACCGAGTCGGCGCGGCTCGAGGCTGCCGGCAAGCTCGCCGCAGCGCGGGCGAGCGAAATCGTCGCCGAACTCGACAAGGGCGCGCCCTGGGCGACGAGCGTCGCGAAATGGAAATCGGAGCCTGCGACCCTGGATCCGAAGCCCGTCGGTCGACAGGACCCGGGCGTGCCGGCCGAAGTGCGGGACGCTGCATTCCGGGCGATGGCGCCCAAGGGCAATCCACGTTACGGCACGGCGGCGCTTGCGAACGGCGACGCCGCCCTCTGGACCGTGACCGCCATGGATCCGGGCAAGCTCGCGACGATGGCCGCAGACGGCCGCCAGCGGGCGCACGACGAGGCGCGGGACCGGCAGGCCATGTCCGACGCGACGGTCTACATCTCGTCGCTGCGGTCGAATGCGGACGTGGACGTGAACCCGAAGCTGTTCGAGTAGGGCGGCCGGCCGCGTCGGCGGCCGGATCACACCTCGCGCGCTCCGGCCGGACTTAGTCGCTCGCTCGGTCGCTCGCTCCGCCGCGAACTGTAGTCACTCGACTACGGCGCGTCACCGGCGCACGGGCGGGCGGGTCCGAGCGGGCGCAGTCCGGCGAGCGATGCGACCCCCGCAGCCCGCGCGCGCGCGACTGGCCTCGCTACTCCGGGAAGCTCATCCCGACGTGCGAATACCCGGCGTCGACGTACAGCGTCTCGCCCGTGATGCCCGCCGCCAGATCCGAACAGAGAAACGCCGCGGCATTCCCGACGTCCTCGATCGTGACATTGCGCTTGAGCGGCGAGACCTGCTCGACGTGGTGCAGCATCTTCCGGAAACCCGGAATCCCCGCCGCCGCCAGTGTCTTGATCGGCCCCGCGGAGATCGCATTCACGCGGATGTTCTTCGCGCCGAGATCCGCGGCGAGGAAGCGCACGTTCGCCTCGAGGCTCGCCTTCGCGAGCCCCATGACGTTGTAGGACGGGATCGAGCGCACGGCGCCCAGGTAGGAGAGGGTCAGGATCGCGCCCGCACGGCCCTCCATGAGCGGCAGGCCCGCGCGCGCGAGCGCTGTCAGGCTGTAGCTCGAGACGTCGTGGGCGACGCCGAAGTTCTCGCGCGTCGTCGCCTCGACGAAGGTTCCCGTGAGCGCCTCGCGCGGCGCGAAGGCGACGGAGTGCACGATGATGTCGATCGACGACCAGGCGTCCTTCACGCGCGCAAAGGCGGCGTCGATCTCGGCGTCGATGCCGACGTCCATCGGCATCACGAGCGTCGAGCCGAGCTCGCCCGCGATCTCGACGACGCGATCCTTGATGCGGTCGTTCTGGTACGTGAATGCGAGTTCGGCGCCTTCGCGGCGCATGGCCTGCGAGATGCCGTAGGCGATCGAACGATCGGTCGCGAGCCCTACGATCAGGGCCTTCTTGCCTGCCAGGAACCCCATGCCTTCCCTCCCCAGCCAACTCAACTGCCGAAGCTTTTATCCCCTGCGACCTTGATCGTCAGGAACTGGCCGGCGCGCAGCGCCGTGCTGCGCCCCATGTTATTCCAAGCCTGGAGGTCGCGGACGGTGACCTCGAAACGGCGCGCGATGTCCGAGAGCGTGTCGCCACGCCGGACCTTGTAGTTCACCTTGCCGCCCGCGGAGGCGACCCGCTGCGTCGAGCCGGTGCCGGAGGCCGAATCGCTGGGGCCGCTGCCTGCGACCTGCAGGCGCTGGCCCGGCTGCAATACGGTCCCCGTCGAGACGTGGTTCATGCGCGCGAGCTGCGGCACCGACATGCCGTAGCGGCGCGAGATGCTCCAGAGCGATTCGCCGTCCTTGACGCGGTGCGTGCGCCGCTCCATGTCGGAGCCGAGCCCGGCACGCAGCTGCGACACGTCGCCCGCCGGCACCCAGAGTTCGTCGCCCGTCTTGAGGTCCACGCGCGCGCCGGTGTTCATGCGGTCGATGAACGCCTCGGGCACCTGGTAGCGGCCGGCAATCGACGTGAGCGACTCGCCGGCGGCGACCGTGTGGATGCCGAGGCGGGCGCGGGCATGGCCGTCGAGGGCGGTGAGCTTGGTCGCGAAGTCATCGGCGACCACCTCGGGAATCAGCACGCGGTGCGGGCCGTCCGGGTCCGTGATCCAGCGGTTCCAGGCCGGATTCAGCGCATGCAGCTCTTCCGTGTCGACGCCCGCGAGCTCCGACATCAGGCGCAGGTCCACCGGCCCCTCGGTCGGCACGATGCGGAAGTAGGGCGTGTCCGGGATCGGCGGCAGGTAGAGGCCGTAGGCCTCCGGCGAACGGATCATCTTCGCGAGCGCAATCAGCTTCGGCACGTAGGCGCGCGTCTCCGCCGGCAGCGACAGGGAGAAGAAGTCCGTGCTGCGGTGGAGCGCGACATTGCGGTTGATCGCGCGCTGGATGTTGCCGGAGCCGTAGTTGTAGGCGGCGATCGCGAGGAACCAGTCGCCGTCGAAGCGCTCGTGCAGCTGCGCGAGGTACTCGAGCGCCGCGCGCGTCGACTCGACCACGTCACGGCGCTGGTCCTGGTAATAGTTGCGCTTGAGGCCATAGCGCTCGCCGGTCGGCGCGATGAACTGCCACAGGCCCGAGGCGTGGCTGCGCGAGTAGGCAAACGGGTTGAAGGCGCTCTCGACCACCGGCAGGAGCGCGAGGTCGCCCGGGAGCCCGCGCGCCTCGACTTCATTCACGACGTGGTGCATGTAGCGCTGCGCGCGGCCGAAGACCCGCGCGACGTAGTCGGGATTGCGCTGCAGCCACTCGATCTCGCGGTCCACGCGCGCGTTGTTGACCTGCGGCAGGGCGAGATTGCTGCGGACGCGCGCGAGCACGTCGCCGTAGGCGACGGTCGGCGTCAGCGGTGCGACGGCAGGCGCCTCGGCCTCGAGTTCCTCGGGCGGCGCGGCCGGCGCCTCTTCCTCGTCCGGGAAGGCGACTTCCGTCGCGCTGTTCGGGTCATTGACGATCTGGTCGGTGGGCAGCGAGTTGGGTACGGGCGCGGGCGTCGTCGCGCAACCGGCCGCGGCCAGCATGATTGCGACCACGATGAGCGGGGGCAGGCTCCGGATTCGCGCGTCAGTCATCGGAACGTATCCTTCCAGCTGCGGACTTCGGCGAATACCGCAACCGCAGTCGGCAGCATTCTGCCGGCACGGCGCTCAGCCGATGATTTGACATTTTCATGTCGAGTTCGCAGAAAAGGATTGACGCGTCTCTCAAGCCCGATCGAAGAAGGCAGCGTTGGCAGTCCCAGGGCCCTCTGGCCGGCCGCCCATTTGACATAGTCCATTATGGCTGAGTTGGCGGGCTCGAGGTTCATCGCGAAGCGCAAATTGGCCTCGGTGTACTCGTGGCCGCAGTAGACCAGGGTGTCTTCGGGCAGCGCGGCGAGCGCATCGAGCGAGGCGAGCATCTGCTCGGCGGTGCCCTCGAACAGGCGGCCGCAGCCGGCGCTGAAGAGCGTGTCGCCACAGAAGAGCGCGCCGTGACCTGCATAGGCAATGTGTCCCGCCGTGTGTCCCGGTACGTCGAGGACACGGAACTCGAGCCCGAGTTCCGGAATGCGCGCGACGTCGCCGTCCGCGAGCGCAACGACCGCCGCCGGCATGCGCTCGCGCGCCGGGCCGAATGCGCGTGCGCCGGTTTCTGCAACGAGCCGCGCGACGCCGCCGACGTGGTCGGCGTGGTGATGTGTCGCGAGGATCGCACGGAGGGTCAGCCCATCTGCCGCGAGCGTCGCGAGCACGGGTTCGGCGTCGCCCGGATCCACGACCGCGACGGCACGCGCATCGGCGAGTCCCGCGGATCATCCAGATGTAGTTGTCCCGGAAGGCCGGGATCGGGCGGACGTCGAGCATGCGCGAGTGTGCGGCAAGGCGCCGTGCGGGCCAACTGGCCGCGACGGCCGGGCCGCGGTTATGCTTTCCGCATGGCCCCGCACACCGTGGAACTCGACGCCTGGCTCGCCGGGCCGCTCGGCAGCCTGCTGCTCGAGCAGGAGCGCGCCATCGTCGCGGGCTCGCTCGAGTGCGCGTTCGGCCTGCATTGCGTGCAGGTCGGCGCCTGGGGAGAGGCCGAAACCTTCCTGTCCTGCGCCCGCACGCGCCGCACGGCGCTCGTGGCCGGCGACTCGCGTCCCGGCGTCGCGCTCGTCGCCGAGCCCGCAGCGCTGTCGCTGCAATCGGACAGCGTGGACGTGATGCTGCTGCCGCACACGCTCGAGTTCGCGCCGGACCCCCATGAAGTGCTGCGCGAGGCTGCACGCGTGCTCGCCGGGGAAGGCGAGCTCGTCGTGCTCGGCTTCGAGCCGCTCGGGAGCTGGGCGCTGCGCAACGTATTCACGCGCGGCGGCTGCCCGCCCGGGATCGCCCGCACGATCGCGGCGCCGCGCCTCGCGGACTGGCTCAAGCTCGTCGGGTTCGAGGTCGGGCCGGCGGAGCGCTACCTCTACGCACCGCCGCTCGCGAGCCTGCGCACCGCGAAGGCGCGCGGCTTCTTCGAGCGCCTCGGCCGCCGCGCCTGGCCGCGCTTCTCGGGCGCGTACCTGCTGCATGCGCGCAAGCGCGTGCACTCGATGACGCCCGTGCGGCTGCGCCAGCGCATGCGCACGGCGGTCATCGGCGGGCTGGCAGAGCCCGCTGCGCGGCGCGTCTCTTGAACCGCGTCGAGATCTACACGGACGGCGCTTGCCGCGGCAATCCGGGCGCCGGCGGCTGGGGTGCGGTCCTGCGCTATCGCGGCCGCGAACGCGAGCTCTACGGCGGCGAGCCGGACACCACCAACAACCGCATGGAGCTGACGGCCGCGATCCGCGCGCTCGAGGCGCTGCAGCGCCGCAGCCGGGTCTCGGTTTACACGGATTCGCAGTACGTCCGCGATGGCATCACGACCTGGATGCCCGACTGGAAACGGCGCGACTGGAAGACGGCCGACCGCAAGCCCGTCAAGAACCAGGATCTCTGGGAGCGTCTCGATGCGCTCGCGGCCGCGCATGACGTCGAATGGCACTGGGTGCGCGGCCACTCGGGCCATCCCGAAAACGAGCGCGCGGATGCGCTCGCGAACCGGGGCATCGACGAACTCGCAACGGCCGCCCCGCGGCCCTAACTGGTATCCTTCCGGCATCGTGCGCCAGATCGTCCTCGACACTGAAACCACCGGCCTCGAAGTCGCCGACGGCCATCGCGTCATCGAGATCGGCTGCATCGAGCTCGTGCATCGCCGCCCCACGGGCCGCGACTGGCACCGGTACCTGAAGCCCGGCCGCGAAGTGGACCCGGGTGCGCTCGCGGTGCACGGCATCACGAATGAATTCCTCGCCACGCAGCCGGAGTTCGCGCAGGTGGCCGGGGAATTCCTCGCATTCATCGACGGCGCGGAGCTCGTGATCCACAACGCCGAGTTCGACGTCGGCTTCCTCGATGCCGAGCTCGCCGCCGCCGGCATCTCGCCGCCGATCGCCGAGCGCTGCCGCGTCCTCGACACGCTCGGGATGGCGCGGCGCATGCATCCGGGACAGCGCAACAATCTCGATGCCCTGTGCAAGCGTTACAACGTGGACAACTCGACTCGCGACTTGCATGGCGCGCTGCTCGACGCGCGCATCCTCGCCGACGTCTACCTCGCGATGAGCGGCGGGCAGGCGGCCCTTGGCCTTGATGCCGCGCCGGCGGTGCCGGGCGCTGCGGCGGCGGCGGGAAGCGTCGCGCGCGGGGCCGTCCTCATCCCGGTCATTCACGCGAGCGAATCCGAGCTCGCCGCGCACGAGAGCTCGCTCGATGCGATCGACCGCGCCTCGGGTGGCCGCACCGTGTTCCGTGCAGGTGCCGGCCGTGGCGCGTAAGCAGCCGCCCGAGCTTTCGCTTCGCAGCTGCCGGATCGGCGTGATCGGCCTCGGCTACGTGGGGCTGCCGCTCGCCGTCGAGTTCGGCAAGCACTACGAGACGACCGGCTTCGACATCAACCCCGAGCGCGTCGCCGAACTCAAGCGCGGCAAGGACCGCACGCTCGAAGTGGATGCGAAGGAGCTGCGCGCCGCCAGGCGCCTGCGGTTCACGTCGGAGCTCCGGGACCTGAAGGCCTGCCGCGTCTTCGTCGTCACGGTGCCGACGCCGATCGACGAGGACAAGCGGCCGGACCTGACGCCGCTCGAGCGCGCGAGCGAGTCCGTCGGCAAGGTGCTGAAGCGCGGCGACATCGTCATCTACGAGTCGACCGTCTACCCGGGATGCACGGAGGAGATCTGCGTGCCGATCCTCGAGCGGCACTCGAAGCTCAAGTTCAATCGCGACTTCTACGCGGGCTACAGTCCCGAGCGCATCAACCCGGGCGACCGCGAGCACCGGCTGCCGACGATCCGCAAGGTCACATCGGGATCGACGCTCGATGCGGCCGCCTTCGTGGACAAGCTCTACGGCACGATCGTGAAGGCGGGCACGCACCCGGCGTCGTCGATACGGGTCGCCGAAGCCGCGAAGGTCATCGAGAACACGCAGCGCGACGTCAACATCGCGCTCATCAACGAGCTCGCGATGATCTTCAACCGCCTCGACATCGACACCCAGGAAGTCCTCGAGGCGGCCGGCAGCAAGTGGAACTTCCTGCCGTTCCGGCCCGGCCTCGTCGGCGGCCATTGCATCGGCGTCGACCCGTACTACCTGACGCACAAGGCGCAGCAGATCGGCTACCACCCCGAGATGATCCTCGCGGGGCGGCGCATCAACGACAACATGGCGCTCTACGTCGCGGGCGAGGTCGTGCGCCTGATGACCGCGAAGCGCATCCACGTGAAGTCCTCGCGCATCCTCGTGATGGGACTCGCGTTCAAGGAGAACACGCCGGACCTTCGCAACTCCAAGGTCGCGGACCTCGTCGCGGAGCTCAAGGAGAACGGCGCGAAGGTGGACGTCTGGGATCCCTGGGTCAGCGCGCGCGAGGCGCAGGCCGAATACGGCATCCGGCTCGTCAAGAAGCCGGCGCGGGGATCCTATGACGCGATCGTGCTTGCGGTCGGCCATCGCGAGTTCGCCGCCATGCGGCCCGCGGACATTCGCCGGCTCGCCAAGCGCAGACACGTCCTCTACGACATCAAGTACCTGTTCGAACGCGGCCAGGCCGACGGGCGGCTCTGATGCGGGTGCTGGTCACGGGCGCCGCGGGCTTCATCGGCTACCACGTCGCGGAGCGCCTGCTCGCGCGCGGCGACGAGGTGATCGGCCTCGACAACCTCAACGCCTACTACGATCCGACACTCAAGCAGGCGCGCCTCGCGCGGCTGCAGTCGGCGAAGGGCTTCCGCTTCGTCAAGGCGGACCTCGCGGACCGCGCGGCGATGGAAAATCTCTTCGCCAGCTCCGCGATCGACCGCGTCGTGCACCTCGCGGCCCAGGCGGGCGTGCGCTACTCGGTCGAGAACCCGCATGCCTACGCGGACAGCAACCTGACCGGGACGCTGCACGTGCTGGAGGGCTGCCGCCACCACAAGGTCGGCCACCTCGTGTTCGCCTCGACGAGCTCGGTCTACGGCGCGAACACGAAGATGCCGTTTTCCGTGCACCAGAACGTGGACCATCCGCTGTCGTTCTACGCCGCAACGAAGAAGGCGAACGAGCTGATGGCTCACACCTACGCCTCGCTGTACGGCCTTCCGGTGACGGGCCTGCGGTTCTTCACGGTGTACGGGCCGTGGGGGAGGCCGGACATGGCGCTCTTCCAGTTCACGCGCAACATCCTCGCGGGCAAGCCGATCGACGTCTTCAACTACGGCAACCACCGGCGCGACTTCACCTACGTTGACGACATCGCGGGCGGAGTGATCGCAGCACTCGACCACGTCGCGGCGCCGAATCCGGACTGGGACGGCGACAATCCCGATCCGGCGACGAGCCGCGCGCCGTACCGGCTCTACAACATCGGCAACAACCGCCCGGTCGAGCTGATGCGCTACATCGAAGTGCTCGAGAACTGCCTCGGGCGCAAGGCCGAGAAGAACCTGCTGCCGCTGCAGGTCGGCGACGTCCCGGACACCTGGGCGGATGCCGAGGACCTCGTGCGCGACGTCGGCTACCGGCCCGCGACGCCGGTCGAGGTGGGCATCGCGAATTTCGTCGAGTGGTATCTCGCCTACTACCGGGACGGCGCTCCCGCGGATCCCAGGGTCACGAACCTTGGCTGAGGCTCTCGCGAGCAACGCGATGCGCCTCGCCGGAACGCCCGTCGGCGAGCTCTTCGCCGCGGACCCGCGCCGCTTCCAGAATTTCTCGCGCGAGGCCTGCGGCCTGCTGCTCGACTTCAGCCGGCAGCGTCTCGACGCGCCCGCGCTCAGTGCACTCGTCCGGCTCGCGGAGGAGCGCGGTCTCCACGCGCGCATCCAGGCGCTGTTCGCCGGCGAGGCGGTCAACAACTCCGAGGGCCGCGCGGCCCTGCACACGCTCCTGCGCGCACCCGCGGGCACTGCGCTTTCGGCCGCGGTCGCGCCGCTGCACGCCGAGGTCCTCGCCGTGCGCAGGCAGTGCGCGGCCTTCGTCGCCGACGTGCATGCCGGACGCCGGTCCGGCACGGGCGGCGCGCGGTTCTCGGACGTCATCCATATCGGCATCGGCGGCAGCGACCTTGGGCCGGCCATGGCGACGGCGGCGCTCGCGCCATTCGATGCGGGCCTGCTGCGCTGCCACTTCGTGTCGAACGTGGATGGCACGCAATTCGCCGACCTCGCGCCCGAGCTCGATCCGGCCCGCACGCTCGTCATCGTCTGCTCCAAGACGTTCACGACCCAGGAGACGCTCTCGAACGCGCGTCGCGTGCGCAGCTGGCTCGCCGGAAAGCTCGGCGAGGCCGCGGTGCCGCGCCACTTCGCCGCGGTCTCGACGAATGCCGCGGCCATGGACGAATTCGGCGTCGGCCGCGACGCGCGATTCGCGATGTGGGACTGGGTCGGCGGGCGTTACTCGCTGTGGTCGGCCGTCGGCCTCACGCTCGAGCTCGCGATCGGCACCGCGCATTTCGAGGCGATGCTCGCGGGCGCGCACGCCATGGATGAGCATTTCCGCACGAGCGCGATCGGCGACAACCTGCCGGCGCTGCTCGGCCTCCTCGCCGAATGGAACCGGAATGGACTCGGATGCGAGAGCCACGCCGTGCTGCCGTACACCCAGCGGCTCGCGCGCCTGCCGGCCTACCTGCAACAGCTCGAGATGGAGAGCCTCGGCAAGCGCGTGACGCGCAGCGGCGCTCCGGTCGCCGAGGCGACCGGTGCCGTGATCTGGGGCGAGCCGGGCTCGAATGCGCAGCATTCGTTCTTCCAGCTCCTGCACCAGGGCACGGCCTCGGTGAGCGCGGACTTCCTGCTGCCCCTCACCGGCGCGGCCGATCGCGAGGGCGACGAGCTCGTCATCGCGAACTGCCTGGCACAGATCCAGGCGTTGACGGCGGGTCACGCTTCGGCCGAACCCCATCGCGTGCATCCGGGCAGCCGGCCGCTGTCGCTCCTGGCGTTCCCGCGCCTCGACCCGGCGACGCTCGGGTCGCTCCTTGCGCTCTACGAGCACAAGGTTTTCGTCGATTCGGTCCTGTGGGACATCAATCCGTTCGACCAATGGGGC
>CAVVDL010000004.1:0-196526 GCA_963747035.1 uncultured Gammaproteobacteria bacterium
GACCAAGGGGACGTTCACCTTGCTCCGCACCTCGCAGAAAAGGTGACGCTCACCTTTTGGAAAAAGTGACCGTCACCTTTTCCACCAGGCTCAGAGAGCAAGGTGAACGTCCCCTTGGTTCGCTTCGAAGTCGGAGAGCGCTGACATTCGGCTGCATTGAATCGCCGATACCGACGCCTGGCAGAAAGCGCGAGTCTTGGCGCAGGGACAAAACAAGAATGACCGAATTCCAGCCAGATCCGGATCACAGCGCGCATCGTCGCCATCTGCGTTGCCTGCGCCGCGCTGCCCGTCGCCGCGGCCCACGCGAACGGGCGCGTCACCGTGAATCCGCAAGCCTGCGGAAGCCCGACGGACCCGATCGAAGTCCTGCTGCCATTCGAGATGCAGGCCAGTTATTTCCACTCGCTGCCGATCGCCGGGCTCCTCGTGACGCCCGACAGCGTCGCGCAGCGCGTGCTTACGAACCCGCGTGCGCGTGCCACGACCGCCAAGCCCCTATCCGGCAAGAAGGGCCAGGCTTACCCGATCGACCCATCGAATGTCGTGGACACGCGCGCGGACCGATTCCCCTGAACTCCATGTCCGCGGCGCCAGGCCGGCCCCCTTGAACCCATCACCGGCCGGCGCCAGTACCCCCTCGGGCGCCTCAGGCGCCCTTTTTTGGGCCTGAAACACGCCCTCCGGCCGACCCAATTCTCAGTCTGGACGACCCCTGCTAGACGAGAATGATTCTCACTTGTACTATTCGTCGCATGTATTCCGGGAGTGAAGCCCATGCGGTGGATGGTGGTCGGTTTGTTGATGTTGGCGCCCCTGGCGAGTGCGGAAGAAGCCGCTCCCGCGGAGCCTGAATTCCGGCTGGTCATCAAGGACCACCGCTTCACGCCCGAAGTCACCCAGGTCCCCGCGGGCCAGAAGATCCGGCTCATCGTCGAGAACCAGGATTCGACGCCGGAGGAGTTCGAGAGCTACGCGCTGAACCGCGAGAAGATCGTGCCGCCCGGCGGCAAGATCGTGGTCTTCGTCGGCCCCCTGAAGCCGGGCCGCTACGAGTATTTCGGCGAATTCAATGCGAAGACCGCGCGCGGCTGGCTGGAAGCCGTTCCGTGATCGCAGCCGCGATCATCGTCCTGCGCGAGGTTTTCGAGGCGGCGCTCCTCATCGGGATCGTGCTCGCCGCGACGCGCGCCGTGCCGCGCCGGGGCGCCTGGGTCGCCGGCGGCATCGCGCTCGGCATCGTCGGCGCGCTCGTCGTCGCCGGCTTCGCCGAACGGATCGCCTCCGCGCTCGAGGGCTTCGGCCAGGAGATGTTCAACGCCGGTGTCCTGCTGGCGGCGACGGCGATGCTCGGCTGGCACAACGTCTGGATGAAGCGCCACGGCGCCGACCTCGCGCGCCAGATGACGGCCGTCGGCCGCGACGTCTCCGGCGGCGCCGCTTCGCTGTCCGTGCTGCTCGTGGTCGTCGGCCTCGCGGTGCTGCGCGAGGGTTCCGAGATCGTGCTCTTCCTCTATGGCATCGCGGCCGGCGGCGCCGATGCCGCGCAGCTCTGGGCCGGCAGCGCGCTCGGGCTCGCGGGCGGCGTGGCGATCGGCTGGGCGCTCTATCGCGGCCTCGTGGTCATCCCGCCGCGTTACCTGTTTTCCGTGACGAGCTGGCTGCTGCTGCTGCTCGCGGCCGGCATGGCAGCGCAGGCCGCCGGGTACCTCGTGCAGGCGGGCAAGCTGCCGGCGCTGGCCGATCCCATCTGGGATTCCTCGGCCTGGCTGCCCCAGCACAGCGTCCTCGGCCAGGTGCTGCACGCCCTGGTTGGCTACTCGGAACGCCCGAGCGGCATGCAGCTCGTGTTCTTCGTCGCCGTCGTCCTCGGTCCTCGGCGTCGCGATGAAGATGATGAATCGTCCGGCCCCACGCCACAGGCCCGCATCGACTGCCCATGCGGTCTCCGCAATCCTCGTGCTCGCGACCGTGTTCATGCCCGAGCGCGCACACGCCGCTCACGTCGTCTATTCGCCGATCGTCGAGGAAGGCGAATTCGCGATCGAGTATCGCGGGCATCAAGATTTCGACGGCTCCGACGCCGTGGACGGGGGCGAGCAGCACAAGTTCGAGCTCGAGTACGCGCCGACCGCGCGCTGGCTGACCGAGGTGCTGGGCGAATGGGAGCGCGAGCCGGGCGGAGGCCTCGAGGCGACCGAGGTGGCCTGGGAGAATATTTTCCAGCTGACGGAGCAGGGGCAACACTGGGCCGACTTCGGCCTGCTCGCCGAATTCTCCCATTCGCTCGAGAATGGCGGTGGCGAGGCGCTCGAGATCGGCGCCCTGGCCGAAAAGCAGTTCACCAGGAGCGTCGCGACGTTCAACCTGCTCGCGGAGCGCGCGTTTGAGAGCGGTGCGGAAACGGAACTCGAATACGCCTTCCGCTGGCGTTACCGGCTGAATCAATCCTTCGAGCCCGGCATCGAATTCCACGGCGAGCTGGGCGAATGGGGCGATTTCGGCAGCCTCGGCGATCACCGCCAGCAAGCCGGTCCCGCGTTCCTCGGCAAGCTGCCGGGGATGAGCGATTACGGCGGATTCAAGTACCAGATGGCGCTGCTGTTCGGGTTGACGGGCGATTCGCCGGATACGACCTTGCGCCTGCAGCTCGAATACGAGTTCTGAGGCGGCCCAGCGCGGGCTACGGTAGTCTTCCGGAGCGATGCTGCGCCTGCGACTGCTCGGAAGCTTCGAACTCCGGGGCCCGGGTGACAGGCCGCTCAAGATCACGGCCCGTAAGACCCGCGCCCTGCTCGCCTTTCTCGCGCTCCAGAACGGGACGCGACAGAGCCGCGAGCGCCTGGCCGCGCTCCTCTGGGAAGACGCCGACGCCGAACTCGCGCGCTCGAGCCTGCGCCAGGCGCTGACGGCGCTGCGCCGCGCGCTGCCGGCGAAGCTCCACGCGCTGCTCGAGGCCGATGCGCAGCAGGTCGCGCTGAACCTCGCGCAGGTGCAGGTGGACGTCCATAGCCTGCGCACCCTGCTCACGGAAGCGACCGTGCCTTCGCTGAAGGCGGCGCGCGCGCTGGGCGCACAGACGCTTCTCGAGGGCTTCGACGCGCATTCCGGCGCCTTCGAGGAATGGGTCGCCGCCGAGCGCAGGAGCCTGCGGCGCGATCTTGCGGCGGCCGCGACGCGCCTCGCCGCGCTCTGCCGCGATGCGAACGACGCCGACGGGGAAGTCGACGCGCTCAACTGGCTGCTCTCGATCGAGCCGCTCCAGGAAGGCGCGCACCGCGAACTCATGGGCTGCTATGCGCGATCCGGACGTTACACGGAGGCGCTCCGCCAGTACCAGCTCTGCCGCACGGTGCTCCGCCGCGAGCTCGACCTCGCGCCGGATCCGGCGACGGAGGCGCTGTATCGCGAGTTGATGAAAAAGCGCCGCGCCGGTGCGAGCGGTCCGTTGTATTCGCTGCCCGGCACCGAACCGGAAGACGCCGCGGCCGTCGAGCAGGCGACTGAGGCGCCATGAGGCCGCGACGACGGACGATCGCGTGCTGCAGACCGGCGTCGTGCTGGCGCTGCGCCTGCCGGGCCTTGCCGCCGAGCGCCGCACGCTCGACCCGGAGGAGACGCGCGAGCAGACGCAGAAACTGCAGCGCCTGTTCGATGAGGCGATCGCTTTGCACGGCGGCGTCGCGGACCGGCTTTCCGGCGATCGCCTGAACGCCGTGTTCGGCCTCGAAAATCTCTCCGGCAACGAGCCGCAGCGGGCGCTGCGCGCCGCGCAGTCGCTGATGCAGGCGTTTGGCGCGAGCGAGCTGACCTCCGGCGCGCCGGCCGCGGGCGTCGCGCAGGGCTCGCTGCTGCCGACGCGCATCAATGGTCCGTTTCCGCTCTCCGGCGACCCGATGACGGATGCGGAGGCGCTCGCGGGCCGCGCGCATCCCGGCGAGATCCAGCTCTCCGAGGGCCTGCGGCGCGCGCTCGGCGTGCGGCACCTGCCCTTCGCCGGCCGGCATGCGGAGCTCTCGCTCATGACTTCGCTGCTCGAGCGCTGCATCGCGACGCGCCGCGGCCGCACGATCGTCGACGCGCGGCGACGCCGGCATCGGCAAGACGCGACTGCTCGAGGCGCTCGCGGAAGCCGCGCGCGCGCAGGGCACGGAATGCCATCGCGTGCAGGTGCTCGACTTCGGCCAGGTGAAGGCGCGCCGACCGCTGGCGGCGCTGTTCTCGAGCCTGCTCGGCCTCGGTCCGGAGGCGAGTCCCGCCGAGCGCGGCCACGCGATTACGCAGGCCATCGAGTCGGGCCGCCTGCCCGCCGACGGGATCCTGCACGCGAGCGGCCTCGCGGGCGCGCCGCTGTCGGCGGACCAGGTTTCGATCGAGCGCAATCTTGATGCGCAGGCATTGGAGCATGGGCGCATGGAAGTCGTGCGCCGGCTGATCGAGTCGGCCTGCGCGAAGGCGTCGCTCCTGCTCGTCATCGAGGACCTGCACTACGCCGGCGGCGAGGAGGCGGCGCGGCTCGGGGAACTCGCGGCGACCGTCGCGTCGCAGCCGGCCATGCTCGTGCTGTCGACGCGGCCCGACGAAGATCCGATCGACGCCGCCTGGCGCGCGCGGGCGCGCGGCTGCCCGCTGACGACGCTCGATCTCGCGCCGCTCACGGACGATGAGTCGCGCGAACTCGCCGCGAGTTATCCGGCGCTGCCGGAATGGATGATCGAGGGCTGCATCCGGCGTGCGCAGGGCCATCCGCTGTTCCTCGACCAGCTGCTGCGCGCCGCCGACGCCGGCGAGACGGCGATGCCGGCCTCGGTGCAGGCGCTCGTCCTGTCGCGGGTCGAGAAGCTCGAACGCGAGGACCGGCAGGCGCTGTTCGCGGCATCGGTGCTGGGCCTGCGGTTCCCGCGCGAGGCGCTGGCGGCGATGCACGACGGCGCGGCGGGGACGCCGGACCGGCTCGTGGATGCGGGGCTCCTCACCGTCGAGGGCGGCGAGATCGCTTTTGCACATGCGCTGATGCGGGAGGCGGTCTATGGCTCGTTGCTGAAGTCGCGGCGGCGCGAGCTGCACGCGCGCGCAGCCGGCTGGTACGCGGGGCGCGACGCGGGGCTTCGCGCCGGCCATCTCACGGAGGCCGGCGATGCGGCCGCCGCGCGGGCCTGCCTCGAGGCAGCCGCGATCGAAGCGGATTCGCTGCGGCTCGATCGCGCGGTCGAGTTCGCGCAGAAAGCCTGCGCGCTCGCGCGCGAGCCGGTGGACCTCTGCCTTGCACGCTGCCTGCTCGGCGAGCTGCAGACGCGAACCGGGCATACGCACGATGCAATCGCGACCTTGCGCGAAGTGATCGACCTTCGGCCCGACGCGCTGATGGAGGCGCGCGTACGGCTTGCGCTCGCAAATGCGCTGCGGATTCTCGATCGTTACGATGAGGCGCTGGAGGCGCTCGAGCGCGCGGAGGCCGTGCTCGCGGGCCACGAGCGGCCGGAGCTGCTCGCGCGGGTGTGGACGCTGCGCGGCAACATCCACTTCCCGCGCGGCGAGATCGAGGAATGCCTGGTGGCGCATGAGAATGCGCTTTCCTGGGCGCGCAGGGCCGGGTCGCCGGTGGATGAGGCGCGGGCGTTCGGCGGCATCGGCGATGCGCTGTACCAGCGCGGCCGGATGCGCGGCGCGCGCGACCAGTTCGCGAAGTGTGTGACGGAAGCGCGGGAGCATGGCGCAGTGGGGCTTGCGCTCTCGAATGCGCCGATGCTCGCGCTCACGCGCGCGATCTGCGGCGAGGTGCAGCAGGGGCTGGAGGATTGCCTGCAGATCGTGGCCGAGGCTGCGCATTTTGGCGACTTGCGCACGGAGCTGCTGACGCGGCTGATCGAGGCGATGATCTCGGTGTACCGCGCGGATTACGAACGCGTGCGGCAGGTCTGCGACCGCGGGCTCGCGCTCGCGCGGCAGCTCGGCGCGCGTCGCTTCGAGGCGGAGCTGATGGCGCTGCAGGGCCACGCGATCGGCGAGCTCGGCGGGATTGCGGATGCGCAGGTGCTGCTGCAGCACGCGGCGGCCCTCGCGCTCGAGGTCGCGCGCACGTATTGCGGGCCGTGGTGCCTCGCGGTGCAGGCGCTGCACATGGCGAATGAAGTGCGCGCGCGGGAACTGCTCGTGCAGGGCGAGGCGATGCTCGCGGCCGGCTGCGTCAGCCACAATCACATCGAGTTCCGCCGCCTCGCCATGGAGTACAACCTGCGGCACGGTGATGTGGCAGAGGCGCGCCGGCATGCGGCGGCGTTGCGCGATTACACGAAGGACGAGCCGCTCGCCTGGAGCGAGCTCATCATCGGCCGCGCGGAGTACCTCGCCGACCGCGCCGAGAATCCCGCGCGGCCCGACCTCGTCGCGCGCCGCGAGGCGCTGCTGCGCGGTATCGACGCCGCGGATTTCGCCTGGCTACGCCGCGGCCTCTGAAGGGGACACCACTCCAAGGGGACGTTCACCTTGCTCCCTTTGTTGGCCTTCGCATCGCTTACTCGATCGCACAGCTTCATCAAATTGCGATAGCGTGCGGTCATGCCGAGGCATGCACGCTTTGACTGCCTGGAGTACCCCATCACGTTACCCAGCGGGGCAATCGGCGCGAGCGTGTATTCTTCAACCCTGGCGACCCAGCGGCGTACCTGAGCCTACTGCGCGATCACGCTCGAGAAGCATGGCGTCGAAGTGGTCGCATACTGCTTGATGCCAAATCACGTGCATCACGTTGTCGTGCCTTCCACTTCAGGAGGGTCTCCACCGATTCTTCAAGTCGGTACACGGCCGATATGCTCAACGTGTCAACAGGATGAGAGAACAAAAAGGCCATCTTTGGCAGGGACGTTACTTTTCATCGCCGCTCGATTCTGCCTACTTTCTGAATGCAATTCGCTACGTCGAACTCAATCCTGTCAGAGCACGGATCGTTGAACGAGCTGAGGACTACGAGTGGTCGAGCGCGGCGGCACATTGCGGAATACGTAGCGATTTGGTCGTCGATCCAGGATCCAAAATCGCCATTGCTGACCGGAATCACGAATTGGTCACGATGGCTTGCGGAAGGAATTGCAGAAGAGACGATCGCGACGATACGCAGTCACGGCTGCCAGAACCTACCATGCGGAGATTCTTCGAATTCCTGGCGCAGCTCGGGACGGTCACTGGCCGACAACTCGAATTCCGCATAGCACGGCGGCCCGCGAACTCCACAGACGATGGAACGAATCCGCGCGAACGAGCGCTACGCAAGTTCAAAGGGACGTTCACCAGCAAGGTGAACGTCCCCTTGGTAGGAGTTACATCGTGACGGTAACCGGCGCCTCGAGGGTCATGCCGACTACGGTCCCGGCGGGAAGCACGACTTCCTTGCCGGTTTTCTTCGCCGCCGCGGTGCCGGCCGCTGCGCCGATGATCGCGCCGATGACGCTGCCGTTCTTGTGGCTGATCTGGTGCCCGATCACGCCACCGGCGACTGCGCCGCCCGCGATCTTCGCCGTGTCGCCCGCCTTGTCGCTCTTCTCCGAGACCTGCGTGATGCGCGCATTGATCGGCTTGTCGCCCCCTTCGAACGTCAGGTTGTCGAAGGTGATGCCAAGCGTCGGCGTGCCGCCGATGGTGTTGCTGCCTGAGACGACCTGCGTCACGGAGCCCTGCACCAGCGCACCCGCCTTCGCAACGGTCTTGCCGTCGACGACGAGGTCGTTCGTCAGGTTGGCCGACAGACGGTCACCGACCTTGGCGGTCTTGGTCGAGACGGCGGCCGGGAGCTGCACCGAGATCGAGGTGCCCGCCGCAACCGTGTAGTTCTTCGGACCCGCCGGGACCGGAGCCGCCTTCGGCGCCGCGGCCGCCGCCGCTGCCGGAGCCTTCGGTGCAGACTTCGGCGCACTCGCCTTCGCGAGCGCCGCCTCGCGGTCCGCGAGCTCCTTTTCCTTTTCCTTCATCGCGAGTTCCTGCTCGCGCAGTTTCAGTTCTTCCTCGCGCGCCTTCATCGCCGCGTCCTGCTCCTCTTGCGCCTTTGCGGCGGCATCGGCCTGCGCGGCGGCCTGTTCGTCCGCCGGCTTCTTGCCGCAGGCGCCAAGCGCGAGCGCGGCGAGCGCTATCGGGATCAATAAGTGGGATTTTCTCAAGGACATTGTCGACATCTCCGTGTGCTCTCCCTGATTACGGTTTCAGGAACTCGATGCGTTCGTAGAGCGCGTCGAGCTCCGGCACGAATGCGTTCCAGTCGGCCGCATCCGCGTTGTATCTCCAGCCGGGGGCAGCGAGCTTCTCGACCCGCAAGTCCGTCTGGAGCAGATAGTAATGCTTGCCGCGTGCGACGACAGCCATTCCGCGCCACGAATCACTGCGCAGGATGTCGAGACTACCCTTGGCCTCGACACCAAGGGGTGACGCGTTTGGCACATGTGCAACCTCAATCCACGCCGGCTGGCCGTCGATCGTGCCCATCGCCTCGCGCAGCACCTTCGCGTCCGGCACGCCGGACTGGAAGAAGCGCGGAAGGCCCGTGTCGCGGAACCAGTCGGCGAGGTGGCGAGTCGGGTCAGCGCCACTTGAAAAGCTTGCTCGGCGCGGGGTACACGCCGTCGTTGAATCGCCCGTAGAGGTTGCCCTGCGTTTGCGTTGCCGCGAGCAGGAATGGTGCCACCACGACGGCGGGCAGGATCGCTAGCTTGTTCATCAGACCCCCAGTGTAGCCCTTGGATATCCCAAACCAAGACTCCCAACCTCCGTCGGACAACCTGACCAAGGGGACGTTTACCTTGGCCCAGCCGTCCGTGGGCGCACAACTGGTCCAGGCGGTCATTCGGCCCATAATACGGGCGCATGGGTCCGCTGCACGGCATCAAGGTCCTCGATCTCAGCCGCATCCTCGCCGGCCCCTGGGCCACGCAATGCCTCGCCGATTTCGGCGCGACGGTGTGGAAAGTCGAGAAGCCGGGCAGCGGCGACGACACGCGCCACTGGGGCCCGCCCTGGGTCCACGACAAGAAAGGCAAGGACACGGCCGAGGCCGCCTACTTCGCGAGCACGAACCGCGGCAAGCATTCGCTCGCGATCGATTTCACCAAGCCCGCGGGCCAGCAGATCGTGCGCTCGCTGGCGCTCCGCGCCGACGTGCTGATCGAGAACTTCAAGGTCGGCACGCTCGCGAAATACCGGCTCGGCTACGAGTCGATCAAGGGCGTCAACCCGCGGCTCATCTATTGCTCGATCTCGGCCTTCGGCCAGGACGGCCCGGCCGCGAACGAGCCGGGCTACGACGCGATGATCCAGGCGATCTCGGGGCTCATGAGCGTGACCGGCGTGCCGGACGGCAAGCCGGGCGCGGGGCCGGTGAAGGTCGGCGTCGCGGTATCCGATCTCATCACCGGCATGTATGCCGCCTGCGCGATCCTCGCGGCGCTGCACGAGCGCGAGGTGTCCGGCCGCGGCGAGTACATCGACCTCGCGCTCCTCGACACGCAGGTCGCCGCGCTCGCGAACCAGACGCTCAACTACCTCGTCACCGGAAAAGCGCCCGGCCGCCGCGGCACGGCGCATCCCAACATCGTTCCCTACCAGGCGTTCCCGACCAAGGACGCCTGGCTGATGCTCGCGGTCGGCAACGACAAGCAGTACGAGGCCTTCTGCACGGCGGCAGTCGCGGCGGCGCTTGCGAAAGACAAGCGCTTCCGGACCAACGCGGGCCGCGTCGAGCACCGCGCCGCGCTCATTCCGGAGATCGAAAAGCTGTGTCGGAAAAGGACTACGAAGGATTGGGTGGAATTGCTGACGCGTGCGAACGTGCCCTGCGGGCCCATCAACAGCATCGCGGAAGTGTTCGAAGACCCCCAGGTCAAGCACCGGAAGATGCGTTTCGATCTGCCGCACGCGCTCGGCGGGCAATTGCCGCAGGTGCGAAATCCCGTGCTTTTCTCGCGTAATACGCTCGATTACTCGATGCCGCCTCCGCTTCTCGGCGCGCACACGCAGTCGGTCTTGTCAGCCGAACTCGGACTGACGGATGCCGAAATTCTGTCGCTGGAAACAGACGGGACCATCGCGTAATTCCTTCGCTGGATCGTGTCTCATGACACATGCCGAATTCGGCCAAAGATAACCAGGAGATACTGACCATGAAGAACTACGTTGCCATTGCGAGCCTCGCGCTCGTCGTTGCCGCCCCTGCCGCGTTTGCGCAGGAAGCCGTCCAGGGTTCGAAGGACTGTGCGTCACTGCAGGCGCAGTACGACCAGGCCGCTGCCGCGGCTACGGCCGAGCAGCTGAGCCAGGCCAAGGTTGCCCGCGATGAGGGCGAGAAGCTTTGCGCCGAGGGCAAGACCGCCGAGGGTGCGGCCAAGCTGAAGGAAGCGATCTCGCAGATCGCTGCGCCCGACGCAGCAGCCCCGCTCCTAATATCGACTGATCGATCGTCGATACGCGGCGGCCCGGGAAACCGGGCCGCCGTTTTTATTTAAGGGGACGTTCACCTTGCTGATAACGAAAAAGGTGACGCTCACCTTTACGCAAAGGTGGGTATCAGCTTTTAGAACGGAGCAAGGTGAACGTCCCCTTGTCTAGACCGGCCGCCAGAGCCGGCGCCGGCTGCCGCGCAGGAGCTTCGTCACGAGCTGCTGCTTGCGCCGCTCGAGGTCCTTCGGCCGCGGCGGCGTCTTGTTGTCCTTGATCTTCTCGGCGAGGAGCGCCTCGGCGCGCAGCGTCGCCTGGCGCCGGCGCACGTCCTCGAGCGTGCCGCCTTTCGGCACGAGCGCGACCGCGACCTGGCAATCCATCGCCGCCGCCAGGCGGTCGAGGCTCGCGAGCGTGATGCGCCGCCGGGCCTCGGCCTTCTCCATCTGCTGCACGGTCGCGCGCGAGACGCCGGCCCGCGCGGCGAGCTGCGACTGCGAGAGGCCGAGCGCGGTGCGGATCTCGCGCACCCAGCCGGCGCGCGGCACGGACTCGGCTTTCATGCGCGGGAAGGCGCGCGAGCTCGAGGCGATTTCGGCGCGCTGACCGAGCGGGCCCCGATGCGGGATACTTTCCTTGCGTGCTGGTTTTGGTGTCACGGCGGTCCCTTGCGGTGGATGGCTATATACATCCTAAGGAGAGCAGCGATGAAATCAACAGCGATCTCGATGCCGATCGACCCCAGGGAGCTTCCGGCCCACGCCAGTTCCGGCTATCCCGGGCATTTCGCGAAGCAGGTCCTGCCGCGCGAGAAGCGCGCGCTCGGCGACGCGGCCGGCCTCACGAAGATTGGCGTCAACCTGACGACGCTCTGGCCCGGCGCCGCGTCCTCCATGCGCCACTGGCACACGCACGAGGACGAACTGGTCTACCTGCTCGAGGGCGAACTCATGCTCGTGACGGATTCCGGGGAGCGTCCGCTCCGTGCCGGGCAGTGCGCGGGATTTCCGGCGGGCCACCGCGATGGCCACCAGCTGGTCAATCGCGGGACGAAACCCGCGGTCTATCTCGAGATCAGCAACCGCGACGCGGCGGACGCCGCGCAGTATCCGGACGTGGATCTCGCCTGGAACGCGCCGGAGAATCCCGGCGCGTATTCACACAAGGACGGCAGCAAGTACTGAGGAGCGTGCCGCCCGGTTCCGCGGGTTGGCGGAACTCGGGCGGCACGGGATCGGACTGTTTCGGCCCTTACTTCTTGTTGTTGTCCTTGGCTCGCCTGCGCATCAGCACCCAGATCAGGGCGATGGCGATGATGAGCAGCAGGAGCATGAAGAACGGATTGCTGAAGAAAGGCTTCGGCGTTTCAGGTGCCGGCGCCGGGGCTGCTTCCGCCGGTGCGGGCTCGGGCGCCGCCTGTTCCATGGCCTGCGGCTCGGGAGTCGGCTCCGCAGCCGGGGCAGCAGCCGGCGTTTCGGCTGCGGCGGGTTCGGGCTCAGGAGCCGGTGCAGCGGCCACAGGCTCGGCTGCGAGCTGAGCGTTCACTTCTTGCGACGTGAGGATCTCCGGCTTGCCGTCGGATACGATGGTCGCGGTGACCCTGTCACCCGGCTTCAGTTCGGAAACAAAAATCGGTTTGTCGCCCATGTACAGGCGGATGCCGCGCGCATCGACATCGTTCTGCGTGAACTTGCGGACCTGGCCGTTATCTTCCTTGATCTGGATCGAGCGCGCGGTCTGGTAGATCACGGTACCCTGCTTGATGGTCGTGACGTAGACCGGCCGCTGGATCGTCGTGGTGGTGACCACCGCCGTGCCTTTCATGCCGGCATGAAGATCACTGACCGCCAGCGACTTGCCGTTGACCGTGAACCGGAAGTCCGGCGGCACGGTCAGTTCCCGTGTGCCCAACTGGTCGCGCACGACGAGCTTGTTCCCGTCGACTGCAATGATTTCGAAGTTGCTCTCCCGGTTGGTCACGGTCGTCTGCGCCTGCGACGCGATCGGGCTCAAGAGCGCGAGCGCGAGCAGCAGCGAGAGGCCGCCACCCAGCTTGAACTTGTACATTTCGCTATCTCCCTAAGATTTTTTCTTACCGTGGCATCGACCGGACCGCATCGGCGTGCCCGGCAGCTGGTCGCAAAGCCCAGCGCCCACTAGCGTAATCCGATCTGTATCACCCGCAAGTGGGCCTTGGTGTTTCTCCAGCCGCCGAATGGAAATATTTCCGCACGAATCGGTTCCAGGAAAGCGCGCGGCCGATCCGGTGTGCATTTCGGTCCGCGGATGGGCTGCTGGCCGCCTGTATATACGCTTCGCCAGGTGACGGCATGCGGACTCGACGCCTGCGGGACCGGGAGATGTTGGCTGCGCCTGGAGCCAAAGCAGGGGCGCGAAGCCGCCGATGACCAGACTCGATGAACGGGCAGTGTATATACAAATGCCGGGCCTTCAATGGCCTCGACAGAGGCGTTGAAAGACGCCCGCCCGCGGGCCCCCGCCCACTCGCAGCAACTCTCGCAGTCGGGCCTGCGCGGAAAGGGGCAGGATCCCCCGCCTGAAGATCTGCCCGCATCGAGATCCCGACATCGCGCGCGGCGATTCCCGGATCCTTGCGGTGAAACGGCGGCCAGGACCGAGGAGCCGAGGCACGTGGCCTGGCTTGGAGCCGCGCCGAACGGGAGTATTTCGGCTACTTACAGATGTATATGGACATCCGATCTAGCAGCACCCGGATGTCGCAGCAAACAGTCTTCGCAAGCGCTCGGAAATCCGCGATTTCGCGGCTTGGCCGCGAGAAATGCTCAGCTCGAGGCGTCCTTGTACGCCCGCAGCACGGCGTTCATCCGGGTCTGATAGCCCGGTCCCTGCGCCTTGAACCAGTCGAGGACCTCCGGATCGACGCGGAGCGAAATCGCCGATTTCCGGTTCGCCCGGGAATGGGCCTGGCGAGCGATCCCGCGCATGGCCGCGGCGACGCCTGCGGCCGCAGCTTCCGCGCGCGGCACGACGCCCGGGGCCAGTCTTTCGACCTGCCCTGACCGTCCAAACCGCGCAAGAAAATCCGCTTTTCATGACCGTGTCCACTGCCCGTCCCAGACGCCTTCAAGTCAAGTGGAATTGTATATACAAACCCGCCCGATAGGCCAGCCGGCGTTAGAGGACTCAGGACCACTTTGCAGGAGTCGTCGATGAACTTCAAAGCGCTACGGGCCGCGGCCGCCGCCGGCCTCCTCTTCCCCCTCCTGGCGGCCGCCGGCATGCCGGTCGACGTCGAGATCCTGGACCGCCATACGGGGCAGGTCCTGCCGGTGTACTGGCATGGAGGCGAGCGCCATGTGGCCGGGGAGCCGGGACGCGAGTACGAGATCCGGTTGCGCAACCAGGCCGGCGGGCGGCTGCTGGCGGTCACCTCGGTGGACGGGGTCAACGTCATTACCGGGAAGACGGCAGCGACGCTTTCGAGCGGCTACGTGCTCGATCCCTGGGTCTCGCTCGACATCGACGGCTGGCGCAAGAGCATGGACCAGGTCGCGGCGTTCTACTTCACCGCCCTGCCCGATTCGTACGCGGCGCGGACCGGGCGGCCGGACAACGTCGGCGTCATCGGCGTCGCGCTGTTTCGCGAGCAGGCCCAGGCGATGGCCGCGGACGAAGAGCCCATGGCGCGCGGCGAGGCGGCGGCGCCGGCATCCGCCGCTGCCGAGGCGGATTCCTCGCGCGCGAAGTCCGCGTCCCGCCAGTCCGGCATGGTTCGTGAGGACGAGCGGCTCGGCACCGGCCATGGCCGTCGCCTGGATTCCGGCGCGGTCTATACCGCGTTTGAACGTGCGAGCGACGAGCCTGACGAGGTGATTCGCATCTACTACGACTCGCGCAAGAACCTCGTCGCCCGCGGCATCATCCCGTCGCCCGACCGCATGGCGCGGCGCCTGCCCGATCCGTTCCCGCAGGGCTTCGTCCCCGATCCCTGACCTCAAAGGGGACGGTCACCTTTGAAAAGGTGAACGTCACCTTTCGGAAATGGTGGCGTCACCTGTATGTAAAGGGGACCGTCCCCTTTAAAGGTGACCGTCCCCTTCAATGACCGAACTGTTGTTCAGAGACGATGCGTACCTCAAGACCGCGACGGCGCGTGTCGTCGCCGTGCGCGACGGCAAGGTCGAGCTCGATCGCACGATCTTCTATCCGCTCGGCGGCGGCCAGCCCGGCGACACGGGATTCCTGATCCGCGACAACGGCGATCGCATCGCGATCGCGGACACGCGCAAGGGAGAGACGCCCGGCTCGGTCGCGCATGTCATCGCCGCCGGCGCGGCGCTGCCGGAAGTCGGCGAAGCGGTCGGCCTCGAGATCGACTGGGAGCGGCGCTACGCGCTGATGCGCCTGCACACCGCGCTGCACGTGATGTCCTGCGTCGTCATCGCGCCGGTGACCGGCGGGAACATCGCGCCCGACAAGGCGCGGCTCGATTTCGACATCGACATCACGCTGCTCGACGCCGGCAAGATCGCAGACGGAACCAACGCGCTGATCGCGCGCAGCGTCGCGACCGAGACCGTCTGGATCACGGACGAGGAGCTCGACGCGCGGCCGGAGCTCGTCAAGACCATGAGCGTGCAGCCGCCTCGCGGGGCGGGGCGCATCCGGCTCCTCAGGATCCCCGACATCGACCTGCAGCCCTGCGGCGGCACGCACGTCGCGAACATCGCCGAAATCGGCGGAATCCAGGTCCTGCGCATCCGGAACGAGGGCAAGCGCAACAAGCGTGTCGAAATCGCGCTGACCGGCTAGACTACGCGCCCTTTTTTCAGCTCTGGAGATGGTCATGCGGGGCATGTGGATCGTGGCGGGATTGCTGTGCGGCGGGCTCGTGTCGGGCGTTGCGTCAGCCGACTGGTCAGGCAAGGGACAACTCGGCGGCGTGCTCGCGCGCGGCAATACCGAGACCGAGACGATCAATGCGGTCATCGACGTGCAGAACGAGCTCGATCGCTGGACGCACAAGTTCGGCGGCTCGCTCCTGCATACCGTCAACAACGACATCACCTCGGCCGACCGCTGGGAACTGCGCGCCGGTTCCAACTACAAGCTGACGGACCGCAGCTACCTCTTCGGCACGCTCCGCTACGAAGACGACGCGTTCACCGATTTCTCGTACCAGGCGACGGCCGCCGCCGGCTACGGCTATCACCTCATCGCGACCGACGTGACCAAGCTCGACGTCGAGGCCGGCGCCGGCTATCGGCAGACGGAGCTGCAAATCACGGGCGAGACGGACGATGACGTGATCGCGCGCGGCGCGCTCAGCTACGAGCACAAGCTCACCGACACGACGCTCATCTACGACCGGTTCCTCGTGGAGGCCGGCGGGAGCAACACCTTCATGCAGAACCAGCTCGGCATGGAAGTGAAGATCGTGGACACGTTCGCGCTCGGCGTCGATTACGCCGTGCGGCACAACACCGACGTGCTCCCCGGCACCGAGAACACCGACCAGGTCTTCACGGTGAATCTCGTCTACGGCTTCAAGTAAGCTAAAGGGGACTTTCCCCTTTGCAAGGGGACGTCACCTTGGTCAGTGACGTCCCCTTGCAAATGGGGACGTCCCCTCTTTATTGTGCGATCGAGCGCGCGGGCGGGCAGGAACATCACCGGCACGCTCGCGACGAGCACGAGCGCCGAGATGTTGATGAGCTGCGTGTAGCCGGAGACGTCGAGCAGCCAGGCGGCGACGAACGGGCCCGAGGCGAGTCCCATCTTCGACAGGAAGCCGCCGAGCGCCGCCGTGCGCCCCGAAGGATCGAATGCGGCGCAGAGGCCGAGCAGGTAGGCGATCGCGAACGACCAGGTGATCGCCGTCACGCAGTTGGCCGCGAGGTAGACCGCCTTCGATCCGCCCCAGTGGAAGGCGAGCGTGCCGAGGATCGTGATCACGGCGCTCACCACGAGCGGCCAGGTGCGCCCGAATCGCGTGCCGAACACGACGACGAGCCCCGCGCCCGCGATGCCGACCCAGGTCGCCGCCCCGAGCGCAGTGCTCGCGAACGCCGCATCGAGCCCGAAGTGCCGCGCGAGCTCCAGCATGTACGCCGCGAGCCCCATGTTGCCGGCCTGGAACAGGAACACCGACCCGACCGCCGCCGCGAGCAGGCCGTAGCGGATGCCGCCGCCCGGCACGGCCCGCACGATGCGGCCGCGCGGATAGTCGTCGAGGAACGGCAGCATCAGGAGCGTCACGAGGCTGAACGCGATGAGCGCGCCGAACAGCACGCCGTGCCCGTAGAGCGGCACCAGCCGCGGCAGCACCATGATGCCGAGCCCGCCAAGCCCGTATTGCACGACCAGCAGCATGCCGAACACGCGATCCGGCGTGCGCGTGCGCGCGAACACGCTGTAGGCGACGCCGACCAGCAACCCGCCCACCGTGCCGTGCAGGAAGCGCATCGCCATCAGCGGCGCGGGCTCGGTGACGAAGATGGACGCCGCGTCGATCGCGATCAGCGCGACGAGCGCGCAGGCCGCGAACGGCCGCCAGCGCACGCGCGCGACGATCGCGACGGCGACGAGCGCGCCGAGCGCCGCGCCGTAGATGTTCAGCGAGCCGACGCGGCCGGCATCGCCCTCGCTGAAGCCGAGGCCGTCCACCAGGCCCGCGACGAGCGCGGCCATGATGTTGACGTAGAAGAAACCGGCGGTCGCGAGAAAGGAGAGCAGCACCGCGGCGAGCAGTCCATCCGGCTCCGCGGTCGGCCAGCGCCGGGCGTGCGCGCCGCCCTCCGCCGTCACGGCGTCTCGTCCCGGCAAATGGAGCGTATGCGATGCGTCTCGGCGACCGCGCGCGCCCAGCGGAACGTGCCGCCGTCGCTCACGTAATAGTAGACGACGCCATTCGGCATCATCACGACCGAGATGCCGCCGAAGCCCGACATGAACGGAATCCACGCGGGGTTCTTGCAGCCGAGCGTTTCAGCGATGTTCCAGGCCCACACGCCGTTGTTATAGCGGAAATTCCGGTCCGTGGCGGGAAGTCCCGTGTCCGCGGGGTCGCGCTGCATCGCCGCGCGCAGCATGGCGGCATCGAACAGCGTGTCCTTGCCGAGCTTGCCATCGCCGAGCGCGAAGAAGCCGCCGAGCTTCGCGAGATCGTCGCGCCGCAGCACCAGCCCCCAGCCGGTGAAGGGCTGCGCGGCGTCGTCCACCGTCCGCCGCGGCGTCGCGAGCTCCGGGCTGAGGCCGAGCCGCTTGAACACCGGCACGACGAGCAGGTCGCGGTAGAAATCCGCCTCCGGCCCCTTCTCCTTCTTCCACCAGGCCGAGAGCGCCGCACCGAGGATGTAGGTGTCCGTCGTGTGATAGACCCAGCGCGTGCCGGGCGGGTCCTTGCGCGGATAGTGCGTGCAGGCGTACTGGATCTTCTCGGCATGCGTCGTCGCGATGAAGAAGCGGCCCGTGTTCGAGGCGTCCTCGTCGGCTTCGCTCGCCGCCGAGTCATAGTGTCCGCTCGCCATGTCGAGCAGGTTCTCGAAGGTGACGCCGTCCCATCCGCCGGCCTCGCGGCATTCCGGCACGTAGTCGGTGACGAGCAGGTTCCGCGCGCCCGGATGCAGGGCTTCCGCGCGCATCAGCGCAAGTCCCGCCATCAGCGTCTTTGCCAATGAATAGGACGGCAGCGGCATCTCGTCGCAGTACGGGTAGCGGCCTTCGCGCGTCTCGCAGCCGCCGGCGTAATGCACGCCGCGGATCAGCACGCCGAAGACGGTCATGTCGCGCGGGTCGATGTCTTCCTTCGAGCCGAAGCTCGCGGCATTGAGGCCCGGGTAATCCTTCGAAATCTGCTCGATCGGCTTGACGGGAAGTCGGCGCGAATCCTCGAAGCCATACGCGACGCTGACGGCGGGGATGTTGATGCCGGGATCCGCGACCCGCGTCGCGGCCGCCGTCCCCCAGGCATCGAACTGGAAGTAGTAGCAGGTCTCGTGCGACACCTGGTACGCGACGCGCGAGACCTCGTCGTCGCCGCGGTAGCGGAACGTCAGCAGGCCGTGATGCAGGCAGTTCGCGTTCTTCTCGATCAGCGCGAACGGGACCGAGGCGCGGGACCAGCCGCTGTCGCCGTCCTGCCAGGTGCGGCCCGGCCCGACGATCCAGTCCCACCAGTCGCCCGCCGCCGGCACGATGCCGCGCTCGACCGGCACGAGGTGGCCGTTCACCTGGACGAAGCCGAAGTCGAACGCGGGCGGCTGCCGGAATTCCTGGCCCGGCGTCGCGATCTTCCAGCGGTCGAGGAGGAGCTTCGCGTGGGCGTCGGCGGGCGCGACTGCAAAGCGCAGGCGACCCTTGAATTCCGTCTGCGCGGGCGCCGCCCCGAAGGGCATCGCGTACGCCGCGAGCGGCACGGGCTCGGCATAGGGCGACTTGCCCGCCAGGATTTCGGCGGAGAGCGGCGAGACTTCGATCGTGTCCGCATTCGCGTGCGGCGCCGCGGCAAGGAGTGCCACGAGCAGCGCCGCCGCGAATTTCATTCGACCGGCACTCCGTGTTGCGCGAGCAGGCGCGCGAGCGGCGCGAGCTCCGGCGGTAGTGCCGCCAGAGGTCCTTCGATTCCGTGTAGATCGGCTGCCGCACCTGCGCCGCGCTCGCGGTCGCGGTCGGCGCCTTGTTCTCGTAGAAGCGCAGGCATTCCTCGCGCCAGGGCAGGCCGCAATGCTCGAGGAGCCTGCGCGTCGTGCCTTCCTGGTCGTCCACCAGGGCCTCGTAGTCGAGGTCGAGGAAACGGCCCGGCAGCAGCGCGCGCCAGTAGTTCATCAGCCGCGTGTAGGCGAGGAAGTAGTGGCCGAGGTCCTCGAGGTCATAGGAGAACGGGTAGCCCATGCGGAACAGCGTCTTGAACATCGCGTAGCAGGACGCCATCGGGTGGCGCCGCACGTGCACGATGCGCGCCCGCGGCAGCGCCTTCGCGACCAGGCCGAGGTAGAGGAAGTTGAGCGGCGTCTTGTCGACGACGTACGGCCGCGAATGCCCGTAGCCCTGGATCGCGGTCCAGTAGGACTCGCCGAGCGCCAGCGGCTCGATGTGCGTCGCCGCCTTGATCAGCTCTTCCTTGGCCGTCTTCGGGCCCGCGGTGCGCGTCACCGCGAGCGCGAGGTCGTTGACCTCGCCGACCGTCGCCACCTGCTCGTGCCGGATCAGGATCCGCTCGACGAGCGTCGTGCCGGTGCGCGGCAGGCCGACGACGAAGATCGGCCCTTCGACATCGAGCCCGGTTCCCGTGCGTTCGAACCAGGTGCGATCGAAGGAACGGATGATCGATGCGATCGCCTGCTCGTCGGTCTCGACCTGGTAGGAGAGCACCTTGCGCCGTGCCGCCGCGCCCTGCGCGAGCGCCGCAAAGGACTCGGCGTATTCGCCGAGGTCCTCGAGCTCCTTGGCGAGCGCATAGTGCAGCGCGACCGGCGCCGCGCCCGGCGAACGGCCGGCGAGCGCGGCGCGAAGCGCCGCGACGTGGTTGCGCTCGGGCGTCTGGCGGCGAATCGTCGCGCGGTTGTACCAGGCGTCGGCGTCGTCTGGCGTGCGCGCGATCACTTCGTCGAGCAGCGTTTCCGCTTCTTCCATGCGCCCGATCGCGATCAGCGTGCTCGCCTTGGTGTAGGCCGCCTGCGCGTCGTAGGGCTTGAGCGATCGCGACGCGGATCGCGCAGGTCGCCGCCTGCTCGTGCTGGTTGAGGTGGCTGTGGAATTCCGAGAGGCGGCGCCAGGTGCCGCTGTCCGCGCCCGCGGCGCTCTCGACGGCGGTGAGCGAGGCGCGGGCGCCCGCGATGTCGCCCGCGTGCATGCGCGCCTCGATCTCGGTGAAGCGCGCGACCGTGTTCGCGGGATCGAGCGTGAGCGCGTGCCGCGCGGACTCCAGCATGCCGCGGTAGTCGCCGCCCTGCTGGCAGATGCGCGCGAGCAGCAGCCAGCCCTCCGCGCGCCCCGGATGGCGCATCAGGAAGGCGTCGCAGGTCGTGCGCGCTTCCGCGAGCTGGCGCCGCTGGATCAGGCCGTCAATGCGACGGATGTCGACCAGCATGTCCATGCTGGCTGGCTTGTCATTCATGCAGTGATTTCAGTAAGAGGGGACGCTCCCCGATTTCCGCCAAGGTGACGGTCGCGAAATCGGGGAGCGTCCCCTTTTGTGGTTCAGAAGTTGTAGTTGAAGGAGAGGCCGATCGTCCGCGGCAGCGAGATCAGGTCCTTCGCCCCGTTGCCGAAGTAGCCCTCGTCCGGCGCCGTGCCCATGTAGAGCTCGGTGAAGGTGCCGGTCACGCCTTCCTCGTTGAAGATGTTCTTGACCCACAGCGACGCGTTCCACTTGTCGGCCGCGAGCGTAAACGCCGTGCCCCAGATCTGGAAGCTGTCGAGGTTCGACGTTGAAGGCCGGCAACGTGGCTGAGCGCGTTGACCGTGTCCGACTGGTAGTAGCCGTCGACGTGCGCGATGAACGTCTTGTCGCCCATGACCGGCGTGCGCCAGTCGAGCGAGGCGTTCAGCGTGTTCTCCGGCGCGCCCGGGAGCCGTCGCGCCGTCGAACTGGAACGACCCCGGGTCCGCAGTCGGGCCAAAGGTCACGTCCGGGACGACGAAGTCGGCGGTCAACGTGGCGTCGGTGTAGGCCCAGCCGAAGCCCCAGGTCACGCTGTCGCCGATCTCGCCCGAGAGCTGCAGCTCGACGCCCTTCGATTCCGCGCTCTCGCCGTTCGCGACCGCGAAGAAGCCCCAGGTGGGTGTCGCCGTGTTGAGCTGCGGGTCGTTCCAGTCGATCTGGTACGCCGACAGGTCGTAGCGCATGCCGGCCGAGCGTGCCCTTGATGCCGATCTCGTAGTTCTCGACCGTAGTCCGAGGTGTAGGTCAGCCAGGTCGGCGCTCTCCGCGAAGAAGCCGGTGCGTGGGCACGGCGTTCGCGCCGCCGCGCCGGTAGCCTTCCGAGTACGTGAGGTACACGAGGTCGTCGTCGCCGACGTGGATCGCGACGTTGCCCTTGAAGAGCGTGTCGTCGTCGCTCGTCTTGAAGGTCGCCGCCGTCTGGTCGTCGAGGAAGGTGTAGAGCGGCAGGTTGATCACGGAGTGGTTCGTCGAGTCGTTGTCGAACCAGCGCAGGCCGCCGGTCACGTCGATCCGGTCCGTGATGTGCCAGGTCAGCTCGCCGTAGACCGCGGTCTCCGTGAAGTCATCCTCGAAGCGGTAGTAGAAGTCCTGGTCGCCGGTGACGAGGAAGTCGAGGTCGGCGCCGAACGGATCAGCGGCATCGAACCAGCGCTTGTAGCCGCGCAGGAAGCTGTCCTGCCCCGCAGTCGCGGTTCTGGTCCTGGTACCAGAGGCCGACGACGTAGTCGAACTTGCCGCCCGTGTCGGAGACGAGCCGCAGCTCCTCGATCAGCGAGCGGTCGCTCCAGGTGCGCACGGCCGAGGCCATCGGCCGCGGGTAGTTGTAATAGAAGGACAGGAAGCCCGGCCTGCGCGTAGAAGCCCGTGTTCTCGCTGGTGCTGTCGCCGGAGTGGTCGTAGTACGAGGTCGACGACGTCAGCGTCGCGAAGCCGAGGTCGATGTTCATCTCGAGCGCGCCGAGCAGGGCATCGCGCGTCGAGGGCTCGAGCTGGATCGAGCCGTTCTCGTAGTCGTGGTAGGGATTGCCGAAGCCGTCGGCGCCCGGCGTCTGCTGGCGGCGGCCGCCGACGTCGTCCGACTGCGCGAACACCGAGACCGTCGCGTTGAACGTGTCCGACGGCTCCCAGCGCGCCGCGAAGCGGCCGTACAGGATCTCGACGTCGTCCGCGTCCTTCTTGCGGCGGTACTCCGTGGCCGGATCCAGCACGCCATTCGGCGCGATCGGCAGGCCCTCGTCGTCGAGCACGTAGAGGTTCACGTAGTCCGTGAGGCCCGGGTAGTCCGCGACGGCGAGGTTGAGCCGGACCGCGATCGTGTCGCCGACCGGCAGGTTGAGCGTGAGGTCGCCCGCCGCGCCGATGCCGTCCGAGCCCTCGACGCTCGAGAGCGCGCCGCCGACGGTGCCGCTGAACTCGCCGAGCTCCGGCTGGTTCATGACGTAGCGCACGGTGCCGCCGAGCGCACCGGAGCCGTACAGCGTGCCCTGCGGGCCGCGCAGCACTTCGACGCGCTGGATGTCCTTCAGCAGGAAGTTCGCGTAGATCGGCGTGTCGTCCACGTAGGTGGACACGGTCGCGATCGGCGGAGACGGCGTAGTCGCCGAGCGCCGCGCTGTCGACGTTCAGGCCGCGGATGCGGATGCCGCTCACGACGGCGGCGTTGCGCTGCCCGCGGTCCACCACGCCGACGCCGGCAATGCCGCGCAGCAGTTCCGGCGCATCGAATGTCTGGCGGAGCGCGATCTCGTCGCCCGACATCGCCGAGATGTTGTACGGCACGTCGAGGATGTCCTGTTCGCGGCGCTGCGCCGTGACAATCACGGGCGCGAGCTCGGGCTGGGCTTCCTGCGCGAGCGCGGGCCCGGCGAGGCCGATGCCGGCGGCGGCGCCGAGCGCCTGGGCGACGGCCAGCGAGATTGCGGAACGTGGAATGCGGCGATCAGTAGCCATCGTGGTGAACCTCATGGTTTTCTGGCGCGCCCGGCGGGGCGCTCGAGGGGTCCTAGACTTTGCGAATGCACCCGCGCGATGCGCGTCCGGTGCGTAGGGCGGAAAGCTGACGTCCGTGTCGCGAAAACTCTTGAGCGGCTGCCCGAGTCCCTGCCAGCCGCGCTCGCGCATGTTCGTCACGAGATCGAGGTCGAGCTCGAGCGCGATGATCTCGCGCCCGGTGCCCGCCACATAAAGCGCCTCGCCGCCCGGACCGAAAGCCGAGGAGCGGCCATAGCCGAGGTGGCCCGAGCAGTTGAGGTCGACGAAGTAACATTGATTCGTCGCGGCCGAGGCGCGCGCGATCGCGATCTCGACGTCGCGGTCGATGGTGTTGGTGAGGCTGGGATGCAGGATGACCTCGGCGCCCATCCAGGCGAGCGTGCGCGTCGTCTCCGGAAACCACATGTCGTAGCAGATCGAGACGCCGAAGCGCCCGACGTCCGGGATGTCGAAGACCGTGTGCTGGTTGCCGCTCGCGACATTCATCTCATAGGGCTCGAACGGGTAGATCTTGCGGTGACGGGCAACGACCTTGCCCGAGGGGTCGATCACGGGCGCCGTGTTGTAGATGCGCGACCCGGCGCGCTCGTAGAGCGAGCCCGGCAGCAGCCACAGCCCGTGCATGCGCGCGATTTCCTGGTAGCGCTGCTCGGTCGGTCCCGGCAACGGCTCGGCGCTGTCGAAGGACACGCCGTGGCTCGCGAGTTCCGCGAGCATGACCATGTCGATCCAGGGAAAGCGGCGCCTGGCGGAGGCGATCTCCGCCGCAATGACATCCATATTGTTGCCGGGGCCGAGCTCCAGCTGGAGCGCGGCCAGGCCGAAACGCCGCATGCGACCCCCCTCAGGACGGGGCAAGGATGCCCCGCGGGCGGGGCGCTCAATAGGTCCAGTTAGTGCCTATCGATGGGGCCAGTTTGGCGGGTGATGAGGCCGGAATCGATCAGCCGCCCGTCGGCGCTAAACCATTGAATTTGCGCGCCTTCCAGCACGATGTGGAATCGCACGACCTGGCCGTAGGACCATTCGCGCCACTGCCGGCACCAGATATCGCCCTCCAGCCACCAGCGGCCCTCGTCGAGGTCCTCGTTCGCGAAGCCCGCGCGGCCCACCATCGTCCCATCGGGCAGGAGGTCGATCGTGAGCGGATCGCCGTAGACGGTCCGGCACAGGATCGTCGCCCCCGAGATGTGCGTCCGCAGTTCGTCCTCGGTCAGGTACGTCACCGGCTCCGGCCTGCCGCCGCTCGCGCGCGATGAGCGCGCGGATCGTCCGGCCGAGCGCCTCGACGCCCGGGCGGATGCGCTCCTCGGGAATGCCGCTCACCGAGAGGCGGAAGACGTTCCGCGGCGCGTTGTCGCTCGAATAGAAATGCGAGGCCGGCTGGATCAGGATGCCGCGCGCCTCGGCCGCGGCCTTGAGCCTGCTGCACGTCGAGCTGCTCGGGGCCCGTGACCCAGAAGGCGGTGCCGCTCAGCACCGGCGGGATGTCGATCAGGTGCACGAGGTAATGATTGAGCGCATCGCGCAGCGCCAGCAGCCGCTGCCGGAACACGGCACCGACGCGCGCCATGATGGTGTCGTAGTGGCCGAGCGCGAGCAGGTGCGCGGCGATCCGCTGCACGGACAGCGGCGGATGGCGCGTCGTGATGCGCCGCAGGGCCCGGGCCGTGCGTATGAGCGAGGGCGAAGCGACGAGCACGCCGAGCCTGAGCGCCGGCGAGAGCGACTGCAGGAGCGTCGCGACGTAGGCGACGCGCTGGCCGGCCGACGCCGGCGCGCAGCGCCGGCGGCATCGCCTCGAGGTCGCCCGCCTCGCTCTCGAAATCGTCCTCGACGACGATGAAGTCGCGCTCGGCCGCCATCGCCATGAGCGCCGCGCGCCGCGCGGGCGAGAGCGCAACGCCGGTTGGCCGCTGGTGGCTCGGCGAGACGTAGACGACGCCGCAGCCGATGAGGCGTTCATCCACGACCATGCCGTCGTGGTCCACGGGCTGGAACACGAGCCGCGCGCGGCGGCGGCGCAGCAGCGCGACGAGCTCGGGATTGCCCGGCTCTTCGACGGCGACCGTCGTGCCCGGCTCGACCAGGAGCTCGACCGTGAGGTGCAGCGCCTGCTGGCCGCCGGCCGTGACGAGGACTTCGTCCGGCCGCGCATGGATGCCGCGGCGCGGGAGCACCTTGCTGCGGATTTCCTGCAGGAGCTTGCCGTCATCGGCATTCGCGGCGTCGACGGCCCAGTCGCCGATCTCGGGCATGGAGAGCGTCACCCGGCTTGCCTCGCGCCATTCCGCGACGGGGAACAGCGAGAGATCGAGTTGCGAGCCGACGAACGGGTACGGGAACTGCTGCCAGTCCGGCGGCAGCGACATCAGGTCCTCGATCTGCTGCGATCCGCCGAGCTGGCGCTCCCAGACCGGCGGCTCGACCGGCGTCGGTTCGCCGGCGGCGCGCAGCCCGTCGCGGCGGCACGGCGGCATAGCGTGCGTTGCTGACGTAGATGCCGCTGCGCGGCCGCGCCTCGAGATGCCCGTCGGCCACGAGGCGCTGGTAGGCGGCCGCAACCGTGTTCCGCGACACCTTGAGCTGGCGCGCGAGCGCGCGCGTGGACGGCAGTTTCTGCGTCGGCGCGAGCGAGCCGACCGCGACGCGCTCCACGATGCGCTGGCGGATCTGGTCCTGCAGGTTCAGCGTCTCGCGCCGGTCGATCGTGAGGAAGGGCGTGGAAAAGGGGACGTTCACCTTTTCCCTTCGATCCTTCGGGAATAAGGTGAACGTCCCCTTTTCTCTCCTCTTCCTCACGCGAGTCGCGTCCGCATGGTCCGATGCAGCAGGTACAAGCTCAGCATGGCCTGCAGCCAGACACTCGCGACCGATACGTACCAGACGTGATCGATCTTGAGCCCGGGCAACGTCGAGATCCAGATCACCGGGACCATGAACGTGACGATGCGCGAGGCGGTCGCGGCAAGCGCCGGCCAGGTGTGGCCGAGGCCCTGGAAGATGCCCGAGCAGGTGAAGATGAGGGCGGACGCCACGAAATTGAATGAAATCAGCCTGAGGAAATGCGAGGCGACATCGATCACCTCGGGATCCTTCGTGAACACCTGCACCAGCCACTCCGGGCGCCACTGCGCGAACAGCGTCATGGCGAGCATCAGCACGACGCTGATCTTCGCGGCCGCGTAAAAGGTCTCGCGCACGCGCGTGAACTGCTTCGCGCCGAAATTCTGCCCGGCGATCGGCCCGGTCGCGAAGGCGATCGCCATCGCCGGCAGGAAGATCGACTGCATGAGCCGCGTGCCGAGCCCGAAGCCCGCCTGCGCCGCGGCGCCGAAGTCCCGGATCACCCAGTACATGACGGCGATGTAGACGAACATGAAGCCGAACTCGCCGCCCGCGGGCAGGCCGATGTTGATCATGCGGCCCCACACGGAAAGGCGCGGCTTCCAGAGCGCGGGCCGGAAGCGGATGTACTTCTCGAGCTTGCGGAAATAGCCACCGAGCATCAGCGCGCCCGCGGCGACCGCGATCGAACTCGCGAGCCCCGCGCCGGCGACGCCCATGGGATGCCCGGTCAGCCAGCCCGCGATCAGGATGGGCGCGAGCAGCGCGTTCAGGAGCACGGTCGCGATCTGCACGATCATCGTCGGCTGCACGACGCCGGTGCCGCGCAGTCCCGACATCATCACGATGTTCACGTACTGAAGCGCGAGCCCCGGCATGAACCAGTAGAGGTAGGTCGTGCCGGCCTCGACCGTTGCGGCGTCCGCGCCCACGATCTGCATGTAATGGCCCGCGAGCCAGTAGCCGCCGAGGATGGTGCCGGCCGTGCAGAAGCCCGCGAGCGAGAGCGACTGGTTGAAGACGAGGTCGGCGTCGTCGTGGTCCTTGCGCCCGACCGCCTGCGAGACGAGCGCCATGGCCCCGACGCCGAGCATCTGCGTCAACGCCATCACGACGAACATCGCCGTGCCCGCGGCGCCGACGCCGGCGAGCGCCGTGTCGCCGAGCTGGGCGACGAAGTACAGGTCGATCAGGAAATAGAGCGTCTGCGCGAGCATGCCGGCTGCGATCGGCGCCGCCATCGCAAGGAGGTGGCCCGGTATCGGGCCCTGGGTCAGGTCGCGCATGGAAGCTCCGGAATTAGGAGTACGATGCTACCCGACCGTCGGGGCCGGCGGCCAAGCCAGGTCCAATACCTAAGGGGGACACCGTGAATATCCTGAAGTCTGCTGCACTCCTTGCAGCGGGATTGATTGCGCTCGCCGGTTGCCAGAAGGGCCCCGTCGACACCAAGGCCGACGAGGCCGCGATTCGAGCGGGCACGACCGCCTGGGTCACCGCCTACAACAACGGCGACGGCGAGGCGATGGCGGCGAACTACGCCGAGGATGCCGTGCTTCTTCCGCCGAATGCGCCAGCCGTCACGGGCCGCGCAGCCATCCGGGAATTCCTGGAAACCGACAGCCAGAACACCCGCGGCGCGGGACTCAAGTTCAATATCCCCGGCGACGGACCCGTGCAGGTTTCCGGCGACCTCGCTTACGAGTCCGGGTCGGCCAGCGTCGTCGATGCGTCAGGCGCCACGGTCGCCACTGCCAAGTACATCGGGGTCTTCAACAAGATCGACGGCAAGTGGCTGCTGGTGCGCGATACCTGGAACATGGACGCACCGCCCGCTCCGGCCGCGACGCCGCCGCCGAGGCACCGGCCACCTGATCGAAGGGGCAGGGGACCAAAGGGGACGTTCACCGATTTCCGGAAAGCAGCGCGGAGAAGTCAGGGGAACGTCCCCTTTTGTGCCGCGTCCCCTTCAGAATTTCCAGAGGACGCCGAGCGACGGAACGAGCGGCAGGGAGCCGCGCGGTTCCACGTCGAGAAAAGTCTCGTCCGTCTCCGTGTCCTCGAGCTGGTATTCGACGCAGCAGTCATTGTTGCGCTGGGTCAGGTTGCTCACTTCGAGGAAGGCCGTGAGCTCCCCCGCCGATTCGAGCTCGAAGCGCCGGGCAATGCGCAGGTCCAGGCGCGCGTAGTCCGAGAGATTCGACGGCATTGCGCTTTTCCGCCGTCGCGAGCGGGAAGGGTACGAGGGTCAAGAGTTCGACGTCAGTGGTCGGCCAGCCCGTGTGCCAGGTGGCGGCGAGGGTCGATTCCCAGAGTCCCTTTCGCCAGGTGAATCCGCCGCCCACGTAGTCGCGCTGATCCCAGCTCCGGTGCAGCCACTCGCCGTCCACCCGGTCGAGCACGCGCGAATACGTGTACGCGAGCCAGCCCGAAATATTCCCGGCGTCGTAATGCAGCGAGATTTCCGCGCCCTCGGCCTTCGCGGAATCCGGCGCGATGAGGATGCGATCCGGCTTCAGCTCCGGCAGCACGAACACGCGTGTTCAGCAGGTTTTCGTGGCGCGCGAACGGGCGCTCGTAGTCCTTGCGATAGAGCTCCGCGCGCAGCGTCAGCGACGGCGTCAGGTCCTGCTCGACACTCGCGATGGGTGAGTCGCGAGTTGTGCGCGCTGATACTGCGTCTCCCCGTCCGGAACCTGCAGTTCGTTGATGCCCTGCGCCTGGTAGTACCGGCCCCAGCCGAGACGCAGCCGCGTCGATGCGGTCGGCCGCCACATCAGGACCGTCCGCGGACTCCACTGCGATGAATCCTGCTCGGCGAGGGTCTCATGATCCCAGCGCAGGCCGAGATCCGCGGCAAACGCCGCATCGGGTTCGATCCGCCAGTTGAGGTAGGCGCCGGCCTGGTGCCCCGAGGGCCGCAGGCTGATCGCGCGGCTGCGCGAGGGCTCGAGCGAAGCGCCCGGCGTCAGGAACAGCAAGTCGAAGTCGGCCTGGTCCGCATAGTCATAGCGCCCGTCTCTGCTGTTTCCACTCGGCGCCCGCCTGCAGCAACGTGTGCGCCCCAAGCCGCCACCAGCCGTCGGCCTGCAGCGTGTCGATCGTGAAATGCCGTTCATCGGACAACTCGCCGCTCGCGATGCCGGGAAGGTCCGCGGTGCCCGTGCGCGAGCTCTCGATCAAGGTATGCGAGGCGAGCACTCTCCCGCCGAGCCCGTCGGGCGCGCCGACGTCGGCCCGCAGCCAGTAGTACTGGTCGCGATACTCGGCGACCGCCTCTTCTTCCAGGTCGCTGTCGAAAGCCTGGATCCGGTCGTCGAACACGAGCGCGTTCGCGGAGATCGCGAGCCAGTCATTGAGCCGGTGGCCGGCATGCCCGTACAAGTCGTGATACTGCGGCTCGCCGAGCGGCGAATCGATGAGATTGAAGTACAGGTCCATGTTGCCGCGCCGCGCGGCAACAGCCCAGTCGCCGGCCCCGTCGTCGAAACTGCCGTCGAGCGCGACGCCCGCGGTCAGCAGGGAGGCGACGGCCTGGCCCTGGAACTTCGCTCCCGGCAGGCGCGGCGCGATGTCGACGACGCCGCTGCTGCGATCGCCGAAGGCCACCGGAAAGCCGCCGGTGTAGATCCGGATGTCGCTGACGATCCCCGGGTCGATCGTGCTGAAGACGCTGAGGAAGTCTTTCAGGTGATACGGGTTATAGAGGCGCAGGTCGTCGAAGCGCACCAGCGTCTCGTCCGCCATCCCGCCCCGGAGGTGAACGCGGCTGGAAAAGTCCTGGCTCGCGACGCCCGGCAGGCGCGCAACCGCGCGGATCGGGTCCTCGCCGATGTCGGGCAGCGATTCGAGCTCGTTCGCACCGAGGACCGTCGGCGTGATCGCCGGCTCGTCGCCGAAATGGTAGTGACTCGCGCTCACGACGACCGCGTCGATCGGCGCCGGTGCGGGGCTGTTGCTCCTTGCGGGATCGGCGTAGCGCGGGGCGCGGGGCGGCTCGCGCACCAGCATCAGCGCGCCTTCGGGGCCGTCGGCGATCACGATGCCGTGCGGTGCGAGGATTTCGGCGAGCATCGCCCGCGGCTCGACGGCGCGCGGTTCGCGCTCGACGCGCATCCAGGGCTTCACGAGGTCGCTGCTGTAGAAAAGCGCGAGCCCGCCGTCGCGCATTTGCTGGAGCACCGCCTCGACCGGCATGCCGCGATACCCGCGGCCTCGGCGGTCGCCGCGAGGCAGGCCAGCAGGAGCGGCAGGAGTTTCACGGATCCAGCGGAGGCGTGTCCCGGGTGCGGATCTCCATTGTATCGCCGCGCAGCGCGTACTCGAGGTCGGTCGTCGCCAGCATCGCCTCGAGTGCGGCAAGTGGCGTCAGGTTCCGGATATTGCCGTGCAGGATCACGCTCGATGCGCGCTGCTCCGCATTTGGAGAGACATAACGCAGTTCGCGCCCGGTTTCCCGCGCAACCCATGCGATCAGCTCGGCAGCGGGCCTGCCGTCCATGTCAGGCGTCGGCGCGATGGATTCGGCCCATTGCCATGCCGCGGCATCGGGCTCGATGACATCGCGCGAGATTCCGCCGAGGGCGTCGATCGCGATCTGCTCGACCCGCGGCGCCCGTGAGCGATTGTCCGCCGCGGTCGATCGACACCGAGCCCTCGCGCACGCGCAGCCGAAGCGCGCTGCCCGCGACCTGCAACTCGAATTGCGTGCCGATGTCGCGTGCGGTGCCGGCCGGAGTCACGACCTGGAGCCGGGTTGCGCCGGGACGCGCGCCGCTGTCCACGTAGATCGTGCCGTGGCGGACATAGAGCCGTCCCGGCGCGTCCAGCATCACTTCGGTTTCGGCGTCGAGCCGGAGCGATCCGCCGCCGGCGAGTGCAAGCGCGACGCGCCCGCCCGCGAGCGTGCGCAGTTTCATGCCCGTCGTGAGCGGGGTTCGCGTCTCCCCGAGCGCCCGCCAGGCCTCGCCGGTCGCTTCCTCGGCGCCGCCGGTCACGCGCTCGATTCGCGCGAGCTCGCTGGGGACGGCCATGGGCGGCGTCCACCGGAACATCAGCGCAATCGCGAAAACCGCGACCGCCGCCGCGCCGGCCCAGAGCACCCGCTGGCGCTCGCGGCGGCGCGTGGTCCTGGCGCGAAACGCAGCGATCGCCGCCGCATGCACCTGGTGGTACGCGTCGACCGGCGGCTCCGCGCGCGGACCGGCCCTCTGAAGCAGCGATTCAATGAGTTCGGTTTCGTTCTGCATGGTCGTTCCTTATCCGGAATGGCCGCCGTCGGGCATCCTGAGATCCTCCGCGGCGCCGAAGAGCTCCATGATCGCGTCGCGAAACGCCTCGCGGGCGCGCGTGAGCAGCGACTCCGCAGCCTTCGCACCGACGTCGAGGCGCGCGGCGATTTCCGTCACCGACAAGCCGTCGATGTATTTCCACTCCAGCACTTCCCCATAGCGGCCCGGCAGCGAATCGAGCGTCGCCTCGACGATGCGATGCACCTGGTCCCTCCACACGCCGGTTTCCGGTTCGTCGGAAACGGGCGCGGCCAGCGATTCGAGGATCGCGCGGGCGTTGGGGTGGTCTTCCAGCAAGGTGACGTGGCCTACCCGGCCCTTGCTGCGGAAATGATCGGCCAGGACGTTGCGGCAGATCTGGCAGAACCAGGTATAGAGCGCCGCTTCGCCGCGATAGCGATCGAGCTGCCCGATGGCGTTGCAGAAGGTCTGCTGCACGATGTCGCGCGCCGTGTCCGGGTCATGGCCGATGCGCGCGAGCACGAAGCGGTACAGCCGCGGAAAAAAGCGGTCAAAGAGGTCCTGAAAAGCCCCCTCGTCGCCGCCCAGGATGCGGCGCGCGACGGCCCGGTCGACGTGAACGAGGTCCGTCATTGTCAAATTGGACGTCAGCCGGCCGGAAATCCTTCTGTGCGAGGCATTGTTTTATGCGCCGCATCTCATAATCGGCCGATTCAGGCTGGTCGCGGCGTACAAGGACGCAGGGTCGACGGCTGCGAAGGATCGAAAGGGGGTCAGACCCCTTTTCTCGTGTGTAATGGGGACGGTCACATTTAAAGGTGACCGTCCCCTTTGAATTCAGTCCTCGAGTCGTCGGTCTTTCCAGTTCCACCACTTGAGCAGGTCCGCCTGCGGTTCAGGCGTGCGCGCCGCATAGGTCGCGCAACGGAACGTATAAAGGAGGCAGGGCTCCTGGTCGTGTCCCGTGATTTTCTGGAGTCGCTGGAAGAGCTGTTCCGGGTTGGATTCGGCGAGTTCCCGGATGGAGTGAATGCCGAGGTGCCGGAGATCCGCCGCGATGGCGGGCCCGATACCGGGCAACGTGGTCAGCTCGTCGTGCATTGGCAGGTTCCTCCTACGGCTTGTCCACGTCACCAGATTAAACGCCCGGACCGGGCCGCAGGCAAGCGCAAAAAATCTGCTGGAGTTCGCTCTCCCGTCGACTGCGGACAGGCCGCTGTTTCCATTGGGCTTGCCGTCGGCGAGAACCTCCGGCCGTGGCTGGCCCCGGCTGGCGCAGGGAACGCTCAGAAATGCGTCGCTCCGGCGATAATGGCCGACGAGTCATCGAGGATCCTGGATGTACCCAAACTCTCCGGCCGCCGCTCGCACGCTTCTTGCTCGTCGCAGCCTGGCTTTCCGGCTGCACGCAAGTCGGGCCGGCAGCGACGCCAGGCGCGGAGCCGCCTCCCGCATCGGCCTCGGCGGCGAGCGCCGCGAGCAGGGCTGGAGTCGCGGCGGCGAATCCACTCGCCGTGGATGCAGGCCTTGAGATCCTCGCTGCGGGCGGGAGCGCCGCGGATGCGGCCGTCGCAATCCAGGCGACGCTGGGGTTGGTGGAGCCGCAGAGCTCCGGCGTCGGCGGCGGCGGCTTCATGCTCTATTACGATGCGGCCACGAAAAAGATCACGGCCTTCGACGGCCGCGAGGCCGCGCCGAAAGGCGCGAGCGCCGGCATGTTCCTCGACGACAAGGGCGATCCGCTCTCGTACGGCGATGCCGTGCTCTCCGGCCGTTCGACCGGCGTGCCGGGTGCGATCGTGATGCTGGGCGCCGTGCACGCGCGCCACGGCGCGCTGCCCTGGGCGAAACTCTTCGAGCCCGCGATCCGTTCGGCTGAAGGCGGCGTCACCGTGCCGAAGCGGATGGCGCGCTTCCTGAACATGGATGTTCCGCAGGCGGACCAGCCGGACGTGCGGGCGCTCTTCTCGCGCGCGGACGGCAGCCCCCTGCAGGCCGGCGACCGATTCAGCAATTCCGACTATGCCGCGACGCTCAGGCTCATCGCGAGCCAGGGACCGCGCGCGCTGCTCGAATCGCCGCTGCGCGACAAGATCATCGCGCGCACGCACGGCGAGCCGCGGCCCGGCACGTTGACCGCCGCGGATTTCGACGCCTACCAGCCGCGGATCTCGGATCCGCTCTGCGGCCCGTACCTCGTCTATCTCGTCTGCGTGCCGCCGCCGCCCTCCTCCGGCGTGTCGCTCCTGCAGGTGCTCGCGATCCTCGACCGCACGGATATCGCGACGCGCGGGACCCACGGATCCGCAGGCCTGGTACCTGTTCGCGATGGCGAGCCGGCTCATGTACGCGGACCGGGACAAGTTCGTCGCGGATCCGGAATTCATCCCGGTGCCGGTGCAGGGCATGCTGGAGCCGCATTACGTCGTGCGCCGCGCGGCGCTCATCGGCGAGAAGCCGGGACCGGCGCCCGCGGCCGGAGATCCCGCGTCGATCGAGCGCGGCCTCGATGCGACGCACGAAGCATCCGGGACGTCGCATTTCGTCGTGGTCGATCGCGACGGCAACATCGCGTCGATGACGACCACGGTCGAATCGCTGTTCGGATCGGGCCGCGCGGTGGACGGCTTCATGCTGAACAACCAGCTCACGGATTTCTCGTATCGCCCGGTCGTGGACGGCGTGCCGGTCGCGAATGCCGTCGAGGGAGGCAAGCGCCCGCGTTCCTCGATGGCACCGGTGATCGTGCTCGACGCGAGCGGAAAGCCCGTCGCGGCGCTCGGTTCGCCGGGCGGCACGGCGATCCTCGCCTACAACGCCAAGACGATCGTCGGCCTGCTGGCCTGGAAGCTCCCGCTGCAGCAGGCGATCGACCTGCCGAACGTGATCGCGCGCGGGGACGATTACTTCGGCGAAGTGCCGAAGCTCGCGGCTGGCGTCGCCGAGGCGCTCGCCGCGCGTGGCGTCGTCGTGAAGTCCGGCCGCGGCGAGGAGTCCGGCCTGCACGGCCTCGCGATCAACGCCGACGGCACGGTCATCGGCGCCGCCGACCCGCGCCGCGAAGGCGTCTGGAAGCCGCTGCCCTAAAAGGGGACGCTCCCCGATTGATAAAGGGGACGGTCACCTTTAAAGGTGACTGTCACCTTTTGACATCGATCAAGGTGAACGTCCCCTTGGTCGAAGTTTTCAGATCGAGAGGAGCGCGAGGAGTTCTTCCTGCGCGGCATAGCGCTTGCCCGGCTTCGGCACCTGCCGCCGGTACCCGCCCTCGCCGTCCATGATCCAGCTCTGGCAGTTGTCTTCCAGGTAAGGGCGAAGTCCCTCGCGGATGACGCGGTTCTTGAGCTTCTCATCGAGCACCGGAAAGCTGAGCTCGATGCGGCGGAAGAAATTGCGGTCCATCCAGTCTGCGGACGAGAGCCACACGTTGTCGGCGCCGTCATTCTTGAACCAGAACACGCGGGAGTGCTCCAGGAACCTGCCGACGATCGAGCGGACGCTGATGTTCTCCGAAAGCCCCGCGACGCCGGGCCGCAGCGCGCACATGCCGCGCACGATGAGGTCGATCTTCACGCCGGCGCCCGACGCGGCATAGAGCTCGTTGATGATGCCGGGCTCGAGCAGCGCGTTCATCCGGGCGACGATGCGCGCCGTGCGGCCTTCGGCCGCGATCCGCGCTTCATTGCGGATCGCCTCGATCACGCGCTTGTGCAGCGTGAACGGCGACTGCCAGACGTGCTTCAGCCGTCCCGCGCGGCCGAGCCCGGTCAGCTGCTGGAACACTTCGTTTACGTCGCTGCAGATGGCCTCGTTCGCGGTCAGGAGGCCGAAGTCGGTGTACAGACGCGCCGTCGCCGAGTGGTAATTGCCGGTGCCGAGGTGCGCATAGCGCCGGAGCACCGTGCCCTCGGGCCCCGGCTCGCGGCGCACGATCAGCGCCATTTTCGCATGCGTCTTGTGGCCGACGACGCCGTAGACGACGTGCGCGCCGACGGCTTCCAGCTGCGCCGCCCAGTTGAGGTTCGCCTCTTCGTCGAAGCGCGCCAGCAGCTCGACGACGACCGTCACTTCCTTCCCGGCCCGCGCCGCGTCGATCAGGATCTGCATCAGCTCGGACACGGCGCCCGTCCGGTACACGGTCTGCTTGATCGCGACGACCTTCGGGTCGTGGACGCTCGATCGAATGAAGTCGAGCACCGGCGCGAACGACTGGTAGGGGTGGTGCAGCAGGACGTCCTGCCGCGCGATGGTTTCGAACAGGTCGTTGTCACCCACTTCGAGCGCCGCCGGCACCGACGGCGTGAATGGCGGGTACTTGAGGTCCGGGCGGTCGATCTCCGTCAGCACCTCGCGCAGGCGATAGAGATTCACCGGCCCGTCCACGTGGTAGAGGTCCTGCTCGTCGAGCTGGAACTGCTGCAGCAGGAATTCGATCATCGGCGGCGAGATCTCCTCGACCACCTCGAGCCGGACCGCGTCGCCGAAGTGCCGCTGCATCAGCTCGCCCTGCAGCGCGATGCGCAGGTTCTTGATTTCTTCCTCGTCGACGAAGAGCTCGGAGTTCCGGGTCACGCGGAACTGGTAGGCCCCCTTGACCGTCATGCCGGCGAACAGCTCGTTCACGTGGGCATGCAGGACCGAGGTCAGGTAGACGAAGGAGTACTCGCCCTGCCCGATCGAGGGCGGCAGCCGGATCGCGCGCGGCAGGATGCGCGGCGCCTGCACGATCGCGACGCGCGAGCCGCGGCCGAAGGCGTCGCGCCCCTCCAGCTCGACGATGAGGTTGAGGCTCTTGTTGAAGACGCGCGGGAACGGATGCGCCGGGTCGAGCCCGAGCGGCGTCAGGACCGGCAGCACCTCGCGCTTGAAATAGTCGTGCACCCAGGCGCGCTGCGCGTCGTTCCAGGTGCCGCGCCGCAGGAAGCGGATGCCGGCGGCGGCGAGCTCCGGCAGCAGGGCGTCGTTCAGGAGGTCGAACTGCTGCGTGACGAGCTCGCGCGCCTCGCGCGTCACGATCGCGAGCATTTCCCTGGGCGTCATGCCCTCGGGCCCCGGCTCCGTGATGCCGAGCTTGATCTGCTCCTTGATGCCCGCGACGCGGATCTCGAAGAATTCGTCGAGGTTCGACGAGACGATCGTGAGGAACCGCAGCCGCTCGAGCAGCGGCACGGATTCATCCGCGGCCTGCGCGAGCACGCGCCGGTTGAACGCGAGGATGCCGAGCTCGCGGTTGAGCGGCGGCACGCGGAACGCGGTTTTTCCGGTCATGGGGCTCAAGAGGATCGGGTTCCCAAGTTACATTCCGATGACAACGACAGTTTACGCGCCGGACGGGCGGGTGTTACCGTGCCCGGCGAATGGCACGACACGAAACCCTTGCTGCAGTCGACCTTGGATCCAACAGCTTCCATCTCCTGGTCGGTCGCATCGTCGACGGCCAGATCTACCCGCTCGACACGCTGCGCGAGCAGACCCAGCTCGGCGCCGGGCTGACCGCCGACAAGCGGCTCGACCGCGCGAGCCAGGCCCGTGCGCTCGAGGTGCTGGCGCAGTTCCGCGAGCGCCTTCGCGGCCTGCCGCGGGACGCCGTGCGCGCGGTCGGGACGAATGCGCTCCGGATTGCCAAGAACTCGGCGGCATTCCTGCGCGAGGCGCGCGAGACGCTCGGTTTCCCGATCGAGGTCATCGCCGGCCGCGAGGAAGCGCGCCTCATCTACCTCGGCGTCGCGCATGCGCTGCCGCCCGCGGAGAACAAGCGCCTCGTCGTGGACATCGGCGGCGGCTCGACGGAGCTGATCGTCGGCCAGGGCCTGAAGCCGAAGCTCATGGAGAGCCTCTACATCGGCTGCGTCAGCTCGAGCCTGCGGCACTTCCCGGAAGGCCGCATCGACAAGAAGAGCCTGAAGGCGGCGGTGCTCGAGGCACGCCAGGAACTGGCCGTCGTCTCGCGGCGCTACCGGCGCTCCGGCTGGCAGGAGGCGGTCGGCTCCTCCGGCACGCGCACGAAGTTTGGAGGGGATCCTGGTAGAGAATGGATACGCGGCGAACGGCATCACGCGCGAAGGGCTCGAGAAGATGTGGGACCTGCTCCTGGACGCCGGCCGCGCCGACCCGGACCGCATTCCCGGCCTCAAGTCGGCGCGCGCGCCCGTGCTGCCCGGCGGCTTCGCGATCATGTACGCGATCTTCGAGGAGCTCGACATCGGGCAGATGACGGTGTCGGAGGCCGCGCTGCGCCACGGCGTGCTCTATGACCTCCTCGGCCGGGTCATGCACCACGACATGCGCGAGGCGACCACCGCGCAGTTCATGCGCCGCTACCAGGTGGACGCGGCCCAGGCCGCGCGCGTCAGCGAACTCGCGATTCGCATCTACGACCAGCTCGCGGGCAAGAACGCAGGCGAAGACGATCCGGACCGCAAGCTCCTCGACTGGGCCGCGCGCCTCGCCGAGGTCGGGCTCTCGATCGCGCACGCGCAGTACCACAAGCACTCGGCCTACGTGCTCTCGAATGCCGACATGCCGGGCTTCTCGCGCGTCGAGCAGCAGCGGCTCGCGCGCATCGTGCTCGCGCACCGCGGCAAGCTCGAGAAAATGCGGATGGACGGCATCGAGAATGGCGACTGGAATCTCGTGTTCGCGCTGCGCCTCGCCTCGACGCTGCTGCGCCGCCGCACCCGCGTGCGGCTGCCGGCGCTGCGCGCGATCGCGGGCGACGCGCGCTATTCGCTCGAGCTGCCGAAGTCCTGGCTCGCGCGGAACGCGCTCACGGCTGCCGCGCTCGAATCGGAAGCGCGGCAATGGGAAGCGGTCGGCCGGCAATTCGCCGTGCGGCGCATGTCGTAGGCATCCAGATGGAGCTGCTTCTCTGGCGTCATGCCGAAGCGGCGCCGGGCGATCCGGATGCCGCGCGGCCGCTCACGGATCACGGCCGCCGGCAGGCCGAGGCGATGGCGCGCTGGCTTGCGCCGCGGCTGTCCAGGGACCTTCGAATGATCGTCTCACCCGCGCGGCGCGCGCAGGAAACCGCACGTGCGCTCGGGCGTTCCTTCGAGACGATCGAGGGGCTCGCGCCGGGATGCGACGTCGCGGCGCTCCTCAAGATCGCGGATTGGCCGCGCGCCGAGCGCCCGGTTCTCGTCGTCGGCCACCAGCCGACACTCGGCGAGGTGGCTGCGCGATTGATCGACGGGCGACAGGCCACCTGGCAGTTCGGCACCTGCGGGGTGTGCTGGATGCGAAGCGGTCCGCGCAAGGGCCGCAGCGAAGCGACGCTCCTGCTCGCGATGGAGTCCGAGATCCTCGAGCGCGAAGGTTCCGGCCGCTAGGGCTTTCGCGGCGATGCGGTCGCGGATTTCCCGCAGCTTCGCTTTCACGCGCGCGGCGTTTCCCGGTCCCATGCGCAGCAGGAGCTTGCGGCCGGCCGACTCGGCCTCGAGCGCCGGATCGGCGAACTCGTAGAGCACGTTCGGCCGCGCGAGCGTGATCGTCGCCGGCGCCTCGGGCGCGGTGAGCAGGTGATCGATGACCTCGATCACGCGGTCGTTGAAATAACTGTCGGGATTGCCGAGATTCTCGTAGGCCGCCTGGAACTGCGGGTAGAGCCGCTTGTAGAGCGCCACGGTCGCGTCGGCGTCGAGCGAATCCACCAGCTCGACCCAGGGCCGCATAGCGCGCGAAGTTGGCGGCGCCGAGCACGAGCGCATCGCCCTCGCCGGCGGTTGCGAACTCTCCCGCCAGGGGCTTGGCCGGATTCATGCGGGCGGCGACGTCCTGGCGCGCGAGGCTGTCCACCGTCGCGACCACTTTCTTCACGAAATCGTCGGGCACGAGCAGGGCTTCGAAGCGCGGCGTGCCGATGAGCGTCGCGACCTGCTCGGTGGCCGAGAGATTCGGGTCGATGTCGTCGGGCGCGACGATCGGGTTCTTGACCTTGCCCTGCGCGGCGGCCGGGGCCTTCGCCGCGACGACGGGCGCCTCGGCCTTTTCGGACCGGTGCTTCTGCCAGTACCAGCCGCCGGCGGCGAGCACGAGCAGGACCACGCCGCCCAGGATCCAGCGGCCGAGATTCTCGTCGGGAGAGCCTAAGGGATCACGTTTTTCGGCGAACATGGGGCTCACTGTAGTTGATACCTGCCGATCCGGCATCATCCTGAAAGACCTGCCCCACGACAACGGTTCCCTGCGCCTTGATTCCCCTGATGCTGATTCCGCTGACCCCCGAGATGCCCGCCAAGGCCTGCGCCGACTGCGCCTTCCTGCTCGATGCCGTGGGCATTCCCTACGAGCGGCGGACGACCGCAACCGGAACGAGCCTGTGGGTCCTGCCCGAGCACCATGCGCGCGCGGCGCAGGAGCTCGGTGCGTACCTCCGGGAGAATCACCGCCCGGAGCGGCCGCCGGTCATCTGGCCGCGCCATCCGCACGCGATCTATGGCGTGTTCGCCTATGCCATCGTGATGGTTGCGGTGACGGTGGCCGCGATGTCGCACGCCTTCGACAAGGCCTGGGTCTCGAACGGCCTGCTCGACAAGGGATTCCTCGACCGCGGCGAATGGTGGCGCGTGCTGACGGCGCTCACGCTGCATGCCGACATGCTGCACCTGCTCTCGAACCTCGCCTTCGGCGCGCTCTTCGGCTATCCGGCGGCGCGGCTCTTCGGGCCCGGCGTTTCCTGGCTCCTGATCCTGGTCGGTGCCGGACTCGCCTACGGCATCGATGCCTCAGCTGCACCCGCCGGAGCATTACCTGCTCGGCGCCTCGACGGCGGTGTTCACCGCGCTCGGCCTGATCGCGGCTTATGGCTGGCGGCGGCACCTGCGCAACTGGACGCCGTGGATGCGAAATGCCTCGCCCCTGCTCGCGGGCCTCGCGCTCCTCGCCTTCACGGGCACGGGCGGCGAGAACACGGACATCCTCGCGCACTTCGTGGGTTTCGCCGTCGGGGCCGGCATGGGCGCGATCTGCGCACGCCTGCCGATGCCGGCGCCGGGCCGGAGCGGCATTCAATGGGCCGCGGGAGCCGCGGCACTCGGCCTGCTCACGCTCGCCTGGACGCTGGCATTGCGTTGACGGGGCGGGCGCGCACGAGCCGTTGCGGGACCCCGAGCGCGCGAATGTCCGTTCTCTGAGCGCGCGAGGGGCGTCCCGCCGGCGAAGTGCGCGCCTGGTGCACAATAGGCAATGCTTCCGTACTCCGAGTCTTGCGAACGCAACAAGGGACCGATCCTGGAGGTGCTTCGCGCGGCTTTCGCCGACTGCAAGCACGTGCTGGAAGTCGGCAGCGGCACGGGCCAGCACGCGGTGCATTTCGCGCTCGCCATGCCCTGGCTCGTCTGGCAGCCGTCCGAGGTCGCGGATGCGATGCCGGCGCTGCGCAAGCGTATTTTCAATGAAGGCCCGTCGAACCTGCGCGCGCCGGTTGTCATCGAGGTGACCGAGACGCCCTGGGACGTGCGCAAGGTGGACGGCATCTTCACCGCGAACACGCTGCACATCATGCATTGGCCGCAGGTCGAGGCGCTTTTTCGCAGGCCTGCCGGCTGTCGCGAAACCCGGCGCGGTGCTCGCGGTTTACGGTCCTTTCCGCTACGCCGGGCAGTACACCTCAGCGAGCAATGCGTCGTTCGACGAGATGCTGCACGCGCGCGATCCGCAGTCCGGCATCCGGGACTTCGAGCAGGTGGATGCCCTCGCGCGCGGCGCGGGATTCACGCTCGCGGCCGATCACCCGATGCCCGCGAACAACCAGGCGATCGTCTGGAAGCGTGCGCCCGCGGATGCGGGCTAAGATCCACCGGTGACCGGGATGCACAGAGTCCGCCGACGCGGCGCGGCAATCGGCGCCGTCGTCGCTCGCGGCCGCGGCGCTCCTCGCGGCCGCCATTGCCGTCCTGTACTTCGGCACTGCGTGGAAGCTGCGGCAACTCCCGAAGGTTCCGGCGACGGTGTCCGTCCCGTCCGGCGGCGACGCGATCGAAGGCGCGCGCCTCGCGGCGATTCTCGGTTGTCCCAGTTGCCACGGCCCGGACATGGCGGGCAAGGCCAACTGCTACGAAGAGCCCGGGCGATTCCGGTTCAACTGCCCGAACGTGATCGAGGCGCGCAGCCGCTATTCGGACCGCGACCTCGTGATCCTGCTGCAGCACGGCAGGAAGCTCGACGGGGCGCTCGTCGACTTCATGCCCTGGGACATGTACGCCCACCTGACCGATCGCGACCTCGCGAATGTCATCGCCTTCGTGCGCGCCGCGCCCGCGGTGGAAAAGCCGGTCCAGGCGAAAACGGAGTACACCTGGGCGACGCGCTGGCAGATCCTGCGCGGCGAGTATCCGTACGTGAATGACCTCGCGGACTACGACACGGCCGCGCTTGAGGGCGCCGTCGAGCGCGGCCGCTACCTCGCGAGCATCGCCTGTCCGGAATGCCACGCGCCGGACCTGAATGGCTATCCCGGCGACAGCGCGCCGAACCTCCTCATCGCCAAGGCGTACTCGCCGGAGGCATTCGCGCGGCTGATGAAGACGGGCATCACGCTCGCGGGCACCGAGAGCGCGTCGGGGCTGATGTCGAGCGTGGCGCGGCACCGGTTTTCGCATTTCAGCGACGACGAGATCGCCGCGCTCAAGGCCTACCTCGACCAGCGGGAATAGGCGCGCGGCCTAGAGCGACGGCTTCAGCACCATCAGCGCGACGCCGATGAGCGGCGCAAGCGTCGCGATCGCGCCCCAGAAATCCCACTGCTTCGACAGCCGCTGGTACGCCGTGAAATCGAACAGGCCGGCCGCCGCGCCATCGGCCGCGTATTTCTGCATCGTCCGCTGCAGCGGCCCGAGCTTGAACATGAATACGGCCCCGGAGATGGCGAACATCACGATCGTCCACAGGATCCAGCCCGTGCCGAGAATCGGCAGGCCGCCCTGGATCGCCGCGAAGATGCCGCTTGCGAGGATCACGAAGACGCCGGGCATCGTGAACAGGCGATCGCTGCGTATCACGCCCGCCATGGTGTGCGCGATGAGGCGCGCGTCGCGCGTGCGCTCGGCGTGCTTGTGCCAGAAGACGCCGGTGATGATGTTCCCGAGGAACAATACGACGGCGATGACGTGAATGAGCTTGAGCCAGGGATACATCGCATCGACCTCCGCGTGGTGCCGGTCAGGACTTGAGCGGCGCGACCTTTTCGGCGATCCAGCCGAGCACCGGCCCGGCGGCCACGTACATCACCGCGGCGGCCACCATCCACCAGGTCCAGATCTTGCCGGGCAGGTTGAAGACGCCGTGGTAGCCGAGTGCATTGACGATCGCGAATACGAGCGCGATCACGCCGAACTTCAGCCCGCGCTGCCACGCGGGTCCTGTCAGCGCAGGACGGATGACGCTGTAGACGCCGGCCGCCAGGAAAGCGCCGAGCAGGCCGGACGGTATCCACATTTCCCAGAGGAGTCGCATGTCGGGCGGGTTCGCGTTCAGCTCCGGTCGCCAGAACGAGGCGGTTGCCTTGTAGGCCTCGGCGAGCACGCCCGTATCCGGCGCGTGGATGAAGTGCCCGAGCAACATCGAGACCACGAACAGGGCGGCGTAGTAGACGAAGCCGCCGACGAAGATGATTTTCCAGTTCACGGGACGACTTCCCCTGGCACGTGACCGCCGCATCCTGCGCCGGTGGTGGCACCGGCGCAAGAATGCGGCGAGGAGAGCCCCGACAGGACCGGACGCTTACTTCTTCAGGTCGAAGCGGTCGAGGTCCATCACCTTGGCCCAGGCTGCGGCGAAGTCCTTCGCGAACTTCTGCTTCGCGTCCGCCGAGGCGTACACCTCCGCGAATGCGCGCAGCTGCGAGTGCGAGCCGAAGATGAGGTCGACGCGCGTGCCGGTCCACTTGACCGCCTTCGTCCTGCGGTCGCGGCCTTCGTACAGGTTGTCACCGGCCGGCTGCCACACCGTGCCCATGCCGAGCAGGTTGACGAAGAAGTCGTTCGTGAGCTCGCCCACGCGCTTCGTGAAGACGCCGTGCTTCGCTGCCGCCGGCATTCGCGCCGAGGACGCGCAGGCCGCCGACCAGGACGGTCATCTCCGGCGCCGTCAGCCGGAGCAGCTGCGCCTTGTCCACCAGCGCCTCTTCAGGCTGCATGAACTGCTTCTTCGTCCCCACGTAGTTGCGGAAGCCGTCGGCGCGCGGTTCGAGCGGAGCGAAGGACGGAGCGTCGGTCTGCTCCTGCGTGGCATCCATGCGTCCCGGGTTGAATGGCAGCTTGACGGTGACGCCGGCCTTTCTTCGCGGCCCGCTCGACGGCTGCATTGCCGCCGATCACGATGAGGTCGGCGAGCGACACTTTCCTCCTGGACTTGCGCATTGAAGTCGGCCTGGATCGCTTCCAGCTTCTTCAACACCTTCGCGAGCTGCGCCGGCTGGTTGACCTCCCAGTCCTTCTGCGGCGCGAGCCGGATGCGCGCACCGTTCGCGCCGCCGCGCTTGTCGGAGCCGCGGAACGTCGAGGCCGACGCCCAGGCTGTCGAGACGAGCTCCGCGACGGTGAGGCCCGAGGCGAGGATCTTCTTCTTCAGCGTGATGACTTCCGGGGAGCCAATCGGCTTGCCGCTGGCCTTCGGGATCGGGTCCTGCCAGATCAGGGTCTCCTTCGGCACCAGCGGGCCGAGGTAGCGCGCGATCGGGCCCATGTCGCGGTGCGTGAGCTTGAACCAGGCGCGCGCGAACGCGTCGGCGAACTGGTCGGGATTCTTCAGGAAGCGCCGCGAAATTTTCCGGTAGGCCGGGTCGAACCGGAGCGAGAGGTCCGTCGTCAGCATCCTCGGCACGTGCTTCTTCGACTTGTCGAACGCGTCAGGGATCGTGGCTTTCGCGCCTTTCGCCTGCCACTGCTTTGCACCGGCGGGACTCTTCGTCAGCTCCCATTCGAATCCGAACAGGTTCTCGAAGAAGTTGTTGCTGAACTTCGTCGGCGTGTGAGTCCAGATGACCTCGGGGCCGCCGGTGATGCAATCGGCGCCGACGCCCGTGTTGTACTTGCTCTTCCAGCCGAGGCCCTGGTCCTCGAGCGCGCCCGCTTCCGGCTCCGGGCCGACGAGCGACGGGTCACCCGCGCCGTGGGTCTTGCCGAAGGAGTGGCCGCCCGCGATCAGCGCGACGGTCTCCTCGTCGTTCATCGCCATGCGGGCGAAGGTCTCGCGGATGTCGCGCGCCGCCAGCTTGCGGGTCGGGATTGCCGTTCGGCCCCTCCGGGTTCACGTAGATGAGGCCCATCTGCACGGCGCCGAGCGGGTCCGCGAGCTCGCGCTCGCCGCTGTAGCGCTCGTCGCCGAGCCAGCTGCCCTCGGGGCCCCAGTAGAGTTCCTCCGGTTCCCAGACGTCGGCGCGGCCGCCGGCGAAACCGAAGGTCTTGAAGCCCATCGACTCGAGGGCGGCGTTGCCCGCGAGGACCATGAGGTCGGCCCAGGAAATCTTGCGGCCGTACTTCTGCTTGATCGGCCAGAGCAGGCGCCGCGCCTTGTCGAGGTTCGCATTGTCCGGCCAGCTGTTGAGCGGCGCGAAGCGCTGCTGTCCCGCGCCGGCCCCACCGCGGCCGTCGGCAATGCGGTAAGTGCCCGCGGCGTGCCAGGCGAGGCGGATCATCAGGCCGCCGTAGTGGCCGAAGTCTGCCGGCCACCAGTCCTGCGATTCCGTCATCAGGGCCTTGAGGTCCTTGACCAGGGCCTTGAGGTCGAGGCTCTTGAATTCCTTCGCGTAGTCGAAATCCCGGTCCATCGGATCCGACAGCGCGGAATTGCGGTGCAGCACGTCGACGTTGAGCGCGGTCGGCCACCAATGGGTGTTCGAACCGGCGCCCAGGCCGTGCATGACCGGGCACTTGGCTGCTATGTCCATGGCATTTCCCTCTTCGAGATCGGGCCGCGCGCATGCGCGGGAGGCGCACAGGATGCGCTTGCCCAGCCCATTAGTACAATCGATTGTAGCGATGGTTTTGATAGACTGAGCCTATGAATTTGCGCGACCTCGAATACCTCGTCGCCCTCGCCGAGACACGCCATTTCGGCCGCGCCGCCGAGCGCTGCCACGTGAGCCAGCCCACCCTCTCGGCCCAGGTCAGGAAGCTCGAGGATGCGCTGGGCGTCGCGCTCGTGGAGCGGCGACCGCGCAAGGTCGCGCTGACAGCCACGGGTGAAGCGGTCGTCGAGCTCGCCCGCCGGATGCTCCGCGACGCCGAGGACATCCATGCGCTGGGGCGTGCGAGCCAGGACCCCCTCGCCGGCCAGCTTCGCGTGGGATTCATCCCGACACTCGGGCCCTATCTCCTGCCGCGCGTCGCGCCGCGCATCGCGCGGGCGCTGCCGAAGCTGCAATTGATGCTCTACGAATACCAGACCGCCTCGCTCGTCGAGCGCACGGTGGGTGGTGAGCTCGACCTCGCCATTCTCGCGTTGCCCGCCGATACGAAAGGCCTCGTGACGCGGTCGTTGTTCGCGGAGGCCTTCCTCGTCGCGATGCCGCAACACCACCGCCTCACGGCGAAGAAGCGCGTGAAGGCGAGCGATCTCGGCGGCGAGAGGCTGCTGCTGCTCGAAGAGGGGCATTGCCTGCGCGACCAGGCGCTGGAAGTCTGCGCGCGCGTGGGCACGAAAGAGCAGGACTTCCGCGCGACGAGCCTCGAGACGCTCCGCCAGATGGTTGCGGCCGGCCTCGGCCTCACGCTCCTGCCGCGGCTCGCCGTCGAAGGCCCGTTCGCCTCGGCGCGCGGCCTCGTCGTGCGCCCGTTTGCGCCGCCGTCACCCAACCGCGTAATCGGCGCGGCCTGGCGTCGATCGACTTCGCGCGCGAAGGCGATCGCCGCGGTCTGTGAGGTGATCTCGCACGCCGCGCCCTGAGGTTCGCCCGCGGGACGACAGTCCCGGCTGCCGTCAGGCAGCGGTCAGCAGGTAGATGCAGGCGATCGTTCCTGCAATGGCCAGCCCGTGGAAGACGGCCTTCAGGACGGCACCGACGTGAATGCCGACGTCATGCAGGCAGTGATACATGCGATGGAGGCCATGAAACAGGAACAGTGAAATGACGAGGAGCACGGCCAGCTTGCCGAAACCGCCATGGACGAATGCCAGCATCCGGTCGTAGCTCATCGTCTCCCGCGGGAGCAGGAATCCCAGCGGCACCGCGATGCCGGTTACAAAGACAAGCATCGGTCCGACGAGCGCGGACAGCATGCCGCCGGCGCCAAACAGCGACCAGAAGATGGGCTTGTTCGAGCGCTTCACGGCGAGCCTCGCGGGGCGCCGAGGAAGACGGCGAGGAAAACGACGGCCGACGCAACAATCGCACCCAACATGCCGAGGGCGATGATCGTGCGATCGGAGAGCCGGCGCCCGGCTATGGAAATGAAGGGCAGCGTCTTCGGCATCACCTTGAACCAGGTCCACGCGTGATACTTCACGAACAGCAGGGCAACCACGTGAAACCCGATCGCCCACGGGGTCGCCAGGCTCTCGCGCCACGCGTCGAATTCCGGCCGGCCCTGGACCAGGCGCAGAAGCCCCCACATCAGGATCACGGCATAGGCAGTGATGAAGAGGCAAGTCAGCTCACGCACCATGTACCAGCGGTAGAACGGGTTGCGGAGCCACCACGAACCCATCGGGCGGACGTAGGTCTTCATGATCATTTCGGCATCAGGAAATGACGGAAGAAATCCTTCGTGCTGTTGATCTTGTTCACGTTCACCGCGCGGGCGGGATCGACGGCCTTTGGACACACCTCGGAGCAGTAACCGACGAGCGTGCAACCCCAGGCGCCGTCCTCGGCGTTGACGATCGGCATGCGCAGGGCGGTCCCGGCGTCGCGTGAATCGGCGTTGTACCTCTGCAGCAGCGCGAGCAGCCCAGGCCCCGTAAATGCCGGATTGAGCCCGTATTGCGGGCAGGCGGCATAGCAGAGCAGGCAGTTGATGCATTGTGAGAACTGGTAGTAATCCTCCATCTGCGCAGGCGTCTGCAGGAATGTCCCGTCCGCGACGGACTTCTCTTCCGCCGGGATCAGGTAAGGCTTGATCGATTCCAGCTTGACCAGGAAATCGGTCTGGTCGATGACCAGGTCCCGGATGATCGGGAAATGATTCAGGGGATCGACCCGCACGCCGCCGGGATAGAAGTCGCGCAGGAATGTTTCGCATGCCAGCGCGGGCTTGCCGTTCAACATCATCCCGCAGCTGCCGCAGATGGCCATCCGGCACGACCAGCGAAAAGTCAGGCTGCCATCCAGGTTGTCCTTGATGTACTGCAATCCCTGCAGCACCGACATGTCGTCGGTGAATGGCACCTCGTAGGCCTGGCGCCTCGGCTCGCTGTCGAGCGCCGGCTCGTATCGCAGGCAATCGATGTTGATGTTTCTGGTCGACGCCATCTAGGACATCTCGGCTTTCTTGCCGGCGCCGCCGTACGTGCGGCTGCGTGGCGGCGACCGGGTGATGTTCACGGGCATGTGGCCGATCCGCGGCGGGCCGTCGCCGTCATGGTACGCCAGCGTGTGCTTCAGGAAATTTTCATCATCGCGCGATTCGTAGCCATCCAGCCTCATGTGCGCGCCGCGCGATTCCCGCCGCGCGAGGGCGCTGTGCGCCATCGCTTCAGCCACCTCGAGCGTGAATCCCAGTTCGATCGCGCCCAGCCACTCGGTGTTGAAGGCGCGGCTGCGATCGTCAAGTTGCAGGCCGGCGCGATAGCGCGCGCGCAACTCCGCGATCCTGGCGCAGGCGGCCGCAAGCGTAGCCTCCCTGCGATAGATTCCGACGCCTGCCTCCATGCTGTCCATCATCTCCCCGCGCACGGTCGCGAGGCGCTCGCCACCGGTTGTCGTCAGCATCCCCGATAGCCGTCGCGCCGACGCTTCAGCCTGTTTTCGCATGCGGGTTTCATCACGCCTGGACGCGGCGTGCGCATGGTCGGCCGCACCGGTGCCGGCGACGGACCCGAACACCAGCAATTCAGCCAGCGAGTTCGAACCGAGCCGATTGGCGCCGTGAATCCCGACGCTCGAACATTCCCCGGCTGCGTACAGGCCGCCCAACGACGTTTCGCAGCGAACGGTGGTCAGGATTCCACCCATTGTGTAGTGCATGGCCGGGCATACGGGAATCGGTTCCTTGACCGCGTCGACGCCGACGAAGGTCTTCGCGATTTCCGTGATCAACGGCAATCGCTCGTGGATTTTCTTCGCGCCCAGGTGACGCAGGTCGAGGTGCACGACAGGACCCTGGGGCGTGGCCACCGTCCGTCCCTTCTGCAGCTCGTGCCAGAAAGCCTGCGACAACCTGTCGCGCGGGCCCAGCTCCATCGCCTTCGGTCTCGGCCAGGGATCGAGAGGACCCAGGCCGTAGTCCTGCAAATAACGGTACCCGTCCTTGTTGACGAGAATCGCTCCCTCACCCCGGCAGGCCTCGGTGATCAGGATGCCGGTTCCGGGCAGCGCGGTCGGATGCCACTGCACGAACTCCATGTCGCGCAGCGCCACGCCCTGGCGATATGCCAGCGCCATGCCGTCGCCGGTGACTGTTCCTGCATTCGTGTTCTGCCGGAATACCCGCCCCGCGCCGCCGGTGCATATGACCACCGACGCGCACGCGAACAGGAAGAATTCGCCGGTCGCGATCTCAATCGCAAGCACGCCCCGGATGGCGCCGTCTTCCACGATGAGCTCCGTGCAGAAGTACTCGTCGAAGCGCCTGATCGACGGATATTTGAGTGATGCCTGGAACAGCGTGTGCAGGATGTGAAAGCCGCTGCGATCGGCCGCGAACCAGGTGCGCTGGACCTTCATGCCGCCGAAAAACCGGACATTGATGTTGCCGTCGGCCTTGCGGCTCCACGGACAGCCCTGGTGCTCGAGCCGGATCATTTCCGGGCCGCAATGCGCGACGAAATATTCCACGGCAGCCTGGTCGCAGAGCCAGTCGCCGCCGGAAACCGTGTCGTCAAAGTGACTGTCGAGACTGTCGTCCGGCCGCACGACAGCGGCGGCACCGCCTTCCGCCGCGACGGTATGGCTGCGCATCGGAACGATCTTCGAGATCAGCGCGACGCGAAGATGCGGATCGCTTTCCGCCGCAGCGATCGCGGCACGCAGGCCAGCGCCGCCGCCGCCGACCACCACGACATCGAACTTGACCACCTGCACCAATACACCCCTTCATTGATGTCGTGGTACCTGCGCTCCAGTTTGCCTGACGCGATGGCAAGAAGCAAAGAAGGAGAGAAAGAGCGGCAAGCCAGTGACTTTCCGCCATCCCGTGCAAACGAATTTTGCCATGATGGCGCAATGGGCAGACCAGGATTCCACCTCGCGAGCGGCATCGGTTCCCTCGCGCTGATACTGGCGGCCACCGCCGCGGCCGGAACGGAAGCCCTGCCGCACCTCAACATCCTCCCCGGGAGCCTCACCGTCTCCGGCGTTTCAGCCGGCGGCTACATGGCGACGCAGTACCAGGTCGCCTACTCGAAGGACGTCATCGGCGCCGGCATCGTCGGCGCGGGTCCCTGGCTCTGCGCGCAGGGCATGATCACCCGCGCCATCAACGACTGCACCAAAGGCGCCCCGGCCGGCCCCGACGAGCGGCCGCTCATTGCGACGCTGCGCGCGAGCGCCGCCGCACGCACCGTCGATGACCCGTCCTGGCTCGCGCCGGACCGCGTGTGGATTTTCCACGGCCGGCGCGACCACAAGATCGGCGCCGCGGTCTCGGATTCGCTGTTGCGCTTCTACCTCGCCTTCGTTCCGCGCGAACGCATCCGCTACGAGACCGGGATTCCCGCCGCGCACGGCTTCCCGACGCTCACCGACGGCGGCGCCTGCGATGCGGATGAATCGCCCTGGATACTCGCCTGCGACTACGACGGCGCGGGCGAGATGCTGCGCTACCTTTACGACGACCTCGTTGCGCCCACGGGCAGGATCGCGGGCGAACTGCGCGAGTTCGGCCAGGCGCGCTATGTCGAGCGCGAGTCCGTCGCCTCGATGGCGGACGATGGATTCGTCTTCGTCCCGAAAGACTGCGCGGACGGGAAGCCCTGCCGCATTCATGTCGCCTTTCACGGCTGCCGCCAGGGCATCGACGAACTCGGCCGGGCCTTCGCGCGCGAGGCGGGTTACAACCGCTGGGCCGACGCGAACCGGATCGTCGTGCTGTATCCGCAGGCCGAGAAGAGTTACTTCATGCCCTTCAACCCGCGCGGCTGCTGGGACTGGTGGGGCTATTCCGGCGTCGACTACGCGACGCGAAGCGGCGCGCAGCTCGCGAGCGTGCACCGCATGCTCGCCGCCCTCGGCGCACGATAATTGACAAAGGGGACGTTCACCTTTTCCCGCGGACCGAGGAAAAGGTGAACGTCCCCTTTGTCAGAAGCGCGCTCGATACTCCGCCGGCGTGATGCCGACGAGATCCTGGAAATTCCGGCGCAGCGCCTGCTCGTCGGCGAAGCCGCAATCGCGAGCGACACGCTTGAGGCGCGAGGCGCCCTCCTCGATCCGCCGCCTTGCCTGCTCGACGCGCAGCCGCCGCACGTAAGCGCCGGGGCTCGCGCCGAGGCGCTCCGCGAACAGCCGCGCGAAATGCCGCGGGCTCATGTTCATGCGCCGCGCGAGCTTGCCGACCGAGAGATCCTCGGCCGGATGCTCCAGCATCCAGAGCTCGAGCTCGCCGAAGAGGTCGTCGCGCCGCTGCGCCTCCAGGTGACGGCTGAACTGCGATTGCCCGCCGGGACGCTTGAGGAAGAGCACGAGCTCCTGCGCCACGGCGAGTGCGACGGCCTTGCCGTGGTCCTGCTCGACGAGCGCGAGCGCGAGGTCCATGCCCGCGGTGACGCCCGCCGAGGTGTAGATGTTGCCGGAGCGCACGTAGAGCGCATCCCGGTCCACCCGCGACTTCGGCGCGAGCTTCGCGAGCCGGTCGAGGTAGGCCCAGTGCGTGGTGGCCGCGCGTCCCTCGAGGAGGCCGGCCGCCGCGAGCAGCATGGCGCCATTGCAGATCGAGCCGAGGCGCTCGACGCGACCCGCCTGCGCCGCGAGCCAGGCGAGCAGGTTCGTATCCGCGGCCGCCGCTTCCCAACCGATGCCGCCGCCGACCAGGAGCGTGTCGGCATCGTCCACGTCGGCGTAGCGGCGGGTCGCGACGAGCGCGAGGCCATTCGACATCGCGACGGGACCGGCGCGCGCGGAAATGAATTCCGTCGAGTAGGCCGGCACGCGCGTGCCACGGTGATCGGCGAGCCAGCGCGCCGTGCGCGAGAACACCTCGAGCGGGCCGGTGATGTCGAGGACCTGGGCCTGCGGGAAGCCGAGCATCACGACGCGATGCGTCCGGCTGCGCGCTTTCGGGCGTGCGGGAGCTTTCATGGCGGGCAACGATACGCAGGCTGCGGGGTCGTGGCGGCAGTATGGCAGGAAATGACGCTTGTCTGTCCTTTCTGCCAGCGACCGTCGCGCGAGCATGCGGCATCCAGGGTGATGAACATCCACCCGCACAGGAGATCCCCATGCATCGCCGTCACTTCATCGGCACTTCGCTCGCCGCCTCGATCGCTCTCTTCGGCGGCAACACTCCGGGCGGCCAGCGCAGCCGCAGCGCCGGCCGCGCCCCTGCCGAAGCGCGAGCGGGTCAAGGTCGCCTTCATGATCGGCCAATGGACCAACATGATCGACACGGCCGGACCCTGGGAAGTCTTTTCGGACACCGTGATCGACGACCGGCGGCGAGCACAGGGACGCATTCGAGCTCTACACGGTCGCGCCGGCTGACCAGGCATATCAGCTCGGCGGGATCCAAGTGAGACCGCACTACACGATCGCGAACGCACCGCAGCCCAACGTCATCGTCGTGCCGGCGCACAAGGCGACGGACGAATCGATCGCACTGGCTGCGCGATGCAAGCGCAGGCACCGACGTCACCGTCTCGGTCTGCACCGGCGCCTTCAAGCTCGCGCAGGCGGGACTCCTGAAAGGGATCCCGGCCACGACACACCACGAGTACTTCGACGAGTTCGCGAAGGAATTCCCGGACATCGAGTTGCGGCGCGGCCTGCGCTTCGTGGACAACGGGCACATCGCGACGGCCGGCGGCCTCACCTCCGGCATCGACATGGCGCTGCACATCGTCTCGCGCTACTTCGGCGTCGCAGCCGCCGAGACGACGGCCGCCTACATGGAATACACGAGCGACGCCTGGCGGGGCTGAATGGTGCCGGGTCGTACATTTCGTACATTTGCGGCTCGGCGCAAATGTGACGTCACTGTACGACCCGGCACCATGCTAGACGACGGCGGTCGCCTCGATCTCGACCTTGGCGCGGGGCTCGAGCAGGCCCGCGACGACGACGACCGACATGGCCGGGAAATTGCGCCCGATCAATTCGCGGTACGCAGCGCCGATTTCCGCGAGCGAGGCGTTGTACTCGTCGCGGCTCGTGACGTACCAGGTCAAGCGCACGAGGTGCTCGGGGCGGGCGCCCGCGCAGGCGAGCACGGCGACGACGTTGGCGAGCGCCTGGCGCGTCTGCGCCGCGAAGTCGTCGCTCGCGAAGCGCTGCTCGCCGTCCCAGCCGATCTGGCCCGAGACGAAGACCTGGCGGCCCTCGGCCGCGATCCCGTTCGCGTAGCCGCGCGGCCGCGCCCAGCCGGCCGGTTGCAGGATTTCGCGGCTCATTTCAGGAGCTCCCGAGCAATGATGAGTTTCTGCACTTCGCTCGCGCCCTCGTAGATCCGCAGCGCCCGGATTTCGCGGTAAAGCCGCTCGACGACCTCGCCCTGCACGACGCCGCGCCCGCCGAACATCTGCAGGGCCCGGTCGATGATCGCCTGCGCGTTCTCCGTCGCCGTGAGTTTCGCCATGGCGGCCGCCGCCGTGAATGGCCGGCCGGTGTCGCGCAGCCACGCCGCACGATAGGTCAGGAGCTGCGCCGCATCGAGCGCCGTCGCCATGTCGGCAAGCGCCGCCTGGGTCAGCTGGAAGTCGGCGAGCTGCCGGCCGAACATCGCGCGCTTCGTGGCGTGTGCGCCCGCTTCATCGAGTGCGCGGCGCGCGAAGCCGCAGGCTGCGGCGGCGACCGAGGTGCGGAACACGTCGAGCGTGCGCATCGCGAGCTTGAAGCCCTCGCCCTCGGCGCCGATGCGCCGTTCGGCCGGAATGCGGCAGGCGTCGAAATTGATCCGCGCGAGCGGATGCGGCGCCATCGCGTCGATGCGCTCGGCAACCGAGAATCCGCGATCCGCCGGCTCGACGACGAAGGCCGTGATGCCGTCCGCAGACACGCTGCCGTCGGCACGGGGATTGCTCGGCGCCGTGCGCGCGAACACGCAGTAGAAATCGGCAATGCCGCCGTTCGAGATCCAGGTCTTCGAGCCGTTCAGCACGTACGAGTCGCCGTCCAGGCGCGCGCTCGTCTGCATCGCGGCGACGTCCGAACCCGCCTCCGGTTCCGAAAGCGCAAATGCGGCGATCGCCTTGCCTTCGGCGACCCGCGGCAGCCAGGTCGCGCGCAGGCGCTCGCTGCCGGCGAGCGAGATCGGCGCGCTGCCGAGGCCCTGCATCGCGAAGCTGAAGTCCGCGAGGCCGTCGTGCTGCGCCAGGATCTCGCGCAGCACGCAGATGGAGCGCGCGTCGAAATCTTCCGCGGCGCCGCCGTCCGCGGCGCGCAGGCAGTGCCGCAACAGGCCCGCCTTGCCAAGCCTTCCCACCAGCTCGCGGCAGCGGGCATCCACGGCGGCCCGGTCGGTCGGATGTGCGCCCGCGTCGAGGCTGGCCGAAGCCCACCGGCTCGCCTCCGTCGCAAGCCGCCGATGCGACTCGTCGAAGAAGGGCCACTGCATCCGGTCATCGTGATTGTTCATCAGTCGCCCTCGAATACCGGCTTTTTCTTTTCCGCGAACGCCTCGAAAGCGCGGCGGAAGTCGTTGCTCTTCATGAGGCCCGCCTGGGCGCGAGCCTCGGCATCGAGCGCCTCGTTGACGCCCATGTTCCACTCGAGGTGCAGCATCTTCTTCGTGAGCGCATGCGCGAGCGTCGGCCCGGTCGCGAGCCCGGTCGCAAGTTTCGCCGCGGCGGCCCCAAGTTCGGCCGCCGGCACGATGGAGTTGAAGAATCCGATGCGCTCGCCCTCGGCGGCGTCGAACGAGCGGCCCGTGTAGAGCAGCTCCGCGGCGCGCCCCTGGCCGATGAGGCGCGGCAGCAGCGTGCAGGCGCCCATGTCGCAGCCGGCGAGCCCGACGCGCACGAAGAGGAAGGCCGTCTTCGCAGCCGGCGTCGCGAGGCGAAAGTCCGCGGCGAGCGCGATCATCGCGCCCGCGCCGGCGCAGACGCCGTCCACCGCCGCGATGATCGGCTGCGGGCAGGCGCGCATGGCGCGGATCAGGTCGCCGGTCATGCGCGTGAAGTCGAGCAGCCCCTTCTCATCCATCTTCGTGAGCGGGCCGATGATCTCGTGCACGTCGCCGCCCGAGCAGAAATTGCCGCCCGCGCCGCTCACCACGACGACACGCACGCCCCCGCCGTCGTGCAGCAGCCGAAAGAGGTCGCGAAGCTCCGCGTAGGACTCGAATGTCAGCGGATTCTTCTTGTCGGGGCGATTGAGCGTCAGGTAGCCGACGCGATTGTCGACGCGCCAGAGAAAGTGCTTCGCCTGATAGCCCGTCAAGTCCGGAATCTCGGTCTTCATGCGTCCCGCTCCTCGAGTGAACGGACATGTGTCTTGAGCCGCGCGAGCAGCGCGGCCATCGTCGCCATCTCGCGACCGGTCAGCTCCCGGAAGGCATCCACGATCCAGCCCTCGTGCTCCTCGGCCATCGCCGAGAACGCCCGCCGCCCCGCCGCAGTCAGCCGCACGAGCCAGGCCCGCCGGTCGTTCGGGTCCGCGACGCGCTCGACCAGGCCTTCCTTCTCCAGGAGGTCGGTGATGCCCGTGATGTTTCCGCCTGTCACCATCATGCGCTTGCCCAGCTCGCCCATCTTGAGCCCTTTCGGCGCGCGCTCGAGCTGGGCCATCAGGTCGAAGCGCGGCAGCGTCGTCGCATAGCGGTCCTGCAGCAGGCGCCGCGTGCGGGTCTCGACCAGGCGGTTCGTCGCGAGCATGCGCAGCCACAGGCGGATCGCGCCGTGATCGTCGCTGACGGCGCGCGTTTCGGTATCCATCGGGCGCGCGGCCATCAGGTCACCTCTCCGCCTGCGACCGCAAGGCTCTGGCCGGTCACGCTCTCGCTCCCCGGCAGGCAGAGCCACAGCACGGCATTCGCGACCTCCTCGGGTGCGATGAGCCGCTGCTGCGGATTGAACGAGACCAGCGTCTCGCGCGCCTCGGCTTCGCTGCGGGCCGTTTTCTCGCTGATGTTGCGGATGGCATCGCGTACGACGCCGGTGTCCGTGTAGCCGGGGCAGACCGCGTTCACGGTGATGCCGGTCTTCGCGACCTCGAGTGCGAGTGCGCGCGTGAGGCCGATGACGCCGTGCTTGGCCGCGCAGTACGCCGTGCAATACGCGTAGCCGCGAAGGCCCGCCGTGCTCGAGATGTTGACGATGCGGCCGCGATTCGCGGCGAGCATCGCGGGGATGGCGGCGCGCGTGCAGTGATAGACGCCGTTCAGGTTCACGTCGACGACCTCGCGCCAGAAATCCGCGTCGCTCTTCGCGAGCGCGCGGCTCGCGGGCCGGCCGGCATTGTTGACGAGGATCGAGATTTCCCCCGCTGCACGCCGCGCGTCGGCGAATGCGCGCTCGACTTGCGCCGGGTCGGTCACGTCCGCGATGACGGTCGCGGCCGCTGGGCTTGAGCGTGGCCGCGGTCGCCGCGAGCTCCTCCGCCTTGCGCCCGAGCAGTGTGACGCGGGCACCGGCCTCGCTCAGGGATCGCGCGATGGCCGCGCCGATGCCGCGCCCGCCGCCCGTGACGAGCGCGTGCTGGCCGGCGAGCGGAAGACCTGCGCTCATCACACCGCTCCCGTCATCTGCGCCGCGCGCTCGAGATTGCGCTCGAGCTGGCGCTTCGCCGAGCGGTATTGCGGCGGCCACCACTGTCCGTCCCAGTGCTGTTCGGCGGCCGCACGCAGCGTCCAGGCGGGATCCGCGAGGTGCGGGCGCGCGAGCGCGCAGAGATCCGCGCGGCCGGAGGCGATGATCGTGTTGGCGTGGTCCGCCTCGAAGATATTGCCGACGGCGATCGTCGGGATGCCGACGACATTGCGCACGAGATCGGAGAACGGCGTCTGCCACATGCGCCCATAGACCGGCTTCTGCCAGGGCACGGTCTGGCCGCTCGACAGGTCGAGGAGATCGGCGCCCCCCGCCTTCATCGCGCGCGCGACGGTGATCAGTTCGTCCTCCGTCAGGCCGCCCTTGGCCCAGTCGCTCGAGGAGAGGCGCACGGAGAGCGGCTTGTCCGGCCAGGCCGTGCGCACGGCGGCGAGGACTTCGAGCGGGTAGCGCAGGCGGTTCGCCGTGCTGCCGCCATAGTCGTCCTCGCGCAGGTTCGTGAGCGGCGAGAGGAAGCTCGCGAGCAGGTAGCCGTGCGCCATGTGGATCTCGAGCATGTCGAAGCCGGCTTCCGCGGCGAAGCGGGTGCTCCGCACGAACTCCGCCAGCACGCGGTCCATGTCGGCGCGGGTCATCGCGCGCGGCGCCGCGCTGATCCCCTCGAGGTACGGCAGCGCCGACGGCGCCAGCGTCGGCCAGTTGCCGGACGGCAGCGGCCGGTCTTCCTCTTCCCAGCCAATCTGCGTCGAACCCTTGCGGCCCGAATGGCCGAGCTGCATGCAGAGCTTCGCGCGGCCGTGGGTGTGTGCGAAATCCACGATGCGCCGCCAGGCGTCGCGCTGCGCCTCGTTCCAGAGCCCGGTGCATCCCGGGGAGATGCGGCCCTCCGGCGAGACGCAGGTCATTTCCGTGAAGACGAGCCCCGCCCCGCCGGTCGCGCGCGCGCCGAGGTGCACGAGGTGCCAGTCATCCGGCATGCCGTCCTTCGCCGAGTACTGCGCCATCGGCGAGACGACGATGCGGTTCTCCAGTTTCATCCCGCGCAGTTCGAACGGCAGGAACATCGGCGGCCTCGGCGGGCTCGCATGCACGCGATCCGCGAGCCGCGCTTCGACCTCCGCGACGAATGCCGGGTCGCGGAGCTTCAGGTTCGCGTGGCCGATGCGCTGGCTGCCGGTCAGGAGGCTGTAGGTGAACTGCCAGGGCGGGAGCCGCGTATAGCGCGCGACATCCTCGAACCAGCGCATGCGGTTGCGCGCCGCGCTCTGCAGCTTCAGCGCCTCGGTCTCGCGCTCGTCCTGGTAGGCGGCGAGCGCCGCCGGCACGTCGCTTGCGCCCGCGGTGCGCGCAACGAGCGCGATCGCATCTTCCATCGCGAGTTTCGTGCCGGAGCCGATCGAGAAATGCGCCGTGTGCGCCGCGTCTCCGATCAGGACGCGGTTGCCATGGTGCCAGCGCTTGCACAGGACGCGCTGGAAATTGAGCCAGGCGGAGCCGCGCAGGTGCGCGGCGTTGCTCATGAGCGAGTGGCCGTCCAGGTACTTCGCAAAGAGCTTCTCGCAGAAGGCGATCGATTGCGCATGGTCGGCGCGGTCGAGGCCATGCGCGCGCCAGGTCTCCTCGCGCGTCTCGACGATCACGGTCGAGAGTGTCTTGCTGAACTGGTAAGCGTGGATCTGGAACCAGCCGTGCTCCGTCTCCTCGAACGCGAAGGTGAAGGCCGGGAACGGCCTGGTCGTGCCGAGCCAGATGTAGCGGCACTCGCGCGTGTCGATGTCGGGCTCGAAGACGGCTTCGTGCCGGCGGCGCGTGCGGCTGTTGACGCCGTCGGCCGCGACGACGAGGTCGGCGTCGGCGAAGACCGCGTCGTCCTCGACCTCGTGCTGGTAGTGATGGATGGCGCCGAGCTCGGCGCCCCGCTCCTGGAGGATGGCGAGCAATTGCTTGCGTGCGATGCCGCAGAATCCGTGGCCGCCGGTCGTCGTGACCGTGCCGCGGTAGTGGACGTCGATGTCGTCCCAGTGGTGGAAGCCGCCCGTGATCGCGGCCTGCGAGGGCCCGTCGGCCTGCGCAAAGCCCTCCATCGTGCGGTCCGAGAACACGACCCCCCAGCCGAAGGTGTCGTCCGGGCGATTGCGCTCGTAAACCTCCACCCGCGCCCGCGGCAGGGCCTTGCGGAACAGGATGGCGGCGTAGAGCCCGGCAGGCCCGCCCCCGAGGCAGACGATGCGTTTCACCGCATCATTACAGGCCTAAATAGTTTAACTGTCAACTATATGGCGCGAAAACCGTGACCAGCCGCGACAGTGACACGAGGGGGACTCTCACCTTTGCGCGCCGCGGCGCAAAGGGGAGCGTCCCCTCGTGACGATGGCGCCAGCCTCTCTACGTCCGCAGCGCCTTGCGCTGCAGCTTGCCCGTCGCGGTCTTGGGCAGGGCCTCGAGGAACTCGATGACCCGCGGGTACTTGTACGGCGCGATGCGCTGCTTCACGAAGTCCTGCAGCTCCTTGACGAGGGCGATGTCCCCCGTCCGGCCGGGCGCCAGCACCACGCAGGCCTTCACGATCGTGCCGCGCTCGGGATCCGCCGAGCCGACGACTGCGCATTCGCGCACGGCCGGATGGGCGAGGAGCGCCCACTCCACCTCGGGTCCCGCGATGTTGTAGCCCGCCGAGACGATCATGTCGTCGGCGCGCGCGACGAACCAGAAGTAGCCTTCCTCGTCGAGGCGGTAAATATCGCCGGTGACGTTCCACCCGTTCTGCACGTAGTCGCGCTGGCGCTCATCGTCGAGATAGCGGCAACCGGTCGGCCCGGTCACCGCGAGCCGCCCCGTCGCGCCCGGCAGCATGACCTCGCCGTCCTCGTCCAGCACGCAGGCCTTGTATCCGGGCAGCGGCTTGCCGGTGGAGCCCGGGCGGATGTCTTCGCCGCTCGCGGATACGAAGATGTGGATCATCTCCGTCGCGCCGATGCCGTCGATGATGCGGATCCCGGTCTTCTCGAACCACGTCTCGGAGACCGACTTCGGCAGGAATTCGCCCGCCGATACGCAGCGCTTGAGCGAAGTCAGGTCGCGACCGGCGAGTTCAGCGGCAAGCGCGCGATAGGCGAATGGCGCCGTGAAGAGGCAGGTCACGCGGTGACGCTCGATCGCCGCGAGCACCGCCGCGGGCGCCGGCGCCTCGATCGGCACGGTCGCAGCGCGAAAGCGCAGCGGAAACACCAGCAGCGCCCCGAGCCCGAAGGTGAACCCGAGCGGCGGGCTGCCGGCATAGACGTCATTCGGCGACGTCTTCAGCAGATGACGCGCGACGACGTCCGCCATCGCGAGCACGTCGCGATGAAAATGCATGCAGGCCTTGGGCTGGCCGGTCGTGCCCGACGTGAATGCGAGCAGGCAGACGTCGTCGGACGCCGTGTCCGCGTTGACGAAGCGGTCGGAAGCCTTCGCCATGCGCGCTTCGAGGTCGCCGTCGCCCCAGGTGATGAGCGTGGCGACGCCGCCGGCTGCCGCGACGCCCTTAAGCTCGCTGACCACCCGCTGGTCGCAGAGCGCGAAGGCCGGTTTCGCCTTGCCGATGATCGCGGTGAGCTCCGGCGCGCGCAGCATCGGCATCGTCGTCACCGCGATCGCGCCCGCCTTCATCACGGCGAGCCAGGCGGCGTAGAGCTCCGGCCCGTTGTAGCCCCGCAGGAGCACGCGGTTGCCCGGGACGAGGCCCGCGCCCGTGAGGACATTCGCGATGCGGTTCGCGCGCGCGAGCAGTTCGCGGTAGGTGATGACCCCGGCGTCCGTGACGATCGCCGGCCGGTCGCCGTGGCCCTCCGCGATGGCGTCGTCGAGGAGCACGGTCGCGCAGTTCAGCCGGTCGGGATAGCGCAACTCCGGCAGGTCGAAGTGCAGCCGCGGCCACAGTTCCTTCGGCGGCAGCCTGTCCTTCGCAAACGTGTCCACGGCGGCATCTTAGGGTGCCGGGTCGAACATTTCGAACATTTCGGAATCGGGCCTCGCACTGCAAATGTTCGAAATGTTCGACCCGGCACCCTAGAATCGCGCGATGCCGGCATATCTTGAAACGGAACAAGAGCTGTCACGGCTGGCACGCCGGGCCGCGGGGATGCGCGGCGGCCCTCGCCTCCTGATCCTCCCCGGCGTCATGGGTTCGAGCATCGGCCACCTGCGCAAGAACGGCGGCGCCGACGTCACCTGGTTCGACCCGGTCGAGATCGCCCAGGGCCAGCTCGTGAAGCTCGCCCTGCCCGCCGGCAACCGCTACTGGGCGATCGGGGTCCTCAAGTTCGCCTATGAGCGGCTGCGGCTCGTGCTGCGCATCGCCGGGTTCGACGCCGTCTTCCATCCCTACGACTGGCGCCGCGACATCGGCTGGAACGGCCGCGAGCTCGCCGACCGCCTGCTGCGCGAGCGGCGGCAGGACGTCGTGATCGTCGGCCACAGCATGGGCGGCCTCGTCGCGCGCGCCGCGCTCGCGCACAAGGGCGGCGAGCGCATGGGCCGCGTGATCCAGCTCGGTGCGCCGAACAAGGGGGTCTTCGTCGCGGTGCAGGCCTTGCGGGGTACCTACCCCCTGATTCGCCGCGTCGCGATGCTGGACCTCAAGCACAGCGCCGACGAGCTCGCGCGCCAGATGCTGACGACCTTCCCGGGGCTTTGCGACCTCCTGCCCGCGGCAAACCTCTGCAAGGAATTCGACCCCTTCGATCCCGACCAGTGGCCCGACGGTCCGAAGCCGTCTGCGCGCCTGCTCGAGAATTCGCGCGACGCGATGGCGGACCTGCCGCCGCCGGACGAGCGCTTCCGCCTCATCGCCGGTTTCGGCCAGGACACGGTGCTGGGGCTGCGCCGCGTCGGACGCAAGCTCGAGTTCGGCCGCGGGCCCGCGGGCGACGGCACGGTCCCGCTCGCGCTCGCGCAGTGGCCGAGCCTCAAGACCTGGTACGCCGAGGAAAGCCACGGCTCGCTGCCGGGCCACGCGGATGTCGGCCGCGCCATCGTGGACCTGGCGCGCAGCGGCACGACGAATGCACTGCCGGGCGTGCTGCCCCGCCACCGCGGCGTGTCGACGCTCTGGCAGGAGGACCTGCGCTCGGCACCCGAGCCGAAGATCGCCTGGAATGACCTTTCCGAGCGCGAGCAGCGCGAGTTCCTGCACGAGTTCGTCGGCGTCACCCAGCCCTCGACGACCGCGGCCGCGCCGAAGCGCGATGCGGCGGCGAAGCCCGTCGAGCTCTCCTTCATGGAAGGCAGCATCACGCAGAGCAACGGCGCCGCCATCGTGCTCGGCGCTTTTGCGAACGTGGAGCCCGCCGGCGCCGCGCAGGCGATCGACAAGATGCTGCATGGCGCGATCAGCGACCTCGCGCGGCGGCGCGCGATCAGCGCCGCGGCCGGCGAGGTCTTCGTGCTGCCGGTCGGCCGCAGCGGCCTCACGCCGCGGCTCGTCGTGTTCGCGGGCCTCGGCCATTTCGGCCGCTACGGACCGGACGTCCAGCGCCTCGCCGCCGCCAACGTGACGCGCACGCTCGCGCTCGCGGGCATCGAGAACTTCTCGATGGTGCTCTGGGGCACGGCCTCCGGCGCCGAGCCCGCGGACGCCGCGCGCGCGCAGCTCGAGGGCGTACTGACGGCGCTCGCCGACCTCGCACCCGAGCAGCGCCTGAAGCGCATCACGATCGTCTCGCGCGACGCCGAGCGCCTCGGCACGGCGCGCCGCGTGGCCGAAGACCTGCTGCGGCTGCATCCCGCGGCGCCGCTCATGCGGATCGCGCGCGAGCGCAAGCCCGCGCGCAAGGCGGCGCGCCCGCTGAAGGAGACCGCGACGCCGCTCGCCTGGCTCTTCGTGCAGGAATCGGCGGCGCAGCTTCGCGTCGCGCTCCTCGGCCCCGCGCCGAAGGCGACGGCGCTCGTCGCCAGCCGCCGGCTCGACCTGCGCCTGCTCGAGCGCGAACACTCGCGCCTCGTGCCCGGCATGTCGGTCGCCGACCTCGAGGAGTTCGGCGAGCGCCTCGCGGGACTCCTGCTGCCGCCCGAGATCGCCGAGGCCCTGCCCACCGTGAAGTCCTCGCCGCTCGTCGTCGTGCACGACACCGCGAGCGCGCACTGGCCCTGGGAAACGCTTTCGATCAAGGGCTGGGCGCCGGCCGCCGCGAGCGGACTCAGCCGCCGCTATGCGGCCGAGGGCATGTCGGTCGCCAAGTGGCGCGAGCAGCGCCGCCGCTCGCGCGAGTTCAACGTCCTGCTCGTGATCAACCCGACCGGCGACCTGCCCGGCGCGGTCGAGGAAGGCGAGCGCGTCGCCGCGATGCTGACGCAGCTTCCCGGCGCCGGGATCACGGCCATCCGCGGCGCCGATGCGACGCGCGCGCGCCTGCTCGCGGAGTTCCGCTCGGGCGACTACGACGCGATCCATTTCGCCGGCCACGCCTGGTTCGATCCCGCGGCGCCCGCGTCGAGCGGCATCCTCTGCGCGGGCGGGCGCGTCGTGTCGGGGGCCGACCTCGCGGCGATGGACTCGGTGCCGGCGCTCGTCTTCTTCAACGCCTGCGAATCGGGCCGCCTGCGCGCGACCGTCAACCCGCTCCGGCAGCTCGACCGCAGCGTCGGCTTCGCCGAGGCATTCCTGCGCGGCGGCGTCGCGAATTTCGTCGGGACCTGGTGGCCCGTCTCCGACGCCGCGGCATCGGCGTTCGCGACGACGCTCTACCGCGATCTCGCGAAGGGTGAGTCCATCGGCAACGCATTGAATGCCGGCCGCGCCTCGGTGCGCGCGCTGCCTTCAGCCGACTGGGCGAACTACCTGCACTACGGCAGCTACGACTTCACGCTGAAGGCGCCGAAGGCCTGACCTGACCAAGGGGACGCTCACCTTGCTCGCGGCGAGCAAGGTGAACGTCCCCTTGGTCTACCAGGTGTAGCGGACGCGGTAGGTGACCGTCGCCTCGCCGTCCGCGGCGACCTTCACCGGGAACTCGATCGTGCGCGCGTCCTTCTTCTCGGACGCCTGCGACTGCTGGATCAGCGCCCACTGGCTCCAGCGATAGAGGTTCTCGCGCACGATCACCTCGACCGGCTGCGTCTTGTGGTTGCGGACCTTGATCTCGAAGGCCTCTTCCATGACGCGGCCCTTGCTGTTCACGGTGAAGTCCGTCTGCCGGCGCTCGCCGACCACGTCGAACGCCGTGCCGAGCTTGACGCGGACGTCCTCGTCCTTCGGCGTGTGCTTGATCGTGTCCTCGCCGATGAACTCGAGGCTGCCGTCGGCCTTGTCCTGCTGCGAGACGCGGATGCGGCCGGCCGGCAGCGGCATGCCCATGCCGGAGTCCTTGTCGTTGCGGAACTTGAGCCAGACGTCCACCGCGGTGTTCGAGCCCGGGCTCATGTCGCGGTCCATCATCGGCGCGCCGTAGTCGCCACCGAAGTCGCCGCCGTAGTAGACGAGCTGCTTCTTCGCCGGCACATGCGTCGCCGAATCGAAGAGCTCGATCTGCTTGGTCGAGTTGTTCGGGATCGTCGCCGGGCGGCCGAGCGTGTAGAGGTGGTATTCGAAGAAGGACTTCTCCTCGAAGCCCGGGGGAGCCGCATCGGCGGCCACCGCCATTTCGTAAGCACCTTGCTGCGCAGTTGCCTGCGGCGCCGGCTGCGCCCGGTGCACGTCGCCCGCGATCAGCTTCAGCTTCGCGTCCTGGTAGCGCGCGCCCGACTGGTTGAGCAGGCTCACCCAGGCGCCGACGTCCACGAAACCCGAGTTCGCGTCCGCGCCCTCGGTGAAGATCAGGTTGTAGTCGGCCCACCAGGTGATGCCGCCCGTCTGGTAGGAAACGCGCGCGTCCTGCGTCCCGCCCTTGCCGGAGACCACGTCCCACTCGAGCGTCGGGCGCGTGATGAGGCCGCCCGGCAGCTCGCCGAAACGCACGTTGCTCCATTCGCGCAGCGCGTGGATCTGCCCGTCCGCGCCGCGGAGCACGAGTCCGTCGTTCGACGAGATCAGCGTGCCTTCAAGGACTTTCGTGCCGTCGGCGCCTCTCTGTTCCACGCTGACCGGCCGGTCGATGTAGCGCGAGAGCAGCTTGTCCTGGCTCACGAGGTCGAACTGGAAATTCTGCTCGAGCACCTTCGTGCCCTCGGGATCCGAGAGCGAGAGGAATTGCACGGTGGTCGGATCGATGAGCGCCGCGACGTCGGTGAACTGGATCGTGCCGCGCCCGCGCGGAATCTGGAGTTCCCGCTCGAGCCGCACCAGCGCAAATCCCGGCAACTGGCTCGCCTGCGGCGTGCCCATGCCCGGCAGCGGCCGGTACCACTCGGCCGGGATGCCGCCCGGTTGCGCCGAGCTGTACACCGTGAGCGAAACCTCGGGCTCGGCTGCGACGGCATTGAGGGCGAGCAGGACACCGGCCGAAATCAGGCCGGCGCGGGCGACGGACATGGACATAACGAGCCCTCCTTGGGCAGCGAATGCATAGAATAAACGGACCGGCACCGGGAGTTGGGTCAATGCATACGGAAATTTCGCCCTGGGTCGAGAGGCTGTCGCCGTACCGGCTCGTGATCGCGATCGGCGCCGCGGGCCTCGTGCTCGTCGTCGCGCTCGCCTGGGTCGCCTGGCGCTGGAGCGTCGCCGAGGACCGCATGGAACTGATGAAAAAGCAGGCGGAAGCCGGCTTCCTGCAGGCGCCGTCCACGAACCGCACGGTGCGCGTCGACCTGCGCGCGCCGGCGCTCGTGTCGGTGGGCGGCAGCGAGTTTCCCGAACGCCTCGATCTCGTCCTGAATGCGCGCACCGATCGCTACGCGCGCTTTCGCGTGAGCCTCCTGCGCGACGACGGCACGCTCCTCGTGCACGCAGGTCCCCTGGTGCGCGACTCGAACTTCGATATCCGGTTTTCGCTCAACAGCTCGATCCTGCCGGCCGGGCGCTACCTCGTCCGCGTCGAGGGCTATGCGCGAAACGGCGAGCTCGAGCGCTTTGCCGAGGCGCGCCTCGCCGCCGGCTAGCCCTCGCGCAGCGTGCTGATCGGCGGGTGATTGACGACGCCGCGCGCAGCGAGCGTCCCTGCCCCGCCGACGATGACGGCGCCGGCCGCGAGCCCGATCACCCAGACCCAGGGATCGATCGCGTACTTCAGGTCGAAGACTTCCCGGGCGAGCAGCCAGCCGGCGAGCGTCGCGCCGATCGCCGCGAGCACGCCGGAGAGCATGCCGAGCGCCGTGAATTCCGAGGCGACGCCCGCGAGCACGACGCGCCGGCGGGCGCCCAGGGTCCGGAGCATGGCACTCTCGTAGCGCCGCTCGTCGCGCGTCGCCTGGATCGCGGCGAGCAGCACCGTGATGCCGGCGGCGAGCGTGAAGAGGAACACGTACTGCACGGCGAGCGAGGCGCGGTCGATGACGTCGCGCACCTGCGCGAGGATGGCGTCGATGTCGAAGACCGACACCGACGGGAAGCGCCGCACGAGATCCACGAGCATCTTCCGCTGACCGAGGTCGAGGTTCATGCTCGTGAGCCAGGTGCCGGCGAGGCCGTCGAGCGTGCCCGGCGAGAACACCAGGAAGAAGTTCGGGCGGAAGCTGTCCCACTCCACTTCCCGGAAGCTCAGCACCTCGGCCTCGATCGTCTCGCCCGCGACGTCGAAGGCGAGCTTGTCGCCGAGCTTGAGGTCGAGTTCCTCCTGGTACTCCGAGGCGACCGAGACGTAGTGCTTGCCGCGGTCGGCCGCCGTCCACCAGCGTCCCGACACGATCTTGTTGTCGAGCTGCGGCGTCTCGGCCCAGGACAGGTTCTGTTCGCGCTCGGCGAAGGCCTCGCCGCGATCGGTCGCAGGCTTGATGCTCCTCGATCGGCTTGCCGTTGATGGCCGACATGCGCGCGCGGATCATCGGGAAGAGCCGCGGCGTCGGCAGCCCGTGGTCCTCGATGAAGCGCGCGAAGTCGCGCGTCTCGGCGTCGGGGATGTTGATCATGAAGTAGTTCGGCGTGTCCGTCGGCAGGCTCGCGCGCCAGGTCTCGAGCAGGTCGCCGCGGACGACCGCGAGGAGCAGCAGCACCATGAGCCCGAGCCCGAACGCGACCACCTGCACGACGCTCTCGCGCCCGCGCCGCGCGAGGTTCGCGACGCCATAGCGCCAGGCGACGCCGACCGCGCCGCGCAGGCGCCCGGCGAGGCGCACCAGCAGGTAGCCCGCGCCGTAGAGCACGGCGAGCGTCCCGCCGATGCCCGCCGCGACGAAACCGACGAGCCGGGCGTCGCGCACCAGCCAGAACAGGATGCCGATGAGCGTCGCGACGGCGAGGCCATACGACAGGGAATAGCGCAGCGGCGGCGGTTCGAGGTTCCGGCGCAGCACGCGCGCCGGCGGCACGCGCTTCAGCTGCAGCATGGGCGGCAGCGCGAAGCCGACCAGGATCGCGAGCGCCGTCGCCGCGCCGAGCCAGGCCGGCGCGAGCGTCGGCGGCGGCAGGTCGGCGCGGACGAGGTCCCCCAGCAGGCGCGTCAGGAGCTCCTGCGCGAGGAAACCAAGCGCCGCGCCGACGAACGGCCGCGACCAGCGCGACCAGCGCGAGCTCGATCACGGTCACCTGCAACACGAGGCGCTGCGGCGCACCCATGCACTTCATGAGCGCGACGCTGTCGAGGTGGCGCTGCGTGTAGCGCCGCGCCGCCATGGCGACGGCGATCGCCGCGAGCAATACCGTGATCATCGCGGACAGGTTCAGGAATCGGCCCGCGCGGCGCGTCGAGGACTGGATCTGCGGGCTCTCCTCCGCCACCCCGACCAGCCGCTCGCTCTTCGTCTTGCGCTCGCGGATCTCGGTCCGGAACGCGCGGATGTCGGCGGGCTTGCCCGCGAAGAGCAGCGAGTACGTCGCGCGGCTGCCGGGCCCGAGGAGTTCGGTTGCCGGCAAGTCGTCGATCGGGATCAGGAGCGTCGGCGCGAGGTCCGTGAAGGCCGAGCCCTGGTCGGGCCGGTAGTCGAGCACGCGCGTGACGGTGAAGGCGGCGGCGCCGATGTTGACGCGATCGCCGACGCCCGCGCCGAGCCGCGCCAGCAGGCGCGAGTCGAGCCAGGTCTCACCGTGCGCCGGAAGCTCGTCCGTCTCCCGCGCCGGCGCGAACGGCGCCTCGGAAACCTTGAGCTTGCCGCGCAGCGGATAGCCGGGACCGACCGCGCGGATTGCGGTGAGCGCCGAGTCCTCGCCGAAGAACACGACACTCGGAAAGCTGATCGTGCGCGCGGTGGCAATGCCGCGCCCGGCGGCGAGCGCGTCGTAGTCCGTCGAGACCGGATCGGTCCCGCGCAGGCGCAGGTCCGCCGCGAGCACCTCCGCGGCGCGCTGGTCCACGGCCTGGGCGATGCGGTCGGTGAAGAAACCGACGCCGGTCAGCGCCGTGACCGCGACGACGAGCGCCGCGAGCAGCACCGCGAGCTCGCCGGAGCGCCAGTCCCGCAGCAGCGCGAGCAGCGCGAAACGGAGCGCCTTCACCGGCTCACCATCCGCCCGGCGTCGAGCTCGATCACGCGGTTGCAGCGCGCCGCGATCTCGCGGTCATGCGTCACCAGGACCAGTGTCGTTCCGTTCGCGGCATTCAGGTCGAACAGGAGTTCGATCACGCGGTGCCCGGTCGTCGTGTCGAGGTTGCCGGTCGGCTCGTCGGCGAAGAGCACGGCGGGCCGGGTCACGAAGGCGCGGGCGATGGCGACGCGCTGCTGCTCGCCGCCCGAGAGCTGGCGCGGGTAGTGGCCGAGGCGCGGCCCGAGGCCGACCTGCTGCAGCACGGCGCGGGCGGTTCCGCGCGCGTCGGACTTGCCCGCGAGCTCGAGCGGCAGCATCACGTTCTCGATCGCCGTCAGCGACGGGATCAGGTGAAATGACTGGAACACGAAGCCGACGTGCTTCGCGCGGGCTTCCGCCCGGCCGTCCTCATCCAGCGCCGAAAGTTCGATGCCTGCGAGCCAGACGGAACCCGCACTCGGCTCGTCGAGCCCGGCGAGGAGCGCCAGCAGCGTCGATTTCCCGGCGCCCGAAGCGCCGACGATGGCAACCGTCTCCCCCGCCCCGATCGTGAGGCTGACATCATCGAGGATCGTCAGCATTCCCTCCGGGCTGGTAACCTCCTTGCGCAAACTCCTGGCTTCGAGAACGGTCTTCCTGTCCATGGCTCGCTTGCTGGTCCTCGCGTTCTGCCTGCTTGCCGCGTCGCTGCCCGCGCGGTCCGCCGAACCGCCGGTCATCCTCGTCATGGGCGATTCGCTGTCCGCCGGCTACGGGCTCACACCCGGCCAGGGCTGGGTCACCCTGTTGCAGCAGCGATTGAAGAATCAAGGTTACGGTTACCGTGTCGTCAACGCCAGCGTCAGCGGCGAGACGACCGACGGCGGCGTCGCGCGCATCGATCGCGCGCTCGCGACGCACCGGCCCGGCATCGTGATCCTCGAGCTCGGCGGCAACGACGGCTTGCGCGGCCTGCCGGTCGCGCGCGTCCAGGCGAACCTTGGCCTGCTCATCTCCAGGAGCCGCGCGGCCGGCGCGGACGTCCTGCTCCTCGCCGTCAGCATGCCGACGAACTACGGGCCGCAGTACGCGAGCTCGTTCCGGAAGATCTACGACGACCTGAAGTCGCGCTACAAGATCGGCGTCGCCGCGCTGATCGACCCGAAGCTCGCGCTCGACCTCACCTACTTCCAGCCGGACGGCATACACCCGAACGCGAAGGCGCAGCCGCGCCTGCTCGACAACGTCTGGGTCCAGCTCAAGCCGCTCCTTCGCCCCTAGTCAAAGGCGCGCGAAACGCAGACGATGGCCGCACGGGATACCCCGGGGCCATTTTGCGATGCAGCAATGACGGATCCGAACGCGCCCGTGGAAAAGATCTGGCTGCGCGATTACCCGCCCGACGTGCCCGCCGAGATCGACCCGGACTCGATTCCGTCGCTCAAGCACCTCTACGAGCACGCCTTCCGCAAGCACGCGGCGTCCACGGCGTACTCCAACATGGGCCGCAAGCTCACGTACGCGGACATCGACGAGCAGTCGCGCCGTTTCGGCGCCTGGCTCCAGAAGGTCGCGGGGCTCAGGAAAGGCGACCGCGTCGCCATCATGATGCCGAACGTGCTGCAGTACCCGGTCGCGATCGCGGGCTGCCACCGCGCGGGCTGCGTCGTCGTCAACGTCAACCCGCTCTACACCGCGCGCGAACTCGAGCACCAGCTGAAGGATTCGGGCGCGACCGCGATCGTGATCTTCGAGAACGCGGCGGCGACGCTGCAACAGGTGCTCGCGCACGCGCCGGTCAGGCACATCGTCGTGACGGGCATCGGCGACCTGCTCGGATTTCCGAAGGGCCCGATCACGAATTTCGTGATCCGCAAGGTCAAGAAGATGGTGCCGGCGTACTCGCTGCCCGGGGCGTCCGCTTCAACGATGCGCTCGCCGCGGGCGGCGCGCTCACGCTCGACCCGGTGGAGGTGACCGGCGAAGACGTCGCCTTCCTGCAGTACACCGGCGGCACGACGGGCGTCTCGAAGGGCGCCGTGCTCACGCACCGGAACATGGTCGCGAACACGCTGCAGGTCGTCGCCTTCATGCCGGAACTCGGCGAGGTGGACGACCCGGCGGTCATCACGGCGCTGCCGCTCTACCACATCTTCGCGCTGACGACGAACATGCTGGTCTTCACGCATGTCGGCGGCAACAACGTGCTGATCACGAATCCGCGCGACATGCCGGGCTTCGTGAAGGAACTCGCGCAGGTGCGCTTCACCTTCATCACGGGCGTGAACACGCTGTTCAACGCGCTGCTGCACACGCCGGGTTTCGACAAGCTCGACTTCAGCTCGCTCAAGGTCGCGCTCGGCGGCGGCATGGCGGTGCAGGCGGCGGTCTCCGAGCGATGGCGCAAGGTCACCGGCCGGCACATCTGCCAGGGCTGGGGGCTCACCGAGTCCTCCCCGGTCGGCACCGCGAACCTGCCGCGCGAGACGGAATTCAGCGGCTCCATCGGCTACCCGATTCCCTCCACCGAGATCTCGATCTGCGACGACGACGGCAACGCGCTGCCGAACGGCTCGATCGGCGAGATCTGCATCCGCGGCCCGCAGGTGATGCGCGGCTACTGGAACCGGCCCGAGGAGACGGCGAAGGTCATGCTGCCGGGCGCGTGGCTGCGCACCGGCGACATCGGCCGCATGGATGCGCGCGGACGCACGTTCATCGAAGACCGCAAGAAGGACATGATCCTCGTGTCGGGCTTCAACGTGTACCCGAACGAGGTCGAGGGCGTCGTCGCGCAGATCCCGGGCGTGCTCGAAGTCGCGGCAGTCGCGCAGGCGGACGAGAAGTCGGGCGAAGTCGTTGCGCTCTTCATCGTGAAGAAGGACCCGGCGCTGACGGCCGACGACGTGATCGCGTACTGCAAGCACGAGCTGACGCCGTACAAGATTCCCAAGTTCATCTATTTCCGCAGCGAGCTGCCGAAGACGAACGTCGGGAAGATCCTGAGGCGGACGCTGCGGGACGAGCTGCGGCTCAAGTAGCCGCTTCGCTGACCAAGGGGACGTTCACCTTGACCCGAAGGATCGAAGGTCAAGGTGAACGTCCCCTTGGTCAGCGGTGATACGCCGGGCGACAGCTCCTGCACGGCGGCCACCAGCGCGGTGACATGGTCGGGGTCGACGCCGGGCTGGATGCCGTGGCCGAGATTGAAGACATGCCCGGGGCCGCGGCCGTAACTCGCAAGGACACGGGCGACGTGCGCGCGGATCGCCTCGGGCGATTCGAACAGCGCCGCCGGGTCGAGGTTGCCCTGCAGCGCGACACGGTCGCCGACCGCGCGGCGCGCAGCCGAGAGCTCCGTCGTCCAGTCGATGCCGAGCGCATCGGCGCCCGACGCCGCCATGTTCGGGAGCCAGGCGCCGCCGCCCTTGGTGAAGAGGATGAGCGGCACGCGCCGGCCTTCGCGTTCGCGCACGAGTCCCGCGGCAATGCGCTCCATGTAGGCGAGCGAGAACTCCAGGTACTCCGGCGTCGAGAGCGTCCCGCCCCAGGTGTCGAAGATCATCAGGGCCTGCGCGCCCGCTTCGACCTGCGCATTGAGATAGTCCGTGGTCGCGCGCGCGAGCTTCGCGAGCAGCCGGTGCAGCGCCTTCGGGTCGCTCGCGAGCAGCGCCTTCGAATGCACGAAATCGCGGCTGCCGCTGCCCTCGATCATGTAGGTCGCAACGGTCCAGGGCGATCCGGCGAATCCGATGAGCGGCACGCGCCCCGCGAGTTCGCGGCGAACGAGCGCAACCGTATCCATGACGAACTTCAGGTCGCGCGCCGGATCGGGCACCGGCAGTGCGTCGATGTCGGCGGCACGGCGCAGCGGCCGCTCGATCCGCGGCCCCTCGCCTTCCGCAAACGTGAGCCCGACGCCCATGGCCATCGGGATCATCAGGATGTCGGAGAAGAGGATCGCCGCGTCGAGCGGAAAGCGCGCGAGCGGCTGCAGCGTGACTTCGCAGGCGAGATCGGGATTCGTCGCCAGTCCCAGAAAACTTCCTGCCCTGGCTCGCGTCGCGCGGTACTCCGGCAGGTAACGGCCGGCCTGCCGCATGATCCAGACAGGCGTGCGGTCCACCGGCTCGCGCGCCAGCGCGCGCAGCAGCCGGTCGTTCGCGAGCACGCTCATGGGCGCGGGAACAGCGCCGCGATCGTCGCCTGGATCGCTTCCGCCGCGATGCGCGGATCGGCGGCGTCCCGGATCGGGCGGCCGACGACGATGTAGTCCGAGCCATTGCCGAAAGCCTCGGCCACGCCGACGACGCGCTTCTGGTCGTCCACCGGCCGGTTCTCGACCGGGCGGATGCCGGGCGTCACCACGATCAGCCGGTCGTCCACGCCCGCGCGCAGCATCTTCGCCTCGAGGCCGGACGACACGACGCCGGCACAGCCGGCTTCGAGCGCGCGCCGCGCGCGCGAGAGCACGAGCTGCTCGACATCGCACTGGAAGCCGAGATCGTCGAGGTCGCCTCGGTCGAGGCTCGTCAGCACGGTCACCGCCAGGATGCCGACGCCGTCCGCGGCCTCAACCGCAGCTTCCATGATCGCCTGGTTGCCGTGCACCGTCGCAAACGTCACGCCGCGGTTCCGGAGGTTTCGCACGGCGCCTGCGACCGTCGCGGGCACGTCGAACAGCTTGAGGTCGAGGAAGACCTTCTTGCCGTGGCCGACCATCCAGTCGAGCAGCTCGAAGGCGCCGCCCGACGTGAAGAGCTCGAGGCCGAGCTTGTAGAAAGTGATCGAGTCGCCGAGCTGGTCCGCCAGCCGCCGCGCGGCGTCCGCGGTCGGAACGTCCATGGCGAAAATCAGGCGATCGCGTGCGGGTACGGCGGCTCGGCTCACTCGGTCCTCCTGGCGGGCGCTCATGCTATCAGTCTCGAATGCTCCTGGAACGCGTAGCGGTCCGTCATCCCGGCGATGTAATCGGCGACGGCGCGCGCGCGGCCGGCGGTGCCCGATTGCGCTTCCATCGCGAGCGCGGCATCCCGGTGCTCCGGCGGCATGCGCGAAACGTCCGCCATGAAGCCGCGGAACAGGCCCTCGAGCACGGTGCCCGCGCCCATGCGCGCCGCCTGCATCTTCTCGTGGCGATAGAGCCGCGTGCGCAGGAACTTCTTCATCTGGCGGTGCTCGGCGTCGCGCGCCTCCGAGAAGCCGATCAGCGGCCCGGGCTGGCCGCGCACGGCCTCGATGTCCGCGGGCTTCGCGGCCGCGATGCGGCGCGCCGACTCCTCGATCAGGTCGCTCACGACCTCGTGGATCATGCGCCGGATGATCTCGTGCACCAGGCGCCGCCCGGGCAGCTCGCCGTAGCGGGCGATGACGGCATCGTGGTGGCGCGCGAACAGCGTCACGCTGCGAAGCTCTTCGACGGAGACCAGCCCCGAGCGCAGCCCATCATCCACGTCGTGATTGTTGTAGGCGATGGCGTCCGCGAGATCCGAGATCTGGGCCTCGAGGCCCGGCTGCCGCCGTTCGATGAAACGGGTCCCCAGGTCTCCGAGCAGGCGCGCATTCGCGAGCGAGCAATGCTTCAGGATCCCCTCGCGGGTCTCGAAGCAGAGGTTGAGCCCGCGGAACTCCGCGTAGCGCTCCTCGAGCTCGTCCACGACCCGCAGCGACTGCAGGTTGTGCTCGAAGCCGCCGTATTCGCGCATGCAGTCGTTCAGGACGTCCTGGCCGGCATGGCCGAAGGGCGTGTGCCCGAGGTCGTGCGCGAGGCAGATGGCCTCGGTCAGCGGCTCCGACAGGAAGAGCGCGCCCGCGACCGAGCGCCCGATCTGGGCGACCTCGATCGAGTGCGTGAGCCGCGTGCGGTACATGTCGCCTTCGTGGCTGATGAAGACCTGCGTCTTGTAGACGAGGCGCCGGAACGCGTTCGAGTGAATGATGCGGTCGCGGTCGCGCTGGAACTCGCCGCGGTAATCCGCGGGCGGCTCGGGATGGCGCCGGCCGCGCGACGTGCGCTCGAGCGCGGCATAGGGCGCGAGGCCCGCATCGGGATCGCGGCCGCGCCTCATGGGCCGGTCCGTTCCTCGAGCAGCGATGCGAGCGCCTCCGGCGGATACTCGGCCGTGACGACCGCCTGGCCGATGCCGTCGAGCAGCACGAGGCGGACCTGCCCGCCTTTCACTTTCTTGTCCATCGCCATGAGCTCCTGCATGCGCGCGCGCCCGAGCCGCGGCGGATCGACCGGTAGCCCCGCGGAGGCGAGGAGTTCGCGCACGCGCAGCGCAATCGGCGCCCGGCAGGCGCCCGGTGCGCGCGGAGAGCTCCGCCGCAAGCACGAGCCCGGCGGCGACCGCCTCGCCGTGCAGGACAGTCCCAAAGCCGGCGCCGGCCTCGATGGCGTGGCCGAAGGTGTGGCCGAGGTTCAGGAGCGCGCGCCGTCCCTGCTCGCGCTCGTCCTCGACGACGATCGCGGCCTTGATCGCGCAGGCGCGGCGGATCGCCTCTTCGAGCGCGGCGGGATCGCGCCGAAGCAGCTTCGGCACGTGGGCCTCGAGCCAGGCGAAGAACCCGGCGTCGGCGACGAGTGCCGCCTTGACGATCTCCGTGAGCCCCGCCCGCAGCTGCCGGTCCGGCAGCGTCGAGAGCGTCTCGGTGTCGGCGATGACGGCCGTGGGCTGGTGGAAGGCGCCGATCAGGTTCTTGCCGCCCGGATGGTTGACGCCGGTCTTGCCGCCGACGGAGGAGTCCACCATCGCGAGCAGCGTCGTCGGCAGCTGCACGATCGCGATGCCGCGCTGGTAGGAGGCCGCCGCGAAGCCCGCGACGTCGCCGATCACGCCGCCGCCGAGGGCGAGCACCAGGCCGTCCCGGTTGAGCCGCGCGGCCACCAGCGCGTCGATGACGAGCGCCACGTTGCCGAGCGTCTTCTGCTCCTCGCCGCCCGGCAGCACGCAGATCTCGAATGCGCGGCCCGCGAGCCCCTGCTCCAGTTTCGGCATCCAGAGCGGCCCCACCACGTCGTCGGTCACGACGAGGAGCCGGGCGGCCTCGGCCTGCGCGGCGAGCAGCTCCCGGGAGCGCAGCAACCCCGGCCCGATCAGGATCGGGTAGGCGCGCTTGCCGAGCTTCACCTCGAGCCGCTGCATGCTCAGGATTCCTTCAGCGCGCGCGCGATTTCGCCGGCGACTGCGACCGGCGCGCGCCCGTCGGTCTGGATCGTGATCGCGGCAATCGAGCGGTAGAGCGGGTCGCGCACCTTCGCGAGCTCCTCGAGCTTCTCGCGACGGTCGGCGCCGGCCAGGAGCGGCCGGTGGCGGCTGCGGCGCGTGCGCTCGAGCTGCTGCTCGATGGTGGTGTCGAGGAAGACGACGGTCCCGCGCGCGGCGAGCCGCTCGCGGTTCTCCGGCAGGAGCACCGCGCCGCCGCCCGTCGCGAGCACGATGCCGGAGGCCTGGGTCAATTCGTCGATCGCGTCCCGCTCGCGGATACGGAAGCCCTCCTCGCCTTCACGCTCGAAAATGTAGGCGATGTCGACCCCGGTGCGCGACTCGACCTCGGCGTCGCTGTCGGCGAACGGCAGGCCGAGGCGGCGGGCGAGCGAGCGCCCGACCGCGGTCTTGCCGGAGCCCATCGGGCCGATCAGAAAAACGCTTGCTTTTGCTGCCGGGTCGTACATTTCGGACTTACTTGGCTTCTCGCCCTCAAGCGCGGGCCCAAGTCGCCAAGCCAACTAAGTCCGAAATGTACGACCCGGCCACCCAAAAAAACGGCCGCCCGGAGGCGGCCGTTTCTAGTCGTCGATGGGGCCCGGAAGGCCGGGCCCGCCGCGATCACTCCGTCGAGGAGCCTTCGCGCAGGATCTTCGGTGTCACGAAGATCAACAGTTCATCTCGATTATTGATCCGGCTCTTGGACTTGAACAGGTTGCCGAGGATCGGCACGTCGCCGAGGCCCGGGACCTTCTTGACCGAATCGCGGCGCTCCGTCTCCATGATGCCGCCCAGCACGACCGTCTGGCCGTCCTTCACGAGCACCTGGGTCTGGATGTTGCGCGTGTCGATCGAGGGCACGAAGCCGCCGGTCGCCGAGGGCACGAGCTGGCCGACGCTGTCCTTGGTGACGGTCAGGTCGAGGATCACGCGGTCGTCCGGCGTGATCTGCGGCGTGACCTTGAGCGACAGCACCGCCTTCTTGAACTGGGTCGTCGTCGCGCCCGACGAGGCCGACTCCTGGTACGGGATCTCGACGCCCTGCTCGATGATCGCCTCACGCTGGTTCGCCGTGATGACGCGCGGGGTCGACTTGATCTCGCCGCGGCCTTCGTTCTGCGCAGCCGACAGCTCGAGGTCGATCAGGAAGTCGTCGAAGTCGAGGATCGAGAGCGCGATGCGGCCCGCCGGGTTCGCGACCGGCATGTTCACGTTGTAGCGCTCGAACGCCGGGCCGAACGGGACATCGACCGGGAACGGCTGGCCCGTGTTCGCCAGGTTGTCGAGCGCCGATCCCATGATCGAGTCGGTCGCCTGCGCGCTGCCGCTGACCGCCATCAGGTCCTTGACGTCGTCGGAGACGCGCGTGAAGCCGGCGCGGACGCCGAGCTCGCGGCTGAAGTCGTCGGCGACGATCACGATGCGCGACTCGATCAGCACCTGGCGGACCGGGATGTCGAGCGTCGCGACCATCGAGCGGACCGCGGCGAGGTTCTCGGACGTGTCCTGCACGAGCAGCGTGTTGGTGCGCTCGTCCACGGTCACGTTGCCGCGCTCCGAGAGCAGCGAGCCGCCGCCCGCCGACTTCACGAGGCGCGCGATTTCCGTCGCCTTCGCGTAGTTGACGGTCAGGAACTCGGTGCGCAGCGGCGCCAGCTCCTGGATGTCCTTCTGCGCTTCGAGCTCCGCCTTTTCCTGGGACGCGAGCTCCGCCTGCGGCGCCACCAGGATCACGTTGTCCTTGCGGCGCATGTCGAGGCCCTTGGTCTTCAGGACGATGTCGAGCGCCTGGTCCCAGGGAACGTTCTGCAGGCGCAGCGTGACGCGGCCCTTGACCGAGTCGGACACGACGATGTTCTGGCCGCTGGTGTCAGCCAGGAGCTGCAGCAGCGGGCGCACGTCGATGTCCTGGAAGTTGAGCGTGAGGCGCTCACCCGTGTAGACCTTCTCCTTCTCCGAGACCGCAGCCGTCGCGCGGGCGCGCGGGCGGACCTCGACCACGTACTGGTTGTCGGTCTGGTAGGCGAGCTGCTCGAAGTCGCCGCTCGCGGTGACGACGAGGCGGGCGCCATTGCCGAGGCGCATCGCGTCGAACATCGTCACCGGGGTTGCGAAGTCGACGACGTCGTAGCGCTTCACGACGTCTTCACCGATCGAGACGCCGGTGAAGTCGACGATCACGCGGTTGCCTTCCTGCTTGAGGCTCGCGGGCGTCGAAGGATCGCTGAGCTGCACGACGACGCGGCCAGCGCCTTCCGGGGAGCGGCGGAAGTCGACGCCGCTGATGCTGCGCGCGCCGGCCGGGGCCGTCTGCAGGAGCGGGATCGTCGCGGCAGCCGCCTGTGCGGCAGGCGAGGCGCCGAGCGTCACGAGCACGCTGTTGCCCTCGGCGACGGCCGTGTACGGCACGAGTGAATCGAGGTTGAACACGACGCGCGTGCGGCCGGTGGCTTCGGCCGCGACGATCGTGTCGACGCCGCCGGCGCCGACGTCGATGCGCCGGTTGTCGAGCGCAAGGCCGACGTCAGGCAGGTCGACGGAAAGCCGCGCCGGCTTGTCGATCGTGAAGGTCAGCGGCTGTGGCGCCGTGCCGTCGATGTGCAGCCTGACCTGCAGGGTGGATCCCTGCATCGGCAGCACCTCGACCGACGTCAGCCGGGCTGCGCCTTCCGCATGCGCGTACTGGGTCCATGCGATGGCCAGGATGACCATTGCGCTGCCCAGCCACTGCAAGAAGCCGCGTGCCGTATTCATGTTCCACACCGTTGTCCGGTTGTTGCCAGCCATCAGACTTTACTCCCAGAAATCAGTCGGCAAGGGCCAGCGCCGCAGGGCGCTCGAGGTAACCGCCAAGACCGTCAGGCACGATCTCGACCAGAACGATCTTCGCGTCATTCACGGACATCACGCGGCCATCGTTCTGGCCCAGGTGATTGCCCGGCAACACGCGATGGATCAGCCCGTCCTTGGTCTGGACCAGGCCGTAATTCCCGGCGCCGAGACGGAGCGTGCCGACCATCTTCAGCGTGTCGAGCGGGAACTGTTCGAGGTATTCGCGCGGGCGGGCCGAGTCAGGCCGCGGCCCGGTCGGGTTCTCGCCGGCGAGGCTCTGCAGGAACGGCGAACGCCGGTCCGCCATCATGTATTCGTGGCTGACGTACGGGCGCACTTCCGGCAGCGGCTGGATGCGGCCGCCCGGGCGCTGCTTGGCTTTCGCGATGTCGGCGCGCAGGTCGTCGAGTCCGTCGCCGCAGCCGGCGAGCGCGAGCGTCACGGCGATGCCGCCGGCCGTCAGGATCTTGCGCATGCGTTCCTGGCTCATGTCTTCTTTTCCTGTTCGCGCTCACGCCGCGTCTTGCCCTTCTTGCCCTTGGCGTCCTTGTCGTCGGCTGCGGGCTCGGCGGAGGCTCTCGTCCTCGTCGAGGTAGCGGTAGGTCTTCGCGGTCAGGTTGAGCGTCAGCTCGTCCGAAGGCGCCGGCGCACCCTTGCGCCCGCTGTTCGCGCGGCCGCTGCGCGTGATCTCGATGTCGTGCAGCGTCACGATGCGCGGGAGCGCCGCGATGCCCGGACACGAACAGGCCGAACTCGTGGTAGCCGCCGGTGAGCTGGATCTTGATCGGCAGCTCCGCGTAGAAGTCCTTGCGGGTCTCCGTCGCCCGGCTGGAACAGGCGCTCCTGCAGGCCGGCAGCGAGGCCCGTCTGCGAGATGTCGACGAGGAGCGAGGGCACCTCGGTCTTGCCGGGAAGCTGGCGGAGCATCGCGCCGAAGGTGCGCTCGATCTCGGCCAGCTGCTGGCGGTAGGCCTCGAGGTTCGCGGCCTTGCGCTGCTTCTGGTCGAAGGTGTTCCAGAGCGAGACCTGCTCGGCGCGGGCCCGGCAGCAGCTCCGGCCGGTTGCCGTTGTCGCTCCACACGAACCACCACACCAGCAGGATCGTCACGAACACGAACACGATCAGCACGCCGAGCGCGCGGAACAGGAATGGCCAGCGGCCGATGTCCTTGAAGTCGAGTTGCTGCAGCTGTTCGACGAAGTTCATTTACGTGCCTCCGAAACGCGCGTGCTGCGTTTCTCGGGCGCGGCGTCGTCGGCGTCGCCGGCCGCTGCGCGCTGCGATGCAAACAGGGTGAACTGGGCGCCGGGCCCGGCATTCGTCCCGGTCTGGATGACCTTGAGCTCGGGCGACGACAGCGACTCCGAGGCGTCGATGTTGCGCATGAACGCGGAGACGCGCGTGCTCGACTGCGCGACGCCGTTGAATTCGATCTTCTTGGCGCTCTGCTTGACCGACGTCAGGTAGACGCCCTCGGGCAGCGTCGAGACGATCTGGTCGAAGAGCTTGACGACCTCGGGCCGGCTCGCCTGGAGCGTGTCGATGACCTCCATGCGCGAGATCATTGCGGACTTCTGCTCCTCGAGCGCGAGGATCTGCTCGATCGCCTTGTCGAGCTCGGCGATCTCCGTTTTCAGGAGTTCGTTCCGCCGGTTCTGCGAGTCGATCATCGAGCTCACCGTGAGGTGCGTGAGCAGGGTGACGAGCGCAGCGAGGCCGGCGGCAGCGCCGATCCCGATCAGGAACTCTTTCCGGCGCCGCTGGCGGAGTGCTTGCCGCCAGGGCAGTAGGTTAATACTTGGCATCTTCGTCGAAACTCCGCAGTGCCAGACCACACGCCAGCAGCAGTGCCGTCGCGTCCCGCGTCACTCCCAGTGCCTTGGCCTTCGAGGAGATCTTCATCTGGCCGAGCGGATCCCCGCGTTCGGCCGGAATTCCGACCCGGCTCGCGATCACTTCCGCGACGCCCGGGATGTTGGCGCAGCCGCCGCAGATCAGGATCTGCTCCGGCTGGCTGCGGCCGCTGCCCGACGCCAGGTAGAACTGGAGCGAGCGGCTGACCTGCTGGGTCATGTCGTCGATGAACGGATCGAGCACCTCGGGCTGGTAGTTCGAGGGCAGGCCGCCTTCCTTCTTGGCGCGGCCGGCCTCCTCCATCGAGAGGCCGTAGGTGCGCATGATCTCTTCGGTCAGCTGCTGGCCGCCGAAGGCAAAGTCGCGCGTGTACACGACGACGAGGTTGCGCAGCACGCTGAAGGTCGTCGTGCTCGCGCCGAAGTCGACCACGGCGATCGTGCGGTCCATGCCGCCGTCCGGCATCTGGTGCGTGAGGAGCTTGCAGGCGTTCTCGAGCGCGAAGGCCTCGACGTCCACGAGCTTGGCGATGAGCCCGGAGGCGTTCACCGCCGCGACGCGCTGCTCGACGTTTTCGGAGCGCGAGGCGACGAGGAGCACGTCGCGCATGTCAGGGTCCTTCTCCGAGGGCCCCAGCACCTGGAAGTCGTAGCTGACTTCCTCCATCGGGAACGGGATGTACTGGTCCGCCTGCATCTCGATCTGCTGCTCGAGGTCGGAGTCCGAGAGGTTCCGCGGCATCTGCACGGCTTTCGTGATGGCCGCGTCGCCCGAGATCGCGACGGCGCATTCCTTGGAGCGGACGCCCGAGCGCTTGACCGCGCGGCGGATCGCATCGCCGACGGCTGCGGCGTCGACGATCGCTTTTTCGTTGATCGCGTTGTGCGGGGTCGGTTCGGCCGCGTAGGCCTCGACCCGGTACTGGCCGCCTGACTGCGCGAGCTCGATCAGCTTGATCGAGGACGTGGTGATGTCCAGGCCGATCAGCGGCGAGTAGCTCCGCCCCAGAGAAATTTTAGGCAGCTTGAGCACAGAAATTTCCTTTTCAGGTCAGGCTATTACGCGGCCAATCGCTATTCTGGGTCAAGTTAGCGACCAACTATATAGCAAGCAACTGTTAAATTGAACGTGACCCGACTCGCAATTCACTCGCATTCCAGCCCTTTTGCCGAGGGTCAACGGCTCAGCCGGGGGTCGCCCCCCGGCCCTGACCGCTGGTTCCAGCCTTTCGCGCCCACGGGCCTCCGGTACCGGAACCGCGTTCGATGCTGCACGTGAAAGGAATGGCTAACCGTGTTTGCCGTCACGGTCCCGGCGTCGCGGGGCCGCGACCCCGGGCCCGGCAGTACCGGACATTACTATGCATAATCGGACCCGGTGATCACGCCCCTGAACCGTCGGCTGCGTATCGCGGCCACCGTCATCGTGTCGATTGCAGGCCTGGTCGGGCTTGCCTTTCTCGCCACCTATTACTACCTGAAGCCGACGCTGCCGGACGTCGCCGTGCTGCGCGACGTCCGCCTCCAGGTTCCGCTTCGCGTCTACAGCCGCGACGGCAAGCTGCTCGCGCAGCTCGGTGAGCAGCGCCGCGTCCCCGTGACCTGGGACCAGATCCCGCCCGTCGTGGTGCAGGCCGTGCTCGCCGCCGAGGACGACCGCTTCTTCCAGCATCCCGGCGTCGACTGGCAGGGCATCGTGCGCGCGGTATTCGTCGCGGCGACGACGATGCAGGCCTCGCAGGGCGGCAGCACCCTCACGCAGCAGCTCGTGCGCACGACGCTCATCACGAAAGAGAAACAGCTGCGGCGCAAGCTCCGCGAGGTGTACCTCGCGCTGCAGCTCGAGAACGAGCTGTCGAAGCAGGAGATCTTCACGCTGTTCGTGAACACCCAGTTCCTCGGCCAGCGCTCCTACGGATTTGCCGCCGCGGCCGAGACCTACTACGGCAAGACGCTGGGCGAGGTGGATGCGGCGGAAGCGGCGCTCCTCGCCGGCATCCTGCAGGCGCCGTCGCGCCAGAACCCGGTCGCGAGCGTCGAGGAAGCGACGGCGCGGCGCACCTACGTGCTGCGCCGCATGCGCGAGCTCGGCTACCTCGACGAGAAAGCCTGGCAGGCGGCGATGGACAAGCCGGTCACGCGCGGCCAGCACGGCCCGCGCGTGCAGATCGACGCGCCCTACGTCGGCGAGATGGTGCGCCAGGCGCTGTACGAGAAATTCGGCGACCGCATCTATTCCGAGGGCTTCCAGGTCGTCACGACCGTGGACAGCCGCCTGCAGCGCGCCGCGGACGTGGCGCTCCGGAGCGCCGTGCTCGAGTACGACCGCCGCCATGGCTGGCGCGGTGCGGCCGGGCACGTGGACCTCGGCAAGGAAAGCGACGAGGCGCTGGCCGACCTGATCGAGGAACGCCCCGTCATCGGCGGCCTCATACCGGCGATCGTGGTGCGGACCGGCGCAGAAGAGGCGACAGTCGTCGCCCGCAGCGGCATGCGCTACCGGCTCGGCATGGACGGCATCCGCTGGGCCCGCACCGCGGACGTGACGCCGAAGACGCCGCGCGACGTGCTGAAGCTCGGGGATATCGTCTACGTGCTCCCGAGCGGCGAGGGCCAGGCGCTGCTCGCGCAGGTGCCCGACGTGCAGGGCGCCTTCGTCGCGCTCGACCCGCATGACGGTTCCATCGTCGCGCTCTCGGGCGGCTTCGACTACGACGCCTCGAAGTTCAATCGCGTGATGCAGGCGCGCCGCCAGCCGGGCTCGTCATTCAAGCCCTTCATCTACTCCGCCGCGCTCGAAGCGGGGCTCACGCCCGCGACGGTCATCCTCGATGCGCCGGTCGTGTACGAGGCGCCGGACGCGGAGGTCGGCATCGGCCAGAACGCCGATGCCGACGCCGCGGTCGAGGGCGCCGAACCCGAGCAGGAGGACTGGCGGCCGGGCAACGACACGCGGCCGCTTCTACGGCCCGACGCGCCTGCGCGATGCGCTCGCGCGCTCGCGCAACCTCGTCACGATCCGCGTCATGCGCCAGATCGGCGTCGGCTACACGCGCGAGTACGTGACGCGTTTCGGGCTGCCGAAGGAGCACATCCCCGCCGACCTCACGGCGGCGCTCGGCACGGCGCAGCTGACGCCGCTCGAGATGGCGGATGGCTTCGCGGTCTTTGCGAACGGCGGCTCGCTCGTGAAGCCGCACGTGATCGACCGCATCCTTGCCGCCGACGGTTCCGTGATCGAGGCGACCGACGCCGCCGTCGCCTGCGCCGACTGCGCGACGAGCCCGGCCTCGCCCGCCGCCGGCGAGCCGCCGGCCGTGGTCCCGGGCGGCGACGCGGCCGGCGTCACGCGCGCATCGGACGTCTTCGGCAGCCTGCCGGCGCCCATCCCCGAGGAGACCGCGCCGCGCGCCATCTCCGAGGCGAATGCCTGGATCATCACCGACATGCTGCGCGACGTGATCCGCCGCGGCACCGGCCAGCGCGCCCGCGCGCTCGGCCGCGACGACATCGCCGGCAAGACCGGCACGACGAACGACGGCCGCGACGCCTGGTTCTCGGGCTTCAATTCGGACCTCGTCGCGACCGCCTGGGTCGGATTCGACCAGGAACGGCCGCTCGGCTCCGGCGAGGAAGGCGCGCGCACGGCCCTGCCGATGTGGATCTACTTCATGCGCGAAGCGCTCGCGGGCCTGCCGCAACACCGGCTGCCGATGCCGGACGGCGTCGTGACCGCGCGCGTCTCGCCGGACCCCTCCGCGTTCGGCGGCGAATCCGCCGCCGAGTTCGAGTATTTCCTCGCCAATCACCTGCCCGCCGGCGTTTCCGGCGAAGCAGGCACGACCGAAGGCGAGCCGCCGCCGCAGAAATACGAAGAGCCGATTTTCTAGGAATCCCATGGCGAAGCGCTCGGTCCGCGGCGACATGATGCGGCAGGCGATCGCGCGGGAAGCCGCGCGGCTCATGATCGAGCACGGCCACGAGGATTACGGCTTCGCGAAGCGCAAGGCCGCCGAGCGCTTCGGCGTGACCGACCTCGCCGTGCTGCCGAAGAACACCGAGATCGAGGAAGCGCTCGCCGAGCACCAGCGCCTGTTCGTGCCGGAGGCGCACGCGAGCGAGCTCACCGCCATGCGCAGCACCGCGCTCGAGGCGATGCGCCTGTTCGCCGAGTTCGAGCCGCGCCTGGTCGGGCCGCTGCTCTCCGGCACCGCGACCGCGCACAACGACATCACGCTGCACCTCTTTGCGGACACGCCCGAGACGGTCGCGGTGCGCCTGATCGACCGCGGCATCCCGCATGAATTTGCCGAGCGGCGCCTGCGCACCTCGCGCGACGAGGTCGAGGCCTTCCCGGCCGTGCGCTTCACGGCCGGCGAGCACGAGGTGCATGCGACGATCTTTCCGCTCGACGGCATCCGCCAGGCGCCGCCGGGACCGGTGGACGGCCGGCCGATGCGCCGGGCGACGCTCGCCGAGGTCGAAGGACTGCTTGCAGGCGACGGCGCATAATCGCGGCAGAAGGGACGCTCGATTCATGCAATGGCGCAACGCCGTGGACAGATTCGGAATCGTCGCCCAGTCGTTGCACTGGGTGATTGTCGCCGGGCTCGTCGCGTCCTATTTCCTTGCAGAGGCCGCAGAGGACAACGAGACCGGAAGCGCGATGGGGCTGCATCGCTCCATCGGAATTGCGATCCTGGCGCTCGCCATCCTGCGCCTGCTATGGCGCCTGGTGGATCGCAGGCCGGCCTGGCCGACGGTCATGCCTGGCTACCAGCGCACCATCGCCCGCGCGACGCACGCCATCTTCTACGTGCTCCTTTTTGCCCTGCCCATCACGGGCTGGATGATCTCGTCAGTGGAAGGAGACTCCGTCCCTTTCTTCGGCTTGTTGGAACTGCCGCCGATTCCTTCCGGAGCGGACGAGCATTGGCTTGAAGACCTGCACGAGACGCTATTCAACGTGCTGCTGGCATTCGCCGTGCTGCACGTCATCGGGGCGTTGAAGCACCACTTCTGGGACCGGGACGGCGTCCTGCGCTCCATGCTGCCGGGACGCAAGCCGCAATCGCGGAAGCGACCCGGGTGCGGGACGGCTAGCGCTTCTTGACCGGGATGTAGTCCCGGCGCGTCGGCCCGGTGTAGAGCTGGCGCGGGCGCGCGATCTTCATCTCGGGATCCGAGATCATCTCGGACCAGTGCGCGACCCAGCCCGCGGTGCGCGCGATCGCGAACATCACGGTGAACATCTCGCGCGGGATGCCGAGCGCGCGGTAGATGATGCCGGAGTAGAAATCCACGTTCGGGTAGAGCTTGCGGCTGATGAAGTAGTCGTCCTTCAGCGCGACTTCCTCGAGCCGGAGCGCGAGCTCGAACAGCGGGTTGTCGCTCTGGCCGAGCTTGCCGAGCACCTTGTGGCACATCTCGCGGATGATCGTCGCGCGCGGGTCGAAGTTCTTGTACACGCGGTGGCCGAAGCCCATGAGCCGCACGCCGCCCTTGCTGTCCTTGACCTTGCCGAGGAACTCGGGGACGTGGGCCGCATCGCCGATCTTCTCCAGCATGTCGACGACCGCCTCGTTCGCGCCGCCGTGCGCCGGGCCCCAGAGCGCCGAGACGCCCGCGGACATCGCGGTATACGGATTGCAGCCGGTGCTGCCCGCGAGGCGCACGGTCGAGGTGCTCGCGTTCTGCTCGTGGTCCGCGTGCAGGATGAACAGCAGGTCGAGCGCCTTCGAGTGCAGGGAATCCGGCTTGTAGTCCTCGCAGGGCACCGCGAAGAACATGTGCAGCATGTTCGCCGTGTAGTCGAGGTCGTTGCGCGGGTAGATGAAGGGCTGTCCGAGCGCGTGCTTGTAGGCCGCGGCCGCGATCGTCGGCAGCTTCGCGATCATCCGGTGCGTGAAGATCTCGCGGTGCCGGTCGTCCGTGATGTCGGTCGAGTCGTGGTAGAAGGCCGCGAGCGAGGCGACGATGGTCGCCACCATCGCCATCGGGTGCGCGTCGTGGTGGAAGCCGCGGTACAGGCGCAGGATCCACTCGTTCAGCATCGTATGGCGCGAAATCGAGTACGTGAACGCGGCGAGTTCCTTCGCGCTCGGCAAGTCGCCCTTCTGGAGCAGGTAGGAAACCTCGAGGAAGTTGCTGTGCTCCGCGAGCTGCTCGATCGGATAGCCGCGGTAGAGCAGGATGCCCGCGTCGCCGTCGATGTAGGTGATCGCGCTCGAGGTCGCGGCGGTGGACATGAATCCGGGGTCGTAGGTGAAGACCCCCTGGTCCTTCGGCAACGTGCTGATGTCGAGCACATCCGGCCCGGTGGATCCGGACAGGACCGCGAGCTCGCTCGTACGGCCGGTCGCCGGGTTCGTCAGCTGGTATTTCTTGTTGCTTGCCATCGTTTTCTCGCGTCGCAGACTGTCATGCTGCAGTGCAGGAATCAAGGCTGGACGGCCGCTTTCCATACAATGCCCGCATGAACTCGCCGATCGCGATCTACGTCCACCTGCCCTGGTGCGTCAGCAAGTGCCCGTACTGCGATTTCAACTCGCACGCCCGGCCGGAGATTCTTCCGGAGACGGAATATGTCGCGGCGTTGCTCGCGGACCTCGAGGCCGACCTCGACCTCGCGGCCGGCCGCAAGGTCGCGAGCGTTTTTCTCGGCGGCGGCACGCCCTCGCTCTTCGGCGTCGGGGCGATCACGTCGCTGATCGAGGGGCTGGCGAAGCGCCTGCCCTTCATGCCCGGCGCCGAGATCACGATGGAGGCGAATCCCGGCACGGTCGAGCACGGCAGATTCGCGGGCTATGCCGCGGCCGGCGTCAACCGCGTCTCGCTGGGCGCGCAGTCCTTCGATGCCGGGATGCTGCGTGCGCTCGGGCGCATCCACGGCCCCGGCGAGATCGAGGCCGCGGTCGCCGAACTCGTCGCGGCCGGCCTCGATAACTTCAACCTCGACCTGATGTATGCACTACCAGATCAGACCCGGGAAGGCGCCCTCGCCGACCTCGAGGCCGCGATCGCGCTCGGACCCGCGCATCTGTCGCACTACCAGTTGACGCTCGAGCCGGGCACGGTGTTTCACCGCCGCCCGCCCGTGCTGCCCGACGATGACCTCGCCTTCGAGATGCAGCTCGACTGCCAGGCGCGCCTCGCCGATGCCGGCTTTGCGCAGTACGAAATCTCGGCCTACGCGCGCCCCGGCCGGCAGTGCCGGCACAACCTCAACTACTGGCGCTTCGGCGACTATCTCGGCATCGGCGCGGGCGCACACGGGAAGGTCACGGTGGACGGCGCCGTCATCCGCACCGAGAAGCCGCGCTCACCGCGCGCCTATCTCGAGGGCGGCGGCCGGCAGGCTGCGGCCCGGCGGCCCGTGCCGGCCTCCGAACTGCCATTCGAGTTCATGCTGAATGCGCTCCGGCTCTCGGAGGGCTTCACGCTCGCTGATTTCGAGCGCGAAACGGGTTTGCCGGCGGCGACGGTGCTGCCGAAACTCCGGGAGGATGCCGCGCGCGGGCTCATCGCCGAGCAATCGGGCCGTTTCCAGGCAACCGGGCTCGGCTTTCGCTTCCTGAATGACCTCATGGCCGGGTTCCTGCCGGAAGAAAACGCCCGCCGGGCCCCGGGCGAGTTGTACACAGCGCCTTCCCGGCACGTGTCGGATAGGGACTTTCGTCGGTTTGTTAGTGAGGTGCCTTAACTGACAGGGCATAACCCATTGACAAGACATGGGAAAATGGCCTGCTCAAATTTTAATCAAACTGTCATTAATGCAGGAATGGTCGCAAAGTGGATTTGGGGAGGCCGCGCGGTCCACAGAGTTATCCACATATTTTGTGGATAAGAAAAAAAATCCTGTAAATCCGGCAAGTTAGCGTTTGCGGGGGAGCCGTTTCCAGGCCTGCCTTGAACGGCGAAGGCTTGATCGTTAGACTGCGCGCCCCCACGCAGCACGCCATGGGAAACACGGCAATGAAAGAAGGCATTCACCCGAATTACACTGAAATCACGGTGACTTGCACCTGTGGCAACAGCTTCAAGACGCGCTCGACGCTGGGTGAGAACCTCGAGGTCGAAGTCTGCTCGAACTGCCACCCCTTCTATACGGGCAAGCAGAAGATCATGGACACGGGCGGCCGCGTCGACCGCTTCCGCAAGAAGTACGGCCTGAAGTAAGCCCGTCCGGCCGGCGCGCAGCTCGCCGCCAACTTTCGGCCATCCCCCGCGTCTAATCCGGGACCGGTACCCTTAGGGCCGGGGTCCGGAGACATCCATGCGTCCATTGCCCGGAAAGCTCGTCCGCCTCGCCGCCTTCGCCGCGATGACCCTCATCGCGGGCGGGCCGGCACTCGGCGCCGAGGAGAAGGCCGAGAAGGACAGCAAGGAAGTCCGGACGGCCAAGCAGATGCACCAGATGTTCACGCAGCAGATGGGCGTGCACCAGGACCTCGAGCTGCAGGAATACGTGCAGCGCGTGGGCGAGAAGCTCGCGGCGGTCAGCGAGCGGCCTGAGCTTGAATGGCATTTCACGATCGTGGACACCGACGACGTGAACGCTTTCGCGACCATGGGCGGCTACGTCTACATCTCGCGCGGCATCCTGCCGTACTTCGAGAACGAGGCCGACCTTGCCGCCGTGCTCGGGCACGAGATCGGCCACATCTCGGCGGAACACCTGGTCAAGCAGCAGCACAAGGGCATGCTCTCCGGCCTCGCGAGCGCGGCGACCGCGATCTTCACCGGCGTGCCGGCGCTCGCGGACCTCACGAACATGGCCGGCCAGGCGATCATCAGCGGCTACGGCCGCGACGCCGAGCTCGAGGCGGATCGCCTCGGCGCGCGCTACCTCGCGAAGGCCGGCTACGACCCGCACGCGATGATCCACGTGATCACGACGCTGAAGGACCAGGACACGTTCGAGCGCGAGCGCGCGCGGCTCGAGGGCCGCGAGCCGCGGATCTATCACGGCACGTTCGCCTCGCACCCGAGCAATGACACGCGCCTGCAGCAGGCGATCGCCGCGGCCGGCAAGAACGAGGCGTCGGCGACCGGCAATACGCAGAACGCCGAGGGATTCCTGCAGGAGATCGAGGGACTGCCCGTCGGCTCGAGCGCGCGCCAGGGCATGGTGCGCGACAACCGCTTCTACCACTCGGACATGCAGTTCACGATGGCCTTCCCGCAGGGCTGGCAGATCGCGAACCAGCCGGACAAGATCCTCGCCATTTCGCCGCAGAAGGACCACGTGCTGGAGATCCGCGCGCAGCCGCCGCCCGCGGACGTCACCGACCCGCACGCCTTCGCGATGCGCGGGCTCGCGAACCGGCGGCTCGACCACACGGAAACCTACGAATCGAACGGCCTCAAGGCCTGGACCGGCGTCGTGCACGGCGACCCGTCGCCGTTCGGCCAGGCGACCAACGTGCGTTACGTCGTCATCTACTACGCAAACCTGATGTGGATCTTCAAGGGCGCGAGCCGCACGGGCACGGTCACGCCCGCGGGCGACCCGTTCTTCCTCTCGACCGCGAGCACGTTCCGGCGCATGCGCGCCAGCGAGTTCGCGCTCGCCGAGCCCTATCGCCTGCACGTCGTGCGCGCGACCGACGGCACGACGATGGAGAAGCTGGCCGAGGAGAGCTCGATCAAGAAGTACCCGCTGCAGCAGCTGCGGCTCTTCAACAGCCTCTACCCGGATGGCGAGCCGAAGCCCGGCGACCTCGTCAAGACCGTGCGCTAGGGGACGGTCACCTTTGCGCGCTCTGGCGCAAAGGGGACTGTCCCCTCCGTCAACCTCACCAACCCGCCAGCCTCATCTTCTCCGCAAGCGCCGCCAGCGCCTGCCCGCGGTGGCTCACGCGGTTCTTCTCCGCGGCCGGCATCTCCGCGGCCGTGATCGTCCCACCCGAAACGATGAAGAGCGGGTCGTAGCCGAAACCGCCCGTGCCGCGGCGCTCGAAGCCGATCTCACCTTCCCAGGATGCTTCCGTGACGATCGGCGCGGGATCGGCGGCTTCGCGCACGAAGACCATCGCACAGCGATAACGCGCGCTGCGGCGACCCGCCGGCACGCCTGACAGCTCCGCGAGAAGTTTTTCGTTGTTGGCATGCTCGTCGGCCTCGGGCCCTGCGTAGCGCGCCGTGTGAACGCCCGGGCGGCCGTCGAGCGCGTCCACCTCGATGCCGGAGTCGTCGGCGATGGCGGGAAGCCTCGCGATCCTCGCCGCGTGCCGCGCCTTGATCAGCGCATTCGCGACGAAACTCTCGCCATCCTCGATGGGCGGCTGGATTCCGAGTTCAGATTGCGCGACGACCTCGAGGCCATGGACCGCCAGGATCGCGCGCATTTCGCCGAGCTTTCCGGCATTGCCGGTCGCGAGCACGACGCGGCGGGATAAGGGACAGCGGGACGCTCACCATTTGCGAAAAGGTGAACGTCCCCTTTTTAGCCCTGCCGCGCCTCGAGCTGCAGGCCAAAGAGGCGCGAAGCGCCCATCGCCGCGAGGTTCAGCATCGCGTCGAGCTCCTCGCGCCGGAAGGCGTGGCCTTCCGCCGTGCCCTGGACCTCGATGAAGGCGCCGCCCGAGTTCATCACGACGTTCATGTCGGTCTCGGCGTCCACGTCCTCCGAGTACTCGAGGTCGAGTACCGGCGCGCCCTTCACGATGCCGACGGAGACCGCCGCGATCTGCCCGTGCAGCGGGTTCGCGGCGAGCGCCTTGCGCTCGATCAGCGTGTCGATGGCATCCGCAAGCGCGACGAAGCTGCCGGTGATCGCGGCCGTTCGCGTGCCGCCGTCCGCCTGCAGCACGTCGCAATCCAGCGTGATCGTGCGCTCGCCGATGGCGCCGAGGTCGATGCAGGCGCGCAGCGACCTGCCGATCAGCCGCTGGATCTCCTGCGTGCGGCCCGCCTGCTTGCCGCGTGCGGCCTCGCGCGCCGAGCGCGTGTGCGTTGCGCGCGGCAGCATGCCGTATTCCGCCGTGAGCCAGCCCTTGCCGCTGTTCCTGAGGAAGGACGGCACGCCGTTCTCGACGCTCGCGGTGCAGAGCACCCGCGTGCCGCCGAACTCGCAGAGCACCGAGCCCTCGGCATGCGCAGTGAAGCCGCGCGTGAAGCGCACGGGTCGCAGTTCGTCGGCCGCACGGCCGCCAGGTCGCATGGGCATCTCCCTCGGGGTCAGTGGTGCCAGACGAGGCTGGCAGCCGAGGCATTGTCGCTGTGTGGCGCCGATGCCGCTACCGCCCTTTCGACCAGCTTCTCGAGGGCCGACCCGCAACTCCCGTTCGCCTTGCCGTGGCCGGGCTTCAGGAGGCTCGCGATCTCGACGTCCTTCAGGTTCGACCAGACGCCGTCCGTGCAGACCATCAGCACGTCGCCGTCCTCGAGCGGCTGGCGCCGGGTGATCGTCATCTCGGGAAGCACGGCCTCGCCGCCCAGGCAGCATTCGACGAAATTGCGCATCGGGTGGCTCGGGATCTCTTCCTCGCGGATCGATCCGTCGCGCAGGAGCTGCTCGACGTGGCTGTGGTCGCGCGTGCGCGAGAGCACGGCGCCAGCGCGCAGGTGATAGACGCGGCTGTCGCCGATGTGCGCCCAGTAGGCTTCCTGCCGCTGCACGAGGCAGACCGCGCAGGTCGCGCGCGGGCGCAGGTCCACCGCGAGCTTGCTGCCGATCGCGACCACCGCCGCATGCGCGCGGCCGAGCGCAAGGTGCAGGAAGCCGAGCGGGTCGAAGAGCGGCTTCGGCTCCGCGCGGTACAGCTCGAGCATCGCCTTGCAGCCGACTTCCGCCGCGCGCGCGCCGTAGGCATGGCCGCCCATGCCGTCCATCACGACGAGCAATGCGGAGTCGTCGCTGGCTGCGACCGCGGCGCGATCCTGGTTGTCTTCGCGATCGCCGGTCAGGCTGGCTTCGGCGAACTCGATCGTCACGCGTCTCCCGGCAGTCCGATGACGGCCGCCCCCTGCTAAACTGCGGAGAAGCTTACATCAGCAGCCATCGTTAGTACTGCGGGGATGCCCATCCGATGTTGAGGAGCATGACCGGTTTCGCGCGCGCCGAGCGCACGACCGCCGCGGGCCTCCTCGCCTGGGAGATCCGCAGCGTCAATCACCGCTACCTCGAGGTCGGCCTGCGCCTGCCCGAGGAATTGCGGGCCTCCGAAGCCGACTACCGCCGCGCCATCGGCGCCGTCGCGCGCCGCGGCAAGGTGGACGCGTCGTTTTATGTCCGCTCGGGAGCGGCGGCCGGCCGCGAGCTCACGCTGGATGAGGACCTCCTCGACCGGCTGATCGAGAACGCGTCCGCCGTGCGGCGCAGGCTCGGCGCCGAGAGCCGCATCGACGCCGTGGATCTCCTGCGCTGGCCCGGCGTCGTCAAGGAATCCGAACGCGACACCGCGCCGCTCGCGGCCGCGGCGACGGACCTGCTCGCCGAGGCGCTCGCCGCCTTCACGACCTCGCGCGCGAGCGAGGGCGAGCGGATCGCCCAGATGCTCGTCCTCGCGCGCCTCGCAGTTGCTCGGCATCCTCGACGAGATCGCAGCCCGCCTGCCGGAGGTGCAGTCGCGCATCCGCGCGAAGTTGCAGGAGCGCATTGCGGCCCTTGTCGCCGAGGTCAACCCCGAGCGGCTCGAGCAGGAAGTCGCGATCCTGGTGCAGAAGGGTGACATCGCCGAGGAACTCGATCGCCTGCGCAGCCACGTCGAAGAGTTGAATACGCTCGCTTGGCCTCGGGCGAAGCGGTCGGCCGCAAGCTCGATTTCCTGATGCAGGAATTCAACCGCGAAGCGAACACGCTCTCGTCGAAGTCGCAGGACACCGAGACGACGCGCAAGGCCGTCGAGCTCAAGGTGTTGATCGAGCAGATGCGGGAGCAGATCCAGAACGTGGAATAGCTCCTGCCACCGGCTACACTCGCCGCTTCGGCCGAACCACACACGCATGTCGACGACCAACTTCACCTTGCGCCGCAATCCGTCCGCCTGGCTGCTGGCAGTTCAGCTCCTGGGCTTCCTGCTGTACCCATTGATGGAGACATCGCCCAGCGGCCGGGCGCTCTTCGGGGCGTTCGGCCTGGTCGTCCTCGGCGCGGCGCTTTGGGTGGTGCGCCGCAGTCCATGGCTTACGTGGCTCGGCCTCTTGCTCGCACTGCCGGTCGTCGTGCTGTCCGTGATCGTCGTCGTCTCGCCGGGCCCACAACTCCTGGTGTGGACGGCAGCGCTGGAGTCCCTCTTCTACTTCTACGCCGCAGGCAGCCTCATCGCGTACATGCTCCAGGACTGGGTGGCGACGACCGACGAACTCTTCGCCGCCGGCGCAACCTTCACATTGCTGGCCTGGGCGTTCGGCTATGCCTATGTGGTATGCGAAGCCGTCCTCCCGGGAAGTTTCGTCGCCGCAGGCAGCGCCACGGCGGCGCGAACCTGGATGGAGCTTCTCTACCTCAGTGTCGCGGTGCTTTCGAGCGTCGGGCTGAGCGACATCGTTCCCGTAACGCCGATGGCGCGCGCGATCGTCATGCTCGAGTCGGTCACCGGCGTCATGTACATCGCTTTCGTCGTGTCGAGCCTCATCAGCGTGCAGTACGAGAAGACGCGTCGCGATCGACGACGGAGCGCGTCTGGAAACCGTGCAGTGGCTGGCTGCAGGCTTGATGGATCGAACCTGGGCCTCCGCCTGCAGGAACGGCGAGAGCGAGTCGCAGCCTACCTACACGCGTGGACACCAGGCTGCCACGCTGGCGGTCGCCCATCAGGTGAACTGATGTCGAGGCAGGCGTCGTATTAGCGAACGCGGAACGTTGTCGTGCATGCTGAAGCGGTCGAAACCATCAGAGGGGTACTTGACGAGCAAAATCGGCGGCGGGTCGCGAATATGGCGTCGGCGACGAGCATGCAGCTTCTAGTACGCGACGCGCGCACCAGGACCGGATGTGACCGGACTTCATCTCGCTGCGCGGCGTCATGCATACTGCGATCTCGTATTGCGATCCGCGCATGGCTCGACGGCGTCACTCAAATATGTCGCAACGGATGAGCGCCGGACGACGCCTAGCGCTGCACCCGCCCCCACTTCTGCGTCGGCGCCGCCTGCTGCTTCCACCCGTAGTAAGGATGCCGCGCCAGCATCTCGCGATTGCGGAACACGAAACTGAGCAGCGCGCCCGCAACGAAGCCGCCGACATGCGCCCAGAACGCGACGCCGCCGCCCTGCGCGCCGATCGCGACCGACCCGCTCACGAGCTGGACGAGGAACCAGTAGCCCAGCATGAAGTACGCCGGCACGGCGAATGTCGTCGCGTAGAACCCGAGGAACACGAACAGGTGCACGTGCACGCGCGGGTACATGACGACATACGCACCCATCACGCCGCCGATCGCGCCGGAGGCGCCGACCATCGGGATGACGGAGTTCGGGTCGAATGCCGTCTGGAGTGCGGCGGCGGAGATGCCGCAGAGCAGGTAGAACAGGACGAAGCGGAAGTGGCCCATCGCGTCTTCGACGTTGTTGCCGAAGATCCAGAGGAACCACATGTTCCCGATCAGGTGCATCCACCCGCCGTGCATGAACATGGACGTGATCACGGTGTGCCAGGAGCTGCCGTCGCCGGAGAGCGTGCAGACCGAATCCGGCGTCAGCGGAAAGCTCGTGCCTGCGGGCGCGGTGTGCAAGAGGTCGGCCGGCACCAGCCCAAGCTGGCAGACCGATGAAGACAGTGCGGGCTCCGTGCCGAACCCCTGGAGCAGCGCCCAGACGAGGGCGTTGACCGCGATCAGGCCGTACGTGGCGTACGGGGTCGTGAAGTGGGGATTGTCATCCCGGATCGGAAACACGCGTCCATTGTAATGAAGTGCCGGGCCACAGGTTCGCAGTCACTGTGTCGCGCGCTGGAGGGGAGGAAGGCAGCGAGGCGACTGACCGGCAATGACTGCGAACCTGTGGCCCGGCACTCGGTTGGGGGCTCACCACTCGAGCCTCGAAGCCGTGACGACGACCTCGGGTAGCACGGTGATGGTGGCTCCATCGCGAACGTCACGCTCGTAGACGATCTTCTGATCGACGGCGAGTGCGTTGCTCACGATACCGGCGAGCGCGGCCACGATGATCGTGGCGAAACTCGTGTTGCGGATTGTCGAATAGGCGTTCATGTCTTTGCTCCTTGTCTCCTGTGTGCGTTAGTCGGTTGGAACTCTCGAAAATCGACACTCAGTGTCTGGTTGTGACTGTGGGCTTCCGGGAGGCCTCGAACAAACGCGGTTTCTGATGCCCGGTTAAGGGAAACTTGACCACCTTGTCCGTCAGGACCGGCTGGAGACCGGGGGCGGCTTCAAAGCGGCGGCCCGTCACCACCTCGGCCTGCCGGCGCTGGCCTTCGGCCAGCAGATCCAGGAAGCTGAGAAAACCCTGTAAACGACCGTTCATGACCTTTCTCCTCGGTTTTCGGGGATCGGGCACCACGCCCTTTCATCCCTTGTTCGGGCTAGACTTTGAAGCGCTCGGGGCCCGCGAACAAACGCAATAACTCAAGCTCGGTTAAGGGAAACTTGTGCCCGCTTCGGCCTATGGACGACTGCCGCTCAACGCCCTTCGAGTCTTCGAAGCGGTGGCCACGCGCCTCAGTTTTTCCGAGGCCGCGGACGCGCTGAACGTGACGCCGGCCGCGGTTTCACAGCAGATCAAGGCGCTCGAGGAATACCTGCAGATCCCGGTGCTGCGCAGGAGCGGCCGCAAGGTCGAGCTGACGCCGGAGGGCGCGAAGCTGCTGCCGGGCGTGCAGTCGGGCCTCGACTCGCTGGTCGCGATCCTGCGCGAAACGCGCATGCAGCGCGCGAGCGGCATCATCAACATCAGCACGCTGTCCTCGCTGATGCAGAAGTGGCTGACGCCGCGGCTGCATCGGCTGCACGCGAAGTTTCCGGAGCTGCGCGTCGACTGGCACACGGGGCGCGAAGCCGTCGATTTCGCGCGCAGCGATTTCCACGCCGCCGTGCGGCTCGGCGAAGCGGTCACGGCGGGCCTCGAATACGAAAAGCTGATGGACGAGTGGCTGGTCGTCGTCGCCTCGCCGAAACTCTTCAAGAAATTCGGCTCGCTCGACGACCGCGAGTCGTTCGAGGGCATCCCGATGCTGCAGGCGCGCGATGAGCCCTGGTCGCGCTTCGAGAAGAGCGCAGCGCCGACGCCCTGGCCCGCGGGCCCGACGATCATCGACGACTCGGTGAGCGTGGTCTCGGCCGTGATCGAGGGACTCGGCTACGCGCCCGCGCGCTGGTCGGTCGCGGCGTACGACCTCGACAACGGCAACCTCGTGCTCGCGAGCAAGACGATCGTGCCCTCGCGCTTCAGCTACTGGTTCGTCTGCCCGCCGTCTTACTCGGAAATGCCGATGGTCCTGGCCCTGCGGCAATGGCTGCGCGAAGAAGCCGCCATGTTCCCGAAGCCGGATGAGTGGCTGAGCCGCCGCTACCGCTGAATCGAAGGGGACGCGCATTCAAAGGGGACGGTCACCTTTACGTAAAGGTGAGCGTCCCCTTTGAATCCCCTTCGATTCATGAAAACGTCACGCGGCGGTCATCGCGCCGCCATCCGCGCTTCCGACAATGGCGCCGCTTTCTGCGGTGCCCCATGCGAATTGCCGTCATCACTGAAACCTATCCGCCCGAGGTCAACGGCGTCGCCTTGACCGTGCAGAACCTCGTCGCCGGCATGGCGGAGGACGGGCACGACATTCACCTGGTGCGGCCGTTCCAGCCGGGCGTCTCGACGCTGCCGCCCTCGAAGCCGATCCACGAGGTTCTCGTGCGCGGTGCGGCACTGCCGAAATATCCGGGACTGCGCTTCGGGTTTCCCGCGGGCGGGAAGCTCGCGCATCTATTCACGACGCAGCGGCCGGATGCGGTTTACGTCGCCACCGAAGGGCCGCTGGGCTGGTCCGCCGTGCGCGCCGCGCGCAGGTTCGGCATCCCGGTCGCGACCGGATTTCACACGCGCTTCGATGCCTACGCCGGCGCGTATGGCCTGGGCCCGCTGACGCCGCTCGTGCGTTACTGGCTCCGGCGCCTTCACAACGCCTCGGGCGCGACGGTCGTGCCCACCCCCGAACTCCGCGAATGGCTGGAACGGCATGGGTTCCAGCGGGTGCGAGTCGTTGCCCGGGGCGTTGACTCACATCTGTTCGATCCTGCGCGCCGGCGCCAGAAGCTGCGCGATCGCTGGGGCATCCCGGAGGGCGGGCTCGCCGTGATCTATCTCGGTCGAATCGCCGCGGAGAAGAACCTGGAACTCGCGATCGAGGCTTTCCGCAAGATCCGTGAACGGCGCGCCGACGCGCGCTTTGTCTGGGTCGGCACGGGACCGGTCGCGGCGCGCCTTGCGCGCGAGCACCCCGACTTCGTCTTCGTGGGCCTGCGTCTCGGCGAGGATCTCGCCGAGCATTTCGCCTCTGCCGACCTCTTCCTCTTCCCGAGTCTCACCGAAACCTTCGGCAATGTGACGCTGGAGGCGATGGCGAGCGGCGTGCCGACGATCGCCTTCGACTATGGCGCCGCCCGCGCATACCTGCGCGACCGGGAACACGGGCGCCTGGTAGCCGCTCGCCAGATCCCGCCGCATTCATTGCGGCGGCGGTCGAGGTCGCAACCGATACCGGCCGGCGCAGGGCCATGGGCGTCGCCGCGCGCCGTGCGGTCGAGCCCTTGCGGCCGGAGTGCGTTGCGCGCGATTTCGTCGGCGTCCTCGCCGGCCTGACGGCCTGAACAAGGGGACGCACCTTCGAAGGGGACGTTCACCTTGCGAATCGAAGGGGTGCGTCCCTTCGTCCCCTTGAGGCCGGTACAATCGCCGCGTGTCGAAGCGCGGCCACCTGTACGTCATCGCGGCGCCCTCGGGCGCCGGCAAGACCAGCCTCCTGCAGGCGGTCATGCGCCAGCGGCCGTCGGTGGGGTTTTCCGTTTCCTGCACGACACGCAAGCCGCGCCAGGGCGAGCAGGATGGGCGCGACTACCATTTCATCGAGCGTGACGAGTTCGAACGGCTCCGTGCCGCCGACGAATTCATCGAGCACGCCAACGTCTTCGGCAACCTCTACGGCACGCGCCGCAGCGTCGTGGAAAAAGCCCTCGCCGAGGGGCGCGACCTGATCCTCGAGATCGACTGGCAGGGCGCGCAGCAGGTCCGCGCGCGGCTGCCGGAGGCCGTCCAGATTTTCATCCTGCCGCCGTCGCGCGCCGAGCTCGAGGCGCGACTGCGCCGCCGCGGCAGCGACAGCGAAGACTCGATCGCGCGCCGGCTCCAGGAATCCTCCCTCGAGATGTCGCACTGGCGGGATTTCGACTACGTGATCGTCAACCGCGACTTCGATGCGGCGCTCGCGGAACTCGAGGCCATCCTGGACGGCCGAGGCCAGGCGAGCCGCCGGGACCGGCCCGAGCTCGAAGCACTGGCCCGGGAACTCCTGGGGACGTAAACCGCACCCCGGCGGGCCCCGGTTCCCTTCGCCGGGGGATTCGCTAGCATTACGACTTCAGGACGGGGCGCCACGCATGACAGGCAAAGACACCAAGTCGAGTGACCGTCGCTGGCACGCGGTCTCGGTCAAGCCGGGCAGCGGCGCCTGCAATGCCGCGATCTCCGGCAAGAACCGGCGCTGGCTGTCGCGCGAAGCCCCCCTGCTGCCCCTGCCCGGCTGTACCCGGCCGGACACCTGCCAGTGCACGTATAACCACCACGATGACCGGCGCGCCACCAGCCGGCGGGCCGAGGACATGAACGCCTTCAGCCAGGCCCCGCGGGTCGCCAACGAACGCCGCTCGCGCAAAACCCGCCGCGACACCTGAAACGAGCACCGGCCTGGCTAGAGGGGGGACTGTCACCTTCAGGGTCCTGCCTGAAGGGGACTGTCCCCTCCGGAAGTCGCGCTTCCGCATCCAATAACTGCTACCATTTCCGGTCCAATTCACTGAAATTACGGTCTTTTCCATGGCCCGCATCACCGTCGAAGATTGCCTTAACTCGGTCGACAACCTGTTCGACCTCGTCCTGCTTGCCGCCAAGCGCTCGCGTCGCCTCGTAAACGGCGCCGAGGCGCTCGTCGACTGGGAGAACGACAAGCCGACGGTGGTGGCGCTGCGCGAGATCGCGGAAGGCAAGGTCACGGTCGACCTGCTCTCCGAGCCGGATCCGGAGCCGGAGCAGGAGATGATTCCTGAGAACCCGCTCGACCTCGGCGTCGACTTCCGCGCCCCGCAGCTCGGCCTGGGAGACTGACCGCGAGACCGCCGGCCCGATGAATTACGCGTCTTCCATCCTCGGACTCCTGCCGGGCGGAAGACGCGCTCCCGGAATCGGCCAGCTCACCTCGAAGATCGAAGGCTACCTGCCGGCCGACCAGGTCGAGCGGGTGCGCGAGGCTTTCGCCTACGCCGAGTCCGCGCACCAGGGCCAGAAGCGCAAGTCCGGCGAGGCCTTCATCACCCACCCGGTCGCGGTCGCCGACATCCTGGCGGACCTCCACCTCGACGGCGCGACCATCGCCGCCGCGATCCTGCACGACGTGGTCGAGGACACGCCCTCCTCGATGGGCGAGGTCGAGCAGAAGTTCGGCAAGGAAGTCGCGGAGATCGTCGACGGCGTGACGAAGCTGGACCAGGTCCAGTTCAAGAGCCGCAAGGAAGCGCAGGCCGAGAGCTTCCGCAAGATGATCCTCGCCATGGTGCGCGACATCCGCGTCATCATGGTCAAGCTCGCCGACCGCACGCACAACATGCGCACGCTCTCGGCCATGCCGCCCGAGAAGCGCCGCTCCGTCGCGCGCGAGACGCTCGACATCTACGCGCCGATCGCGAACCGCCTCGGCATCCACTCGATCAAGCTCGAGCTCGAGGAGCTCGGGTTCCGGACCCTGTATCCGCAGCGCTACCGCATCATCGAGCGCGAGCTCAAGCGCGCGCGCGGCAACCAGCGCGAGTTCCTGCCGAAGATCGTGAAGGCGGCGCGCAAGGCGCTCGCCGACGCGGGCGTCACCGGCCGCGTCGAGGCGCGCGAGAAGCACCTGTACAGCGTGTACGTGAAGATGCGCCGCAAGCACCTGTCGCTGTCGCAGGTCGTGGACATGTTCGGCATCCGGATCATCGTCGGCAACGTCGACGAGTGCTACCGCACGCTCGGACTCGTGCACGGCCTCTACCGGCCGATGCCCGGCCGCTTCAAGGACTACATCGCGATCCCGCGCGTCAACGGCTACCAGTCGCTGCACACCTCGCTGTTCGGCCCGAATGGCACGCCGATCGAGGTGCAGATCCGCACCGAGGACATGCAGCGCCTGGCCGAGTCGGGCATCGCGGCGCACTGGCAGTACAAGACCGGCGAGAACGGCGGCGAGGCGCAGCAGGCCCGCGCGCGCGAGTGGCTGAAGGGCGTGATGGACCTGCACGAGGGCTCGGCCGAGGAGCTCTTCGAGAGCGTCAAGGTCGACCTCTTCCCCGACAAGGTCTACGTGTTCACGCCGAAGGGCGACATCATGCGGCTGCCGCGCGGCGCGACCTGCGTCGACTTCGCCTATGCCGTGCACACGGGCGTCGGCCAGCGCTGCGTCGCGGCGAAGGTGGATCGCCGCCTCGTGCCGCTTCGCACCGTGCTGCGAAACGGCCAGACCGTCGAGATCATCACCGCGAAAGGCGCGCAGCCGAACCCGGCCTGGGCGAGCTTCGTCGCGACGGCCAAGGCGCGCTCCGCGATCCGCCAGTACCTCAAGACCCTGAAGCGCGGCGAGGCGGCGGAGCTCGGCGGGCGCATGCTGAACCAGGCGCTCGAGGAGTTCGAGCTGTCGGTGAAGAAGCTGCCCGCGGGCCGCCTCGAGGAAGTGGCGCATTCGCTCGCACTCAGGGATGGCCAGGAGCTCCTCGAGAGGATCGGCCTCGGCGAGCGACTCGCCCGCCTCATTGCGCGCCGCCTGCTGCCGGACGATGACCTGCGCCCGGACGCCCTCACGTCGCAGCCGCTCACGATTGCGGGCACGGAAGGCCTCGTCGTCAGCTACGCGCGCTGTTGCTTCCCGATCCCGTTCGACGCGATCGTCGCCTACCTCTCGAGCGGACGCGGCGTCGTGATCCACCGCGAGAACTGCTCGAACGTCGCCGCCTTCGGCAAGCAGCCGGACAAGTGGATTCCCGCGGTCTGGCAGAAGGAACAGCAGTCGCACGCCTTCAGCGCGGGCCTGCTGGTCGAGGCCACGAACCGCATGGGCATCCTCGCCGAAGTCGCGACGCGCATCGCGGGCGAACAGAGCAACATCAGCCACGTCAACGTCGATTCCTCGCAGGGCGATCACTCCACCATCCTGTTCGAGGTCCAGGTCCGCGACCGCGCGCACCTCGCGCGGCTGATCCGCGCGATCCGCGGCATGCCGGACGTCATGAAGGTGGAACGGAGCCTCGCATGAGCCGCAAGATCATCCACACCGACCGCGCGCCGAAGGCGATCGGTCCTTACTCGCAGGCCGTTGCGGCCGGCGGCATGGTGTTCCTGTCGGGCCAGATCAGCCTCGACCCGAAGACCGGCGAGATCGTACCGGGGGGCATTGAGGCCGAGGCGCGGCGCGCGTTCACGAACCTCGCCGCGGTCGCGGAAGCCGCGGGCTCGAGCCTCGCCGCCGCCACGCGCGTGACGATCTACCTCAAGGATCTCGGGCAGTTCGCGGTCGCGAACAAGATCATGCAGGAGTTCTTCAGCGAGCCTTACCCGGCGCGCGTCACCATCGGCGCTGCCGCACTCCCGCGCGGAGCCGCGATCGAGATCGACTGCATTCTCGTGCCGTGACGATCGAGCGCCGTCCGGTCACCGCGCTGAAAGGCGTCGGGCCGGCACTCGCCAAGCGCCTCGCGAAGCTCGGCATCGAATCCGTCGCCGACCTCCTCTTCTGGCTGCCGACGCGCTACGAGGACCGCACGCGCATCGTGCCGATCGGTTCGTTGCGCCCCGGCATGCGCGTCGCGGTCGAGGGCGCGATCGAGCTCGCCGAGGTCGTCTTCCGCGGGCGGCGCTCGCTGCTCCTGCGCATTTCCGACGGCACCGGTTTCCTGACGCTGCGCTTCTTCCACTTCAGCGGCGCGCAGCAGGAGCAGCTCGTGCGCGGCAAGCGGCTGCGCTGCTTCGGCGAGGTGCGCCGCGGCAAGCACGGCCCGGAAATCGTCCATCCCGAATATAAGGACGCCGCCGCGCCGGACACGCAGGCCGTGCAGGACGTGCTGACGCCGATCTACCCGATCACGGAAGGCGTGCAGCAGGGAAGGCTCCGAAACCTCACCGCGCAGGCGCTCGCGGCGGTCGGCGACGGCGAGTTGCCCGACTGGCTGCCGCCGGAGATCCAGCGCGAACAGGCGATGCCGGACCTGCGCGCGGCGCTTCAGTATGTTCACCGTCCGCCGCCGGATGCCGAGCTCGCGGAACTCGAGGCCGGCCGCCATCCGGCGCAGCGACGCCTCGCGTTCGAGGAGCTGCTGGCCCACCAGCTCTCATTGCGCCAGCTCCGTGCCGAAATCCGCCGCGACCCGGCCTGGCCGATCGCCGCGCCCGGAAAGTTCGCCGCGCGACTGCTTGCCGGCACGGGATTCACGCTGACCGGCGCGCAGAAGCGCGTGATCGCCGAGGTCCGCAAGGATCTCGCGGTCCCGCATCCGATGCTGCGTCTCGTGCAAGGCGACGTCGGTTCCGGCAAGACGATCGTCGCGGCGCTCGCGGCTGCGGATGCCGTCGAAACGGGCCACCAGGCGGCATTGATGGCGCCGACCGAACTCCTCGCCGAGCAGCATGCGCAGAATTTCACGCGCTGGCTCGAGCCGCTGGGGCTCACGCCGCTCCTGCTCACGGGCCGCCTGCCGGCGCGCGCGAGGCGCGAAGCCGAGGCCGTGCTCGCCGACGGCCGCCAGGGCATCGTCATCGGCACGCATGCGCTGTTTCAGGAGGACGTGCGATTCCGGAATCTCGCGCTCATCATCGTGGACGAGCAGCATCGCTTCGGCGTGCACCAGCGCATGCGCCTGCGCGAGAAGGGCGCCGCGGGCCGCTACCCGCACCAGCTGATCATGACCGCCACGCCGATTCCGCGGACACTCGCGATGACGGCCTACGCCGATCTCGACGTCTCGGTGATCGACGAGCTGCCGCCGGGGCGCACGCCCGTCGTCACGGTCGCGATACCGGACTCGCGGCGCGACGAGGTCGTGCAGCGTGTCCGCAACGCCTGCCTCGCGGGCCGCCAGGCTTACTGGGTCTGCCCGCTCATCGAGGAATCCTCGATTCTCGAGGCGCAGGCTGCGGAAGACACGGCCGCGGCGCTCGCGGCAGCGCTCCCCGACGTCGCGGTCGGCATCGTGCATGGCCGCATGCCGCCCGCTGCGCGCGAGAAGACGATGGCGAAGTTCAAGGCCGGCGAGATCGGGCTCCTCGTGGCGACGACCGTGATCGAGGTCGGCGTCGACGTGCCGAACGCGAGCCTCATGGTGATCGAGAACGCCGAGCGGATGGGTCTTGCGCAGCTGCACCAGCTGCGCGGCCGCGTCGGCCGGGGCTCCGAGGCCTCGAGCTGCCTGCTGCTCTGGCATGCGCCGCTCTCGCCGCTCGCCAAGGAGCGGCTCGCGGTGCTGCGAAGCACGAATGACGGCTTCGTCGTCGCGCGCCGCGACCTCGAGCTGCGCGGCCCGGGCGAGTTCCTCGGCACGCGCCAGACCGGGCTCATGCAGCTCAAGGTCGCGGACCTGATGCGGGATGCGGACCTGCTGCCGCAGGTGCAGGCGGCGGCCGACGTGATGATGCGCTCGCATGTGGATAACATGGCGCCGCTGAAGCGCCGCTGGATCGGCGCGGGGACCCGGTACGGCAAGGTATGAACGGCCAGCCCGCCCAAAGTCTGGAATCGCGCGCGGCGCCGCCCTGGACCGCGCGTCTCGATGAGTTCGCGCCCGCGGCGCCGCCGGCAGCGGCAGCGTGGCTCGCCGAGACGGGACTCCTGACGGAGCGGCTGCGCGCCTGCTGCGGCGGGCAACCGGGACTCTCCGTGATCTCCGAAGCGGAGGCGCCGCTCGCGAACCACGACGCCGCGGTTCTGAAAGCCACTGGCAGCGCGGCCTTCGTGCGCGAGATCGAGCTCACCTGCGACGGCCGCGCCTGGGTCTTCGCGCAAACCCTCATTCCGCAGGCGACACTCGCGCGCCATCGCTGGCTTTCCTCGCTCGGGCGCGCCGCACTCGGCGAGCGGCTCGCCGCGGTGCCGGGACTTGAGCGGGGGCCGCTCGAGTTCGCACGGCTCCTGCCGGGCGATCGCCTCTATCATCGCGCCTTGCGCGACCAGCGCGACAAGCCCGCGGCGCTCTGGGCGCGGCGTTCCTGGTTCGCGATCGAGGGCGACCGCCTGCTGGTGCAGGAAGTGTTCCTGCCCGAGGCTCATTCGTGAGCCGGACCGATCCCGACTACAAGCCCAGGTGGCAATCGCATCCGATGCGCGACGCCGTTCGCGCGCTCGGGCGGACGATTCATCAGTACGCGCTTCTCATGCGCCTGCACAAGCCGATCGGCATCTGGCTGCTCCTGTGGCCGGCGCTCTGGGGCCTGTGGATCGCGGGCGCCGGGCGGCCGGATCCGAAGCTTCTCATCCTCTTCGTCGTCGGCGTCGTCGTGACGCGCTCGGCGGGCTGCGTCATCAATGACTACGCGGATCGCGACCTCGATCCCCAGGTCGCTCGCACGAAGGATCGCCCGCTGGCGGCAGGGCGCGTCGCACCGGCCGAGGCGCTCCTGCTCTTCGCCGCGCTCGGGCTCGTCGCGGTGTGGCTCGCGCTGCAACTCGATCCGTACGCGCAGCTGTTCGCGGTCGCCGGCGCAGTGCTCGCCGTCACCTACCCCTGGCTCAAGCGCATCGTGCACGTGCCGCAGTTCTACCTCGGCGTCGCCTTCGGCTGGTCCATCCCGATGGCGTTCGCGGCCCAAACCGGGGATGTGCCGAAAATCGCGTGGCTCCTCCTGACCGCCGTCGTGCTGTGGGCCGCGGTCTATGACACGATGTATGCGATGGTGGATCGCGAGGATGACGAGCGCATCGGCGTGAAATCGACCGCAATCCTGTTCGGCGAGGCCGACCGGCTCATCATCGCGGTCATGATGGCGATGACGCTGCTCGCGCTCTGGCTCGCGGGAAAGGAAGCGGGGCTCGGCGTCTGGTACCGCGGCGGCCTTGCGGCCGCGGCGATCCTGTTCCTCCACGAGCTCTGGCTGATCCGGCGCCGCAAGCCCGAGGCCTGCTTTCGCGCCTTCAACAACAACCACTATGTCGGGATGGTCGTCTTCATCGGGCTCGCGCTCGATTATCTCTACCGTGCCGGCGGCTGAACCCTGCCTGGAGAACCCACATGACCACGATCGACCGGCGCACCTTGCTGCTGTCCGCAGGCTCTGCCGCTGCCCTGGCGACGCTGCCCCGCATCGCTTTTTCCGCGGCGGCGGACGGGCCGCTCGTGGCCCGGATCGAACCGGTGACCGACACGTACTTCGGCACAGGCCGTGACCGATCCCTATCGCTGGATGGAGAACCCCGCCGACAAGGACTGGGAGCCCTTCATGAAGAGCCAGGCAGCGCATACGCGCCGGGTGCTCGACCGCATTCCGGGGCGCGCGGCATTGGCGCGGCGTGTCAGCGAACTGACCGGCGACCTCGAGATCATCAACACGATCCAGGTTGCCGGGCCGTACGTATTCGTCGAGAAGCGGCCGGCGGGTGCGAACAACTTCCAGCTTTTCGTCCGCGAAGGCCTCGACGGCAATGAGCGCCTGCTGATCGACCCGGAATCGCGCACCCGGGGCGACGTCCATTATTCGATGAACTACTGGACCGCCTCGCCGGATGGAAAGCACGTCGCGTACGGCATGTCGCCGTCCGGCTCCGAGAATGCCGTCATCGAAATACTCGAAACGGCAAGCGGCACCGTGCTGCCCGATCGCATTGACCGGGCGCAATACGCAAACCCGAACTGGCTGCCGGATGGATCCGGCTTCTTCTTCAATCGTCTCGCCGAAGGCGGGACGCCTGGCACCACCGACTACTACATGAACAGCGTTTGCTGGCTGCACAAGGTCGGCAGCAACCCGGATTCCGACATCAAGGTGCTGGCGCGCGGGCAGTTCGAAGACGTCGCCGTGCGGGACATCGAGTTCCCGATCGTCGCATCGCAGCCGGGGTCGAACCATGCCCTCGCGTTCCTGTTCGCCGGGGTCCAGAACGAAATCACGGTGTACGTGAATTCGCTCGAAGCCGCCGTGAATGGACGGGGCGGCTGGAAGAGCGTCTGTGTTCCGGACGACAAGGTCACCAGCGCAACCTTCAAGGGCGACGACATTTACCTCGTCACCTACAAGGACGCCCCGCGCTACCGGGTGCTGCAAGTGCAGGCCGCTGACCCGGCCATCGCCAAGGCGCGCGAAGTCGTTCCGCAGGGCAAGACCGTCATCCAGAACGTCTTCGCCGCGAAGGATGCGCTCTACCTCCAGGAGCTCGACGGTGGCGTGGGACGCATTCGCAAGCTCGCGGGCGACGGCGCTGTCACGCCGATCGCCCTCCCGTTCGAAGGCACGATCGGCTCGATGTATGCCGACACGGAACACGAGGGCGTCTGGTTCCAGTTGCAGAACTGGGTGCGCCCCGCGACCGTCTACCAGGTCGCGGCTTCCGGCGCCGTCACCGACACGGGGCTTGCGACCCAGCCCGACATCGACGTGTCGCCCTATGAATCGACGCGCGTCTTCGCGACCGCCAGGGACGGCACCAAGATCCCGGTCTCGGTCGTCTACCGGAAAGGGATGAAGCGCGACGGCTCGGCGCCGACGCTGATCGATGCCTACGGATCCTACGGCATCACGTCGGAAGCCTATTTCGGGCCGCGATTCATCGCGTGGCTGGAACAGGGCGGCGTGTGGGCAACGGCCCATGTGCGCGGCGGCGGAGAGTTCGGGCGCGAGTGGCATGAAGGCGGACGCCTGCTCACGAAGCCCAACACCTGGGGCGACATGATCGCGGCGGCAGAAAAGCTGATCGCCGATGAGTGGACGAGCGCGGCGAAGCTCGCGATCCGTGGCGGGTCGGCCGGCGGCATCACGGTCGGACGCGCGATGACGGAGCGGCCGGACCTGTTCACCGCCGTGATCAGCCAGGTCGGCGTGTCGAACAACCTGCGCGCGGAATTCTCGCAGAATGGGCCGCCGAACATTCCGGAGTTCGGTTCGGTGACGACCGCCGACGGATTCAAGGGCCTCTACGAGATGGACTCCTATCGTGCACGTCAAGGACGGGACGAAGTATCCAGCCGCGATGTTCACGACCGGCATGACCGATCCGCGGGTCGATCCCTGGCAGGCCGGCAAGATGGCGGCGCGGGTGCAGAAGGCGACGGGGTCGGACAGGCCGGTCCTGCTGCGCGTCGACTTCCAGGCCGGCCATGGCATCGGCTCGACACGGTCCCAGCGCGACGAGGAGTTCGGCGACATCTTCGCCTTCATCCTGTGGCAGGCGGGTGCGAAGGGATTCCAGCCAGTGGGCTGAGCTTCACCGCGACGGGGTCTTGCCCGTCGCGCCATCCGAGTAGCCGGTCGCGCGCGCGACTGCCCACACCTCGACGCGCCGGCAACCCGCGCGCTTCAGCGCCTGTGCGAGCGCATCCGCGGTCGAGCCCGTCGTCAGCACGTCGTCCACGATCGCGACCGCCGGCGGCACGCAGCCGGCGAGGACTTCGAACGCGCCGCTCACGTTGACGCGCCGCACGATCGCGGGAAGTGCCGCCTGCTCTTCCGTCGCGCGCACGCGAAGCGCGACGCGATCGAGAACCGGCAGCGCGAGCAACTCGGCGGCAAAGCGCGCGATCTCGCCCGCCTGGTTGTAGCCGCGCCGCGCCTCGCGTGAGGGATGCAGCGGCACCGGCACGATCGCATCCACCGCCTGCGGCCCGCGCTCGGCGAGCCGGTGCGCGAGCACGGTGCCGAGGATGCGGCTGATCGCGATCTGCCGGCCGTACTTCAGGCGATGGATCAGTTCGACGAGCGGGAACTCGTAGCGGTAGGGCACGAAGGCGCGATCGAAGGCGGGCCGGTGCTGCCGGCAGTTCGCGCAAAGCTCGCCCGCCTGCGCCATCGGCGCAGCGCAGCCGAAGCAGGCGGGCAGGTTCTGCGGGAAGGTCCTCCTCGCAGCCGCGGCAAAGATCGAGGGCGGGCGGCTGGCCGGGGTCCAGGCAGAGCAGGCAGGTGACCGGAAAGAGCCGGTGAATCAGGGTCTTGGACGCGCCGTAAACCTGCTGGAACAGGTTCGGTTGACAGTCCTCGACGGCATTCGAATACTGCGCCACGGCGTTAACTTGCGCCGCCCGCGCGCCCGGCATGCGGCGGTTTTTCGTTCCGAACGGGGAGCAATGCAATGGATGGCAACGGCCGCGCGACCGCCGATGTCCGCAGCGACTGGACGCTCGATGAAGTGCGCGCGCTGCATGCGCTGCCCTTCGCCGACCTGATGCACCGCGCGCAGTCGACCCACCGCCTCCACTTCGACCCGAACCAGGTCCAGGTCTCGACGCTGCTGTCGATCAAGACCGGCGCCTGTCCCGAGGATTGCGCCTACTGCCCGCAGAGCATCCGCTATGACACCGGCCTCGAGCGCGAGGCGCTGATGGAACCGGCCGCGGTCGTCGCGCGCGCGCGCGCCGCGCGCGAGGCCGGCGCGACGCGCTTCTGCATGGGCGCGGCCTGGCGAAGCCCGAAGGACCGCGACCTCGACAAGGTCGTCGAGATGGTCGAAGGGGTCGCAGCGCTCGGTCTCGAGACCTGCGCGACGCTCGGCATGCTGACGCCGGCGCAGGCAAGCCGCCTCAAGGACGCGGGCCTCGACTACTACAACCACAACCTCGACACCTCGGAGGCGTTCTACGGCGAGGTCATCACGACGCGCACTTACCAGGACCGCCTCGAGACGCTCGCCGCCGTGCGCGACGCCGGGATCCATGTCTGCTGCGGCGGCATCCTCGGCATGGGCGAGACGGACGGCGACCGCGTCGCCTTCCTGCACACGCTCGCAACACTCGACCCCCACCCGGAGAGCGTGCCGATCAACAACCTCGTGCAGGTCGCGGGCACGCCGCTCGCCGGCACGCCCGCGGTCGATCCGATCGACTTCGTGCGGATCATCGCGATCGCGCGCATCCTGATGCCGCGCTCGCATGTGCGGCTGTCCGCGGGCCGCGCCGGGATGAGCGACGAAATGCAGGCGCTCTGCTTCCTCGCGGGCGCGAACTCGATCTTCTACGGCGAGAAACTCCTGACGACCGGCAATCCCGACACCGAGAGCGATCACGCGCTCTTCAGCCGGCTCGGCATCCGGCCCGAGCCGGCCGTCGCCGGGAGCTGATCCCGTGCCGGCCGCGCCGATCGCTTTCGAGGCGGTGCTCGCGGATCTCGACGAGCAGGGCCTGCGCCGTCGACGCCGCTCTGTCCGGCGACTCTCGCACGACACCGCCGAGATCGAGCTCGACGGGACGCGCTGCATCGATTTCTGCAGCAACGACTACCTCGGGCTCTCCGCGCATCCGCGCGTGACCGAGGCGTTCATCGAGGCGGCGCGCCTGCACGGCGTCGGCGCGCGCGCCTCGCACCTCATCACCGGTCACCAGGGCGAGCACGACGCCCTCGAAGAGGAACTTGCGGCATTCACCGGCCGCGAGCGTGCCCTGCTCTTCTCGACCGGCTACATGGCGAACCTGGGGCTCGCGACGGCGCTGGTCCGGAAAGGCGGCGCCGTCCTCGGCGATCGCCTCAATCACGCGTCGCTGATCGACGCCGGCCGCATCGCGCGCGCGGCGATCGAACACTATCCGCACGGCGACGCGGCAGCGCTCGAGCGGCAGCTTGCCGCGCAGGCGCCCGGTGCGCTCGTGCTGACGGACGGCGTTTTCAGCATGGACGGCGACCTCGCGCCGCTGCCCGCGATCGCGATCCGCCTGCGCGCGGCACGGCGCCTTCCTCGCCGTGGACGATGCGCACGGGCTCGGCGTGCTGGGCGAGACCGGCGCGGGCACGCTCGAGCATTTCGGGCTCACGGCGCGGGAAGTGCCGGCCCTCGTCGGCACGCTCGGCAAGGCTTTCGGCAGCTTCGGCGCATTCGTCGCAGGCGATGCGGATCTCGTCGAGACGCTGATCCAGCGCGCGCGCACCTACATCTATACGACGGCGCTGCCGGTCGCGGTCGCCGCGGCGACGCGCGCGGCGCTTGCGGTCTCGATCTCGGAATCCTGGCGTCGCACGCGCGTCCTCTCGCTCACGCGCCGATTCCGCGCGCTGGCGGCACAGGCCGGACTGCCGCTGGCCGACTCCGAGACGCCGATCCAGCCGATCCTGCTCGGCACGGCGGATGCCGCCGTCACGGCGAGCGCGAGGCTCCTCGAGCGCGGCCACTATGTCGCCGCGATCCGCCCGCCGACGGTGCCCGCCGGCAGCTCGCGCCTGCGCATCGCGCTTTCCGCCGCGCATCGCGATGCCGACGTCGAATCGCTCGTGACCTGCCTGGCAGAGATCCTGAACGCCAAGTGAGCGACGCGAAGCGAGCGCCCGATTTGGCTGACGCCCCTCCTTGATCGCGCGGCCATCCGAAGAAACTTCGGAAAGGCGAGCGCCACCTACGACGAGTCCGCCGTCCTCGCCGGAGCAGCTGCGCGAGCAGATGATCGGCCGGCTCGACTGGATCAACTTCACGCCGGAGGCGATCCTCGACCTCGGCTGCGGCACGGGCCATGGCGCAGCAGCACTCGCCGCCCGCTGGCCGAAGGCGCGCATCGTTGCGCTCGATGCCTCGCCCGCCATGCTGCGCGAGGCCGCGAAGCGCGATGACGCATTCGCGCATCGAATGGCTGCTCGGCGAGGCGGAAGCGCTGCCGCTGCCGGAGGCCGGCTTCGATCTCGTCTTCAGCAACCTGATGCTGCCCTGGTGCGAGGACCTCGATGCGGTGTTCGCGGAAGTCGCGCGCGTCCTGAAGCCGCGCGGCCTCTTTTCATTCACGACTTTCGGCCCAGACACGCTCGTCGAACTGCGCGCGGCCTGGCGTGCGGCCGACGAGGCCGCCCACGTGCATCCCTTCACCGACATGCACGACCTCGGCGACGGGCTCGTGCGCGCGGGATTCTCGGAACCCGTGCTCGACGTGAGCCGCTACACGCTGACCTATCCGGACGTCGACGCCTTGATGCGGGACCTGAAGGCGATCGGCGCACAGAACGCGTCGAGCGGCGCGGTCACGCGGCCTCACCGGTCGCGGCCGGATGCAGGCGATGGCCGCCGCCTACGAACCGTTTCGCGCGCGGGGCGTGCTGCCCGCGAGCCATGAGGTCGTCTTCGGCCAGGCCTGGGGCGCGATCGAGCGGCCGGAATCAGAACGCGACGGCGAGTTTTCCTTCCCGGTCAGCGACATCGGCCACCGCGAACCGCGCGGCCGCTGACCGTTCGCTACCCGGTTCGCGCCGCGTGTATGCTTGGCGGCCCCCGCATCGCATCATTTGACCGGACACAGGATTCATCTGCATGGCTGACGTGTTTGTTTCCTATGCGCGCAACGACAAGGCGCGTGTCGCACCGGTGGTGGCCGCGATCGAAGCGAAAGGCTGGTCGGTCTGGTGGGATCCGGATATCACGCCGGGCCAGGAGTTCGACGACCAGATCGAGGCCGAGATCACCGCGGCCCTCGCCGTGCTGGTGGTCTGGACGCCGACCTCGGTCACGTCGCGCTGGGTGCGCGGCGAGGCGCGGGAAGCCGCCGAGCGCGGCGTCCTCGTCCCGGTGCGGTTCGACCAGGCGCGCCTGCCGATGGATGTTCGCGCCATCCACACGACGGACCTCGATGGCTGGGGCGAGAATGCGGCAAGTCCGCAGGCGCAGGAATTCCTGCGTGCGCTCGGCACGCACATTGCACGCTCGCAGGCGTCGCGACCCGCGAAGCCCGGAAGCGCTTCTGCATCGTCGACGTCCGGCAAGGATTCCCCGCGCTACACGATCTGCGTGCTGCCGTTCGTCAACATGAGCGGCGACCCGGAGCAGGAATATTTCAGCGACGGCATCACCGAGGACATCATCACCGACCTCAGCAAGGTCTCGGCGCTCGGGATCATCGCGCGCAACAGCGCCTTCATGTACAAGGAAAAGAACGTCGACATCCTGAAGGTCGCGCGCGAGCTCAAGGTCAGCCATGTGCTCGAGGGCAGCGTCCGCAAGGCCGGCGGCCGCATCCGGATCAACGCGCAGCTGGTGGACGGCGAGACCAACAGCCACGTCTGGGCCGATCGCTACGACCGCGATTCCAGCGACATCTTCGCGCTGCAGGACGAGATTTCCGAGGCGATCGTCAAGGCCCTGAAACTGCGCCTGCTGCCGGAGGAGAAAAAGGCCATCGAGCGGCGCGGCACCAGCAGTGCCGAGGCCCACAATCTTTACCTGATGGCGCGGCAGACCTACATCACCAGCCAGGAATACGATCCCCGTTCCGCGGAGGCCATCGTTCGCCTCTGCGCAGCGCGCCACCGAGATCGACCCGAACTATGCCCAGGCCTGGGCGCTGATGGCCATCGGCCACAACAAGTTGCGGCAAGCGACGGGCGACGGCGCGGGCGATGGCATGGCGGCCGCGGAACGCGCGCTCGCCGCCGATCCCCGGTCGGCCGAGGCCCACGCGATCAAGGCCCAGATACTGCTGTCTGGAAGGCGAACCGAAGCCGCGGCGGCTGCAGTCGCCACCGCGCTCGAGCTGGATCCCGAATCCTACGAGGTCAATCGCTCGGCCGGCCGGCTGAACTATCAGCTGAAACGGCACGAGGAAGCGATCCGCTACTACGAAAAGGCGGCGAACCTGGTGGAGGCGGACCTCAATTCCGCTTCCATGTTGATGAGCAGCTTACACCGCCCTGGGCGATGTCGAAGGCATGCGCCGGTCCGCAAAGCGGGCGCTGAAGCGTGCCGAAGCCATCCTGGCCCATGACCCGAACAATTCCATGGTGGCGGGTTACAGCGCTTACGCCCTTGCCGCATTGGGTGAGGGCGAACGCGCCAAGGCGCGCATGGAGCGTGCCCTGCTGATCGATCCGAAGAACTTCAACATGCGCTACAACTTTGCGTGCGCATTGTGCGTCTACCTCAAGGACAAGGATGCCGCGCTCGACATGCTCGGCCCGGTGTTCGAGTCGATCACGGCGACATTCCTGCCGTACGTCAAGGTCGACCCGGATCTCGACCTGCTGCGCGACGATCCGCGCTACCAGGCCAGATGGCGGCGACGGAGGCGCGGCTCGCGGCGAATGCCGGAAAGCAGGCGATCGGCGCGAGTTGATCCGTCGCGACCCTGACTGATTCTCATGCGGCGCAACTTCTTCGTCACCGGCACCGACACCGGCGTCGGCAAGACGCTCGTGACGGCCGCGCTCCTTCGCGTCTTTCGCGAGGCGGGCATCCGCGTCGCCGGCATGAAGCCGATCGCAGCCGGCGCGGTCGCCGGTCCTGAAGGGCCCGCAAACGAGGACGCGCTCCTCCTGCAGGCCGAATCGAGCGACCGCCATCCCTACGCGCTCGTGAATCCCTGCCTCTACGAGCCCGCCATCGCGCCGCACATCGCGGCGAGCGAGGCCGGACGTCCGATTGACACTCGCGCGCATCGCCGACGCGCACGAACGCCTCGCGGATTCCGCCGAGGTCGTGTTCGCCGAAGGCGCGGGCGGATTTCTCGTGCCGCTCGATGAGCGCCGAAGCTGCGCGGAGCTGCCTGGCCTCCTCGGCATGGACGTGATCCTGGTCGTGGGCCTGCGCCTCGGTTGTCTCAACCACGCGTTCCTGACGGCCGAGGCGATCGCCGCGCGCGGCCTCACGCTCGCCGGCTGGGTCGGAAACGCGATCGACCCGGGATTCGCGCGGCGCGAAGCCAACCTCGCGACCCTGACGGCGCGCTTGCCGGCGCCCTGCCTCGGCCTTGTTCCCTGGATGGCCGAACCTTCGGTCGCAAGCGCCGCAGCCTGCCTCGACGGAGCCCTGCAGTTGGTACGCATCCCTCTGGAATGAAAGGGAAAACCCGGGTTGCGGCTCCCGCGTCCAACCCTTACGATGCGCGGGCCGTGAGCCCGCGTTCCGCGGGTTACTTCCGGGGAGTTCCGTTGCGCATCGTCAATCGGTTCCTGAAGCGGTCGGTCGTCGCCGGTGCCGCAGCAATGTTCGCTTCCCTGCCCGCCCGCGCGGACTGGAGCGCGATCAACATGACGCGGGGCGTCAGCGAGCTGTCCCGCGAGATCCACGACATGCACATGATCATGCTCTGGATCTGCCTCGTGATCGCGATCTTCACCTTCGGCGCGATGATCGTCGCGATGACCCGCTTCCGGAAGTCGAAGGGAGCGGTCGCCGACCAGAAACTCCTGCACAACGCCCGGCTCGAGGCCGCCTGGACCATCGTTCCGGTGCTGATCCTGATCGCGATGGCGATCCCCTCGGTCGAGAAGCTGATCAAGATCGAGGACACCTCGGGCTCCGGCCTCACCGTCAAGATCACGGGCCACCAGTGGTACTGGCAGTACGAATACCTCGGCAGCGGCGTTTCCTTTTACAGCCGGCTCGCGCGCACGAGCGACGTCGCCCGGCAGAAGGGCTCGGGGATCGACCCGCGGACCGTCGAGAACTACCTGCTCGAAGTCGACAAGCCGCTCGTGGTCCCGACCGGCGTGAAGATCCGCCTGCTCCTCACGGCGAATGACGTCATCCACGCCTGGTGGGTGCCGGCCTTCGGCATGAAGCGCGACGCGATCCCGGGCTTCGTCAACGAGATGTGGATTTCGGTGGACGCCGACAAGCCGGGCACCTATCGCGGCCAGTGCGCGGAGCTCTGCGGCGCCGACCACGGCTTCATGCCGATCGTCGTCGTCGCGAAGCCCAAGGAAGAGTTCGAGGCCTGGCTCGAAGAACAGAAGACGGCAGCGGCCCCCGCGCTCGCCGCGACGGAGTGAATGCGATGGCACACGCGAGCCACCACGACGACCACGCGCACGGACCGCCGAAAGGCATCGTGCGCTGGCTGACGACCACGAACCACAAGGACATCGGGACGATGTACCTGGTGTTCTCGCTGCTGATGTTCCTGGTCGGCGGCGGGTTCGCGTTCATGATCCGGGCCGAGCTGTTCCAGCCGGGGCTGCAGATCCTGAACCCGGCCGTCTTCAACCAGATGACGACCATGCATGCGCTCGTCATGGTCTTCGGCGCGGTGATGCCGGCGACGGTCGGCCTCGCGAACTGGATGATCCCGATGCAGATCGGCGCGGCCGACATGGCGCTGCCGCGCATGAACCTCTTCAGCTTCTGGCTGCTGGCGTTCGCGTTCCTGCTGCTGCTCTCGACCTTCCTGATGCCGGGCGGCGCGCCGGCCTCGCGGCTGGACGCTCTATCCGCCGCTCGTGCTGCAGACCGGCGAGGCCTTCCCGCTCGCGATCTTCTCGATCCACCTGATGGGCGCCTCCTCGATCATGGGCGCGATCAACGTGATCGTGACGATCGTGAACATGCGCGCGCCGGGCATGACGCTGCTCAAGATGCCGCTGTTCTCGTGGTCCTGGCTGATCACGGCCTACCTCCTGATCGCGGTGATGCCGGTGTTCGCGGGCGCGGTGACGATGCTGCTCACCGACTACTTCTTCCACACCAGCTTCTTCAACGCGGCGGGCGGCGGCGACCCGGTGCTGTTCCAGCACGTGTTCTGGTTCTTCGGGCACCCCGAGGTCTACATCATGATCCTGCCGGCGTTCGGGATCGTGTCGGAGATCATCCCGACCTTCTCCCGGAAGCCGATCTTCGGCTACGAGGCGATGGTGTACGCGATCGCGTCGATCGCGTTCCTGTCGTTCATCGTCTGGGCGCACCACATGTTCACGGTCGGCATGCCGCTCGCGGGACAGCTCTTCTTCACGCTGTCCACGATGCTGATCGCCGTGCCGACGGGCGTGAAGATCTTCAACTGGACCGCGACGATGTGGCGCGGCTCGATCAGCTTCGAGCCGCCGATGCTGTTTGCGCTCGCGTTCCTGTTCCTGTTCACGATCGGCGGCTTCTCGGGCCTCATGCTCGCGATCGTGCCGGCCGACTACCAGTACCACGACACCTACTTCGTGGTCGCCCACTTCCACTACGTGCTGGTGCCGGGCTCGGTGTTCGCGCTGATGGCCGCGGTCTACTACTGGCTGCCGAAGTGGACCGGCCACATGTACGACATGACGCTCGCGAAGTGGCACTTCTGGCTTTCGTCGATCTTCGTCAACGTGCTCTTCTTCCCGCAGCACTTCCTCGGGCTCGCCGGCATGCCGCGGCGCATTCCCGACTACGCCTCGCAGTTCGCCGACTGGAACATGGTTTCCTCGATCGGCGCGTTCGGCTTCGGCCTGTCGCAGCTCCTGTTCATCTGGCTGATCGTCAAGTGCGCCCGCGGCGGCGAGCGCGCGACGGCCGGGGTCTGGGACTGGCCGCACGGCCTCGAGTGGACCGTGCCGTCGCCGGCGCCGTATCACACGTTCGAAAAAGCCCCGGAAATCCATTGAAGGCGCCGTCGAAAAACCTGCGCCTGGCGCTCCTGCTCGGCGCCGTGGCCGTCGCCTTCTACGCGACCTACGTGACGCTCCGCCTGAAGGCGCTCATCCAGTGAGCGCACCGGATACCGGCAAGCGGAACCGCAGCCTCACGGTGCGCCTGCTGCTCATGGCTGCCGGCAGCTTCGCCTTCGGCTTCGCGCTCGTTCCGCTCTACGACGTGTTCTGCGAAGTCACGGGCATCGGCAGCGACAAGACGCTGACGCGCGCCGGCAGCGCCGACGGCCAGGTTCCGGTGCTGAGCCGCACGGTCGTCGTCGAGTTCACGGCCTCGGTCCCCGCGGGCGGCTGGCAGTTCGAGCCGGTCGCGACGAGCATGGAAGTGCACCCGGGCAAGCTCTATGAGGCCCATTACCGCGCGCGCAATCTCGCGGACCGCGCGACGACGGGGCAGGCCGTGCCGAGCATCTCGCCGATGCGCGCGGCGCGCTACTTCGTGAAGACGGAATGCTTCTGCTTCACGCCCCAGCATTTCGCGCAGGGCGAGGAACGGCAGCTCGCCGTGCGCTTCGTCGTGGATCGCGAGCTGCCGAAGAACATCGACCGCCTGACCCTGTCCTATGCGTTCTACGACGTGGGCCAGGCGCGCGGGCCGGGATAGGGAGACATCGATGGCACAGGCCGGGCACACCCACGACTCGAGCGCGTACTACTTCCCGCACGGCAGCCGGCTGCCGTTCTTCGGTTCCATCTCGCTCTTCATCCTGATGTCGGGCGCCGCGGCGACGCTGAATGGCGCCGCGATCGGCGGCTGGGTGCTGGGCCTCGGGTTCGTCCTGCTGTTCACGCTGTTCTTCCTCTGGTTCGGCGAGGTGATCCGCGAGAACCAGGCCGGCTACTACAACGAGCAGGTGGACCGCTCCTTCCGCATGGGAATGATGTGGTTCATCTTCTCCGAGGTCATGTTCTTCGCGGCGTTCTTCGGCGCGCTGTTCTACGCGCGCCAGCTCTCGATCCCGTGGCTCGGCGGCGAGGGCGCGAAGGCCGTCACCAGCCTCCTGTGGCCCAATTTCGAGGCCGGCTGGCCGAGCAACGGACCCGGCAACATCAGCCCGCGCGACGACGGCAGCTACGAGATCATCCCTGCCTTCGGGCTGCCGGCGCTGAACACGGCGCTGCTGCTCACTTCCGGCCTCACGATCACGGTCGCGCACCACGCGCTGAAGAGCGGTCATCGCGGCATCCTGAAGGTGTTCCTCGCCCTGACCTTCCTGCTCGGCTTCATCTTCCTCGGCGTGCAGATGAAGGAATACGGCCACGCCTACCACGAGCTCGGCCTGCAGCTCGGCACCGGCATCTACGGCTCCACGTTCTTCATGCTGACGGGCTTCCACGGCCTGCACGTCTGCGTCGGCGCGATCATGCTGGTCGTGATCTGGCTGCGCGCGATGACGGGCCACTTCACGCCGCGCCAGCACTTCGCCTTCGAGGCGGTGGCCTGGTACTGGCACTTCGTCGACGTCGTCTGGCTGGGATTGTTCATCTTCGTCTACTGGTTGTAGGGCCGCCGGCATGGGAGCGGCGCCGGCAGCAGGCAAGCGCTTCATCGCGATCGCCGGCAACATCGGTGCCGGCAAGACCGAACTGACGCGCTTCCTCTGCCGCCGCTACGACATCACGCCGTTCTTCGAGCCGAACGAGCAGAACCCCTACCTCGCGGATTTCTACAAGGACATGAAGACCTGGGCCTACCGGTCCCAGCTCTTCTTCCTCACGCACAAGTTCCGCCTCCAGCTCGAACTGCAGGATGAGCCGGGCACGGTCGTGCAGGACCGCACGATCTACGAGGACGCCGAGATCTTCGCGAAGAACCTGCACCGGCAGCGCTTCATCGACACGCGCGACTACCGGACCTACCAGGCGCTCTACCGCTCGATCACGAAGGCGCTGCGCCCGCCCGACCTCATGATCCAGCTCTCCTGCCCGGTGCGCACGCTGCGCAAGCGGATCCGGCTTCGCGGCCGCGCGATGGAGCAGGAGATCCCGGTCGCCTACCTGAGGCGCCTGAACCGCCTGTACGAGGAGTGGTTCAAGCGCTACGACCTCTCGCCGGTCCTCAGGCTCGAGACCGACCGGCTCGACTGGCTGACCGACCTCGTGGACCGGGTGGACCTCTTCCGCCGGATCGAGCGCTATCTCGACTGATAATCGGGTCCGTGTCGGCCGGACACTGACAAGCGGCGCCGTCTCCGAACGGCGACGTCGAAAACACGTCTAATTGCGCCCAGAATGACCGTTGAAACCCGGGACAGGCCACCTGTCCAATGGCATATTGCAGGGCAAGAAAATGTTCGACCCGACTCAGACACAACCGCTTTCCTGGCGCATGCACCAGGGACAGGCCATGCCGTGGGAGGACGTCCCCATGGAACCGTCGAATCGACAGTCGCCGAGCTTTGACGACGCGCCGCCGGACCGTCTGTCCGAGCGGGGTTACCGGCTGCGCGCACGCCTCGGCAGCGGCCGGCTCGGCGCCATCTACGAGGCCCAGGACGAGCTCTCCCGGATCTCGGGCAGCAAGCATTTCGTCGCCGTCCAGCTGATCGACGACAAGATCGCCACGCGCCCGGGCTTCGCCGCCGAGTTCGAGCGTGGCGCCTCCGAGCTGAAGTCCATCGCGCACCCGAACATCGTGCGCCTGCTCGAGTACGGCTCCGACAACAACCGCTACTACCTCGTGAACGAGCTGCTCGAGAGTGCGTCGCTGCGTTTCGTGCTGAACGACGCGGGCGTGCTGCCGATGCCCGAGACGATCGCCGTGCTGGGCGCCGTGGGCGATGCGCTGCAGTACCTGCACGCGAAGTCCATGGTGCACGGCAACCTCCGGCCCGAGAACGTGCTCGTGACCTTCGGTTACGAGGTGAAGCTCCTCGACATCGTGCCGGGCGGCTGGCTGCTCGGCCCGAACGACGCGCTCGGCGTGCCGGCGCGCTCGCCCGACAAGCGCGATGACGTCTTTGGCGTCGCCTGCCTCGCGTACGAGATGCTCTCCGGCCGTCATCCGTTCAATGGCAACACGGCGCAGGAAGCCTATCGCGCCGGCCTCGAGGCCGCGCCGATCGAGGGGCTGACGGATCGGGAATGGCAGGCGCTCGCGAACGCGCTCGCCGTGCACCGCGATGACCGCACGCCGAGCGTCGCGCAATTGCTCGAGGAATTCGGCGTCGCGCGGGTGCAGAAACTGAAGACCGTGGTCGCCGCGGCGAGCGCACCGCCGCCGCCGACCTACACCGCGCCGGATCCGCCGCCCGCGCTGGTGCGGCCTGTCGTCGCCGAACGCGCGGCGCCGGCGGCGCCCGTGCGCCGCAGCAACGTCGGCGCGCTGCTCCTGCTCCTCGCCGTGATCGGCGCGGGCGTTGCGGCGTGGTTCTACCAGGAGCCGGTCCGCCAGTTCGCGACCGACCTGATGTCGGAAGTGGACGCGCAGATGAATCGCGCATCGGCCGGCGCCGATCGCGCACCCGCGTCCACACCGGCGCCGGCGCCGCTCGAGACGGCCCCGGCCGTCACCGAGGACGCGCCCGCGATGGTGCTCGCGCCCGGCGCGAAGCCGCCGGATGTGGCCGCATCGAGCCTGCCGCCTGCAGCGACGCCATCGCCGACGACCGATGAACCGGTACCGACGGCAACTGAGAACTCAACCGAAGCCGCTCAGCCCGCGCCGGCGCCGCCTGCCGCGGCAGCACCGACGACCGCAGTGCTGACCTCCACAGCGCCGACCGCCGCAGCACCGACTGCCACAGCACCGGTTGCCGCACCCGGACCGACGCGCTTCGATTTTGCGCAGTCGACAATAAACGTGCGCGAAAGCGACGTTGCCGCGCGGATCACGATTCGCCGCAGCGGTGATCTCTCGAGAGCTGCCGAGGTGAGCTGGTGGACGGAAGGCGGCACGGCCGTCGCCGATGTGGATTACGCCGACCTCGGCGCGCGCGTCGAGCGCTTCGCGCCCGGAGAGGCGAGCCGCACCGTTTACGTGCCGCTCACGAACGACTCAGTCCGCGAGCCCGCGAAGAGCTTCACGATGCTGCTCGGTCGCGGCGAAGGCGAGATCGTCGCGCGCACGCACGTCGACATCGTCGACGACGACTGACCTCCGGCCCGCGCACTTCGCCGGCGGGACCACCTTCGCTCGCTCAGAAGAACGGACATTCGCTCGCTCCGGGGTCCCGCAACGGCTCGTTCGCGGGCCCGACGAGCCGCAGCCGCGCGCGCACGAGCGCCGGGCGGGTCCCCGAGCGAGCGAATGCGGTCGCCGCCCTGAGCGAGCGAGGGTCCCCGACCGGCGCGAAGTGCGCGAGCCGGGCGCGGTCGACCGAGCATGCGACCGCCGGAGCGGCTAGCCGCGGGGTGGATCGGCTGACGCGGACTTCGTGGTGGGCGCAGTCGCGATCTTGACCGGCTGGCCGGCACGCAGGCGCTCGCCGCCGCGCACGACGACGCGATCACCCGCCGCCAGGCTCCCCGTGATCTCGACCTGCTCCGAGTCGCCCGTGCCGACGCGCACCGCGATGCGCTCGGCGACATCGCCCTTGCCCACGCGGAACACATGCGCGCCGTCCGCCCGCACGATGACGGCGTCGCGCGGCACCATGAGGCCCGCGCTCTGCCGCGCGGCCGGCAGGTCCACGCGAACGGCCGAGCCGATCGGCCAGCCGGCGCCGCTCATGGCGATGCGCACCTCGATCATGCGCGAGCGCTCGTCGCCGACCGGCACGATCGCGCGGATCTTGCTGCGCAGCTCCTGCGTCGGCCCGTGGACCGTGACGGCCTGGCCCGCGGCGAGGTGGCCCGCCTCGGCGACCGGCGCACGCGCGACGACCTCCACGTTCTCGGTGTCGGTCAGGCGCAGCACCTCGGTGCCCGCGGACACGAACTCGCCGAGCTGGCGGATGCGCTCCGCCACGTAGCCCGGGAATGGCGCGCGGATCGTCGCGCGCGAGATGAGGTGCTGCGTGCTCTCGCGTGTCGCGCGCGCCTGCTCGAGTTCGTGGCGCGCCATCGCGAGGCGCGCGGCCGCCTCCTCGATCTGGCTCTTCGATGCGATGCCGTCCGGCAGGGCGTCCAGCCGCGCGAGTTGCGTGCCGAGAAGATCCGCGTTCGCCGACAGCCGCGAGATCTGCGCGTCGTTCTCCTTGAGCTGCAGCTCGAGCGCGCGCGCATCCACGCGCGCGAGGGGCGCTCCCTTCGCGGCCTTCGTGCCGGGCTCGGCCACCCAGTCGAGGCGTCCGGTCACTTCCGCCGCGAGCCGCGCGTCGTTGCGGCTGACGACGGTTCCGGTCGTCGAGACCGTCGTGTCGACGCTGCCTTTCGTCACGGGCGCGACAGTGACCGGCGCCGGGGGCGGCGCCTGGTCCTGGGCCCGGGCCGCGCTGGCCGCCAGGGAGGATGCAGCCAGCGCGGCCGCCGCCACGCACCATGCAATGGAACGCGTCTTCATCGTGTGTTTCATCAGGCACCTTCCTCGAGCATGCGTCCCGCCGCCTTCGCCGCGGATTTCTCCGCTGCGGGCTCGCCGAGGCGCAGGAGCGCCGGCAGGAGCACGAGCATGAATACGGTATTGAACAGCATGCCGCCGCAGATGACGGTGCCGAGGCCGCGGTACAGGGCGGCGCCCGGGCCCGGCACGATGATCATCGGCAGGAGCCCGGCGAGCTGGCCGAGCGAGGTCGCGAAGATCGGCCGCGTGCGCTCCTCGAGCGCGTGGCGCACGGCGCTCCTGCGGTCCATGCCGCCGCGCTCGGCCGAGCGCGTGCTCTCGACCAGGAGGATCGCGTTGTTGACGGCGGCGCCGAGCAGGATGATGAAACCGACCATCGTCAGCATGTCGAGCGTCTGCGGCGTGAACAGGTTCAGGAAGCGGATGCCGAGCACGCCGCCGAGGCTCGCGAGCGGCACGGTCAGCAGCACGTACGCGCTGTCCTTCGCCGAGCGGAAGAGCGCGCCCATGATCAGGAAGAGCACCAGCAGCGCCAGCGAGATATTGACGCGCATGTCCGCGAGCGCCGTCTCGAGGCTGCCCGCGTCGCCGGCGTAGCGGATGCCGCCGTCCGGCGGCAGCAGCGGCTGGATCGCCGGGCCGACGTCGGTCTCGAGCTTCTGCATCGCCTGCTGCAGCGAGGTGCCGGGCGGCGCGACGACATTGATGCCGATCGTGCGCCGGCCGTCCACGCGGCGAAGGCCCGTGGTGCTGACGGTCGGCTCGATGCGGACCAGCTCGCCGAGCGGCACGACGCCGCCCGTCGGCGTCGCGACCGGCACGGCCGCGAGCGCATCCGGGCTGTCCCAGCCCTTCGCGCGCAGGATCATGTCGAGGCGGCGCTCGCCGTCGAAGTGCTCGCCGACCCAGATGCCGTCGCCGAGCGCGCGCACGACGGTCGCGACGCTGGCGCGCGTCCAGCCGGACTCGCTGATGCGGCGATCGTCGGGAATGAGGCGAAGCTCCGGCTCCGCGAGCTCGAGGTCCTGGAAGGAGCGCACTTCGGCGCCCGGCATCTTCTCGGTGATGACGTCCTGGGCCGCGCGCGCGCTCTGCAGGAGCGCATCGAAGTCGGCCGACTGCAGCCGCACTTCGATGTTGCGCCCGTCGCCGAAGCCGCCGAACAGGTTGCCCTGCTGCGCGAACACGTCGAGGTCCGGGAAGCCGGACGTGATTTCCTCGTTCACGATCCGCCCGAGCTCGCCGATCTTCGACGGGTCGAGCGGGCGGACGCCGATCGTGCCGCCGCCCGGGAAGATCAGGATGTAGTAGTTCTTGAGCTTCGGCTCCTTCTCCCCCGCCATGTAAGGCGCGAGGCGCTTGACCATCGGCTCGACGACCTCGCGCTCGATCGCGTCCACGTTCATGCCGGGCGGAAACTGGAAGAAGCCGTCGATCGCATCGCGCTTGACCGGCGGCAGGTAGTCGATCGGCGGCAGCAGGAGCCAGGTCAGCAGCGCCGGCACGACGAGGCACAGCCCGATCGTGATGTGGCGCTGGCGCGGGCTGTCGGTCAGCGCGGCCATGCGCTCGCCGAGGCGCCGCGGCCACTCGGCGGCCTTTTGCGTAGCCGCCGTCGGCTTCAGCCAGCGCGCTGCGGCGACCGGCAGCACCGTCATCGCGATGATGAGCGAGACGCCGATCGCGACCGAGATCGTGAGCGCGAGGTCCGCGAACAGCTGGCCCTCGGTGTTCTTCATGAAGATCACGGGCAGGAACACGATCACGGTGGTGAGCGTCGAGGCGAAGAGCGCGGGCCAGACCTGGATGGCGCCCTCGAGCGCCGCCTGCGCGGGCGAGGCGCCGCGCTCGCGGCGGAGCAGGATGCTCTCGAGCACGATGGTCGCGGCGTCGAGCGTCATGCCGACCGCAAAGGCGATGCCCGCGATCGAGATCACGTTCAGCGTGTGCCCGGTCACCAGCATGACGAGCACGGTCGCGAGCACGCTGACCGGGATCGCGATGCCGACGAGCAGCGTCGAGCGGAACTGGCGCAGGAACAGCCACAGCACGCCGACCGCGAGGATGATGCCCGCGAGCAGGTTGCCGGCCACCAGCCCGATCGCCTGGTTGATGAAGACCGACGGATCGAACGACTGCTCGATCGCGAGGCCGAGGTCCGCGAGCGGCCCTTCGCGAAGCTTCCCGATCTCTTCCTTCACCGCGTTCAGCGTCGCCAGCACGTCGGCGCCGGATTCCTTCAGGATCTGGATCGCGATCGCCGGATTGTTGTTCTGCACCGCGAGCGAGTTGCGGTCGCCGCGCTCGACCGAGATCGTGGCGACGTCGGCGAGGTGCACGGGCCGGCCATCGCGCCAGTCGAGCACGAGCTGGCCGAGGTCGTCGGGCCGGTAACGGCCCGCGAAGCGCAGCGTGTACTGGCGCCGGCCAAGTTCGGCGAAGCCGCCCGAAACGTCGTCGGCGCTGCCGGCGACGCCCGCGATCGCCGGGATCGGGATGCCGAGTTCCGCGGCGCGGTACGGGTCGAACTCGATGCGAAGCTCGTCGGGCGCGCCGGCATTGACGTTGACCGTGCCGACGCCGGGGATCGACTCGATGCGCGAGCGCATCAGGTCCTCGACTTCGCGGCGGTAGTTCTCGACGGGACCGGGCGTTCCGGGCTTCAGCTGCACGAAGAACCAGGACAGCGTCTGGTTCGGGCCGCTGCCGCCGTCCTGGCCGAGGGAGATGCGCGGCGCGTCGGCATCGCGCGGCAGCGGCGGGAGCTGGTTCATGCGCGCGATGACGTCGATCAGCGTGCGGCCCATGTCCGTGCCGATCGAGAACTGCAGGTTGATGAACGCGCCGCCGGCGTTCGCGAAGGACTGGATTTCCTGGAGGCCGGCCAGGCCGCGGAGCGCCTGCTCCTGCGGCTCGATCAGTTCGGACTCGACCTCGGTCGGCGCTGCCGCGCGCCAGCCGGTGAAGATCGTGATGACCGGCTCGTCGATGTCCGGGAACAGCTGCACGGGCAGCCGGATGAGCGCCACGATGCCGAGCACGATGATGAGGCCGACCCCGACGGCGACGCCGACCGGGCTCTTCAACGATCTTTCGGTCAGGTTCACGCTCGCCTCCCGTGGTGCCGGGTCGTACATTTCGAACATTTCGCCGACCTTCCGAAATGTTCGAAATGTACGACCCGGCACCCAACTGATGCGGCAATGCCGCAAAGGGTTGCATCACCCTCTCGCAGCCCATTCTAGAAACCGCGGGTTGCAGGAGGATTGCAGGCGGCAACGGCCGGGCGCGGGCCAATGCCGCTCTGTCGCATGGCCAAGGGGACGTTCACCTTCGTCAAGGTGAACGTCCCCTTGGAAGTAGAATCACGGCGTGAACGACCGGCGCAGCTGACGACATTCCGCGCCGTCCGCCTGCCGGCGCCCGGCCGGCCGCTCGCGGACGAGCGCGTCGCCGCCGCGGCTCCGGGCGCCGGTGAAGTCCTCGTGCGCGTGAAGGCGGCGGGCATCTGCCATTCGGATGCGCATTACCGCGCCGGCGTCGGCTCGACCCGCCATCCGCTGACGCTCGGCCACGAGATCGCGGGCGTCATCGAAGCCGTCGGCGCCGGTGTCACGACGCATCGCGCGGGCGATCGCGTGTGCCTGCACTACCTCGTCACCTGCGGCGAATGCCGCGACTGCCGCGCCGGGCGCGAGCAGTTCTGCGCGACCGGGCAGATGATCGGCAAGGACCGCGATGGCGGCTATGCGGAATTCATCCGCGTGCCGGCGCAGAACGCGCACCCGCTGCCGGACGCGATCCCGTTCGAGCAGGGCGCGATCCTCATGTGCTCCTCCGCGACCGCGCTGCATGCGCTGCGCAAGGCGCGCGTCACGCCCGGCGACACGGTCGCCGTCTTCGGGATCGGCGGGCTCGGCATCTCCGCGATCCAGCTCGCACGCGCCCTCGGCGCGAGCGCGGTCTACGCCGTGGACGTCAACGCCGCGAAACTCGCGCTCGCAAAGCGCTTCGGCGCGATCCCGATCGATGCCCGCGCGTCCGATCCGGTGCAGGCCATCCGCGAGGCGACGGCCGGGCGCGGCGTCGACGCCGCGCTCGAGCTCATCGGGCTTGCGCGCACGATGGAACAGGCTGTCGAGGTCCTCGCGCCCCAGGGCCGCGCGGCGCTCGCCGGCCTCACGCGCGAGCGCATCTCGATCGCGCCGTACCGCGACATCCTGAACCGCGAGGCGGAAATCATCGGCGTCTCCGACCACCTCGCCGCGGAGATCCCCGAGCTCATGCGCTTCGTCCTGGCAGGCGCGCTCGACCTCTCGTCCGCCGTCAGCCGCACGGTGCCGCTCGAGGCCGCGGCGATCAACCGCGTGCTGGATGACCTCGAGGCTTTCCGGGACGACCTGCGCTCTGTCATCCTTCCGTGATGCACGGTATTCCACGTTCGGAAGAGGTCGTGAGCGCCGCCGCGGTCCAGGCCGCGCTCGAGCGCATGGCCGCCGAGATCACGGAAAGGCTCGCCGGCAAGCAGCCGCTCGTCATCACGGTGATGAACGGCGGGCTCGTGTTCGCCGGCCAGCTCCTGCCGCGGCTGCCTTTCGAACTCGAGCTCGGCTACGTGCACGTGCGCCGCTACGGGCGCGAGACGAGCGGCGGGGAGCTGGTCTGGATCGCAGGGCCGCATGACTCGGTGACCGGGCGCACCGTGCTCCTGCTCGACGATATTCTTGACGAAGGGCACACGCTCGTTTCAATCCGCGCCCGCCTGTTCGAGCTCGGGGCGCGGGAGGTGCTGCTCGCGGCGCTCGCGGTCAAGGAGCGCGCCAAGCCCGCGGCGGTCGCGGCCGACTTCGCGGGCCTCGTCGTTCCGGACCGCTTCGTGTTCGGCTTCGGGATGGATATCGGGGGAAGCTGGCGGAACCTGCCGTCGATCCGCGCACTCGCGGAAACGACGAACTGAGCGGGATCAGCCGCCGACGGTGTGCGGCTCGATCCAGCCCATCTTCCAGGTCCACCACAGCAGGATGAAGAGGAAGATCGAGAGGCCGATGCGGATCGACAGCGCGCGCACCATGTTCCGCGAGTCGGAGTGCCCGCGCACGAGGCTCAGCATGGCGGATACCAGGCTCAGGATGATCGCGAAAAAGATGAGCAGTACCAGCCACTTCACGCCAGACATGGGTCCACCCCATCGATTGCGATGCCGGAGTATATCCCGGTGCTGAACTTCAGCCGATCCCGGTTCGCACCGCGGCTGGGCCCGACCCTGCTGGCGGCGTCGGCGATCGCGCTCTTCGTCGTGCTCGGCAACTGGCAACTCGGCCGGGCGCATGAAAAGCGCCAGCTGACGGACCGTTTCATGGCCGGTGGACCCGCCGTCGAATGGAAAGAGTTGCCGGCGGACGCGCCGCGCTACCAGCCCGTGAGACTCAGCGGGCACTACGACCGGGACCACCAGTTCCTGCTCGACAACATGAGCCACGAGAGCATGGCCGGCGTCGACGTGCTGACCCCGTTCGTACTGAACGGCGGCAGCGCCGTGCTCGTGAACCGCGGCTGGCAACCCTACGGCGCGACGCGCCAGGACCTGCCGGACGTCGACGTCGATGCCGGGCAGCGCACCATCGTCGGCCGCATCGACGAACTGCCGCGCCCCGGAATCTGGCTCAAGGCGCCCCCCGCGACCGGCTGGCCGCGCCTCGTGCAATACCCGCAGATGGAGGAATTGTCGATTGCGCTCGGCATCGAACTCGCGCCGCGCCAGGTCCTGCTCGATCCTGCCGTACCCGACGGCTACGTCCGCGCCTGGGTCCTGCCGGGAACGGCGGCCGACCAGAACCTCAGCTACGCGGTGCAGTGGTTTGCGTTCGCGGCGATGGCCGGCGTGATCTGGTGCGTCCTCAGCTTCAGGAAACGCGAAGAATCGCCGTGATTCCGCCGGGCAACGCAAAGCGCCGCGGCCGCAGCCAGTTCATCCTCGTGGCCTCGATCTTCATCGTCCCGCTCGCGACGGCGATCCTGCTCTACTTCTCCTCGGGCTGGCGGCCGATGGTCAATACGCACGGCATGCTGATCGACCCGCCGCGGCCGCTGTCCGTCGCCGGCATCGCGCTCGCCGACGGACGGCCCGCGCCGTCCGATGTTTTCCTGGGGCACTGGTCCGTCGTCTACCCCGCCGAAGCCTGCAACGAGCGAACCGCCGAACTGCTCGATGAACTCGCGCGCGTGCGCATCGCGCTCGACAAGGATGCCGGGCGCGTGCGGCGCGTCCTGCTGCACGGCGGGCAATGCGCAAGCTTCGAGTTTCCGTCCCACGATGCGGACCTGCTCGTGCTCGCGGCGGCAGGCCCCGGCGGGGCGGCTTTCCGCGCACAGTTTCCGCTCGCCGTGGACGGCGGCCATGGCATTTATATAGTGGATCCGCATGGCAACCTGATGATGAGTTACCCTGCGGCCGGTTCGGCGCGCGGCTTGCTCACGGATCTCGAACGACTGTTGCGCCTGTCGAGCATCGGCTAGGGGGTGCGAATGCCCGAGACCCGCGGCCTCGTCTGGTTTCGCCGCGCGGCGCTGGCTGCGACCGTGCTCTGCGCAATCGTGGTGGTGGTCGGCGCCTGGGTGCGGCTCACGAATGCCGGCCTCGGCTGTCCCGACTGGCCCGGCTGCTACGGCCACATCCATCCGTCGCAGGTCGTCGAGCGTGCGGCGGAAATCAACGCCGCACATCCGGACCGGCCCTTCGAATACCAGAAGGCGATCAACGAGATGGTGCACCGCTACATCGTGGGCGGTCTCGCCCTGCTCGTGATCGGGCTCGCGGTGTTTTCGGTGGCGAACCGCCGGGACCCCGCGCAGCCGCGCGTCCTGCCCTGGCTCATCGTCGCGCTGCTCGTCGTGCAGGCGATGCTCGGCATGTGGACGGTGACGCTGCTCCTGAAGCCGCTCATCGTGACGCTGCACCTGCTCGGCGGGCTCACGACGCTTGCGCTGCTCTGGTGGCTCGCGCTGCCGCCTGCGCGGCGAGAGCTGAAGGCGTCTGAGCGGCCGGTCCGGCGACTGGCGATCGCGGGGATCGCCGTGCTGGTCGTACAGATCGCGCTCGGCGGCTGGACCAGCACGAATTACGCGGCCGCCGCCTGCCCGGATTTTCCGGCCTGCCAGGGATCGTTCTGGCCGCCGATGGATTTCGGCAATGGCTTCACGTTGTGGCGCGGCCTCGGCATCGACTACGAGGGCGGCGTGCTCGACGGGCCCGCGCGCACCGCGATTCACTACACGCATCGCCTCGGCGCCTATTTCACCGCCCTCGTGCTCGCGCTCGTCGTCGTCGGTGCGTGGCGTCGCGGACAATCCGCCGGCGCGCGCATCGCGGCGGTCGCGGTGGCTATCGCGGTCCCGCTTCAGATTGCGATCGGGATGAACCTGATCTGGAGAGGCTGGCCGCTCTGGCTCGGCACGGCGCACAACGCGGGTGCGGTGCTACTGGTGCTCTCGACGGTTGCGCTGCTGCGGGCTCTGAGCCCGCGCTCCGGGGTCGGCCACTTCAGGCCGCTTGGGCGCTAGGCGAGCTGGAAGAACTGGACCAGGACCGGCAGTCCCGCGACCAGCAGGGCGAGTCCCACCGCCAGCACTGATCGATTGAAGAGAAACATGGCCGCGCTCCTGTGGATTCAGGAGCGAACTTACCCGCCTCTATTGTTCTGATAAACAGCTCAATGTTGACTTTATTGTTCATTATTATTTACTAATAGCGGTATGGAGCTTTTACAGGCGATGCAGGCCTTCGCCCGGGTCGCGGAACTCGGGTCCTTTACGCGGGCGGCCGATGAGCTCGCGCTCTCGCGCGCGATGGTGAGTACCCACGTGCGCCGGCTCGAGCGCCGTTTCGGCGTGAAGCTCCTGAACCGCACGACGCGCAAGGTCGCCGTCACGCCGGCGGGTGCGGACTACCTCGGCCATTGCCGGCGCGTATTCGCGGAGCTGGCCGAGGCCCAGGAAACCCTGCGCCGCGGCCGGGAGCAGCCGACCGGGCAGCCTGCGCATCGACGTGCCCGGCTCTTTCGGCCGGCACATCCTGCTGCCGGCGCTACCCGAATTCCTCGCGCGCTATCCCGGCATCGAAGTGGAATTGCGCTTCAACGAGCGCATCGCGGACCTCGTCAAGGAGCGCGTGGACCTCGCCGTGCGCGGCGGCCCGGTCACCGACCCGAACCTCGTCGCCCGGCCCGTCGCCGGCTCGCGCTGGATTTTCTGCGCGTCCCCGGCCTACCTCGCGCGAAGCGGCCGGCCCCAGTCCGTCGCCGATCTCGCCCGGCACGCGCTCGTCGGATCCATCACCGCCGATACCGCAAAGCCGAGGCCCTGGCTCTTCCCGGACGGGGTCACGCCGCCCGCGAAGCTCGAATTCGGGGTCACGATCAACGAGATGGAGGCGGTCATGCTGGCGGCGGCGAACGGCGCCGGCATCGCGCAGACCCTGGACCTCATGGCGGCGCGGGCGCTCATGCAGGGCGAATTGCAGATCGTCCTGCCCGACTGCACCCTGCCCGGCCCGGTGCTGTCGGTGGTCCATACGCCCGCGGCGCAGCGCCTCGCCCGGGTGCGGGTTTTTTCGGATTTCCTGCGCGACCTGATCCGGGAGGTTTCGCGCCGCGCCCGTTCGGCGACCGGCCTCGCCGCCGATCCCGCGTGATAGCATTTTGGCCCTCATGACGGCCCGCGAAGCGCAAACGACAGCCTCGGCCGGGAGAGCCTCCTCCCGGGCGCGCGACTATTTCGCGCTGACGAAACCCAAGGTCGTCTCGCTCATCATGTTCACGGCGATCGTGGGCATGTTCCTCGCCGTGCCGGGCTTCCCGCCGGCGGGGGCGCTCTTCTGGGGCACGATCGGCATCGCGCTCGCGGCGTCCTCCGCCGCCGCGATCAACCACGTGCTGGATGCCCGCATCGACGCCGAGATGAGCCGCACGCGCATGCGCCCGCTGCCTCGAGGCGCTGTGTCGGAAGCGTATGCGTTGTCATTTGCCTTCGTGCTGGGCGCGGGCTCGATGCTGATCCTCGCGCTGCTCGTCAACGCGCTGACGGCGGTGCTGACGTTCTTCTCGATCATCGGCTACGCGATCGTCTACACGGTCTGGCTCAAGCGCGCGACGCCGCAGAACATCGTGATCGGCGGCGCGGCGGGCGCGGCCCCGCCGGTGCTCGGCTGGACGGCGGTCACGGGCGTCGTCAGCCCGGACGCGCTCCTGCTCTTCCTCATCATCTTCGCCTGGACGCCGCCGCATTTCTGGGCGCTCGCGATCGCGCGCCGCGAGGAGTACGCGCGCGTCGGCATCCCGATGCTGCCCGTCACCCACGGCGTCGCGTACACGAAGCAGTTCATCTGGTATTACACGGTGCTGCTCTCGGTGATCACCGTGCTGCCGTTCGTGACCGGCATGGCCGGCGTTTTCTACCTGGCCGCGGCCTTTGTGCTTGACGGACTGTTCCTGCGCCACGCATGGATGCTGAGGCAGTCCGATCGCGCCGATCTCCCGATGCGCGTCTTCCGGTTCTCGATCAACTATCTCGCGCTCCTGTTCGCGGCCTTCCTGGTAGACCACTACCTGCCGCGGACTTTCTTCTGACTTAGGCCATTCACCGGAGAATCACGCCATGCGCTGGGAAGGACGCCGGCAGAGCGACAACATCGAGGACCGGCGCGGCATGCGCGTCAGCCGCGGGGGCCTCGTGGGCGGCGGCCTCGGCACGATTGCGATCGCGCTACTCATCATCTTCATGGGCGGCGACCCGACGCCGCTGCTCCAGGGCGCCGGCGAGGGGCCGGTGCAGACCACCCAGGAGCCCTACGTGGAAACGCCGGAAGAAGCGAAAACGAGGGAATTCGTCAGCACGATCCTTGCGGACACCGAAACTTCATGGAGCGCGCAATTCAAGGCCATGGGCGGCGAGTACCGCAAGCCGAAGCTCGTGCTGTTTCGTGATGCAGTCGATTCGGGCTGCGGCGTGGCCGAGTCCGGGATGGGCCCCTTCTATTGCCCGCCGGACGAGGGCGTATTCCTCGACATGACTTTCTTCAAGGAGATGAATGACAGGTTCCATGCGGGCGGCGACTTTGCCTACGCCTACGTGGTTGCGCACGAAGTGGGTCACCACGTGCAGAACCTGCTCGGCATTTCGAACCAGGTGCAGGAGATGCGGCAGCGTCCGGGCGTGGGCGAGATCGAGGGCAACGCGCTTTCCGTCCGCCTCGAACTGCAGGCCGACTGCTTTGCGGGAGTCTTTGGCAATTACGCGGACAAGGAAGGAATCATCGAGCCAGGCGACTTCGAGGAAGGAATGACTGCCGCGACCGCGATCGGCGACGATCGCCTGCAACGCAGCGCCGGACGAGCCGTCATGCCGGATTCCTTCACGCACGGCACGTCCGAGCAACGCACGCGCTGGCTGCGTCGCGGAATCGAAACGGGCTCCGTCGAGTCCTGCGACACTTTCAAGGCTGCCGATCTCTGATCGTCCACAAGCATCCGGTTCCTGAGTCCTTCGCGGCGCGCGCGGTCGTCAAGGCCGCGGATTACGAATCGCTGTATGCGGAATCCATCCGCGACCCTGAGGGCTTCTGGGCGCGGATCGCCAGGCGCATCGACTGGATGCGCGCACCCACGAAGATCAAGGACGTCTCCTTCGACCCCGCGGACTTCCGCATCCGCTGGTACGAAGACGGCGAGCTGAACGTCTCCGTCAACTGCCTCGACCGCCAGCTCGAGAAGCGCGCCGACAAGACCGCGCTCCTGTTCGAGGGCGACGATCCTTCCGTCTCGCGCCGTGTCACGTACCAGGAGCTCTACGAGCAGGTCTGCCGCTTCGGCAATGCGCTGCGCCGGCTCGGCGTGAAGAAAGGCGATCGCGTCACGATCTACATGCCGATGATCCCGGAGGCCGCGGTCGCGATGCTCGCCTGCGCGCGCGTCGGGGCGGTGCATTCCGTCGTCTTCGGCGGCTTCTCGCCCGAATCGCTCGCGGGCCGCATCCACGACTGCGCCTCGACGCTCGTGATCACGGCCGACGAGGGCGTGCGCGGCGGCAAGAAAGTGCCGCTCAAGGCGAACGTGGACGAGGCGATCGCCTCGCACAAGCTCGCGGTCAGGAATGTCGTCGTCGTGCGCCGCACGGGCGCCGACGTCAACTGGGTCGCGGGACGCGACGTGCACTTTGAGGAGATCGTCGCGGCCGAACCTGCGAGCTGCCCGCCTGAGCGGATGAACGCCGAGGATCCGCTCTTCATCCTCTACACCTCGGGATCGACGGGACAACCGAAGGGCGTGCTGCACACGAGCGGCGGCTACCTCGTGTACGTGAACTACACCTTCGCCTGCGTCTTCGACTACCGCGAGGAAGACGTCTTCTGGTGCACGGCGGATGTCGGCTGGGTCACCGGCCACAGCTACATCGTCTACGGGCCGCTCAGCAACGGCGCGACGAGCCTCATGTTCGAGGGCGTGCCGAACTTCCCGGACAGCTCGCGCTTCTGGCGCGTGGTGGACAAGCACCAGGTCACGATCTTCTACACGGCGCCGACCGCGATCCGCGCGCTGATGCGCGACGGCGACGCGCCCGTGCAGGCGGCCTCGCGCAAGAGCCTGCGCCTGCTCGGTTCCGTCGGTGAGCCGATCAATCCGGAAGCCTGGGAGTGGTATCACCGCGTCGTCGGCGACGGGCGCTGCCCGATCGTGGATACCTGGTGGCAGACCGAGACCGGCGGCATCCTCATCTCGCCGCTGCCCGGTGCGACCCTGCTGAAGGCGGGTTCCGCGACGCTGCCGCTGCCGGGCATCCGGCCCGCGCTCGTGGACGGCCACGGAAAAATTCTCGAGGGCGCAACCGAAGGCAACCTCGTCCTGCTCGACAGCTGGCCCGGCCAGATGCGCACGGTCTACGGCGACCACAAGCGCTTCATCCACACGTACTTCACGCACTTCCACGGCCGCTACTTCACCGGCGACGGCGCGCGCCGCGACGAGGACGGCTACTGGTGGATCACGGGACGCGTGGACGACGTCATGAACGTGTCGGGTCACCGCATCGGCACGGCGGAGGTCGAGAGCGCGCTCGTCGCGCACGCCAAGGTCGCCGAGGCCGCGGTGGTCGGCTTCCCGCACGACATCAAGGGCCAGGGCATCTACGCCTACGTCACGCTGAAGAGCGGCGAGGCGACTTCCGATGCGCTCCGCGCGGAGCTCGCGCAGTGGGTGCGCAAGGAAATCGGCCCGATCGCCCAGCCCGACTACATCCAGTGGGCGCCGGGGCTGCCGAAGACGCGCTCCGGCAAGATCATGCGCAGGATCCTGCGCAAGATCGCCGCGGACGAGCATGAACACCTCGGCGACACCTCGACGCTCGCCGATCCCGCCGTCGTCGCCGACCTGGTCGCGAACCGCCGCCAGGGCGGGCAATGAAGCGGCTCTTCGCGGCCGCGCTCGCACTCAGCTACGCCGCCGCCGCTCCCTCCGCCGAGCGCCTCACGCTCGCGACCTGGAACATGGAGTGGATGATGACGCCGCAGGTCTTTGACGCGCTGGCGCCCGCCTGCTTCGGCGGCAACGCCCGCGCCGGCGGCAATGCGCGCGCGATTCCCTGCGACCTCGCGCCGAAGGGGCGCTGGAGCGAGGCGGACCTCGCGCGCATCCGCGATTTCGCCGCGTCCCTGCCCGCCGACGTCATTGCGCTTCAGGAGATCGACGGCCGCGACGTCGCCGAAAAGCTGTTCCCCGGCCGCGGGTTCTGCTTCACGAAGCGCCGCGCCGTGCAGAACGTCGGCTTCGCGATCCGCCAGGGAATCCGATTCCGCTGCAACGGCGACTTCAAGGCGCTGGGCCTGCCGGAGAACGACGTGCGCTGGGGTGCGGACCTCACGCTCGAGCCGGGCACGCCGCGCGAGATGCGCCTGCTCGCCGTGCACCTCAAGTCCTCCTGCAACCGCGATCCGCTGACCAGCGAGCGCTTCGAGTGCAGGCTGCTGCAGCGCCAGGTGCCGGTCCTCGAGGACTGGATCGACGGGCGCGCGAAGGCGGGCAGCGCCTTCGGCGTCGTCGGCGACTTCAACCGCCGCTTCGATCGCGAGGGCAAGGTCGCGCGGGACGCCAAGGGCGCGATCGTCGCGATGTGGCCCGAGATCGATGACGGCGAGCCTGCCGGCGCGGACCTCGTCAATCCGGGCGCGGACCACGGCGCGGTCGGCTGCGCGAACGGTTTCAGCAAGCGCATGCCGATCGACTACCTTATTCTGGGCGAACGGCTGGCCGAGCGGCTGGTGCCGGGCTCGTTCCGCGTGTGGGACTACCCCGCGGGCGGGCGCTGGCCCGACCACTGCGTCATCTCGATCGAACTGGAGCGCTGAGATGGCTTACGACAAGGACAACATCTTCGCCCGCATCGTCCGCGGCGAGATCCCCTGCCACAAGGTGTACGAGGATGCGGACACGCTCGCCTTCATGGACATCATGCCGCAGGCCGAGGGCCATACGCTGATCGTGCCGAAAGCCGCCGGCGAGGACATTTTCACGACGCCGCCGGAGTCCGTCGCGGCGGCCGTGCGCACCGCGCAAAAGGTCGCACGCGCAATCAAGAAGGCGTTTTCGCCGCCCGGCGTCATGGTCGCGCAGCTGAACGGCCCCGCCGCGGGCCAGAGCGTCTTTCACCTGCATTTCCACGTGATCCCGCGCTACAGCGGCAAGGACCTCGGCATCCACGCCGCCGAGCCGGTCGATTCCGCGACGCTCGCGGCCCATGCGGCGCGGATCCGCGCGGCCTTGTGATGCGATGAGCACGACTTCCGCGGAAAACGTCCGGTTCTACCAGCGGCTGCTCGCGGTTGCCGGGCTCGCACTCATCGCTTTCCTCGTGTACCGGATTGTCGAGCCCTTCTTCGGGCCGATCGCCTGGGCGCTGTTCATCGGCTTCCTGCTGCAACCGGCGCAGGCGCGGCTGGTCAAGTGGTTCCGCGGCCGCGCCTCGATCTCGGCATTCGCCCTGACGATGCTCGTCCTGGTCCTGTTCCTCGGCCCGATGACCGCGCTCGCGCTCGCGTTCGCGCGCCAGGCCGCGGATCTCGCGACCCGGCTTCAGGCCTGGATCGGGCAGCAGCAGAGCCACAGCTTCGAGGAGCTGACGCAACTGCCGGTCGTCGGCGGCGTCATGGACTGGCTCGAGCAGAACCTCGCGATCAGCACCAGCCACGTGCAGGCGTGGCTGGTCGAGGGCAGCAGGCACCTGTTCGAGCAGCTTGCGACCTTTGGCGGCATCGCCTTCCTCGGCGCGGTCGGCACGGTGCTGTCGTTCACCGTCATGCTGTTCGTGCTCTTCTTCATCATCCGGGACGGGCGCCCGATCGCCAAGCTCGGGGCGGCGCTCGTTCCGCTCGACCCGCATCGCCGCGAGGAGCTCGCCGAGCGCCTCTCCTCGGTCACGCGCGCGGTCGTGCGGGGCACGGTCCTCACCGCCATCATCCAGGGCCTCCTGCTCGGCATCGCTTTCGCCGTCGTCGGGCTGCCGGCGCCTGTCGTCTTCGGCGTGCTGGGGGCCGTGCTGTCCGTCGTGCCCTTCGGCGGCACGGCCCTCGTCTGGGCGCCGGCCGTCGGCGTGCTGATGGTCCAGGGCTCCTACATGCAGGCCGGCATCCTGCTCGCCTTCGGCGTCATCGTGAGCAGCGTCGACAACTTCCTGAAGCCGCTGCTGATTTCGGGGCAGACCGTGCTGCCGACTCTCGCCGTCTTCATCGGCGTGCTGGGCGGACTCGCGGCTTTTGGCCTGATCGGCCTCTTCCTCGGTCCCGTCGTCATCGCGCTCGTGCTCGCGCTCATCGAGTTCGCGAAGGTAAAGAGATCTTAAACCGGCGGATCTGGAAAAAGGGGACGCTCACCGATTTCATGCACTGGGAACGCACCCTGCATGTCCGACTCCAAATCGGGGAACGTCCCCTTTGTCGGTAGAATCCGCCCTCCCATGTCGACCCTCGACTTACTCAATTCGCTGAACGAGGAACAGCGCGCCGCGGTCGCGGCGCCGATCGGGCCCGTGCTCGTCCTCGCGGGCGCGGGCAGCGGAAAAACACGCGTCCTGACGCATCGCGCGGCCTGGCTGATCCTCGAGCACGGCGTCTCGCCGCACGGCCTGATGGCGGTGACCTTCACGAACAAGGCGGCGAGCGAAATGCGCGGCCGCATCGAGACGCTGCTCGGCCTGCCGGCTGACCCGCTCTGGATCGGCACCTTCCACGGCCTCTCGCACCGCATGCTCCGCCGCCACTGGCGCGAGGCGCGGCTGCCGCAGTCCTTCCAGATCCTCGACGACGACGACCAGCAGCGCCTCGTGCGCAAGGTCATCCGCGAGCAGAAGCTCGACGAGCAGCGCTGGGTGCCGCGCGAGGTCCAGAACTTCATCAACTCGAGCAAGGACGAGGGCCGCCGCTCGAAGAACCTCGCGGACCGCAACGACCCGACGCGCCAGCAGCTCATCCGCCTCTACAAGCTGTACGAGGAGCGCTGCGAGACCGCGGGCGTCGTGGATTTCGCCGAGCTCATGCTGCGCAGCTTCGAGCTCCTGCGCGATACGCCGGACCTCGGCGAGTACTACCGCGAGCGCTTCCGCCACATCCTCGTGGACGAGTTCCAGGACACGAACGGCATCCAGTACGACTGGATCCGGCAGCTCGTCGGCAAGACCGGCGCGCCTTTCGTCGTGGGCGATGACGATCAGTCCATCTACAGGTGGCGCGGCGCTCGCGTCGAGAACATGCAGCACTTCCGCCGCGAGTACAACGCGACGGTCTACCGCCTGCAGCAGAACTACCGCTCGACCCAGGTCATCCTCGCCGCCGCGAACGCGGTCATCGCGAAGAACACCGACCGCATGGGCAAGGAGCTCTGGACCGCGGTCAAGGGCGGCGAACCGATCCGCGTCTATGCCGCCTTCAACGAACGCGACGAGGCGGACTTCGTCATCGACCGCATCCGCGAGCACGAGCGCCGCGGGCTGCCGCTCTCCGCGGCCGCCGTGCTGTACCGCTCGAACGCGCAGTCCCGCGCTTTCGAGGAGTCGCTCATGGCGGCGCGGATCCCGTACCGCGTGTACGGCGGCCTCCGCTTCTTCGAGCGCGCCGAGATCAAGGACGCCCTCTCGTACCTGCGCCTCACGCAGTCGCGCGACGACGACATCGCCTTCGAGCGCGTGGTCAACCTGCCGACGCGCGGCATCGGCGGCGCGACGCTCGACCTGCTGCGCGACGACGCACGGGATCACAACCGCAGCCTCTGGCGCGCCGGCCAGGAGCTGGTCGCCGACACTGCCCGGGCGCGCCGCGGGGGCGCTTCGCGGCTTCTTCACCCTGATCGACCGGCTGGCGACCGCGATCGCGGAGCTGCCGCTGCACGAGCAGGTGCAGCACGTGATCCAGCACTCGGGACTGCGCGACCATCACGCGCGCGAGAAGGACAACAAGGGCGAGGCGCGCGTCGAGAACCTCGACGAGCTCGTGAACGCCGCCGAGGGATTCCAGCCCGAGAACGACGACGGCCTCTCGCCGCTCGGCTCCTTCCTCGCGCACGCGACGCTCGAGTCCGGCGAGACGCAGGCCGCGACGGGCCTCGATTGCGTGCAGCTCATGACCCTGCACGCGGCGAAGGGCCTCGAGTTCCCGACTGTTTTCGTCGTCGGCCTCGAGGAGGGCCTGTTCCCGTCGGAGCGCTCCACCTTCGACGCCGACCGGCTGCCCGAGGAGCGCCGCCTGTGCTACGTCGGACTCACGCGCGCGATGCAGCGGCTCTACCTCACGCACGCGGAGAGCCGGCGCATCTTCGGCCGAACGTCCTACCGCGACCCGTCGCGGTTCCTCTCGGAGCTGCCGCCCGAGGCGGTCGAAGACGTCCGTCCGCGGATCTCGGTGAGCCGGCCGCTGTACGCCTCCGAGCGCATCGCGCTCGCCGCGCCGGCGCCGGGCGAGATCGCGCGCAAGCGCTCGCGCGCCATGCAGGTGCCGGGCGAAGATCTCCCGATGCGGCTCGGCGCGCGCGTTCGCCACGCGAAGTTCGGCGAGGGCACGGTCCTGCGGTTCGAGGGCCAGGGCGAGAGCCGGCAGGTCCACGTCAACTTCGAGAGCGCCGGCCAGAAGATCCTCATGTACGAGCTGGCGCGTCTCGAGCAGATCTCCTGATCCGGCGGTACATAAGCGGCAGCCCGCGCTGCGCGGATCCGGCGGGGCTCTCGCTCGCAAACGCTCCGCCGGAACTTTAAGCGCTCGCTCGCGAGACCCCGCCACACTCGCGCGCGCGGGCGCGTCGCGGCAGCCGGCGCGGGCGAGGCGGCCGGGACCTCGCGAGCGAGCGCTTAAGTTCCGGCAGCGTTTGCGAGCGAGGAACCCCGCCGGATCCCGCGCCGGCCGGTCCGCGCGAAGCCCGGCTGCGCTAGAATCCGCGACGCGATCCGGGAGGTCACTTGAAGATCATCATTCTGGGAGCGGGCCAGGTCGGGAGCAATGCCGCGCAGCAGCTCGCGCGCGAGCAGGCGAACGACGTGACCGTCGTCGACACCCGCGACGACATCCTGCGCGAACTGCAGGATCGCCTCGACATCAGCACCGTGTCCGGCAACGCCGCCCACCCGGCGACCCTCCTCGCCGCCGGCAGCAAGGGCGCGGACCTGCTCGTCGCGCTGACCTCGAGCGACGAGGTCAACATGATCGCCTGCCAGATCGCCTGGACCCTGTTTCGCACGCCCACCAAGATCGCCCGCATCCGCTCGGGCGACTACTTCGGCCGCCCGGAGCTCTTCGGCGAGAACGCGATCCCGGTGGACCTCGCGATCAGCCCGGAGCAGCTCGTCACCGACTACGTCGAGCGCCTGATCCGCTATCCGGGCGCCCTGCAGGTGCTCGAGTTCGCGGACGGCCGCGTGCTGCTCGTCGGCATGCGCGCGCTGAAGGGCGGCAAGCTCGTCGGCCACCAGCTGCAGGCGCTGCGCGCCCACATTCCCAACCGCGAGATCCGGATCGCGGCGATCTACCGCGGCGGCCGCAGCATCGATCCCGAGGGCGACACGACGATCGAGGAGCACGACGAGATCTTCTTCGTCGCCGCGCGCGAGGACATGAAGCTGGTGATGAAGGAGTTCTCGTCCGAGCAAGCGAGCGTGCGACGTGTCGTCATTGCGGGCGCCGGCAACATCGGCTTCCGCCTCGCGAAGGCGCTCGAGGACCGCGTCCAGGTCAAGCTGATCGAGCGCAACCCCGACAAGTCACGCCGCGCGGCCGAGACGCTGCGGAACACGCTGGTCCTGACCGGCAATGCCGCCGACGAGGACCTGCTGCTCGAGGAAAACATCGACGACGCCGACGTCTTCGTCTCCGTCACGAATGCCGAGGAGGCGAACATCCTCTCGGCCATGCTCGCGAAGAAGCTCGGCGCGCGCCGCGTCATGGCCCTCATCAACAAGCCCTCCTACGCCGAGCTCATGGAAGGCGGGCCGATCGACATCGCGATCTCGCCGCAGACCATCACGATCGGCGCGCTGCTCGAGCACGTGCGCCGCGGCGACGTCGTGCGCGTGCATTCGCTGCGCCGCGGCGCCGCCGAGGCGATGGAGGCGATCGTCCATACCGACGGGCGCAGCTCGCCGATCGCGGGCAAGCGCATCGAGGAAATCGATTTGCCGGAGGGCACGACGATCGGCGCCGTCGTGCGCGGAAGCGAAGTGATCATGGCGCATCACGACACGGTCATCGAGGCGGAGGATCACGTGATCCTGTTCCTGACCGACCGGCGCCACGTGGAGGACGTCGGCCGGCTGTTCCAGGCCGGCATCCGGCCATGAACTTCCGCATGGCGCAGCGGATCCTCGGCCTCATGCTGATGATCTTCAGCCTGACCATGCTGCCGCCGATCGCCGTTTCCTTCATTTATGCGGATGGCCACTGGGAGCCGTTCCTGGTCTCCGCCGCGATCATCGCCTCGGCCGGCCTTCTCCTGTGGATGCCCGCGCGGAACACGCGACGCGACCTCCGCGTGCGCGACGGCTTCCTGATCGTCTCCGTGTTCTGGGTCTTCCTCGGGCTCGCCGGCGCGACGCCGCTCTTTCTCAGCGACGTGCCGGATCTCTCGTTCACGGATTCCGTATTCGAGGCCGTGTCCGGTTTCACGACCACGGGCACGACCGTCATCGTCGGCCTCGACGAGCTGCCGAAGTCCATCCTTTACTACCGCCAGCAGATCCAGTGGTTCGGCGGCATGGGCATCATCGTGCTCGCCGTCGCGATCCTGCCGATCCTCGGCATCGGCGGCATGTCGCTCTACAAGGCCGAGACGCCGGGCCCGATGAAGGACCACAAGCTGACGCCGCGCATCACGCAGACGGCGAAAGCGCTCTGGACGATCTACCTGTCGCTGACCGTCGCCTGTGTCGCTGCCTACTGGCTCGTCGGGATGAACCTGTTCGACGCGGTCGCACATGCGTTCAGCACCGTGTCCACCGCGGGCTTCTCGCCCTACGACGCCGGCCTCAAGCATTTCGACAGCATGGGCGTCGAGGCGGTCGCCACCGTGTTCATGTTCCTGAGCGGCGCGAGCTTTGCGCTGCACTTCACCGTGCTGAAGCGACGCGAGCTGGGCGCCTACTGGCGCGACACGGAGTTCAAGGCCTACTTCCTGCTCACGGCCGGCGTCACCGTGTTCGCCGGGGTCTACTTGCGGGCGATGAGCGAGTTCCCGACGCTTGCCGAAAGCTTCCGCCACGCGGCCTTCCAGGTCGTCTCGATGCAGACAACGACGGGGCTCGTGACCGGGGGAATCGCGCACTGGCCGGGGGCGCTGCCCGTGCTGCTGGTGCTGCTCACCTTCATCGGTGGCTGCGCCGGCTCCACCACCGGCGGCATGAAGGTGATCCGCTGGCTCGTCGTGTTTCGCCAGGGCGTCGCCGAGCTCAAGCAGCTCGTGCACCCGAGCGCCGAGGTCCCGGTCAAGCTCGCCGGCCGCCCGGTGCCGCAGCGGATCATCCTGGGTGTCGGCGGTTTCTTCGCGATGTACCTCATCGTGTTCGCCGTCCTGATGCTCCTGCTCATGATGTTCGATTTCGACCAGGTGACGGCCTGGTCGACGGTGGCGGCCTCGCTCAACAACGTCGGGCCGGGACTCGCGGACGTCACGATGACGTTCCGCGACGTGTCGGACTCCGCCAAGTGGGTCTGCGCGCTCGCGATGCTGATCGGGCGGCTGGAGATCTTCGCGCTCCTGCTCCTGCTGACGCCGGCGTTCTGGGAGCGCTGAGATGTCGCTGCGCAAGAATCTCGAGCTGATGCTGGAACGGGGCCAGGACTCGCCGCTCCTGCGCTACTCGCTCGGGCAGGAATGCCTGAAGTCCGGCGACCTCGTGACGGCCATCGACCACCTGCGCCAGGCCGTGGACCAGAATCCGCGCTACTCCGCCGCCTGGAAGGCGCTCGGCGAGGCCCATGCGCGCACCGGTTCGACCGAGCGCGCGGCCGATGTCTACGAGCGCGGCATCGCAGCCGCGCGCGAGGCCGGCGACATCCAGGCCGCGAAGGAAATGGAAGTGTTCCTGAAGCGCCTGCGCAAGGTGCGGCCCGGATGAGCGTCGCGTTGCGCCGCGCGGTCGTGGGCGACGCGCCATCCATTGCCGTCATCGCGGAGCGCACGTTCCGGGACGCATTCGGCGCGCACAACTCGCCCGACAACATGGACCTGCACTGCGCGAGGCATTACGGGCCGGACATCCAGGCGCGCGAGATCGCCGACCGCGGTCTGGTGACGACGCTCGCCGTCGCAGAGGGCCAGATCGTCGGCTTTACGCAGGTGACGCTCGCGAAGGCGCACCCGAGCGTCGCCGCGAAGCACGCGGCGGAGCTCAACCGCATCTACGTCGCGGCCGAGCAGCAGGGCAAGGGCGTCGCGCAGGCGCTCATGCGCGACGTGTTCGCGACCGCCGCGGCCGCCGGCGCCGACCGCCTCTGGCTCGGCGTTTGGGAGCACAATCCGAAGGCGATCGCGTTTTACCGGAAGTTCGGCTTCGAAATCGTCGGGGAGCACAGCTTCATGCTGGGGCAGGAAAGACAGCGCGATGTCCTGATGGCCGCCGGGATCGACTGAGCCCATGTACGAGACCCGCAAGCAACCGCTGCTGCGCCCCAAGGACTTCCTGCGCCGCGTGCTCGGCCATCTGGCCGCGGCCTGCGTGCTGCTGCTCGCCTCGGTCGCGCTCGGGATGGCCGGCTACATGCACTTCGAGCATCTCGTCGCCGCTCGACGCCTTTCTCGACACCGCGATGCTGCTCGGCGGCATGGGCCCGGTCCACATCCCGGTGACCGACGCCGGCAAGCTTTTCGCGGGCTTCTTCGCGCTCTATGCCGGGATCGTCTTCATCGCGACGGCGGCACTCCTGCTCGGTCCCGTGGCCCACCGCGTGCTGCACCGCTTCCACCTGGACAATGACTGAGGCCATCCGCCGATGATCGGTCTCCTGCAGCGAGTCGACGATGCGTCGGTCGCCGTGGGCGGGGAAGAGATCGCGCGCATCGGCAAGGGCCTGCTCGTGCTCGTCGGCGTCGAGCGCGGCGACGACGAGGCGACGGCCGATCGCCTGCTCGAACGGCTCGTGAACTATCGCGTGTTCGCGGACTCGGAAGGACGGATGAACCTCTCCGCGCTGGATGCGGGCGCAGGGCTCCTCCTCGTTCCGCAGTTCACGCTCGTGGCCGACACGGCAAAGGGGCTGCGGCCGGGGTTCAGCCGGGCGTCGCCGCCCGGCGACGCGGAGCGGCTGTTCGGATATATGGCAAAGCGGGCCGAAAAGCGCGTTCCAGGCGCGCAATCGGGCCGGTTCGGCGCCCATATGCGGGTGTCGCTCGTCAACGACGGCCCGGTGACCTTCTGGATTCGGGTACCCCCTCACGAAGGGGCGGAAGGGATTGGCGTATCATGATCCACAAGCGCCAGGTGCGCGGCCGGAGTCATTGACATGGGTATTGGTTTTCGCGAACTGCTCGTCATCCTGGCGATCGCGCTCCTCGTCTTCGGCGCGAAGAAGCTGCGCAACATCGGCTCGGATCTCGGCGCCGCAGTGAAGGGCTTCAAGAAGTCCATGAACGAGGGCGACGACGAGGAAGCCGGCAAGAAGCTCTCGCAGGAAACCCGCCCGGACGCGGATTTCAGCTCGACCAAGGGCGACCGCGACAACGCCGACTCCTCGAAGAACGCGTAAGGCGCGATGTTCGAGGTCGGCTTCACCGAGATCATCCTGATCCTCGGCATCGCGCTGTTGGTGCTGGGCCCCGAGAAACTCCCCAAGCTCGCGAACCAGATCGGCCGCTGGGCCGGCCGTGCGCGCGCGATGGCGCGGCAGCTGCGCCAGCAGCTCGACGAGGAAGTGACGGTCATCGGCAAGGAGGACTTCGGTCCCGCCGTCAAGCGCCCGCCGGCGGCACCGGCCGTCGTCACGCCGCCGCCTGTCGCCCCCGAGCCTCCGCCTGCCCTGGCTGACGAGCCCGACGAGACGCGCCCGTCATGAGCGAGGCAGAGGGCGAGGAGACGCTCGCCGAGAGTTCGCTGCTCTCGCACCTGCTCGAGCTCCGCGACCGGCTGCTGCGCGCGCTGATCGCGACCTTCGTGATCTCCGTGCCCTGCCTCTACTTTGCGAACAACATCTTCACGTGGCTCTCGAAGCCGCTGCGCGACCAGCTGCCCGCCGGCGCGCACCTCATCGCGACCTCCGTCGTCGCCCCCTTCATGACGCCGTTCAAGCTTGCGATACTCGCGGCGATCTACTTCGCGATGCCGGTGATCCTCTACCAGGTCTGGGCATTCGTCGCGCCCGGCCTCTACCGCCACGAGCGCCGCTTCGCGCTGCCGCTGTTCGTCTCGAGCGTGATCCTGTTCTACGCGGGCTCGGTCTTCGCGTACTTCATCGTGTTCCCCGTGATCTTCAATTTCTTCGTCATGACGACGCCCGTCGGCGTCGAGATGATGACGGACATGACGCAGTACATGGATTTCGCCGTGCTGCTCTTCTTCGCGTTCGGCCTCGCATTCGAGATTCCGGTCGCGACCGTGCTGCTCGTGCGCACGGGACTCGTGAAGCGCGAGACCCTCACGCAGAACCGGGGCTACGTCATTCTTGGAATCTTCATCATCGCGGCCTTCCTCACGCCGCCCGACGCCGTCTCGCAGACGCTCATGGCGCTGCCCATGTATGCGCTCTACGAGGGCGGCGTCCTGATGTGTCGCATCCTCATCCGCGACAAGCCGCCCGATCCGGAGCGCGATCCGGCTTGATGTTGCACCGCGAGATGGCGGAGACTCGCCCGACTTCGGAGTAATGCCGCATGAGCAATGACCTGAACATCCCGTCGGGGACTTTCCTCGGCCATCCGAAGGGCCTGTATCTCCTGTTCGTCACGGAGATGTGGGAGCGCTTCAGCTACTACGGCATGCGGGCACTGCTCGTGCTCTACGCCGCCGCCGCAACCCACGCCGTGAACCCCGGCCTCGGCTGGGCGGATGGCCAGGCGCTCACGCTTTACGCCTGGTACACGGGCTTCGTTTACCTGACGCCGCTCTTCGGCGGCTGGCTCGCCGACAACTTCCTCGGCCAGCGCAAGTCCGTGATCATCGGCGGCCTCGTGATGGCGGCCGGGCAATTCATACTCGCGGCGCCGCTCGACACGATGGGCATGACCGGCGCCTTCTCGCTTTCGATCCTCGGCATCGCCTTCCCCGACACGCCGACGAGTTTCTACGTCGGCCTGCTGCTGCTCATCCTCGGCAACGGGCTCTTCAAGCCGAACATCTCGACGATGGTCGGCGACCTGTATCCGCAGGGCGATGGGCGGCGCGACGGCGCATTCGTCATCTTCTACATGGGCATCAACACCGGCGCCTTCCTCGCACCGCTCGTCTGCTCGACGCTCGGCGAGGATCCCACCTACGGCTGGCGCGTCGGCTTCTTCGCGGCCGGCATCGGCATGCTGCTTTCCGTGATCATCCAGCTCGCCTTCGCGCAGCGCTACATCGGCAACGTCGGCCGCGAGCCGGCGGCGAAGCGTTCCCTCCGGATGGCGGGCGGCACCAAGCACCCGCTGACGAAGGTCGAGCAGTACCGCCTGCGCGTGATCTTCGTGATCTTCACGTTCGTCGTGATCTTCTGGGCGACATTCGAGCAGGCGGGCGGGCTCATGAACCTGTTCGCCGAAAAGTACGCGCGGCGCGCAGGTCGGCTCTTTCCTGACGCCGACCGGCTGGTTCCAGTCGCTGAACCCGCTCTTCATCGTGCTGCTCGGCATCCCGTTCTCGATGCTCTGGAGCCACCTCGCCGCGAAGGGGAAGAACCCGCCGACGCCGGTGAAGATGTACGTCGGCCTCGCGCAGGTCGCGCTCGGGTTCGTGGCCCTCGTGATCGCCGTGTTCGAGATGCAGAACTCGCAGGACATGAAGTCGAGCATGATCTGGCTCGTGCTCGCCTACTTCTTCCACACGACCGGCGAGCTCTGCATCAGCCCGGTCGGGCTCTCGATGGTGACGAAGCTCGCGCCGCTCCGCCTCGGCTCGCTGATGATGGGCGTCTGGTTCCTCGTCAATTTCGTCGGCAACACGCTCGCCGGCTACATCGGCGCGTTCACGGAGCACATGGGCGAGTACGACTGGATGATCAGCCTCGCGGCGGACGTCGGCGTGCGCGCGGAGCATGCGGGGCTTCTCGGCGTGTTCGGCGGGCTCGCGGTCGCATTGCTCGCGTTCAGCTTCGTGCTGTGGATCATCTCCGGGCGCGTCGTGGAATGGATGTACGGCGCGGAAAAAGTCACTTCATAACGAGAACGAACCGAATGGGGGATCGCTCATGAACGCGCAAGACCCGGCGCAATTGACCGTACGCGCCATCGTCCTTTCGCTGATCCTCGCCGTGCTGCTGGCGGCGGCGAACGCTTACCTTGGCCTCTTCGCCGGGCTCACGGTCGCAACCGCGATCCCGGCCGCCGTCGTCTCGATGGGCGTGCTGCGCCTCATGGGCCGCTCGAGCATCCTCGAGAACAACATCGTCGCGACCGGCGCCTCCGCCGCCTCCTCGATCGCGGCGGGCACGATCTTCACCGTCCCTGCGCTCGTGATCATGGGCCACTGGACCCACTTCGAGTACTGGTGGGTGGTCGCGATCGCGGGCCTCGGCGGCCTGCTCGGCGTGTTGTTCTCGGTGCCGCTGCGCCGCACGCTGATCCTCGACCAGGGACTGCAGTTCCCGGAAGGCGTCGCGACGGCCGAAGTGCTGAAGGTCGGCCAGGACCCGGGCCGCGGCCTCAAGGCGCTCGCCATGGCGGCTGGCTCCGGTGCGATCTTCAAGCTGATGCTGTCGGGCCTGCGGCTTTCTCCTGAGTCCTTCGCGGTAGCACGTTACTTCGGCGATCGCACGATCGGCTTCTTCGGCATCAACCTCTCGCCCGCCCTGCTCGGCGTCGGCTTCATCGTGGGATTCAACATCGGCTGCCTGATGCTCTCGGGCGGCGCGCTGTCCTGGTGGGTCTTCATCCCGTTCTACAACAACTTCATGATCGACCAGAATCCGGACCTTGCGGCGCAGCTCGTCGGCCTCTCCGCCGCGGACGCCGCGGGCCTCATCTGGAGCAAGGAGATCCGTTACATCGGCGTCGGCGCGATGCTGATCGGCGGCCTGTGGTCGCTGTGGTCGCTGCGGAAGTCCCTGCTCTCCGGCGTCAAGACCGGCATGTCCATGAAAGGCGGCTCGATGGCGGACGTCCCGCACACGGAGCGCGACCTGCCGATGAAGGCGATCATGATCGGCATCGTGCTCTTCGTGCTGCCGCTGTTCGCGCTCTACTACGCGGTCGTCGGCAGCCTCGGGATCGCGTTCACCATGGCGGTGATCATGGTGATCGCCGGCTTCGTGTTCTCGTCGGTGAGCGGCTACATGGCCGGCCTCGTCGGCTCCTCGAACAACCCGGTCTCCGGCATCACGATCTCGACGATCCTGTTCGCCTCGCTCGTGCTGCTCGCGATCATGGGCCCGGGCTCGACGGTCGGCCCGGTCGCCGCGATCATGATCGGCGCGGTGACCTGCTGCGCGGCGGCGGTTGCCGGCGACAACCTGCAGGACCTGAAGGCAGGCCAGCTCATCGGCGCGACGCCCTGGCGCCAGCAGGTGATGATCGGCATCGGCGCACTCGCCTCGGCCGCGGTGATGGCGCCCGTGCTGAACCTCCTGCTCGAGGCGAACGGCATCGGCACGCCGGCCTTCCCCGGCGCGACGCCGCTCGCGGCGCCGCAGGCGACGCTGATGGCGTCGGTCGCGAGCGGCATCTTCGGCGGCGGCCTGCCCTGGAACATGATTGCGATCGGCGCCGTGGTCGGCGCCCTCACGATCATGCTCGACGAGTGGCTGAAGGCGCGCGGCGCGAGCTGGCGCTCGCCGGTGCTCGCGGTCGCGGTCGGCATCTACCTGCCGCTCGAGCTGTCGACCCCGATCTTCGCCGGCGGCCTGATCGCGGAACTCGCGACGCGCTGGCACAGGAAGCGCAATCCCGAGCGGCGATCCCGAGATCCTGAAGCAGATGGGACTGCTCTTCTCCGCCGGCCTGATCGCGGGCGAGGCCCTGATCGGCGTCCTGATCGCGATCCCGATCGCGGCGACGAAGAACGCCGACGTGCTCGCCGTCCCGGCAAGCATGCAGCCCGGGCAATGGGCCGGCCTCGCGGCGCTCGGCCTGATCGGCTGGTGGATGTACATCGTTTCGACCAAACAGGCGAAGCACTGATCGAAGCGCACGCCCCCCGCGGTCGCATTGCCACCGCCCTGGCGATCGTCTACCTCGTCTGGGGCTCGAGCTACATCGCGACCAAGGTCATGGTGACCGACGAGCCGCCGCTGCTCGCGGCGGGCCTGCGATTCACGGTCGCGGGAATTCTGCTCACCGCATTCTCCTGCTGGCGCTACGGCCCGCCCGTGCTCACGCGCACCGAGGTCCGGCACCTCCTGCTGATGGCCTTCCTGGCGGTGCTGTTCAGCAATGCCTGCCACGTGATCGCGATGCAGTTCGTGCAGTCCAATACCGCGGCGCTCCTGAATGCGACGCCCGCACTCTGGATCGCCTGGCTCGGCACCTTCGGGCCGCGCCGGAAGGCGCTCACCGCCACACAGAAGATCGGGCTCCTCGTCGGACTCGTGGGCGTCCTGATGATCCTCGTGCCGAAGGGCGGCTTTCACGTCGCCGGGCTCGGCTGGCAGCTCCTGATCCTGCTCGGCTGCCTGTGCTGGTCGCTCGGCACGATTTACCACCGGAACTCGGCCGCCGTGAATCCGCCGCTCATGTTCGTCGCGCTGCAGATGCTGGCGGGCGGAATCGGGCTCCTGGCCGTCGCGCTCGCCGCGGGCGAGACCTTGTCGCTGGACTGGACGCCGCGTGCTTTCCTTGCCTTTCTCTGGCTCACGCTCGCAAGTTCCTGCCTTGCCTATTCCGCCTACGCCTGGCTCACGGTTCACACGACGCCCGTGATGGTCGGTTCCTACGGCTACGTCTGTCCCGCGGTTGCGGCCCTGCTCGGCTGGCTCCTGCTCGGCGAGACGCTCGCCGCCGCGCAGATCGCCGGCATGGTCGTCATTCTCGCGGGAATCGCGCTCGTGACCGGCTACTGGCGGCCGCTGCCGCCGCGCCAGCCCGCGGCGACGGGAGTCCGTGAATGAAAAAACTGCTGCTCATCGCCGTCGTCGGCGCGGTTCTTTTCTATCTCAATCACGGGCCAGCGCCGGCGCCGTCCGCCCCGGCGTCCGGCGGCGACTCCATTGCCGACGATTTTTCGGCCCAGCAGAGCGGCGCCCTGGTCACGGGCCAGGGCCAGGTCTCGCGCATCCTCGGCGACGACAGCATCGGCGACCACCACCAGCGCTTCATCCTGCGGCTCCCGTCGGGCCAGACCGTGCTGATCGCGCACAACATCGACATCGCGCCGCGCATCGAGGGGCTCAACGTCGGCGACACGGTGTCGTTTCATGGCGAGTTCGAGTGGAACGACAAGGGCGGCGTCGTGCATTGGACGCACCATGACCCGCAGGGCTCACATGAATCCGGCTGGCTGAAGCACGCCGGCCGGACGTACCAGTGAACGCCGGAGACGACGGCATGGACGAGCGCGACAAGCCCGATCACGATCCAGCGCGGCGGAGCCTCCTGCGCCAGTCGCTGGCACTCGCCGGCGTCGCGGCATTGGGCGCGCCGGCCGGCATGGCATCGGCCGCCAGCGCCGCCGCGCCCGCGGCATCGTCGGATCCGCATCCCGCGCTCGGGCGCACGCTGAAGCGCATCGCGTTCGGCTCCTGCGCCGAGGTCGACAAGCCGCAGCCGGTCTGGGATCCGGTACTTGCCCGGAAGAATGACCTCTTCATCTTTCTCGGCGACAACATCTACGGCGATACGCGCGACATGTCGGTGCTGTCCGCGAAGTACGCGAAATTCGCGGCGATTCCGGGCGTTTCCCGCCTGCGCGCGACCACCCCGGTCGTCGCGATGTGGGACGACCATGACTTCGGCGAGAACGACGCCGGCGGCGACTACCCGATGAAGGCGCAATCGAGGGAGGTCTTCCTCGACTTCTGGCAGGAACCGGCCGATTCGCCCCGCCGCAAGCGCGACGGCGTCTATGCGTCGTATGTCTTCGGCCCGCCTGGCCGGCGCGTGCAGGTGATCCTGCCGGACCTTCGCTACAACCGGACGGCGCTTACGCCGCTCGAACTTGGAAGCGTTGACTACAAGACATGGGCGCAGGCCCGGGTGGCGTCAGGGCAGCCGTTGCCGGGCCCGTACATGCGCAATCCCGACCCGAAAGCCACGATGCTCGGCGAACGCCAGTGGAAATGGCTCGAACGCCAGCTCGAGGTGCCCGCGGAGCTCCGCCTCTTCGGCTCGAGCGTCCAGGTACTCGCCGACTTCACCGGCTGGGAATCCTGGGCCAACTTCGCGCACGACCAGCAGCGCCTCTTCGACCTGATCCGCCGCAAGCGCGCGAACGGCGTCGTCTTCCTGAGCGGCGATATCCACTACGCGGAGTTGTCGCGACTCGACGTCAACGTCCCGTACACGCTGTGGGACCTGACTTCGAGCGGCCTGACCGAGGAATGGCGGGTTCCAACGCCGAACGCGAATCGCGCGAGCGAGGTCGTCGCCGACGCGAACTTCGGTTATGTCGACATCGACTGGCAGGGTGCGGCCACAAAGCTCACGCTGGGCATCGTCGATACCACGGGCAGGACGCGCATGACCCGGGACCTCGAGCTCGCGAGCCTCGCTGCGTGACCGCGATGCGACCCGTGCGCGCGGCGTTCTTCGATCTCGACGGCACGCTGGTCGACAGCGAAGTCCACACGGACCGCGCGATCAGCGTCGTCACGGCTCGCCATGGCGTTCCCGACTTCGCGCTGCCGCATTCCGATACGCGGGGCCGCACCTGGCTGCACGTTGCCGAGAGGATCCGGGTGCTGACGAAGATCGATGCGCCAGCGGACCGGCTCGCCGACGAGCTGCTGGTTCTCTGGACGGAGCTCGCGACGGACGTGAAGCCGATTCCCGGCGCGCCGGAAGCGTTGCGCGCCGCGGCCGCACGCAATCTGAAGCTCGGCGTCGTGTCGGGGAGCCCGCGCTCGGTGATCGACTCGTTCCTCGAAAAGCTCGGGGTCGCAGGCCTGATCGACCGGCGCGCACGCATCGGAGGCGACGTCGTCAAGCCACAGCAAGCCGCACCCCGAGGGATTCCTGCTCGCCGCGCAGGCATTCGATCTCGATCCGGCCGACGCGCTCGTGTTCGAGGACAGCCAGGCGGGGCTCCTGGCCGCCAGGGCCGCCGGCATGCGCTCCGTCTTCATCACCTGCTGCGCCTCCGACGTTGCCGGGAATTCCCTGCTGGCGACGGCCCGCTGCACGCACTACCAGGCATTGCCGGCGCGCTTCTGGGACGACGTGGCGGACGGCAGCCTCGACATCGCGGGCCGGTCGTTCACATGAATGCGCCCCATCCGCATCTGCTTCGCCGCTACCGCGCGCAGCTTTTCACCGCGACCTGGCTCTCCTATTGCGGCTTCTACCTCGCGCGCAAGGTCTATGCAGTCGTCAAGCATCCGCTGAAAGACCAGTTCGGTCTCGACGACGTCCAGGTCGCCTGGCCGTGGACCATCTATCTCATCACCTACATGCTGGGGCAGTTCGTCGCCGTGTGGCTCGGACGGCGCATGGAAAGCCGGCGCGTGCTCGCCTGGGGCATGTGCGTCGCCGCCGCCTGCAACATCGTGCTCGGATGGCTGGTCGATTCGCACGTCGCGAGCGTGTTCCTGTGGATGTGCGTCACCATGGGCATCCACGGCCTTGCACAGGCGACGGGCTGGCCGCACAACGTCGCCCTGTTCGCAAACTGGACGCGCCGTTCCGAGCGCGGAACCTTGTTCGGCATCTGGGGAAGCTGCTACCAGGTCGGGTCGATTGCCGGCAAGGCGCTGGCCGGATTCCTGCTCGGCTGGCTGGGCATGGCCTGGTCGTTTTACGGCTCGAGCATCGTGCTGCTCGCGTTCACCCTTTACTTCGCCCTTTATGCGCACGAGCGGCCGCAGTCGGTCGGTCTCTCGCTCGACGACGACGCGGAGCCCGACGTCGCGCCGCCCGACCTGCGCGGAGAGGGCGAGGCCCGCGAGCCCCCGCTGCCGCCGGGATTCGTCGCGTCCATCGTCGCGATGGGCCTGATCTACATCGGCTTGAGGTTCGTGCGCTATGCGCTCGACAGCTGGTCCACGCTGATCCTCGGCGAGCAGTTCGGCATGACGACGACGATGGCCGCCTACTGGTCGACGGCTTTCGACTGGATCGGATTCGCAGGGATCGTCGTCGCCGGCTACTGGTCCGACCGCATGCCGGGCTCGCGACGGACGCCCGTGATCTTCTGGATGACCGCCGGCTGCCTCGTCTTCACGGCGGCGATGTGGCTGGTCGGCTTGTCCTCGCCCGTGCTGTTCATCGCGCTGCTGGGCCTGATCGGCTTCACGGCGATGGGCCCGGACTCGCTTCTCTCCGGCGCCTGCGCGATGGACGTCGGCAGCCGGCGCCAGGCCGTGCTCGCCGCGGGCGTCATCAACGGTTTCGGATCGATCGGCCCGATCCTCCAGGAACCCGCGATCGGCTGGTTGAAGCAGACCCACGGCGTCCACGCCGTGTTCCTGCTGCTGGTGATCATCGTCTTCGTGACGACGGTCGCCACCGGCCTGCTCGCGCGATTCGAGCGGCGGCGCGGACTCTAGTCCGGCGCGAAGGACAGCTCGCGCGCGAGCCGCGCGACGAGCGCGCGGTTGCCGAACAGCGCGTCGAACTTGCCCGCCTTCTTCGAGCGGCGGATGAGCGCGGTACCGCCGGCTGCCTCGACGATCGCCTGCGTCGCCAGGTAGTCCCAGGGATTGAGCTCGGGATCCAGCATCGCGCCGAGCGCGCCTTCGATCGCAAGCCCGTGGCCGAAGCAGTCCGTGTATGCCGCGCACGTAGCCATGCAGGCTGCAGAGGCGCAGATAGTCGTCGCGGCAACCTGCTTCGTCGAACTGCGCGATATCGCCCGTTCCGATGATCGAGTCCTCGAGTGCGACGGATTCCGGGAGGCGCAAGGCGACGCCATTACGCGTCGCGCCGAGTCCTTTCGCGCCCGCATAGGTGACCTCGAGGATCGGGAGGTGGATCACGCCGAGCACGGCGCGTCCGTCCTGCATGTCCTGCAACGCGATCATCGAGCCAAAGAGCGGAATGCCGCGCACGAAGGAGCGCGTGCCGTCGATCGGGTCGACCGTCCAGCGATAGCGCGTGCCCGCGCCGGAAAGTCCCTCTTCCTCGCCGAGGATGTCGAAAGTCTCCGCCGCGGCCAGGAGATGGCGGCGGATCACCGCCTCCGCCTCCTGGTCGGCAAGCGTCACCGGCGAGCCGTCCTGCTTCTCGCGCAGGCCGAAATCCGCGCTGCCGAAGTATTTCCGTATGCAAACCGATGCGGCGAGCGCCGCGTCGATGGCGGTTTGCAAAAGCCCCTGCAGCATCGGAATCACGGGTATTTTTTGTCGACGGCTCCCCGGACCAGGTGGGTGTCGTAGACAAGGATCACGGACGCGATGTGCCCTGTCGCCGGGTCGAAGTTGAAGACATCCGCGCAATCGAACGAGACCCGGGTGCCGTCCTTCAGCGACCAGTCATAGTGATAGTAGGCGACCGCCCGCAGATGGCCTTCGGCGCTGACCAGGACGTCATGCACGGTGAGCCTGGAGGCGCCCGATGCGCTCGCCACTTTCTCGACGAAGTCGCGCACCGGCAACCGGCCGAGGAAAGGCGACTGGACCCAGCCGTCCGCCACGAACAGGGCGGCCGCCTTGCCGGCGTCACCCGCCTCGAGGGCCTGTAGGTATTTTCGCACCGCTTTTTGCATGAGTGACTCCGATTGTCAGGCGATTCGCGCACCCTGGCGCTTCAATTCTGTCTGCACGAGCCGGACGTCGAGTCCGTCGAACGGTTGCCCGGTCTTGAATGAAATGGCCGCGGCAACGCCCGCGCCCTGCCCGCTCACCGTGCAGCACATCATGTTCCGCACCGCCGCATGCGACACCTTGTCGCCGCCGATGCAGCGCCCCGCGGCGATCAGCTGGCCGACCCCGCGCGGCACGAGCGAACGATACGGGACGTGGAAGTAGCGACCCGTCGTCGGCAGGATCAGGAGTCCGTACCCGTCGATGAATTCCGGGAAGATTCCGATCGAGTCCTCGAAGCGCCCCTGCTCGCGCACGTCCGCCGCAGTCAGGTTGTACAGGGCGTCGATCTTGCGCGTGTCGCGGATGCCGAGCGTCATGCCGAAATTGCGCAGCTTCGCGTCCTCGCATCCCGGCATGAAACCGCGGAGCGCCGCGACCGCATGGACAGCCTGTCGCCGGCCCTCGATCTCCCCGCGGGTGAGGTCGGCAGGATCGGTGCCATCGCATTCCGGGAGGTGAATGAGGTTGAGATACGTGAGGTCGCCCTGGTCGCTCACCGCACCCCAGGTGCCGGCGAGCGTCGCGAGCGACGCGGGAATGACGCCCTGCGGCGACGGCCTGCTTGAACGGCTTGCGCAGGAACGGCGAGAAGAGCTCGTCCTCCTTGCCGCTCGTCTCGATGTTCCACTCGCCGTTGCCCATCCAGTCGCGGTAGGTCTGGGGATCGGCTTTCACGGCGTCGATGAAGCGCCGCTTGTTGACGCCGGTCATCGAGAACATGACGGATGCGGACATCATCTCCTCGCGCGGCGTCTTGTGCACCGGCGCGCCCGCGCGCGTGACGACGTCCGCGTCGCCGGTCGCGTCGACGACGCGGCGCGCGAGGATCGCCTCGCGGCCCGCCTTGCTCTCGGTGATCACGCCGCAGATGGCGCCGTCCTGCAGGATGGGCGCGACGAACGGGCGATGCAGCATCGGCTGCACGCCCGCTTCCTGCACCAGCACGTCCGCGACGTACTTGAACATCTCGGCATCCAGCGCGTGGCTGATCGACTGTGGCTCCGGCATCGCGGCGCCCATCGCCTTGGCCCGTTCCTCGAATTCGATGCCGATGCCCTCGCTGTCGACGGTCTGCTCGTGCCGGTACCAGGCGAAGCCCTCGACGCCGACCTGCGTGATATTTCCGCCGAAGCAGCCATTGCGCTCGAGCAGCGTGGTGCGAACGCCGGCGCGGGCGGCGGCGAGCGCCGCAGACAGGCCGCCAGGGCCGCTGCCCACGACGAGCACGTCCGTTTCGTGGACGACGTCGATCTCGCGCGCGGCTTCAGTGATTCGCTGCATGAGCCTGTCCAGTCGATCGGGCGCACCTCAGGCACGACGATGAGCCAGGCGACGACGCCGAAGAGCGCCACGGCGCCGGCGACGATCAATGCCGAAGTGTAATGGCCGGACTGCTGCACCAGGTATCCGGTCACGACCGGTGCCGTCATGCCGGCCGAATTGCCGACCGCGTTCTGCAGGCCCATCCAGCGTCCGGTCGCCCGCGGCCCTGCAAACGTCTGCGTCACGGAAGGATTGGAAGGGCTGTTCATGCCGTCCATCACGCCCGTCAGGAGCAGGATCGCGGCGCCCGCGGCGAGTCCCGTCACCTGGGTGCTCGCGATCAGGCAGAGCCCCACGCCCGCGCTGCTGAGGGCAAGCGCCGTCTTGTACGCGCGATTCAGGCTCGCGCCGCGCGAGACCCAGCGGTCGAGCAGCCACCCGGTCAGCAGCACGCTCGCGCCGTCGAATACGTAGAACGCGCTCGCCATGGGCGCCATCTCGGCGACGGAAAGCCCGCGCTCGTTCACGAGGTACAGCGGAAGCCAGGAGAACACGAAGTAGAAGGCGTAGTTGCCGCAGAACGTGCCCATCATCCCGCCCCACAGCGCGCGCTGCCGCAAGATCGCCGTGTACGGCGGGTCGCTGCCCGCCTGCGGCGGCGCAGCCGTGCCCTGCGGGCTCTTCATCCAGCGACGCCAGAAGATCAGCCAGAGCAGCGAGGCGAGCCCCATGACCAGGAACATCGCCCGCCATCCGTAGCGGACCATGATGAGCCCGCCGAGCAGCGTGCCGAAGGCCGGCCCGATCACGGAGCCGAACTGCATCGTCGCGGTCGCGCGCGCACGCTGCGTCGCCGCGACATTCCGCGACAACAGGCTGAGCGCGCTCGGGTAGAACGTGGATTCGCCGACGCCCATCAGGAGCCGGAGCGCCACCAGCGCCGCGAGCCCGCCGACGAAGCCGGCGAGCGCGGTCGCGAGGCTCCACAGCAGGAAACCGCCGGCCAGCACGCGCGCCGGCCCGAAGCGATCCGCGCACCAGCCTGCCACGGGCTGCATCGGGGCATAGGCCCAATAAAAGGCGGCAAGCACCCAGCCCATCTCGCTCGCCGAGAGGCCGAGTTCGCTGCTCGAGCAGCGGCGCGGCGACGGCGATGCTGCCGCGATCGACGTAATTGATGAGGAGCGCGACGGCCAGCAGGGCGACGAGCTTGAGCGGTGCGCGCGAAGCCGCGGAATCTGCATTCAATTCCACCCCGGCATCATACGCATCCGTGATTGCGAACGCGGAGGGCGAACGCTAGGCTGAAAATGCCACGATCACTATGAACCGCCCCCGCCACATTCTCGCCATCGACCAGGGCACGACCTCGACGCGCAGCATCGTGTTCGATGACCAGGGTCGTGTCGCTTCGATCGCGCGCCGGGAACTGCCGCAACACTACCCGGCCGCGGGCTGGGTGGAGCACGACGCCGAGGACATCTGGCGCGACACGCTCGCGACGGCGCGCGAGGCGATTGACCTCTGCGGCTGCGGCCTGCCGGGCATCGCCGCCATCGGCATCACGAACCAGCGCGAAACGGCGGTCGTGTGGGAACGCAGCACCGGCAAGCCGATTCACCGGGCCATCGTCTGGCAGGATCGCCGCACGGCTCCGGAATGCTTGCGCCTCAGGCAGGACGGCGCGGAGGACCTGGTCCGGCAGCGCACGGGACTGCTGCTCGATCCCTATTTCTCGGGCACGAAGATCGCCTGGCTGCTGGATGAGGTCGCCGGCGCGCGGGCACGTGCCGAGCGCGGGGAGCTCGCCTTCGGGACCATCGATGCGTTCCTGCTCTGGCGACTGACGGGTGGCCGCGTGCACGCGACTGACGTGACGAACGCGTCGCGCACGATGTTGTTCGACATCCACCGGGGCGACTGGGATGAAGACTTGCTGCGGCTCATCCGCGTCCCACGCGCACTGCTGCCGCAGGTGAAGGACAGCAGCGCCATCTTCGGCGAGACCGCACCGGGCGTGTTCGATCGGGCCATTCCGATCGGCGGCATCGCCGGCGACCAGCAGGCCGCGCTGATCGGTCAGGCCTGCTTTGAGCCCGGGATGGTGAAGTCCACCTACGGCACCGGGTGTTTCCTCCTGCTCAACACCGGCGATACGCCCGTGCTCTCGAACAACCGGATGCTGACGACACCGGCCTATCGCATCGGCGGTCGCACGACCTATGCGATGGAGGGCTCGATCTTCGTCGCAGGCGCCGCGATCAAGTGGCTGCGCGACGGGCTCAGCCTCATTCGCGACGCGGCAGAAACCGCCGCACTCGCGTCTCGTGTGCCGGACAGCCACGGCGTCTACATGGTGCCGGCGTTCGTCGGCCTCGGTGCGCCGCACTGGGTGCCGGATGCACGCGCGCTGATCTGCGGCCTGACGCTCGATGCCACCGGCGCGCATCTCGCGCGGGCGGCGCTCGAGTCCGTCGCGTATCAGACACTCGACCTGGTCACCGCCATGACCGGTGACGGGGCGCAGCACGCGGCGTCGATCCGTGTTGACGGCGGCATGGCGGCCAACGACTGGTTCTGCCAGTTCCTGTCGGACACGCTCGATGCGCGCGTCGATCGGCCGGCACAGCTCGAGACGACGGCACTCGGCGCCGCTTTCCTCGCGGGCCTTGCAACTGGAGTCTGGCCGAGCCTTCAGTCCATCGCCGCGACCTGGTCGCCGGGTGCCCGCTTCACGCCTGCCATGGATGCCAGTCGCCGGGCGGAAAACCTCGCCGGATGGAAGACGGCGCTTCGCAGGGCACTTGCAGGCTGATGGATCGCGGATAGAGCCAGTGCACTACGACCTGCTCATCGTCGGCGGCGGAATCCATGGCGCAGGCATCGCGCGCGACGCTGCGGGCCGCGGCCTTCGGGTGATGCTCGTCGAACAGGACAGCCTCGCGAGTCACACGTCGTCCGCGTCCTCCAAGCTCGTGCATGGCGGCCTGCGCTACCTCGAGTACCTGCACCTGCGCCTGGTTCGCGAGTCGTTGATGGAGCGCGAGATACTTCTCGCCATTGCCCCGCACCTCGTCAGGCGCAAGCGGTTCGTGCTGCCCTACCGGAACTGGCTGCGGCCGGCCTGGGCGGTTCGCCTCGGACTCTTCCTCTACGACCGGCTCGGCCGCGGCAGCACGCTCGAATCCTCCGAACACATCCGCTTTGCGTCGTCGCCGTACGGCGCGCCGCTGCGGCCGGCCCTCAAGTCCGGCTTTGCCTACTCCGATTGCACGGTCGACGACAGCCGGCTCGTCATCCTGAACGCAAAGGATGCCGCCCTGCGCGGAGCCGACATTCGGGTCGGCCATCGCCTGGTGCGCGCGACGCGACAGGGCAGCGAGTGGCGCGCCGACATCCATTGCGCGGCGACCGGTGCATCGCACGTCGTGAACGCGCGGGCCCTTGTCAACGCGGCGGGTCCCTGGGTGGCCGAACTGCTCGACGGGGCGCTCGGAATCAAGGGCCGCCAGCCGGTGCGCCTCGTCAAGGGAAGTCACATCGTCGTAAACCGCCTCTACGAGGGCGAGCACGCCTACGCGCTCCAGCACACGGACCGGCGCCTGGTGTTCGTGATCCCCTATCTGGATGACTACACGCTGATCGGCACCACCGACGTTCCCTGGCACGGCGTGCCTGGAGTGGCGGCGATCGACCCGGAAGAGACGGAGTATCTGTGCCAGGTCGTGAACCGCAGTTTCGAGCGGCAGATCGGCCCGGCCGATGTCGTCTGGAGCTACGCCGGAATCCGCGCGTTGCAGGACGATGGTGAAGTGAAGGCCTCAGCCGTCACCCGCGACTACGTGCTCGAACTGGACGCCCCCGCCGGCGGTGCGCCGGTGCTCTCGGTCCTCGGCGGAAAGATCACGACCTACCGGCGCCTCGCGGAACTCGCGCTCGAAAAACTTGCGCCTTGCCTCGGCCCGATGCGCGAACCGTGGACTTCCTCGGCGCCGCTGCCGGGCGGCGATTTCCCGGGCGGCGATGTCGATGCCTTCATCGCCCTGCTGCGACCGCCGCTGGCCGTTCCTGGGCGACTCCGAAAGTCGGCGCCTGGCCGGCGCATACGGCACGCGCACACTTGCAGCTTCTCGAGCGCGTTCAATCCCGGGCGGACATGGGCGAGGAGTTCGGCGGCGGCATGACGCGCATCGAGGTCGACTACCTGGTGCGCGAGGAATGGGCGCGTTCGGCTGAAGACATCGCATGGCGGCATTCGAAGACCGGTCTGCGCGCCACTGCGGCGGACCTGCAGCGGCTGCGCGACTACCTCGGGGAATGAGTCACGTGCGGTGGCGCAGCGTCAGCGAGACGAAGAAGATCGTGAGCACGCAGCAGGCGACCATCGTGATGAACACGCCGCTCCAGTCCCAGCGATCCGCGATCCAGCCGACGCCGGTGCCCGCGATCGCCGAGCCGAACACGTAGCCGAAGAGGCCGGTGAGGCCGGCAGCCGTGCCGGCGGCCTTCTTGGGCACGAGGTCGAGCGAGTGCAGGCCGATCATCATGATCGGCCCGTAGATCAGGAAGCCGATCGCGAACAGCGCCGCGTAGTCGATCCAGAGCGGCCCGTGCAGGTTGAGCGCGTACACGATCACCGCGACGAGCGTCAGCGCCATGAACATCATCGTCATCGGCGCGCGCCGCCCCTTGAACCAGCGATCCGACAGCCAGCCGCAGGCGATCGTGCCCGGGGATCGCGGCGAATTCGTAGAGCGACCAGGCGGTGCTCGATTCGTGGAACGAAAAACCCTTCGCCGTCTCGAGGTAGGTCGGGATCCAGTTCACGACGCCGTAGCGCACGAAGTACGCGAAGGCGTTCGCGATCGCGATGGCCCACAGGTAGCGGTTCGGGAGCACGTACTTGAGGAAGATCTCGCGAAACGGCAGCGATCTGCTCGTCCGCGTCGCTGTAGCTCGGCGGGTAGTCGTTCTTGTACTTCTCGATCGGCGGCAGGCCCTTCGACTGCGGCGTGTCCTCCAGCAGGAAGAAGACGCCGATCGCGATGGCCGCGGCGATGAGCGCGTTGAAGTAGAACTTCGCGCCCCAGTCGCCGAAGAGCACCACGCCGCAGCAGCGCGAGGTTCGCGATCAGCGCACCGCCGACGTTGTGCGCCGTGTTCCACGTCGAGACCGTGAGCCCGCGCTCCTTGAGGCTGAACCAGTGCACCATGGTCTTGCCGCAGGGCGGCCAGCCCATGCCCTGCACCCAGCCGTTGACCGCCATGACGGCGATGATCGCGACGAGCGATGCGGCCAGCGCGTCGAAGAGGCCGAACGCCGCCATCAGCGCGCTCGAGAGCAGGAGCCCGAGCGGCAGGAAATATTTCGGGTTGCTGCGATCCGAGACCGAGCCCATCAGGAACTTCGAGATGCCGTAGGCGACCGACAGCGCGGTCAGCGCCGTGCCGAGCTCGGCCTTGCTGAACTCGGGGTGGGCCTCGAGCAGGTCGGGGATCGCGAGCGCGAGGTTGTTGCGGACGAGGTAGTAGCCGGCGTAGCCGACGAAGATGCCGGTGAAGACGCGCCGGCGCAGGCGCCGGTACTCCGGATCCACGCGCGCGGCCGGAAGCTCCGGCGCGAACGCCGCCGGCTTCAGGAAGCCGATCATTTCGCCGGTGTCGGCGGCGGCACGGCGATGCCTTTCGACACGAGCAGCGCGCGGAGGACGTCCGGGCGGTCGGTGATCATCCCGTCCACGCCCGCAGCCAGCGCGTTCGCCATGTCCTTCGGGTCGTTCACGGTCCACGGAATCACCGTGAGGCCGAGCGCATGCGCTTCGGCAATCACGCCCGGCGTGAGGTCGAGCGCGTCCGGCGACCACACCTTCGCGCCGATGGCGACGACGGCCTTCGGCACCGAGCCGCCATGGTCGTCCACGTCGATTCCGCCGAGCCAGGGTGAAGCGCCGGGCTTGCCGGCCTCCACCGTGTCGTAGCCCGGCTGCTGGTCGGTCAGCGCGACGGTCGCGATCTCCGGCGCGAGCGCTGCGCACGAGGGCCAGCGTGCGCCAGTCGAAGGACTGGATCGTGACGCGCGACGCCATGCCCGCCTCGCGGATCACGGCGACGATCGCCTCGACCATCGCCTTCGGCTCCACGGTCAGCGCCGGTTGCAGCGGATCGATCTTGGTCTCGATGTTGAGGCGCACGGTCCGGTTGCCGCTCTTCTCGACGAGCGCGAAGAGGTCCTTGAGCCGCGGGATGCGCTCGCCGTCCACGGCTTGCTGTTCCGGGAACCGGGCCGCGTAATCGCTTCCCGGCCGGAGCCTGCCCACGTCAAACGCCTGGAGCTGCTCATACGTCAGCGTGACGAGCGGCGCCCCGGCACCGTCCAGGAACTTCCCGTCCGCGCCGCGCGTGATGTCCGGATTCAACGCCGAGTCGTGGCTCACGACGACGACGCCGTCCCGCGTCACGCCGCAGTCGAGTTCGAGTGTCGCGACGCCGATCTCGAGCGCATGGCGAAACGCCGCCAGCGTGTTCTCCGGGCGCAGCCCGCGCGCGCCGCGGTGGCCTTGCAGATCGAACACGACGGGCTCCTCTGCTTTCGCGACGGTTGTAAGACCCGGTCCACAGCCGCAGGCCAGGGCGAGCACACAGGCGGCGAAGAATCGGTTTCATCATGCAGGCAGCCTCGCGGCGTGACGCGGCGACAGCGCGCCGATGATCTCGGTCTCGCCCACGACGCCGAGCACCCGGCCGCCCTCGGCGAGCAGCACCGGATGGCCGGTTCGCCGGCGCAGGTGAATGAGGGCCTGCAGCGTCATCGCCGCAGGCGCGACGAGGATGGCGCGCTCGTCCTCGGAGCAGGCGTCCTCGTCTTCGACGACGCGCAAGGGATGAGGCGCCCCGTCGAGGCGTATTTCCCTCGGCAGATGGCCCGGGTCCAGCCGCAGCGCATAGCGCCGCGCCGCGTCGAGGAAGAGGACGCCGTCCGCGCCGGCCAGCATCTCGCGTCCGCGCATGATCATGGCGCCCGTCAGCACCTTGAGCGGATTCATGCGCCTCACGAACTCGGCGACGTAATCGTCCGCGGGACGCAGCACGATGTCCTGCGCGGCGCCCGTCTGCACGATGCGGCCGTGGCGCATGATCGAGATCCGGTCGCCGAGCCTGCAGCGCCTCGTCGAGGTCATGGCTCACGAACAGGATCGTCTTCTTGACGCGCGCCTGCACGGCGAGCAGCTCGTCCTGCAGCTTGTCGCGGATCAGCGGGTCGAGCGCCGAGAACGGCTCGTCCATCAGCAGGATGTCCGCATTCGTCGCAAAGGCGCGCGCGAGGCCGACGCGCTGCTGCATGCCGCCCGAGAGTTCGCTGACGTGGCGGTCGGCCCAGGGCGTGAGGCCGACGAGCTCGAGCTGGCGCGCGACGTTCTCCTTCTGCGCCTCCGGCGTCTCGCCGCGGATCTCGAGCCCGAAGCCGACGTTCTCGGCGACCGTGCGCCAGGGCAGCAGGCCGAACTGCTGGAACACCATCGCGATGCGCCCGCGCCGCAGGCGCCGCAGGTCCTCGGCGCTGCAACGGCCGACGTCGATCGGGCCGTTCGCGTCGTTGATAAGCACCTGCCCGCGCGTCACGGCATTGAGGCCGTTCGCCGCGCGCATGAGCGTGGACTTGCCGGACCCCGACAATCCCATCATCACGCAGATCTCGCCCGGCTCGATGGCAAGGCTCGCGCCGGCGACGCCGACGACCACGCCGCAGGCCGCGGCGATCTCCTCGCGGCTCTCGCCGGCGTCGAGCCGCGCAAGCGCCTGTTGCAGCGCGCGCTCGCCCTTGCGGCCGCGCTCGCGCGGAAAGAGGATGTCGACGCCCTTGAACTCGATCGCCGCGTTCATTCCGGCGGCCCGCCGTGGCCGGGCCGGCTGATGCGATCGAGGATGATCGCGAGCAGCACGATCGCGATGCCGGCCTCGAATCCCACGTCGATCTGCACGCTGTTGAGCGCGCGCACGACCGGCACGCCGAGGCCGCCGGCGCCGACGAGCGCCGCGATCACGACCATCGAGAGGCACAGCATGATGCACTGCGTGACGCCGGCGAGGATCGTCGATCGCGCGCTCGGCAGCTCGATCTTCCACAGGCGCTGCATCGGCGTCGCGCCGAAGGCATCGCCGGCTTCGAGGAGCGTCCGCGGCACCGAGGAGATGCCGAGGTGCGTCAGGCGGATCGGCGCCGGCACGGCGAAGATCACGGTCGAGATGAGGCCCGGCACCACGCCGAGCCCGAACAGCACGAGCGTCGGGATGAGGTACACGAAGGTCGGCAGCGTCTGCATCAGGTCGAGCACCGGGCGAAGCGCCGCGAACAGCCGCGGGCGATGCGCGGCCGCGATCCCGACCGGCACGCCGATCAGCGTCGAGAAGAGCGCCGAGACGAAGACGAGAGACAGGGTCTCGAGCGTCGCCGCCCAGTAGCCCTGGTTCATGATGAACAGGAGGCTCGCGACGACGAACACGACGAGCGCGATCGAGCGATGCAGGAACCAGGCGATGACGCCGACCAGGAGGATCAGGACGAAGCCCGGGACTGCCGCGAGCGCGGCGTTCACGCCGTCCACCGAGCCCTGGATCACGGTCGAGATGCCGGCGAAGAATCCCTTGCCGTGTCCCTTGATGTAACCGATCGCGGACGCGATGGCGGCGCCGAGCGGGATCTTGTGCTCCATCACCCAGGCCTCGAAGCCCCGCGCCGGCTTGGCGTCGGTCGCGGCATTCGCCGCGCCTGCGAGCGGCGCGGGCGCCCCGTCGAACGTCGTCACGCCGTCGAACCAGGGCCTCGAGCGCCTCCGGGTGCGCCTTGAGCCATTCCGCAGCCGCAGCCTCGGGCGTGAGCTTGCGCTCGAGGATGCCGGCCATGATCTCGCTCTCGGCGCGCAGCGTGAACTTGAGGTTACGCACCAGCCGCCCGACGTTCGGGCATTCCTGGAGGTAGCCCGCACGGACATTGGTGTAGACCGTGGCGCCGCCGTAGTTGGGACCGAAGCTCGAGTCGCCGCCGGTGAGGTAGCGCATGTCGAAGCGCGTGTTCATCGGGTGGGGCTCCCAGCCGAAGAACACGATGGGCCGCTTCGCGGCGACCGCGCGCTCGACCTGCGAGAGCATGCCCTGCTCGCTCGACTCGACGAGCTTGAAGTCGCCGAGCCCGTACTGGTTCTCCTTGATCATCGTCAGCACGAGGCGGTTGCCGTCGTTGCCGGGCTCGATGCCGTAGATCTCGTGCTTGAGCTCCGGCGCGAAGCGCTTGATGTCGCTGAAATCGCGCAGCCCCGCGTCGTAGAGATAGGCCGGCACGGCGAGGGTGTACTTCGCGCCGTCGAGGTTCGCTGCCTACCACCTCGACCGAGCCATCGACCTGATACGGCTGCAAGTCCGCAGCTTGCGCGGGCATCCAGTTGCCGAGGAACACGTCGATGTCGCTGTTCTTGAGCGAGGCGTAGGTGACCGGCACCGACAGCACGGTGACGGCCGGCTGGTATCCCAGCATCCGCACGAGGTGGCTCGCGAGGCCCGTCGTCGCCGTGACGTCCGTCCAGCCAATGTCCGAGAAACGCACGACGCGGCAGGACGCCGGGTCCCCTTCCGCGCGCGCCGCGAACGGCAGGCAGGCGAACAGCGCGAGGCAGCCGGAGAGCAGCAGTCGGGCCGCGCTTGACCTGACCGACCGGCTCAAGAATGATCGTTCAGCAGGGCATCCGCTGCGCACGCCGTTCCCCCCGAAACCCGCGCTAGTCTCGCAGAACTCCCTATGTCTGACGAATTGCTGATCACCACGAACCCCGCGACCGGCGAAAAGCTCGCCGAGCTCCCCATGGCCGGTCCCGCCGAGGTCGAGGCCGCGGTCGCCGCCGCCCGCGCGGCGCAGCCCGGCTGGGCCGCGCTCGCCGGGGCCGAACGCGCGCGCATCCTGCGCCGCGCGGCCGAGATCCTGCGCAGGAAGAACGATGCGCTCGCGGAACTCGAGACCCGCGACACGGGCAAGCCCATCCAGGAAACCCGCGTCGTCGACGTGATCTCGGGGGCGGAATGCCTCGAGTACTTCGCGGCCCTCGCGCAGAGCGCGGCCGGCGAGCACATCGACCTCGGTCCGGCCGCCTGGGGCTACACGCGCCGCGAAGCGATCGGCATCACCGCCGGCATCGGCGCCTGGAACTACCCGATCCAGATCGCCTGCTGGAAATCCGCGCCCGCGCTCGCCTTCGGCAACGCGATGATCTTCAAGCCGGCGAGCCTCACGCCACTCACGGCGATTGAACTCGAAAAGGTCTACCGCGAGGCGGGCCTGCCGGCCGGCATCTTCCAGGTCGTTCAGGGCCATTCACCGACCGGCCGCGCGCTCTCGCGCCATCCCGCGATCCGCAAGGTCTCGCTGACCGGCTCCGTCGGCACCGGCAAGGCCGTGATGAGCGACGCCTCGAGCCAGGTGAAGGCCGTGACGCTCGAGCTCGGCGGCAAGTCGCCGATCATCGTCTTCGACGACGCGAAGATCGACCAGGCCGTCTCCGGCGCGCTGCTCGGCAATTTCTATTCCGCGGGCGAGGTCTGCTCGAACGGCACGCGCGTCTTCGTCCACAGGAAGGCGAAAGCCGAGTTCATGAAGAAGCTCGCCGCGCGCGTCGGCGCCATGAAGATCGGCGACCCGATGGACCCGGCGACGCAGGTCGGCTCCCTCATCTCGCGCGAGCACATGGAGATGGTGCTCGGCTACATCGCGCGCGGCCGCGAGGAAGGCGCGCGCATCCTCGTCGGCGGCAACCGCCGCACCGAGGGCGCGCTCGCGAAGGGCTTCTTCGTCGAGCCGACCGTCTTCGACGGCTGCCGCGACGACATGACGATCGTCCGCGAGGAGATCTTCGGGCCGGTGATGTCGGTGCTCGAGTTCGACGACGAGGACGAGGTCGTCGCGCGCGCGAACGCGACCGAGTTCGGCCTCTCGGCCGGCGTCTTCACGAACGACCTCAACCGCGCGCACCGCGTCATCGCGAAGCTCGAGGCCGGCACCTGCTGGATCAACCACTACAACGTGACGCCGATCGAGCTCCCCTTCGGCGGCGTGAAGCTCTCGGGCCTCGGGCGCGAGAACGGCCGCGCCGCGATGGAGCACTACACGCAGCTGAAGAGCGTGTATGTCGCCAAGGGCGACATCGATGCGCCCTACTGAGGAATTCGACTACGTCATCGTCGGCGCGGGCTCTGCCGGCTGCGTGCTGGCGGACCGGCTGACCGAAGACGGCGGGAAAACGGTCCTCCTGCTGGAATACGGCGGTTCGGACCGCTCGATCTTCGTGCAGATGCCCTCGGCGCTCTCCATTCCCGATGGGCACCGAGAAGTACGACTGGCGCTTTTACACGGAGCCCGAGCCCGGCCTCGGCGGGCGGCGCCTGCACACGCCGCGCGGCAAGGTGCTCGGCGGTTCCTCCTCGGTCAACGGCATGGTGTACGTGCGCGGCAATGCGCAGGATTTCCAGCGCTGGGAATCCGAGGGCGCGACGGGCTGGAACTACGCGTCGGTCCTGCCGTACTTCCGCCGCGCCGAGAAGCGCGCCGCGGGCGGCGACGACTATCGCGGCGACGACGGGCCGCTGCAGACGCGCTACGGCACGCTCGAGAATCCGCTGCACGCGGTCTGGCTCGAAGCGGGCCGGCAGGCGGGCTATGCCGCGACCGACGACATCAACGGCTACCAGCAGGAGGGCTTCGGCCGGCTCGACATGACCGTGGGCGAGGACGGGCGCCGCTCGAGCGCCGCGAACGCGTACCTGCGGCCCGCGATGCGCCGGCCCAACCTCGCCGTGAAGACGGGCGCGCTCGCGACGCGGATCCTCTTCGACGCGCGCCGCGCGATCGGCGTCGAGTACCGCCAGGGCGAGGCAATGCGTCTCGGTGCGTGCACGCCGCGAAGTGATTGTGGCGAGCGGGCCGATCAACTCACCGAAGCTTCTGAAGCTCTCCGGCATCGGGCCCGCAGCGGAACTGCGCGAGAACGGCATCGACGTCGTCGCCGACCGGCCGGGCGTCGGCGAGAACCTGCAGGACCACATCGAGTTCTACTTCCAGGTCGCGAGCACCCAGCCCGTCACGCTCTATTCGTCCATGGGACTCTTCGCGCGCGCGATGATCGGCGCGCGCTGGCTGTTGCGCCATGACGGACTCGGCGCGACCAACCACTTCGAGACCGGCGGCTTCATCCGCAGCCGCGCGGGCGTCCCGTATCCCGACATCCAGTTCCACTTCCTGCCGCTCGCCGTGACCTACGACGGCTCCTCGCTCGCGAAGGAGCACGGCTTCCAGGCGCACGTCGGGCCGATGCGCTCGAAGAGCCGCGGCCACGTGCGGCTCGCGTCCGCGCGACCCGCTCGAGAAGCCGAGGATCCTCTTCAACTACCTGAGCCACCCGGAAGACCTCGCCGAGTTCCGGGCTGGCGTGCGACTCACGCGCGAGATCTTCGCGCAGAAGGCGTTCGATCCCTATCGCGGGCGCGAGATCCAGCCGGGCAAGGACGTGCAGACGGACGACGAGATCGACGCCTTCGTGCGCGCGAAGGTCGAGAGCGCCTATCACCCGTCGTGCAGCTGCAAGATGGGCCGCAGCAGCGATCCGATGGCCGTCGTGGATCCGGAGGGGCGCGTGTACGGCGTCGAGGGACTGCGCGTCGTCGATTCGTCGGCCATGCCGTCGATCACGACCGGTAACCTCAATGCGCCGACGATCATGCTGGCGGAGAAGATGGCCGACCACGTCCTTGGCAAGGCGCCGCTCGCGCCGTCATCGGCGCCGTACCACGTCGTGGGCGACTGGAAGGTGTCGCAGAGATTTGGCGAGTAAGTTGTAATACGGTCACAAATGACGCTTTGTTGTCGCATCATTGCAAGCCCCTAAATGCAGTTATGTGTCGATCACGAAAGCGCGGGTGACTTGTGTACTACATCGTTGAAACGACCAAATCATTTGACCAGGCGTCCGCGGACCTTGAGGCAGCGGTTACACGCCATGGATTCGGTGTCCTGCACGTTCACGATCTGGGAGCCACACTCCGCAGTAAAGGCATCGCGTTCGACAATCAGTGCAAAGTGTTCGAAGTCTGCAATCCGGTACAGGCCGCAAAAGTCCTGTCGACTGATATGCGCCTGAACATGGCCTTGCCGTGTCGTATCTCGGTGTTTACGGAAAACGGCAAGACACAAATCGGGCTCATCAAACCGGTTCAAATGCTGTCGGCATTGTCTCCAGTTGCCGCGTTGACTCAGATTGCCAAGGACGTCGAGGACAAGACGATAAGGATGGTTGATGAAGCAAAGTGAATGGGATCTCGTCCCGATTCAGTTGACACTCTGACCTAGTCCCGCAACCTCTCGCTGACCGCCGCCACTGCCCGCCGATGCGGGTGCCTGCTTTGGCCCGGCGCGCCACGTCCTATTCGCCGCGAGGAAAGCGCTTCGAACCCTCCAGCGTGTCGAGGTTCATGTGATTGCGCATGTACCGCTCGGAGGCTTTCTGCATCCGGCTGATAGTCCCAGGGATGGTAGGCGCCCTTGCGCAGCGCTTCGTAGACCACCCAGCGTTGCGCCTGGCTTTCGCGCACTTCCGCATCGAAGCGTGCAAGGTCCCAGCGCGCATCCGCCATGGCGCGGAATTTCGAAAGCGTCGCGGCGTGGGCCGGATCGCTGGCGAGATTCGTCAACTCATGCGGGTCCTTCGCCAGGTTGAAGAGTTGCTCCGGATCGAGCGTGCAGCGGATGTATTTCCACTCGCCGTCACGGATCGCGACGAGTGGCGCATAGGAACCCTCGGCCGCATATTCCATGAGCACGGGGGACTTTCGAGTGCCGCCATCGATGATCGGCCTCAGGCTCTCGCCATCGGTCCAGGCCGCGACGTCCGTCCATTGAAACTCCGGCGAGATCGCAGAGCGTCGGGAGTGACATCGAGATTCGAGACCGGCGCCAGGTGCTTTCCGGCCGCAATCCCGGGGCCCGCGATCAAGAGCGGGACGCGCGCCGAGCCTTCGAAGAAACTCATCTTGAACCAGAGCCCGCGCTCGCCAAGCATGTCGCCGTGGTCGGAACAGAAGATGATCACCGTGTCATCCAGCATGCGCGTGCGGCGGAGCGTATCGACGAGCTCGCCGACTTTTTCGTCGAGATAGGAAACGTTGGCGAAATAGGCTCGACGGGAGCGGCGGACATCGTCTCCGGTCACGTTGGAACGCGCGTAGTCGCAGGCGAGCATCAGGCGCTTCGAATGCGGATCCTGCGCCGCAAATGCGATCGGGCCGACCTTCGGCTCCAGGTTCGGTGAGCCTTCATACAGATCCCAGAAGCGCTTGCGGGCGACGTAGGGATCGTGCGGATGGGTGAACGAGACCATCAGGCACCAGGGCCGGCGCTCGGCCTCGTCGCTTTCGCGCGCAAGCTGGTAGAGCTTCTGGTTGGCGAAGAAAGCGACCTCGTCGTCGTATTCCATCTGGTTCGTGATCTCGGCGACACCCGCGCCGGTGACCGAGCCGAGATTGTGATACCACCAGTCGATGCGCTCGCCCGGCTTGCGGTAATCCGGCGTCCAGCCGAAATCGGCCGGATAGATGTCGGTCGTCAGGCGCTCCTCGAATCCGTGGAGCTGGTCGGGCCCGACGAAATGCATCTTGCCCGACAGGACGGTGTAGTAGCCGGCGCGGCGAAGGTGATGGGCGAAAGTGGGGATGGCGGCCGCGAATTCGGCGGCGTTGTCGTAGACGCGCGTCCGGCTCGGCAGTTGCCCGGCCGCGAGGGAGGCGCGCGCCGGCACGCAGAGCGGCGACGTCGTGTAATTGTTCACGAATCGCGCCGAACGGGCGGCCAGCGCTTTCAGGTGCGGAGCGTGCAGGAAGTCGGCCGGACCATCCGGAAAGAAGGTGCCGCTCAACTGGTCGACCATGACGATGAGGATGTTGGGCTTGCGCATGGTCATCGTTCACTCTTTCCTGGCCCCGAGGCGTCTGACGATCGCCTCGAGCTGCGGCATCACCCGCCCAATCTCCTTCTCGTTCTGCTTCCACTTCTCCGGGTCCGGCGCCGTCTGCGTGTAACGGGATGGTGGCAACGGCTTCGACAGGTAGGCCTCGAGCCGCGGGTCCATCGACGAGTCCCACGAATTCCAGCAGCCGCGCGATTTCCGCGCGCGGATCGCGGAGCACGTCCTCGTAGCGCGCGCCGATCCAGCGCTCGCGCGGCAGGTCGGCGAGATCGTCGAGGATCGTCTCGTTGGCCACCCGCCACTGGAAGGCGACGATTTCCTCGAGCGGCCGGCCCTGCAGGCGCTCGTAGCCGGGCGGAAGCAGCAACGACCAGGGACCGGGCCAGCCCGGCAGCTGCCGGTAAGTGACCCAGCCTTTCCCGCGCCAGGCCTCCATCATGCTCGAGAGGTTCGCTCGCGGCTCGCGCTGCAGGAAGATGAACTGCGCGTCCGGAAACACTTCGAGCAGGAACGGCACGCGCAGTGCATTCTTCGGCGTCTTCTCCAGCAGCCGCACGTTCGCGCCCGAGCCCGGCGCCTGCTCGTCGCGATCGCGCAGCCTTCCGGCGAAGCGCTGGCGCATCTCCGCGACGATCGCGGAGGTCGCGTCCCGTCGCGTCAGCCGGTTGGAGTTCACGACGCCGCGGCCCGGGCGGAGCGCGGCGATGCTCTCGATCAGCTGGTGGCTCTCGCCGCCGATCGTGTAGACGCCCGCCGCCTGCGCGAGCGTCTCGAACAGGAGCGTGCTGCCGGCGCGCGGCGCGCTCAGGATGATGATCGGCCGCTCGAGCACGGGCGGCTTTCTCGGCTCAGGCGCCGACGCTCGACGACCGGCTCGGTGTCGGCGACCGGCTCGGGCTCCGGCTCGAGCGCCTTCGCGGACCGTCGTCGATCCGCGGAACTTCGACCGTCGGCAAGTCTCGACCCGCGGGCACTTCGACGCGTCGGCAGGTCGCTCAGCGTCGGCTCGTCAACGGCCGGTGCAGCGGCGGGTCGCACGCGCCGGCGCGACCGCCGACACATCGAATTCGGCGGCCTCCCGCCGCGAGCCGCCCGCGCCGCCGAACAGCATCGCGAGCACCCGCGCCTGCAGCACGGCCTGTGCGCTGTGCGCCGGTGCTCGCGACGCGCACGGCGTGGCAGCTGGCGCAGCGCTTTCGCGCGCAGGGCGCCAGCGAGGCTGCTCGAACGGCTCCGGTCGTCCGGCGCGTCGCCGAACAGCGTACCACAGCGAGCGCCAGTCGTGGCAGAACTCGATCATGATGCCCACGAACTGGTCCAGTCGCCGCGTGACGGATTCGGGCCGCGCGTCCGCGGGCGCGAGGTCGGCGAGCAGGTCGAACGTGAGCTGCTCGACCTCCGCCGGCGGCATCAGGGCGCAGACGTTGAAGCGCTCGATCAGGATCTTGCGGTTGCGCGTCCGGATCGTACGCGAGAAACCGCGGCTCCGGGTTCGGCCGCGCGAAATCCTTCGACTGCGCTTTCGCGACCAGCCGCCAGAACGCGGAGGTCCCCGCCGTGTCGGCGACCAGGTGAACGCGCGCGTCCGGCGCGGGATTCTCGACGCGGTGCTCGCGCCAGTTGTCGAAGATCCAGGCCTCGCCCGCCGCCATGTGCACGCTCTCGTCCGCGCAGTGGAAGCGCACCTCGGGCCGCGTGATCACGGGGATGTGCACGCGCACCCGGTGAGAACCAGTGGTAAGTTCGTGTCGCTGTGCTGCGGCACGGATCCGCCGCCTTCGATCCGCATCAGGCGCGAGCGCGACCAGACCGTGCTGAAGGACGCGAGCACCTGCTGGATGTAGGGACACGCCAGCGAGCGTCGCGCGTCGGCTTCATCGCGCCGGCGACGGCGTCGTTGGCGCCGCCGCCGACGGTGATGAGCCGCGCGGCGGTGTTGCCCTCGTGTTCCTGCGGATGGCGCGACCAGGCCGAGGCGGGCAGCGCCTCCACCTCGGCCCGCAGCCGCTCGGCGTCGAAGCGGACCGGCAGGCGGAAAAAGGGCTTGGGTAGTTTCAACCCGCCCGCGTCAGTCGTAGCCCGCGCCGAACCGGAAGCTGGCCGTCACGCCGTACCAGCGCGGCTTGCCGTAGACGCCGGCGACGACGCCCGAGAACAGCGAGCTGTCGAAGGCATACACGCGGTATTCCTCCTCGAACAGGTTGTTCACCCACGCGGCGACTTCCCAGCGCCCGTCCGGCGCCGCGTAGCCGATGCGCGCGTTGGCGACGGTGTAACTCTTCTCTTTCTCGACCGGGGCGCACAGCGTCGTGAAGCAGAAGTCATCCGAGTAGAGCACGTCGCCCTGGATCGGACGCCGTGCCCGCCCCGAGCGGGAACTCGTAGCGCGCGAGCGCGTTGGCCGAGACGTTCGGCGCCTGCGGCAGGTCGTGGTTCACGAAGGTGGCCTGGTCGGGCAGCCGGATGTCCTTCACTTCGCTGTCCATGAACGAGGCGCCGAGCTGCAGGGTCAGCCGGTCCGTGGGCGCCGCGTTCAGCTCCACTTCGAGTCCCTGGGCAGTGGCGTCCTGGTTGATGACGGTCTGAACGGTGCTGATCTGCGAGAAGGCCTGGTAGTCCTTGTAGTCGTAGTAGAAGGCGCTGACGTTCAGCGTCGTCATGCCGCCGGCCAGGTTCGACTTCATGCCGACCTCGTAGGCATTCAGCGTCTCGGGATCGAACGGAATGCCGTTCACGAAATCGACCTCGGTGCCGCCGTACGGCGTGCCGGTCGAGAACGTGAAGCCGCCGCTCTTGCTGCCGCGGTTATAGGACGCGTAGAACAGCAGGTCGTCGTTCGGCTTGTAATCGAGTTCCAGGCGCGCCGTGAAGTCGTCGAACGTGGCCTTGGCGTCGCTCGGCGTGACGAGCACGCCGGTCTGGTCCGTCGTGTTCGGGAAGATCTCGTCCTTGTTGAAGATGATGGTGACCGGTACCGACAGGCCCGGAACGGCCGGCGCGGAGGCGAAGTACGCGCCCTCGCGCGTCGTCGTTCCAGTAGCGCAGGCCGCCGATCAGCTTCCAGCGATCGTTGAAGCTCCACTCGTCCTGGAAGAACGCGGCGTACGAGGTCGTCTGCTGCGAGAACGCGACATCCGGGTCGTAGCCATAGAACGGATCCGCGAACTTGCCGGTGTAGTCGCCGTCGACGTCCATGTAGAAGAGGCCACCGACCATCTCGTGCGCGCCCATCGACCACGACAGGCGGAACTCCTGCGAGATCTGGTCGAGGTCGCTGCCCTGGAAGAAGACCACGCCGTCGACCGGCGAGGCGTCACCGCCCTCGGGGTAGAACTTGTCGGAGGTCTGGTAATCCGTGATCGAGGTGAGCGTCGCGCTGCCGAAGTCGTGGTCCACGCGCACCTGCGCGCCGAAGATCTCGCGGTCCACGTAGGACGGCTCGGTCTCGGCGGTCTTCCACGGGTCGCCGCCGCGGCTCGGGGTGATGGCGTCGTCGCGGAAACCCGTGCCCGCCTCAGCCCGGGGCCCGGTGCCCCGGAGAACCGGGATCACGGAGAACATCGGCCGGCGTGAACTCGCCCTGGTTCTGCGCATTCGGGCAGGCCGGCTCGTGCGAATAGAGCCCCGCCTGGCGTTTCCTTGTCCGCCTGCAGGTACCGCAGGATGACGCCGACGTCCGTGCCGTCGCTCGGCTGCCAGGCGAGGCTGCCGCGGAACGCGTAGTGGTCGTTGCCGCCGCGGTCCGGGACGCCGGCGACGATGGACTCCATGTAGCCGTCGTCCTTGTCGTGATGAACGCAAGGCGGCCCTGGAGGTTGTCGCGTGAACGGGCCGGACACCGCGCCGTCGACGACTGACCTGGTTGAAGCTGCCGAAGGTCAGGTCGGTGTAGACCTCGAATGCGTCGGTCGGCTTGCGCGAGATGAACTGGATCGCGCCGCCGGTGGCGTTCCGGCCGAACAGCGTGCCCTGCGGGCCGCGCAGCGTCTCGACGCGCGCGAGGTCGAACACGGGGAAGCTCGCGAGGTTGATCGAGCTCGAGTAGCTGTCGTCCTGGTAGACGGCAACCGGCGGCTCCTGCTGGTCGCCGTAGTTGTTCTGCGCAGACGCCGCGGATGTTGAAGACGACCTGCGACGCTCGAGTACGCGTTCATCTTGAGGCTCGGCACCGCCCGCACGATGTCCGTCGCGGTTGGTGATGTTGAGGTCTTCCAGCGCCTTCTCGCCGAGCGGCGTCACGGCGATGCCGACGTCCTGGAGCTTCTGTTCGCGCCGCTGGGCCGTGACGACGACCTCGTCAAGCGCGTGAGGTCGTGCGCCTGCGCCGGTGGGGTTTCCGCCTGGTCGGCACGCGCCAGTTGCGGGCCGCTGCACACCATCGCCGCAAGAAGGGCGAACCGAACCGCGCCCCGGACATCCGTCGCCTGCATGCTCGTCATGTCAATCCCCCTCGTATTGATTCCTGCATCCAGCCCAGGACATAGCCCGAGAAGGAGCGCCCCACTTCCAGATGGTACTCCTCGGCGCTTCGCCGCCACAAAACGACCTCCGCCTTGGCGAAAATCGTGCGAGTGCACATGCCGGCCGTGAATTCCGCCGGGTCGAGATCGAGCGGACATCCCTGGCACAGGATGTCGCGGGCGGCGGGGCCGGTGAGCGCGATCGCGACCTGCCGGTCGCTGACATTCACGAGCGAATGCGCAAGGCCCGACAACGCGATCTCGATCTCGGCGGCGACGCGCTCCGCGGCATCTTCGGGCGCGAGGAGCAGGCATTCGTCCGGGCCGAGCCAGAGCGCCGATCGGTCTCCGGCCGAATTTGCGCGGCAAGCAGCCTCCGGCAGCGCGACGCCGAATGCCTGGCCTGCCGCAGCACGCGCCGCAGGCCCGCCTTGCAGGATGAAGCGTGCGGTGGACTCGAGCACATGGAATGAGTCCCTGCCTTCAGCCATGCAACCGCACTCCTTCGGGATCGTGGAACACGGGACTCGTCACCGTGACCGCGATGTCGCCCGCCGGCATCGGCACGTAGAGCGTCTGCCCGATGCGCGCGCGGCCGCCCGCGACCATCGCGAGCGCAATCGAATACCCGAGCGCAGCGCTCCGGTATGACGAACTCACGTGGCCGATCGGCTTCATCGGTGGCTTCTGGCCCGGCGCGTCCACGAGCTGCGCGCCCTCCTCGAGGACGAGGGCGGGATCCTGCGTGCGAAGCCCGACGAGCTGCTTGCGCTCTGGATTCTTCATGGTTGCGCGCTCGATCGAGCGCTTGCCGACGAAGTCCGGTTTCTTCCGGCCGATGGCCCAGGAGAGCCCCGCGTCGTCGGGCGTCGCCGTGCCGTCCGTGTCCTGGCCGACGATGATGTAGCCCTTCTCCGCGCGCAGCACGTGCATCGTCTCGGTGCCATAGGGCGTGATGCCGAGCGACTGGCCGGCCTCGCAGACGGCGTCCCACACGGCGCGGCCATGGCGGGCCGGCACGTTGATCTCGTAGCCGAGCTCGCCGGTGAAGCTCACGCGGAAAATGAGCGCAGGCACGCCTGCGACGCTGCCCTCCGCGACGGCCATGTGCGGCAACGCGGCCGGCGCGAGGTCGATGCCCGTCGCGACCCGCTCGATCACCTGGCGTGCGAGTGGTCCCTGCACCGCGATGACCGCCCATTGCTCGGTGACGGACGTCAGCCACACTTCGAGGTCGTTCCACTCGGTCTGGCGGTAATCCTCCATCATCGCGAGCACGCGCGCCGCGCCGCCGGTCGTCGTGGTCACGTGGAAGCGGCCGGGCGCCAGGCGCGCGATGACGCCGTCGTCGTAGATGAAGCCGTCCTCGCGCAGCAGGATTCCGTAGCGGGCGCGCCCCGGCGCGAGGCCGGAGAAATCATTGACGTAGAGGCGGTTCAGGAATTCGGCGGCGTCCGGCCCGATCACCGCGATCTTGCCGAGCGTCGAGGCGTCGAACACGCCGCAGGCCGTACGCACGGCGCGGCACTCACGGGCGACGGCCGCGTGCATGTCCTCGCTGCCCTGCGGGAAGTAGCGCGCGCGCTTCCACTGGCCGACGTCCTCGAACACGGCGCCGAGTGCAACGGCCGCATCGTGCATCGGCGTCGTCCGCAGGGGGTCGAAGAGATCGCCGCGCGCGAGCCCCGCGAGACTGCCGAATGAAACCGGCGTATACGGCATCCGGAATGTGGTGTGCCCGACTTCCGGAATCGGCTTGCCCGGTGTGGCCCGCGACGATGCCGAGCGCGTTGAGGTTCGAGGTCTTGCCCTGGTCCGTCGCCATGCCGACGGTCGTGTAGCGCTTCACGTGCTCGATCGAGCGGAATCCTTCCTGTGCGGCGAGCAGGAGGTCGCGCGCCGTCACGTCGTTCTGGAAGTCCACGAATGCCTTCTTGCCCGGGTTCGCGCGCGGCGAGGCGCCTGCCGGCGCGGCATGGGCGGCTTGCTCGTCGCCGGTGACCACCATGCGCGGCGCCTTGCCGGCATGCCCGCACGCCGTCGCCGCGGCAGCGCCCGCTGCGGCGCCATCGGCAAGCGCTTCGGCAAGGCCGTAAACGCCCCGGCAGGCCCCGGCCGAGCGCTCGCGTTCGGCCGATGCCGACGGCACGAAAGCGCGCGCAGCGTCGCTCCAGGTCAGACGCCCGCGCGACTGGGAGAAGAGATGCACGGAAGGCGCCCAGCCGCCCGACATCAGGACGAGGTCGCAGGCGAGCGTTCGGTCCGCAAGCTCGATGCCGGTGACGCGCAGCTTCCCGCGCGTGCCGGCGACCGTCGCACCGCAGATGACTTCGATGCCGGCCTGCCGCGCAGCGTCCGCCATCGGGCTGCCCGGGCGCTGATCCACGATCGCGGCGATTTCGACGCCCGCGGCCCGAAGATCGAGCGCGGTCCGGTACGCGCCGTCCGTCGCCGTGACGATCGCTGCGCGCGTGCCCGCGCGCACGCCGTAGCGATGGAGGTACGTGTGCGCCGCACTCGCCAGCATGATCCCGGGGCGGTCGTTGCCCGGAAACACGAGCGGCTGCTCGATCGCCCCGGTCGCGAGCACGACTTCGCGGGCGCGCAGCTGCCAGAGCCGCTCGCGGACGGCGCCCGGCGCGACCTCCGCGAGATGATCCGTGATCCGCTCGACGAGCCCGATGTTGTTGTGCGGGAAGTAGCCGAAGGCGGTCGTGCGCGGCAGCAACTGCACGCGCGGATTGCCGGCGAGTTCCGAAAGGCACCACGCGAGCCAGGCATCCGCCGTCTCGCCGTCGATGCTCGCCGCCGATCCGTCGAGGAGCGAACCGCCGGCTTCCGCCTGCTCGTCGCAGAGGACGACGCGCGCGCCGCATTCCGCCGCCGCGACGGCCGCGGCGATCCCGGCCGGTCCCGCACCGACGACGAGCACGTCGCAGTGCGCATAGCGCTGCGCGTAACGGTCCGGGTCCGGCTCTGTGGGTGCGCGGCCGAGCCCTGCCGCGCGCCGGATCAATGGCTCGTAGAGCGCAGCCCAGGCCGCGCGCGGCCACATGAAGGTCTTGTAGTAGAAGCCCGCCGGAAAGAGGGGCGACAGGAAATCGTTTGCGCGGCCGACGTCGAAGGCGAGGCTCGGCCAGCGATTCTGCGACTCCGCCGCCAGTCCCTCGTACAGCTCGACCTGCGTCGCGCGCAGGTTCGGCGTCACGCGCGCCGCGTCGCGGCGCACCGTGACGAGCGCATTCGGCTCCTCCGCGCCGGCGGTCAGGATGCCGCGCGGGCGGTGATACTTGAACGAGCGGGCGACGAGATGCACGCCGTTCGCGAGCAGCGCCGAGGCGAGCGTGTCGCCGGCAAGGCCCTCGAACGACGCGCCGTCGAACGTGAACCGGAGCTTCTGCCCGCGATCCACGCGCCCGCCGCTCGCCGTGCGATGCGCATTCACGGCGGGCTCTCGCCGACCTTGTAGGTCGCCGCAAACCGGTCGTTGGTCGTGTCGCGCAGCGCATTGAAGAATCGCCCGCAGCCGCGCAGGTGACGCCAGCGCTCGGCGTGCAGCCCGCGCGGGTTCTTGCGCAGGTACAGATAGGCCGCCCATTCCTCGTCGGACAGCGTCGCCGGCTTTGCGGGCCGCGCGAGGTGCGCCTGCCCGCCGTAGGAGAACTCGATCTCCGGGCGCTCGCCGCAGTACGGGCAGTGGATCAGCAGCATTTCAATGCGCCACGCCGGCCGCCGCGGCTTCGTCGATCACCCGCCCTTCGCGGAAACGCTCGAGCGAGAACGGCGCGGCGATCGGGTGCGGCTCGCCCTTCGCCATCGTCCAGGCGAAGACATGCGCGGAGCCGGGCGTCGCCTTGAATCCGCCGGTGCCCCAGCCGCAGTTGACGAAGAGCCCCGGCACCGGCGTCATGCCGACGACCGGCGAGCGGTCGGGCGTCACGTCGACGATGCCGCCCCAGTTGCGCAGCATCCGCAGGCGCCGGAAGCAGGGAAACAGCTCGCAGATCGCCTCGATCGTGTGCAGGTCCACGTGCAGCGCGCCGCGTTGTGTATACGACGTGTACGCATCTGTTCCCGCGCCGATGACGAGCTCGCCCTTGTCGGACTGGCTGATGTAGGCGTGGATGGCGTTCGACATCACGACGCACGGCAATGTCGGTTTCACCGGCTCAGAAACGAGCGCCTGCAGCGGGAAACTTTCGAGCGGGAGCAGGATGCCCGCCATGCGCATGACGACGCTCGAGTTGCCGGCCGCGACGACACCGACCTTCTTCGTGCGGATCAGGCCGCGCGTCGTCTCGAGCGCCGCAACCGCACCGCTTGCGTCCCGCTGCATGCCGGTGACTTCGCAGTTCTCGAGGATGTCGACGCCGAGCGCATCGGCCGCGCGCGCGTAGCCCCAGGCGACCGCGTCGTGGCGCGCCGTGCCGCCGCGGCGCTGCAGCGTCGCGCCCAGCACCGGATAGCGGATGTCGGTGCCGATGTTGAGCGGCGGGCAGTAGGCCTTCGCCTCGGCGGGCTCGAGCCACTCGTTGTCCACGCCGTTCGCGTGGTTCGCGTGCAGGATCCGCTTCAGCATCCGCATGTCGTGCACGTTGTGCGCGATCATCATCACGCCGCGCGGCGAGTACATGACGTTGTAGTTCAGGACCTGCGAGAGGTCCTTCCACAGCTTCACCGCGTGGTCGTAGAACGCGATGCTCTCGTCGAACAGGTAGTTCGAGCGGATGATCGTCGTGTTGCGGCCGGTGTTGCCGCCGCCGATCCAGCCCTTCTCGACCACCGCGATGTTCGTGAGCCCGTGTTCGGCGGCGAGGTAATACGCCGTGCCGAGGCCGTGCCCGCCGCCGCCGACGATGACGGCGTCATAGGCGGGCTTCGGCTCCGCACGCCGCCACTGCTCGCGCCAGCCGCGATGGCCTGCAAGGCCCTGCCACAGGAGCGAGAGGCCCGAGAATCGTTGCCGTTTCATGCCGTGCCGGGGCTCAGGACTTCAGGTCCTTGTTCTCGGGATCGTACGGCGAGTCCACGAGCACGGTCGCATCGCGGCGTTCGCCGAGGATCTGGATCGCAAGCCGCGTGCCGACCGCCTCGAACCCGGACTTCACGTAGCCGATCGCGAGGCTCTTCCCCAGCACGTGGCCGTAGAAGCCGGAGGTCGCGCGGCCGACCATCGTGCCCTTGCCGTCGAAGATCGGCTCGTTGCCGAGCGGATCGGCGTCCGTGACGCCATGCACTTCGAGCGTGACGAAGCGGTTCGGCACGCCCGCGGCGAGCTGGCGCTCGAGCGCGGCCTTGCCTGCGAAGTCGCCCTTCTTCATCCGCACGAAGCGGTCGAGGCCCGCCTCGAACGGCGTGTTCTCGCGCGTGAGGTCGCTGCCCCACATGCGGTAGGACTTCTCCATGCGCAGCGACTCCATGGCGCGCATGCCGGCCATGCCGATGCCGTGCTCCGCCCCGGCGGTGAAAATAGCGACGAACAGGTGACGCGCGTACTCGATCGGGAAGTGCAGCTCCCAGCCGAGGCTGCCGACGAAGTTGACCCGGAGCAGGTACACGTCCGTCGCGAGGCCGACTTCCGCGACCTGGCCCGTGAGCCAGGGAAAGGACTCGTTGTCGAGCGCCGTGTCGGTGAGCTTCGCGAGCACTTCGCGCGAGCGGGGACCGGCGACGACGAAGCAGCCGCGCGAAGTCGTGATGTTGGAGAGGCGCACCGAACCGTCGGCCGGCAGGCGCTTGTGCAACAGGTCGGTGTCGTAACGCTCGGCCGCGCCCGCACTCACGACGTAGAAGCGCTCCTCGCCAAGCTTCGTGATCGTGAACTCGGAGCGGATGCCGCCGCGCTTCGTCAGCGCGTGCGAGAGCGACATGCGGCCGGTCTTCACAGGCACCTTGTTCGCGACGAGGCCGTCGAGCCAGGCTTCGGCGCCCGGTCCCTCGACGACATGCTTGGTAAAGGGCGAGAGGTCGATGACACCCACGCGCTCGCGCAGGCGCCGGCATTCGTTGCCGACGTGTTCGAACCAGTTCGTGCGGCGGAAACTGTAGTCGTCCTCGGCCGCAACACCCGGCGGCGCGAACCAGTTGGCGCGCTCCCAGCCGTAGCGCTGGCCGAAAACTGCGCCCAGGTGCTTCAGCCTGTCGTAGATGGGGCTCGTCTTGGCGGGCCTCGCATCGGGTCGTTCTTCGTCCGGGTAGTGGACCGTGAAGACATTGCGGTACGTCTCCTCGTTCTTCTGCACGAGGTAGCGCTTGCTGGTGTAGGGACCGAAGCGGCGCGGGTCGAGCGCGAGCATGTCGATGCCGGGCTCGCCCTCGACGATCCACTCCGCGAGCTGCCAGCCGGCGCCGCCCGCGGCGGTGATGCCGAAGCTGTGGCCCTCGTTGAGCCAGACGTTCGGCAGGCCCCAGGCCGGACCGATCAGCGCGCTGCCATCCGGCGTGTACGAGATCGGCCCGTTCACGACGTCCTTGATGCCGCAGTTCGCGAGCGCGGGCACGCGCCGCTGCGCGCCCTCGATGTGCGGGATGAGGCGCTCGAGGTCGCCGTCGAAGAGGCTCTTGCCGAACCAGGCAGGCACGCCGTCGGCAAAGCGCGCCGGCGCACCGGCTTCATAGGGCCCGAGGATCCAGCCCATGCGCTCCTCGCGCAGGTAATACGACTGGTCCGGCTCGCGCATCACGGCGAGCTCGCGTCCGCCGCCCTGGCGGTAGGCCTTCAGCTCCTTCGATTCCTCGTAGACGATGTACTGGTGCTCGACCGGGATCGCCGGCACGTTGATGCCGAACATCTTCCCGGTCTGGCGCGCGTAGTTGCCGGTTGCGCAGACGACGTGCTCGGCGACGATGTCGCCCTGCGTCGTCGTGAGCTGCCACTCGCCGGAGCGCGTGCGCGTGACGGCCGTGACCTCCGTCTGCTCGTGGATCTCGGCGCCTTTCGCGCGCGCACCTTTGCGCAGCGCCATCGTCAGGTCCGCCGGCGCGATGTGGCCGTCGTGCGGGTGATAGAGCCCGCCGATGACCGCGGCTGTGTCCGCGGTGCCGCCGAGCGTCAGGAGCGGCCACAGTTCCTTCACCTGCTTCGGCCCGATGATCTCGAAGGGCACGCCGATCGTGTTCGCCGTGCCGCAGTACTTCTGGTACTCGTCCATGCGGTCGCGCGAGGTCGCGAGGCGGAGGTTCCCGGTCACGTGGAAGCTGACGTCCTGCCCGGTCTCGGCCGGCAGGCGCTTGTAGAGGTCGATCGAGTACTTGTGCAGCTGCCCGACCGTGTAGCTCATGTTGAAGAGCGGGAGGAGGCCGGCGGCGTGCCAGGTGGAACCGGCGGTCAGCTCCGCGCGCTCGAGGAGCACGACATCCGACCAGCCCTTGTGCGTCAGGTGATAGAGGGTGCTGACCCCGACGGCCCCGCCGCCGATCACGACCACCCGCGCATGCTTCTTCATGCCCCCGAACCCCCTCGGTGCGCCCCCGGGCAGTGTAGCCGGTGGGCGGCCGCCTTCGGCCCTGAATGCGACCTTCTTATGTCGGAAACAGACATCCAGGCCGCGGCCGCTGGCATACTCGAATGGCCGTGGAGAAGACCCGCTTCGCGTTCCTGACGCTGCCGAATTACTCGCTGATCGCGGTCACGAACGCGCTCGAGGTCCTGCGCATGGCCAACCGCGTGGTCGGCCGGGACGTCTACGAATGGTCCATCGCGAGCCTCGACGGCAAGCCCGTCGCCGCGAGCAGCGGCCTCGAACTCACCCCGACCATCCCGCTCGACAAGGTCGGCAAGTTCGAGATCCTGTTCGTCTGCGGCGGCATCAACATCCGCGAGGCCGTTTCCAATCCGCTGCTCACGGCCCTGCGCCGGCTCGCGGAGCGGCGCGTCGGCCTCGGCGCGCTCTGCACCGGCGGCTATGCGCTCGCGCGCGCGGGCCTGCTCGACAACTACCGGGCGACCATCCATTGGGAGAACCTGCCGGCGCTGCGCGAGGAGTTCCCGCGCGTTCAACTGAACGACCAGGTCTTCAGCATCGACCGCGATCGCTACACCGCATCAGGGGGCACAGCCCCGTTAGACCTGATGCTTAACCTCATCCAGTTGAAGCATGGGCTCAAGATTTCACAGGGGGTTTCGGAGCAGTTCGTCCTGGAGCGCGTGAGGAGCAGCGACGACCGCCAGTACGTGCCGCTTCGGGCCCAGGTCGGCAACTCCCACCGGAGCATGATCCAGGTGGCCGAGCTCATGGAGGAGCACATCGAGAAGCCGCTCTCGCTCGAGGACATCGCGCGCACGACCGGCCTCTCGCGACGGCAGATCGAGCGGCTGTTCCGGCGTTACCTCGACTGCGTGCCGAAGCGCTACTACCTCGAGATGCGCCTGCGCCGTGCCCGCGAACTCCTCCTGCAGACGGCCATGCCGATCATGGACGTCACGACCTCCTGCGGCTTCAAGTCCCCGCCCCACTTCTCCCGCTGTTACCGGTCCCTGTTCGGCCATCCCCCGAGCGCGGAGCGGCAAGTCCGCAAGTAAGCCCATGGCCTTGCGTCCCAGTTCCGGTGGGTCTGTCGTTTGTGGACAAGTTCTTGTCGCTAAACGGCCCGTCCTGCGTCGCGCCTGTCCTTAAGATCCCTGTCATCCGCCGGCACCCGAGGGGCGTAAATGCCTGAATCAGAGGAAGAGTTCGACCTCCGGTCGCTCGATGACACCGAGCTCGCCGAGCAGGTGCACGACGACATGTACAACGGCCTCAAGGCCGAGGTCGAGCAGGCGACGCACATCTTCCTCGAGCGCGGCTGGGCGCCCGAGCGCGTGCTGAACGACGCCCTCGTCGAGGGCATGCGGATCGTCGGCGTCGATTTCCGCGACGGGATCCTGTTCGTGCCGGAGGTGCTGCTCGCCGCGAATGCGATGAAGGGCGGGATGGCGATCCTGCGGCCGCTCCTCGCCGATACCGGCGTCGAGCCCATCGGCAAGATCGTGATCGGCACCGTCAAGGGCGACATCCACGACATCGGCAAGAACCTGGTCGGCATGATGCTCGAGGGCGCGGGCTTCGAGGTCATCGACATCGGCATCAACAACGCGGTCGAGAAATACCTCGCCGCGCTCGAGCAGCACAAGCCCGACTTCCTCGGCATGTCGGCGCTCCTCACGACGACGATGCCTTACATGAAAGTCGTGATCGACACGCTGAAGGAACAGAACCTGCGCGACAAATACATCGTGCTGGTCGGCGGCGCGCCGCTCAACGAGGAGTTCGGCAAGGCCGTCGGCGCCGACGCCTATTGCAGGGACGCCGCAATCGCCGTCGAGACGGCGAAGCGCCTGCTCGCGGAGCGCCGCGCGGCCGCTCATGCAGCCTAGGCTCCTCGTCATCGCCTGCGGCGCGCTCGCGCGCGAGGTCGAATGCGCTCAAGCGCGCGAACGGCTGGACGACCATGGACGTCGCCTGCCTGCCGCCCGAGCTGCACAACCGCCCGGAGGGCATCGCGCCCGCCGTGCGCGCGAAGATCCGCGAGCATCGCGCGGATTACGCCGGCATCTTCGTCGCCTACGGCGAATGCGGCACGAAGGGCGCGCTCGATGCGGTGCTCGCGGAGGAAGGCGTCGAACGCATTCCGGGCGCGCACTGCTACGAGTTCTTTGCGACGCCGTCCACTTTCGCGGCGCTCTCGGACGCCGAGCCCGGCACTTTCTACCTGACGGATTTCCTGCTGCGGCATTTCGATCGCCTCGTGATCCGCGCACTCGGCATCGACCGTCATCCGGAACTGCAGGCCACGTATTTCGGCAACTACCGCCGCCTCGTCTACCTCGCGCAGGCGCCAAAGCCGGAATCGGAAGCCGCGGCGCGCGCGATTGCCGAACGCCTCGGCCTCGAATGCGAGGTGCGGACTACCGGCTACGGCGGTCTCGGCACGAGTCTCGCCGCATTCACCGCGCGCCCGTGGATGCCCTCGTGGCCAGCCTGAGCGTGATCTCCTGGCGGGACATCCCCGCGCAAGTCGTCGTGCGGCGCGGCCGCGAAACCGCGAAGGCAAAGCTCTCGGACCGTTTCCAGGAAGCTGTGGATCGCGCCGCGATGCGCGCCGGCAAGGGCAGTTCGGATCTCTATCTCGCCGAGTGGAAGCGCTCGAGCGCCACTCCCTGCAGCGACGACATCGAACGCGAGGCCGCCGCGGAAGCCGCGCGGATCGAGGCCCGCTACACGGATGCGGATCTCGAGCGGCTGATCCGCGCGAACGGCGTCGACGAATCGAAGGCACCCGCATGACCGACACCGTCGTCAGTTCCGCCACGCGCGAGGTCGTCATCGGCTTCGATCGCCCGTTCGTGATCATCGGCGAGCGCATCAATCCGACCGGGCGCAAGCTCCTCGCCGCCGAAATGGCCGCAGGCGATTTCAGCCGCGTCGAGTCCGACGCGCGCGCGCAGGTGGAAGCCGGCGCGCACATGCTGGACGTCAACGCCGGGATTCCGCTCGCCGACGAGCCGGCGATCCTCGCGAAGGCCATCCAGCTCGTGCAGTCGATCACCGACCTGCCGCTGTCGATCGATTCCTCCATCGTCGCGGCGCTCGAGGCCGGGCTTCGCGTCTACCAGGGCAAGGCGCTCGTGAACTCCGTGACCGGCGAGGAGGAACGCCTCGAGTCGGTGCTGCCGCTCGTCAGGAAGTACGGCGCCGCGGTCGTCGCGATCTCAACGACGAGACCGGCATCTCGGAAGACCCGGACGTGCGCTTCGCAATCGCCAAGCGCATCGTCGAGCGCGCGGCGGATCACGGCATCCCGGCAAGCGACGTCGTCGTCGACCCGCTCGTGATGCCGATCGGCGCCATCAACCAGGCGGGCGTGCAGGTCATGCGCCTCGTGCGGCGCCTGCACGACGAGCTCCGGGTCAACACGACCTGCGGCGCCTCGAACGTCAGTTTCGGCCTGCCGAACCGCGACGGCATCAACAGCGCCTTCCTCACGATGGCGATCGCTTCCGGCCTCACCTCGGCGATCACGAACCCGCTGCACGCCGAGACCGTGCGCGCCTGCCTCGGCGCCGACGTGATGATGGGCCACGACCCGCACTGCGAGCGCTGGATCGCGCGCTACCGCGAGGCGCCGCCGCCCGGCGCGAACGGCGAGGCCGGCCGCGGCCGGCGCGAGAGGGGCTCGAGGCCCCGCGCGTAGCAGGCTGCGCCAGCCCGGCGAACCCATGACCGCGAAGGATCCGCTCGTCGTCTTCACGCCCTCCGGCAAGCGCGGGCGCTTCCCGGTCGGCACGCCGCTCCTGTCCGCAGCGCGCACCCTCGGCGTCGACGTCGATTCGGTCTGCGGCGGGCGCGGCATCTGCGGCCGCTGCCAGGTGCTGATCGCCGAGGGCGAGTTCGCCAAGCACGGCGTGCGTTCAGGAAGCGCGAGCGTCTCGGCCGTCTCCGAGGTCGAGACGCGCTATGCGAAACGCCGCGGGCTCGCACCAGGGCATCGCCTGTCCTGCCAGTCGCGCGTCGAGCGCGACGTCGTCGTGGACGTGCCGCCCGGCAGCCAGGTTCACCGCCAGGTCGTGCGCAAGGACGCGGATGCGCGCGAGATCGAGCTGAACCCGGTCGTTCGCCTGCATTACGTCGAGGTGAAAGAACCGGACATGCAGGATCCCTCCGGCGACCTGCGGCGCCTGTTCGAGGCGCTCGAGCGCGAGTGGGGACTCAAGGACCTCGCCTGCGATCCTTCCCTCCTCGGCGGGCTGCAGGCGCTCCTGCGCAAGGGCGCGTGGAAAGTCACGGCCGCCGTGCACGGCAAGTCGCAGGTCATTGCGCTGTGGCCCGGGTTTCACGACAAGGCTTTCGGCATGGCGGTGGACGTCGGTTCCACCACGGTCGCCGCGCACCTGTGCAACCTCGAGAGCGGCGAACTCGCCGCCGCCGCGGGCGTGATGAACCCGCAGATCCGCTTCGGCGAGGACCTGATGAGCCGCGTCTCCTACGCGATGATGAATCCGGGCGGCGCGGTGAAGATGACCGAGGCGATCCGCGATACGCTCTCGGCGCTCGCCGCCGAACTCGCGCGCGAGGCCGGCATCGAGCCGACCGACATCCTGGAGCTTTCGCTCGTCGGCAACCCGATCATGCATCACCTCGTGCTCGGCATCGATCCGGTGGAGCTCGGCGGCGCGCCGTTCGCGCTCGCGGTCGACCAGGCGCTGACGCTGCCGGCATCCTCGCTCGGAATTGCGGTCAATCCGCAGGCGCGTGTCTACGTCCTGCCCTGCATCGCGGGACACGTGGGCGCCGACTGCGCCGGCGTGATCCTCGCCGAGCGACCCGACCAGCGCGACGAGATCACGCTCCTGGTCGACGTCGGCACGAATGCGGAAATCGTGCTCGGCAACCGCAAGCGCCTGCTCGCCTGCTCGAGCCCGACGGGCCCCGCCTTCGAGGGCGCGCAGATCTCCTGCGGCCAGCGCGCCGCGCCCGGCGCGATCGAGCGCGTGCGCATCGACCCGGCGACGCTCGAGCCGCGCTACAAGGTGATCGGCAGCGAGCTGTGGTCGGACGATCCGGGATTCGCTCCGGCAACCGCCCGCACCGGCGTCACCGGTGTCTGCGGTTCCGGGATCATCGAGGTCATCGCCGGGATGTACCTCGCAGGCGTCATCAACCAGGACGGCGTGATCGACGGCGCGCTCGCGTCGAAAAGCGATCGCATCGTCGCGGACGGGCGGACCTTTTCCTACATCCTGCACCGCGGCGACGTGCCGATGAAGATCACGCAGACCGACGTGCGCGCGATCCAGCTCGCGAAGGCCGCCCTGTACGCAGGCGTCGCGCTCCTCATGGATCATCTCGGCATCGAGCGCGTGGATCGCATCCGCCTCGCCGGCGCCTTCGGCAGCCACATCGACGTGAAGTACGCGATGGTCCTCGGCCTCATTCCCGACTGCGACCTGAAGGCCGTCGCCTCGGCCGGCAACGCGGCCGGCGCCGGGGCGCGCATCGCGCTCCTCGATTCGACCGCACGCGCCACGATCGAGGAACTCGTCCGCCGCGTCGAGAAGATCGAGACCGCCATCGAACCGCGCTTCCAGGCGCATTTCATCGAGGCCATGGCGATTCCGCACAAGACCGCGGCCTACACTGAGTTGCGCAAGGCCGTGACGCTACCGGCGGCGAAGGAATCGGCGGCGCAGGGCGCGACGCGAGGCCGGCGCGGGCGCAGAATAGCGCGCTCCCTGATTCGCGGAGGCCTGACGCATGGGCGCCCTCGACATCGTCATCCTGTTCGCCTACCTCGCGCTGATGGTGGGCCTCGGCTTCTACGCGCAGCGCCGCAAGCCGGACGTCGACGACTATTTCGTCGCGGGACGCCGCATGGGGCCGGTCACGATCGCCTGCATGTGGGTCGCTGCCTGGATCGGCGGGGCCTCGATCGTCGGCACGTCGGCCCGCGTCTACACGCAGGGCATCACCGGCATCTGGTACGTGCTCGGGATCGCGATCGGCTGCACCCTGTTCGGCCTCACGGTCGCGAGGCGCGTGAAGCAACTGGGTGACGGCGACCGCCACCTCACCTACCCGGACTTCATCGAGCGGCACTACGACAACCGCACGCGCGCGGTCGCGACGATCACGACGGTCCTTGCCTACACCGCGTATTCCGCGGGCCAGTTCGCCGCCGCCGCGGCCATCCTGCAGGTGCTGATCGGCTGGAGCTACGGGAACTGCCTGCTCCTCGCCGGCGCGATCGTGACGCTCTACACCGCGGCCGGCGGCTATCTCGCGGTCACCTTCACCGACCGCGTGCAGGTCACGCTGGTGCTCGTCGGCATCGTCGCGGTCGGCATTCCCGTCGCGATCTCGCAGGCGGGAAGCTGGGCGGACATGCGCGCCGTCCTCCCTGCCGCGCACTACGACTTCGGGGCGCAGGGCTGGGACCGCGTCGCGGCGCTGGTGGTTTCGATGGTGCTCAGCTTCTTCGTCGCGATGGACAGCTTCTCGCGCAGCTTCGCCGCGCGCGACGCCGCGGCGGCGCAGCGCGGCGCGCTCCTCGCGCCGGTCCTGATGCTGCCGATCGCGCTCGCCGTCGCCTGGCTCGGCCTCGCCGCGGCCGTGCTCTACCCGGATCCGGCGTCGAGCGCCAGCATCCTCGCGACGTTCGTCCTCGATCGCTTCCCGGTGGGGCTCAAGGGCCTGATGGTCATCGGCATCCTGTCGGCCGTGATGTCAGTCGCTTCCATCAGCGTGCTCACGGCCTCGGCGAACTACGCGCGGGACATTCACCAGCGCTACCTGCGGCCGGACATCACAGCCCGCGGCGATGCTGCGGATCGCCACGCTGGCCTCGCTCGGCGCCGGCGGCCTGGGCCTCCTGCTCGCCTGGAAGATGCGCGACATCATCGACATCCTCCAGTTCGGCTTCACGCTCAACTCGGCCGGCCTCTTCCTGCCGACGATCGCGGCGCTGTGGACGGACCGGATCCCCGCCTCCGCCGCGTTCTGGAGCACGAGCGCGTCGCTCGCGACGGTCATCGCCTGGCGCCTCGCGGCGGTCGCCGGCGCGGGCGGCATCTTCACTCTGGATCCGCTCTGGCCGGGGCTCTTCGTTTCGGCCGTGCTGCTGATCGGCCTGACGGTCGTGCGCAAGCAGTGAAGATCGTCTTCGCCGAGATGCCGGAGGCAGAGGGCCGCGACCTCTCGATCGAGCGCCGCAACCTGCCCGCGGACGCGCGCGTCGAGACTGTCACCTTCCTCGGCGACCGCGATGCGCTCCTCGCGGCCTGCCGCGGCGCCGACGCGATCCTGACCGACTACGTGCCTTTCGACCGCGCCGTGCTCGGCGGGCTCGAAGGCTGCCGCCTCATCTCGGTCACGGCGACGGGCTGGGATTGCGTCGACGTCGCCGCCGCCGCGGAGCGCGGCATCCGCGTCGCCGCCGTCGGCGAGTACTGCACGGACGAGGTCGCGGACCACACGCTGGCGCTCCTGCTTGCGCTCAACCGGCGCCTCCTCGCGTACCACCGCCAGGTGCAGGTCGGGCACAGCTGGCGCTGGAACGAGGTGCAGGGCTTGAAGCGGCTCGCCGGCCAGACGCTCGGGCTCGTCGGCTTCGGCCGCATCGGGCAGGCCGTCGGCCGCCGCGCGCTCGGCTTCGGCATGAAGGTCCTCGCCTGCGATCCGCGCGTGGATGCCGGAACCGTGCGGCGGTTCGGCGCCGAGCCTGCGAGCCTCGATGAACTGCTCGCGCGCGCGGACATCATCAGCCTGCACAGCAACCTCGACGCGGGCAGCCGCGGGCTCCTCAACCGCGCCGCCTTCGAAAAGATGAAGCGCAAGCCGCTCCTCATCAACGTCGCGCGCGGCGGACTCCTCGTCGAGGCCGACCTCGTGGACGCGCTCGATCGCGGGCTCGTTGCCGGCGCGGCGCTCGACGTACTGGCTGAGGATTCGCCGGACCTCGGGCATCATCCGCTCGTGGGGCGGCCGGACGTGCTGCTGACGCCTCATGTCGCTTTCTATTCGGAGTCAGCCTTGGAAGACCTGCGTCGCATCTCGGCCTCGAACATCCGCGAATTCCTGGAGGGGCGGCCGGACCGGGTGTTCCGGCTCGTCGAGGCGCCGGCATGAGCGGGAAGGTCACGTTCGACGGGGCGCCGGAGCGCGGCACGATCAACTTCAGCGTCGGTCAGCCCTCGGCGGACCTGCTGCCGCTCGCGTTGCTCGCGACGGCAGGCGAGCGCTTCTTCGCGGACGCCGAACCGCTCGAACTGAATTACGGCCAGCGCCAGGGCGATGCGCGCTTCCGCGCGGCGCTCGCCGCATTCCTCGGCGAATCGGGCGGCAGCCCCGTGGACCCGGACTCGCTGATGCTGACCGGCGGCATCTCGCAGGCGCTCGACTTCGTCTGCAGCCGCTATGCGAAGGCGGGCGATGTCGTCTTCGTCGAAGAGCCGAGCTATCCCTATTCGTTCCAGATCTTCCGCGACCACGGGCTCGAGGTCGTCGGCGTGCCGGTCGACGGCGCGGGCCTCGACGTCGCCGCGCTCGAGCGCGAGCTCGTGAAGCGCAAGCCGAGGCTCGTCTACACGATCCCGGCGTTTCACAACCCGACCGGCCAGGTCCTGGATCGCGCGCGCCGCGAGCGGCTCGTCGCGCTCTCCCGCGAGCACGGCTTCGTGATCATCGCCGACGAGGTGTACCAGCTCCTGCATCACGGCACGCCGCCGCCGCCTTCGTTCGGGACGCTCTGCGCGGAAGGCAACGTGCTCGCGCTCGGCACGTTCTCGAAGATCCTCGCGCCGAGCCTGCGCCTCGGCTGGATCCAGACGACGCCCGAGCTCATGCAGACGATGCTCGCGAGCGGCGCGCTCGTGAGCGGCGGGAATTTCAACCACTTCACCTCGCACGTCGTGCGCCAGCTCATGGAGAGCGGCGAGCTTTCCGCATTCGTGGCGAGCCTGCGCGCAAGTTATGCCGAGCGTGCGCAGGCGATGGACACGGCGCTGCGCAAGCACCTGTCCGGCATCGCGCGCTGGCAGAAGCCCGGCGGCGGCTACTTCTTCTGGCTCGAGCTGCCGGAGGGCGCGGATGCCGGCGCGCTCGAGGCGGCGGCGCGCGCCGCCGGAACCGGCTTCCTGCCCGGCACCTTCTGTTCGATGTCGGGCGGCCTGCGGCATTGCCTGCGGCTTTCCTTCGCGCACTACACGGTGCCCGAGATCCACGAGGGCATCGCGCGGTTGCAGCGAGCCTTCATCAGATGAACGCAACGGCCGATCCCACGGGCACGCTCGCCGTGGCCATGCAGCACGCGAACCGCCTGCTCGAATCGCAGCCAATGCTCGCTGCAGAGCAGGCGCGGGAGATCCTGAAGGTCGTCCCGAAGCATGTGCCCGCCCTGTTTCTGCTCGCCTCCGCGCTGGCTCGCGCGGGCCGCGGCGACGAGGCGATTGCGGCGCTGCGCAGGACCGTCGAACTGCAACCCGATCATCCCGAGGCCTGGCGCCTGCTGGCCGACCACCTGACGGCTATCGGCGATAGCGGCGGCGCGGACGCCGCTTACCTGCGCCACGTCAAGGCCTCGACGCGCAATCCGGAACTGCTGCAGGCGGCGGGCGCGCTGGTTAAGAACGACCTTGCTCGCGCGGAGACACTGCTCAAGGCGCAGCTCATGAAGGCGCCGACGGACGTCCCCGCGATCCGCATGCTCGCCGAGGTCGCGGCGCGCCTCGGCCGCGACGACGACGCCGAAAAGCTGCTCCAGCGCTGCCTCGAGCTCGCGCCGAACTTCCTGCCTGCGCTCTACAACTACGCGATGCTGCTGCACCGTAACAACCAATCGGCCCGCGCCCTGCCGCTCATCGAGCGGCTGCTCGCCCAGGAGCCGCGCCATCCTGGATATCGCAACCTTTATGCGGTTCTCCTGAGCCGGCTCGGCGAGTTTGAGCGGGCGGGCCGAATCTATGCCGAACTGCTGAAAGAGTATCCCTCCGAGGCCAAGGTCTGGCTGAGCTACGGCCACACGCTGAAGACCGACGGGCAAGCTGAAGGAAGGCGTCGACGCCTATCGGCGCAGCATCGCGATCGAGCCGAAGCTCGGGCGAGGCGTACTGGAGCCTCGCGAATCTCAAGACGTTCCGCTTCCAGCCCGCGGACATCGCCGCCATGCGAGACGACGCGTCGCGGTCCCGTCCCTCGGCGAGGTGGATCGCCTTCACTTCCATTTCGCGCTTGGCAAGGCGTATGAGGACGCCGCCATGTGGGCGCAGTCGTTCGAGCACTATGCGAAAGGAAATGCGCTGCGCCATTCGCGCGAGCGATACAGCGCCGAAGCCAACTCGGTGCGCCTGCGGCACTTGAAGGCGACCCTGACGCGGGATTTCTTCGCAGGCCCGGGCCGGCTCCGGCTGCCCGTCGCCGGATCCGATCTTCATCGTCGGCTTGCCGCGGTCGGGTTCGACCCTCATCGAGCAGATTCTCTCCAGCCACTCCGCGGTCGAGGGCACGATGGAGTTGCCGGAGATCCTGTCGATCGCGCGCGAACTGCGCGGCGAGTCCGGACAACCAGGCCATCGGCGCGTACACCGACGTGCTCGCGACGCTGGACGCCGCGCGGCTACGCGAGCTCGGCGAGCGCTTCATCGGGCAGACACGCGTCTACCGCAAGACCGACCGCCCGTACTTCATCGACAAGATGCCGAACAACTTCCTGCATGTCGGGATGATCCAGCTCATCCTGCCGAACGCGAAGATCATCGACGCCCGCCGCCATCCGCTCGCCTGCTGCTTTTCGAACTACCGGCAGCACTTTGCGACGGGCCAGCGATTTGCCTACGACCTGGCGGACCTGGGCCGCTACTACCGCGATTACGTCGAGCTGATGGCCCACTTCGACGAGGTCCTGCCGGGACGGATCCACCGGGTCTTCTACGAGCGCATGGTCGAGGACACCGAGACCGAGGTGCGCCGGCTGCTCGACTACTGCGGTCTGCCGTTCGAGGACGCCTGCCTGCGTTTCTTCGAGAACGCAGCGGCCGGTGCGGACGCCGAGCTCCGAGCAGGTCCGCCAGCCGATCTACCGGGATGCCGTTGACCAGTGGCGGCACTACGAGCCTGGCTCGACCCCCTGAAGCACGCGCTTGGGCCGGTTCTTGCGGCCTACCCGGAATGCCCCACTCTCTGATCGCTCGTGTTGCGTCGACGCTACGGCTTGTTGCCGTTTTTGCGTTATAACCACTTTGGTCGTAGTCTTGGCGCCATCTGGACCCCTCACTGGAGAATGACAATGCCGGTTGTCCTTCCGAAGCGTCCTGAATTTCCTATCGCCGCACCCCGTCGCTTCCGCGGTCTTGCTCGCGCTCGCGAGCCCCTCGCTGCTGGCGCAGGAGACCGCGGCGCTCGGCGAAGTCATCGTCACCGCGCAGAAGCGCGAACAGAGCCTGCAGGACGTTCCGATCAGCATCGATGCGATCGGCGAGCAGAAGCTCGAGGAATTGAACATCCAGAACTTCAAGGACTACGTCAATTTCCTGCCGACGGTGACGATGGCCGCGTCCGACGGCGCGGGTTCCGGATACAACGCGGTCTACATGCGCGGCGTCGCGACCGGCGGCGACGGCCAGGCCACGACCTCGCAGCCGAGCGTCGGCATGTACCTCGACGAGCAGCCGATCACGACCATCCAGGGCAACCTCGACGTACACCTGTACGACATCGCCCGCGTCGAGGCGCTCGCCGGTCCGCAGGGCACGCTGTATGGCGCGAGCTCCCAGGCGGGCACGATCCGCATCATCACCAACAAGCCGGACCCGTCCGGCTTCGACGCAAGCTTTGCGCTCGAAGGCAACTACGTCGACATGGAGGAACCCGGCTACGTCGTGGAGGGCATGGTCAACATTCCGCTCGGCGAGAATGCCGCGATTCGGCTGGTCGGCTGGGGGGTTGACGAGGCGGGCTGGATCGACAACGTTCACGCGACCCGCACCTACGTGGGTGCCGACGGCGTGGTGGGTGGAGGCGACGACTTCGTCGCGGACAACGCCGAATTCGCCGAGAAGAATTACAACACCATGGTTACTACCGGCGCGCGGGCGCAGCTGCGCGTCAATCTGGGCGAGAACTGGTCTGTGACGCCTTCGCTCATGTACCAGAGGCAGGACCAGCAAGGCTCCTGGGCCGATGACCGCGGGCACGATGCCGCCGGCACCGGGTACTTCATCCCGGGCGACCACGCCGTCGCGCATTACCGCGCGGAGTTCACGGACGACGAGTGGTACCAGGTCGGCCTCACCGTCGAGGGATCGATCGCGAACTTCGACGTCGTCTATTCCGGCAACTACCTCGACCGCGACCAGGCCGGGCAGTTCGATTACACCGAGTACTCCTACTGGTACTTCTCCAGCAGTTTCGGCACCTATTTCCACGACAACGCGGGCAACCCGATCGCTGATCCCAGCGCGGCGTTCACCAACGACGACCACTACAAGAAGACGAGCCATGAAATCCGGATCAGCACGCCGCAGGACAAGCGCGTGCGCGGCCTGCTCGGCTTCTTCTACCAGAAGCAGGAGCACGATTTTTACCAGCAGTTCGGCTTGCTCCCGGGCCTCGCCGACCACCAGCTGCTCAACGGCAATGACGCCGGAACCGGACTTCCCGGGCGTCGTCTACCTGAACAGCATGGATCGCGAGGACACCGACCAGGCGGTCTTCGGCACGATCGCGTTCGACATCACCGACACACTCGAGCTCTCGCTGGGCGCGCGGTATTTCGAAAACGGAGGTGACGGTCAAGGGCTTCTTCGGCTTCGGACTCGGCTTCGCTCCCCCGAAGCTCCGACACCCGAGCGGGCCGCTGGAGCCCGGCGACCCGGCCAATGGCGGCGACGGCGCCTTCGATCCGAACGGCGTGTTCTTGACCGGCGGGAGCGGCGAGTGGCGCTGCCCGTCGCAGGTCGAAACGCGGGGCGGGAAGTCGCCCTGCCAGAACGTGGACAAGGGCATCTCCGGAGAACGACAGCGTCTACCGCGTGAACCTCAGCTGGAAGGCGACCGACACGGCGATGCTGTACGCGACCTGGTCCGAGGGCTACCGGCCGGGCGGCGTGCAGCGCGACCCGCGTGCCGGCGATTACCTGCGGGACATCCTGACCAACTACGAGCTCGGCTGGAAGACGCGCTGGGCGGACGATCGCTTCCAGTTCAACGGCGCGATCTTCATGGACGAGTGGGACGACATCCAGGTCTCCTTCCAGGGCGACAACGGCATCACCCAGGTCGCCAACGGCCCAAGCGCCGAGGTCAAGGGCGCCGAGGTCCAGTTCGACTGGCTGCCGACCGACAGCCTGCGGCTCGGCGTATCGCTCGCGTACTACGACACCAAGCTGAAGGACGACTACTGCGGCACGGACTCGGACGACGTCGACGGCGACGGCGAACATCACCGAATGCCTGACTTTGCGCCGACGGGACACCCGTTACCGATGCCCCGAAGGGAACGGCGCTGCCGCTCACGCCCGATTTCAAGGGCAGCCTCATCGGGCGCTACACGTTCCCGACCGGCAACTGGGAGTCGTACGTGCAGGGCGCTTTCACGTACCAGACGAGCGCGTCGTCCTCGCTCGTAGTCGCCGACGCCGAAGCGCATGGGCGACATCCCGTCGAGCACGCTACGTCGACCTCGCCTACGGGCTCGGCAACGACAAGTACCACTTCGAGCTGTTCCTCTCGAACGTGACGGACGAGGACGCGCCGGTCAGCATCGACGAGCGATTGCGCCATCTGCGCAGGTCCAGCCGTGGGGCGTGCAGCGCCGCCCGCAGACGATCGGGCTCCGCTACTCGCAGGACTTCTGAGGCCGGGCGGCCTGACGATGAAGAGGGCGCCGCAAGGCGCCCTCTTTTTTTATACGTTCGAGTCGGGGAACGAGGCCTTGCGCCGGTTCACGTAGTCGAGGAGCGCCTCGTCCACCGCCGGGTCGAGCGCGGGCTCGACGTATTCCTCGAGCTGCTTCTTCCAGCGTTCGTTGGCGCGGGCCGTCATGTCGCG
>CAVVDL010000005.1:0-24407 GCA_963747035.1 uncultured Gammaproteobacteria bacterium
GCCGGCGAACCATATCCCGACCACGCAGCAATGCGACACCTGCCACGTGGTGACCGCCTGGACACCGGCACGCTTCGACCACACCGGCGTCGCGCCCGGCAGCTGCGCGAGCTGCCACGACGGCACGAAGGCGACCGGCAAGGATCCGAACCACATCACGACGTCGGCGAGCTGCGACGCCTGCCATTCGACCGTCGCCTGGACACCGGCGCAGTTCGACCACGCCAACGTCGCACCGGGGACCTGCATCAATTGCCATGACGGCACGCAGGCGACCGGCAAGAACCCGCAGCACATCCGCACGAGCAACACCTGCGATGCCTGCCACAGCACGACGACCTGGAAGCCGGCGGTGCGCGTCGACCACGCCGAAGTGCTTGGCACCTGCTCGAGCTGCCACAACGGCACCAAGGCGACCGGCAAGCCGGCGAACCATATCCCGACCACGCAGCAATGCGACACCTGCCACGTCGTGACGGCCTGGACACCGGCGCGCTTCGATCACACCGGCGTCGCGCCGGGCAGCTGCGCGAGCTGCCACAACGGCACGAAGGCGACCGGCAAGGATCGGCGAACCACATCACGACGACGGCGAGCTGCGATGCCTGCCATTCGACGGTGGCCTGGACACCGGCGCAGTTCGACCACGCCAACGTCGCGCCGGGGACCTGCATCAGTTGCCACGACGGCACGCAGGCGACCGGCAAGAACCCGCAGCACATCCGCACGAGCAACACCTGCGATGCCTGCCACAGCACGACGACCTGGAAGCCGGCGGTGCGCGTCGACCATGCCGAGGTGCTCGGCACCTGCTCGAGCTGCCACAACGGCACCAAGGCGACCGGCAAGCCGGCGAACCATATCCCGACCACGCAGCAATGCGACACCTGCCACGTCGTGACCGCCTGGACGCCGGCACGCTTCGACCACACCGGCGTCGCGCCGGGCACCTGCGCAACCTGCCACGACGGCACGAAGGCGACCGGCAAGGATCCGAACCACATCACGACGTCGGCGAGCTGCGACGCCTGCCATTCGACCGTCGCCTGGACACCGGCGCAGTTCGACCACGCCAACGTCGCACCGGGGACCTGCATCAATTGCCATGACGGCACGCAGGCGACCGGCAAGAACCCGCAGCACATCCGCACGAGCAACACCTGCGATGCCTGCCACAGCACGACGACCTGGAAGCCGGCGGTGCGCGTCGACCATGCCGAGGTGCTCGGCACCTGCGCGAGCTGCCACAACGGCACCAAGGCGACCGGCAAGCCGGCGAACCATATCCCGACCACGCAGCAATGCGACACCTGCCACGTCGTGACGGCCTGGACGCCGGCGCGGTTCGACCACACCGGCGTCGCGCCAGGCACCTGCGCGAGCTGTCACAACGGCACGCAGGCATCCGGTAAACCGGCAAATCACATTGCGACAACCGCGAGCTGTGATGCGTGCCACTCGACCGTCGCCTGGACGCCGGCGCAGTTCGACCACGCCAACGTCGCGCCGGGGACCTGCATCAGTTGCCACGACGGCACGCAGGCGACCGGCAAGAACCCGCAGCACATCCGCACGACCAATACCTGCGATGCCTGCCACAGCACGACGACCTGGAAGCCGGCGGTGCGCGTCGACCACGCCGAGGTGCTCGGCACCTGCTCGAGCTGCCACAACGGCACCAAGGCGACCGGCAAGCCGGCGAACCATATCCCGACCACGCAGCAGTGCGACACCTGCCACGTCGTGACGGCCTGGACGCCGGCGCGGTTCGATCACACCGGCGTCGCGCCAGGCAGCTGCGCGAGCTGTCACAACGGCACGCAGGCGTCCGGTAAACCGGCAAATCACATCGCGACGACCGCGAGCTGCGACGCCTGCCACTCGACGGTCGCCTGGACGCCGGCGCAGTTCGACCACGCCAACGTCGCGCCGGGCACCTGCGTCAGTTGCCACAACGGCACGCAGGCGACCGGCAAGAACCCGCAGCACATCCGCACGACCAATACCTGCGATGCCTGCCACAGCACGACGACCTGGAAGCCGGCGGTGCGCGTCGACCATGCCGAGGTGCTCGGCACCTGCGCGAGCTGCCACAACGGCACCAAGGCGACCGGCAAGCCGCCGAACGCACATCCCGACGACGCTCGACTGCGATAACTGCCACATCGTGACGGCCTGGACGCCGGCGCGGTTCGACCACACCGGCGTCGCGCCAGGCACCTGCGCGAGCTGTCACAACGGCACGCAGGCATCCGGTAAACCGGCAAATCACATTGCGACAACCGCGAGCTGTGATGCGTGCCACTCGACGGTCGCCTGGACGCCGGCGCAGTTCGACCACGCCAACGTCGCGCCGGGCACCTGCGCGCAGTGCCACAACGGCACGCAGGCGACCGGCAAGCCCGCGGGTCACTGGCAGACCACGCAGGCGTGCGACGCCTGCCACCGGACGACCGCCTGGACCCCGGTCACGCATGTCCACGTGTCGCCGGACTATCCGGGGAATCACAATGTCTTCCGTTCAGTGCACCGATTGCCATACGACCAACCGCGATGCGGCCACCTGGACTTCCGCGCAGTACCGGCCGTACTGCGCGGGCTGCCATGCCAATGATTACGACGCAGGCGAGGGCGACCATCGCACCCTCCAGCAGGACCTGAATTGCGGGAGCAGCGGTTGCCATCGGGTCAATGCAGGTAGCTTCAATTGATATCGCACGTTCATCGCCATCGCGGCTCGCGGGAAAAACACGCCAGCCCTCTTGCAGCGAGTCCGGTGCTGAAATGCGGACCTGGACTGCGCTGCTGGCATTCGTGTTTGCCGGCCTCGGCGGGTTCGCCGCAGCGGACGACGCGTCAGACATTCCGAACCGCGTCCTGGATCAGGTCGAAGTCGTGCAGCTTGGCGAAGGGGCGAGGGTGTCGGTGCGGTTCAGCTGCCCGTTGCGCTATGCGACGCACTTTCCTGCCTCTCAGGCGACTGACCTGCGCATCAGCCTGGTGCCGCTGCCGGGTTGCCTGGCAAACAACGTCGTCATGAACGGGGTGCTCCAGGCGCCCGCCGGCAATGCTGCTGGACTCGGCGACGTGCGCCTCGAGCCGGCCGGATCGGCGCTCGTGCTCACGCTCTCCTTTGCGTCACCGGTCGACATCGACGTGCGCCCCTCGCCGGATTTCCTGGGAATTGATGTCGCCGTGTTCGGCCGCGTGACGCTTGCGCGCCCGCGCCCGAACCCGGTGCCGAAGGCGGCGCCTCCGCCGGCAGCCGCAACGCGGACGCTGCCGTCGTCCGAGGTGCTGGAAGCCCAGTGGCTGGAGGCCCGGGCTGCGTTCGATGCCGCCGACTACCCGACCGCAGTCCGGCTGCTGACACGGCTCGTCGAATACCCGGAGCATCCGCGGCGCGCTGAAGCCCAGGAATTGCTTGGCCTCGCTCGTGAGCGCAGCGGCCAGCTCGCGCACGCCAAAGCGGAATACGACGAATACCTGCGTCGCTATCCCGACGGCCCTGCGGCGGGCCGCGTGGCCCAGCGTCGCGACGCACTTGCAACGCTGGATTCGAAACCGCGCGTCGCCGCCGTGGCGACCGATGAAGGCGGCATGGACTGGTCGGCGTTCGGGGGCTGGTCGCAGGAATACCGCTACGACACGTCGTCGGTGGATACGAGCGTTTTTTCGACTGACTTCACCAGCCAGTCGATGGTCATCACCGATGGCGATTTCTCATTGAGGGGCCGCGGCGAGCGCTTCGACGTGCAGACGCGCGTCAACGCGGGATTCCTCTATGACCTGCTGCCGGACGGGTCCGGCAATGAGACCCGCGTGAGCATCGCGTACGGCGACCTGGCCGACCGCAAGTCTGGCTTGAGCGCGCGCCTCGGCAGGCAGTCGGGGTCGAGCGGCGGCGTACTCGGCACCTTCGACGGGCTCCTGCTCGGCTGGAAGGCAAAGCCGACGCTGCGGCTAAATCTCACCGCGGGAAGCCCGGTCGACTCGACCACCGAGGCCTACGTTCCCGGCCGGCAATTCGTCAGTGCGGGCGCGAACTGGAGCGGCTGGGTCGAGGGACTGCAGATCAGCCCGTACGTGATCGATCAGACCTACGACGGCTTCTCGGATCGCCGGGCCATCGGCACCGAAGTGCAGTGGTTTACGCCCAGCCGCACCGTGGTTGGACTGTTCGATTACGACGTCGAATACAGCGTCGTCAACATGGCGTTGCTGCTCGGAACGTTCGAGCTGCCCGGTCAGTACACGCTGACCGCCTCGCTCGATCATCACAAGAGCCCGTACCTGACGACGCGCAATGCACTCGCGGGTCAACCCGTGGAGTCGCTGAAGGAACTGGTCCACCTGTTCGGGGAGCCGGCGGTCCGCAGCCTCGCCGAGGACCGGACCGCGGATGCAGACACTGTTTCGGTCGGTTTATCGCACCCGCTCGGCACGCGCTTCCAGTGGACTGCCGATGCGACTGCGACACGCATTTCGGACCTGGTCGCGTCGGGTGGGGTCGAAGCCGTCCCGGGCACCGGGACGGAAATCGGGCTCGGGGCCCAGTTGATCGGCAACAGCCTGATGCGGTCCGGGGACGTGACCATCCTGGGCTTGCGAGTGTACGAGGGTGACGTGGCGAGGACGGTCTCCGCCTCGATGAGCTCGCGCTTTCCACTCTGGGGCCACCTGCGCGCCGGACCGCGCCTGCGCCTCGATTACCGCACATTCACGGCGGGAGGCTTGACGCAGTGGCTGGCGAGCCCCGCGTTGAGAATCGACTGGAACTCACAGCACACGACCGTTGAGTTCGAGGCGGGCGGCGAGTGGGGATCGCGCGAGCTCGCAGTCGACCAGGAAGACTCCAGCCGCTACTGGTTCAGCCTTGCCTATCGCGTCGGTTTCTAGGGCCCGGTTGCGCGCGTCGGCGTTGCTGCTGGCGACCCTTGCGCTGCCGGGCTGTGCGGAGCGCGACCTGTGGCCGGTCGAGAGACTGGACCCCGATACAGCCGTCAACATCACGATCATGGCCGACCCGTGGGTCTACGGCCACGACGTTCCCATGCTCGCGGCCAACGCCCGCGATTACCTGAACATCGGCGTCGTCGAGACGAACCGCGCGGGCAAGCGCGACTACTGGCTCGGCGTGGTCTCCTGGAGCACGATCGACCGCAGCGCCTTGGCGGTGCCCGTGCCGCTCGTGAAGCCGGGCAAATTGAGACTCGTGTGGTCGGGGCAGTCGCTCGACTTGCTGCCGGCAGCCGGCGGGCTGGCCGAGGTCGGCACGGAAAAGTCCATATTTGCCGGGCCGCAGGGTGTTCACGAGGACGCCTGGTATGCGCTGACGGCCGCACAACTGTCCGCCCTGGCGAAATCGCCGCCCGCGACGGTCGGGCTCGTCCTGGACGACGGTGCCGTGATCGTGCACGAACCGTGGCAGGTCGATCGGCGCGCGATGGACCAGTTCGTCGAAGCGACGGGATTCACGCCGGGCGTTCCCTGAACTGAATCAGCTGCTCAACTTGGCGATTGCTTGATCCAGCCACGGACGTCTTACGTCCGCCAATGCATGGATACCTCCGGATCGTCACGATCTTCGGCGCATTGCTGATCCTTGCCGGCTGTTCAACGGTCGCGCCCGGACGCGGCTGGGGCGCGGACGCAACGGCCCGGCCGGGCTGGGAGCGTGTGCGGGAAGCTGCAGTTACAGCCGTGAAAGATCCGTGGGTCTGGGTGCCGCTCGCTGGCGCCGCAGTCTTCCAGGTCGACAATCTGGATCGCCAGACGTCTGACTGGGCGCGCGAAAATACTCCTGTCTTCGGATCGACCGCTGAGGCCGAGCAATGGAGCAACGACCTGCGCACTGCGTGCGGCGTGATGACGGTGGCGACGCTGCTTGCGACGCCAAGCGGCGACGAATCGTCCGAGTGGATTGCCAACAAGGCAAAGGGCGCAGCCGTCGAGCTGGCCGCAGTCGGCATGACCTCTCTCACCACTGTCGTGCTCAAGCAGACCACGGGCCGCATGCGGCCCAACGGGGCGAACGACGAGAGTTTTCCATCCGGCCATGCGTCGGCGGCAGCCGTCAACGGGCGGCTCGCCCAGATCAACCTGGATTCGATCGATATGGGGCGCAGTGCGCGGCTCGTGGCCGACATCGGAATTGACCTGACCGTCATGGGTACGGCGTGGGCCCGCGTGGAGGCTGGCGCTCACTACCCGTCGGACGTGCTGGTCGGAATTGCGATCGGCAATTTCTTCGCCCAGTTCATGACTGATGCCTTCCTCAATGATCGCTCACGCGAGTCCGTGACGGTCACGCCGACCGACGGCGGCGCAGTCCTTGGCTGGACCGTGAGGTTCTAGCGCGTGCGACAGTCCGCGCTCTTGCCGCCATGCTCCCGGAGCATGCCGACGTAGTATTCCGCATAGCCGAGCGCCATCTTGCGTGCGCGCTCGTCCGTTCCGGTGAAACCTGCGATTCCGTCCGCCCAGGTCGTCGCGCACTGGCCCGCTTCGGACGGCACCGTCGACGCAATCCATGTAGCGGTTGAACGCGCCGCGGTAGCTGTCGAACTGCGCACGCGTCATGGGTTCGCCGTGACCCGGGATCGCGGTGCTGAATGGCACGTTCCAGACTTCGTCGAGCGCCTTGCGCCACTGCGACGGAGCAGGCGGTCTCGAAGAACGGCGCCGGAAAGGTCACGAGGTCGCCGATGACCGCGACGCCACTCTTGCCGTCATAGAGCCAGATGTCGGCATCGGTCACGGCGCCGTCGGTGACGCGCAGGTCGAAGTCCCGTCCCGCCAGCGAGCGCATGCCGCTCTGTCCGATGACGATGTCCGGGCGCAGCACGTCGCTCTCGGCCATCGTCGCCATGAAGATCTTCACTTCCTCTTTCTGCGGTGTCACTCACCTTCGGGTCATCCAGCATCGGCTTCGAGGATTCCAGGTTGCGCGCGAGGAAGCCGCCGTCGGCCAGCACGCGATCCACGGCATTCGTCGCATAGACCGGGGCGTCAGGGTAGGCGGCCTTGATGCGCCCATTGCCGCTCGTGTGATCGAGATGCCAATGCGTATTCACGATGGCGGCGATGGGACGGTTGCGAGCCTTGGCGAAGGCCAGGATCGCGTCGCTGTGCCAGGCGTGGCGCCCGGTATCGACGACGACGAGCCCCGCGGGTGCGTCGAATACGATCGTGTTTCCGTCCGGCCCGCGTTCGGGCAGGATCGCGCCGCGCAGGAGCGCAACGCCGGGCGCAATTTCCTGCGCGGGCGGCGTCGCGACGGGCGTGGATGACGCCGCTGCGGCTTGGGCGATTGCCAGGATCCAGGTTGCCATCGCGCTGCATGGGTTCACCACGCGGGTTGCCGTGCGTCGGAAGAGTGACGTGCCCGCGATCGTAAAAGGCGCGGGTCCGATTGCAACGCCGCCTGCGACAGTCCGTGGGAAAGACGAGCCGTTTGCCTGTATCTTATGGCCCCTATGAAAATCACCCGCAGAGACGTATTGCAGGCCGGCGTGTTCGGCGCCTCCGTGATCGGCATGGGCGCATTCCGCGCGAGCGAGGCGGCGACGCCTGCCGGCGGCGCAGGCCGCTACGCCGATATCTACCCGACGCTCGACCGTTTCGTCGAGCAGTACATGCGCGACATGAGTTCCCCGGGCATGACGCTGGTGCTCGCCGACCGCGACGCCGTGCATCGCGTCGTGACCTACGGATTCGGCGATCTCGAGGCGCGGAAGCCTGTCCAGGAATCCGAATTGTTCGAGATCGGATCGATCTCGAAGTCCTTCGTGGTATTTGCGCTCCTGCAGCTGCGCGACGAGGGCAAGCTCGACGTCGATCGCCCGGTCGTCGACTACCTGCCGTGGCTGCGCATCGATTCGAAGTTCGCGCCGATCACCGTGCATCACCTGTTGACGCATTCTTCCGGCCTGCCCGGCGCCGGAGACGTTTTCCAGGCCGACCCCGAGCTGCGGCACCTCGCCGCCTACGCGCCCGGCGAGCATTTCCATTACAACAACACGATGTACGACACGCTGGGGATCCTCGCCTGGACACTGGACGGCCGCGAGCTTCCGGAGCTGCTGCGCGAGCGAGTCCTGCGCCCGCTCGGGATGACCCACAGCGAGCCGGTGATCACGGCCGACATCCGCGATCGGCTCGTCAAGAACTACGCGCCCTTTCCTGGTCGACCGGCCGTATCCGCGCCACGGGCGGCTCTGCGAGGCCCCGACGACCTTCGCGACGTCCGCGCCGGATGCGTGGCGTCCACCGGGAAGGACATGGGCACGTACGTGCGGATGATCGCCAATCACGGCAAGCATGCCGACGGAAGGCTCGTGTCCGAGGACGGATTCAACCGGTTTTCGACTCCGCACATCCTCGCCGAGGACTTCGGCCCCGGTGCGCACTACGGCTACGGTATCGCGGTCGATACGCTCGACGGCAACCGGATCCTGCGCCACACGGGCGGGATGATTTCGTTCATGTCTGCGCTGATGGTCGACATCGACGAGGGCGTCGGCGGCTTTGCCTCGGTCAACGCGCAGCAGAATTACCGCCCGAACCCGGTGGTGAAATACGCGATCCAGCTGATGCGCGCGAAGCGCAAGGGCGTCTCGCTGCCGGCGATTCCCGATGCGGACGATCCGGCGCGCGTCGAGAATGCGTCCGAATTCGCGGGTTCCTATTCAGCCGCCGACCGTGCGCTGCAGGTGATTGCCGAAGGCGAACGCCTGTTCGTCATGCATGAGGGCGCGCGTGTCCCGCTCGAGCGGCTGCCCGAGACGGACCGGTTCGTGGCGCGCCATCCCGCGCTCGACCGCTTTGCCTTCGTCTTTGGGCGCAAGGATGCCGCAGGCGGCGGACAGCCCAGTCGTCGAAGTCAGCTGGGGCGGCGACTGGTACCGGAATTCAAGGTACCAGGGCCCGGACAAGTTCGACCATCCGAAGGCCTGGGACGCTTTCGTCGGGCATTACCGCAATGAGAACCCCTGGGTCGGAAGCATGCGGATCGTCGTGAACAAGGGCCGCCTGATGGTCGATGGCACGACACCGCTCGAAGCCGACGGTGAGCTGTTTCGGCTGCGCGACGACCCGTGGAATACCGAATGGATCCGCTTCGGCGAGATCGTCAATGGCCGCTGCATGCGGATCCGGCTCTCCGGAAGCGACCTGTGGCGCGTCGCCGCGGCCTGAGCTGAATGCCACAGAAAAAAGACACGGACAAGCGGGTTTTCACCGGGGTCTATTTCGACCGGCCGCAGCACGACGCATTGCGCGCGCTCTCGGACGAAACCCGCGTGCCGCTTGCCGCGTACCTGCGCGAAGCGGTCGACATGCTGCTCGCGAAATACGGACGCAAGGTCAAGGCGCCGCGCAGCCGGCGCTAGCGGAACAGCGCGAGCGATTTCGTCACGGTGATCCACACGCCCCAGGCGAGTGGAATCGCAATCGCCGTCCATGCGACGACCAGGAGTACCGGGCTGCTTGCCGCGACTGGCGCGGGAGTTGTCGCCTCGGCGGCCTGCTCGCGTGCGGTCGCGCGTTCCGCCGCCAGCTTCTCGGTCGTCATGAAGTGCCGCTGCTTCACCGGGCGGATCAGGAGATTGCAGGTGAGCCCTCCGAGGAGCATCGCCGCGAGCACGTACATCGTGGCGTTGTAAGCCTGGTCCGGCGGCAGGCCCTGCTCGAGCTGGTACTCGCGGATGTAGTTGACGACGACGGGCCCCACGATGCCGGCGACCGACCAGGCCGTGAGCAGGCGGCCGTGGATCGCGCCCACGTGCTGGGTGCCAAAGAGATCGGCGAGGTAGGCGGGGATGGTTGCGAAGCCGCCGCCGTACATCGTCAGGATCACGCAGAAGATCGTGACGAAGAGGGCGATCCGCCCGGCTTCTCCGGCGAGCGGCGCGCTGACGTAGAGCGTGATGCCGAGCAGGAAGAAGACCATGTACGTGAGCTTGCGGCCGATCACGTCGGACAGCGACGCCCAGAAGATGCGCCCGGCGATGTTGAAGAGCGACAGGAGCCCGGCGAACGCGGCGGCGATCGTCGCGACTCGGGCGCGCTCATCCTCGGCGAGGGCCGCGAGCGCCGCCGGAACGCCGATCAGCTTGCCGCCGAACACCTCCTGCAGCATCGGCGAGGCCATGCCGATCACGCCGATGCCCGCACTGACGTTGAGGCAGAGCACGCCCCACAGCAGCCAGAACTGCGGCGTGCGAATCGCCTCGTTGACGTGCACGTGATGCGCGGTCATCAGGCGATTGCCATTCGTGCGCGGCGCGTAGCCGGCAGGCTGCCAGCCGGGCGGCGGCAGGCGATAGCCAAAAGCGCCCAGCATCATGGAAACCAGGTAGAGCGCTCCCATGACGGCGAAGGTCTGCCAGACGCCGACGGACGCCGGGCCTGAGAAGAAATTCATGAGCCGGTCCGCGAGCGGCGCGCCGATCATCGCGCCACCGCCAAAACCCATGATGGCGAGTCCCGTCGCCATGCCGCGCCGGTCCGGAAACCACTTGATGAGCGTCGACACGGGAGAGATGTAGCCGAGGCCGAGGCCGATTCCGCCGATGACGCCGGAGCCGAGCCAGATCAGCCAGACCTGGTGGGCATGGACGCCGAAAGCCGAGATGAAGAGGCCGCCGCACCAGCAAAGCGCCGCGACGAATCCTGCCTTGCGCGGCCCGGCGCGCTCGAGCCAATGACCGAAGAGCGCCGCGGACGAGCCGAGCAGCACGAAGAACAAGGTGTAGGTCCAGCCGAGCATCGAAACCGGCCAGTCGCAGCGCGTGGACGTGATCAGGGACGAGGAATCCTGCGTCGGCGCAGGTCGCCGGCTCATGAATGCCGATCGCGCGCGCCAGCGGCAGCCAGAACACGCTGAAGCCGTACGCCATCCCGATGGAGAGGTGAATCGCGAGCGCCGCGGGCGGCACCAGCCAGCGGTTGAAGCCGGGCGCCGCAATCGTCCGCTCCTTGTCGAGCAGGCGCGGCGTGGTCCGAGCCGGGTGAGGCATGGGCGGATGATAGACCGCGCGGACCCGCAGCTGCCATGGCGCCGCTGGCCGGCGCGATTGTTGTGTCGCGCGGCGCCGTCCAACGTACATGAAAGTTTTTGCGTTCCTGCTGCTGCTCGCCTGCGCGCCGGTCATGAAGGCGGGCGCCGCCGAAGACATCGAATTTGTCGCGGAGCACCTCGCGGAAGTGCCGATGGACAACCGCTTCGCGACCTTGCCGCTGTGGAGCGCGACCGAGCAAGCGTCGCCCGGCTGGACCTTCGTCGGGCAGGTCGCGTATGCCGACACGACCGTGGGCAATCTGCAGGCTTCGGGTCCCCTGCTTTCCGTCGCGACGAGTCGCCCACTCAGTCCGCGCTGGAACCTCGGCGTGTTTGTGTTCTACGACCGCCTGAGTCTTACGGGCAATCACGACCAGCGGCCCCTGGAGACCAAGTTCGCGCCCGACACGCCCTATGCCCGTCCGGTCATGGCTGAGTTCAACAATCTCGACGGCTCGATGAATCACTACGGCGCGGGACTTCGCATGACATACGCGCCGGCGAGCGGCAGGTTCAGCTCGGTTCGATGGGTCGGCGGGCTCCTGTGGCAGCGCGTGGAGCTTCGCGACTATCGCCTCGACTATGAGCTGCTGGAAGGCGATGACGCGGGCGCAACCGGGCAGATTGACTTCGACGCGACCTACACGCACTACACGCCGTTTGTCGGCTTCGAGATTCCGCACGATGGCGCGCGCTGGGCGATGACGCCGCACATGCTCGTGGCCTGGCCCAATCCGAGGTATGGCGTCGTCGGCCACATCACGGGGCCGGGCTTCGACTTGCATGGCGATCAGGAGGAGGCGGGCGCGGGCGTGCATTTCGGCGATCCGTCGGTCACGCTCGGGTTTGACGTCACCTACGTGCCGGCTCATTTCACGGTCGATATCGGCACCTTGATCACGCAGGCGCTGGTCGAGCCTGTGGTTCACAAGGGCATCGACACGAACTGGGTGATCAGTTGCCAGTGGCGGTTCTGAGCGGTCGCAGCCAGCGCGGCCGGAGTGGAGTACGCTTGACATCACGATGAACCGGCACGAGCCATTCACCCTTTCTCCGCCGATCGGACCGGCCGATCACGTGCGCGGACCGGCACATGCCCCGGTGACCATCGTCGAGTACGGCGACTTCGAGTGCCCGAATTGCAGGCAGGCCGTGGCCGTCGTGAAGCTCCTGCTGGGCCGGTTCGACAATCGGGCGCGATTTGTCTATCGGCACTTCCCGCTCGAGGGCGTGCACCCGCACGCCGAGTTGGCCGCCGAGGCCGCTGAATGTGCGGGTGAGCAGGGCAAGTTCTGGGAGATGCACGATCTCCTGTTCGAAAACCAGGGCCACCTGACCCTGCCGCACCTGCGCAGCTACGCGTCTCGCCTGCAACTCGACATGGCGCGCTTCGATGCCGAGTTGAACGATCACGTCTACCTGCAGCGCGTGCGCGAGCACGTGGCGAGCGGGCGCGAAAGCGGCGTGCGCTCGACGCCCGGGTTCTTCGTCAATGACCGGATCCAGGACGTCTCATTCGGTCACCACCTCCTGCTCGAGGCGGTGGACGCGGCCCTGCAGCGCAAGCAGCGCTAAGCGGCTGAAGCGGGCCCTCCTTGCGAACCTCCTGGCGTCACTGGGTGACATGGGCCCGAATGCGAAAGCTCAGGCTGTCCCACACCAGTTTCTCGATCGTCTTTTCGGCGCTGCTGTTCGGGATCTGCAACGCGCTGAACTTTGACAAGCTGGCCAAGTGGTTTTACGTAAATGACCACCTGGATTACCTGGCCCTGTCTGCCTACCTGCTCGCCGGGTTGTGTCTGCTCATCGTTGTCTTTGCCTTTCTGGCTCATCGCTGGACGATCAAGCCGTTCGCGGTGGTCCTCACGATCCTGAGCGCGGCCGCGGCGTATTTCATCTCCAAATACAACGTCGCCGTCGACAGCTCGATGGTCCTGAACACGGTTCACACCGACGTCACGGAAGTCGGGCAATTGCTTTCAATGCGCATGGTCCCGTATGTCGTATTCCTGATGGTCCTGCCCACACTGGCCATCCTGTCCATTGACATCACGTTTCTGCCCGCGGGAAAGTACCTGCTGGCTTCGCTCAAGCTCATTGCGATTTCGTTGCTCATTGCACTGGCATCCTTGTATTCAAACTACAAGGACATCCATCGGGCCGGCAACATATCGAACAAGTACATCGTCTATTCGCTTGTGCCCATCAACGTCATTTCAAGTTCCATCAATGTGATTTCCAAGGCGCTGAAGCCATACCTGGTGCTGCACAGGAAGGAGCCCGAGATATCCGGTCGCGTCGTGTCCCCTGGCAACCTGGTGGTCGTGCTGGCGATCGGAGAAGCGTCAAGAAGCAAGAACTTCAGCATTTATGGGTATGACCGGCGGAATACCAATCCGGTCCTGCAGAAGACCGAGGGACTCCATCTCCTGAACGGAATCGCGAAACGCGGTTCAACGTTGTATGCGCTGCCCGAAATCCTGGAAAAGGACGGCATCAAGCTGCCGACCGTCGTGTCGAAGCTGGGAATCGCAACCGCTTGCTACGTCAATTACACGCTGTACGACAACTGCACGACCGTGGGCGAGACGAAAGTCGGCCAATGCGGTCACGGCGGGAAATGTTACGACGAGGATGTCATTCCGTTGCTGGAGGCCAATCTCGGCACCTATGTTTCAGGCTACCGATTCGTCGTCCTGCACCTGGGCGGCGGGAGCCATGGGCCGATGTACAACGACAGGTTCCCGCCTGAGTTTCAGCGATTCAAGCCGATGTGCAATGAGGCCGACGTGGAGAGTCAGTGCACGCTCGAGGAGCTATACAACTCGTACGACAACACCATCCTCTACGTGGACTTCGTCCTGGGCGAGATCATTCAACGACTCGATCGCTCCGGTGTTCCGTACGTGTTCATCTACGTGTCCGATCACGGCGAATCGCTGATGGAGGAGGGGAGGCTGTTTCACGGCATGCCGCCTGGCATCCCGCTTCCCCCGGAGCAGGCGCAAGTCCCCTTGATCGTGAAATCATCGATACCCGTCTCGATCGTCAAGCGGGCCGAATACGACCAGCCGGATATCTTCGACACGGTGCTGGACCTCCTGTCCATCCAGACGACGACATTTGACAACAGCGGAAGCTTCATCAAGAAGCAAGCCGGGCCGGACCCTTTGGGTCCGGCAACAGGCCCGCCAGCAGGAGCCCGGAAATAGCCGGTTTCTGGCCGCGAAATCGGCGAATTGGGGGTCGCTCGTCGCCAGAGCCCGTTCCGTGACTGCGTTCGCGATTGATTCATCCCGCGAGCAACGTCCAAGCGCTAATCAAGGCGACTGGCCAAGTGAACGCATCCCATGAGCTACCTGAAACTTCGGCATGCGCAACTGATCCTTGCCTGCTTCCTGGTCTCGTCAATCCTGTTTGTGCAGTTCCCCGGGATTGACCTCAGCGTTTCGAGAGCGTTTTTCGATAATGGCTTCTATCTGGCAGGGCACTGGAAGTCCTGGCCCCAGGACAGCGTGCGGATTTTTCTATGGCTGTCCGTGTTGTCGGTCGCGGGCCTGTATGTCTACAACAAGTACTCGAAACGAAACCTGTGCGGAATCGACGGCAAGAAGGTCATTTACCTGTTGCTAGTCCTCGTCGTCGGTGCCGGCTTGATCGTGAATGGAATTTTCAAGGAAGACTTTGGCCGTGCGAGGCCGAGGGACATCGTCGAGTTTGGAGGTTCCAAGATCTTCACTCCCGCTTTTGTCATCAGTCACGAATGCGAAACCAATTGTTCATTCTCGTCCGGGGACGGGGCCGGCGCCTTCTTTGGGCTGGCCCTTGCGCTGGCATTGAGCAGAAAACGCGCTGTACTCCTTTCCGCATTCGCGTATGGAGCCCTGGTGTCGTATTCGCGCATTGCTTCGGGCGGGCATTTCCTGTCGGATTGTGTCGTCTCTTTTTTCGTGATGCTGATCCTCGCGGATGTCCTGTACTACTACCTGGTCTTGACCAAGCCTCAACGACTGCCAGGTGTCGGGCTGGAACACCTCTACGTCGCAAGCTGAACAGGCAGCCGCTTCACGCGGTCAGAACGGCGTCCCGATCACGATCCGGAACACGTCCAGGTTCGATCCGAACCGGTAGCCGATGCCGACCCGTGGTATGGGGATGCGCCAGAGGTGTCGCGTCTCGGTCGTTCCGAGGGTAAATCCGATTTCGTACTGGACCGAGCTGCCGCTGCGCTCGGCGCTGTCGACCGGCCCGTTGGGCTGGTCGATGTAATATTCATTCAACGCATAGACGAGGTAGTCGACGCTCGAACGGCCGCTGAATGGCCGCCGTGCGGTCAGTACGGTCTGAAGCCGCGCGAATTCATCCGAGCCCGCGGCGCCACGCACATCGACACCGGCATACGTGAGGTCGTTGCGCAGCAGCCAGTCGAATCCCCGCCCATCGAACTCATAGAGGCTCAGTAGCCCGCCCGCATAGACACTTGCGTCCGCGCCGACGTCGCGGGCGCGTGAGATGCCGGCCTCGACATAGGGCTCGAGCTTCCAGCCGGGCTTCAGCTCGAACACGAGTGTGAGGCCGGGTACGAAACTCAGGGCATCCACATTCGTCGGTATGTCCCCGTTCGCGATGTCCTGCAATTCGAAGTCGTAGAAGCCGAAGGTCACGGGCAGGGTGAGCTCGACCCCGAAGCTGGAATCCTCCGTGGATTTCAGCGTGTAGCTGAATGGCAGCCGGTAGATCTGCAGCGTCCTGCCAGAAACCGAATACACGCCGGAGCCCAGCTGCGTGGCGAAAGCGAAATTCGCCACGTTCTGCTCGTCGTGCGACAGCAAGGTTTGTGCATGCGCTGCCGGAGCCAGTAAGCTCGCGAGCAGGGCCAGCGAAAGGCACGACGACCTTGAGCCGGCGATTCGGGATCGGCCCATTCTATTTGGCCACTTGAAGGTTGGTCGGGGTGACAGGATTTGAACCTGCGACTCCTACGTCCCGAACGTAGTGCTCTACCAGGCTGAGCTACACCCCGAAGCGAAGCGGGGCAGTGTAATCAAGCCCCCCCACGCTTTCAACGATACCGCGTATTCTCGCGGCACAGGCCATTTCAGGGGGTCATACGCATGATCCGCGTCATTGCTGCGCTCGCTCTGGCGATCTGGTCGCTCTTTGCTTCGGCTCAGGACATCGACCTCGTCAATGCGACGCTCATCGACGGCACGGGCGCGGCGCCACGCGCGGCCGTCTCCGTCAGCGTCCGTGGCGGCAAGATTTCGGCGATCTCGGAGAGTGCGCCAACGGCGTCGGCGGGCGTCCGGCAGATCGACTTGAAAGGGCGGTACCTGCTGCCCGGCCTCATCGATGCCCACGCGCACATCGAGTCGCCGGCGGCCGCGCTCCGCGCCATCCAATCGGGCGTCACGACATCGCGCGTGCTGGGCGACACCTACCTGCAGGCCATCGACACGCGGGACCTCATCCGCCTGGGCCACGTGCCGGGACCCGAGATGCTCGTCTCGCCGGGCCACATCCGGCCGAAGCCGGGCCTCGCGTTTTTCATGGTCTATCCGCAGTTCGGCGACGCCATCAATGGCGAGCTGCGCGGTCCCGACCGCATCGCGGATGCGACGCGTGCGCTGATCGCAAAAGGGGCGGACGTCGTCAAGGTCGGGGCGAGCGAACGCGCGGGACTCGCAAACACGGACCCGCGCCGGCCCGAGCTGACGGAGGCGGAGATACACGCAGCCGTCGTCGAGGCCGCGAAGAAAGGACTCTTCGTCGCCGCCCACGCCCATGCGCGCGAGGGCTGCGCGAATGCGGTGCGAGCCGGCGTCCGGAGCGTCGAGCACGGCACCTGGGTCGACGACGAGACGCTCACCGAGATGAAGAAGCGCGGCACATTCTTCGTGCCGACACTCGCGGCCATGAGCCCGCTGGCCGATCCAAAGGGCAATTCCGCCGACGACGTGGCGCTCCGCCTGCGCACGCAGGCGATGATGGGGCCGCTCCGCGCCGCGGTGCGCAAGGCCCACGCCATGGGCATCACGATCGCCGCGTCCACGGACGGCAGCTATGCCGATGACGACATCGGAGGGCTCCGCGTCGCACACGATATCGCACTCCTGCGCGAATTCGGCGGCATGACGCCGCTCGAATCGATCACGGCCGCGACATTGAACGGCGCGCGCGTGATCGGAATCGAGTCGCGTACCGGCACCGTGCGCGTCGGACTCGAGGCGGACCTTGTCGCCTACGACGGTGATCCGCTCACTGACGGCCGCACGCTCTTCGAGCCGAGGCTTGTCATGAGCGACGGCAAGATCCTGGTCGAGGGGCTGGGGCTATAGGCGCGCGCAATCAGCTGCGGCGGCTGACCGCGTAGCGGGCAAGCGCGGCAAGCGCATCGCGATAGGGGGAGGCGGGCACGTCCGCCAGCGCTTCTTCCGCGTGCTTCGCTTCTTCTTCGGCGAGGCGGGCCGTGTAGTCGAGGCCGCCCGTGCTTTCAACGACGGCGCGGATCGGGCCCTGTTCCTCGATGCCGCCAGCCTCGATCGCATTGCGGATGAGCGAGGCGGACTCCGCGTCGCTGTGCGCGAGCGCGTGGATGAGCGGCAGCGTCGGCTTGCCCTCGGCGAGGTCATCGCCGATGTCCTTGCCGAGCTCGTCGGCATCGCCGCCGTAGTCGAGCGCGTCGTCGACGAGCTGGAACGCGATGCCGAGGTGCTTGCCGTAGCGTGCGAGCGCGCCTCGACGCCGGCGGGTGCGCGCGCCACGATGGCCGCAATCTGCGCACCGGCCTCGAAGAGGCGCGCGGTCTTCCTGTAGATGACTTCCATGTAGCGGATCTCGGTCGTGTCCGGATCGCCCGAGTTCATGAGCTGCAGGACCTCGCCGGCCGCGATCGTGTTCGTCGCGTCGGCCATCACGCGGATCACTGCGGCGGAGTCGAGCGTCGCCATCATCTGGAAGGCGCGCGAGTAGAGGAAGTCTCCGACCAGCACGGACGCGGGATTGCCAAAGGCGTGATTCGCCGTCTCACGGCCCCGCCGGCGCGCGGAATCGTCGACGACGTCGTCGTGCAGCAGGGTCGCCGTGTGGATGAACTCGATCAGCGCGGCGGCCGGGATGTGGATCGAGTCCTTCGCGCCAGCCGCCCGGGCAGCGAGCACGACGAGCAGGGGGCGCAGGCGTTTGCCGCCGCCGCCGACGATGTAGTCCCCGACCTGGTTGACGAGCGCGACGTCGCTCGCCAGCTGGCGGCGGATTTCGGTGTCGACCGCAGCGAGGTCGCCGGCGACGAGGGCCCGTATGTCTTTGAGTTGCATGGAATCCCGCCATCCCCTGCGGGTCTGGGGCATCCTAGCGGCATTCGGGCCGTCGGGGAACGCGGGCCAGCCAATTGGTTTGACCCCGGGGGGTCCCGACACTACAATTGCCGGCTCTTTTTGGAGTCCAGTCAATCATGTACGCCGTCATTGCCACCGGGGGCAAACAGTACCGGGTGAGCGAGGGCACCGTCGTGCGAGTCGAGAAACTCGACGTCGACGCGGGTGCAACCGTCGAGTTCAACCAGGTCCTCCTGATCGGCGAGGGCGTGGACGTCGCCGTCGGTTCACCCTATGTCACCGGCGCGCTCGTGACTGCGACCGTGCAGGCGCACGGCAAGGCCGACAAGGTCCGCATCGTGAAATTCCGGCGCCGCAAGCACTACCTGCGGCAGAAGGGGCATCGCCAGCCGTACACCGAAGTGAAGGTGACCGGCATCAAGGCGGCCTGAGGAGTCAAGAAATGGCACACAAGAAAGCAGGCGGCAGTACCAAGAACGGGCGCGAGTCCCACTCGAAGCGCCTTGGCGTCAAGAAGTTCGGCGGCCAGCAGGTGCTCGCCGGCAACATCCTGGTGCGCCAGCGCGGCACGCCGTATCGCGCGGGCGACAACGTCGGCGTCGGCACGGACCACACGCTGTTTGCGCTGAAGCCCGGCCGCGTGCACTTCAAGAAGAAGGGCGCCGAGAAGCGCACCTTCGTCAGCGTCCTGCCGGAGTAAGGAAGGGCCGCTCGAATCGAAGAAAAACCCCGGCCCGGCCGGGGTTTTTCGTTAGGGCAGCAACGAACCATGAAATTCGTCGATGAAGCAACCGTAAAAGTGCGGGCCGGCAACGGCGGCCGCGGCGCGATCGGCTTTCGCCGCGAGAAGTTCGTGCCCTTCGGCGGCCCGGACGGTGGCGACGGCGGCTCAGGCGGGAGCGTGTGGCTCCGCGCGCAGCAAGGCATCAACACGCTCGTGGACTACCGCGTCCAGCGCACCTTTCGCGCGCAGAACGGCGAACCCGGTGGCGGCCAGGACTGCACGGGCCGCGGCGGCGACGATCTCTACGTGCCGATGCCGGTCGGAACCGTCGTGATCGACGAGGACACGGGCGAGACGCTCGGCGATCTCACGAAAGCCGGGCAGACCTTGCTGGTCGCGAAGGGCGGCAAGGGCGGCTGGGGAAACCAGCGCTTCAAGAGCTCGACCAATCGCACGCCGCGGCAGAGCGGGCCGGGCCTGCCCGGAGAGGCGCGGAGCCTGCACGTTGAACTGCAGCTGCTCGCCGACGTCGGCCTGCTGGGGCTGCCCAACGCGGGCAAATCCACGCTGATCAGCGCGGTATCCGCCGCGCGGCCGAAGGTTGCGGACTATCCGTTCACGACCTTGTATCCGCAGCTGGGCGTGGTCTCGGTCGGGCTGCAGAAGAGCTTCGTGATGGCGGACATCCCGGGGCTCATCGAGGGCGCGGCGGAAGGCGCGGGCCTCGGCATCCGCTTCCTGAAGCACCTGCAGCGCACGCGCATCCTCCTGCACCTGGTCGACATCGCGCCGCTCGATCCTGACGCGGACCCGGTGGCCGGCGCGCGCGCCATCGTGAAGGAGCTGAAGAAGTTCAGCCCGGAGCTCTCGCGCAAGAGACGCTGGCTCGTCCTCAACAAGATCGACCTGCTCGAGGGCAAGGAGCGCGAGGCGCGCTGCGCCGACATCGTGCGACGCCTGCGCTACAAGGGGCCGGTCTTCAGGATTTCAGGGGTGACGGGCGAGGGCACGAAGGAGCTGTGCCAGGCCGTCATGCGGGAACTCGAGGAATAAAAGGGGACGTTCCCCGATTTCCCGAAGGACCGAAGGAAATCGGGGAACGTCCCCTCTTATCCCTCTACTTGGCGGGCATCGCCTTGATCTGCGCAGCCAGGCGGCTCTTGTGGCGAGCGGCCTTGTTGCGATGAATGATGCCCTTGCGGGCCATCGAATCGATCACGGGCGCGGCGGCCTTCAGCGCGGCTGCGGCTTCAGCCTTCTTTCCGGCGTTGATGGCTTCGACGACCTTGCGCACGGCGCTGCGGGCCTTCGAGCGTTGCGCGACGTTCCGCGCGCGGCTGGCAACCGCCTGGCGGGCCCGTTTTTCAGCTGACTTGGTGTTCGCCATAAGGGCGCGCATTGTCCGGATGCGGGCCTGGAATGTCAACGCGGTATAGTGCCGCCCGCATGTCGCACGGATTCCTGCGCAATACCACGATCGTCGGCCTGCTGACGCTGCTTTCCCGGGTCACCGGCGTGATCCGGGACATGGTCTACGCCATCTCTTTCGGCGCGGGCCCGCTGATGGACGCCTTCCTGGTGGCGTTCAAGATCCCGAATTTCATGCGCCGGCTGACGGCCGAGGGCGCCTTCTCCCAGGCCTTCGTGCCGGTCATTTCCGAGTACAAGGTGCGGAAAAGCCACGAGGAAGTGCGCGAGCTGGTCGCGAGCGTCAGCGGCGTGTTCGGGCTCATCCTCTTCGTCATCACGCTGATCGGCGTGATCGCGGCGCCGGTCCTCGCTTACATCTTCGCGCCGGGATTTCATTCGAAGGGCACGCACTTCGACCTCACGGTCGAAATGCTCCGTTTCACCTTCCCGTACCTGTTCTTCATCTCGCTGGTCGCGCTCGGCAGCGGCGTGCTGAACAGCTACAACCGTTTCGCCGTGCCGGCGCTGAACCAGACGCTCCTCAACATCGTCATGATCATCGCGGCCGGCGTCGTCGCGCCCTATTTCGCGAACCCGGGGCTCGTGCTCGCAATGGGCGTGTTCGTCGCGGGCTTCGTGCAGCTCATTGCGCAGTTCCCGGCGCTGCGCGCGCTCAACCTGCTGCCGTGGCCGCGCTTCGACCGCGCGCACGAGGGCGTGCGCCGGATCGCGAAGCTGATGCTGCCCGGCATCTTCGGTTCTTCGGTCGCGCAGGTTTCGCTCCTGCTCGATACCGTGATCGCGTCGTTCCTGATGACCGGCAGCGTCACCTGGCTGTACTACGCCGACCGCCTCGTCGAATTTCCGATGGGCGTGTTCTCGATCGCGCTCGCGACCGTGATCCTGCCGGGCCTCGCCTCGCACCATTCGGAAAAGTCACCCGAAAAATTCAACGCAACGCTCGACTGGGCGCTCCGGCTCACGCTCACGGTCGTCGTGCCCGCAGCCGTCGGTCTCCTCATGCTCGCGGGCCCGCTGATCGCGACGATCGTCGGCTACGGTGCGTTCACGCACCGCGACGTCCTCATGTGCTCCTATGCACTGATGGCCTATTCACTGGGCCTCATCGGCTTCTCGATGGTGAAGGTGCTGGCGCCCGGCTACTTCGCGCGCCAGGACACGAAGACCCCGGTCAAGGTCGGCATCATCGCGCTGTCGGTCAATATGGCTTTCAACGTCGGTGTCGTCGTTCCTGCTTTCCTGAACGGATTCGCGGTGCCTCACATCCTGCTCGCGGTGTCGACCGGCCTCTCGGCACTCATCAACGCGACGCTGCTGTATCGGGGACTCCGCCGCGAAGCCATCTTCCAGCCGTCGGCGGCCTGGAAGCGTCTCCTTCCGCAGATCGGGCTCGCAAGCGTCGCCATGGCGGCTTTCCTGTGGTGGGTTTCCGGAGACTGGTCGGAATGGACCGAGTGGCACGCGACGCGCCGGGCGCTCTGGCTCGGGTTCTCGGTCGTGGGCGGTGGGGTCGTCTATTTCGGCGTGCTGGCCCTCGCCGGCGCGCGCCCGCGCGACCTGAAGCATCTATAATTGCGAGGCATTTCCCGATCCGGCAGGGCCATGCTGATTCGACGTGGTTTCAAGCCCTGTCGCGACGCGGACCCCGGACGAGCCGTCGCGATCGGCAACTTCGACGGCGTCCATCTCGGGCACCAGGCAATCCTGGCCGTCTTGCGAGAGCGCGGCCGCGAATTGCGGCTGCCGACGGCCGTCGTCTGCTTCGAGCCCCAGCCGAAGGAATACTTCGCGCGGGATTCGGCGCCGGCGCGGCTGATGAGGCTGTCCGACAAGGCCGAGTGGATGGCGGAGGCGGGCATCGATGAGCTGCGGGTGCTCGAATTCGACGCGAATCTCGCCGGGCTCGATGCGGAAGGATTCATTGAGCGCGTGCTGCTCGGCGCGCTGAGGACGAAACAAGTGGTGATCGGCGAAGGATTCCGGTTCGGCAGAGGGCGCGGCGGCGACGTCGAGCTGCTGCGCCGTGCCGGCGCCACCTGCGGCTTCCAGGTGCAGGCCGTGCCACCCGCCCTGCACGGTGGGCGCCCGGTGAGCTCGACACGCGTGCGCGAGGCGATCGCTGCCGGCCGGCTCGAGGAGGCGAAGGCGCTGCTCGGCCGAGATTTCCGGATCAGCGGCCGCGTGATCGAAGGCAGCAAGCTCGGCCGCAGGCTCGGATTTCGCACGGCGAACCTGCGGCTGCACCGCCGCCTGCCGCCGGTTGCGGGTATCTTCGCCGTGCGGGTTACCGGTGCCGGGCTCGCGCGGCACCCGGGCGTCGCCTCGGTCGGCACGCGTCCGACGGTCGGCGGCACGGAATGGCTGCTCGAGGTGCACTTGTTTGACTACGACGGCGAGCTGTACGGCGAGCGGCTCTGCGTCGATTTCATCGCGCGGCTGCGCGACGAGATCCGCTTTGCCGGACGTCGAGGCCATGACCGCACAGATGCACGAAGACGCGCGGCTCGCCCGCAAGCTGCTCGCTGCCCGAGGATGAGCGTGGACTACAAGCAGACCCTCAACCTGCCGGACACGGCCTTCCCGATGAAGGCGGACCTCGCCCGTCGCGAACCGGAGCGGGTTGCGCGCTGGCTTTCGGACGACATTTATATGGCGTTGCGGCGTCGCGCCGCGGGCCGCCCCAAGTTCGTGCTCGTGGATGGCCCGCCCTATCCGAACGGCGTGTTCCACATCGGCCACGCCGTGAACAAGGTGTTGAAGGACATCATCGTCAAGTCGCGCACGCTCGACGGCTATGATTCGCCCTACGTGCCCGGCTGGGACTGCCACGGGCTGCCGATCGAGCAGCAGGTCGAGAAGAAATTCGGTCGCGTCGGACAGAGTCTCGACGCCGACGCGTTCCGCAAGCCTCCCGTGAATACGCCGCGAGCCAGGTCGAGATCCGCGCACGGACTTCCGAGCGGCTCGGCGTCATGGGCGACTGGGATGACCCGTACCTCACGATGGCTTCGCGCTTGAGGCCGAGCAGCTGCGCGCTTTCGCGGCGATCATCGCCGCGGCCGCCTCGTGCGCGGCTTCAAGCCCGTGCACTGGTGCCTACTGCCGTTCCTCGTGGCGGAAGCCGAAGTCGAATACGAGGATCGCGATTCGCCGGCCGTGGACGTGCGCTTCGAGATCGCGGACGCGCATGATGCCGCGCGCCGCTGGGCTCACGACCGAGGACCTTGCGACCGCAGCGGTCGCGATCTGGACCACGACGCCCTGGACGCTGCCCGCGAACCAGGCGGTTTGCGTGTACCCGCTCTACGACTACGTGCTCGCCGAGTTCACGCGCGCCGGCGGGCCGGAATGCCTCGTCGTCGCCGAGGCCCTGGTGAGCGCTTCGCCAAGCGCATCGGCGCAGCTCGCACCGCGTGCTCGGCAAGGTCAAGGGACGTCGCTCGAGGGCTGCGGCTCGAACATCCGTTCTACGAGCGCGAGGTGCCGGTGATCCTCGGCGATCACGTGACGCTCGATGCCGGCACCGGCGCGGTGCACACGGCGCCTGGCGTCGGCGCGGACGATTACGAGATGGGCCGACGCTATGGCCTGCCGATCGACAATCCGGTCGGCAACGACGGGCGCTTCGTCGCGGGCACGCCGCTGTTCGAGGGACTCTCGGTGTTCGATTCGAACCCGAAGATCGTCGAGACGCTGCGCGAGCGGGGGCGGCTGATCCATTTCGAGACGTATCACCACAGTTACCCGCATTGCTGGCGCCACAAGTCGCCGGTGATTTTCCGCGCGACGCCGCAGTGGTTCCTCAGCATGGAGAAGGCGGGCCTGCGCCGCGATGCGCTGACGGCGATCCGCG
>CAVVDL010000006.1:0-23795 GCA_963747035.1 uncultured Gammaproteobacteria bacterium
GCAGGCCGTCGGTGTGGGGTTCGGTTCCAGATTCTACGTATTTGCCGTCGTTAAGGGGCGTGTTGCCTGGCGGACGCCTCGCTAGCGTGTCGTCAGCCGGCGGGATGCCGGTTGCAACGGAGACACGGCAATGGAACTGCCTGCGACCCCGCGCCGGCTCGGCGCCCTCCTCGGAACGCTTGTCCTGCTGGTTGCCCTGCAGGCTGAAGCTGCCGTCGGCCGGGACGCCGGGCGTCGCTTCCGTGTCCCAGGAGGGCAGGCGCAATACTCGATCCCGCTCGCGCTGCCCCCGGCACGAACGGGCTGACGCCGACATTGTCGCTCGAGTACGGCCATCGCACGCGGGCGGGCTGCTTGGCGTCGGCTGGTCGATTGGCGGTTTGTCCGCTGATCACTCGCTGCGCGCGGACCGTCGCGCAGGACGGCGTCACGGCGCCGCCGCTTCGCTACTCGCGGATCGGTTCTGCCTCGACGGTCAACGACTCGTCGTCGCGAATCACGTCGTCTACGAGGCGCCGAATGCCGAATACCGCACCGAGATCGAATCGTTTGCGCGCATCCGCGCGATCGCCGGAACTTCCACCAACGGGCCGGCCTATTTCACGGTCGAAGCGGCCGACGGCCGCATCTACGAGTACGGCGCGACGAACGACTCGCGCATCGACGGATCGACGGGACCGTCCACGAACGGCGCGCGCAGCTGGGCGCTCAACCGGATCCGCGACCGCGCCGGCAACATCATCGATTACCGCTATGCCGAGGAATCTGGCAGCACCGCGTTTCGCATTGCGAACATCCAGTACAACGCAAATCCCGGAAACGGCATCGCAGCTTCGCACCAGGTGGCTTTCACCTACGAGCAGCGGCCAAACCAGGAAATTGACTCGGGTTACGTTGCCGGCATGCCGGTGCGTGAAGTCATGCGCCTCGATCGCGTCGACGTGCTCAACAACGGCTCGGTGCTGCGACGATATGACCTCGCTTACGAGCCGGCGCTCTCGTCGGGCGGACGCAGCCGTCTCGCTTCCGTCAAGGAATGCGGCGCCGGCGGCACGGATTGCCTGACACCCACGACATTCGAATGGCAGGACGGCATCGCAGGCACTTCGGCCGTCAATGCTTTCTCAGCCCAGGTTCCGGTGCAGGTGGCAATCCCCCATGAGCAAGCCTGGAATCTCGCCGACATTGATGGCGATGGCCGCAACGACATCCTGTGGGCCGGTGGAACCGACGCCGCGTCGCTCACGATCCGCTACCGGCTGAGCGTCGCGGGCCGCGCATTCGGGCCCCCGATCAACTCGGGGATTCCCTGCCGTTACGGCATCGGCGTCCCATTCGACGCCAACGGCGACGGTCGCGCTGATCTCCTCATGATCTCGCCGGTGGGACCTTGGCAATTGCCGCAGGCGGGCCATCGGGCCTCGCTGCCCCCGTCGACACGGGCATCGCGCTGCCGGCGGGCACGCGCGATTTTCGCGGCGTCGACCTGAATGGCGACGGCCTCGGCGATATCGCCTGGTCGGAAGCCGCCGACCCGCAGGTCAGCAGCCTCAAGGTGCGCGCCCGGTTTGCAAAGGCCGGCGGCGGATTCGGCGCACCGGCGACCCTGTACGACCAGTGGATAGCGAGGGCGTATTCGAACTCCGAGGGCGGCGACTTCATCGGGCGGCCCGGAGCGCGCGTCGACCTGGACGGGGACGGCGCGGAAGAGCTCCTCATGGACGAGAATTACTCGATCGCGCGGATCTCGGACGCGGAGTACGGAACCGACGGGCTCGACATTCGCCTTCCGAGCGCAGTGCCGCTCGATTTCAACGACGACGGCTGCACGGATTTCGCGTACAAGCATACGAGCGGCTTCCTGCGCGTGCGTCCCGGCTTCTGTTCGATCCAGGGCTCCCTGAACGAAATACAAGGTCCGGCGTGGACCGGCGTGGCGGAGCTCTTCGCGCTCGACTGGAATGGCGACGGGCGCGACGACATCCTGGTGCGCGGCCCCACGAACTGGCTCGTCGGTATTTCGCTCGCGGATTCCGTCGCGCCGCTGGTCGACACGGGGATACCGCACGAGAACGCCGCCGCAATCGCAGGCCGCGACCTCGATGGCGACGGCCTGGACGACATTGCCGTGCGCACGGCGAACCAGGTGCGCGCCCGCTACCGCACCGGTCCCGTGCCCGATCTCCTGCTGGCCGCAAAGGACGGCTTCGGCGTCGTCGCGCAGTTCTCCTACCGGCCGTTGACAGACGCTTCCGTGCACACCCCGGGAAGTCTCGCCACATGGCCCGAGCCCGACATGCAGACGAACGATTCCGTCGTGTCGACGCTCACGGTGACCGATGGCAGCGGCGAAGGACGACTGGAATCGACGGGACTCAGCTACGAAGGCCTGCGGCACAACGTGCAGGGCCGCGGCTCGCTCGGATTCCGGAAATTCACGCGCACCGACTCGACGGCCGATGTTCCGCTCACGACGGAGCTGACGCGACGCCAGGACTTTCCATTTACGGGACTGCCGGACGCACAGGCCGTGCGACAGGCGTCGGGCAAGACCGTGTCCTCGACCGAGTACCGCTGGTCGAAGCTCGATCTCGGCAGCGCGATGAGCCTGCGGCGGTTTCCCTATCCCTCGAGCACGACGGAGCGCCGCTTCGAGTTGGGCGGCGCATTCGACGGCAGCGAGATCGTCCGCACCGTGCGAAGCGTCGCAGCGATCGATGCGACTTCCGGCCGATTCACCGATGAGACGACGACGACGACCGAGATCGCGGGCGGCGCGAATGCCGGATCGTCATCCAGCCTGCACACGCTTCATTCGAGCATTCTCAACGACACCGTGAACTGGTGCCTCGGACGTACCCAGGCGATTGAGGTGACTGCAAGCCACACGTTGCCGGGCGGCGCGGCGATCACGCGCGAGGCGGACCAGGACTGGGACGGGCTCAAGTGCCGGCCGACGCGCGTGCGCCTGATGCCGGGCGATGGAAACTGGCGCGTAACCTACAACCTCTCGTATGACGCGTTCGGAAACATCGCCAATGAAAAAGTGACCGGCGCCGGGATGACTGCTCGCTCGGTCGCCACGAACTGGGGCCCGCGCGGGCAGCTGCCGGTGCGGATCACCGACCCGCTCTCGCAGGTCTCGCGCTATGACTGGGACGAGAGTCGCGGGTTGCCGCTCAGTTTTACGGATCCGAACGGCTCGGCGATGCGCTGGGAGTACGACACCCTCGGCCGCATGATCCGCGAAACCCAGCCGGACGGCACCGGCACGCGATGGACCCGCGAATCCTGCAAGGCCTGCGACCCGCGCGGGAAATACCGGTTGCGACAGGACGACCTCGATGTCGCGGGCATCGCGCAGGTCACGGCCTGGCTCGAAGTGGACCAGCATGAGCGCGGGTTCCGGCTCGAGACACAGGAACCCGGCGGAGGCCGCTCCGTCGCCATGATCCATTCCGGCAATCGCGGCGAGGTCATTCGCCGCGACCTGCCCCACTGGGACGGCGACATTCCGCCGGGCTACGAGGCCTTCACGTACGACGCCCTCGGGCGGGAGACGGGCGAACAGCTGGTCGCGGCCGACGGCATGGTACGGCGTGCAACCGCCCTGCGGTATGACGGGCTTGCGGTGACCGAGACCGACGGCCTCGGTCGATCGACGACAGCCACGCGCAGCGCTTGGGGCGGCCCGAACGAGGTCGTGGATGCGGCGGGCGGGCGCGCCCGCTACGAATACGACGCGTTCGGTGCGTTGACGCGCGTGCGGGATGCCGCAAACAACACGATCGCGAACATCGCGTACAGCCCGCTCGGAATGAAGGTCGCCGTCACCGACGCCGACCTCGGCAGCTGGGCCTGGACACGCAACCCGCTTGGCGAAACCACGGCGCTGCGTGATGCGAAGGGCCAGGTCATCCATTTCGACTACGACGCACTTGGACGTCTTACGAAGCGCACGGCCCCCGACGGTACGTCGATCTGGGTCTGGGGCTCGACGGCATCGAAAAAGAACATCGGCCGGCTGGCGAGCCTCTCCGGCCCAGGTTATTCCGAGGCCTTTACCTACGACAGCATCGGCCGGCCGGCGTCCCAGACGATCGTCTCCGATGCCAGCTACCGCTTCGACTACACCTATAACGCGCTCGGGCTGCTCGACACGATCACGTACCCGGCGGCGGGTGCCGGAACCCCATTTCGGATCCGTCACGACTACGACGACGGGCGGGTCTCGCGCATCGGAAATGCCGACGCGCCGGGCGAGTACTTCTGGAGGCAGAACGCGCAGGACGCCGCCGGACATACGCTCGACGAAACGCTGGGCGCATCGGTGCGCGTCGTCAGCGGCTATGCCCCGGTCGAAGGCGAACTCGAGTATCGCCAGTCCGGCGCCGGCAGCGGCGCGGCGCTCCAGGACCTCGCCTATGCCTGGGACGGCGCAGGAAATCTTGCATCGCGGCGCGACCTGAACCAGGGACTGCTCGAGGAGTTCCGCTACGACACGCTGGACCGGCTCACGGAGTCGCGCAGGAACGGCACGGTCAACCTTGCGCTCGACTACGACGCGATCGGAAACATCCGGCGACGGTCGGACGTTTGCAGCGGCACGGCCCCTGCTTCGCCTATCACGCGACGCGCAAGCATGCGGTCATCTCGAACGGCACGCAGTCCTACGAGTACGACGCCAACGGGAACATGACGAGCCGCGGCGGCGCGGCCATTGCCTGGAGCAGCGACAACCGCCCGATTTCGATTGCGCAGGCAAACGGAAACTCCAGCGCGTTCTCGTACGGGCCGGAAGGCAATCGCTGGAAACAGGTTGCAAAGAACGGAGGCACGACCGAAACGACGCTCTACGCGAGCGGCCTTTTCGAGAAGACGACGCGCGGCGGCGTCACGACCTGGCGCCACTACGTGTTGACGCCGGGCGGCATCGCAGTGCAGCTGCGAAGCAGCGACGGCTCGCCGCCGGCGATGCGCTACCTGACGACGGATCACCTCGGCAGCACGGACAAGATCGTGGATGCCTCGGGCAATGTGCTCGCTGCAGAGAGCTTTGGTCCGTTCGGCGATCGCCGCAAGCCGCACTGGGCCGGAATTCCGACGGCTGCCGACCTTGCGAAGATCGCGGCCGTGACCCGCGACGGATATACGGGCCACGAGCAGCTCGACAACCTCGGATTGATCCACATGAACGGGCGGGTCTACGACCCGCAGCTCGGACGCTTCATCAGCGCCGACCCATATGCCACGCGTCCGTACGACGGCCAGGGCCTGAATCGCTACGCCTACGCATTGAACAATCCGCTCGCGTTCACTGACCCGGGCGGTTTCGACCCGGTGCCATGCCTCGCGACGCCGGACGGGAATTGCGTGCAGATCACGGTGATCGCCACGTCGTGGATCGAATACATGCGCTGGTCCGGCGGCGCCCACGCGGCCGCCGTCGCGAGTGCGATGGAGCGCGATCCCTGCGGCCAGTTCGGCAGCGGGCTCGCCTGCGCGATGCAAGGCAGCACGCTCATCTCTCCGTCCAGCATCGTCCTGACCGTCGGCACGCATGCGGACCCGACGCTCTCGACCGGAGGGCGGCTGGACGCCGTGCAGGGATTCGCGGCACGCATGGCGAACATCGCGATCAGCTCGTCGCCGATCGCGATGCTCTTCGGCGCCGACCCCGACTTCCAGTACTTCCGCGAGCCGGACAGCGATGCGGGCCGCATGGGCGCGCGCGCCGGGGATGCCGGCTATCTCATCGGGGGATTCGGCGGCGCACTTCGCAGGGCAGGGTCCGAGGCGCTGGCCTCGCCGAGCCGGTTCGCCCGCACATTGCAGGGCAAGGGCGACTACCCGGGCATCGACCGATTCAAGGACATCGTTTTGAAGAAGGGCAAGCTCATCTACGCCGGCTTTCCGGGCCAGGGCAGTTTCTATACGACGGCCAGCGCCATCCGGCGCGCCGGCGACAGCGCCGGCGCGCTCAACCGCGGACTTCAGATTGCACCGCACCGGATCCGGCCGATGCGGATGCGATACGCCGCCTATGAAGTGCTCGAGGACACGCCTGCCGCGTTTGGCCTTGCGCTCGAGAATGCGCGGCATGGAACTGGTTGGCTTCCGCAGATCGTAGTACCTTCGTACGAGACCAGCCTGCGCTACGTGGGCGACTTCCCGCTGGGGCCGTGAGATGAAAATCGACGTGTCCGACGGCTCGATCGTGTTCGCGGGCGGAACAGTCAGCGGCTCGACGCAGCGCACCGAGTTCCTGCGCTCCGCGATCGGCAACGGCGCGCGCGAGCAGATTGCGAACGAGCGCGAAGACTGGCGACACGTTGCGATCGATCCCGAACCCGGCGTCGCGGCGACGCTGATCTTCCAGGGGGAGAAACTTCACCAGGTATTCGTGGCCCTCCGGACTGACTTCGGACGACACGGGTCCATGGACGATCGCGACCGAGCGCGAACGGAAAACAAGGCACGACGCCTGGCTTCGGACCGCGCTCGGTGCGCCGCCGTACGAGTATTCCTGGGGCACGCGTCACGTTCGGAGTTCGACCCCAAGGACCCCGCGAGTGAGATAATCGTCAGCTATGCCATCTGACAAGGAGCGCGCCGTCTCCCACGACGGCGACATCGTCAAGATCGACGGCAAGCCGCTGCGCATGGAATACATGGTGCGCGACGCTTTCTGGGCGGACGGCCGCGCCATCGTGCTGCTCGACCCGGATGCCTTCCTCGACAAGCCGACCTATGGCGTCGCGCGGCGCCGAAGCCGCGAGCCGGTGCAGAACATCCGCGCCTATTCGCCCTCGGGCGAGATGCTCTGGCAGGCCGAGCAGCCGGAGGCGGACGACCACTATTACCGGATCGAGAGCCGCGAGCCCCTGGTCGCCCTCTCCTTCTCGGCCTACCGCTGCGACCTCGATCTCTCGAACGGCCGCATCCTGAAGAAGAACCAGCCTGAAGTAACCGCTCAGGCGATCAGCGGGATCACGAGCATCGAGACCGCGGTCACGATCACGATCGCGGCGAGGTTCACGCGCCAGCCGGCGCGGATCATGTCCTGCATCGAGAGCCGGCCGGTGCCGAAGACGATCGCATTCGGCGGCGTGCCGACCGGGAACATGAATCCGCAGGACGCGGCGAGCGCCGCCGGCGCCACCAGCTGCAGCACGGGGTAGTCCGAGACCGTCGCGATGGCGGCGAGGATCGGCATGAAGGTCGCCGCGGTCGCGACGTTCGAATTGAACTCCGTCCACATGACGAGCAAGGCCACCATGGTCGCGAGCAGCGCGACCAGCGGCCAGGCGCCGATGCCGGCGAGCGCAGTGCCGAGGACCGCGGACAATCCGCTGCCCTGGATCGCCTCCGCGAGCGCAAGCCCGCCGCCGAACAGCAGGAGCACGTCCCAGGGCACGCGCCGCAGGTCCGCGCCTTTCAGCAGGGCCCCGCCCTCCTGCGCGCGATTCGGGATCAGGAACAGGAACAGGCCCGCCAGCAGCGCGATCGTCGTGTCGTTGAATTCGGCGAGCCCCGGCAGCTGGCGCAGCAGCGGGCCGGTGATCCAGAGCAATGCGGTCACGACGAAGACCGCCGTCACGCGCCGCTCGGCGATCGTCATCGGCCCGAGCGCGAGGCGCGCCTCGATGAGCGCATCGCGCGCCGTCGCCTGCGATCCGAGCTTGAACGGAAATGCGATCTTCACCAGCACCAGCCAGGCGACCGGCATCAGGAGCAGGACGGTCGGAATCCCGAACGCGAGCCATTGCGTGAAGCTGATGGTCTGGTTGTAGTTCTGCTGCATGAAGCCGACGACCAGCGCATTGGTCGCCGTGCCGACCAGCGTGCCGAGGCCGCCGATGGTCGCGGCATAGGCGACGCAGAGGACGATCGCACAGCCGAAGTTCCTCGCATCGCGATTGTCCGTCGCCGTGTCGGGCGCCACGATCGTCGCGACCGAGAGGGCGACCGGCAGCATCATCAGCGTGCTCGAGGTGTTCTGGACCCACATGCTGATGAAGCCGGTCGCGCACATCATGCCGAGCACGAGTCCCTGCGCATTGCCGCCCGCGCGCGCGACGATCGCGTAGGCGATGCGGCGGTGCAGGTTGCAGCGCTCCATCGAAAGGCCGAGCAGGAATCCGCCGAGGATCAGGTAGAGCGTCGTGTTGCCGTAGCCGCTGGCGAGGCTCGCGGCGGATGCGGCGCCGAGCGGCGGCAGGATGGCGAGCGGCACGAGCGCCGTTGCAGCGAATGGAAGCGCTTCGGTCGCCCACCAGATCGCCATCAGCGCCATCGTCCCTGCGACCCGCCAGGCCGCGGGAGAAAGCCCGGCGGGCGGATCGATGACCAGGGTCGCAACGAGCGCGGCAAGGCCGAGTGCAAGCCCGATGTTCTGCGCTCTCGTCCTGCCGCCCGCAGCCGCCATCGCTACTCCCTGCCGCAAGGCGGCGCGCCAGTATAAAGTGGCGCGCAACCGGGAGTTATCGCGCATGCAGGACACCATCGTCGTCGCCGGAGGCGGTCATGCCGCCGCGCAGGTCGTCGACAGCCTGCGCCGCGACGGCTTCGCCGGGCGCCTCGTCATGGTCTGCGGCGAGCCCACCCTGCCCTACCAGCGCCCGCCGCTTTCCAAGAAATTCCTCGCCGGCGAACTGGACGTCGAGCGCCTGCCGATCCGCCATGCCGCGTATTACGAGACCATCCACTGCGAGCTGATGCTCGGCAATCCGGTCACCGCGATCGACGCAGGCGCGCGCAAGCTCACGCTCTCCGATGGCGGCCATCTCGCCTACGACAAGCTCGTGCTCGCGGTCGGCGGCCATGCGCGGCCATTGCCCGTGCCCGGCAGCGACCTGCCCGGCGTGCATGTGCTGCGGACGATGGCGGACGTGCAGGCGATCCGCGCGAAAGTCGCGCCCGGGGTGCGCGTCGCGATCGTCGGCGCCGGCTACATCGGCCTCGAGTGCGCCGCGACCTTCAGGAAGCTCGGCCTCGACGTGACCGTGATCGAGATGATGGACCGCGTGATGAACCGCGTCGTTGCGCCGGAGATGAGCCGCTTCTACCAGGCCGAGCATGCGGGCCACGGCGTCAACGTGCTGACGGACCGCAAGGTGAGCGCACTCTGGGGCGACGGCAGCGTGCACGCCGTCGAGTGCACGGACGGCACGCAGGTGCCCGCGGATCTCGTGATCGTCGGCATCGGCCTCGTCGCCAACACCTCGCTCGCGGAAAGCGCGGGACTCAAGTGCGACGACGGCATCGCGGTCGACGAACACTGCCGCACCAGCAACGCGGACATCTACGCGATCGGCGACTGCTGCAGCCACCCGAGCCCCCGCTACGGACGCCGCATCCGCCTCGAATCGGTGGACAACGCGTTCGAGCAGGCGAAGAGCGCGGCGGCGAACATCTGCGGCAAGGAAATCCCGCACGACAAGACGCCGTGGTTCTGGTCGGACCAGTACGAGCTGAAGCTGCAGATCGTCGGGCTGAGCCAGCATTATGACAACGTCGTCCTGCGCGGCGATCCTGCATCGCGTTCGTTCAGCTGCTGCTACCTGCGCGGCGGCGAGCTGATCGCGCTCGACGCCGTGAACCACGCCAAGGATTTCATGGCCGCGCGCAAGATGATCGCCGAGCGCGCGCGCCCCGACCTCTCGAAACTCGGCGACGACACGGTCGGGCTCCGCGACACCTTATAATGTAGGCGAATGGACAAGATCGACGTCGTCGAGCGCGAATTCCGCGCCATGCTCGCCAAGATGACCGGGGGAATCGCGCCGCAGGATTACGGCGCGGCTTTCTGGGACTGGTGGCTCAACTTCGCGAAGTCGCCGGAGAAGCAGGCCGAGCTGCACCAGACCGCGCTCAAGCAGGCGATGGACCTGTGGCGCTTCAACGCCGAGGCGGCGCAGGGCAAGCCCATGGCGCCGACCGAGAACGGCGACCGCCGCTTCTCGAATCCCGCCTGGCAGCAGTACCCGTTCAACGTGTGGGCGCAGGCGTTCCAGAACGGGATGTCCCTGATGGAGCAGGCGACCCGCGCAGTCCCCGGCGTCGAGCCGCGAAACGCCCAGCTCGTCGAGTTCGCGGCGCGGCAGGCCGGCGAGTCGCTCTCGCCCGAGAACCATCCGCTCACGAATCCGGAAGTGCTCAACCAGACCGTCGCCGAGGGCGGCCAGAACCTCGCGCGCGGCTACAAGAATTTCCTCGACGACATGGAGCGCACGGTCCAGGGCGGCGATGCCCCGGGCACCGAGGACTTCCGCGTCGGCGAGAAGGTCGCGGTCACCGAAGGCAAGGTCATCTTCCGCAACGAGTTGATCGAGCTGATCCAGTACTCGCCGACGACGCCGGACGTCCACGCCGAGCCGATCCTCATCGTGCCGGCCTGGATCATGAAGTACTACATCCTCGACCTGTCGCCGAAGAACTCGCTCGTCGCCTGGCTCGTGGACCAGGGCTTCACCGTGTTCATGATGTCGTGGAAGAACCCGACCGCCGCGGACCGCGAGCTCGGCATGGACGATTACCTGCGCAAGGGCGTGTACGCGGCGCTCGACGCCGTCGGCGCCGTCGTGCCGGACCGCGACATTCACGCCGTCGGATACTGCATCGGCGGCACGCTGCTCTCGATCGCCGCTGCCGCACTCGCCGAATGGGGCGACACGCGTATCCGCGACATGACGCTGCTCGCGGCGCAGACCGATTTCAGCGAGCCCGGCGAGCTCTCGCTCTACATCAGCCCGGCGCAGCTCGAGATGCTCGAGGCGCTGATGTACAAGGAAGGCGTCCTCGATTCCAAGCAGATGGGCGGCGCCTTCGCGATGCTGCGCGCGCACGACCTCCTGTGGCAGCCCGCCGTGAAGTCCTACCTCAAGGGCGAGCGCGACGGGATGATCGACCTGATGGCCTGGAACGCCGACGGCACGCGCATGCCGTGGAAGATGCACACCGAGTACCTGATGGGCCTGTACCTGCGAAACGACCTCGCCGAGGGCCGCTTCAAGGTCGAGGGCGAGCCGGTGAGCCTCAAGGACATCCGCGTGCCGATGTTCGTCGTCGGCACCGAGACCGATCACGTCGCGCCCTGGAAGTCCGTCTATAAAGTGGGCGGGCTCACGTCCTCGGCCGAATTCACGTTCCTGCTGACGAGCGGCGGCCACAACGCCGGCATCGTGAGCGGGCCCGTGCACCCGAAGCGTCGCCATCGCGTGCGCACGCAGCGACCGGGCGAGGCCGCGCTGCCCGCGGACGACTGGTTCGCGACGACGGAGACGAAGGCCGGCTCGTGGTGGCCGACCTGGGCCGAGTGGCTCAAGGCGCACTCTACGCCGGAGCGCGTCGCGCCGCCGGAAATCGGCGCGCCGGAAGCGGGTTACAAGCCGCTTGCCGACGCGCCGGGCGAGTACGTGCGCCAGCGCTAGCGGCCGGGTCAAGCTGCCTGACACGGGCGTCCACCGCGCCGAACGGCGCGAGTTGCGATCGCCGGTCGTTTCGCCTTCGTAGGACATCGGCTGCGCCGCCGGCAAGCCCTCCGGCTGCGGGTCGAGCGCGCGCAGGTTCAGCACCATGAGCGCCTGGCCGCCCTCCTCCGTCACCGCACCGAGATACCCGCCGCAGCGGCCGCAGAAGATGAAGTCCGCGGTCTTCTGCCCGAAGCGGTAGCGCGAGAGCAATGCCGGATCCTCGTGCATGAAGCGGATCTCCCCGGCCGGATCGGAGGTGTAGGCCGCGCCGTGCTTGCGGCAGAAGCTGCATTGGCAGGCGCGCACGGGCCAGTCGCCGGGAGGCTTCTCGGTGCGGTATTCGAATCCGACCGCGCCGCAATGGCAGCGGCCGCGCCACGCGTTCACTTGCGGATGCTCGACGGCAAGCGTTCGAACTCGGTCGCCTGCGGCATGGCGGACAGCGCCTCGAGCAGGTCCGCCGGCGGCGCGATCAGCTTGCGCTTCGCGAGGTCGAGCCAGCCGCCCTCGCTCGTGACCCGCGCCGCGCGCTTGCCGTCCTCCGTCAGGATCTCGTTCCGCAGGCGGAAGCGCGAACCGTCCGGCGCCATGCCCGCGATCTCGAGCGTCACCGTGATCGGCTCGAGCAGCCCGATTTCACGGTAGTACTCGAGTTCGTCGCGCCGCACCACCGGCCCGATCTGCCGCTTCGCGAACTCGGACACCGGGAAGCCGTGCTGCTTGAAGAAGCTCATGCGCGCGTCCACGCACTTGCTGAGGTAGGCGACGTTCGCCATGTGGGCGTTCGCGTCCATGTCCGCCCAGGCGGCGAACGTCGAGATCGCGAACGCCTTCTGGGTCATGTCCAGCAGTGGAAGTTGAGCTTGTTGCCGTCGAGGTCGCGGAAGTAGGCGCCGTAATAGCCGTCGCCGCGATCGCCGGGCGGGCCTTCGTCCGTTCCGCCGAGCGCAAGCGCCTGCTTGTAAAGCGCGTCCACTTGCTCCGGCTTGTCGACCTGGAAGGCGACCATCGAGCCATTGCCGACCGTCGCGGGCTTCTTGTTGAAGGGCGATGCGAGCGCGAAGCCCGGCTTGCCGTCACCTTCCTTCCACGCGATGAAGGTCTCGTAGTCCATGACGCGCTTTGCGCCCATCGCCGTCATCAGCTTGTCGTAGAACGCCGGCCGCGCGCTTGAAGTCATTGGTGCCGACCGACACATATCCGATCATGGGAATTCTCCGAGTGTTTCAGTGAATGGCGCCGAAGAATGCGTGCAGCAAGCGGGCGTCCAGGCGCCCATTGAGCCTCAGTCCGCTGCAGACGTCGAGCCCGGCGGGTTCCACCTGCTGCAGCGCGGCGCGCGCATTGCCGGGATGCAGGCCGCCGGCGAGGAGCACCGGAACGCTCACGGTGTCGCGGATCTGCCGGCTGTGCTCCCAGTCGTGCACGCGCCCGGTCCCGCCCAGCTCCTTCACGGCGAGCCTCGGGTTGCCGGAATCGAGGAGCAGCGTATCGACGAGCGGCGCGGCGGCCCGCGCTTCGTCGACCGACTCGGGTCCGGTGACGTGGATCACCTGGACGATGCGCGTGTCCGGCAGGAGCCGGCGCAGGCGCCGCAGCTCCGGCTCCTCGACGCGGTCGACGAGCTGCACGGCGGTCGTGCCGCAGCGCCGCTGCTGGTCGGCGATGGCTTCGGCCTGCACCAGCGCGGTCAGGAGGAATGTCTCGGTCGGCCGCGGCACGCCCGCGGCGATGCGCGTGATCTCGTCTTCCGCAATCGGGCCGGGGCCGCTCGGCATCGCCGACACGAGGCCGAGGGCGGACGCGCCGGCCGCGATCGCGAGCCGCGCTTCGTCGAGATCCGCGATGCAGCAGACTTTCACGAACATGTGAAGCAGCCCGGCAGGATTACGCCCAGGTATTCGAATTCTGGGCGAAGTCGCGGTTCTGCGGCCGCACGACGCAGAAGCGCTGGCCCGTCGGCGCCTCCATGACGACCCAGCTCTGGACGTTCCTGAGCCGCTTCGCACCCAGCGCCTCGAGGCGCTTCACCTCCGCCTCGATGTCGTCGGCCTCGATGTCGAGGTGCACGCGGCTCTCGTGGTCCACCGTCTGCACCTCGATGTGCATGCGTTCGTCCGGCACCTTGAGCTTCACGTAGCTGTCGCCTTCCTGGCCCGGCAGGATCTCGGTGGCCATGCCGAGCGCGCCGGACCAGAAGCGCGCCGCGCCCTGGAGGTCGTCGGTGCGGCAGTCGATGATGAATCCCGCAAGTCGGCTCTTGTGCATGATCGGGTCAGCCTCCGCGTTTCTTGATCGGCATTTCCATGTAGACGTCGCAGCGCACGTAGTCCGGCGGGTTCGGCTCGACCGCGCGACGGAATCCCAGCCGCTCGTACAGGCGGATCGCGTTCCCGAGCTTGCTGTTGGTTTCGAGAAAAATCGTCCCGACTCCATTCTCCGCCGCCCAGGCCTTGCAGGCCTGCCCGAGCAACTCGCCGATGCCGCGGCCCTGGTGTGTCGTCGCCACCGCCATCTTGGCCAGTTCGCAGCGCCCGTCGGCGGTGCGGATCATCGCCACCGTGCCGACGACCTGCTCCCCATCCAGGGCAAAGAAGACCATCCCGCCCGGGGCGATGATCACGCCTTGCGGGTCGTTGAGCACCTTGAGGTCCGGCGCCTCCACCTTGAACAGCCGCTCGATCCAGTCGAGATTCAGCTGGCGGAAATCGGCGGCGTACTTCGGCTGAAACGGGACGACGTTGATCGTGCTCATGAGACTCGCCCTCGCCATTCCCGCGCCAGCAATCCGAGGAAGGCCGTGTCCTGGATCTCGCCGTTGACGTTCCAGCGCTCGCGCAGCAGGCCCTCCTGGCTGAACCCGAGCTTGCCGAGGATCCGCATCGAATTCTCATTGCGCGGATCGACGTCCGCCTCGAGCCGCCGCAGCTTCATCGGGCCGAAGGCATGGTCGATGAGCGCCGTGAGCGCCTCAGTCATATAGCCCTTTTTCCAGTACGCACTGGCGAGGCAGTAACCGAGCTCGGCCCGCATGTTGCGGGTATCGAGGTGAAAGAGCGTGCAGGTCCCGAGGATACGCCCGTCGTCCTTGCGCTCGACGCCCCACTGGAAGCCGAACTTCTCGGCAAACTGCTGGTGGATCCGGGCGAGCAGCGCCTCGGCCTCCGAATGTTCCGTCATCGCGGGCGATGACCAGTAGCGCATCATGACGCGGTCGGAGAAGACGTCGAAGAGCGCATCGACGTCGCCTGCGGCCAGCCAGCGCAGGCGCACGCGCGGCGCCTCGAGCGTCGGAAGTTTATCGCCCTCGATCATGTGCGCAGCAGCTCCTCGTAGACCGCGAGGTCCGCAGCCGAATAGCAGCAGAAGACGATCTCGCGCAGCTTCCGTGCCGACTGGATGAACGTGCGCGAGGTCGCGATCGCGATGCGGGCGGCGGGTTTCCCGGGATAGCCGTAGGCGCCCGTGCTGATCGACGGAAAGGCGATCGTCTCGAGCGCCTCCGCCTCCGCGATCTCGAGCGAGCGCCGATAGGCGGAGGCAAGCAGTTCAGGCTCGTTCTTGTCGCCTCCGCGCCAGACCGGGCCGACCGTGTGGATGACGTGACGGCAGGGCAGCCGATAGGCCGAGGTCATCTTCGCATCGCCCGTCGCGCAGCCGCCGAGCCGGCGGCACTCGGCGAGAAGCTCAGGCCCGGCCGCGCGATGGATCGCGCCGTCGACTCCGCCGCCGCCGAGGAGCGTCTCGTTCGCGGCATTCACGATCGCATCCACGGCGAGCGTCGTGATGTCGGCGCGGATCGCACGAAGCGAAGGTTCGACGATCATCACGCGAGCCGTGCTTCGAGGTCGTATTCGGACGCCCCGGTGATGACGACGTCGGCGAACTCGCCGAGCGGAAGCTTTGCGGCGCCCTTGCCGCGGACGCGGACGACGCCGTCGATCTCCGGCGCGTCGGCTTCGCTGCGCGCGATTGCAGCGCCGTCCTCGACGCGCGTCCACGAGCACGCGCATGCGCCGGCCGACGCGGGCCGCGAGGCGGCGGGCGCTGATCTTCTGCTGGGCCTGCATGAACCGGTGCCAGCGCTCCTCTTTCACGGCATCCGGCACCGGGTCCGGCAGCGCATTGGCCGCGGCGCCATCGACCGGCGAATATTTGAAGCAGCCGACGCGGTCGAGCTCCGCTTCCTCGAGCCAGTCGAGCAGGATGCGGAAGTCCTCCTCGGTCTCGCCCGGAAAGCCGACGATGAAGGTGCTGCGGATCGTCATCTGCGGCAACTGCTCGCGCCAGCTCTTGATGCGCGCGAGCGTATTGACCGCGTGGGCCGGACGCCGCATCAGCTTCAGGATCCTGGGACTGCCGTGCTGGAACGGCACGTCGAGGTAGGGCAGCACCTTCCCCTCCGCCATCAACGGGATCACGTCGTCCACGTGCGGATAGGGATAGACATAGTGCAGCCGCACCCAGGGGCCGATCTCGCCGAGCTCGCGCGCGAGATCGATGAAGCGGCTCGGGATCTCGCGGCTGCCCCACTTCTCGGCGCGATACTTGAGGTCGGCGCCATACGCACTCGTGTCCTGCGAGATGACGAGGAGTTCGCGCACGCCGGCATTGCGCAGGCGAATCGCCTCGTTCAGCACCTGGTCGATCGGCCGGCTCGTGAGATCGCCTCGCATCGAGGGGATGATGCAGAAGCGGCAGCGGTGATTGCAGCCTTCTGAAATCTTGAGGTAGGCGTAGTGACGCGGCGTCAGCCGCACGCCCTGCGGCGGCACCAGGTCCATGAACGGGTCGTGCATCGGCGGCAGGTGCTCGTGCACGGCGCTCACGACTTCCTCGTAGGCATGCGGGCCGGTGACCTTGAGGACCGCGGGATGCCGCTCCGTGATCTTCTCGGGCTTCGCGCCGAGGCAACCGGTCACGATGACGCGTCCGTTCCTGGCGAGCGCCTCGCCGATCGCGTCGAGCGATTCGTGCACGGCCTCGTCGATGAAGCCGCAGGTGTTGACGACGACGAGGTCCGCCGCGTCGTACGTCGGCGAGACTTCGTAGCCTTCGGCACGCAGCTGCGTGAGGATGCGCTCGGAGTCCACGAGCGCCTTGGGGCAGCCGAGGCTCACGAAGCCAACGCGGGGATTCTTTCTGGCCACGGCGCATTTTACCGGGCTAGAATCGATTGATGCGCTTCACGAAGATGCATGGACTCGGCAACGATTTCATCATCTTTGATGCCCCGGCCGGCGGTGCGCCGCCCGCGGAGGTTTTCCGCCGCCTCGCCGACCGTTTCACGGGCATCGGCTTCGACCAGGCCCTCATGCTCGAGCCGCCGCGCCAGCCCGGAACGGCTGCCTTTTACCGGATCTTCAACGCCGACGGCCGCGAGGTCGAACAGTGCGGCAATGGCGCCCGCTGCATCGCCCGCTTCCTGCGTGAGCGCGAAGGCGCGCCGGAGGGGGAACTCGTGCTCGACAGCCCGGGCGGCCTGGTCCAGACCCGGATGAAGGGCGACCAGGTCTCGGTCACGATGGGCGTGCCGAACTTCGATCCCGCCTCCCTGCCCTTCGAGGCGAGCGGCGAGGCTTATGTTTACCCGCTGTCGGTCGGCGCGAGCGACGTCGAGATCGGCGCGGTTTCGGTCGGCAATCCGCACGCCGTGATCCGGGTGCCGGCGGTCGCCGACGCGCCGGTCGCGCGCCTGGGCCCGGCGATCGAGCACCACCCGCGTTTCCCGAAGCGCACCAATGTCGGCTTCATGGAAGTCGTGGACCGCGGACATATTCGGCTGCGCGTGCACGAGCGCGGCACGGGCGAAACCCGGGCCTGCGGCACCGGCGCCTGCGCGGCGGTCGCCGTCGGCCGGCGACATGGCCTGCTCGATGAAAATGTAAGAGTCGACCTTCCAGGAGGCCGTCTCGACATACAATGGAAAGGACCCGGCGAGCCCATCTGGATGACAGGCCCCGCCGAACGCGCATTCGAGGGAGACGTGAAGCTATGACGACCAGGCCCGTACGCGGAGTCGAGATCGCCGAGGTGGATGAGGCCGCCGTCGCCTCCTACCTGTCCGCGACGCCCGAGTTCTTCGATCGTCATGCACAGCTCCTCGCCAAGATCCGGCTGCCGGACTCGCGCGGCGGCGCATCGACCGTCTCGCTGCTCGAGCGCCAGGTCGAGGTGCTGCGCGAGCGCAATCGCCAGCTCGAGCGCAAGGTCAAGGATTTCGTGGACGTCGCGCGCGAGAACGACGCGCTCGGCACCCGCGTGCTCGCGATGGCGCGTCGCCTCATCGCGGCGCCGGATCGCGCGGCCGCGATCGTCGCCATCGAATCGGCCCTGCGCGAGGATTTCGGCGCGGGGCAGTCGGTCCTCGTGCTCACGGCCCTGCGCGCGCCCGAGGGCATGCCGGAGAGCCGTTTCCTGCGCGTCGTGCGGGCGGATGCGCCGGAGCTGCGCTCCTTCGACACGCTCTTCAGCGCCGGCAAGCCGCGATGCGGGCAGCTGCGCGACTCGCAGCGCGAATTCCTGTTCGGCGCCGATGCCGGCGGAATCGGTTCCGTCGCCCTCGTGCCGCTCGGGACCAAGGGTGACTTGGGCATCCTCGCCTGCGGCTCGAACGACAGCCAGCGCTTCAACCCGACGATGAGCACGGATTTCCTGGCCCACATCGGGGAGCTGATCGCCGCCGCCCTCGCCGGGGATTGATGCAGCCCAAGGCGGCCGCCTGGATCGGGCGCTACCTGGCCCACCTGCGGACCGAGCGCCGTCTCTCGCCCCACACCGAAGCCGCCTATCACCGCGACCTCGACGCGCTCGTCGCCTATTGCGACGGCGAAAAGATCACGGGCTGGAAGCAGCTCGACAACTTCCACATCCGCACGTTTGCGGCGCGCGAGCATCGCGACGGACTCAAGCCCCGCAGCGTGCAGCGGCGGCTGTCGGCGCTGCGCGGTTTCTTCAATTACCTGATCCGCGAAGGCGAGCTCGAGGCCAATCCCGCCGCCGATATCCGCGCCCCCAAGGGCGCGAAGCGCCTGCCGAAGACGCTCGACGTGGACCAGGTCGCGAGCCTGCTCTCGCGCAAGGCGACGGATGCGCTCTCGCGCCGCGACCTCGCGATGCTCGAGCTCCTCTACTCGTCGGGACTGCGGCTCTCCGAGCTCGCGGGACTCGACGTGACCGACCTCGATCTCGCCGACCGCACCGTGCGCGTGCTCGGCAAGGGCTCGAAGACGCGCGTACTGCCGGTCGGCAAGCAGGCCGTCACGGCGCTCAAGGCCTGGCTCTCGGAACGGCAGGCGCTCGCAAAAGGCGGAGTCTCGGCACTGTTCCTCGGCCAGGGCGGCCGCCGCCTCGGCGCGCGGGCGATCCAGCGCCGGATCGGCCGCTGGGCGCTGACGAGCAACCTCAACGTGCCGGTCAATCCGCATCTCCTGCGTCATTCCTTCGCGACGCACCTGCTCGAGTCGAGCCGGGACCTGCGCGGCGTGCAGGAACTTCTCGGCCACGCCGACATCAGTACGACACAGGTGTACACACACCTTGATTTCGCCCACCTGGCCCGCATCTACGATGAGTCTCACCCGCGGGCAAAAAGGCGCAAGTAACTGATCCCATGAGCAATTCCAGGTTCGATCCGCACGGCACGACGATCCTGTCGGTCCGCCGCGGCGGCTTCGTCGCCATGGGCGGCGACGGCCAGGTGACGGTCGGCAATACGGTCATGAAGGGCAACGCACGCAAGGTCCGCCGCCTCTACGGCGACAAGGTGCTCGCGGGATTTGCCGGCGGCACGGCCGATGCCTTCACGCTGTTCGAGCGCTTCGAAGGCAAGCTCGAGAAGTACGGAAACCTGACGCGCGCCGCCATCGAACTCGCGAAGGACTGGCGCACGGACCGCGCGCTGCGCCGCCTCGAGGCCCTGCTCTGCGTCGCGGACAAGCAGTCCTCCTTCATCATCTCCGGCAATGGCGACGTCATCGACCCGGAGGAATCGGTCATGGCCGTCGGCTCCGGCGGGCCGTTCGCGCTCGCCGCGGCGCGCGCCCTCGCCGCGAACACCGAGCTCTCCGCACGCGAGATCGTCGAGCGCTCGCTCGGCATCGCGGCCGACATCTGCATCTACACCAACCGAAACTTCGTCATCGACGAACTGGCGACGGCCTAAGCATGGAAACGATGACGCCCCGCGAGATCGTCCAGGAACTCGACAAGCACATCGTCGGCCAGGCCGCGGCCAAGCGCTCGGTCGCGATTGCGCTGCGGAACCGCTGGCGCCGCATGCAGGTCGGCGAGCCGCTGCGCCATGAAATCACGCCCAAGAACATCCTGATGATCGGCCCGACCGGCGTCGGCAAGACGGAGATCGCCCGCCGCCTGGCGAAGCTCGCCCGCGCGCCCTTCATCAAGGTCGAGGCCACGAAGTTCACCGAGGTCGGCTACGTCGGCCGCGAGGTGGACTCGATCATGAAGGAACTGGTTGACGTCTCCGTGAAGCTGACGCGCGAGGCGGAGATCGCGAAGGTCCGCCCGCGCGCGACGGACGCCGCGGAGGAGCGCATCCTCGACACCATGCTGCCCAAGCTCAGCAACGGCGACGAGACGCGCCAGAAATTCCGCAAGATGCTGCGGGAGGGCCAGCTCGACGAACGCGAAATCGAGATCGAGCTTCGCGCCATGCCGGTCGGCATCGACATCATGGGCCCGCCCGGCATGGAGGAAATGACCCAGCAGCTCCAGCAGGTGTTCCAGAACATGGGCGGCGGGCGCACGAAAACGCGCAAGCTCCGCGTGCGCGACGCGCTGAAGGCGCTCACGGACGAGGAAGCCGCCGGGATGCTCAACGAGGAAGAGCTGCGGACGCGCGCGCTCTCCAATGCCGAGCAGAATGGCATCGTCTTCATCGACGAGATCGACAAGATCTGCCGCCGCACCGAGACCATGGGCGCGGACGTCTCGCGCGAGGGCGTGCAGCGCGACCTCCTGCCGCTCGTCGAGGGCTGCACCGTCAGCACCAAGCACGGCATCGTCAAGACCGACCACGTGCTCTTCATCGCCTCGGGTGCCTTCCACATGGCGAAGCCCTCGGACCTCATCCCGGAACTGCAGGGCCGGCTGCCGATCCGCGTCGAGCTCGACCCGCTCTCGGTCGGCGACTTCGAGCGCATTCTCGCGGAGCCGGACGCCTCGCTCTGCGCGCAGTACACGGCGCTGCTCGGGACCGAAGGCGTCGGCGTGACCTTCACGCCGGACGGCGTCCGCCGCATTGCCGAGATCGCCTGGTCGGTCAACGAGAAGACCGAGAACATCGGCGCCCGCCGCCTGCACACGGTCATGGAGCGGCTGCTCGAGCAGGCCTCTTTCGACGCGGCGGACCGCGACGGCACGACCATCGAGGTGGATGCCGCGTTCGTCGACCGCCATCTCGGCGCGCTCGCGAAAGACGAAGACCTCTCGCGCTACATCCTCTGACGCCGATGCACGCGCCCACCGGGATCACGGTCAAGCAGAAGGCGCGGGTGGTCGAGGTCACCTGGCAGGACGGCACGCACTACGCCCTGCCCTTCGAGTACCTGCGCGTCTATTCGCCGTCCGCCGAAGTGCGCGGCCACGGCGGTGGCGAGGGCAAGCTCGAGCTTGCGAAGGAATCTGTCGGTATCACGCGGGTCGAGCCGATCGGCGTCTACGCCGTGCGGCTGCACTTCGACGACGGGCATAACACCGGCCTCTACAGCTGGACGTACCTGCGCGAACTTGGCGAGCAGTACGACACGAAGTGGGGGCGGTATCTCGAGCGCTGCGAAAAGCTGGGCTACGAGCGCAAGCCACCTGCCTGAGCCGCCGTTGGGGGGCGTATCATGGCCGTGGCCACCGGTTGTTATGAACCCGGGAGGGTTCACCCATGAACCGTCGCGCACTCTGGGCTCTGCTCGCGGCGACCGCCGCGGCGACAGCGGACGAAACACCACCCGAACCGACGAGTGATGCGGCAATCGTCGCGATGAAATCGCAGGCCGCACGCCCGGGCGACGAGGCGCTCACCTGCGACCAGTTGCAGGCCGAGGTCGTCGCAACCGTCAACGCGCCCGAAGTCCAGTCAGTCATTCAGCAGCAAGGCGGCTGGGCAAAGGCGCAAATAGACAAGATGCAACAGGGCCAGCAGCAGGCCGACTCGGCACAGGCCGCACAACCCTCCGTGGCCGGACAAGTCGTCCGCGGTCTTGCGATGGGACTGATTCCCGCAAATCCCGTCACGGGATACGCGCAAGTGGCGGCCGCGGCGTCACAGAATCAGGCGTTGGCTGCGGAGGCCCGGAAAAACCAAGTCGAAATGATGGCCAAGATGCAGCAGATGATGACGATCATGCCCCAGATCATGCGGGCCGCACACCTCGCGGAGATCGGGCAGGCTAAAGGCTGCGAATTCATGGCTGCGGAGACGGCGCCCGCGCAGTGACCTGAACTGCCGGGGTCTCAGACATTTTTCTGGGAGGCGGTCATGAGGCGCCGCAGAACGGTTGCGCTGGCTATCGCCATGAGCGTCATCTACACGACGGCACTTGGCGCGACCACGAACGAAAACGGCTACGAAGTCACGCGCAGCCAGACTGTCGTTCCCGCACCGCACGGAAAGATTGGGCGCAAGACCATCAATCGCGAGACGCGGGTCGGGAACGCGGAAGAGACCGACGGCAACTCCTCGAGCTTCACCATGACGATCGGCGGCTTCATGAACCGTTGTCCGGTTATTGAAGGCAGCTCCCCGGTCAAGTTCGTCGTGCCCGGCGACTTTGAGTACTCCCTCGTTGCCGACACCGTTGACACCAACGCTGTGCCGACTGCGCGCTCCCACTATGAAAAGAGTGTGATCGCGCGGATCAAGGTATTCGTCAACGACGACCTCTCGGTCAACGACGGCGAGTTCGACGGTGAATACGCCTCCAACATCGACGGCGTGCGCACGGGCCCCATCCAGATCCACCGGCGCTTCCGGATAGCCGAGGGCGGCATGCCCGACATGGATGCGCTGACCGATGTCGCCACGGCCACCGGCGACATGGCCGCCGCCGCGTTGATGTGGAATGCCGGCCAGGTCATACTCGGCGCGCGTTCCACCTGGTTTGAGCCGAACGCGTGCGCGGAGCTCGAATTCGAGCCGCAGAGCGAACAGCACGCAGTGGGTCCGGACGAGACCGTGGAAATCCGCGTCAACTATCGTACGCGCGAAGGCCGCCAGCCGATCCCGAAAGGCAGCTGGGATGCGACCGCATTTGGGTCCGGCAGCCGCGTGGCCGAGACCTCGGGCCAGGTCCGCGAGGACGGCACATTCGTCGTCAGGTACACGGCCGGCAGCAATCCGAAGGAAGGCGACGGGGTGCGAATCGAGGCGGCCTCGCCGGCCGGCTACGCGCGGGAGATGTGGAAGATCCTCGTGCGTACGCAATACGAAGGCATTTTTAGCCAGAGACAGCAGATGGCCATCGCACCGGCCGCGGGCGCCGCCTATGGGATGTCAGCGACGCGGAACTACAAGACCGATGGCCGGCTCGTATGGACGCGGGAACGCGACAACGGGAGAGCGCATACCTTCGGCGAGGTGGATTCGACGTTCTACATTCCGGCGGACGGCGAGATCACCGTCAGGATCGACTCCGAAGGCAAGAGTGTGGCGGGCAGCTGCAAGTACGAAGGGTCGAAGACTTTCGCGGTCAAGGATCTCCCGCCTGCCGCCTTGCAATATCTCCTGCTCGAAGTCGCTGACGACGGGCGCTATCGCCTGATGCTTGGAATGATCAGCAGATATCTGCAATTTGAGGTCAAAAGAAAATGTCGCATCCCTGTCGCGCCAGGCTTCGGCAGGGGTGCCGAAATCGTCAACGACTCAGGCATCGTAATCGGTAAGCAAGAAGGAACCATCGTCGACGATGCGGTCGCAGGCCGCACGGCGGCTCCGATCACGATGGGCCCGATCTCCATCACGGGAGATTGGCAGTTCAAGAGGAATCCGCCATCGCGGCCCTAGCGATGTTGACCCAAAGCGTCGCGCTGCTTGGCCTAGTCTTCTTCACGTCCGACAGCGTGGCGCAGGCACGGCGGCGGCGAGGGCAAGCTCGAGCTTGCGAAGGAATCCGTCGGGATCATGCGGGTCGAGGCGGTCGGCGTCTACGCCGTGCGGCTGCACTTCGACGGCGGCCATAGAATCGGATCGCCCATGGCCACCAGCCTGCTCGCACTGCTCGACGATATCGCCACGATTCTCGACGACGTGTCAGTCATGACCAAGGTCGCCGCGAAGAAGACCGCGGCGGTGCTCAGCGACGACAT
>CAVVDL010000007.1:0-59028 GCA_963747035.1 uncultured Gammaproteobacteria bacterium
TCATCAAGCCGCGGCCGGACCGCGCGGCGGTGCGCGCAGCGATCGGGCCCGCGGACCGCTACGACCTCGTCGTCTTCGTGAGCGCGAATGCCGTGCGCTATGGCGCCGACATCCTGGACCAGCGGCGCGACGTGCCGGTCGCCGTCATCGGCCAGGCGACCGCGGCCGCATTGAACGCCGCCGGCTATCGCGTGTCCCTGATGCCCGAGGAAGGGGCGGACAGCGAGTCCCTGCTTGCCATGCCGCAACTGGCCCACCTGAACGGCCAGCGCGTGCTGATCGTGCGCGGCAACGGCGGCCGCGACCTGCTCCAGGAGGTCATGACCGCCCGCGGCGCGCAGGTCCAGCATGCGGAGGTCTATGTTCGCGAGACCGCCTACCCTTCGATGGAGCGGAAGGCGGAAGTTGAAGAGCTCTGGCGGCAGGGCGGCATATCCGTCTATTCGGCGACCAGCGTGGAGCTGCTGGAGGCGCTCATCGGCATCGTGACGCCGCGCTGCCGGGAGTTGATGCATTCGACCGCCCTCGTCACCGGGTCGCAGCGCGTCGCAGAAGCCGCTGTCCGTCTCGGCCTCGGTTCACCCCTCGTGCTTGCAGATTCGCCGGAGGATGCCGCGCTCGTCGGCGCGCTCGTCCGCTGGCGCGCTCAGGCCGGCGCGTAGTCGAAGGAATCAAAGTAGATCCGCGCGGGGTCTGCACCCTGGCGTGGCAGCGTGGCGCGCACCGCATCGATCATGGCCGGCGGCCCTGCGGCGTAGATGTCGTAGCCGGCGAGCCCCGGGATACGCCGCAACACGGCCTCGTGCACGAAACCCGACTCCTGCGCGCTGCCTGCCGCCTGCTCCGACAGCACCGCCATGTAACGAAAGCGGGCGTGACGCTGCGTGAGATCACGAAGCCAGGCGTCGTCGTAGAGATCGACGGCCGCGCGGACGCCCCAGAAGAGCATCGCCTCGCGATGCGATCCCGACTCCAGGATTTCGCGGATCACGGCCTTGAGCGGCGCATAGCCGGTTCCGCCGCCGATGAGGAGCACGGGACGCTCGCCCGGCCGGTGCACGAATTGCCCGAGCGGCCCCTCGATGCGCAGCAGCGCGCCGGGCTTCATCTCGCTGAAGACCTTTTCGCTGAACGCGCCGCCTGGCACACGCCGCACGTGCAACTCGAGGAACGCGGCGTCGTGCGGGGGATTTGCCAGGGAGAAACTGCGGCGCCGCTCGCCCGGCAGCATGACATCCACGTACTGACCGGACTGCCAGCTGAAGGGTTCTATTGCCGGCAGGCGCAGCCACAGCCCCATGACGTCGGGCGCAAGCCGTTCCATGCGCTCAACGCGCGCCGGCAGTTCCTTGATCTCGACATCCGTGACGTGGCGAATCTCGCGAGTCTCGATAACGAGATCCGTGGCGGCGCGCGCCTGGCAGATGAGCGCATAGCCCGCCGCCGCCTCCGCCGCGTCGATGCCGATCGGCCGGCCATGCGGGTAATCGAACTGCCCCTGCAGCACGCGCACGCGGCAGGTTCCGCAGGACCCACCTTTGCAGCTGTGCGGAAGGTTGAGGTGCTGGCGGAGCGCCGCCGTGAGAACCGGCTCGTCGCGCCGCGCCTCGAATTCCCGGTTCGACGGAAGCAACTGGATTTTCACGCTCTCATTATGAAGCCTTCGCTCCACAAGCTCGCGGCCGCGCGCTCGACAGCAGCGAATGGACCGAGCATCCTAGGCTCCGAAGACTTCTCCGGAGACGATTCCATGCGCTTGCCTGACTCACGCGGACAGCTTTGCCTGGCCGCACTTGCCCTCTACACGTTCACTGCGCTGAACGCTGCCCATGCCGCGGAGCCACCCCAGCGACCCCGCGTCGGCCTGGTGCTGGCCGGCGGCGGCGCCAAGGGCGGCGCCCATGTCGGCGTGCTGAAGGTCCTCGAGCAGCTCCACGTGCCGATCGACTGCATCGCCGGCACCAGCATGGGCGCGCTGGTCGGCGGCGGTTACGCATCGGGCCAGTCCGCCGCGGAGATCGAGAAGTTCATCACCGGCATCGAATGGGAAAAGGTGGTCGGCGGCGCGGGCCGTCGGGCACTCGAGCCGGTCGAGCAGAAACGGCTCGCGACGGAAGCCAACACGTCGCTCGAACTCGGATACCGCGACGGCGAGGTGGTGACGCCCTCCGGCCTTGCCAACTCGAGCGCGATCGACGATCTGTTGCGCGCCTACGTGGCGCGTTCGCGGCTCGTCGAGAGCTTCGACAAGCTCCCGATTCCCTACCGGGCCGTGGCGACCGACATGATCACCGGCGACATGGTCGTGCTCGACCATGGCGACCTCGCGAATGCGATGCGGGCCAGCATGGCGATCCCGGGCGCCTTCTCTCCCGTCGTGGGAGAGGGCTACATCCTGTCGGACGGCGGCATGGTCCGGAATATCCCGGTCGATGTCGCACGCAATACCTGCGCGGACATCGTCATCGTCGTCAATCTCGTCGAGCCGCCGCCCACCGCCGAGAAGCTGGCGCAGGCGACGCAGCTTCTTTCGCGCAGCATGGACGTGATGTTCGAGGCCAACGAGAAAATCCAGCTGAAGTCGCTCACGGAGCGCGACATCCGCATCGACGTGCCGATGGGAGACATCTCGACCGCCGACTTCGACCGCGTGCCGGACACGATTCCCGCTCGGCGAAGCGGCCGCGCTCAAGGTCGCGGACCGCCTGTCCGCGCTCGCCGTCGGCGAGGCGGAATACACGGCCTGGCGGCAGAAGGTCAACACCAGCCAGGAATTCGAGACCACGGGTCGCCGACGTGCGGATCGAGGGCCTTGATCACGTCAATCCGGAATACCTCAAGACCGTCGCGACCATTCGTCCGGCGACAAGGCCGACATCAACGCGATCAGCCAGGACGCCGGCCGCATGTCGGCGCTCAAGGACCTGGAGTCGGTCGGGTATCGCCTGGAAGGCGATCCGAATGCCGCCACGCTCGTCTGGCTGCCGCAGGAAGTGTCGATCGGAACCAACGTCGTGCGGCCCAGCATCGGGCTCTATGGCAGATGGCGGCGGCGACCTCAAGTTCGTGCTGGGCGTCCAGCACGTCCGCAGCTGGCTGAACGACCGCGGCGGCCAGTGGCGCAACAACCTGCAGCTCGGCTACGAGTCGCGACTATCGACGAGCCTGTACCAGCCGTTCGACGTCGCCCAGCGATTCTTCGTCGAGCCCGGCCTGCTCGCGAGCCGATCCGTCGAGGATGTCTACGTCGATGGCGACAACATCGCCACCTATCATTTCGTCGACTACGGCGGGCGCGTGGATCTCGGATGGAACATCTCGCACTCTGCGCAGCTACGGGTCGGCTACGGCGCCGTCAAGCGCGAAAGTCGAGCTCCAGACCGGCACGCCGCTGCTGCCGGAGGCGGATTTCACGGATGCCGGGCTCCTGGTTTCCGCCCGCTACGATTCCAGGGATGCCCCGTCATTCGCGAGAAGCGGCATCGCCGCCAAGATCGATTACCGGATGATGGACGACTCGCTCGGGTCCGACCGGAACTGGGAGACGCCTGGAGGCGGGATTCCGCACGGCGCTGCCGCTCGGCAAGAACGTCATGTGGCTGAGCCTTGCCGGCGGTACCGACCTCGGCGAGCGACCTGCCCGCCGATCGCGCATTCTCGCTGGGCGGGCCGCGGACCCTTCCGGCATTTGCCTATCGATGAACTGCGCGTGCGCCAGTACTGGCTCGCGCAGGCGACCTTCCTCTGGAAGCTGAAGGATCTCGTGCCGGTCAAGAACCAGGCGATCTACGGCGGCTTCGGCCTGCAGGCCGCCGGCCTCTACGATCGCGTGGACCTCGTCGCGGACAGCGAGATTTACGGCGTGTCCGCGTACCTCGCGGGTCCGACGAAGTTCGGCACATTCGCGGTGGGAACGGGCTTCGCCGAGGACAGCTGGAGCCTCTGGCTGCAACTCAGCCGGCCGGTCGGCAAAGGCTCGATCCTCGACGACGGGCTGTTCCGCTAGGAATTGAATACACTTCGCACCCCTACCACGATGGCACTCAGGAGTTCCCACATGATGTTTCGCTTCGCGGCCTTGGCAGTCCTTGCGGCCTTGTTGTCCTGGCAGCCATCGGCGCTCGCCCAGGTCAACGAGAAATTCTCCGACATGAGCGACGAGATCGCCGCGGCCCGCAGCGTCGCCCAGTCCGACCGCAAGTCGATCGTCGATGCCGCGATGGGCCTGACGCCGCAGGAATCGACCGCGTTCTGGCCCGTCTACAACAAGTACCGTGAGGAAGTCACCCGGGTCAATGACAAGCTCGTCAAGGTCGTGACGGATTACGCCGCACAGCGCGACACGCTCACGGATTCACAGGCGAACAAGCTGCTGACCGACTACCTGGCGTTCGAACAGAACTATCTGGACCTGCGCAAGAAATACCTCAAGCAGTTTGCAGCCGCCATTCCGATGACCAAGGTGGCCCGCTTCTACCAGATCGAGAACAAGCTCGACGCGCTGCAGCGGGTGGGTATCGCGAGCGAGATTCCGCTGACGAAGTAGTACCGTCCCCGAAGACTACTTGGCGTCGCCCTTGACCTTCTCGACGTCCGCCTTCTTGGCCGCCTGGTTTTCAAGCAGCAGGCGGTAGGCGATGTAGTACTTGTAGATGTTGCTGACGTAGGTCACGGTTTCCTGGCCCACCCTGTCCGCGGCCACGTACTCGACGTTGTGGAACCACACGTTGGGGTCGAGGCCGCGCTCCTTGGCCTCCGCCCGGAGCTTGCGCACGCGCGCGGGTCCGGCGTTGTACGAGGCGAACGCGAACAGGGCCTTGTCCAGGTTCGTCATCGGCTCGTCGCCGTAATAGTGGTCGATCATGTAGCGCATGTACTTGATGCCGGCGTTGATGTTGGCTTCCGTCTTCGTGACGTCGCCGACGTTCATTTCCTTGGCCGTGGCGGGCATCAGCTGCATGACGCCGATCGCGCCGACCGGGCTCTTGACGCTCTGGTCGAGCTGCGACTCCTGGTAGCCCTGCGCCGCCATCAGCACCCAGTCCACGTCGTACTGGTCGCCGTACTTCTTGAAGTACGCGAGCAGGTCCTGGAACTTCTTCCGCTCCTGCTCGGAAGCCGCGTTCTTGACGTACTTGACGTCCTTCAGGTAGCGCTTCAGCAGCTGGTTGCCGATCGAGGTCCCGACCTTGTTGCGCTTCGCGAAGTCGTCCAATGCCGCCTTGAGTTGCGGGCTGTTCTTGCGGATCGCCCAGGCGATCTCGCCGCCGGTGCGGACCGCGACGTCGCCGTGCACCGTGATCTTCGGGAAAATCTGCTTCCAGAAGTCGGCCGTGTACTGGTTGACGACGATGAGCGGGATCAGGCCGGCGTCGAGCATCTCGAGCAGGTCCTCGTCCTCCAGCGACTCGGGCGCCTCCCTGAGCGTCACCGGGGGCTTCTTCCTGGCTGCAAACTGCTTGTTGAGCGCGACGAGGCTCTCGTAGTAGCTCGACGACTTGCGCACGAAGACCGTCTTGCCCGAGAGATCGTCCACGCTGGCGATCGCCGGCGAATCCGGCCCGGTGACGACGACTTCGCTCACGTTGCTCATGCCGGCGGCCGTGAAGTCGACCAGCTTGCGGCTCTCAGGCGTGATCGTGAGGCCGGCCGCGGCGATGTCGCCCTTGCCGGCGGCGAGGGCCGGCAGCAATTCATCGCGCTGGACGGGGATGAATATCGCGCGAACCTTCAGGTTCTTGTTCTTCAGTTTCTTGTCCGCTGCGAGCTTCTTGTTGAGCTCCTCCTCGAACAGGCGGGCGTACTCGACCGCGGTGCCGCGCAACACGCCCTTGTCGACGAAGTAGATGGTCTTGCTGTTGACGGTCAGTACGCGGATGGCGCGCCGTTCGATCATCCCGTCCAGGTCGCCGGTCCACGATGTCCGCAACTTGTCGATATTGATCGTGAGGGTGTCATCGACCGCCTCCGGGGCAGCCGGCGCCGGCTCCGCAGGTGCGGCGGCGGGGGTGGCTGCGCGTGGTCGGCGCCTCCGTCTTGTCGCCGCAACCGGCAACCGCCATGAGCAGGAAACCCAGGCTGCAACCCAGCACCCGGCAACGACTGATCTTCATGAAGCGGACCTCATCCATGCCGCATGCGCTCAGTCGCGCGTCGGCTGCCAGCTGTCATCCGGATCGTAGGCGGCGATTGCCGGAGCGACCTTTTCCGTCTCGGCACCGAGATCCTTCTGGAACACGATCCCCTGCTGGTTGATCTGGAATGTCATGACGCCCGAATTGCCGTACTTCGCGGGCCAGGCGACGGCCCCGAAGCCGCCTGTCAGCAGGCCTTTCTTGTCCAGGTAACTGCGCGCACCGCCGGGCGCGTTCTTGCCCTGGACTTCGAGGATCTTGAAGTAATAGCCATGGAACGGCAGGTGTTCGGCCGACTGCATTTGCTCTTCCGCTGCATCGGCATAGAGCGGGCCGAGCGGGCTTTCTGCTTCGCCCTCGGCTACCGGCCAGTAGAGCCCGTCGTGCTTGCCTTCCGTGCTCCGGAAGCGGCGCGCGTACGACGGTGCGTTGCGATCCCGGCCTTGCGTCTTGTACTCGCGCTGCGCGTCCACGTAGGCGTGCAGGCTCGCAAGCGCGCTCAGCTCGTTGCGCCCGATGCGCCGGTTCAGCAGTTCCTCGCGCCCGGCGGCGGCGTCGAAGCGCCAGCGGCCGTTCTCCAGCACCAGGGGGATCGGCAGAATCCACTCCTCGTTTCCGACCACGGCGGCCTTGGTTTTCTCGTCGAGATCCTGGAACGCGAGCTTTTCCTGGATCATCGCCTTGACGCGCATTGCATCCTCATGGTCGGCCACGTCGTCGCCCGAATGGAACAAATCCAGCGAATCGGCGCCGAACATCTCCTTGGTTTTCTCGGTATCGCCTGAACCAGCCAGATCCCCAAGAGCGTGCATGGCCTCTTCCGGCGTCGCAAAAGTGCCAGCCGGCGCGGGCGAACATGCCGCAAGCGCGGACAGGACTGCGATTCCGACAAGCGCTGACGCAGAAGTGACGCAGCCGTTCAGCCGTATTCATCGTATCTCTCCCGGTTCCCTATCGACGCCGCCCGCCGCCGCCGCCACCGCGGCTCATGCCGCCACCGCCGCGGCTCATGCCGCCGCGGCTGCTCGCGGAGCGATCCATGCTCGAATTGCGCGAGCCGCTGTAGGCGCTGCTGCCGCTACCGCCACGCGACGAGGCACCGCTGTTTCGGGACGCTGCCCCTGCGTCGCGGGTCGAAGCTCCTGCATTGCGGGACGCAGCGCCTGCGTCGCGGGTCGAGGCTCCGGCGTCGCGGCCGCCGACCGCGCCCGTGGACGCGCTGGGACCGCGCTCGCCTGCTGAAGCGCCGCCCGCACCGCCGCGGTCAAAGCCGCGCGCCTGGTCGCGCGAGACCCGGTTCGTTCCGGAGTTCGCTCCGTACTGACTCGCCGTCTTGTTGTCGCGGTAGTTGACGCCGCCCCGGTGCGAGGCGTCGTGCTGCCAGGACTGCTTGCCGCCACCCCTGTCGTTCGCGTTGATCTGGTTCCGGCCGCCGTCGATGTTCGTGTTGCGGTTGAAGTTGTTCTGCCGGTTGATGTCGATGTCGACGTCGCTGCTGCCCCAGCCCCAGTTGCAACCACCCCAGATCGCCGCGCCCCACACCACGCCCACGGTGAACGCCATCGCGCCGTAGCCGTACGGCGGCGGATAGTACATCGGCGGGTAGTAGTAGCTGCGGGTAGGACCAGCCTCCGTAGACCACCGTCGACGAGTACGTCGGAACGTAGATGACCTCGGGGTTGGCAGGCTGGATCACGATGATCTTGTCCGGCTGCTGCGTGACGACCTGCTGCTCCGTCGTCTTCAGGTTGCCGGAGTCATAGGCCTTGCCGCGCATGCGCTGGACCGTGTCCATCAGCTCCGTCTTCTGCGCCGAGGAACGCGTCGCCGAGGTCCTGGGTCCAGTCCAGGTTCTCGTCCATCTGCTTCAGCACGTCCGGGAAGCCGCACAGCGACTTGACGCTCGCGTCCCAGTCCTGCTTCTTGAGCCCTTCCTCGAGCGCCTTGTCCTTGAGGCCGGGATTTGCCTTGACCCAGCGCGCGGCCTCGACGATCTCGAGCGGATACGTCGCGGCCATCAGCATCTGCGACACCACCGGGTCCGGGTACAGCGCCATCGGCGCGACCAATCTGCTCGAGCTGCTCCTTGCTGAAGGTCGCCGCAGCCGGTGCCTGGGCCGCGGGAGCCGCAGTGGCAGTCGTCGGCGTGGACTGCCCCTGTCCCGTCGCACTCAGGGCGAACGCGCACAGGAGTGACGCAAATCCGAGGCTCAGCAGCCTTGAGTGTGCATTCATGGAACCACCTCGAAACGCAGCACCGGTCGCTTAACTGGAGGTGCGAGTCTAATTGAAATCCCGGTCAATGGCGTTCAGAACACGACCTTCAGCAGGCGATCGACCAGTTCCTCAAGCGAAATCATCGTCAGCGTCAGGGGCAGCACCGGGATCAGCGTAATGATGGCCAATTGCAGCACGCTCTGAAGGTTGAACGGCACCAGCCGCATGTCCTTGATCACCTCAAAGCTGTTGCCGAGGTCCGCGAGCGACTGGATGTCGGCACTGCCGAGCAACGGCTCGCCCTGCGGCACCCCCCCTCGCAGCCACTTGTGGTCGAAATCGTCCGTATAGCGCTTGGCAAGCGTTCCGTATTCTCGAAGGCCGTTTCGCTTCGCGGCCGCAAGCCTGGGGGCGAATACGAGCAGCGGGCCGAGGACAAACAGCAGCATGACGAACACCAGCCCGATCAGGTCCAATTTAAACTTCAGCAGCGATTCGCCCATGAAAAAGATCCGGCCGGCGATCATCCCGCAGAGCATGACGCCCTGCGCGAGCAGCACGGGCGCGAACGCATGGCTCACCGAGGCGAGAAAGCCGAGGCCGCCGCAGCGGTCCGGATGCGTCGGCATCAGCCTCAGCTCGATGCGCGACACCTGCCACAGGAAACGCGCCCAGATGAACAACCGGAAGTACCAGCGCAGGAGCAGGAACTGCAGGGCCGGCAGGCTCACCAATCCCATCCACCAGCCGGCCAGCGATGGCGACAAGCGGCCGTCCACTTGAATTCCGTACCAGCTCGTCACGTCGAGCGCCACCTGCGTTCGCCAGACGACACCGACGCCGACCACATAGACGAACGCGAGCAGGAGCAGCTCCACAGTCATCGAATTGCGCAGGCGCATCGCCGAAGCAACGGCAGCCTCGAGTCTTCCCTCGGCAGGATCCGGAATCAGGTCTCGGTTCACGAACTGCCGCACGACCAGGCGCATCCGCTCGTGAACGACCGGCTCCGCCAGGATCAGGAGCGGCAGCGCGACCAGCATGCGCAGGTGGATGTCCACGTCGTACAGGAACGGCATGGCGACTCGATCGCCCCAGGCGAGTCCCTGCGCCACGGATAGCAGCAATAGCGGCAGCCACGCGATCATCATCCACACGATGACGCGGCGATAGGGATATTGCAGCGCGTCCCCGGCAAGCCCGGTGCGCCGCCAGAGCTGATACAGCGGCCCGCCGAGGACCAGCGAGAAGTCGGCTGGTTCCTTCATCGGGGCCCCGGGGCCTCAGGCAGTGACGAAACTAGAACGAGACGTTGTAGAAGACCTGCGGTCCCGAATACGTCCAGTCCACGGAACCGGTGAACCGGTCCTTCTTTGCATTGACGTCAATATTGAAGCTGTCGAATCCGATTCCGATGCCGACCCACTTACTCGGCTGCCACGTCAAGGCTCCGCGGTAGTTGAGGATGCTCCCGTCGATATTGTCAATGTTCATCGAGAAGTACTGGACCTGGCCGTCGAGATAGAAATCGCTATCGCCGATCCGCCACATGCCGCGCACGCCGATGACCGGGAGCGGCAGATCGGCCGACGCTGGCCCGCCAACTTCCGCGGTGCCGCCGCCGCCGCCCAGATCCACGGTGGCCTTCAGTGAAACATCCAAGGTGGTCCAGTGCAAGCCAGCACTGGCGGCCAATTCGTACTTTTCGTTGTTGATGAAGCCGTACTCGTAGGCGGCCTCGATGATCGAGAAGCCCATATGGCTGCGGACCGTCGCGCTGGCCGGGATCGTGTCGCCCTGCCATTCGATGTCCTGGTCGATCGTCTCGGAAGCGTTGCGCGAATAATCGGTGTACATCATCCGCAGGTGGTGGCGCGGGTTGAAGCGCCAGAGGCCATCCAGGCGGAAGCGCGTCACGTCCTTGTTGCCGAAGGTATTGCCCCAGTCGACGATACGTTCCCTCGTCGCCCTCGGCGTCCACGCGGATCTTCATCTCGGAGTTGTTGGTGAAGGTACCGAGGGAAATATTGCCCTTACCCTGCATCACGTCGACGTCGTCTGCCTGCGCCGCGGTAAGTCCCGCACACGCCAGGGCCGCGCCGCAAATGCCCGAAAGCAGGAAGCGATTGCGACGGCAAACGCCCCGGACAGTGTCAGTCATGTTTGGAATCCCCGTAAATGCTTGCAAGGTCGATTGGCAACCCGAGAACGTCGAAATAATAGCACCATCGGTGAAGGGGCCGATGACAACCACGCCGGAACGCCCTGATCCTGCGCCATTGGACGGGATTCGCCCGATTCCCAACCGGTCCGGGGCGCAATCCCCACCTGCCGCGCCCTTCTCTCAGGGAATAAGCAGCGTACTGCCCGTCGTGCGGCGGGCCTCCAGGTCCTGGTGCGCCCGGGCTGCCTCGGCGAGCGGGTAGGTCTGCCCGATCCGGACCCTGACCTTGCCGCTCCCGACGACCGCGAAGAGCTCGCGCGCGCCGCGAGCAAGGTCCGAGGCCTTTGACGTGTAGTGGAACAGCGTCGGACGTGTCAGAAAGAGTGACCCGCGGCGCGTCAGCTCGAGCGGCGAGAAAGGCGGAACGGCGCCGGAGGCGTTGCCATAGCTCACCATGAGCCCGAGCGGCGCCAGGCAATCGAGCGAAGCGAAGAACGTGTCCTTGCCGACGCCGTCATAGACGACCCGCACGCCCCGCTTTTTCGTAATCGCACGCACGCGCTCGACGATGTTCTCGCGGCTGCTCACGATCACTTCGGCCGCGCCGTGCTCGCGCACGAGCGCTGCCTTCTCGTCGCTGCCGACGACTGCGATGACCTTCGCGCCGAGCGCGGCAGCCCATTGCAGCGCGATCAGGCCGACACCGCCCGCCGCGGCATGCAGCAGCACGAACTCATTGCGCCGAACGCGATGACAGCGCCGCAGCAGGAACCAGGCTGTGAGCCCCTTCAGCATCAAGGCGGCGGCCTCGCGATCGGAAACTGCGTCCGGCAGCTTCACGAGACGCGCGGCGTCCATCACCCGCTCGTCGCAGTACGCACCGGGCGTGTTGCCGGCGTACGCGACGCGATCGCCCGCGTGGAGCTTCGTGACCCGCTTTCCAGTTTCCATGACGACGCCGGCCGCCTCGCGGCCGAGACCGCTCGGCAGTGAAACCGGATAGAGGCCACCGCGGTCATAGGTGTCGATGTAGTTGACGCCGATCGCGGTCTGGCGGATGCGCACCTGGCCCGGGCCGAGCGGTTCGCGCGGGACGGTCTCGAAGCGGAGGACCTCGGGGCCACCGTTCTCGTGGATGCGGATCGCGTGCGGCATGTTGCTACTATTCACGAAACGCTTTGGGGGTCAAATGACGCGACTTTCGGTTTCGATCGCAGCCATCGCTCGCCGCATTCGCCGCGGGCGCGCAGGACATCCCTTTCGTGCCCGGCCAGGGCTCGTCGGCCGCGCTGACCGACGCCGACCGCCGCGTGGCGGTGGCCGCGATCGACGCCCTCGCCGCGGACCTCAAGATCCCGAAAGAGAAGATCCTGGTGGACACGATCCGCGCCGTCGACTGGAGCAACAGCAGCATCGGCTGCCCGAAGCCGGGCGTTGCCTACCTCGAGGTCATCACGCCGGGGCACAAGGTCACGCTGCGCGCCGACGGGCAGGTCTACGTCGTCCATGAGGCGAAGAACCGGGCCTTCGTGTGTAAGCAGCCGAAGCTGGCGGGCGGTGTCGCTCCGCCCAACGTGACCAAAGCACCCTGCGAGACTGCGCGAATTCTGAAAGTACGAATCGTCGAGCGCGCGGAAAGTGGGGGAATCCGGCCTACGCCACCGACCGCAGAGGCTGAAAGTCGAGACGTTCAACCGATCGCCAGACCGCTCTATTACATTTCACTCGAATGCAATGGCAGGGCGTATATGGCCCGTGTCGTCGGCGGCACGCCGGGCTTCAACCCGGCAGAGCTCGATGCCGCCAGTCAGTTGCAGGTGAAAGTGGCCGACGGAAGAACGATTCTCAAGACCGAAAATGGTGACGAGTTCGAGGCAATCCTCGCCACCATTCCGGCGCAATCCGCTACACCACCGAGATAGCGAAAGGAAGGGGGCGGGCCATGCGCGCCGGCCTGCCCCCGCAATGTCAGGCGATTTCGAGGCCTACCGGTCTACCAGGTTGACACTCTTCACCACCACGTTGTCCACGAACACGCCGCATCCGGCGCTGCGCGGCCGCACGTCCAGGCAGGTGAAGGACGAATCCTGCGTGAACTCAAAGCGCAACTGGGCAACGCTTCCCTGCATGCCAGGCAGGCGCATCCATACGTGCTTCATGCCTCTTGAATCTCCTGCCCACGCCGACATGTCCTCGAAATAGTCGGGATCCCCGCTGCGCGGCAGGTGCTTCGGATAGTGGAAGATATTCCCCGTCTTGAACTCGTCGGCGAACGCCTCCGCAAGGACGGAACGCAAGGTCCTGCCGGTCGTCAGGTCCGCGATTCGCAGGAACAAGCCGTCGTAGCCGGTGGTCTGCAGGACCGGATCGTCTTCAGTGTCGTAGCAAATGTCGAACTCGACGATCACGTACTCTGAATTGCGCGGAACGGCGAAAGGCGGGCTGAGGAGCCTCTCCCATCTCGTGGTCCCCGGTCCGACGGCATCGTTTGCGTGAAATGCCCCCTTGGATGTCGCTCCGCAGAACGCCCTGGTCGTCGTCCACGGGACAACCACGCTTCCCGCTCCATGGACCGAAGTCCACCCGGCAGGGAGTGACCCCGCCGTCGCTCCATTGAACACCTCCGTCAGGACCGTCGTGGCTGCCGGCGTGCCGGCAAGGAGCGATGTCTGGAGTGTTGCCGTACCATCCGCAGAAATCACCGCGAGACGCAGATCAATGGGCGTCCCGGGAGCCACGGAATCTGCGAGACGTATGCGGAATGCCTGCTGGTTGGTGCCCGTCGCTCCCGGCGGAATCGTTGCATAGGCGCCGGTACTCTGCAGGACGGTGACACCCGGCGTATTGCTTGACAATGCGACCAGCGGCGAGCGGACACTGCGGCGGTTGAGCGGGTTCGTCACGAAGTTGAACAACGACACCCTCAAGTTCGCCGTTTCGCCGGGATCGATGAAGCCATTGCCACCACTGTCGGTGAATTTCACGGAATGGACATTGACCGACGCGTAAGGCGCAGAGTGTTCAAGCGCGCTTACTTCGCGCACGGTTGCGTCAACTCCGGTCAGCGTCACATCAGGCTGCCCGTCCGCGAAGCCGAGCGGCGGGCGGCTTGCCAGGGCAAATGCTGCAAAGAATGTGCCCTGGTGCGAAACGCCCTGATTGTAGTCACCGAGGTTGGGTTGGCCCGTATCGTTGTTGTGCCCGGCATTGAACGGCTTGAATGTCAGTGGCCGTGGCTTGCTCCAGCTGCTGCCGCCATCTTCAGAAAACGTGTAGGTAACCTCAGAGAGGTCGCCACTCGTCGCAATGCCCTGGTCGTAGTAGAAGACCGACACTCGGCCGGTGAGGTTGTCCACCGCGACCGTCGGAAACCATTGCGCGCGGTCCTTGCCCGGCCGGCTGTTGATCAGCAGCGGCGCCGAGAAATTCCTGCCTCGGTCGGTGCTGCGCTGGAAAACAATGTCCGATCCATCCGCATTGTTGTTGATCGGGTAAACCAGATAGACGCTTCCGCGGTGGGCGCCACCGGAATTGTCTACGGCCAGTGCCGGCGCTGTATTCGACCGATCGTTTCCGAGAATCATGTCCTGGGTCAGGAACTCGGCGGATGTTTCCTTGGTCTTGCTCCAGCTGTCGCCGTTGTCGAGCGAGCGCGCGAAGCCGATCGTGTTCCCGTAGCCGAACAACGTGCCGGGGAACGGGAAGCGGCGCCACGCCGCGTACACATTGGGGCTTCCGTTGCCCGCGAACCGGGGAATGGAAGACTGGCCATCCGCAAAGTCGTTCGCGATTATCCTGCGCGTTCCCGCATTCCAGTTCCGGCCGCCGTTGTCCGAGGTCGCGGACAGAATGGCAACTCCTCCGTCACCCTGAAAATTCGTCCAGGTCATCATCAGCCGCCCCGTATCCGGGTCGACGTCCATAAACTCCTTGTCAGCGCCATCGAAGGGGCTGGTTGGATTGGTGGCCGCTACGACCTCGAACGGGCCTTTCCATGTATGCCCGCAGTCGGTGGAGCGGTGCACGCCCAAAGTCTGGGCGGCGACGCTGACTGGATTCGCCGCTATCAGGATGGACGAATAGACAAAAGTGCACCCGCCCAGGTACTTGACCTCCGGATCCCCGAAGATCTGTGGCAGCAGAGTTCCACCGATGTCGGTGTCGCCGGGCGACGGTAGTTGACCACCATCTGTGAACGTTTCTCCGCCGTCATCCGAATACAGGAAACCGGAAAGACTGAGCGGATTCAGGAGGAATCCGCGCTGGTCATTGAATGCAACTACGATGTGCTGGCCGGTGCTGTCGATTGCAATGGAAAGCTCAGCCTGCCCTCCGCGCGGGCCATCGCGGAATCCGCGCCCGCAGCGTGGGTCGTTCTGGCATTCGTCGTCGTCACTCGGGTTTCGCGTGCCCGCTGCCTCAGGCGAAGCGCCTGTCAGAGCGGCCAGGCGCGCGGAAGCCTTGCCGCTGACGCCCGTACGCACGCGCTCCAGGCGCGCAATCTCGGCTGCCGCCCGCGCGCCCATATCCGACATGCGTTTCACACGGGGATTTGCGCGCTCCGCGCTGTCAAGCGCCGCGCCACGCGGAGGTGACGTCGCTCCAGTCGCTGATGCTGCCAGCACGGCAATTCCTGTCGCCAAAACCAGACTCCGGGACACGCTGCAGAACGTGTGCGACATTGAATAATCCCCTAGTTTTGATGCGTTATGTAAAGCAAGTCTTGTTGTGGAGAGGTCGCGAGTATTTGCCTAGTTGCGCACTTTGGCAATCCCCCTCACAGGCGTAATTAGGGCTCCTGCATTCCACTCAAGAAAGAAGGTCTCGTATCTTTCGATGCGCTTATATCGTCTGGAGACGACCGATCTGACAACTACTCGACATGCGGGCGGCGACCTTCGTTACCGGACGCTATTCGAGACGCTGCAGAAGCGCGGCTCCGCGCAGGACAGGCAGCCTGCGAATCATGGCGATTGCCGTCGCGACCATCGCCGCGATCGCGCTGTTCATGTTCGCCGGCTGACCGCCCGTCAAGTGGGTTCCGTCAGCGGATTACGCGCGAAACTGAGCTCCGCCACCGGCCGACCGCCGAGCAGGTGCTCCTGGATGATGCGCTCGATGTTCTCCGGCGTCGCATGCCGGTACCAGGTGCCTTCCGGGTAGACCAGCATGATCGGCCCCTCGCGGCAGATGCGAAGGCAGTCGGCGCGCGTGCGCAGGACGCCGCCCTCGACGTCGGAGAGGCCGACCTCGCGCAGGCGCTTCTTCAGGTACTTCCACGACGCCTCGCCGATCTCCTTCGGCGCGCAGTCGCCGTGCGTGCAGAAAAAGACGTGGCGCTTCGCGCCCGTGAGCGCGATCTTCGCGACCGCGGACTCGATCGTCGGGCTCTTCGGATTTTCTTCCGCCGTCGTCAAATCGCTGCCTCGTCCATCTCGCCAGTGCGGATGCGGACCACGCGCTCGATGCGCGTGACGAAGATCTTGCCGTCGCCGACCTTGCCGGTCTTGGCCGCGCTCACGATCGCTTCCGTCACCTGTTCCTCGAGGTCGTCGCGCACGGCGACCTCGATGCGCGTCTTCGGCACGAAGTCGACGACGTATTCCGCGCCGCGGTAGAGCTCCGTGTGGCCGCGCTGGCGGCCAAAGCCTTTCACCTCGGTGACGGTCATGCCGGAGATGCCGATCTCGGACAGCGCCGCGCGCACGTCGTCGAGCTTGAAGGGCTTGATGATGGCGGTGACGAGCTTCATCGGGGCTCCTGGGGCATGCCGTTGGTGAGGGTTCGGTTCCAGATTCTACGTATTTGCCGTCGTTAAGGGGCGAGTTGCCTGGCGGACGCCTCGCTAGCGTGTCGTCAGCCGGCGGGTTGCCGGTTTTCACGGAGACACGGCAATGGAACTGCCTGCGATCCCGCGCCAGTTCGGCGCTGTCCTCGGAACTCTTGTCCTGCTTGTTGCCACGCAGGCTGAAGCTGCCGTGGGCCGGACACCGGGCGTCCCCTCCGTTTCCGAGGACGGGCAGGCGCATTACTCGATCCCGGTCGCGCTGCCGCCAGGAACGAACGGGCTGACACCGACGCTCTCCATCGACTACGGACATCGAACGCGCGGCGGGCTGCTTGGCGTCGGCTGGTCGATTGGCGGCTTGTCCGAGATCACGCGCTGCGCGCGGACCGTCGCGCAGGATGGAGTCGCGGCGGCGCCGCTTCGCAACATCGCGGACCGGTTCTGCCTCGATGGCCAGCGACTCGTGATCGTGAATGGTGCCGTCTACGAGGCGTTGAATGCCGAGTACCGAACGGAGATCGAATCCTTTGCGCGCATCCGTGCGATCGCCGGCACCTCCACCAACGGGCCGGCCTACTTCACGGTCGAAGCGGCCGACGGCCGCATCTACGAGTACGGCGCCACGAATGACTCGCGCATCGACGGCACGACGGGACCGTCCACGAACGGGGCGCGCAGCTGGGCGCTTAACCGGATCCGCGACCGCTCCGGCAACGTCATCGATTACCGCTATGCCGGGGAATCGGGCAGCACCGCGTTTCGCATTGCGACGATCCAGTACAACTCGAATCCCGGGAACGGCGTTGCGGCCTCGCACCAGGTGGCGTTCACCTACGAGCAGCGGCCCAGCCAGGAAATTGACGCGGGTTACGTCGCCGGGATGCCCGTGCGCGAAATCATGCGCCTCGATCGCATCGACGTGCTCAACAACGGCACAGTGCTGCGACGCTATGACCTGGCTTACGAACCAGCACTCTCGTCGGGCGGACGCAGCCGCCTCGCGTCCGTCAAGGAATGCGGTGCCGGCGGCACGAATTGCCTGGCACCGACGACATTCGAATGGCAGGACGGCATCGCGGGCACTTCGGCCGTCAATTCATTCTCAGCCCAGGTTCCGGTGCAGGTGGCTATGCCACATGAACAAGCCTGGAATCTCGCCGACATCGATGGCGACGGCCGCAACGACATCCTGTGGGCAGCCGGAACCGACGCGGCGTCGCTCACGATCCGCTACCGGCTGAGCGTCGCGGATCGCGCGTTCGGGCCCGCGGTCAACACGGGAATTCCCTGCCGATACGGCATCGGCGTGCCATTCGACGCGAACGGCGACGGTCGCGCTGATCTCCTCATGTCCTCGCCGGGTGCGACCTGGGCAATTGCCTTAGGCGGGCCCTCGGGTCTCGCCGCGCCCGTCGACACGCGGATACCGCTGCCGGTCGGCATGCGCGATTTTCGGGGTGCCGACCTGAATGGCGATGGGCTCGGCGATATCGCCTGGTCGGAAGCCGCCGACCCGATGGTCAGCAGCCTCACGGTGCGTGCCCGCTTTGCCAGGGCTGGCGGCGGATTCGGCGCTCCAGTGACCCTGTACGACCAGTGGATTGCGAAAGCGTATTCGAACTCCGAGGGCGGCGACTTCATCGGTCGGCCCGGTGCGCGCGTCGACCTGGACGCGGACGGCGCGGAAGAACTTCTCATGAACGAGAATTACTCGATCGCGCGGATCTCGGACACGGAGTACGGAACCGACGGGCTCGACATCCGTCTCCCGAGCGCAGTGCCGCTCGACTTCAACGACGACGGATGCACCGATTTCGCGTACAAACATACGAGCGGCTACCTGCGCGTGCGTCCTGGCTTCTGTTCGATCCAAGGTTCCCTGAACGAAATACAGGGTCCTGCGTGGACCGGCGTGGCGGAACTCTTCGCGCTCGACTGGAATGGTGACGGGCGCGACGACATCCTGGTGCGCGGCCCCACGAACTGGCTCGTCGGTATTTCGCTCGCCGATTCCGTCGCGCCGCTGGCCGACACAGGGATTCCGCACGAGAACGCCGCCGCAATCGCCGGCCGCGACCTCGATGGCGACGGCCTGGATGACATTGCCGTGCGCACGGCGAACCAGGTGCGCGTCCGCTACCGCACCGGTCCGGTGCCCGATTTGCTGATTGCCGCAAGAGACGGCTTCGGGGTAATCGCTCAATACACCTACCGGCCGTTGACCGACGCCTCGGTGCACATCCCGGGAAGTCGCGCCGCATGGCCCGACCCCGACGTGCAGACGAACGATTCCGTCGTATCGACGCTTATGGTGACTGATGGCAGCGGCGAAGGACGACTGGAATCGACGGGATTCAGCTACGAAGGCCTGCGCCACAACGTGCAGGGCCGCGGCTCGCTCGGGTTCCGGAAATTCACGCGCACCGACTCGACGGCCGATGCCCCGATCACGACGGAGTTGACGCGACGCCAGGACTTTCCATTTACGGGACTGCCGGACTCACAGCTCATGCGGCAGGCATCAGGCAAGACCGTGTCCTCGACCGCGTACCGCTGGTCGAAGCTCGATCTCGGCAGCGCCATGAGCCTCAGGCGCTTGCCCTATCCGGCGAGCACGACGGAGCGCCGCTTCGAGGTGGGTGGCGCATTCGACGGCAGCGAGATCGCCCGCGCCGTGCGAAGCGTTGCAGCGATCGACGCGACTTCCGGCCAGATCACCGACGAGACGACGACGACCACCGAGATCGCAGGCGGCGCAAATGCCGGATCGTCATCCAGCCTGCGCACGCTCCATTCGAGCATTCTCAATGACATCGTGAACTGGTGCCTCGGACGCACGCTGGCGATCGAGGTGACCGCAAGCCACACGTTGCCGGGCGGCGCGGCGATCATGCGTGAGGCGGACCAGGACTGGGACGGGCTCAAGTGCCGGCCGACGCGCGTGCGGCTGATGCCGGGCGACGGAGACTGGCGGGTGACATACAACCTCTCGTACGACGCGTTCGGAAATATCGCAAACGAAAAAGTGACCGGCGCCGGGATGACAGCGCGCTCGGTCGCCACGAACTGGGGCCCGCGCGGGCAGTTGCCGGTGCGGGTCACCGATCCGCTCTCCCAGGTCTCGCGCTATGAATGGGACGAGAGTCGCGGGTTGCCGCTCAGTTTCACGGATCCGAACGGCTCAGTGATGCGCTGGGAGTACGACGCTCTCGGCCGCATGATCCGCGAAACCCAGCCGGACGGCACCGGCACGCGTTGGACCCGCGAATCCTGCAAGGCCTGCGAGGTGCGCGGGAAATACCGGTTGCGACAGGAAGACCTCGATGTCGCGGGCATCGCCCAGGTCACGGCCTGGCTCGAAGTGGACCAGCATGAGCGCGGGTTCCGGCTCGAGACTCAGGAACCCGGCGGCGGCCGCTCCGTTGCCATGATCCACTCCGGCAATCGCGGCGAGGTCATTCGCCGCGACCTGCCCCACTGGGACGGCGACATTCCGCCGGGCTACGAGGCCTTCACTTACGACGGCCTCGGGCGGGAGACGGGCGAACAGCTGGTTGCGGCCGACGGCACGGTACGGCGCGCAGCCGCCCTGCGGTATGACGGGCTTGCGGTGACCGAAATCGACGGCCTCGGTCGAACGACGACAGCCACGCGCAGCGCATGGGGCGGCCCGAACGATGTCGTGGATGCGGCGGGCGGGCGCACCCGCTACGAATACGACGCGTTCGGTGCGTTGACGCGCGTGCGGGATGCCGCAAACAACACGATCGCGAACATCGCATACAGCCCGCTCGGAATGAAGGTCGCCGTCACCGACGCCGACCTCGGCAGCTGGGCGTGGACACGCAACCCGCTTGGCGAAACCACGGCGCTGCGCGATGCGAAGGGCCAGGTCATCCAATTCGACTACGACGCACTCGGACGTCTCACGAAGCGCACGGCCCCCGACGGCACGTCGAACTGGGCCTGGGGCTCGACGGCATCGAAAAAAAATATCGGCCGGCTCGCAAGTCTCTCCGGCCCAGGTTATTCCGAGGCCTTTACCTACGACAGCATCGGCAGGCCGGCGTCCCAGACGATCGTCTCCGATTCCAGCTATCGCTTCGACTACACCTATAACGCGCTCGGGCTGCTCGACACCATCACGTACCCGGCGGCGGGCGCCGGAACACCACTTCGGATTCGTCACGAATACGACGACGGTCGGGTTTCGCGCATCGGAAATGCCGACGCGCCGGGCGAGTACTTCTGGAGGCAGAACGCGCAGGACGCCGCCGGCCATACGCTCGACGAAACACTGGGCGCATCGGTGCGCGTCGTCAGCGGCTATGCCCCGGTCGAAGGCGGCCTCGAGTATCGCCAGTCCGGCGCCGGCAGCGGCGCGGCGCTCCAGGACCTCGCCTATGCCTGGGACGGCGCAGGGAATCTCGCATCGCGGCGCGACCTGAACCAGGGACTGCTGGAGGAGTTCCGCTACGACACGCTGGGCCGGCTCACGGAGTCGCGCAGGAACGGCACGGTCAACCTTGCGCTCGACTACGACGCGATCGGAAACATCCGGCGGCGGTCGGATGTTTGCAGCGGCACGGCCCCGTGCTTCGCCTATCACGCGACGCGCAAGCATGCGGTCATCTCGACCGGCACGCAGTCCTACGAGTACGACGCCAACGGGAACATGACGAGCCGCGGCGGCGCGGCCATTGCCTGGAGCAGCGACAACCGCCCGATTTCGATTGCGCAGGCAAACGGAAACTCCAGCGCGTTCTCGTATGGACCGGAAGGCAATCGCTGGAAACAGGTTGCAAAGAATGGAGGCACGACCGAAACGACGCTCTACGCGAGTGGCCTTTTCGAAAAGTCGACGCGCGGCGGCGTCACGACCTGGCGCCACTACGTGTTGACGCCGGGCGGCCTCGCCGTGCAGCTGCGAAGCAGCGACGGCTTGCCCCCGGCGATGCGCTACCTGACGACGGACCACCTCGGCAGCACGGACAAGATCGTGGACGCCTCGGGCAATGTGCTCGCTGCAGAGAGCTTTGGTCCGTTCGGCGATCGCCGCAAGCCGCACTGGGCCGGAATACCGACGGCTGCCGACCTTGCGAAGATCGCGGCCGTGACCCGCGACGGATATACGGGCCACGAGCAGCTCGACAACCTCGGATTGATCCACATGAACGGGCGGGTTTACGACCCGCAGCTCGGGCGCTTCATCAGCGCCGACCCTTATGCCACGCACCCGTACGACGGCCAGGGCCTCAATCGCTACGCCTACGCATTGAACAACCCGCTCGCGTTCACTGACCCGGGCGGTTTCGACCCGGTGCCATGCCTCGCGACGCCGGACGGGAACTGCGTGCAGATCACGGTGATCGCCACGTCGTGGATTGAATACATGCGCTGGTCCGGCGGCGCCCACGCGGCCGCCGTCGCGAGTGCGATGGAGCGCGATCCCTGTGGCCAGTTCGGCAGCGGGCTCGCCTGCGCGATGCAAGGCAGCACGCTCATCTCTCCGTCCAGCATCGTCCTGACCGTCGGCACGCGTGCGGATCCGGCGCTCTCGCCCGGAGGACGTCTGGACGCCGTGCAGGGATTCGCGGCTCGCATGGCGAACCTCGCGATCAGCTCGTCGCCGATCGCGATGCTCTTCGGCGCCGACCCTGACTTCCAGTACTTCCGCGAGCCGGACAGCGATGCAGGCCGCATGGGCGCGCGCGCCGGGGACTGCCGGTTATCTCGTCGGCGGGATTCGGCGGCGCACTTCGCAGGCAGGGTCCGAGGCGCTGGCCTCACCGAGCCGGTTCGCCCGCACATTGCAGGGCAAGGGCGACTACCCGGGCATCGACCGATTCAAGGACATCGTTTGAAGAAGGGCAAGCTCATCTACGCCAGCTTTCCGCGGCCAGGGCAGTTTCTATACGACGGCCAGCGCCATCCGGCGCGCCGGCGACAGCGCCGGCGCGCTCAACCGCGGACTTCAGATTGCACCGCACCGGATCCGGCCGATGCGGATGCGATACGCCGCCTATGAAGTGCTCGAGGACACGCCCGCGGCATTTGGCCTTGCGCTCGAGAATGCACGGTACGGAACTGGTTGGCTTCCACAGATCGTAGTACCTTCGTACGAGACCAGCCTGCGCTACGTGGGTGACTTCCCGCTGGGACCATGAGATGAGAATCGACGTATCCGACGGCTCGATCGTGTTCGCGCGCGGGACGATTCGCGGCCCGACGCAGCGCACCGAGATCCTGCGCTCTGCGATAGGCAATGGCGCGCGGGAGCAGATTGCGAACGAACGCGAAGACTGGCGACACGTTGCGCTCGACCCGGAACCCGGCGTCGCGGCGACGTTGATCTTCCAGGGCGAAAAGCTTCACCAGGTATTCGTGGCCCTGCGGACGACGTTCGGACGACACGGGACCGTGGACGACCGCGACCGAACGCGAACGGAAAATGAAGCACGACACCTGGCTTCGGACCTCGCTCGGAGCGCCGCCGTACGAATATTCCTGGGGCAGTGTCAGTTCAGAGATCGACCCCAAGGACCCCGCGAGTGCGATAATCGTCAGCTATGCCATCTGACAAGGAGCGCGCCGTCTCCCACGACGGCGACATCGTCAAGATCGACGGCAAGCCGCTGCGCATGGAATACATGGTGCGCGACGCTTTCTGGGCGGACGGCCGCGCCATCGTGCTGCTCGACCCGAACGCCTTCCTCGACAGGCCAACCTTTGGGGTCGCGCGGCGCAGGAGCCGCGAGCCGGTGCAGAACATTCGTGCCTATTCACCGTCCGGGCGAGATGCTCTGGCAGGCCGAGCAGCCGGAGGCGGACGATCACTATTACCGGATCGAGAGCCGCGAGCCCCTGGTCGCCCTCTCCTTCTCGGCCTACCGCTGCGACCTCGATCTCTCGAACGGCCGCATCCTGGCGAAGAACCGCCTGAAGTAGCCTCAGGCGATCAGCGGGATCACGAGCATCGAGACCGCGGTCACGATCACGATCGCGGCGAGGTTCACGCGCCAGCCGGCGCGGATCATGTCCTGCATCGAGAGCCGGCCCGTGCCGAAGACAATCGCATTCGGCGGCGTGCCGACCGGGAACATGAATCCGCAGGACGCGGCGAGCGCCGCCGGCGCCACCAGCTGCAGAACGGGATAGTCCGACACGGTCGCGATGGCGGCGAGGATCGGCATGAAGGTCGCCGCGGTCGCGACGTTCGAATTGAATTCCGTCCACATGACGAGCAAGGCAACCATGGTCGCGAGCAGCGCGACCAGCGGCCAGGCGCCGATGCCGGCGAGCGCAGTGCCGAGGACCGCGGACAATCCGCTGCCCTGGATCGCCTCCGCAAGCGCAAGCCCGCCGCCAAACAACAGGAGCACGTCCCAGGGCACGCGCCGCAGGTCCGCGCCTTTCAGCAGGGCCCCGCCCTCCTGCGTGCGGTTCGGGATCAGGAACAGGAAAAGGCCCGCCAGCAGCGCGATCGTCGTGTCGTTGAATTCGGCGAGGCCCGGCAGCTGGCGCAGCAGCGGGCCGGTGATCCAGAGCAGCGCGGTCACGACGAAGACCACCGTCACGCGCCGCTCGGCGATCGTCATCGGCCCGAGCGCGAGGCGCGCCTCGATGAGCGCATCGCGCGCCGTTGCCTGCGATCCGAGCTTGAACGGAAATGCGATCTTCACCAGCACCAGCCAGGCGACCGGCATCAGGAGCAGGACGGTTGGAATCCCGAACGCGAGCCATTGCGTGAAGCTGATGGTCTTGTTGTAGTTCTGCTGCATGAAGCCGACGACGAGCGCATTGGTCGCCGTGCCGACCAGCGTGCCGAGGCCGCCGATCGTCGCGGCATAGGCGACGCAGAGGACGATCGCACAGCCGAAGTTCCGCGTATCTCGGTTGTCCGTCGCCGTGTCGGGCGCCACGATCGTCGCGACCGAAAGGGCGACCGGCAGCATCATCAGCGAGCGTCGAGGTGTTCTGCACCCACATGCTGATGAAGCCGGTCGCGCACATCATACCGAGCACGAGTCCCTGCGCATTGCCGCCCGCGCGCGCGACGATCGCATAGGCGATGCGTCGGTGCAGGTTGCAGCGCTCCATCGAAAGGCCGAGCAGAAATCCGCCGAGGATCAGGTAGAGCGTCGTGTTGCCGTAGCCGCTGGCGAGGCTTGAGGCGGATGCGGCGCCGAGCGGCGGCAGGATGGCGAGCGGCACGAGCGCTGTTGCGGCGAATGGAAGCGCTTCGGTCGCCCACCAGATCGCCATCAGCGCCATCGTCCCTGCGACCCGCCAGGCCGCGGGAGAAAGCCCGGCGGGCGGATCGATGACCAGGGTCGCAACGAGCGCGGCAAGGCCGAGTGCAAGCCCGATGTTCTGCGCTCTCGTCCTGCCGCCCGCGGCCGCCATCGCTCCTCCCTGCCGCAAGGCGGCGCGCCAGTATAAAGTGGCGCGCAACCAGGAGTTATCGCGCATGCAGGACACCATCGTCGTCGCCGGAGGCGGTCATGCCGCCGCGCAGGTCGTCGACAGCCTGCGCCGCGACGGCTTCGCCGGACGCCTCGTCATGGTCTGCGGCGAGCCCACCCTGCCCTACCAGCGCCCGCCGCTTTCCAAGAAATTCCTCGCCGGCGAACTGGACGTCGAGCGCCTGCCGATCCGCCATTCTGCGTATTACGAGACCATCCACTGCGAGCTGATGCTCGGCAATCCCGTCACCGCGATCGACGCGGGCGCTCACATGCTCACGCTCTCCGATGGCGGCCATCTCGCCTATGACAAGCTCGTGCTCGCGGTCGGCGGGCATGCGCGGCCGTTGCCCGTGCCAGGCAGCGACCTGCCCGGTGTACATGTATTGCGGACGATGGCTGACGTGCAGGCGATCCGCGCGAAAGTCGCGCCCGGGGTGCGCGTCGCGATCGTCGGCGCCGGCTACATCGGCCTCGAATGTGCCGCGACTTTCAGGAAGCTCGGCCTCGACGTGACGGTGATCGAGATGATGGACCGCGTCATGAATCGCGTGGTTGCGCCCGAGATGAGCCGCTTCTACCAGGCCGAGCATGCAGGCCACGGAGTCAACGTGCTGACGGACCGCAAGGTGAGCGCGCTCTGGGGCGACGGCAGCGTGCACGCCGTCGAGTGCACGGACGGCACCCAGGTGCCCGCGGATCTCGTGATCGTCGGCATCGGCCTCGTCGCCAACACCTCGCTCGCGGAAAGCGCGGGACTCAAGTGCGAGGACGGCATCGCGGTGGACGAACACTGCCGCACCAGCAATCCGGACATCTACGCCATCGGCGACTGCTGCAGCCACCCGAGCCCTCGCTACGGGCGGCGCATCCGCCTCGAATCGGTGGACAACGCGTTCGAGCAGGCGAAGAGCGCGGCCGCGAACATCTGCGGCAAGGAAATCCCGCACGACAAGACGCCGTGGTTCTGGTCGGACCAGTACGAGCTGAAGCTGCAGATCGTCGGGCTGAGCCAGTATTATGACAACGTCATCCTGCGCGGCGATCCCGCATCGCGTTCGTTCAGCTGCTGCTACCTGCGCGGCGGCGAACTGATCGCGCTCGACGCCGTGAACCACGCCAAGGATTTCATGACCGCGCGCAAGATGATCGGCGAGCGAGCGCGTCCCGATGTCTCAAAACTCGGCGACGACACGGTCGGGCTCCGCGACACCTTATAATGTAGGCGAATGGACAAGATCGACGTCGTCGAGCGCGAATTCCGCGCCATGCTCGCCAAGATGACCGGGGGGATCGCGCCGCAGGATTACGGCGCGGCTTTCTGGGACTGGTGGCTTAACTTCGCGAAATCGCCGGAGAAGCAGGTCGAGCTGCACCAGACTGCGCTCAAGCAGGCGATGGACCTCTGGCGCTTCAACGCCGAGGCTGCGCAGGGCAAGCCCCTGGCGCCGACCGAGAACGGCGACCGCCGCTTCTCGAATCCCGCCTGGCAGCAGTATCCGTTCAATGTCTGGGCGCAGGCGTTCCAGAACGGGATGTCCCTGATGGAGCAGGCGACGCGCGCAGTCCCCGGCGTCGAGCCGCGCAACGCCCAGCTCGTCGAGTTCGCGGCGCGGCAGGCTGGCGAGTCGCTCTCGCCCGAGAACCATCCGCTCACGAATCCTGAAGTGCTCAACCAGACCGTCGCCGAGGGCGGCCAGAACCTCGCGCGCGGCTACAAGAATTTCCTCGACGACATGGAGCGCACGGTCCAGGGCGGCGAAGCTCCGGGCGCCGACGAGTTCCGCGTCGGCGAGAAGGTCGCGGTGACCGAAGGCAAGGTCATCTTCCGCAACGAACTGATCGAGCTGATCCAGTATTCGCCGACGACGCCGGATGTCCACGCCGAGCCGATCCTCATCGTGCCGGCCTGGATCATGAAGTACTACATCCTCGACTTGTCGCCGAAGAACTCGCTCGTCGCCTGGCTCGTGGACCAGGGCTTCACCGTGTTCATGATGTCCTGGAAGAATCCGACGGCCGCGGATCGCGAGCTTGGGATGGACGATTATCTGCGCAAGGGCGTGTATGCGGCGCTCGACGTGGTCGGCGCCGTCGTGCCGGACCGCGAAATCCACGCCGTCGGCTACTGCATCGGCGGCACGCTGCTCTCGATCGCCGCTGCCGCACTTGCCGAATGGGGCGACACGCGCATCCGCGACATGACGCTGCTCGCGGCGCAGACGGATTTCAGCGAGCCTGGCGAGCTTTCGCTCTACATCAGCCCGGCGCAGCTCGAGATGCTCGAGGCGCTGATGTACAAGGAAGGCGTCCTCGATTCCAAGCAGATGGGCGGTGCCTTCGCGATGCTGCGCGCACACGACCTGCTCTGGCAGCCTGCCGTGAAGTCCTACCTCAAGGGCGAACGCGACGGGATGATCGACCTGATGGCCTGGAATGCCGACGGCACGCGCATGCCGTGGAAGATGCACACCGAGTACCTGATGGGCCTGTACCTCAGAAACGACCTCGCCGAGGGCCGCTTCAAGGTCGAGGGCGAGACGGTAAGCCTCAAGGCCATCCGCATGCCGATGTTCGTCGTCGGCACCGAGACCGATCACGTCGCGCCATGGAAGTCCGTCTATAAAGTGGGCGGGCTCACCTCCTCGACCGAATTCACCTTCATGCTGACGAGCGGCGGCCACAACGCCGGCATCGTGAGCGGGCCGGTGCATCCGAAGCGTCGCCATCGCGTGCGCACGCAGCGCGCGGGCGAAGCACCGCTGGCCGCGGACGAATGGTTCGCGACGACGGAGATGAAGCCGGGCTCGTGGTGGCCGACCTGGGCCGAGTGGCTCAAGGCGCATTCCACGCCGGAGCGCGTCGCGCCCCCTGCAATCGGCGCGCCGGAAGCGGGCTACAAGCCGCTTGCCGACGCGCCAGGCGAGTACGTGCGCCAGCGCTAGTCGTTGTCGTAGAGCGTAACGGTCGCCGACCTATTGGGTCCGATGATGGCCCCGCCGGTAGGGTCCGAAAGCTCTATCGTGAACGTCTCGTTACCTTCCCAAGGTGAGACCGAAGTAGAAATACCGTCCGATGCTGTCGTACGACTCGCCCGGCGCATCGCCGAGGAGCCCGAGCGGGGGCAGGCTGTCGGTCAGGTTGTCGACTCCGCCGAATACACTCAGTTTCTCGTTGACCGCATACTCGCCGCGGATCGAGTGAATGCTTGCCGAGGGATACCGTATTCGCGGGAAGATGTCCGCGTCCGTTGGCGGTTCGCCGTTGAATGCATGCTGATCCTCGTAGACGCCGATCGTCTGCCCGTCCACGTAACGCAGGCCGTAGCTCAGGTCGAGATCGCCGATCGAGTATCCGAGGTCCAGGTTGAAGGCGAGCTCGGGGTCACCGAGCTCGCCCAACACGCGATCGGCGAAGCCCGGATTCTCCGGGTCCAGAAAATTGTTGAGCTCGAAGATTCGCGTTACAAGCAGGCGGGCCGACAACCGGTGCCCGTTGCGAAACGTCCGTTTCGTACGTCAGGTCAAAGTCCACACCCTCCGTCACCTGCCGGGCGTAGTTGAAGCCGCTCGCGACAAGGGCTACGGCGGCAAATTTGCCAAGCGCATTGCGGGGGTTGATTGCGTCGCAAAACGAATTGTTGTCAATGCCAGACGGCGAGTCATAGCAGGCATTGAGGATGGCCTGCGCGTCGGGAGGCGCGATCAGGTCCGTGACCTCGATGTCGAAGTAGTCGATCGCGAGCGACAGGCCGGGCAGGAAGCGGGGCATGTAGCGGACACCGACGGTATAGCTTTCCCCTTTCTCCGCAACCAGCAGCGGGTTGCCGCCCGTCTGTATGCCGATCGTCTGCGCGTTTGCAATGTCGTTCACGAAGCCCGGCGGCACGCCGTCAGCCAGGCAATTTGCCGCACGATTCGGGTTCGCGCCGATGTAGTGGACGTCGCATGGATCTGCGAGGAATGTGAAGTCCTGTGAGAAAGGCCGGTACAGGTCGCCCTGCGTGGGGGCCCGGACGGACGTCGAATAGTTTGCGCGGAAACGAATGTCGGTCAGTGGCGCGTAGACCAGGCCAACGTTGTACGCCGAAACGCTGCCGGTCGCATTGTTGTAATCGGATATCCGGCCAGCCGTCTCGATGGTCAGCTCTTCCGCCAGGCGCTGATCGCGCAGCAGCGGAACGCGAAGCTCCGCAAATGCTTCCTTCACCGTCAGGTCCGGCGGAAGGAACGGTCTAATGGCGTTCTGAAAGGTTGAGCCGGCCGCGCTCAACTCGTCGAACACCGACTTCGCCAGCTCAGTCCGGTACTCGAGGCCCAGCGCGACACCGATCTCGCCCGCTGGCATGGCCAGCCACGGCAGGTTCCCGGAGACGTAAGCGGAGGCCACGAACTGCTCGGCCGTCTCGTTGCGGATGCCCGTCATGTTCACGAAATCGATCGCGGCCTGCGATGGCGCGCCGGGGCCGAAGACGTCAATCGGAACGCAATCCGGACGGTCGTTCGACGGGTCTGCATCGGCGTTGACGCCGCACACGATCTCGCCCGCGGAATTGCGCACGGCGTCGATTGCCAGCGGGAAGCCGTCCGCGTTGCCGTCGAGGTCCAACACCACCAGGTTGTTGAGGGAACGCATCCGCGTGTCGAGGCGGCCGTAGTTGGCTGCGATTTCATAATGCCAATTCCCCTTGAGATCGCCCTCGAAACCGACGACGAAGCGGTAAGTGTCGCGATCGTGCAGCTCGCCGCGGCTGCCGAAGTCGATGTTGAGGCGGTTCATCTCGAAGGTGAGATCAGGCGTTTCACACTGTCCGAGCGTCTGCAAAACACCCAGCGCCTGCTCCGACAGGAACGGATTACTGCACTTCAGCTCGGTTCCGCCGATCGGCTCGGTTTCGCCGAAAAAGAATTCGAGGATGCTGCCTCTCCAGAAGCTGGGCCCGCCGACCTGGACGGCGTCGATGTGAACGAACTTGGCTTCGACGAACGGCCTGAATCCGTCGGAAACGTCGAGGTGTGCGAAAAGGTTCGCGGAATAGTGGTCGACGCCTGGCACGAGCTGGCCGGTTTCCGCGCGTGTGGTGAGGCCGCCAGGATTGGCGGCGACTCTGACGAGCGAGGTGCCGAATGGCCGTAGATCGACGTCAGGAATCGTCTCCACGAGATTGCCGTTGGCGTCGAAGCTGAATATGCGTGGCTGTTTGTTCGGCAGACAGCGCTGGCTGCGAATCGGCTCCTCGAGGTCCCCGCAGTAGTCATCCGATGCCGGGTCAGCCGAGGCCCTGACCGTGACCAGGCCGCCCCATGCGAGCGTGCTGTCGAACAGGCCACCGTCGTAGAAGACGTTGTCGACGATCCCATCCGAGCCGTTCGGGTCATCCGACGAGTCCTCCGACAGGACGAACTGCCGGCGGCCGCTGAATGCGCCTGTAAGCGACTCGCGCTGGCGGTTGTACAGGGCGTCCGTCGAGCCCCATTCGACCGCAAGCGCGACGTTTCCTCGGCCTTCGGCAAAATTGCGGCCCGCGGTGAGCGACAGGTACTCCGATTGGCGATCGCCCCTCCCGGATTGGCCGGCCTGCCCCCGCAGTCGCAGGCCCTCGAAGTCGCGCCGCGTGACGAAATTCACGACACCCGCCACTGCATCCGATCCGTACACCGCCGAATTGCCGCCGGTGACGAGATCCACCCGTTCGATCAGGTCCGAAGGAATCGTGTTGACGTCGACGAAATTGTCGCCGGGCGAGGACGTCACGTGTCGCCGGTTGTTCACCAGGACCAAGGTGCGTTCCGGTCCGAGGCCGCGCAGGTCGAGCCAGTTCACGCCGGCAGTCCCGATGAAGCGCGACGAGTTTGCCTGGCTCCATGTCGCGCGCAGTGCCGGCAGGTCGTTGAGCGCATCGCCCAGGCTGATGTCGCCCTGGTTGATCAGCTCCTCCGGCGCGACGGTGGTGATCGACAATGTAGCCGCCTGGCCCTCGATGCGGGGAATGCGCGTTCCGGTGACGATGACTTGCGGGAGATCGACTTGCGCCTCGGTCGGCGCCGGGTCCTGCGCAATCGCCGAGAATGCCAGCGCCCACAAGGGCGGGCCCGTCGTCAACCATGGGCCAAGACGAAGGCGGTCCACGCGCACCCCCTCCTCCGATCGCCAACACTCCGTACTGGATATTACGGTCGCGCGCGCGGAGGGCGCAAAGAAATCCAGGGCACCGGACGCCTATGACTACGGCGCATTACGGGTCGTCGAATAGAAGCTCGAAGCCACGCCCCCGACGACCAGCGTCGTCCCCGTCAGTGCGGCGCGCTCCGCACTGGCGACGTGGCGCACGCAGACGAGATCGCCGGCAAGTGCGATGCCCCGCGCCCTCGTGAAGCCGGAATGGCATCCCAGCGAATACGATCCACCGTACACCGAAATTTCCACGGAGCCGTCGATGCCCGTGATCGTCGCAGCGTTCGATACGACAACGCTCTCGGGCTTGACGCTTTCCTTCGTGCGGAAATGGAGAGGTTCAGGCGTCGTATCGCAGCGCACGAACGACGTGCTTGCCGTCTCTTCAAGCACCGTGACCTCGAGCATGTGCGGATTGCAGTCAGTCGCGCGGGCGGACGAGATGACCAGCCGGTACCCGCTGCCGAGGAGCGCCTGGATGGTTCCGTATGCCTTGCCGATCAACTTCGTCGTATGACCCCGCAGGTACCTGCCGCCGGTGTCGCTGGCGACGGCCGACATGAAAGCGGTGACGCCCGGCCTGTCCCGAAAATCCTGCGTGCCAATCGTGAACACCGGCACGCCGAGGTCGTTGGCGCGCGCGATGATGTCGCTCTGCGTAATGCGAGACCATGATTCGACGTCGCGACCGTTCCCCACGAGGACGACGGCTCTCGGGCCGCGTGGCAGGACGGCAGTGGGTGTCTCCAGCTGGTCGAGCCCCACGCTCAACCAGTCAAGATGCGGAACGCGTGAGCCATAGCGGAGAATGGCCAGTTCGTAGATTGAAAGGTCAAGAAACTCGACCAGCGAACGGGAGCCCGCATCGCCGTCGATGCGCGTGAATGGATGCACCCTCAAGAACGGCGTAGGATCGCCCGGGTCGTACCTGGCCCTCACGATGGCGGCATAGGCCCCGACGGGCATCTGTTCGATCGCGGGAATCGCGGACTCGATGGCGCGACTGTCAGCCAGCACGAAGACGATCGAGAGATTCTGAGCCGGATCCTGCTCGACCGGGAGCCGGAACCCGAAGCGGGCGACCGGCCGTCCATCCAGCGTCACGGCAAAGTCGCCTCGCTCCAGCCCGGCCACCGTCTCGCTGCCCGCGGTGACGCGGACGAATGCTTCGATCGGGCCGGTCATCGGCCGCGATTCGATTCGCAAATCGACCGCCGCCAGGGCCGGAGCGGCGACCAGGGCCGCGAGGATGCATGCAGGCGAATGCAGGCACTTGAAGGCGCGCGATACTGGGTTCATGACAGACGTCCTCCGCAGTCGCCGCGCGAAAAACGCGCCGAGCGCGAGCAACAGCTCAATCACGCCGGTTGAACCGCCGCCACCGCCATCGCCAAAGCCACCGCCGCCACCACCACCACCGCCATCAGGGCCGGTCGTTGACGTAAACAGGGCAGACAGACCGCCCACAACCAGTCCCGTCGATATCGACGTCAGCGCGCTTGTCGATGCCGTATGGCGGACGCAGACTTCTTGGTTGGCAAGGATGAATCCCGGATCAGAGCGAAACTCGGAGACGCAGCCAATGGAGTATTCGCCGTTGATCACACTAATCGCGGTCGGACTGTCGATCCCCGTAATCATCACCGGTTTTGAGACGACGAGTGACCCAGCCGCAACATTTATCTGATCCCTGAATGCGAAGCGGTCGGGCGTCGTGTCGCAGCGAGCGAATGGAGCGCTCATCGATTGACCCAACGCCGTGACTCCCAGCATGTGCAGATCACAGTCGGTCACAGCCGTCTGAGGAATCGTCAGTCGATACGCCCCATCCAGCATCCGGCGCAGGGTCACAAAGGCGTGTTCGACTTGAGTTGTGTCGGGAACAGTAAGGTACTTGCCGCCTGTCTCTTCGGCGAAGGACGTGAACATTGCCGTCGTGTCAGGGTGTTCAGCGAAACCACCGACGCCTACGGAGAAAATTGCGATGCCGCTATCGTTCGCAAGGGAGACAACATCGCTCGCGCTGTAATGAACGTCAAACTGAAGCAAGTAACCACTGACAAAAATGACGGCTTTCGGTCCGTTCGGTAGCGGCACCGTCGCGAACTGGTTGATAGCGTGGATCAATGCAGTGAACAGGCCGGCTTCGCCGGGCCGCGGGTAGTCCGCCAGAAAGTCGAGCAGCGTATTCGACCCGGCGCCGCCGTCGATCTGCGTAAAGGGCTGCTCAATCAGGCCGTTGGTCGCCGAGTTCACGTTGTTGTGATATTTGACGATTGCCGCGTAATCGCCTACGCGCATCCGATCGATGAAGTTCGCGACGGCCTCGTCCACAGAATCGGAAAACCGAAAGGTACCGGCGTCGATGACGAAGACGATTGACTTCTTCTGGGTCGGATCCAGGTTCGGTGGCAAGTCGAGAACGAACGAGTTCAGCGGAGCACCGTCGAGCGTGACGGCGAAGTCGTCGGCAGTCAGGCCGGTGACCGGGCCGCCACCGTCCGTGAACCCGACAAAGGCCTCGATGGGCTGCGCGAGCGGACGCGACTCCACGCGCAGATCGATGTCCGCCCTTGCGGGACCGGCGAAGAACACAACCGCCGTGAGCAGGGCCAGCGACCCCAGCCAAGCCCATAAGTGGGTGATTCGAATCATGTTAGGTCTCCCGTCAGGCGCTTTTCTGCGTGTGAATGGCTGGGCCTACCTTCACGCAGGGTCTCGCCGAAGACCTGATATCACCTTCATATACGTCTAATATCTTTCTCACCCGACGTCTCCACCCCCAGAAGCCGCGGGCATTGCATGAATGCACCGGTCGAAAATGCTGCCACCCTTGCGCTTGAGCAGGGATTTCAGCTGGGCGAACTCAGAATCGACCCCAAGGCTGGCGAAGCGGCGGGCCCCGGCGGAAGCGAAAAGCTCGATCCGAAGGTGATCGACGTGCTCGTGATGCTGGCGCAGAACCCCCGGCAGGTCGTCCTGCGCGAGGACTTGCTTGCCCGGCTGTGGCCAAACGTTGTCGTGACGGACGAGGTGCTGTCGCGCTGCATTTACGAGCTGCGAAAGCAGCTCAGTCTCGCGGGCGGTAGCGAGCGGTACAAGGACATGATCGAGACCGTGCCGAAGCGCGGTTATCGACTGAATGCCGATATCGCACCGATCCAGGCTCAGGCGGAGGTCCGCCCGGCTAACCGGTCCAAGCCGCGGCTGTTCGCGGCGGCGATCGGGATCGTCGTTGCCGTTGTGCTGGCAATCGTCGTAAGTCAACGCATGACCAAGTCACCGGCTGCATCCCCGCCGCCGGCAACGAAGGCTGATTCCATCGCGGTATTGCCGTTCGTGGACATGAGCGAAGGCAAGGACCAGGGCTACCTGGCGGACGGCATTTCCGAGGAGATCCTGAATCACCTGGCCCAGGCCGAGAACCTTCGTGTCATTGCCCGCACCTCGTCGTTCGCACTCCGGGACTCGTCGCTTGACGTCGCCGAGATCGCCAAGCGGCTCAACGTTACTCACGTACTCGAAGGCAGCGTCCGGAAGTCCGGCGAGCATATCCGCATCACAGCGCAGCTTATTTCGGCATCCAACAGCTCGCACGTCTGGTCCGACACTTACGATCGCGGGCTTGGCGACCTGTTTGCGGTGCAGGACGAGATTGCGAACGCAGTGGCGAAGGCGCTCGCAATCTCCTTGTCAAAAGGCACCGCGGTAAAGCGGACACCGGCCAGCATCGAGGCTTACGAGAAGTTTCTACAAGGCGAATTCTTCTACTATCGCCGCGCGCGCGGCGACTTCGAGCGGTCCTCCAGGTATTACGAAGAGGCGGTGGCAATCGACCCCCGCTTTGCCAGGGCCTGGGCCGCCCTAGCCGGTGCCTATTCAATCCTGGCTAGGGAAACCGATCCGGCGCAGGAGGCCCTGCAATCAAAACAGGGGCAGGCGGCTCGAAAGGCCGTCGAATTGGAACCGAATCTCGCCGAGGCCCAATTCCGCCTCGCTCAATACTATGACGAGACCGGGAATCGCGAGAAGGCGGATGAGCACTACCGCAGGGCGGTCGCGCTCGATCCGGACGTGCCGTTCAATCTGTCGGACACTGCTACAAATGCGGTCGATCGTGGCGATTTGGCCACGGCGATCACGGTGCAGCGCCGGCTCGTTGCGCAGAACCCGCTGGCGACTGGCGAGCGCAACAACCTGGCGGTATACCTGCTTGCAGACGGACAGCTCGATGAAGCGCTGTCACAATTCCGTGAAGTGCGGGAGATACATCCCGAGACCGACCCACATGTTGCGATCGATATCGTGCACGTTCTCATTCTCCAACGGCGCTTTGAAGAAGCACAGTCTGAACTCGCAACCGTGCCGGAGGGCAGTTTGCGCGACCAGGCGCAAGCACTGCTGTACGCGGCTACCGGCCGCCAGGCCGAGGCCGACGAAGCACTTCGGCGACTGACCGGGCCGCCGGGAGAGATCATGGACACGATCCGGCTGGCGGAGGTCTACGCATTCCGGGGCATGAATGGGCAGGCGTTCCAGGTGCTGCAAGACAGAAAGGAAGCGCTTAAGCGTGCCCATGGTCGCGATTTGAGCCACGTCTGGTATCTCCAGCACGAATCCAGGATGTCGCCTTTTCTGAAGACTTTGCATTCGGACCCGCGCTGGGCGGCGTTCATGACGGATCCGTCGTGATTCAGCGACGAATCGGCGTCCACCGCGCCGAGGTAACCGCCGCAGCGGCCGCAGAAAATGAAGTCCGCAGTCTTCTGCCCGAATCGGTAGCGCGAGAGCGATGCGCCGGAAGCCGGGTACAAACCGCGCGCCGACGCGCCGGGCGAATACGTTCGCCAGCGCTAGGCTGCGAGATTCTTCGCACGAAGGCGACTCTGCTGCGCGACCAGCAATCCGAGCAGCAACAGCAGTTCCGCGAACCCGGCCGGGCCGCCGCCGCCACCGCCACCGCCGCCGTCGTCGTCAGGTGGCGACGACTCGGTCGTCGAAAAGAAATAGGACGGCACGCCGCCCACCACGAGAGACGTGTAGGTAGGTTCATCGTGGAACTGCCCTGACGTGTGGCGTACGCAGACGCTCTCGTTGGGTAGCGCGAGGGTCGGATCGGACGTAAACGACGAGTTGCAGCCGATCGAGACTTCGCCGTCGAAGACGTTGACCGCGGCTGCGCCATCGATCCCCGTAATCGTCACTGCGTCTGACACCACAAGCTTGCCAAGTGCCACATCATCCTTGTCGGCGAAATGCGGATCGTCCGGTGTCGCGTCGCAGCGCGCGAAGGTGACACTTTCGGTTTGTCCGCGTACGGCGATTTCCAAGACATGTGCATTGCAGTCAGTGACGGCCGACGCAGGTATCTGCAATCTGTAGGCGTCCTTCAGCAGCGCCCCGAAATTTCTGAGCGCCTGCGACGACTCGGCTACATCGGAAACTGCAAATCCGGAACCGCCAGTCGCCTCCGCGATGGATGAATACCGCAGGGGCTCAACGGGCCCAAAGCGGGTGGTAAAGATCGTGAAGATCGGCAAGCCCATCGAGTTTGCATAAGCCACGACATCGCTTTGCTGCCGCAATTGATAAAATACGAGGTTCGGTTTGACCACGACGATCGCCTTGGGGCCATCCGGCAATTCCAGGCCGGGGCTTGCGACCTGGTCGATGGCCCGATTCAGGGCAGCGGCCAGATCGATAATTTCAGGGCGAGTGTCCTCCGGATCACGGCGATAGACGCCCTCGAGGAAACTGCCCAAGATTGCGTTGCCCGTGCCTCCGTCAATTTGCGTGAATGGCTGCACGTCGATCGGAGCGTATCGGGCAGAAAGATCCACGCGGAACGTGACAATGGACGCATAGTCGCCGACCGCCATCTGGCTGATGAATGCACCGACACCCGTCGGATCAGTTACGACAAAAACAACCGAAATCTTCTGTGTAGGTTCCTGGCTGGGCGGCAGAGCCAATGTGAATGCCGCGAGCGCCTGCCCGTCGAGCGTGACGGCGAAGTCGGCTGGCGTCAGGCCGACCAGGGGCGTGTGGCCGTCCGTAATCCTGGCAAAGGCTTCGATGGGACCCGCGACCGGTCGCGATTGAACCCGAAGATCGATGTCCGCGTTCGCCGGAACGGTGACGAAAAGCGTCGTGAACAGCGCCAGCCGCCTGGCCGTCTGCAGCAGGCGGGATGATTGTTGTGTGGTATGAGACATTTTTTGACCCTCTCATTGCAGTCTGACTACGCCGCTATTTCGGTCCGATACTCGTCTCGCCTGGCGAGCGGCGCGCCGGAGCTGGGTTACAAACCGCTCTCCGACGCGCCGGGCGATTGCGTTCGCAAGCGCTCACCGATCAGTTGCTCTTCTTTTTCCGCGAGGCCGACTGGATCTCGCCGTCGCGCCCGAAGTAAAGGCGCTTGTGATCCCAGGACAGCGTCGAACGCGTTTCACTACCCACGGTATTGACGTTGGCACCCAGGTTGACCGGCGCCGAGAACGGCTTGCTCGTGCTCGAACGCGTCGCAACGAAGACGTCGAAGCTGCCGAATGAGGCGCTGCCCTTCGCGTCCGTCGGACGTGTCGAGCTGAACACGACTTCGAGTCCGTCGCTCCTGACGTTCGGCATGCGATCGTCGAACTCCGTGTTGAGTTCAGTGACCGGCGCCGGCGGGCCGAACTTGCCGTTGGCGAGCTGCTTGCTGACGTAGATGTCGTGGTTGCCGCTCACGGTGCTCGAGAAGTAGAGGAAGGTGCCTTGCTTGGTCGTCACGAGCGAGGGGCTGAACTCCGCGCCGGCGCTGTTCGGGCCGGTGCCGTTCTCGATGCAGCCAAGGTGCATCGGCTCACCCCAGCCATAGGCCGCATTGCGGCGGATCATGTAGATATCGCCGAGTCCGGGCCCCGCGCCGCAGGTCTCCGGGCCAGGCTGCTTCGGATACGAACAGAAGGTAGCTGCCATAAATCGGGGTCGGGCAGAAGTCGTTGGCGACCGTGTTGACCGGTGCGCCGAGATTCTGCGGTTCGCCGAACGGTTCGCTCTTGCTCGCGCGGTCCGCGGCCCAGATGTCGTTGCCGCCGAGCGTTCCGGTCCGCGAGGACGCGATATACAAGCTGAGGCCGTCGCGGGATTCGATCGGACAGCCATCGGGCGCCGTGCTGTTGACCTCGACAACCGGCGCCGCGACGCTCCAGGCCGTGTACTTCGGAGCAGCCTGGGCAGTCCCTGCGGCCAGGGCCAGGGACAGCGCAATGGCTGCCGCGATCTTCAGGTTCTTCGGTTTCATGATGTCCCCCTTGTGGACGTGCAAATCGGGCGATTCCGACGAAGGGGATGCTGCGCGGCCGTGAAACCCTTGGCTTGATCGTTCCTTGATAATGTCCTCATGTTGTTCTCGCCCGGCCCCCGGATGAACGCACCGGCAGACAAACCCGCTGATGAACCGCTCGAACAGGGCTTCGGGCTGGGCGAGCTCACGGTCGATCCGAATGCCGGCGAAGTGGCGGGACCCGGCGGCCGCGAGAAGCTCGATCCCAAGGTCATGGACGTGCTCGTCATGCTCGCGAGGAACGCCGGGCAGGTGGTCCTGCGCGAGGACCTGCTGGCCCGCCTGTGGCCGAACGCCGTCGTGACCGACGAGTCCCTGTCGCGATGCATTTACGAGCTGCGCAGGCAGCTCAGCCTTGCCGGCGGCGACGAGCGCAATAAGGCCATGCGTCGAGACGGTGCCGAAACGCGGTTACCGGTTGAATGGCGACGTCGCACCGGTGGCTCCGAAGACCGGCGCGAAGGCCGCAGGTCGATCGAAATGGCTGGTCTGGGCAACGGCCGCAGCGATCATCATTGCGGCGGCGGCCTGGTACGCCGCGAGCCAGCGCCAGGAGCAGGCGGCAACAGCACCCCTCGCGCCTGAGGCGAGCGCTGTCGCAAAGTCCATCGCGGTACTGCCGTTTGACGACCTGAGCACCGAGCAGGACCAACAGCATTTTTCGGACGGCATTTCGGAGGAAATCATCAACCGGCTGAACCGGACAAGGACCCTTAAGGTCATTGCGCGCAAGTCGGCGTTCTCATTCAGGGGACAGGAACTCAGCATCCCGGACATCGCTGCGAAGCTCAATGTCACCCACGTGCTGGAGGGCAGCGTCCGCAAGTCCGGCAGTCGCATTCGAATCACGACGCGGCTCGTCGAGGCATCCTCGCGACTCGCAACTCTGGTCCAGGACCTACGATCGCGAGATCCAGCGATCTCTTTGCACTCCAGGACGATATTGCCGGAAGAGGTGGCGACAGCCCTGGACGCGACGCTCGGCGGCGCACCCGGACACGTGCCGGACGATGCGGCGCTACGACCAGTTCTTGCGGGGAGCATTCTTCTACAACCGGCGAGCGACGGGCGACATCGAGCTCGCCGTCAAGTACTACCAGCGAGCGCTCGCCATCGACCCCGACTATGCGAGCGCCTGGGCCGCACTCGCGGGCGCCTATTCGCTGCTGGCAAGCGACGGCGAGATGAATCGCCACGAAGCGCTGCGTAAGCAGGGCGAGGCGGCGCGCAAGGCGGTCGAGCTGGATCCAGACCTCGCGGTGGGCCTTGCGCGACTCGCCCAGTACTACTTCGATACCGGCGATCGAGCGCGGTCATACCGGACCTTCGATCGCGCCATCGCCCGGGACCCCAACGACGTGCTGGTCCTGACGTTTGCGGCCGGGATCGCGATGCGCCATGGCGAAGTCGCAGAAGCCATCGGTCGCTACGACCGGATCGTCGCGCTCGAGCCGCGATCGGCGAGCTACCACGCGAACCGCGGGACTTATCTGCAGGCCGCCGGGCGCTTCGACGAGGCGAAAGCCGAGCTGCAGACGGCGAAGGAATTCAACCCGGATCTCGTTTCGGAAGTCGACCTCGCAATCGCCCGCATCCTGGTCCTGCAGAAGAAATACGGCGAAGCAGGGCAAGTCATCGCCCGCTTGCCGGAAGGCGAGCTCCGCGATCACGGATTGGCGCTACTGTATTACGCAGAAGGGCAATTGCCGCAGGCGGATGCCGCGCTCGGCCGCCTGGTTGAAGGGTCCGAGCCGGTCGACATCCGGCTGGCCGAGGTTTACGCGTTTCGCGGAATGGTCGAACCAGTCGTTCGAGACGCTTCATGGCATCCAGGAAGCGATCGACCGGAACGCGGCCTCGGAAGCATCCCAGCTCTGGTCGTGGCAGGTGCGAGTTGCGCGTGTCTCCGTTCCTGAAATCACTGCACGGCGACCCGCGCTGGCAGGCGCTGCTCTTCGAGCCCGCGTAAGTCAGCTCCTGACCGGCGTCCACCGCGCCGAACGGCGCGAGTTGCGATCGCCAGTCGTTTCGCCTTCGTAGGACATCGGCTGCGCCACCGGCAAGCCCTCCGGCTGCGGATCGAGCGCACGCAGGTTCAGCACCATGAGCGCCTGGCCGCCCTCCTCCGTCACCGCACCGAGATAACCGCCGCAGCGGCCGCAGAAGATGAAGTCCGCGGTCTTCTGCCCGAAGCGGTAGCGCGAGAGCAACGCCGCGATCCTCGTGCATGAAGCGGATCTCGCCCGGCCGGATCGGAGGTGTAGGCCGCGCCGTGCTTGCGGCAGAAGCTGCATTGGCAGGCGCGCACGGGCCACTCGCCGGGAGGCTTCTCGGTGCGGTATTCGAATCCGACCGCGCCGCAGTGGCAGCGGCCGCGCCACGCGTTCACTTGCGGATGCTCGACGGCAATCGCTCGAACGCGGTCGCCTGCGGCATGGCGGACAGCGCCTCGAGCAGGTCCGCCGGCGGCGCGATCAGCTTGCGCTTCGCGAGGTCGAGCCAGCCGCCCTCGCTCGTGATCCGCGCCGCGCGCTTGCCGCCCTCCGTCAGGATCTCGTTTCGCAGGCGGAAGCGCGATCCGTCCGGCGCCATGCCCGCGATCTCGAGCGTCACCGTGATCGGCTCGAGCAGCCCGATTTCACGGAAGTACTCGAGTTCGTCGCGCCGCACCACCGGCCCGATCTGCCGCCTGGCAAACTCGGACACCGGGAAGCCGTGCTGCTTGAAGAAGCTCATGCGCGCGTCCACGCACTTGCTGAGGTAGGCGACGTTCGCCATGTGGGCGTTCGCGTCCATGTCCGCCCAGGCGGCGAACGTCGAGATCGCGAACGCCTTCTGGGTCATGTCCAGCAGTGGAAGTTGAGCTTGTTGCCGTCGAGGTCGCGGAAGTAGGCGCCGTAATAGCCGTCGCCGCGATCGCCGGGCGGGCCTTCGTCCGTTCCGCCGAGCGCCAGCGCCTGCTTGTAAAGCGCGTCCACTTGCTCCGGCTTGTCGACCTGGAAGGCGACCATCGAGCCATTGCCGACCGTCGCGGGCTTCTTGTTGAAAGGCGATGCGAGCGCGAAGCCCGGCTTGCCGTCACCTTCCTTCCACGCGATGAAGGTCTCGTAGTCCATGACGCGCTTCGCGCCCATCGCCGTCATCAGCTTGTCGTAGAACGCCGCCGCGCGCTTGAAGTCATTGGTGCCGACCGACACGTATCCGATCATGGGAATTCTCCGAGTGTTTCAGTGAATGGCGCCGAAGAATGCGTGCAGCAAGCGGGCGTCCAGGCGCCCATTGAGCCTCAGTCCGCTGCAGACGTCGAGCCCGGCGGGTTCCACCTGCTTGCAGCGCGGCGCGCGCATTGCCGGGATGCAGGCCGCCGGCGAGGAGCACGGGAACGCTCACGGTGTCGCGGATCTGCCGGCTGTGCTCCCAGTCGTGCACGCGCCCGGTCCCGCCCAGCTCCTTCACGGCGAGCCTCGGGTTGCCGGAATCGAGGAGCAGCGTATCGACGAGCGGCGCGGCGGCCCGCGCTTCGTCGACCGACTCGGGTCCGGTGACGTGGATCACCTGGACGATGCGCGTGTCCGGCAGGAGCCGGCGCAGGCGCCGCAGCTCCGGCTCCTCGACGCGATCGACGAGCTGCACGGCGGTCGTGCCGCAGCGCCGCTGCTGGTCGGCGATGGCTTCGGCCTGCACCAGCGCGGTCAGCAGGAATGTCTCGGTCGGCCGCGGCACCGCCGCGGCGATGCGCGTGATCTCGTCTTCCGCAATCGGGCCGGGGCCGCTCGGCATCGCCGAGACGAGGCCGAGGGCGGAAGCGCCGGCCGCGATCGCGAGCCGCGCTTCGTCGAGATCCGCGATGCAGCAGACCTTCACGAACATGTGAAGCAGCCCGGCGGGATTACGCCCAGGAATTCGAATTCTGGGCGAAGTCGCGGTTCTGCGGCCGCACGACGCAGAAGCGCTGGCCCGTCGGCGCCTCCATGACGACCCAGCTCTGGATGTTCTTGAGCCGCTTCGCGCCCAGCGCCTCGAGGCGCTTCACCTCCGCCTCGATGTCGTCGGCCTCGATGTCGAGGTGCACGCGGCTCTCGTGGTCCACCGTCTGCACCTCGATGTGCATGCGTTCGTCCGGCACCTTGAGCTTCACATAGCTGTCGCCTTCCTGGCCCGGCAGGATCTCGGTGGCCATGCCGAGCGCGCCGGACCAGAAGCGCGCCGCGCCCTGGAGGTCGTCGGTGCGGCAGTCGATGATGAATCCCGCAAGTCTGCTCTTGTGCATGATCGGCTCAGCCTCCGCGTTTCCTGATCGGCATTTCCATGTAGACGTCGCAGCGCACGTAGTCCGGCGGGTTCGGCTCGACCGCGCGACGGAATCCCAGCCGCTCGTACAGGCGGATCGCGTTCCCGAGCTTGCTGTTGGTTTCGAGAAAGATCGTCCCGACATCCATTTTCTGCCGCCCAGGCCTTGCAGGCCTGCCCGAGCAACTCGCCGATGCCGCGGCCCTGGTGTGTCGTCGCCACCGCCATCTTGGCCAGCTCGCAGCGCCCGTCGGCGGTGCGGATCATCGCCACCGTGCCGACGACCTGCTCCCCATCCAGGGCAAAAAAGACCATCCCGCCGGGGGCGATGATCACGCCTTGCGGGTCGTTGAGCACCTTGAGGTCCGGCGCCTCCACCTTGAACAGCCGCTCGATCCAGTCGAGATTCAGCTGGCGGAAATCGGCGGCGTACTTCGGCTGAAACGGTACGACATTGATCGTGCTCATGAGACTCGCCCTCGCCATTCCCGCGCCAGCAATCCGAGGAAGGCCGTGTCCTGGATCTCGCCGTTGACGTTCCAGCGCTCGCGCAGCAGGCCCTCCTGGCTGAACCCGAGCTTGCCGAGGATCCGCATCGAATTCTCATTCCGCGGATCGACGTCCGCCTCGAGCCGCCGCAGCTTCATCGGGCCGAAGGCATGGTCGATGAGCGTCGTGAGCGCCTCAGTCATATAGCCCTTTTTCCAGTACGCACTGGCGAGGCAGTAGCCGAGCTCGGCCCGCATGTTCCGTGTATCGAGGTGAAAGAGCGTGCAGGTTCCGAGGATGCGCCCGTCGTCCTTGCGCTCGATGCCCCACTGGAAGCCGAACTTCTCGGCAAACTGCTGGTGGATCCGGGCGAGCAGCGCCTCGGCCTCCGAATGTTCCGTCATCGCGGGCGATGACCAGTAGCGCATCATGACGCGGTCGGAGAAGACGTCGAAGAGCGCATCGACGTCGCCTGCGGCAAGCCAGCGCAGGCGCACGCGCGGCGCCTCGAGCGTCGGCAAGTTCATCGCCCTCGATCATGTCCGCAGCAGCTCCTCGTAGACCGCGAGGTCCGCAGCCGAATAGCAGCAGAAGACGATCTCGCGCAGCTTCCGTGCCGACTGGATGAACGTGCGCGAGGTCGCGATCGCGATGCGGGCGGCGGGTTTCCCGGGATAGCCGTAGGCGCCGGTGCTGATCGACGGAAAGGCGATCGTCTCGAGCGCCTCCGCCTCCGCGATCTCGAGCGAGCGCCGATAGGCGGAGGCAAGCAGTTCAGGCTCATTCTTGTCGCCTCCGCGCCAGACCGGGCCGACCGTGTGGATGACGTGACGGCAGGGCAGCCGATAGGCCGAGGTCATCTTCGCATCGCCCGTCGCGCAGCCGCCGAGCCGGCGGCACTCGGCGAGAAGCTCAGGCCCGGCCGCGCGATGGATCGCGCCGTCGACGCCGCCGCCGCCGAGGAGCGTCTCGTTCGCGGCATTCACGATCGCATCCACGGCGAGCGTCGTGATGTCGGCGCGGATGGCGCGAAGCGAAGGTTCGACGATCATCACGCGAGCCGGGCTTCGAGGTCGTATTCGGACGCCCCGGTGATGACGACGTCGGCGAACTCGCCGAGCGGAAGCTTTGCCGCGCCCTTGCCGCGGACGCGGACGACGCCGTCGATCTCCGGTGCATCGGCTTCGCTCCGTGCGACCGCGGCGCCATCCTCGACGGCGTCCACCAGCACGCGCATGCGCCGCCCGACGCGGGCCGCGAGGCGGCGCGCGCTGATCTTCTGCTGGGCCTGCATGAAGCGGTGCCAGCGTTCCTCCTTCACGGCATCCGGCACCGGGTCCGGCAACGCATTGGCCGCGGCGCCCTCGACCGGCGAATACTTGAAGCAGCCGACGCGGTCGAGCTCCGCCTCCTCGAGCCAGTCGAGCAGGATGCGGAAGTCCTCCTCGGTCTCGCCCGGGAAGCCGACGATGAAGGTGCTGCGGATCGTCATCTGCGGCAACTGCTCGCGCCAGCTCTTGATGCGCGCGAGCGTATTGACCGCGTGGGCCGGACGCCGCATGAGCTTCAGGATCCTGGGACTGCCGTGCTGGAACGGCACGTCGAGGTAGGGCAGCACCTTCCCCTCCGCCATCAGCGGGATCACCTCGTCCACGTGCGGATAGGGATAGACATAGTGCAGCCGCACCCAGGGGCCGATCTCGCCGAGCTCGCGCGCAAGGTCGATGAAGCGGCTCGGGATCTCGCGGCTGCCCCACTTCTCGGCGCGGTACTTGAGATCCGCGCCGTAGGCACTCGTGTCCTGCGAGATGACGAGCAGCTCGCGCACGCCGGCATTGCGCAGGCGGATCGCCTCGTTCAGCACCTGGTCGATCGGCCGGCTCGCGAGATCGCCCCGCATCGAGGGGATGATGCAGAAGCGGCAGCGGTGATTGCAGCCCTCTGAAATCTTGAGGTAGGCGTAGTGACGCGGCGTCAGCCGCACGCCCTGCGGCGGCACCAGGTCCATGTAAGGGTCATGCTTCGGCGGCAGGTGCTCGTGCACGGCGGCCACGACTTCCTCGTAGGCGTGCGGGCCGGTGACCTTGAGGACCGCGGGATGCCGCTCCGTGATCTTCTCGGGCTTCGCGCCGAGGCAGCCGGTCACGATGACGCGTCCGTTCCTGGCGAGCGCCTCGCCGATCGCGTCGAGCGATTCGTGCACGGCCTCGTCGATGAAGCCGCAGGTGTTGACGACGACGAGGTCCGCCGCGTCGTACGTCGGCGAGACCTCGTAGCCTTCGGCACGCAGCTGCGTGAGGATGCGCTCGGAGTCCACGAGCGCCTTGGGGCAGCCGAGGCTCACGAAACCAACGCGGGGATTCTTTCTGGCCACGGCGCATTTTAGCGGGCTAGAATCGATTGATGCGCTTCACGAAGATGCATGGACTCGGCAACGACTTCATCATCTTTGACGCCCCGGCCGGCGGCGCGCCGCCCGCGGAGGTTTTCCGCCGCCTCGCCGACCGTTTCACGGGCATCGGCTTCGACCAGGCCCTCATGCTCGAGCCGCCGCGCCGGCCCGGAACGGCTGCCTTCTACCGGATCTTCAACGCCGACGGCCGCGAGGTCGAGCAGTGCGGCAATGGCGCCCGCTGCATCGCCCGCTTCCTGCGTGAGCGTGAAGGCGCGCCGGAGGGCGAACTGGTGCTCGACAGCCCGGGCGGCCTCGTCCAGACCCGGATGAAGGGCGACCAGGTCTCGGTCACGATGGGCGTGCCGAACTTCGATCCCGCCTCCCTGCCCTTCGAGGCGAGCGGCGAGGCTTATGTTTACCCGCTCGCGGTCGGCGCGAGCGACGTCGAGATCGGCGCGGTTTCGGTCGGCAATCCGCACGCCGTGATCCGGGTGCCGTCGGTCGCCGACGCGCCGGTCGCGCGCCTCGGCCCGGCGATCGAGCACCACCCGCGTTTCCCCAAGCGCACCAATGTCGGCTTCATGGAGGTCGTGGACCGCGGACATATTCGGCTGCGCGTGCACGAGCGCGGCACGGGCGAAACCCGGGCCTGCGGCACCGGCGCCTGCGCGGCGGTCGCCGTCGGCCGGCGGCATGGCCTGCTCGATGAAAATGTAAGAGTCGACCTTCCGGGAGGCCGTCTCGACATACAATGGAAAGGACCCGGCGAGCCCATCTGGATGACTGGCCCCGCCGAACGCGCATTCGAGGGAGACGTGAAGCTATGACGACCAGGCCCGTACGCGGAGTCGAGATCGCCGAGGTGGATGAGGCCGCCGTCGCCTCCTACCTGTCCGCGACGCCCGAGTTCTTCGATCGTCATGCACAGCTCCTCGCCAAGATCCGGCTGCCGGACTCGCGCGGCGGCGCATCGACCGTCTCGCTGCTCGAGCGCCAGGTCGAGGTGCTGCGCGAGCGCAATCGCCAGCTCGAGCGCAAGGTCAAGGATTTCGTGGACGTCGCGCGCGAGAACGACGCGCTCGGCACCCGCGTGCTCGCGATGGCGCGGCGCCTCATCGCGGCGCCGGACCGCGCGGCCGCGATCGTCGCCATCGAGTCGGCCCTGCGCGAGGATTTCGGCGCGGGGCAGTCGGTCCTTGTGCTCACGGCCCTGCGCGCGCCCGCGGGCATGCCGGAGAGCCGTTTCCTGCGCGTCGTGCGCGGCGGAAGCGCCGGAGCTGCGCTCCTTCGACACGCTCTTCAGCGCCGGCAAGCCGCGCTGCGGCCAGCTGCGCGACTCGCAGCGCGATTTCCTGTTCGGCGCCGATGCAGGCACGATCGGTTCGGTCGCGCTCGTGCCGCTCGGGACCAAGGGTGACCTGGGCCTGCTCGCCTGCGGCTCGAACGACAGCCAGCGCTTCAACCCGACGATGAGCACGGATTTCCTGGCCCACATCGGGGAGCTGATCGCCGCCGCCCTCGCCGGGGATTGATGCAGCCCAAGGCGGCCGCCTGGATCGGGCGCTACCTGGCCCACCTGCGGACCGAGCGCCGTCTCTCGCCCCACACCGAAGCCGCCTATCACCGCGACCTCGACGCGCTCGTCGCATACTGCGATGGCGAGAAGATCACGGTCTGGAAGCAGCTCGACAACTTCCACATCCGCACGTTTGCGGCGCGCGAACATCGCGACGGACTCGAAGCCCCGCAGCGTGCAGCGGCGGCTTTCGGCGCTGCGCGGCTTCTTCAACTACCTGATCCGCGAAGACGAGCTCGAGGCCAATCCCGCGGCCGACATCCGCGCACCCAAGGGCGCGAAGCGCCTGCCGAAGACGCTCGACGTGGACCAGGTCGCTTCCTTGCTCGCGCGCAAGGCGACGGATGCGCTCTCGCGCCGCGACCTCGCGATGCTCGAGCTCCTCTACTCGTCGGGACTGCGGCTCTCCGAGCTCGCGGGACTCGACGTGACCGATCTCGATCTCGCCGACCGCACGGTGCGCGTGCTCGGCAAGGGCAGCAAGACGCGCGTCCTGCCGGTCGGCAAGCAGGCCGTCACGGCGCTCAAGGCCTGGCTCCCGGAGCGCCAGGCGCTCGCGAAAGGCGGCGTCGCGGCCCTGTTCCTCGGCCAGGGCGGCCGCCGCCTCGGCGCGCGGGCGATCCAGCGGCGGATCGGTCGCTGGGCGCTGACGAGCAACCTCAACGTGCCGGTCAATCCGCATCTCCTGCGCCATTCCTTCGCGACGCACCTGCTGGAGTCGAGCCGGGACCTGCGCGGCGTGCAGGAACTTCTCGGGCACGCCGACATCAGTACGACACAGGTGTACACGCACCTTGATTTCGCCCACCTGGCCCGCATCTACGATGAATCCCACCCGCGGGCAAAAAGGCGCAAGTAACTGATCCCATGAGCAATTCCAGGTTCGATCCGCACGGCACGACGATCCTGTCGGTCCGCCGCAGCGGCTTCGTCGCCATGGGCGGCGACGGCCAGGTGACGGTCGGCAATACCGTCATGAAGGGCAACGCGCGCAAGGTCCGCCGTCTCTACGGCGACAAGGTGCTCGCGGGCTTTGCCGGCGGCACGGCCGATGCCTTCACGCTGTTCGAGCGCTTCGAGGGCAAGCTCGAGAAGTACGGGAACCTGACGCGCGCCGCCATCGAGCTCGCGAAGGACTGGCGCACGGATCGCGCGCTGCGCCGCCTCGAGGCCCTGCTCTGCGTCGCGGACAAGCAGTCCTCCTTCATCATCTCCGGCAACGGCGACGTCATCGACCCGGAGGAATCGGTCATGGCCGTCGGCTCCGGCGGGCCGTTCGCGCTCGCCGCGGCGCGCGCCCTCGCCGCGAACACGGAGCTCTCCGCGCGCGAGATCGTCGAGCGCTCGCTCGGCATCGCGGCGGATATCTGCATCTACACCAACCGCAACTTCGTCATCGACGAACTGGCGACGGCGTAAGCATGGAAACGATGACGCCCCGCGAGATCGTCCAGGAACTGGACAAGCACATCGTCGGCCAGGCCGCGGCCAAGCGTTCGGTCGCGATCGCGCTGCGGAACCGCTGGCGCCGCATGCAGGTCGGCGAGCCGCTGCGCCATGAGATCACGCCCAAGAACATCCTGATGATCGGCCCGACCGGCGTCGGCAAGACGGAGATCGCCCGCCGCCTCGCGAAGCTCGCGCGCGCGCCCTTCATCAAGGTCGAGGCGACGAAGTTCACCGAGGTCGGCTACGTCGGCCGCGAGGTGGACTCGATCATGAAGGAGCTGGTGGACGTCTCCGTGAAGCTGACGCGCGAGGCGGAGATCGCGAAGGTCCGCCCGCGCGCGACGGATGCCGCGGAGGAGCGCATCCTCGACACGATGCTGCCGAAGCTCAGCAATGGCGACGAGACGCGCCAGAAGTTCCGCAAGATGCTGCGCGAGGGCCAGCTCGACGAGCGCGAGATCGAGATCGAGCTTCGCGCCATGCCGGTCGGCATCGACATCATGGGCCCGCCCGGCATGGAGGAGATGACCCAGCAGCTCCAGCAGGTGTTCCAGAACATGGGCGGCGGGCGCACGAAAACGCGCAAGCTCCGCGTGCGCGACGCGCTGAAGGCGCTCACGGACGAGGAAGCCGCCGGGATGCTCAACGAGGAAGAGCTGCGGACGCGCGCGCTCTCCAACGCCGAGCAGAATGGCATCGTCTTCATCGACGAGATCGACAAGATCTGCCGGCGCACCGAGACCATGGGCGCCGACGTCTCGCGCGAGGGCGTGCAGCGCGACCTCCTGCCGCTCGTCGAGGGCTGCACCGTCAGCACCAAGCACGGCATCGTCAAGACCGACCATGTGCTCTTCATCGCCTCGGGCGCCTTCCACATGGCAAAGCCCTCGGACCTCATCCCGGAACTGCAGGGCCGGCTGCCGATCCGCGTCGAGCTCGACCCGCTCTCGGTCGGCGACTTCGAGCGCATTCTCTCGGAACCGGACGCCTCGCTCTGCGCGCAGTACACCGCGCTCCTCGGCACCGAGGGCGTCGGCGTGACCTTCACGCCGGACGGCGTCCGCCGCATCGCCGAGATCGCCTGGTCGGTCAACGAGAAGACCGAGAACATCGGTGCCCGCCGCCTGCACACGGTCATGGAGCGGCTGCTCGAGCAGGCCTCCTTCGACGCGGCGGACCGCGACGGCACGACCATCGAGGTGGACGCCGCGTTCGTCGACCGCCATCTCGGCGCGCTCGCGAAAGACGAAGACCTCTCGCGCTACATCCTCTGACGCCGATGCACGCGCCCACCGGGATCACGGTCAAGCAGAAGGCGCGGGTGGTCGAGGTCACCTGGCAGGACGGCACGCACTACGCCCTGCCCTTCGAGTACCTGCGCGTCTATTCGCCGTCCGCCGAAGTGCGCGGCCACGGCGGCGGCGAGGGCAAGCTCGAGCTTGCGAAGGAATCCGTCGGGATCACGCGGGTCGAGCCGGTCGGCGTCTACGCCGTGCGGCTGCACTTCGACGACGGGCATAACACCGGCCTCTACAGCTGGACGTACCTGCGCGAACTCGGCGAGCAGTACGACTCGAAGTGGGCGCGTTACCTCGAGCGCTGCGAAAAGCTGGGCTACGAGCGCAAGCCACCCGGCTGATGGCCTCCAGTCTCCTCCTGCTGCTCGACGACATCGCCACGATCCTCGACGACGTGTCGGTGATGACCAAGGTGGCCGCGAGGAAGAGCGCAGGCGTTCTCGGCGACGACCTCGCGCTGAATGCGGAACAGGTCAGCGGCGTACGTGCCGACCGCGAATTGCCGGTTGTATGGGCAGTGGCGAAGGGATCGGCGCGCAACAAGATGATCCTGGTGCCCGCTGCGCTCGCGATCAGCGCATTCCTGCCCTGGGCGGTCACGCCGCTGCTCATGCTCGGCGGCCTGTTCCTGTGCTACGAGGGTTTCGAAAAGGTAGCCCACAGGTTTCTGCATTCGAGGGAAGAGGACGCCGCGCGCCACGCCAAGCATGTCGAGGCCCTGGCACGGCCCGCCATCGAGCGGCTCGCCATAGAGAAGGACCAGATCAAGGGCGCCATCCGTACCGACTTCATCCTGTCCGCCGAAATCATCGTCATCGCACTCGGCACAGTGGCGGATCGCGAGTTTGCCGTGCAGGTCGGCGTGCTCGTCGGTATCTCCGCGATGATGACGGTCGGCGTCTATGGTCTCGTCGCCAGCATCGTCAAGCTCGATGACGCGGGCCTGCACCTGAGCCGCATGGCAAACGCCGCGACGGCGGCATTGGGCCGCGGGATCCTGCAGGCGGCGCCGTGGCTGATGAAATCGCTGGCAGTCGCGGGCACGGCGGCGATGTTCCTGGTCGGCGGCAGCATTCTTACGCATGGCTTTCACACTGTCGGCGAATCGATCAAGGACGCGGCCGTAGCTGCTGCCCGGATCCCCGGCTTCGGCGCCGTGGCGGGTGTGTTGACGCCGACGCTGGCCAATGCGCTCGTCGGCGTCGTAGCGGGCGGGCTCGCCGTCCTGGCGCTGACACTTTTCCGGCGGTTACGCAGGCCTGACGCAGAGCGAACGACCCCGTAGAATCGGCAGGCCGTGAAAACCGTCGATTTCGGCTACCAGAAAGTCACCCGCGCGGAGAAGACCGCGCGCGTGCGCGACGTCTTCGATTCGGTCGCCGGCAACTACGACCTGATGAACGACCTCATGTCCGGCGGCCTGCACCGGCTCTGGAAGCGCTTTGCGCTCGGCCAGACGGGGCTCCGCCCCGGCCAGTCCGCGCTCGACGTCGCCTCGGGCACCGGCGACATCGGCGCCGGCCTTGCGCGGCAGGTCGGCCCCTCGGGACTCGCCGTGCTGACCGACATCAATCGCGAAATGCTCTCGCGCGGCCGCGACCGCCTGATCGACCAGGGCCTCGCGGCGCAGGTGCAGTTCCTGATCGCGAATGCCGAGTGCCTGCCGTTCGCCGACCGCAGCTTCGACTGCGTGACGATCGCGTTCGGGCTTCGCAACGTCACCGACAAGGCTGCGGCGCTCGCCTCGATGCGACGCGTGCTGCGGCCGGCCGGCCGCCTGCTCGTGCTCGAGTTCTCGAAGCCGACGCTCGAGATGCTGAAGCCGGCCTACGACGCCTACTCGTTCAACGTGCTGCCGCGGCTCGGCGGCATCATCGCCGGCGACGCGGCGAGCTACCGCTATCTCGCGGAATCGATCCGCATGCATCCCGACCAGGAGACGCTCGCCGCGATGTTCCGCGACGCGGGCTTCGACGAATGCCGCTGGCACAACCTCGCCGGCGGCATCGTGGCGTTGCACGTCGGCGTGGTGCACTGACCTGCATGGCCCTCGAACTGCTCACGCCCATCGAGGCGATGCTGAATCGCCACATCGCGGGCTCGAGCCGGGCGCGTGCGCTCCTCGCGGGCATCGCCGGGCGCTCGATGGAGCTGCGCTTCGCCGCGACGCCGTTTCGCGTGCGGATCGCCGCATCGCCCGACACGATTTCCGTGCGGCCCGCCGCCGATGAACCCGCCGACGCCGTGATCGAAGGCACGCCGTTCGCATTCCTCCGGCTCGCGACCGGCGATGCGGCGAAGTCCATCCGCGCCGGCGGCATGGACGTGAAGGGCGATGCCGAGGTGGCCGAAGGCTTCCGCCGGCTGCTCGACGCCGCGCGGCCGGACCTCGAGGAGGAGCTCTCGCGCTTCACGGGCGATGTCGCCGCGCACACGATCGCGGGTTTCGCGCGCGATGCGCTCGCATTCGGGCAGCGCGCCGGCGACACCCTCGCGCGGAACGTGTCCGAATACCTGACCGAAGAGAGCCATGACCTGCCGGTACGCATCGAGGTCGAGGAGTTCCTCGACGGCGTGGATCGCCTGCGCGAGGCGGTCGACCGGCTCGATGTGCGCGTGGCGGTCGCCGAACGGTCGCGGGGCGGCGCATGATTTCGCTGCGCGTCGCGCGCCGGCTCCTCACGATCCACCGCGTGCTCGTGCGCTACGGCCTCGACGACTTCGTGCGGGCGACGCACCTGTATCGCCCGCTGCGATTCGTGTTCTGGCTCTCGCCCTGGACCTGGTTCACGCGCCGGCAAGGCACGCGCGGCGAGCGCCTGCGGCGCGCACTCGAAGACCTCGGCCCGATCTTCGTCAAGTTCGGCCAGGTCGTCTCGACGCGGCGCGACCTCCTGCCGCCCGACATCGCCGACGAGCTTGCGAAGCTCCAGGACCGCGTGCCGCCCTTCCCCGGCGAGGACGCGAAGGCCCGCATCGAGGCATCGCTGGGCCGGCCGGTTTCCGAGCTTTTCGCGAGCTTTGACGTCGCGCCGCTCGCCGCCGCCTCGATCGCCCAGGTCCACGCCGCGACGCTCGCCGACGGGCGCGAAGTCGTCGTCAAGGTGCTGCGCCCCGGCATGCGCGAGGCGATCGATCGCGACCTCGAGGTGCTGCACGCCCTCGCCGGCCTCGCCGAGGAATACTGGCCGGATTCGCGCCGCCTGCGGCCGCGCGAGGTGGTCGTCGAGTACGAGAAGACGATCCTGAACGAGCTCGACCTCATGCGCGAGGCCGGCAACGCCTCGCAGCTCAAGCGCAACTTTGCCGGCAGCCCGCTGCTCCACGTGCCCGAGGTGTACTGGGACCTCTGCCGCCAGGACGTGATGGTCATGGAGCGCATCCACGGCATCCAGATCTCGGAGGTCGCGCGGCTGCGCGAGCTCGGCGCCGACATCCAGAAGCTCGCCGAGAACGGCGTGACGATCTTCTTCACGCAGGTGTTCCGGCACAACTTCTTCCACGCCGACATGCATCCCGGCAACATCTTCGTGGACGTCAGCGACCCGAAGAATCCGCGCTACGCGGCCGTGGATTTCGGCATCGTCGGCACGCTCGACCCGCGCGACCAGCTCTACCTCGCCGGCAACTTCCTCGCCTTCTTCGAGCGCGACTATCGCCGGGTCGCCGTGCTGCACCTCGAAAGCGGCTGGGTGCCTGCCGGCACGCGCGTGGATGAGCTTGAATCCGCGGTACGCACGGTCTGCGAGCCGATCTTCGACAAGCCGCTGAAGGACATCTCCTTCGGCGTCGTGCTGATGCACCTCTTCGAGATCGCGCGCCGCTACCAGATGCAGGTGCAGCCGCAGCTCATCCTGCTGCAGAAGACGCTGCTCAACATCGAGGGGCTCGGCCGGCAGCTCTACCCCGAGCTCGATCTCTGGAAGACGGCGCTTCCGATCCTGCGCGACTGGATGCGCGAGCGCGCGGGCCCGCGCGCGGTGTTCGCGAGCCTGCGCGAGCACTGGCCCGACATCGCGGAGGCGATCAAGGTCCTGCCCGTCATTGCGCGCCGCGTGATCCGCCGCGCCTACGACGACGAACTGGTCGTGAAGACCGAATCGGAGACGATCGAGCGGCTGCGGGCCGAGTTGCGGCGCGATCGCCGCCGCAGCGACTCGATCTTCGCGGCCGGCATCGTGTTCCTCGGCGGCATCATGTGGCACTCGCTCGGCACGCAGCCGGCGTGGCTCGGATGGATTCTCGCCGCGGGCGGCGCGGTGTGGCTCGTGCGCCGGATTACTCGACGCTGAAGGCGATGCGCTTCGGTCCCTTGCCGACGGGGATGCGCGCAACCTCGCGTACGCCCGCGATGTCGATCACCGATACGGAGTCGTCCTTCGGGTTCGTCACGTAGGCGAACTTGCCCTCGCGATCGCAGACCACCCAGTTCGGGCTGCCACCCACCGGCACCGTGCCCTTCAGGGTGAAATCCGGCAACGAGTAGATCGCCACGTAGTTGGCCACCGTCGCCACCGCGACCAGGTGGCGCCCGTCGCGGGTCATGGCGAGCCCGTGGTTGTAGGTGTAGGGCCACGCGCTCGCACCCTCGAGATTCGCAAGCCGCTCCGTGAGGCTGCCGTCGGCCGCGGGCACGGCCTTGTCGAGCGCAGGCAGCTCGACGCGCCGCACGAAGGAGCCGTCGCTGAGCCGACGTACCTCGAAACCGTGCAGGCGCGACAGCTGGTAATAGAGCAGGCCCCGCGGCTCGTCGAGAACGATCGGGCGCACCGACTCGCCGACATTCAGGGCCATGACCACCTTGCCCGTCGCGGTGTCGTAGACGTAGATCGCGTCGGTCACCATGTTGCCGACGTAGAGGCGCTTGCCGTCCGCGGAAATCTCGGTGACGTGGTTACCGATGGTCGCGGGCCACCATTGCTCGATGCTGCCGTCTTTGGCACTCAGTACGACCATCCACTGGCGGCTGTATAGCGGCACGTAGATGTGCTTGCCGTCCGGCGAGCGCGACACGTGATTGGGCGAGCCGGCAAGGGCGACCGACCAGAGCCGCTCCAGCGAGCGGCCGTCGAAGGCCATGACCTTGCCGCTCTCGTTGTTCTGGTAGCCGAATGGGCTTCGCATGTCGTCCTGGGCGACGACATAGAAGACGCTGCCGTCCGGGGAACCCATGACATCGTCGGTGTGCTCGCCAATCTCCAGGTTGCGCACAATCTTGCGGCTGTCGGTGTCGATGACCTGCACGTTCTCGGACAGCGGACTCTCGACCAGCAAGTGATTGGGCGGCGAATCCGCTGCCGACGGTTGCGCGCCGACGACTGCAACAGACAGGCCACTGCGGTCATCCGGATGCGGAACTCGGACAAGGATTGGGTCATAGACTGGCCCCCAGGCGACCGACGAGCTGCACGAGATGCTCGACGTCGCCTTCGTCATTCTCGTAATGCAGGAAGCAGGCACGCAATGACGTCTTGCCCCGCACGCGCGTCGTCGGCAGGTGCGCTTCGCCGCTCTCGCTGACCGCCTCCGAGATCTTCTCGTTGAGCGCATCGAGCGCCGCATCGTCGAGGGCCCGGCCTTTCGGCCGGTAGCGGAAGTTCACGACCGACAGCGAGGCCGGCGCCAGCAATTCGAAATCAGGCTCGGCACGCACGCGCGACTCGAGCAGGCCTGGCCAGGCGGTTGCAGCGCGTCACGAGCTCGGCGATGCCGTCGCGACCGAGCCGCGCGATGGAGGCCCAGACTTTCAGCGCGCGGTTGCCGAACGTGAGCTCGAACATGTGCTCGCAAGGCCAGGGCGCCTCGCCGTCGCCCGCGGTCAGGTAGTCCGGCGTCAGCGAGAAGGCGGCGTGATGGACCGCCGGATGCCGGGTCAGCAGCGCGCCGCAATCGACCGGCACCTGCAGCCACTTGTGCGGATTGAGCGTGACCGAATCAGCCCGCGCGAGTGCCTTGAGCTGCCCGGCATACGCCGGGTCGAGCGCCGCCCAGGCGCCGAAGGCGCCGTCGATGTGCAGCCAGATGCCGAACTCCGCGGCGATGTCGGCGATCGCATCCAGCGGGTCGATGGCGCCGGTGTTGGTCGCGCCGCTGCAGGCGACGATCGCAAATGGCAGGTGCCCCGCCTTCAGGTCGTCCTCGATGGCGCGGCGGAGCGCATCGGGCCGCATGCGGAAATCCGCATCGGCCGGGATTGCGCGCGAGAAATTCGTGCCGATGCCGAGCTGCTCGACGCACTTCTGGATCGAGGAGTGGCTTTCGGCGCTCGAGTAGAGGACTAGCTTCTGCCGCCCGCTCTGGAGGCCCTCGGCGCGCATGTCCCAGCCCGCCCGTGCGGCGGTGCGATGGCGCGCAGCGCTCAGCGCATTGAGGGTCGCCGCCGAGCCGCCGCTCAGCAACAGGCACTGGCTTCCTTCGACGGGAAATCCGACCAGTTCCATGATCCAGCGGCCGAGACTCACCATCAGGAAGATGGTGGAGTGGTCGTAGCCGTCGAGCCCGCTGTTCATGGCGGTCGCGACCGAGTCGGCCAGGATCGAGATCGGCGCCGGCGGCGAATTGACCCAGGCATAGGACCGCCGGTGCCCGATCGCGACGGGCCAGGGCATGATTTCGCGCCCGAGGAAATCCAGGATTTCCTGCGGCGTCTGCCCTTTCACGGGCAACGGCAGGGACATGAGGCGCTGGCGGACTTCGGCTGGCACGACCCGATCGACCGTCTGCGCCGGCAGGTCGCGAAGGTACTCGCCGATCATCACCGCGACACGCGCGCCGAGGCGGTCGAATTCCGTCCGGTCGTCGGCGAAGGGATGCATGGCCTGCTGGGTCATCGCGTAGCTGCCTGGCGGGGTTTCAGGCGCCATACTACCCGCAGGGCGATCGGGAGAATCGCGCCACCGGGGATGATGCCGATGCGACGCGGACCAGCCGTCTTTCTCGCGCTCGGAATGGCCATTGCGACGGCGGCCTGCGGCCCACGACCCGCCGAGCCGGCCCGGCGTGGATGCGCCGGAGCTCGCGCGACTCGGCACGCACGGCGTCGGTTACCGCACGGTCACCCTCGTGGATGAGGGCGCGGTTGATGTCCTCGCGATCGATCCCGCGAGCGGCGTTGCGCCGAGGCGCAGCCGCCCGCTCGCCATCGAACTCTGGTACCCCGCGACCGTGGCCGCAGACGCGGCCACGTAACGTACGCGGGCAGTTTCACCGCGGAGCCGCCAGCCGCGCCGACGAAATTCACTCGGTCGGGAATCGCCGTGCGCGATGCTATTGCCGCGGTCGGCCGCTTTCCGCTCGTCATCGTCTCGCACGGTTACGACAACGACGCGGTCGCACTCAGCTGGCTCACTGAAAATCTCGCATCGAAGGGCTACGTCGTCGCGGCGATCCGTCACGCAGACCCGCCGATCACCGATCGCAGCGCTTCCCCGAGCCGGCCTTGCGGCGACCGCTCGACATCGCCTTTGTCGCACGGACACCTGCCCCGCACGCTCGGCGATTCGAAGGCCGCATCGATGCGGCCCGCGTCGCGCTCATCGGGTACTCGATGGGTGGCTACGGGGTACTCACCGCGGCGGGCGGCGAGCTCGATCCAGCAAGCCCGCTCGCGGGGATCGTCCCCGGCGGCCTGCTGACGCCGTATGCGCGCGGCGGTGCTGAGCAGGACGCCGTGCGCGTCGCCGAAGTCGAAGGCCGTCGTCGCGCTCGCACCGGCTGGCGGGTCATTGAATGCGTGGGGCGCGGAGGGACTTCGCAGCATCACTGCCCCATTGCTGCTCATCGCCGGCGACCGCGACGGGACGGTCGACTACACGAGCGGGGCACGCGCATATTTTGATCAGGCGACGGCGAGCAACCGCTACCTGCTGACCTATCTCGGTGCTGGGCATCGCATCGGGCTCGGCCCGGCGCCGGAGGAAATGCGGCACCACCTCTGGGACCAGGACTGGTTCGAGGACGCCGTGTGGAGCCAGTCGCGGATCGTCGGCATCAACCTGCACTTCATCACGGCGTTCCTCGACCGTTACGTGAAGGACGACACGAGCCGGGCGCGCTATCTCGACGGGCTGACGCCGCAGATCGAACGACGGCACGTGGCCGCCGGCGGCGGGCGAGCCATACGGTGGATACAGCCCGGGCACGGGCGGCGTCACGCTATGGAAGGGATTCCAGCGCGGGCACGCGGAGGGGCTCGAGCTGCTGCACGAATCGCCGCGCTAGGCCTGCCTCGGCTCGATCCACGTCGCGAGCGCGCGCCCGCAGAGCTCGCCGAAATTGTCGAAGATCGCCGTGCCGACGACGTGCTTGCGCCCGTCGTGCTTGAGCGCCCAGCCGACGATGACGCAGGCCGCATCGAGTTGTACGCAGCGATCGATGCGCGCGGCATAGGTGCCAAGCAACGGGCCGCGTATCGCGACGCCCGTCGCGAAGAATCCCGGGCAGTCGAGCGCCGCCCACATGAACTCCGGCAGCACCTTGCCGTCCGCCCCGATCAGCGAGCGATCCGGCATCCAGGCGGCGGCGACGAGGTCCATGCCCTCGATGGGCGAGGCAAAGATCCGCATGCCGTCGCCGCGCGTACGCGCCGGCCCGCAGACGAAGCAGTCCGAGTAGGCGTGCTCCTGGAATCCTTCGTAGTGGCTGACCGCGGCGAGCGCCTCGGCATACGACGGCGCCTTCGGCACCTCGAGCTCGAAGGTCTTCGGCGTCGCGCTTGCGACGACCTCCGTCCCGTCCATCAGGAGCAGTCCGGACGATTTCGCGGTCTTCCACGATCTCGAGCGTCTTGTCGAGCGGCGGCGGACGAATGAGGCGAACTTCGACCGGTTTTGACGCGGCCGCCGCCAGCATGCCGCAGGTATAGCCGCCATTGCCCGATGTCGGCGGGCCCCGGAAGCGGCGGCTGATCACGAGCAGATGGTGCGCGGTCATCGTGCGCGGAATCCTAGCCCATCGGGGTGGATGCAGGCGCGCCCGGCCGCTAAGCTTGCCGTCCCGCAACCGCGCACCGGATTCCGAGATGAAAAAAGCCGTCATCTGCCTCGGCCTCGCCCTCCTCGCTCCCCCTGTGTTCGCCGCCGATTCCGGCGACGGCCTGCGGCAATTCCTCGCGGCGCGCCAGGCGCGCGACGCCGAGATCGCGCGCTCGATCTGGGAATGGGCGGAAGTCGGCTACCAGGAAACGAAGAGCTCGGCATTGCTCCAGCAGGAACTGGCGAGCGCAGGCTTCAAGGTCGAGGCCGGCGTCGCCGGCATCCCGACG
>CAVVDL010000008.1:0-143599 GCA_963747035.1 uncultured Gammaproteobacteria bacterium
AAGCCGCGGCCGTCGCGCATCTCGGCCACGGCCTGCTCGAGCCGCGACCGCATCACGGTGAGGGGGAAGGCTCGCGCGGTCGATCTCCGCGAGCGGTCGCCCGCTCGCGTGCGCGGCGGCGAGCGCCCGGTCGAGGTCGGCGATGTCGGCGTCGGTCAGCGTGACGATCCACGAGGTGTCGCGGGCCAGGTCGGCCCCGCGCCAGGCCTTCGGCCCCGTGATCGGCGTGGTGTGGATCAGGTCCATGGTCGGCTCCTCCCGAAGCACATATCTACATGTGATCGGGGGCGTCGCGCAAGGCTTCCTCTCCCGTGGCACTCGCGCGCGCCGGCTCGCCGGGCGCGGTCGCGGGTGGGGGCGAGAGCCGGATGCGGCGCATGAAGGGGCAGCAAGAGCGGGACGGCGGCGAACAGCAGCGCGAGCAGCCAGAAGTCGTCGGTGTAGGCCAGGAGCTGGGCCTGCGTCACCGTCTCGCGATAGAGCATGGCCACCGCCCGGCGCTCGGCGGTGAAGGTGTCGGTCCCCTGCGCCGCGAAGTGGGTCGCCCAGGTGGCCATGCGGGCGCGCGTCTCCGGGTCCCACACGTTGACGTGGCTCACCAGCGTGGCCTGGTGGTACTGGCTCCGCTGGGCGAGGAGCGTCGTGACGAGCGCGATGCCCACGCTGCCGCCGATATTGCGCATCATGCCGTAGGCCGCGGTGGCATTGACGAGCTTCTCGCGCTGGATGGTGGCCAGGGTGAGCGTCGACAGCGGCACGAAGATGAAGCCGACCGCGATCCCCTGGATGAGGCGCGGGAACGCGAGCGCCCAGTAGTCCATGCCGAGCGTGAGCGACGTCATCATGTACAGGCTGACGGCGTTCAGGAGGCAGCCGAACGCCAGCATCAGCCGCTGGTCGACCCGCATCACGATGCCGGACGCGAAGAGCGACAGGATATTGCCGAGGCCGCTCGGGGCCAGCACCAGGCCCGCCGTCCACGCGTCGTAGCCCAGGAGCTTCTGCGTGAACACGGCGACCAGCAGCATGCTCGAGAACATGCCGAAGCCGATGACGGTGATGAGCGTCGCGCCCGTGGCGAAGTTGCGGTCGGTGAAGACGGAGAGGTCCAGGATGGGATCGTGGGCCATCAGCTCGCGGATCAGGAAGCCCACCAGCGCGCACACCGCGATGACCGACATCGCCACGATCATGGAGGAGTCGAACCACTCCTCGCGCTCGCCCCGGTCCAGCACGAGCTGCAGGCATCCGAAGCCCACGACCATCAGGCCGAGGCCCCACCCATCGATCCGCCCGGGCTTGCGCTGAAACGGTGAGTCGAACAGGCAGGCTTTGGCCAGGACGAAGCCGAGGATCCCGACGGGCAGGTTGATGTAGAAGATCCATCGCCACGACCACTCGTCGGCCAGGTAGCCGCCGACGGTGGGCCCCAGGATCGGCCCGAGGATGAAGCCGACGCCCCACACCGCCATGGCCACCCCGCGCTGCTGGATGGGGAAGATCTCCCAGAGGATGGCCTGCGACAGCGGGATGATCGGCCCGCCGCCGAGGCCCTGGAAGATGCGGGCCACGATCAGCGTGGTGAGGTCGGGCGCGGCGCCGGAGATGAACGAGCTGACCGTGAACAGCGTGCAGCAGATCAGGAAGAAGCGCGTGCGCCCGAACACGGCGACGAGCCATCCGGTGGCCGGGATGACGATGGCATTGGCGGCCAGGTACGAGGTGATCACCCACGAGACCTCGTCGAGCCCCGCCGAGAGCGATCCCTGCAGGTGCGGCAGCACGACATTGGTCACGCTGGTGTCGAGGATCTGCATGAAGGCCACGACCATGACGGTGAGGGTGATGGCCCACTTGCGGCCGGCGGAGATCGGAGGGCGGATCCGCGGCGGGTGGGGTCACGCGCGAGCGTCCGGCTGCTGGTCGACACCACGAGGCGGGGCGGCGAAGCCGGGAACGGCCAACTCACGGTGACAGGCGTCATTGCCTTCTCGTGCCGTGCCGGTAGGGTAGCATCCCGGCCGACGGCGCGGGCGCGTTCGATCGGCACGTCGACGCGGCACGGCGGGCACTGACGTGCGCGCGGCGCCGCGCGCGCGCCGAAAGGGAGCGGTCATGGTCGAGCCGGCGATCGACGTCATCGACATCGGGCCGTACCTGGCCGGCGATCCGGCCGGCACGAAGCGCGTCGTCCGTGCGGTGGGGGCGGCGTGTGAGCGGATCGGCTTCCTCGTCATCGCGGGCCACGGCATCCCGGACGCGCTGGTGCGCCGGGTCTTCGACGTGTCGATGGCCTTCTTCGACCTGCCGCTCGCGGAGAAGCTCGCCGTGCGCTCGGACGATGCGGGGATCCCGCGGGGCTACAGCGCGCTCGCCAGCAAGAGCCTCGGGCGCACCTACGGGCTCGACACGCCGCCCGATCTGCGCGAGCAGTTCTTCATCGGCCCGCTCGACGACTGGGCCGGGCACTTCCAGCGCTTCCCGGGCGCGGCCAAGGTCTACGCCCCGAACGTGTGGCCCGCGCGTCCCGCGGAGCTCCGCGAGGTCTTCACCGCGTACTACCGGGCCCAGGAGCGGCTCGCCCGCGACCTGATGCGCATCTTCGCGCTCGCGCTCGGCCTGCCCGAGGCCTGGTTCGACGGCGCGATCGACCGCCACTTCAGCACCTGTCCGAGCAACCTGTACCCCGAGCCGTCGGGCGAGCCGCTGCCGGGCCAGCTCCGGACCGGCCCGCACACGGATTTCGGCAGCCTCACGATCCTGGCGGTCAACGATGCGCCCGGCGGCCTGCAGGTGCTGTTCCCCGACGGCGCGTGGCACGACGTGCGCCCGGCTCCCGGGCCAGCTCGTCGTCAACCTCGGCGACATGATGGGGCGCTGGACGAACGATCGGTGGAAGTCCACCGTCCATCGCGTCGTCAACCCGCCGCGCGGAGCAGGCGACGGGCAGCCGGCGGCAGACGGTGGGATTCTTCCTCCACCCCGAACTACGACGCCCAGGTGGCGTGCCTGCCCACGTGCACCGACGCGGGCCACCCGCCGCGGTACGCGCCGATCCTGGCCGGCGAGCACATGCTCGCCAAGCTCGAGCGCCGCGAGGCGCGGGCGGCCGTCTGACGCGTGGACTATCTGGATCGGCTCAGCGCGTGGGCCGCCACCGCGCCGCTCGACGCGCTGCCCGCCCGCCGTCCGCGAGCGCGCCTGCCTGGTGATCGCCGACAGCCTCGGCGTGACCGCCCACGGCATGCAGGTCCCGGAGATGCGCGAGCTCGTCGCGCGCCACCTCGCCGACGCGCGGCCGGGCCGCGCCTCGGTGATCGGCGCCGGCCGGCGCGCCGATCCCGCGAGCGCGGCGCTGCTCAATGGCACGGCCGGCACCTGGATCGACATGAACGAGGGCAATCTCCACGCCAATGGACATCCCGGCATCCAGGTCATCCCGCTCGCGTGGGCCCTCGCCGAGCAGGACGGGCGGTCCGGGCGCGACCTCCTCGCCGCCTTCGTCGTCGGCTACGAGGTGAGCGCGCGCATCAAGCGCGCGTCGGCCACGCGGCTGGCCGTGCACCCGCACGGCACCTTCGGCACCATCGGCGCGGCGGTGGCCCTGGCGCGCCTGCTCGGCTACGACCCCGCCGCCACGCGCGAGATCATCAACGTGAGCGCCACGCTCGGCGTGGCCGCGAGCCGCCGCGCGCTCACGACGGGCGCCACCGTGCGCAACGTCTACACCGGGCTCAGCGGATCCATGGGATGGCTCGCGCACACGCTCGTGCAGAGCGGGTTCACGGGCGAGCCCGACGGCGTCGCGTCCGTGTACGGCGCGATCTACGCCGATCGCTTCGACCCCGAGGCGGCGGTGCGCGGGCTCGGCGAGGAGTTCCTGCTGCCGCGCGGGTTCATCAAGGTGCACGCGTGCGGGCGCTACATCCACGGCGCGCTCGATTGCGTCGAGGCCCTGATGGCGCGGCGCCCGCTGCCGCCGGAGTCGATCCAGGCCATCCGCGTGCGGACCTATGCCATGGCGGCGAGCCTCGGCCACACGGACGTCCGCTCGGAGTTCGGCGCCCGGTTCTCGCTGCCCTTCGCGGTGGCGTCGCTGCTCTGTCACGGCCGCTCGGGCCTCGACAACTACGGCGCGGCCGCCGTGGCCGACCCGCGCATCCAGGCGCTGGCGCGCCGCGTGGCGGTGGAGGAGGATCCCGACTTCACGCGCGCGTTCCCCGGGCGGCAGCCGACCGAGGTCACGGTCGTCCTCGCCGACGGCACGCAGATGTCGGAGCACGCGGCCTTTCACCGGGGCGAGGCCGAGCACCCGCACCCGCCGGAGGCCGTGCGCGAGGAAGTTCCTCGACCTGGCCGCGCCGGTCTGGGGGCCAGGCGAGGGCGGAGGCGCTCTACGATCGCGTGCTCGACCTCGAGCGCGTCCCCGACGTGGCGGCCCTCGCCGGGCTCGCGGAGCCGTAGCCCATCGACCGGCGCAAGAGCCACAGGGCGATCGCCATGTTCAGCAGGTTCCACAGGACGCCGTTGACGAACGCCGCCTGATAGGAGCCGGTCAGGTCGAAGATCACGCCGGACATCCAGCCGCCGAGCGCCATGCCCAGCAGGGTGGCCGTCAGCACCATGCCGACCCGCACGCCGGCCTCGGTCGGAGGGAAATACTCGCGGATGATGACGGCGTACGCGGGCACGATCCCGCCCTGCGACAGGCCGAAGAGCGCCGAGATCGACGTAGAGGGACGACGAGCCCGTCGAAGGGCAGGAAGAGCAGCGAGGGCGAGGGCCTGCAGGCTCGAGCCGAGCACGAGCGTGCGCAGGCCGCCGATGCGGTCGCAGATGAACCCCGAGGCGAGGCGGCTCACGATGCCGAAGCCCAGCATCAGCGACAGCATCTGCGCGCCGCGCGCGGCGCCGTGGCCGAGATCGCCGGCGTACGCGACGATGTGGACCTGCGGCATCGACATCGCGACGCAGCAGCTCAGGCCGGCGAGGACCAGCGAGGATCTGCAGCGCGCCCGGCGACAGGCCCAGCGGTCGCGGCGACCACGAGTCGGGCGGGGCGATCGAGGTGGTCGGCTCCGCGAGGGGCGGACGCCGCCTCAGCACCAGCGTGAGCGGCAACATGGTCACCACGCAGAGCAGGCGCGATGCCGACGTACGCCTGGCGCCAGCCCACGCTCTCGATCAAGTGCTGGACGATCGGGGGCCAGAGCGTGCCCGCGAGATAGTTGCCGCTCGCAAAGATGGCCACCGCCACGCCCCGACGGCGGGTGAACCAGAGCGACGTGTCGGCGAGGAGGGGCGCGAACGTCGCGGAGCTGGCGACGCCCACGAACAGCGCCTGCGCCAGGGTGAACTGCCAGAGGGTCGCCGCCGCGCTCGCGGCGACGTAGCCGACGCCGAGCGAGATCGCGCCGCCCACGACGGGCAGGACGATGCCGAAGCGATCGGAGAGCCGGCCCATCAGGACGCCGCCGAGGCCGAAGCCGATCATCGTCATCGTGTAGGGCAGCGACGCCGCGGAGCGCGCGACGCCGAACTCCGCCTGCACCGCGGGCAGGGCGACGATGACCGACCACATGCCGACGCCGCCGATGGTCGACAGAGGAGCGCCGCGAGGAGCCGCGTCCACGCGTAGGCGGACTCGACCTCGAGGGGCTGCGCCGGCGGGCGCGAGCGAGGCAGGCCGCGCTGGGGACGGGCGTCGTCGACATGAGCGGGAGGTTGGTCTCCGGTTCCGACCGGGCGTCAGGGCCGCACGGCGGGCGTCTCGAGCGAGCATCCCGCGCGCGCGCCACATCAGGAACAGCTCGAGGTCGACGAGCTCGGGCGCGCCGTACGCGTACGGCTCGGCGCGGATGCCGATCAGGCAGTTGCGCAGCCGGCGCTCGAGCGAGCCGAGGCTCTGCCACTCGAGGCGATAGAGCGGATAGCCGGTCGGATGCGCCTGCGGGATGACATTGCCGGCGAGCTGGCGCCCCAGTTCTCGTCGTGGCACTGGCGTGCACGAGAGGTTGAGCTGGCCCTGGCGCCGCTCGCAGGTGGCGCGGCCGGCGTCGAGGAACGGCTGCGTGCGCGGGTCGCTCGCGACGTCGATCGGCAGGCCGCGCGACTGGCGCGCACGTACGCGGTCAGCGCCAGCAGCTCGCGGCTCTCCCAGGCGAGCGGCGGCGCCTGCTGGCGATCGGTGCGGCAGCAGATTGATGCGCTGCTCGAGGTTGACGGGCCGCCCCTCGCCGGCGTCGAACGCCGGATAGCGCGCGGCGACGCCCTTCATGCTGATCGCGGCGTCGCCGTGACAGTCGGCGCAGGCGCGGCCCGCGGCGCCGGCCTTCGCGCTCCACAGCGCCTCGCCCTCGAGCACCCAGAGCAGGCCGGGATTGGCGGTGTCGTCGTCCTGCATCGCGCGGGTCTCGCGGCTCATGAAGTCGTAGCCGGAGCGGCGATCGGCGGGGCGGCGCCTCGGCGGCGAAGGCCGACGGACCGCCAGCGCGCATCGTCCACAGCGCGGCCGAGACGCGCGGCGACTTCAATCGACGATGATGGCGGCCGACTCCGTCACCGAGAAGCCGTTGTCGCCGGTCCACAGGAAGGCGATGGTGCCGCTCTCGGTGGCGACCGTGGAGAACGCGAAGTAGGGATTCGCGCTGATCGCCGGGTGGAGGTCGGCGCTGAAGACCTCCACGCCGTTGTAGGTGCAGACGAAGCGCCGGATGATGTCGCGCGGGATGGGCGCGCCGAGCTGGGTGCGGCGGTAGCCCGTCTCCATCGGGTGCGAGATCAGCGTCTTGATCTCGATGATCTCGCCGCGCCGGGCCCGTGCCGGCACGTTGATGAGGGCGTTCGCCACGGCTAGAGCTCCTCGACGCACGCGGCGAGCGTGACGACGACGTCCGCGCGCTCCGACCAGAACGAGCCGTCGCTCAGCTCGGCAGATCGCCGACGACCGTCTGGGTGTCGGCGAGGCGGATGCGGGTCGCCACGCGCGCCCGCCCGGCGCGCGGGCCGAGGCGGAATGGCGACGACGTCCGGCTGCGGGTTCTTCTCGGTGAAGACGTGGATGCGCCTTGACGTGGTCGGCCTCGGTCATCGGGCTCTCGACGCTGACGCGTGAGCGGCACGGCGTTGCCGTTCTCCGACAGCGGCGGCAGGTCGAGCTTGACCCGGCCCGGCATTGATCGCGCGCCGACCCGACGACCTTGCGGATGGCCTCCTGCATCGCCGCGGGGGTCGCGTGCGCGGGCTCGACCGCGATGATCGCCGCGAGCGCCCAGCCCGGCCGCGCCGCCTCCGGCGATCCGCAGGAAGTCCCGGCGGGACGCGTATCGCGCCATGCGTCCTCTCAGTCCCTGCAGCGTCATCAGGAAGGCCACCACGTCCTCGATCTGCTCCGCGCTCAGGATGGGCTTGCCGCGCCAGGCCGGGCGCCACCCGCACGAGCCCGTCGGTCCGATAATAGGCCGGCATGATCGTCGCCGGGTTGATCCGGCCGGAGTCGACGATCCGCAGCCGCAGCTGGCCCTCGGACCAGTCGCCGCCCGGCGCCCGCGCAGATCGGGCGCGAGGTTGCCCTGGAAGCGCTCCTCGGGAAAGGGCCCGCTGTGGCAGAGCAGGCAGAGGCCGACCTGGCGGTTGGCGACGATGGCGCGGCCGCGCGCGGGGTCGCCCGTCGCGCCGGTGAGCGAGTCGCGGGATCGCGTCGCCGACGACGTGCGCCAGAGCCGCAGCGGCCAGGCAAGCAGCGCCGCCGACGCGATCGCACGGCCGCGACCGATGCTCAGCCGAACACCTCGCCGGTGATGGTCTGGAACCAGGCCTCGGCGAGCACCGCTTCGGCCGCGCGCGTCGCGCGCGGCGCGTCGGCGGGCTGATGCCGCCGGCGCCCGGGACCTCGGCGAGCTGCCGTTCGACGGGCGGGTAGACGCCGGCGACCGAGATGCCGTAGTCGGGCGCGACCAGGCTGTAGCAGGTGTTGATCAGCTTCGGCGCTGGCGGGCGTCGCGCCGTCGAGCAGCGCGCGCGACCGCCGCCGCGCAGACCTTGGCCTGGGCGTTCGCGGCGAAGGCCGATTTCGGCATCGCGCCGGCGATGGCGGCGTCGCCGATGACGTGGATGTCCGGGCACGAGCTTCGACTCGAACGTCGCCGGGATCGATCGGGCACCAGCCGGTGCGGTCGGCGACGCCGGCCGTCTCGCGCGATCGCGCCCGCCTTCTGCGGCGGGATGACGTTGGCGACCGCCGCCTTGATGCCGGCCGAAGTCGGTCACGAGCGTCAGTGTCGCCGGATCGACCGCGGTGACCTTGCCGCCGTCGGACAGCGGCACCCATTCGAGCATGCCGCGGATAGAGCTCCTTCCAGGCGGCCTGGAACAGCCGCTGCTTCGAGAACGCGTCCTTGGCGTCGAGCACGATCAGCTTGGAGCGCGGCTTCTTCGCCTTGAGGTAGTGCGCGATCAGGCTCGCGCGCTCGTAGGGCCCCGGCGGGCAGCGGAACGGATTGGCCGGCGCGACGATGACGACGAGCCGCCGTCCTCCATGGCCTCGAGCTGGCGGCGCAGCAGCAGCGTCTGCTCGCCGGCCTTCCAGGCATGCGGCATGCGCTCGGCCGCCGCCTCGTCGTAGCCCGGCAGCGCGCCCCAGCGGAGGTCGATGCCGGGCGCCAGCACCAGCCGGTCGTACGGCAGGCGTATGCCGTCCGCGAGCGCGACCGCGCGCGTCTGGGCGTCGACGGCGGTGGCGGTCGAGCGGGCGATGGCGATCCCGTCGGCGGCGACGCGCTCGTAGCCGAACTGCTGCGCGGCGAGCTCGCGCAAGCCGCGCGATGACCGCGTTGCTGAACGGGCAGGCGGTGAAGGCGGCGTTCGGCTCGACCAGCGTGACCTCGATGCGGGGATCCGCCTGGCGGAGGGCGCGGGCGCAGGTCGCGCCGGCAAAGCCGCCGCCGACCACGACGACGCGCCGGGCGCTGCCTTGCGCGAACGCCGGAGCAGGAACAGAGGGCGGCCGAGGCGGTCAGCCGCCACGCCGAGCTTCAGAAACGCGGCGGCGGTCGGCTCCTCATCGCTGCGCGGCGAAACCAGGCGGCGATGGCCTGGATCTCGTCGTCGGAGAAGCCCTTGGCGATGCGGTCCATGACGGTCGCGGGCCGCTGGGCCGAGCGGAAGTCCTCCATCGCCGCGATGATCGCCGCCCGATCGAGCCCGGCGAGCCGCGGCACGGGGGACGTCACTCGCGCCGATGCGGGGTGGCAGCCCGAGCACGATGCGGCCCGGCAGGCGGCTCCGCCCATGCCGCCACGGCCGCCGCGATCGATGCAGCACCCGATCGCAGCGGCCAGACCTCCCCGCATCGCTTACACCATCTGGACGCCGTGGTTCTTCAGCGGGAACGTGCGGATGCGCTTGCCGGTCGCGGCGAAGAACGCGTTCAGCACCGCCGGCGCCGCCACGCAGATCGTCGGCTCGCCGACGCCGCCCCAGAAGCCGCCCGACGGCATGACGATCGACTCGACCTTCGGCATCTGCGCGATGCGCATCGAGTCGTAGGTGTCGAAGTTCGTCCTGCTCGATGCGGCCGTCCTTGACCGTGCACTCCTCCATGAACAGCGCCGACAGCCCGTAGACGAACGAGCCGGCGATCTGCCGCTCGATCTGCGCCGGGTTGACCGCGTAGCCGGGGTCGGTCGCGCACGACGATGCGGTGGACCTTCACCTTGTTGCCGCCGTCGACGGAGACCTCGGCGCAGCGCCGCCACGTAGCTGTCGAACGCCATCATCTGCGCGAGGCCGCGATACACGCCCTGCGGCGCGGGCTTGCCCCAGCCCGCCTTCTCGGCCACCGCGTTGAGCACGGCGAGGTGCTTGGGATGCTTGGCCATCAGCTTGCGCCGGAACTCGAGCGGATCCTGGCCGGCCGCATGCGCCAGCTCGTCCATGAAGCACTCGAGGTAGATGGCGTTCTGGTTGATGTTCACGCCGCGCCAGAAGCCCGGCGGCACGTGCGGGTTGCGCATCGCGTGGTCGATCAGCAGGTTCGGCACGCGTGTAGCCGAAGCCGAACTCGCCCGCTCGGGTTGAGCCCCTGGAACGTGGCCGGGTCGCGGCCGTTCTGCAGCGCCTCCGGGCGCACGGCGGCGAGGATCGACTGCCCGGAGATGCGCATGTGCAGGCCGGTCAGGTTGTTGTTCGCGTCGAACGCGCCGACCAGCTTGCACTGCGTGACCGGATGATACCGGCCGTGCGTCATGTCCTCTTCGCGCGACCAGATCAGCTTCACCGGCGTGCCGGGCATCTGCTTGGCGATCAGCACGGCCTGGCGTCACGTAGTCGTGGAAGGCGCCGCGCCGGCCGAAGCCGCCGCCGAGATTGATCTTGTAGACCTCGCACTTGTCGGCGGGCAGGCCGGACGCCGCCAGCGTCGCCGCGAACGCGGCCTCGCCGTTCTGCGTCGGCACCCAGACCTCGCAGCGGTCCGGCGTGTAGCGCGCGGTGGCGTTCATCGGCTCCATCGGCGCGTGGTTCTGGAACGGGTAGGCGTAGACCGCCTCGACCTTCTTGGCCGCGCCGGCGATGGCCGCCTTCGCGTCGCCGTTCTGGTTGCCGACGAAGGCCTGCTCGGCGTCGAGGCCCGCCTTCAGCATGTCGGCGATCTGAGCGCTCGACACCTTGGCGTTCGCGCCCTCGTCCCAGACGATCGGCAGCGCGTCGAGCGCGGTCTTGGCCTGCCACCAGGTGTCGGCCACCACCGCGACGCCGGAGTCGCCGACCTGCACGCACGTGCTTGACGCCCGGCATGCCCGTGACCTTGGCGGCGTCGAAGCTCTTCACCTTGCCGCCGAACACCGGACAGTCCTTGATCGCGGCGTTCAGCATCCCGGGCAGCTTCAGGTCCATCCCGTAGACCTGGGCGCCGGTCAGCTTGTCGCAGCGTGTCGAGCCGCTTCACCGGCTTGCCGATGATCTTCCAGTCCTTCGGGTCCTTGAGCGGCACGTTCGGCGGCGGCGTCGAGCTTGCGCGGCGGCCTCCGCGACCTTGCCGTAGGTCGTCGTGCGGCCCGAGGGCCCGTGCGTGATCACGCTGTTGGCGGCGCTGCACTCGGCGGCGGGCACCTTCCAGCCGTCGGCCGCGGCCTGGATCAGCATCACGCGCGCCGTCGGCGCCGCCCTGGCGCACGTACTCGATGCGACTCGCGGATGCCGCGGCTGCCGCCGGTGGAGAAGTCGCCCCACACGCGCTTGCGCGCGACGCTCTGGCCGGGCGTCGGATATTCGGTCGTCACCTTCGACCAGTCGCACTCGAGCTCCTCGGCCACCATCTGGGCGAGGCCGGTGAGCGTGCCCTGTCCCATCTCGGAGCGCGCGATCCGGATCACGACGGTGTCGTCCGGGCGGATCACCACCCAGGCGTGATCTCGGGCGAGCCGTCCTGGCGCGCGGACGACGCCGCGCGCCGAACGGAAGATTCGAGGCCGAGGGCGAGCCCGCCGCCGACGGCGGCGGTGCCGACGATGAAGGAGCGGCGGTCGATCTTCGGAGCCTTGGCGATCATGGCGCTCCCCCTCATGCCTTCGCCGCGGCGTGGATGGCCTCGCGCACCTGCTGGAACGTGCCGCAGCGGCAGATGTTGGTGATGCCCGCGTCGATGTCGGCGTCGGTGGGCTTCGGCTTCGTCCTGGAGGAGCGCGGCCACCGCCATGATCATGCCGGACTGGCAGTAGCCGCACTGCGGCACCTCGTGCTCGAGCCAGGCCTGCTGCACCTTGTGCAGGGTGCCGCCGGCGGCGAGGCCCTCGATGGTGGTGATCTTCTTGCCCTCGACCGCGGCGACGGGCATCACGCAGGAGCGGATCGCGGCGCCGTCGACGTGCACGGTGCAGGCGCCGCACTGCGCGACGCCGCAGCCGTACTTGGTGCCGGTGAGGCCGACCTGTTCCCGGATCACCCAGAGCAGCGGCGTGCTCGGGATCGACGTTGACGTCGAGCGCCTTGCCATTGACCGTCAAGCGCGCCATGTGTTCCCTCCCGGGGGTCGCGGTGCTGGGGTGTGCTGGGAATATCCGCGATCGAGAACCCAAAGGCAAGCGATCTTGAGGCGGACGGCATCGCCGCATGGGCCGGGGATGACGCGCCGCAGCGAGCGCCCGATCTCGTCGCCTGGGGTATGCTGCCCGGTAGTCGATGCGGCGAGCCACCAGACCGAAGGAGAACTGACATGGATCTCGGACTCAAGGGAAAGCGGGCAGTCGTCACCGGCGGCAGCAAGGGAATCGGCCGGGCCGTCGCCGAAGGGTTCGCCGCCGAGGGGGCGAACGTCTCGATCTGCGCGCGCAACGCCGACGAGGTCGCCGCCGCGGTCGCGTCGCTCGAAGGCGAAGGGGGTCAAGGCCTTCGGGCGCGCGCTCGACGTGGCCGACGGACCCGCGTTGACGGCCTGGATCACCTCGACCGCCGGCGAGCTGGGCGGCATCGACGCGCTGGTCTGCAACGTGAGCGCGCTCGCCGTCGGCGATTCGGCCGACACCTGGGAGAAGTCGTTCTCGCACCGACATGATGCACACGGTCAACGCCGTCGCGGCGGCGGTGCCGTTCCTCGAGAAGTCGGCGAGCGGCTCGATCGTGCTGATCTCGAGCGTCTCCGGGCTTCGAGGTGGACTTCGCCGCCGGCTCCTACGGCGCGATCAAGGCGGCGCTGATCCACTACGCGAAGGGCTTGAGCCGGCAGCTCGTCGGCAAGGGCATCCGCGTGAACTGCGTCTCGCCCGGCAACACCTACTTCGACGGCGGCATCTGGCAGACGATCGAGAAGAACATGCCGGATCTGTTCAGCTCGACGCTCAAGGTCAATCCGACCGGCAAGTTCGGGACTCCCGCGGAAGTCGCCAACGGCGTCGTGTTCATCTCGAGCCCGATGGCCAGCCGCATCTCCGGCACCAACCTGGTGATCGACGGCGCGCTCACCGTGGCCGTCTAGGAGATCGCGCCGATGAGCGGACCGGCCCGCCACACGATTCACCGGGATCATATCCACCACGGCTGGAACAATGCGTTTCCGCCGCGCGCTGCAAGATCGCGCCGGGCGAGACCGTGCAGTTCGAGACCGTCGACGCCTCGTCGGGGCAGCTCACGCGGACCTCGACGGCGGCCGATCTGGAAAAGCTCGATCTCGCCCGCGTCAACCCGGTGACGGGGCCGGTCTACATCGACGGCGCGAAGCCGGGCGATGCGCTGAAGGTGACGCGTCCTGTCGTTCCGTCCGTCGGGCTGGGGCTGGACGGGAAACATTCCCGGGTTCGGCCTGCTCAGCCGATCAGTTTCCCGAACGCGCAGGCTGCATCATTGGAACTACGATCCGGGCCTCGCGCCGGCGATGTACGGGCCGGGCGGGCGCGTGCCGCTCCGGCCGTTCACGGGGACGATCGGCGTCGCGCCGGCCGCCCCGGGCCTGCACAGCATCATTCCGCCGCGCAACGTCGGCGGCAACATGGATGCCCGCGACATCGCCGAAGGGGCCGAGCTGTACCTGCCGGTCGAGGTCGACGGGCGCGATCTTCTCGGTCGGCGACACGCATGCGGCGCAGGGCGACGGGGAGGTCTGCGGCACCGCGATCGAGAGCCCGATCGACGTGACGCTCACATTCGATCTGGTGAAGGGCGCCAATCTCCGCTCGCCGCGCTACGTGACGCCCGGCCCGGTCACCAATCACTTCGACAGCAAGGGCTACGAGGTGACGACCGGCATCGGGCCGGACCTCATGGCGGGCGCCCGCATGGCGGTGTCCGAGATGATCGAGCTGCTGAGCCGACGTTTCGGCTATGCGCCCGTCGACGCGTACATGCTGTGCAGCGTCTGCGCGGATCTGCGCATCAGCTCGATCGTGGATGTGCCGAACTGGGTCGTCTCGTTCTACTTCCCGCGCGTGGTTCTGGAATAGCGCCCGATGATCGAACTGGTCGACGTGTGCGAGCTGAGCTTCGACAACCGCTTCGTGCGGGACCTGCCCGCCGATCCACTGCGGCACAACGTGCCCCGCCAGGTCCCGGGCGCGTGCTACACGCTCGTCGACCCCACACCGGTAGGATCGCCGACTCTGCTGGCGTGGTCCGATTCGGTGGGCCGGATGCTGGGCGCGTCGCCTCCGCAATCGGTGACCGGCCCTGTCGCGGAGGTGCTCGGCGGGAATCGGGTGCTTCCCGGCATGCAGCCGTACGCGGCGCGCTACGGCGGACATCAATTCGGTCATTGGGCCGGGCAGCTCGGCGATGGTCGCGCGATCACCCTCTGCGAAGTCGTGGGCGCCGGACGGAGCGCGTCACGACCTGCAGCTCAAGGGGGCGGGACGAACCCCGTATTCGCGCACGGCCGACGGGCGCGCGGTGCTGCGCTCCTCGGTCCGCGAGTTCATGTGCAGCGAGGCCATGTATCACCTCGGCGTGCCGACGACGCGGGCGCTGAGCCTCGTGTCCACCGGGGAGTCGGTGGTGCGCGACATGTTCTACGACGGCCATCCCAAGGCCGAGCCGGGCGCCATCGTCTGTCGCGTCGCGCCGTCGTTCGTGCGCTTCGGCAACTTCGAGATCCTCGCCGCCCACCAGGAGCTGGATGCGCTCGAGCGGCTGGTCGACCACGTGATCGCCATGCACTTCCCGGAGCTCGGTGCGCCGTGCCGCGGCGGCGTACGCCCGCTGGTTCGAGGAGGTCTGCCGGCGCACCGCCGTGATGATCGCCGAGTGGATGCGGGTGGGGTTCGTCCACGGCGTGATGAACACCGACAACATGTCGATCCTGGGGCTGACGATCGACTATGGCCCGTACGGGTGGCTCGAAGGCTTCGATCCGGAGTGGACACCCAATACCACCGATGCCGAGGGGCGGCGCTACCGATACGGCCATCAGCCCCAGATCGCGCAATGGAACCTGGTGCGGCTGGCCGGCGCCCTGTTTCCGCTGATCGACGACAAGGCGTGTCCTGGAGCAGGGCCTGGCGGTGTTCGGTGAGACCTTCGAGCGTGAATCGAGCCGGATGCTGGCGGGCAAGCTCGGGTTGTCGTCGCTCGACCGGGAAGGCGACGACAAGCTGGTCGGCGACCTCTTCGAGCTGCTGCAGCAGGTCGAGATCGACATGACATTGTTCTTCCGCAATCTGGCCGACGTGCCGGCCGGAGAAGCGGACGACGATGCGCTGGTGGAGCCACTGCGCACGGCGTTCTACGACGACGACGCCTTCGTCCCGGCACGGCGCGCCGCGCTGGCGGGCTGGCTGCACCGCTACATCGCTCGCGCGCGACTGCGATGCGGTGCCCGAGCCCGAGCGCCGCGAGCGCATGAACCGCGTCAATCCCAAGTACGTGTTCCGCAACTACCTCGCCCAGCAGGCGATCGACGCGCTGGAAGGCGGCGATGCCTCGGTCATGGAGCGTCTGATGACGAGTGCTGCAGCACCCCTACGACGAACAGCCCGGGCAGGATGAGCTCGCGGGCCGGCGCCCCGAGTGGGCGCGCCACAAGGCCGGCTGCTCGGCGTTGTCGTGCAGCTCCTGAATGCCGGGCTCACTTCCCCTTGAGCCGCACGTCCTCGAGGGGCGCCGCCCACGGGTACGGATCGATCAGCATCAGCGCCCGGCTCGGCGACGCGCGGGCCGATCCCGCTCACCCAGATGAACTCGTAGAGGGGGCCGAACCGCACGCGGTCGTAGAGGATCTGCTGGATCTGGTGGAGCATCGCCTCGCGCTTGCGCCGATCCGTCTCGCGCGCCTGCTGCTTGAAGAGGGCCTCGACGTCGGGGTCGTGCCGCGCGTGAACGTGCCGTCGCTCGTCACCACGTCGACGATGCGGGTGGCGGCGTTGCCGAAGTTCGCCAGCGTGCACAGGCAGACGCCGGTCAGCTTCTTGCCCGCCCACGCCGTCTGGAAGGCCGCGCGCTCCATCGTGCGCACCTTCATCCTGATGCCGACGGCGCCGAAGTAGTTGACGACGGTCTCGCCCGCCGACCAGTACGGCGGGTAGGGATAGAAGTCGCCGCCGTCGAACCCGTTCGGGTAGCCCGCCTCCGCGAGGAGCTGCTTCGCCTTCGGCGGGGTCGTGGGCGTAGGGCGGCAGCGCCAGCGTGAACTCGAACGTGCGCGGCGCCATGCTGCCCGTCGGGCGGGAGGCGCCGAGCGTCTCCGCCTCGCTGAGCCCCTTGCGGTCGATCGGCGTGGTTGGCGGCGAGCCGCACGCGCCGGTCGTGCCACGGGCGACTTCGGGATCCCACTGGTCGAAGAACTCGAGGTAGTGGACGCCGATCGCGCCGGAGAATCCGAGGCGGAAGCTCGCGATCGCGCTTGAGCTCGAGCGCGGTCGGCGTGTCGAGCATGTAGGCGAGGTCGACCTCGCCGTTCTTCAGCGCGGCGGCGCGCGTGGTGGGGTCGGGGATCATCTTGAAGACCATGCGCTTCACGGAGGGCACCTTCCGCCAGTGGCCCTCGAAGGCCTCCACGACGAGCTCGACGCCCGGCGTGTAGCTCACGAACCGGTAGGGCCCGAGGCCGACCGGCTGCTTCTTGAAGCCCTCGTCGCCGACCTTCTCCACGTACTTCTTCGGCACGATCCAGCCCGCGCCGGTCGCGAGCGTGCCGTAGTAGGTCATGAAGTCGGGGAACGGCTCGTGGAGGTGGAAGCGCACGCGCGACGGGCTCACGATCTCGACGTCGCGCACGCGGTCCTTGAGCACCTTGCCGACCTTGGAGCGCTGGAAGCTGAACTTCACGTCGTCGGCGGTGAAGGGGTCCCCGTTGTGGAACTCGGAGCCCCTCGCGCAGCTTGAAGTCGTACACGCGCTGGTCCGCGCTCACCGTCCACGACTCCGCGAGGCTCGGCGCCATGAGGTTGCCGGGCATCGGCTTCACGAGGGCGTCGTGCATCGCGTAGAGCACCCAGAACGGCGTCAGGAAGCCGCCCGTGATCTCGCCCGGGTCGAACCACGCCGGCGGCAGCGTGAGGTAGAGGGCCCAGCGCATCTCGCCTTCCGGCTTGGGCGCCCGCGACTGCGCGGCGGCCTCGGGCTGCCGCAGGGCGAGGGCGATCAGAAGGGCGATTGCGAGTCGCGTCATCGCTCTGCGTCCTCTCCGGCGCGCGCGGCATCCTTCAGCCGAACGGCCCGCTTGATCCGCGCCCAGTCCTCGATCGCGTGTTCCTGGCCGGGCACGATCTGCACGGTGAACTGCGGTGTAGCCGGCGTCGCGCAGCGCGTCGACGCGCTGCGTTCAGCTCCGGCTCGGTCGCCGTGAAGGTCGTCGTGCGGATCAGGTCGGCGGTGACGAAGGGCCGCTCCTCGGGCTTGACGAACATCAGGTGGCCGCGGTGGTTGTTCAGGTAGTGCGCGCCCTGCGGGCTCGAAGGTCCGGGCGAGCTCGACATAGCCGCGCACCGCCTCCGCGACCGACGGGGTGCGGCGGGGTGGAGTTCGGCAAGCCGGCGAGCGCCTCGTCGGCGGCGCGGTGCAGTAGCACCGCGGCGCGCGGGCCGGCCTGCGCCATGGCCCGCGGCGAGTCGTCCGGCTCGCCCGGCGCGAGCACGCAGCCCAGGGCGAACGCCGTCGCCGACAGGTCGGACCGCGGCGCGCCCGGCAGCCTGCCAGCTCTCTGCATGTCGTCGAGCGCGCGCGATCCCCGCCTCCACGTCGCCGACGAAGTTGATCCAGCCGGCGCCGAGCCTCGCGGTGAGCGCCGCGCCCTGCGGCCCGTAGGCGGCGACGTAGAGCGGCGATCGGGTCCCGCGTGTTGATCAGCCCGAGCTCGGGGTTGAGCAGGCGGATCTGTGCCGCGCTTGCCCTCGAGCTCCGCCTCGACCGTCTCGCTCGCGCAGCAGCGCCATCACGACGCGGATGTACTCCTCCATGTCGGTGAGCTTGATCGCGCCCAGCCCCATCGCGCGCCGCCCGGTGAAGCCGGTGCCGACGCCGAAGTCGATCCGGCCGGGCGCCAGCTTGTTGAGCGAGGCGAAGGCGTTGGCCGCCACCGGCGCGATGCGGTTGGACGGGATCAGCACGCCGGTGCCGAGCCGGATGCGCGTGGTCTTGATCGCCGCCGCGCCCATGGCGACGAAGCAGGTCGGCGCTCAGCATCTGCGTGTCGTAGAACCAGGCGTGGGTGAAGCCGAGTTCCTCGGCCCGCTGCGCCAGCGTCCACGAGTCCGCCGAGGTCGCCATCGCGATCCCGAACTGCATGTCTCCCTCCCCACGTCGTCGCTGTCGGCTGGCCGATAATATAGGCCCATGAGCGAGACCCCCGAACGCCACGAGTTCCAGACCGAGGTCCGGCAGCTCCTCGACCTGATGATCCACTCCCTGTACTCCCACAAGGACCGGCCCCGCGCCGAAACGCGGATCGAACCGTGGCCCTCCGTCGGCACGCGGAAGCTGTCCGGCAGCATCGCCGCCCACTGTTGCAGGTCGAGTTCGCGAGCATCCATGCGGGCGCGCCAGTCGACCGAGGCGCTGTCGGCGAGCTTGCCGCTGGCCTCGGCCTCGACGTCGATGAAGGAGCCCAGGTGATCCGGCAGCTCCACGCGGCCGGCGAGCGTGATGACATCGCCGCTCCGCACGACTTCGAGGTCGGCGCCCGTCAACTGGAAGCGCCCCTGCCGCGCGCGCAGGTCGAGGACGTCCAGCACGGCGTCGGTGACGGCGAAGCGGCCGCGCGGGAAGCGGTCGAGCGTCATCGGCTCGTGCGCGGCATCGGGCTGCTGCAGTGCCGACTGGCCGACGAGGCGGATGCGCCCGTCGGGCGTGATCACGAAGTTGAGCCGCGGCCGCACGAAGGTGACCCGCGCGACCTCCGCGCGGCGGTACCAGATCGAACGCGGAATCGAAAAGCTGACGCGGCCCGCGTCCGCCGCGACCAGCGGCTCGTCGCCCGAGTCCGGCAGGACGCGCGCGCCGCGGAACACGATCTCGGGCCCGTAGCGGCCGATCCGGGCGTATATGGAATCGAACTTGAGCGTGAGTCCCGTCGTCTCGTGCACGCGGGCGACGATGCGTTCCTGGTAGCCCGGCAGGAGGTCGATCGCGAGGCGAAAAGCGCCGATCGCAAGCGCAAGCAGGAGCGCCGCGAGGCCGATGAGGCCCGCGATCCAGCGCCACAGCCGCTGCATCCAGGAAGTCCAGGGGGTCATGCAGGATTGCCGGAGAAGGTACTCACGGTTTGGACAAGGGCGGCAAACAGCCTGTTCCGGCGATTCACGGCGCCTCCCACCGCCGTACGCCCGCGGCATCGAGCAGCGCCGCCGTCTCAAAGAGCGGCAGGCCCATCACCCCGGAAAAACTGCCCTCGAGGCGCGAGACGAAGACGGCGCCCCGGCCCTGGATCGCATAGGCGCCCGCCTTGCCCGCCGGCTCGCCGCTCGCCCAATAGCGCCGGCATTCACCGGCGTCGATCGCACGGAATGTGACGTAACTCGTGCTGAGGACCAGACGCAGCTGCCCGGCGTTCCAGAGTGCGATCGCCGTCAGGACCTCGTGCGTCCGGCCGGCAAGCGCGCCGAGCATGGCGACGCAGGCGGCTTCGTCCGCGGGCTTGCCGAAGATCCGGCCGCCCTCGACGACCGTCGTGTCGGCCGCGAGCACCGGTCGATCCGGCCGGCCGTGCAGCACGGTGACGACCGCCTGCGCCTTGTCCCGTGCCAGGCGCTGGACATAGTCGGCCGGCAGCTCGTCAGGCTGCGGGCTCTCGTCGATGTCGGCCGCCACGACCTCGTGTCGCACGCCGATCTGGTGCAGGAGCTGGCTGCGTCGGGCAGACGCCGAGGCGAGGACAATCGAGTCGTAACCCATTGAGCCGCGAGAATAGCCCAAGGAACCCGGTCAGGCGCGGTGGTAAGGATGGCCTTGCAGCAGGCTGTGCGCGCGGTAGAGCTGTTCCGCGACCATGACGCGCACGAGGCCGTGCGGCCAGGTGAGCGGCGAGAGCGACCAGCGGAAATCGGCCTCGGTGGAGAGAGCGGCGTCGAGTCCGTCGGGCCCGCCCACGAGCAGGGCGAGGTCCTTGCCGCCCGCCATGCGCTGCGCGAGCCATTGCGCGAGCTCCGGCGTCGTCATCGAGCGTCCGCCGACCTCGAGGGCAACGACGTAGCTGGACGGTCCGATTGCCGCGCGCATGCGCTCCGCCTCCCGCGCGAGCGGGATTTCAACCAGCTCGAACTTGAGCCCGCGGCCGAAACGGCGCCCGTATTCGGCGACGCCGTCGTCGATCCAGGCGGGCAGCCGGGTGCCGGCCGCGATCAGCCGGATGCGCACGGGATTCCCTCAGGCGACGCTGGGCGCCCGCCGGGCGGGCCGCAGGTCCCAGAGCTTCTCGAGCCCGTAAAACTCGCGGATGCGCGGCAGCATGACGTGAACGATGAGGTCCTGCAGGTCCACGAGCACCCACTCGCCCTCCTTCTTGCCCTCGACGCCATAGGCTCGATGGCCCGCCTCGCGGCAGCGCTCGATCAGGCGGTCCGCGATGGACTTCACGTGCCGGTCCGAGTTGCCGGTCGCGACGATCATCGTGTCGGTGACGACCGTGAGCTTTCTCACGTCGAGCACTTTCACGTTGACGGCTTTCATGTCTTCGAGCGCGGCGATGGCGATCTTCGTCAGGCTGCCAGGTCCGGTCCTGGTCTTCTTGGCGGCGGGAGCGGTGCGTTTTTTCTTCGGTCTCGTGGCGGTCATTCCTTAGTTACCTGGCCGGGCGTAACTGCCCGTGGCAAGGATGATCCTACGCGCCGCCTCGGGCATCAAGTAGCGCGGATCGCGACCCGCCGCGATGACCGCGCGCACGGCGCTCGAGGAGAGATCGAGCTGCGTGTTTTCGCTCACGTGGACGAGGCCGGCGGGCGACGCGGCGAGCTGCGCCGGGTCGTCGCAGCGATGGTCCCGCAGGAGCCGGGCCGCGAACCCCTCGCCCGGCGACGGCGAATTCGGCCGCCGCGCGATCACGATGTGCGCGAACGCGAGGAGCTCGCCCGCGCGATGCCAGCGCTCGATGCCCGCGAAGGCGTCCATGCCCATGATCAGCACGATCGGCTGCGCACCGCGCTCGGCGCGCAGCGCCTCCAGCGTCAGGATCGTGTAGGACGGGCCCGCGCGCCGCAGTTCGCGGTCATCCACGAAGAATCGCGGATCGTCGCCGACCGCGGCGCGCACCATCGCGAGGCGCGTCTTCGCATCCGCAAGCGGCGCGGCGCGATGCGGCGGGTCGCCGGCCGGCACGAAGGCGACGGCCTCGAGGCCGAGCAATTCGTGCAGCTCGTGGGCCGTGCGCAGGTGGCCGAAGTGAATCGGGTCGAACATCCCGCCGAACACGCCGATCGGGCGCATGGGAGAAGCGCGGGCTCAGCCGCGCGGCTGCGCGGACGCGTACTTCGCGCCCGCGATATCGGCGACGAGCGCGGTCAGCGAAGTCCACGGGTCCCCGCCCCCCTTGCCCGCCTGGCCCTTGAACTGGCGGTCGATGTGCGCCGCCGCGACAAACCAGGGCCCGATCGACTGGCGCGCGGTGCGCTTTGCCGCGCGCGAAACGAGCGCCTCGTGCCGCTCGGCATTGGCACCCCAGGCTTTCTTCTGGACGCCGTTACGCACGTCGGCGAGCGCGCGCAGCTCGCGGCAGAGCGCCCACAGGATGAGTGGCGGCTCGGCACCCTCGGCACGCAGGCCCGCGAGAATCCGGAGCGTGCGCGGCGCATCGCCATCGAGCGCGGCTTCGCCGAGCTGGTAGACGCTGTACCTCGCGCTGTTGGCGACGGCCGCCTCCATGGCGTCCAGCGAGACGCGGCCGGCCGGCGTCAGGAGTGCGAGTTTCTCGAGCTCCTGCTGCGCGGCGAGCAGGTTGCCCTCGACGCGCTCCGCGAGGAACTCCGCCGCGCCGCGCTCCAGCGTGAGGCCGACCTTCGATGCGCGCTGTGAAATCCACTGCGGGAGCTTTGCGATCTCGACCGGCGTGGACTGCACGAAAACGCCGTGCTTCTCGAATGCCTTGAGCCAGGCACTCGACCAGGCTTCCCTTTCCGGCCTGGTCGTGATGACGAGCACGAGGTTGTCCGGCCCGGGATCCGCCGCGAGCGCGGCGAGCGCGGCGCCGCCTTCCTTGCCCGGCCGCGCCGTCGGCATGCGGATCTCGAGGATGCGGCGCTCCGAAAAGAGCGAGAGCGAATGGCTCGCCGTCGTCACCTCGGACCAGTCGAAGCTCCGGTCCGTGACGAAAAGGTCCCGGCCGGTGAAGCCTTCCTTGCGCGCACGGGCGCGGACGAGGTCGGCCGCCTCGCCGGTCAGCAGCGGCTCATCGCCGGCGATGAGCCAGACGGGCGCGAGGCCCTTTTCCAGCACGCGGGCGACCTGGTCAGTGAAGGTGCGCATGGCCGATCAATTGTAGCCATCGTCGAGCGTCTTCAGGAATGCGACGAGATCGTCGAACTTCCGGATGCCCGTCGCCGACTTCGGGTACTACAAGCCCGGTTCCGATAACGCGCCGCACGCAGAAATCGACCGCCGCAAGTTGTCGAACGCAGCGTTGCGGAAGTACGGCGCGGCACGCACCGCGGCTTGCGAAGCAGCACCGCCGCGACCCACCATGGTGGCGGCGACCAATAAACAAGGTATTCGCAGCCCCAGGTTCATGCGCAGAGTGGCCCGATGGTAGTGCGAATGATTCGCGTTCAAAATGGCGAGATCACGGTCCGTGTGCGATAGTCGGAGTCGCTTGAATCCCACCATTTTCATCGCCATCGCCCTGCTCGCCCTCGCGCCGACCGTGCGCGCGGAGGACATGACGCAGTTCCAGGTGGGCCTGAATGGCGGCTATCGCATGGGCGGCAGCCTCGAGGACGAGGAAACCGGCGATGATCGCGACCTCGATGAGGCGAGCAGCTTCGCCGTGTCGCTGGAACTTCGTTACCGCAAGGGCGACGACCGTTTCTACCAGCTCTGGTATTCGCGCCAGTCATCCAGCGTGAACGACGGGGTCGAGAACCACGGCGTGGACGTTGAATACCTGCACCTCGGCGGCACACTGCCCTTCGGCGGCTGGGAACACGCGCAGCCCTATTTCGCGGCGGGTCTCGGCGCGACGCGATTTTCGTCCTCCGCTCCCGGCGCGGACGACGTCACGCGATTCTCCGGCTCGATGGCATTCGGCCTCGAAGTGCCGCTCGGCGAGGAATGCGGCGATCCGGCTCGAGGCGCGCGGCTACGCGACGTTCGTCGACACGAGCACTTCATTCTTCTGCCAGTCGGACAACGGCGAAGGCGTCTGCCGCATCGTCGCGAGCGGCTCGACGATTCTCCAGGCCGAGGCGCTCGCGGGAATCCTGATCCGCTTCTAGGGTTCGCGCGCGCCGGCTTTCAGCCAGGCAGCCAGCAGGCGGATTTGCGTTTCATCGAGACGGGCGCCGAATGCCGGCATGACGCCGCTGCGCCCGTTCGCGATCGACTCGAGCACGTCGGCGCGCTCGCCGCCGTAGTTCCAGGCGGCGTCATTGAGTGCCGGCGCGCCCAGCATCGGATTGCCGGCGCCGGCAGCGCCGTGGCAGGCCGCGCAGAACTGCTGGAACAGCGCGCCGCCCTGGGCCACGGAGGCAGACTCCGCCTGGCCGTGCGACAGCGCCAGCACGTAGCTGGCGAGCTGCTCGACGCCATCCGGGCCGACGACCGCGGCCCACCCGGGCATGGCGGCCTGGCGGCCTGCGTCAATCGTCGCGATGACCTGCGATTCGTCGGAGCCCCATTGCCAGGCAGCGTCCGTCAGGTCCGGAAACGTCCTGGCCTGTCCGGCGGCGTCGCGGCCGTGGCAGGAACTGCAGTTGTTGTTGAACACGTGCCAGGCGGAGCGCATGGCCGTGTCGCTGCCGGCGATCTCGTCGAGCGGCAGCTTGAGCAGGAGCCTGCGCTGCGTGCCGAATTGCCCTTCGTAATCGACGAATCGCTCCTCGATCCTTCCGCCCATCGACCATCCGAGCGCGCCGCGGTAGGTGCCGAGTCCCGGATACAGCATCACGTAGACCACCGAGATGGTCATCAGCGCCAGGATGAACCAGAACCACCAGATCGGCGCCGGCTTCGCCCCTTCGCGCAGCGTCTCGTCCCAGACCAGGTGCTCGTTCCCGTCCGGGCCGCCGCGATAGACGTCGATGATGAGCCACAGGAGCGCAATGAAACTCACGACCGTGATCGCGACGATCCAACCGCCCCAGAATTGTGACGGCAGGTCAGCCACGGCTTTCTTCGTCCTCGAGCGGAATGCGCGCGGCGTCATCGAGCCGCTCGCGCGTCGAGCGCAATGAGACCCAGACGACCACGACGATCATGAATGCCATCACCAGCATGTCGCCGGCGAAGATGAACCAGGTCATGGCGGCGGCTTCCCTGCCCGGCTCCGCCCCAGGCACTGCAGGTAGGCGATCACCGCATCGAGTTCGGTCTTGCCGGCAAGCGCCGCGGGCGCCGCCGCGATGTCTGCCTCCGTGTAGGGATGGCCGAGCATCGCGAGCGCGCGCATGCGGGCCTGGATGCTGCCGTTGCGGTCCGCGGGATGGGTCGCAAACCATGGATAGGCGGGCATGATCGATGCCGGCACGACCGAACGCGGGTCGAGCAGGTGCAGGCGATGCCAGGCATCGCTGTAGCGCCCGCCGACGCGATGCAGGTCGGGACCGGTGCGCTTGGATCCCCACAGGAAAGGCCGGTCGTAGACGAATTCCTCGGCGCGTGAATACGGACCGTAGCGCTTGACCTCGGCGAGCAGCGGCCGGATCTGCTGCGTGTGGCAGGTACTGCAGGATTCGCGGATGTAGATGTCGCGACCTTCGAGTTCGAGCGCCGAATAGGGCGCCATGTCCGCCGGCGTCGGCGTGCCTTCGGCGACGATCGGCAGCACCTGGACCAGGCCGCCGATCGCGGACACCAGCAGGATGCCGAAGATCAGCAGTCCGGTGTTGCGCTCGAGCCGGTGGTGCAGCGACATCCAGTTCATGCTGTCGCTCCGGCCTGCACGGTGACGGGCGGCGCGACGACGACGGTGCGCCTGCCGGCGAAGGTTCGCGCCAGGTTCCAGGCCATCAGGATCGCACCGGCCAGGAACACGAGGCCGGCGAAGAATCGCAGCAGGTAGTACGGCTTCATCGCCGCCATCACGTCGTTGAAGCTGAAGCGCACTTCGCCGAGGTCATCGAGCGACAGCCACAGCACGCCCTGGGAGACGCCCGCGCCCCACATCGCGAGCACGTAGAGCATCGTTCCCGCGAGCGCCAGCCAGAAGTGGATGTTCGCCAGCCGCACGCTGTACAGCGGCGCTCCCGCCATGCGGGGCACCATGAAGTAGAACGTGCCGAACGTGATCAGCGCATTCCAGCCGAGCGCTCCCGAATGGACATGGCCGATGGTCCATTCCGTGAAGTGGCTGAACACGTTGACGCTCTTGATCGCGAGCATCGGGCCCTCGAATGTCGCGAGGCCATAGAACGCGAGCGCCAGCACGATGAATTTCAGCGCCGGATCGGTCTTCAGTTTCTTCGCCGCGCCGCTGACCGTCATGATGCCGTTGACCATGGTCGCCCAGGACGGCGCGAGCAGGATCAGGCTCATGACCATGCCGAGCGACTGCAGCCATTCCGGAATCGCGTGGTAATGCAGGTGGTGCGGGCCCGCCCAGATATAGGTGTAGACAAACGCCCAGAAGGCGACGATCGAAAGCCGGTAGCTCCAGATCGGCTGCTCCGCCTGCTTCGGCAGGAAGTAGTACAGCATTCCGAGAAAGCCGCCGGTCAGCAGGAAGCCGACGGCGTTGTGGCCATACCACCATTGCACGACGGCGTCCTGCGCACCGGCGAACAGCGAGTAGGATTTCCCGAGCGTCACGGGCAGCTCGAGGCTGTTGACGATGTGCAGCATCGCGACGACGATGATCAGCGCGCCGTAAAACCAGTTCGAGATGTAGATCGCCTCGACCTTGCGCTTTGCGATGGTGCCGAAAAAGACGACCGCGAAGCCGACCCAGGCCAGGGTGATCGCGAGGTCGAACGGCCATTCGAGTTCCGCATACTCCTTGCCCGCGTTCCAGCCGGCGAGTATCGAGGCCCCGCCGAGCACGATCGTCGCCTGCCAGGCATAGAACACGGCCCAGGCGAGTCCCGGGGCGAACAGCCGCACATGCGAGGTGCGCTGCACGCTGTAGAAAGCCGTTGCGATCAGCGCCGACACGCCGAACCCGAACAGGACGAGCGTCGTATGCGCCGTGCGCAGGCGGCCGAAGGTCAGGGCCGGCCAGCCGCCGTCGATCGTCGGCCAGACGAGCTCTGCCGCGACATAGACGCCCGCGGCCATGCCGAGCAAGGCCCACAGGACCGAGCAATACATGAATGCCGTGACGACGCGATCTTCGTAAGGCTTCACGTCAGGTTCCAAGCGAAGGCCCGATACCGCTGCCCCACAGGGCAACCGTAAACCCGAGCAGGCTGACCAGCGCGACCAGCAGATAGGCGATCAGGGCGGACGCCATCAGCATGCCGCGATTCGGCCCGGTGGCGAGCACGATCGGCAGGCCGCGGTACAGGAGATACATGCACCAGATGAGCACCGGCACCAGCACCAGCACGTTCAGGAAGGCGTGCGGGAAGAGGTGGACGACGCTGCCGACCGCGAGCGGCGCGCCGACGATCGCCATCAGCGCAAGGCAGCGGCCGAGCGAGGTGTTCGCATCGTAGGTCGCGGCCATCCAGCGTGCGATCACGGCGCTGCTCAGGAACCCGAACAGCAGCGCCCCGAAATAGGCGGTGCAGATCGCGAGCACGGTGGACTGCGGCAGGTACACCGGCTCGACGCCGAGGCGCCAGCCGAACTTGAGCGTGCCGAAATAGGCGAAGAGCGGCGGCAGCAGGCCGAGCCAAAGCGCAATCCGGAAGAATACGCGGCCCGCAGGCGGAGACTCGTTCGCCACCGCCTGAAAGACAGCATTGGGCGAGAAGAGAATCCTGCCCAGCTGCAGGATCGAAAGTCGGGCCGGCATCGGCGCATCCCCCCGGCCGGGAAGTCTAATGTGGATCGCCTTCGGTGGCGAGGGTCGCTAGGATGTGCGGGCGTGAACCCGCGTCGCGAACACTATCCGCCCATCGAGCCGCATCGACAGGGACATCTCGCCGTCGGCGACGGCCACGAGATCTACTGGGAGGAATGCGGCAACCCGAAGGGCAAGCCGGTCGTTTTCCTGCACGGCGGCCCGGGCGCGGGCTGCGATGCCCGGGCGCGGCGTTTCTTCGATCCCGCGCGCTATCGCATCTTCCTGTTTGACCAGCGCGGCTGCGGCCGCAGCCGCCCCCATGCGAGCCTCGATCACAACACGACCTGGGACCTCGTCGCCGACATCGAGCGGCTGCGCGTGCACTTCGGCGTCGAGCGCTGGCAGGCATTCGGCGGTTCCTGGGGATCGACGCTCGCGCTCGCCTATGCCGAGACGCACCCCGAGCGAGTCAGCGAGCTCGTGCTGCGCGGGATTTTCCTCCTTCGGAAGAAGGAACTGGACTGGTTCTACCAGGAAGGCGCTTCCTTCCTGTACGCCGACCGCTTCGAGGAATACGTCGCGCCGATACCGCCCGCGGAGCGCGGCGACCTGGTGCGCGCATTCCACCGCCGGCTCACGGGCACCAACCGCGCCGAGGCGCAGGCCGCCGCGCGCGCCTGGGCGGTGTGGGAAGGCGCGACGAGTTACCTGCTCACCGACGACGACAACGTGCGCAAGTGGGGCGAGGACGAATTCGCACTCGCGGTCGCGCGCATCGAGTGCCACTACTTCGTGAATGGCGGGTTCATGAAGAGCGAGAGCCAGCTGCTCGACGACATCGGCCGGATCCGCCACATCCCTGCCGTCATCGTGCAGGGCCGGCATGACGTCGTCTGCCCGATGTTCACCGCCTGGGACCTGCATCGCGCCTGGCCCGAGGCGGAGCTTCGCATCGTCGGCGACGCCGGGCATTCGGCCTTCGAGCCGGGTATCACCGACGAACTGATCCGCGCGACCGACCGTTACGCGGGCTGAGCCTGTTGCAGGCCGAATGGTCGGGATGGCGGCCATGCGACGGACGGCAACATATAAAAGGAGTCGGAATTGCGCGGAGGCCTGAGCAGCAGCCGCAAGTGATGGCGCTACTGTAATACCCTACCCGCGTCTACAGGCTTGCGGCCCAGTGTGGTACGGCTCCCGCCCACTGTATCCGGAGTTCCCATTAGTTGACCCTAGTCGGCATGGGTTTCGCCATCAGCCGACGCTCGGTCTACGTGCTTGCTTCGGTCGTCGTTGCCGCCGGACTGCTCGAGATTCTGGCGGGACCGTCGGAGTCGTCCGACGTGGTGGGGCCCGCCAACGACCGGTCCACGGCGCCGCAGGAAATGGCCGACGTCGGTCATGCCGTCGCGCAGCCGGGCCGGTCATCGACCCTGACACCGGCCGCCGCAAGACTTCTCACCGCGCTCGCCCATCGCACGACCGGGGCATCGGAAGGCGGTGATCTGTTCGCATCGCACTCCTGGTACGTGGCACCGCCGCCACCGCCGCCAGCGCCGGTGCGGCCCGTCGTTCCGACGGCACCGCCATTCCCATACACATTCCTGGGTAGCTACACGGAAAGCGGTAACCAGACAGCGTATTTCCTGGCGCGCAATGACCGCGTCTACGACGTGCGACTCGGAGACACGATCGATCAGATCTACAGCGTTGACGGAGTCGAGAACGGTCAACTCATCTTTACGTACAAGCCACTCAACATCCGCCAGACGCTGCCGATCGGAGCTGGTCCTTGATTCCAAAGTCAACGAGGCGAGCGGCCGTCGTGGTGACCCTGACCATCGGCCTCCTGGCCGGCTGCGCGGCCGAGCACCTGCATCGCGATGGGCTCGCGGCGATCGATCAAGGCCACTACCAGGAAGGCATCGCCATGCTCGAGCAGGCCGCCCAGAGCGAACCGGACAACGCGACCTATCGCCTCGACCTCAAGGCGCGACGCGAGGCCGTGGTGCAACGCATGATCGCCACAGCCGATGCCGCGCGCCATGCCGGCCAGCTCGACGAAGCGGATGCCCTGTACCGAGCCATCCTTGGAATCGAGAGCGGCAACAATCGGGCGCAACGTGGCATCGACGGCGTGGCAGCGGACCGACGGCATGCCGATCTCGTGGCGCAGGCGGAAGCGGATCTTGGGCGCGGCGAAATCGAACAAGCCGAGGCGAAAGTAAACGCAGTTCTTGCGGAGAATCCCGGATTCGAGCCAGCCAACGCGCTGCGCACCAGAATCGACGACGCGCGCGGACCGGTCAATGTCGTGCCGCGGCTGCACCCGCGCGACAATCACGCGGTGTCACTGCAGTTCCGGGATGCCAACACCAAGATGGTGTTCGAGGCGCTGTCGCGCCAGACCGGCATCAATTTCGTTTTCGACAAGGACGTGCGCAGCGACAGCAAGACCACGATCTTCCTGAAGCAGGTGCCGGTCGAGCAGGCGATCGAGCTCGTGCTCGGCCAGAACCAGCTCGCGCGCCAGGTGCTGTCCGACAACATGGTGCTGATCTACCCGAACAACGCACAAAAGCAGAAGGACTACCAGGACCAGATCGTCAAGACGATCTACCTGACCAACGCCGACCCGAAGCAGGCGCAGACCCTGCTGAAGACCGTGCTCAACGCGAAGACCCTGTTCATCGACGAGCGCGCCAATCAGATCGTCATACGCGACACGCCGGAAATGGTGCGAATGGCGGAGAAGCTGCTCGCCTCGCTCGACCTGCCTGAGCCCGAGGTCATGATGGAAGTCGAGGTGCTCGAGATCACGCGCAACAAGCTGGAGCAGCTCGGCATCAACTATCCGACCGGGGCTACATTCTCGATGACGGCGCCCGATGGCGGAAAGTTCTACTTCTCCGACTACGACAAGCAGAACTCGGACACCATCACGGCGACGCCGCTCAGCGCCTCGGTCGACCTCCTGAAACAGGTGGGCGTCACCAACCTGCTCGCGAGCCCGCGCATCCGGGCGCGCAACAAGGAAAAGGCCAAGGTCCTCATCGGATCGAGGGTGCCGGTGATCACGAATTCGGTGACGCCGACTTCGAGCGGCACGTCCGTGGTGACCGGCAGCGTCCAGTACCTGGACGTCGGTCTCACGCTGGAAGTCGAGCCGACAATCTATCTCGACGGAGAGGTGGCGATCAAAGTCGACTTTGAAATCAGCACGATCGTCAAGGAAGTGCGCACCGGGGGCGACTCGGAGAGCGATCAGGGCACGCTGGCGTACGAGATCGGCACGCGCAACGCCCATACCCTGCTGCGCCTGAAGGACGGCGAGACGCAGATTCTCGCCGGTCTCATCCAGGATCGTGATACGCAGAGTTCGAGCCACATCCCGGGCCTCGGCGACATTCCGATCGTGGGCCGCCTGTTCGGTTCCATGCACAAGACCAACGACAAGACCGAGATCGTGCTCTCCATCACGCCGCGCATCATCCGTTCGCAGCCGCGGCCCGCGAGCAGGGACACCGAGTTCTGGTACGGCACGGAGTCGAGCGTTCGCAGCGCGCCGCTGGGTGCGGCCGACGCTGCGGCCGAATCCGCAGCAGAGCCGCAGGCTGCCGATGGCGACGCGACGCCCGTCGTCCTGTCGGAGACGTCGGGCGGCGCCGCGCCGGGCCAGCAGGCTGCAGTGCCGGCGCCCGTAGCGCCGACGACCAGTTGGGCCGGCCCCGGCGAAGTGAAGGTCGGACAGGACTTCGACCTGACCCTCAAGTTTGATGGCGGCGGCGAAATGAAAGGCGTACGAACGCAAATTCGATACGAGCCCGGCACGGTCCAGCTCGTCAGCGCGGAGGCCGGCGATGTGGTTCCGGACGAAGCGCGCGCGAGCGCGGTGCCGCGCATCAATCAGATTGCCGGCGTCGTGCAGCTGGTCGCCAATGCCAGCGGCGACGCAACGATCCACGGCACGGGCAGCCTGCTGGTGCTGCACTTCAAGGCGCTCGCGCCCAGTGCAGCCTCAAAGATCACCATGCAAGTGGCAGCCATTGCAGCCAGCGGCGTCAATGTTCCGCCTGCGGCGCAGGCACCCTTCGTGGTAGTCGTCACGCCATAAACGCAGCGCGATTCTCCCGGTGATGCGCGCCGTCCCGCCGGCCTGCGTCGCGGTATTCGTGACCGACATACGGTGTTACCCCCAGTGGTGAGCGGGTATCGACCTACTAACCACGCGCCACAAACCCGATCAATCTGTCACGTGGGGGAAATTCCCGCTGTGTCTCTTTGGCATCCGCTGCGCGGCAGCCGCCTGGGGAACTGCAGGTGAATATCCCCGGCGGGGATTCAAGAGCGCTGCGCGCGCCGCAGCTTGAGGACGGAGGCTCTATGCATTGCACACGACTGATCCGGGGCGGTTTCATCGCAGCGCTCCTCACGTTGGCCGGCACGATTGCGGCACAGGCGGCCACCGTGACCCTGAGTGTGGTCAATGCGGCGGACAACAGCGCCGTTGGCGACTACAAATACATCATCAACGTCGACAACACCGGCACCAACGAGCAGCGCTCGGCGCAGGCCGGAACCGGTTGCAACTATGAAGACGATGGTTATCCGCTCAGCTGCAATTGGGCCTCAATCCATGGTTGGCCCACTTCGAGCCCGATATACACGCAGGGCGATCAGTCGGACTTTGCATCCGGCTTGGCGGGCGTCCCCCCGGGCCGCTACCTGATCTCGGTGCTGGCCGCCGGCTACAAACTGGACGGCCGGCACTTCAAGGTTAATGCCAACAACACGATTACCTGGGACGGCGTCGACGCGACGAATCTGGCAGGCGTCGTCAGGTTGCGGCAGCCGCCGCTGCCCGACGGCCAGATCCAGGCCGCGGTGTTCGAGGATATCTCGAGCGCCAACGGCACGCCCGATCCCACCGAAAGCGGCATGGCGGGATTCCATGGCCACATCAACGATGTCCTGGGTGAAGTCACGACCAACGTGTACGGCGACCCGCTGTGCTCCCAGTACGACGACGCAGACGAATTGATCCCCGGGAGCGGCGGACAGTGCGTGAGCAAGTGCTACATCGTCGACGCTGGGATCGACAAGGGCGAAGCGGACCCAATTGACGCCGCGGGCCGCTGCCCGCTGGACATGGCGGGGGCGGGCAACTTTACGCTCGATCCGGGCATGCGATTCTCGAGGCGCTCGCCGGCCATCGAGGGCAAACTCAAGATCCCCAACCTCGGCCCGAACCGCTACTCACTCTTCATCACGCCGCCCGATGGCTCGGGCTGGATCCAGACCACGACGCTCGAAGGCAGCCATGACTTCGACGCCTGGGTGATCGAAGGCGCCACCGGACTCGACACCGAGTTCATCGTCGGCGGCGAACCGTTCCCGGCCATCATCTTCGGCTACGCTTCCACGCCGGGCACGCCATCCCACCCCGGCGATTTCGACCTAGTCGGAACAGGCGCACATCAAGGGCCTGGTCGAAGCCGTCAAGGTTTACGTGCCCGGCGTCGGCGGCGTGGGTCCGCTGCCGGGCACGGGCCTGGGTTGCTGCGTCGGCATCACGCTCGACAAGCCGATCGCGCGCCCCTGGCTGGCGCTGGCCGACCTCAACAACGGCGACGCAACGATCTGGGTCGGCCAGGGCAATGCCAACGGCACGTTCGACATTCCCAACGTGCCGGCGGGCGACTACCAGCTCACCTGGTGGGACGAGCCGCAGAACTACGCCCTCGACACGGTCAACGTCACCGTGGGCCTCGGCGAGAACGTCGACCTCGGCCTGCTTCCGATGACCGGATGGTGGACCTTCTTCGATGGCTATGTCTTCAACGACCTGGACCGCGACGGCATCAAGGATGCAGGCGAGCCACCGCTCGTCGGTTACGCCCTTACGCTGCGTTCGCGCAACAACACGCTCATGGATCGCGGCTCCACCACGGCGGTGACGGACGCCAGCGGCTACTACAAGTTCGACATGGCCTATCCGACGATGAATTTCCTCGTGATGGAGGCCTACGACGACATTCACTACAGCACCGGCATCACCTACCAGGCCGACAACCAGCCGACACCGACGACTGACCTCGGCGCCGGCGTGGACGTCAGCGTGCTGTCGCTGATTGGATTGAGCGGTCGCCTCGACTGGGGCAAGCACACCTACAACCCGTCCGGCGGCAACGGCATCGACCCGCGCAACGGCGGCATCGTCGGCTCGCTCAGCTACGACACCACCCGCAACGAGCTCGACCCGCAGTACCAGGCCACCGAGGACTGGCAGCCGGGCGTTCCAGGCTTGACGGTCAAGCTGTGGGCGCCGGTCGACTGCGGAACAACCGCCGCGCCCTGCGACGCATCGGAAACGTACGAACTCGCGCCGGACGGATCCTTCGCCAAGGGCAATTTGCTCAATACCTACGTCAGCGAGATGTGGGAGCGACCCACCGGCTGCGTGGCACGCAATGCCAATGGCGATCCGCTCGTCGCCGGCACCGACCAGGCAGTACTGCCGCTGGACGCGGACGCAGAATGCCTTGAAGGCCCGATTGCCGGCATCCAGTTCGGACCCAATGCGTCCGACCAGGGAACCGCTGACGCAAACTTCGGCGTCAACGTCGACGGCAACTATGGCTTCGGCGACGGTTGCTTCAACGGAAATATTCCGGATGACACCGATCCGGCCAATCCCGACTGCGTGGGCGGAACTTTCGAGCCGCTCGGCGCCGGCGATTACCTGGTCGAAGTAGTAATCCCGAACGACGCCAAAGGTCGCCCGATGTACAAGGTGACCAAGGAAGAAGACATCAATATCGCCAATGGCGACGAGTTCACGCCTGCAGTGCCGCCGCCCGCGTGCGCCGGCCCGCTGCATACCGTGGACCTGGCTGACTTCGGAGACGACATCTATCCGCCCGTCGACTTGGGCAATGGCATCACCGTGCCCGCTTCGACCCCGGTCGAAAACGCGACGATGGCGGCCGATCTCGGCGGTACGCCCTACGAGGGCACGCAGCGGCCACTGTGCAACGTGAAGCTGGTCGAACTCGCCAACGGCAAGTCGGTCGTGCCGATGTTCCACCTCTTCACCGACGTGCCAATTCCGACTCGCTTCTTTGGCCTGCTGGTCGATGACCTCAATTTCACGTCCAACCGCCAGTCGATTCTGTACGGCGAGAAGCTCGGCATCCAGTTCGCACCGGTCGGCATCTACGACTACACGAATCGGCTCGTCACCACCTCGGAGTCCGACTACAACGGCATGTTTGACGTGCTGCTGCCGTCTACCAACCGCATCAGCTGCCCGACGCCCTCTGGCGTCTGCGGCAACCTCTACCGGTTCGTCGGCAATGACCCGGGTGTTCCGGGTCGTCTCAACCTGAACTACAACGCGCAATATCGGACCATCTCTGCGGACTTCGAAGCGATTCCCGGCCAGCTGATCCCGGCCGACATGGCACCGACTCAAGTGGGCGTTGCGACCGAAGGCATCTTCGGCAACATCACGACCATCCAGCCGGTGGCATGCGCGCTCGACGCGACGACACCGCAGCTGTATGCCGTTTCGAAGCCGTATGTGAACGGCAGCGGCTCATTCACGATCACGGGCCTCGGCTTCGGCAGCGGCGGTCAGGTGATGCTGGACAGCACAGTGCTGACCACGAATACCTGGTCTGACACCCTGATCAATGTGACAGTGCCTGTCGGCACTGCCGCCGGGCCGCGTCAACTCAAGATCACGCGCAGCGACAACGGCCAGAGCACCGTCAACGGACTGACCTTCCATGTACTGGACAGCGGCGGTTTCGCCGCCTTCCCCGCCGGAGGAACCCTCGACAACTTCAACCGCAGCACAGCCGGTACCAGCCAGACGCTGGGCAGCAACTGGGGTGGAGCGGCCAGTCTGCTCGCACCCTTGTTTCGCATCACGCCGAGCACTCCTGCGTCTGACGCGAATCAGGCCCAGGTCCGCAGCCTCGGCGGCACCATCTACTGGAGCGCCGGCAGCGCCCTCAGCGCGAACCAGGATGTCTACTTCACCTTCACCAAGACCGTGGCCAGCGGCAGCAGCCGCAACGGTGGCGTTCTGCTCAAGGTCACCACCAGCGGCGGCGGCTCAGTCCTCAACAGCTTTATTAGCGCCACCTACAACGCGACCGCCGGCAGCGTGGTCGTCGCTACGGCGACCTCGATTGCGCAGACCCTGGCCCCGGTGACTCGTGCAACCTTCAGCCCTGTCAGCTTCGCCAATGGGGACCAGCTTGGGGCACGCGCGCTGGCCGACGGCACCGTGAACGTCTACAAGAACGCCACTCTGATCGGCACCACTAACGTGTCGGCGTTCGGCTTCAGTGGTGGCGGCAGGATCGGTGTCAGGTTCGCGGGGTCCGGGACTGGCCCCTTCAACGCGTCCAACGACGTGCGCTTCGACAACTTCGGCGGCGGCAACGTCGCGGTGTTGGCGGCCACGTACAACCCGACCGTACTCGAGGTCGGCCCGGGCAAGACCTATGATCCTGCCGAGTCACTCCCGCTCTTCGCCGATCATGCGATTCAGCGCGCCCTGGACGCGGCGCCGGCCGGCGCGCTCGTGGTGGTCTACCCGAACGAACCCAGCCTCGATCCGCGCCAGAACCCGCGCGGCGCGTACTACGAGAACCTCATCATCTCCAAGCGGGTCAAGCTGCAGGGCGTCGGCCCGGGCAGCCCGAACCCGGTGAGCAGCAACCAACGCGGCTCGATCATCGACGGCGGCGCGTTCGCCGGCGACGGCCCGGTGTTCGATGACTGGTACACCCGGATCGGTGCGTTGACGTGGTCCGGCAACCAGACCGTCTATGACGGCGCGGTGATCTCGTTGTTCCTGCCGAACAACGGAACCAACGCATTCCCGACGACTTTCAGCGCCAATACGGCGCCCTCGATCGACGGCTTCGATCTGCGCGGCGGCAATCAGCAGGGTTTCCCGGCCAACATCGACCCGATCACCGGCCTGCCCACCGGCCAGCCCGGCGGACTCACCACGCAGGGCGGCGCGATCTTCGCCAACGCCTATGCACGCAACCTGCAGATCACCAACAACGTGGTGCAGAACAACGGCGGCGCCTACGGCACCGTCCGCATCGGCACGCCGGACCTGGCGGCGCCCGACACCGACAACCAGAACGACAACGTCGTCATCGCCCGTAACCGGATCATCGCCAATGCGGGCACCAACCTCGCCGGCGGCATCGGGCTGTTCAACGGTGCCGACAACTACGCCGTGAGGCAGAACGACGTCTGCGGCAACTTCTCGGCCGAGTACGGCGGCGGCATCAGCGCCTACGGTCGTAGCCCCGGCGGCACGATCAACGACAACCGTATTTACTTCAATCGTTCGTACGACGAAGGCGGCGGCATCATGATCGCCGGCGAGCTGCCGATCGATCCGAACGCCAACTACGGGACGCCCGACGGGCCGCAGGGCTCGGGGGCGGTCAACATCTACAACAACCTGATCCAGGCCAACCTGGGCAACGACGACGGCGGCGGCATCCGCTTCCTGATGGCCGGCAACTTCCCGATGAACGTCTACAACAACTTCATCGTGAACAACGTGTCGACGCACGAAGGCGGTGGCATCTCCCTCGACGATGCACCGAACGTGCGGATCTACAACAACACGTTCATGAGGAACCTGACGACCGACACGGCGGTCACGTCCCTGGCCAACACGCCGGCCCCGGCAGGGCTCGCGACGACGGCCAACAGCGTGCAGCTGCAGGCCACGCTGCCAGGCGGATCGCCGACCTTCAGCAACCCGCTGTTGTTCAACAATGTCTTCTGGGACAACCGCGCGGGCACCCGCACCGGCGGCGCGGTCGTCGGTCTCGGCAATCCGGATGATCCGACGCCGATCGACAACTGGGACCTGGGCGTGGTCGGCGCGGGCGCCGGCGCGTTGCTGGCGCCGACGAACTCGATCGTCCAGCAGGACGCGTCCATCCATCCGTACACGACGAGTGCGTCGAATTCCACGGCTGACCCGATCGTCGTTGCGCCACACGATGTCACGGTGTCGTTCGACGTCTGGCGGGGCAACCCGGCCTTCATCGGCGCCATCCTGGTCGCTGTCGACCTGCCGCCGAACCTGATGGGCGACTATCACCTGAGCGCCTGCGGGGCCTCGCCGGCCTGCAACCTGGGCGCGGCGTCGAAGACGGGTGTGTCCGCACCCACGTTCGACATCGACAACCAGGCTCGCCCGCAAAGCGGTGGATTCGACGCCGGCGCGGATGAGGTCGGGGGCGGTGGTGTGGTTGTGCTGCCGCTGCCGAGCCTTACCCTGCGCGACAATTTCAACCGTGCAAACAACGCCCGCCTTGGCGTGAACTGGAGTCAGCCGCCAGCCGCATCAGGCACTGTCATCCGCGTCCTGAACAACCATGCCAACTGCGCTGGCGGAGGCAATTGCTCGCCCGGTGGTCAGGCCATCTGGACGAATGGCGCCGCCTTCGGTACGAAGCAGGGCGCAGCCTTCACCTACAAATCGATGTCCGGGTCAGGCGCCGCTTACCTGTACTTGAAAGCGAGCGGCGGCACCTGACAGTGCGCCTGCCCAATTCATCCGCGTGGGCTACGCATCCGGACAAACCGTTGTGCAGACGACCACGAATGGCGGCAGCAGTTTCACCACCCTAAGTTTCACCATTCCGACCAGCGTCACCTTCGCTGCGGGCGACATCCTGACCGCGGTGGCCAACGCCGATGGTTCGGTGGATGTGTGGAAGACGGCGGCTGCCAATGTCACGACTTACGTCGGACATAGCGCGGCGGACGCTGCCTTCTCCGGCGTAGGCGGCCGGATCGGCATGGGCATGACTGCCACCTCCAACGTCGACAACTTCCGTGGCGGCAACGTGCCCTAGAGATGCAACGCGGAAGGGCGGGTGGCCGACACCCGCCCTGTCCCGGGAAGCAACAGGAGATTCGAGATGACCAAGCGTTCACCAGGCAAGGCACTCAGCCGCCGTCACTTCTTCAGGTTGACCGGGGGCGCCACCGTCGCGGCTGCCGGCGCGGGCCTGTTGCCGTTCAAGAAGCTGCTCGGTCCCCTGGCGATGTCGGAAGCCCAGGCCTTTCCGAATCCCGACCTGTTCTTCGCCGGCACCGATGGCTGGATGTGGTTGCCGCCTGAGCCGAAGATATTTTCGGCGTCGCTCGGCGTCTATACGCATCCGGACGACCTGGCCCCGCCGCCTTTCAACACCTACATCTTCGGCTTCCGCAACGTCACCTGGCTCGATGCCGCGCAGCGTGCAGCGCAGAAAAACCATGCGCAGCACAACGCGCCGATCTTCTGGGTGGACCAGTTCAACCCGGCCGATCCCAAGGACTTCCGGGTGCAGCTGACCAACCTGGGCCTGGCGCAGCGCCCCGACCTGTTCGACGCCCACACCATCCACTGGCACGGCTTCCGCAACGTCATCACTTTCTTTGACGGCGAGCCGACCGGCTCGGTCGCGGTGACCACCGGGCGCATTTTCCAGTACATCTACCGCCCACGGGATCCCGGCACCTACATGTTCCACTGCCACGTGGAGGATGTGGAGCACGTCCACATGGGCATGACCGGTCCGGTGTGGGTGCGGCCGCTGCAGTATGGAAATACCACGTGGTACCCGAGCGGCAAGTACGCCTACAACGACGGCGACGGCTCGACCGGATACGACCGCGAGTTCCCAATGTTCTGCTCCGAGGTCTGGGGCGACTCGCACTGGGCCGACGCGCACATCCAGCTGCCCGAATGGAGCGACTACCGCGCCGACTTCTGCCTGCTGAACGGGCGGGTCTACCCCGACACGCTCGCGCCCAATGCGCCGATTGACGGCGACGGCGTTGGCGTCGGCGACCATTCCATCCATACGCTGGCGACGATGACCGACGCCAATGGCGACCTGATCGCACCCGACCGACGATCCGACCCTCACCTCCAGTATCAGCCGTACTCGGCGCTGGTGACCTGCAACGCGGGCGAGCGGGTGCTGCTGCGCTTCGCGAACCTCGGCTTCAGGGAGGCCGCGATGACGCTCGCGGGCATCAAGATGAAGGTCGTCGGCAAGGACGCCACGCCGATGCGAGGCATTGGTGCTGACGGCCACACGCGCAATGGCGCGGACACCAGCTATGACGCCAGCACCGTTTCGTTCGGCGCCGGCGAGAGCATCGACGCGATCTTCACGGCGCCGGCCTTCAGCGGCGGGCTCGGCAGTTCGGGCCTGGGCTACGACGCTTATCCGCTCTACGACCGCGCCTACGAGCGGACGAACAATCTGGCGGCGGAGCCAGCCTATGGCGGCCGGCGGACTGAAGTGCGGGTCTACCCGGCCGGGCACGCTCGCTGCCGCAGACGCTGCCGAACACCTGAACCGGACGTGCACGAATCGCGAGGAGTTTTGCCATGCACCGACCACTTTCCAGCATGATCCGGATCGGCCAGCTCCGCAGCGCCGGCCTGGCAATTGCTCGCCACCGGAGCGGCGCTGCTGCTGCAGGTCGCGCCCGTGCAGGCCGCGCCACCGCAGACCGGCATCGCGTGCACGACCAGCAGCAGCCCCAACGCCACCTTCACGCTGACCGCCACCGACGGCTATATCCAGCTGCCCGACGCCAACACCATGTACATGTGGGGTTACGCGCTCGGCGGCGGCGCTTTCCAGCATCCGGGCCCGGTGTTGTGCGTGAACGAGGGCGACACCGTCACGGTGGTCCTCAACAATTCGCTCGGCGAGGGCGTCTCGATCATGTTCCCGGGCCAGGAGAACGTACTGGCCAATGGCGCACCGGCGCAGCCGCAGTTCACGGGAGCGGTGACTCACCTCGCTGACCAACATGGCAGCGCCGGGTGGCAGCGTCACCTACAAGTTCGTCGCCTCTCATCCGGGCACGTATATCTATGAAAGCGGAACGCTGCCGCAGAAGCAGGTGCGCATGGGGCTGTTCGGCGCGCTGATCGTGCGGCCCTTATCGGGCGCTGACCGCATGTACGACCGCGCCGACAGCCAGTTTGGGCCGGCAGAAGAATTCATGGTGCTGCTCTCGGAAATCGACCCCAAGCAGCATCAGAGGATCGAGGCGGGCAAGACGTACAACCTCAACAACTACAAGGTGCGTTACTGGATGATCAACGGGCGCGGCTTCCCGGACTCGATCGCCGACAACTTCTCGCCCCTGCTGCCCGATCAACCTTACGGGGCGCTGGCCCGCATCACGCCCTATGACGGCATCGGTTCGCCCAATTACCCCCCGACTCCCCCCAATGACACGATCCACCCGCACCCGGGCGCGATCCGCTACCTCAACGTGGGCAGCGAGGAGTTTCCGTTCCACCCCCACGGCCAGAACGGATCGGTGATCGGCCGCGACGGGCGTGCGCTGGAGTCGTCGCCAGGACGGGGCCAGACCTCTCGTTCGAGAAGTTTGCGATCAATATCGGCCCGGGCCAGACCTGGGACGTGACGTTCAGGTGGTACGACGCAGAGGAATACAGCCCGTCGAATCCGGTGCCGGTCACCATTCCGCAGGTGAGCAACCAGGAGTTCGGCATGTTCTACAGCGGCAGCCCGTACCTGGGCGAGATCGGAACGCTTGCCGCCGGGGGCCTCGACGCTCAACGAGTGCGGCGAGTACTACATCATTTCGCACAACCACGCGCTGTTTCAGATCACCTCCTGGGGCGTGAACCTGACCGGGCCGATTACGTATCTGAGGGTCGATCCGCCGCTGCCGAACGATTGCCCGTAGCAAGCCGATGGACACCGCAGGAATCTAGGGGACCAACATGTTGAACACGCTGCGAAACGACTCAATCCGGGCAACGGGGCTCAAGGCTGCCCTGGCGGTGCTCCTGCTCGCGGGAAACGGTGCGGCCATGGCGGCGAACGTCACCGTGGATCTGTGTGCCACGACGGGCACCACGACGGGCACGGCGATTGCGCCGGCACTCCCGGTCTGGGGCTACGCGCAGTGGAGCGTGCCCGGCTCCTTCTGTCAGTGCGCCCGGCGGCCCGGTCATCAGCGTGTCGAAGTTGGCGATGTCGTCACGGTCAATCTGCACAACGGCCTGACCGCAACGACCGGACTGCTCTTGCAGGGTCAGGCCATGGTGCCGGACACCACGGGTGTGGCAGGAGGCGGGACGAAGGTGTATTCGTTTGTCGCGACCAATCCCGGCACATTCCTTTACCAGGCTGCACCGCTGGCCAATGCGGAGCACCAGGTGGCGATGGGCCTCTATGGCGCGCTGGTCGTGCATCCCACGACCGCAGGCCGGGCCTACGACGACGCGCTCACCGCATTCAATGACGAGGCGGTGCTGGTCCTGAGCGAGATCGATCCCGCGCTGAACAACCGGGCGAACAAGACCACCTTCGACATGCGCAACTACGCGCCGAAGTATTTCCTGATCAACGGCAAGGCCTATCCGGACACGGCGGCCATCGATATGGAGCCTGGCGGCGGTAACAAGCTCCTGCTGCGTTACGTGAACGCCGGCGCCAGGCATCATTCGATGGGCACCCTGGGCCTGCGGCAGAATTTCATCGCCAAGGACGGCGCCCAGCTGCCGACGGCGGCCGACAGCGTGACCGCGGAAACCCTGGCCGCGGGCCAGACGGGTGACGCGCTCATCAGCGTGCCGGCCGCCGGCAGGTTCGCGGTTTACGACGCCAGCCTCGATCTGCGCAACAGCAGCGCAGCCGGCTTCGGCGGCATGCTGACGTTCGTCGAATGCCGACGGCACGCCGACGGGTGACACGATTGGCCCGGTGACGAGCGCGGTAGCGCTTGCGCCGAGCCCGACCAATCGGTTGAGCGACAGTCGACGCTCAGCCGACCAACCGGTGGATCAAACGTCACCGCAGCCGAGTACTCGTCGATGCGGTTGGCACGACCGGCTGGCTGTCCAGGTTCCGGCGACGGCATTTCGGAAACATTCCTCTCCGGCGCAATCGCGCCGTGCGACGATCTGGCCGACCCTGTCCAGCGGCAACTCACAGTTTCTACGTTCACGGCCGGATGGCGACGAATTGGGGCGCCGTCAGCTCGGCGCGGTCAAGCGGTCGACAAGACAGGACCGCTCAGCACGAGCCTGGTGCTGACGCCCAGCGCGACCAATGGCACGGTCAACGTGGCGTTGAGCGCCACCGGTAACGATTCCGCGTCCGGCAACAGCAACATCGCCGCGGCCGAGTACGCCATCGACGCCGGATTGCATGGCCGATGAACGTCGCGGTCAGCGCTCCGGTCGCGAGCGCTCGATCGCGAGCCATCGGCCGCGACGGTCTTTGCCCTCCGGACAGCACGCACGCGGTCTCGGTGCGCAGCCAGGATTCGCTGGGCAACTGGGGCGCACGCGCGATCGCGCTCAGCGTCGTCAGCACAGGACCGGCGGACCCGTCAGCCCAATTCGAGCGTCCTGCCCGATCCGAGTAACGGTTTGATCCCATTCAACGCGAGCAGTGCTGTCGTACGCATCACAGCAGCGTTCACCAGCGGTGCGTCCAATGTCGTTGCCGCCGAGTTCTTCATCGATACTGTCGGCGCGAACGGCAGCGGCGTCCCGTTCATATCGACCGACGGCAATTTCAACAGCGCTATCGGAGACCGGGTTCGGCGACATTCCGCTCGGGACCGTGCGCCTGATGACAAACGTCGTCCACACCATCTATGTCCATGCCAAGAATGCCGCGGGCAACTGGGGTGCGACCAGCACCGCGACGCTGACCGTCGACACGGTCGCGCCGGCCATTCTCAGCATCAACCGGCTTGACGCCGACCCGACCACGGCTGCAAGTGTCCACTTCCTGGTCACTTTCTCCGAGCCCGTCAAAGGGGTGACGAGCGCCAACTTTGCCCTGGCAGGCGGTACTGGCAGCGTGTCCGGTGCGACGGTCACCCAGGTCACTCCGGTGACCGGCAGCAGCACGACCTGGACCGTCACGACATCAACCGGCACCGGCGGTGGTGGCACGATCGGGCTCAACCTGAGCTCTGCGACAGGCATTACTGACGTCGCAGGAAACGTACTGCCCACGCTGGGCCTGCCCTTCGTGGGCCAGGTGTACACCCAGCCGTCGCCGCCGCTCTACTTCTCGACGTCCGGGAACACCAACCCGCCAGGCGTGGGCGGCACTGCGGATGATGCCGACATCTACTTCTGGAGTGGCGCTGCGTTCTCCCGCGTGATCGACGCCAGCGGCACGGGAAGCCTCGGCTTGCCGGGCGGCGCCAACGTCGATGGTTTCGACCGAGTGGATGCCACCCACTTCTACATGTCGTTCAACGGCGCGGTGGACCCGCCAGGGCCCTTGGGCAGTGTTGCGGACGAGGACGTGGTCTTCTACAACGCCGGCACCTGGTCACTGTTCTTCGATGGCAGCGCCGGCGGCAATGCCATTGCCGGCACCGACCTCGATGCGATCAACATCGTCGGCAGCACGCTCTACTTCTCGACCGACGACAACGATGCGATCACTGCCGGTGGTGGTGACGATGCCGACATCTATCGCTGGAATGGCCCCGCTTCGACCCCCCGCTACACCCGCGTGTTCGACGGGACGACCCATGGTCTGCCCGGCGGTGCCGACATCGATGGCCTGACCGTCCTGCAGACGGATATCGCCGGGAATATCACCCGGATGTACGTGTCCTTCAATGGCGATGTCGCCATCGCAGGCTTTGCGACGGTGCAGGACGAGGACGTCGTGGAATACAACAACGGCGTCTGGTCGGTGTACTTCAACGGAACGGCCCGGGGCCTGACCTCCGGCAACCTCGACATCGATGCGTTCGACATACCATGAGCTTTCGCCCGGGGGATGCCGTCAGCCTCCCCCGGGCGAAGCTGATCAAGCCATCCGGCTTGCAATGCCGTTGACAAGCATGAAAGGCGCTTGCTATCGAATCGCGCTGACGATTGCGATGCTGCCGTTGATTGCGGCCGGTTGCGCGACGCAGGGCGCGACAGGCAGCACGACCAGCGCCGCAGCTCCGGTCGCGAGCGCAGCGCCACCGGTCGCGGCACCAACGCATGCCGCTCGGCCGGTGACCACGTTGCCGCCACCGTCCGCGCTCGAATTGCAGTCCGGCTTCCAGATCGCCCAGATCGCCACCACGGCCTCGGGCGGACTGGTGGACGCCCGCTTCAAGGTGCTCGACGCATCCAGGGCGTCGGCGACGCTGGCCAACCCCGCCAACATGCCCATGCTGATTGTCGGCGACATGCCACCCCTGATGGCCCCGCATCACGCGATGAAGATCCACGCGGTTCGCGCAAGGCCAGATTCTCATGCTCCTCTACCCCAACGTGCGCGGCGCCGTGCAGCCCGGCACCGAAGTCACCGTGGCCATGGGCGCGTCGCGCCTGGGGCCGGTAACTGCGCAATGAGCGACGTGAGAGCATGGCGTCGAATTCATGCTTCCCCCGCCGCATAGGCCAGGCGCACTTCATGGCGCTGGCCCTCGGCGTCGCGGGGCTGCTGGCAGGCGGTGTCGTCGAGGCGCAGAAGCCCACTCGCTGGGTCAGCGGTGAATTGCTGGTCGGCTTCCGGGCCGGCGTCGGACCGAGCGGCCGCCACGCGTTCTTTCGCAAGCACGGCGCGGTCTTCGTCGATGACGTAGGACGGAGCATCCGCGTCGTCCGCATCCGGGTTCCCGCGGCGACGGAGGATGCCGTGATACGCCGGCTCCAGCGCATGCCGGAAGTCAAGTTCGTCGAAAAGAACTACGAGTTCACGCCGGCCCTGGTGCCGGACGACCCCGAATACTCCGGCCAGTGGCACCTGCCGCAGATTCTCGCGGATCAGGCCTGGGACCTGACCCAGGGCGGCGCCAACGCGGTCATTGCGATTCTCGACAGCGGCGTGGACGCCACGCATCCGGACCTCGCGGGCAAGCTGGTCGACGGCTACAACACCTACAGCAACAACACCGACACCACGGACCCCTACGGTCACGGCACCAAGGTCGCGGGTGTCGCAGGCGCAGCGACCAACAACGCCGAGGGCGTCGCGGGCGTGGCCGGGGCCTCCCCGATCATGCCGGTGCGGGTGACCAATGCCGCGGGCGCCGCGACATCGGCCAGCATCGCCGACGGCATCACGTGGGCAGCCGATCACGGCGCGCGGGTCGTCAACCTGAGCTTCAATGGCGTCGCCGGTGATGCGGCGATCCGCACGGCCGCGGAATACGCCTTCAACCATGGCACGCTGGTCGTCGCGGCATCCGGCAACTGCGCCTGCGCGGACCCGACGGCCGAGACGCCGTTCATGCTGTCGGTGTCGGCCACTGACGAGAACGACGGCCTCGCGTATTTCTCGAGCACCGGTCCGTATGTCGACCTGTCGGCCCCCGGCACCCACATCCTGACGACCGACTTGTTCGGCACGTACTTCGCCTATTCAGGCACGTCCCAGGCGAGCCCGGTGGTGGCCGGCGTGGCCGCGCTGATGTACAGCGCGAACTCCTCGCTCACGCCGACGCTGGTCACACAGCTGCTGGAAGCGAGCGTTGTGGATCTCGGGAGCAGCGGCTATGACACCGGCTTCGGCTTTGGCCGCGTGGACGCGCTGGCTGCCGTGACGCTCGCAATGAGCTATACGCCGCCTGCGGATCTCACGGCGCCCACGATCTCAATGACGGCGCCCGCGAGCGGCGCCACGGTCTCCGGCACGGTGGTTGTCGATGTGACGGCGGACGACGACGTGGGCGTCGTCAAGGTCGACCTCTATGTCGATGACGCCTTCTTTGACAGCGTGGCTGAAACGCCGTATTCGTTTGCCTGGGATACGGTCGCGCTGCCGAACGGGACGCACACGCTGCAGGCGATGGCTTTCGACGCCGCGGGCAACAGCGCCGGCACGGTCCCGGTCTCGGTCATGGTGTCCAACGCGCCACCCGACATCACGCCACCAATCGTGTCGATCGACGCGCCGGCAGCGGGCGCGACCGTCTCCGGGACTGTTTCCGTCACGGCCACTGCAACCGATGACATCGGCGTGGTCCGCACAGACCTCTATGTCGATGGCGCCCTGTATGCCACCGACAACACGGCGCCGTATGCGTTCTCCTGGGACACGACTGCGTCGGCCAGCTGCTCACACACGCTGGATGTCGTCGCTGCCGACGCCGCGGGCAACTCCTCGCACGCCGTTCGCACGGTCAAGGTGGCCAACAAGGTCCAGCACGCACCGGTTGCGGTCAACGACGTGTTCACCGCACCCTATCGTGCGAAATCGTCATACACGGCGCAGGTGTTCGCGGTGCTCGCCAACGACCGTGATGCCGATGGCAACCTGAACCGCGCGAGCGTACAAATCACGAGTCCGCCGAACAAAGGCGGAACGGCGACGGTCAGAACGGGCGGCAAGGTGGCGTACAAACCCAAGCTCAAATTCCGCGGCGTGGAGACGTTTCGTTACACCGTGATGGACAACCTTGGAGCAACGTCCAATACTGCGACGGTGACGGTCACCGTGCAGTAAGCGAGGCCATCGCGTGAAGTGGCTCGCAGCGCCGGTGCTGGCAGTCCTCGCCGGCCTGCCCTGTTCCGCAGTGACGGAGGAATCGGGCGGCACACCGGATGCCGATCCGCTCGCGATCGGGCAGCGGATCTATCGTGAGGGCATTCTTCCCGCGGGCGAGGCATTGCGGGGCGTCGGCGAGGCGGGCGTGACGCTCTCGGGCAAGGATGCGGCCTGCGCGACCTGCCACCGCCGCAGCGGATACGGATCCAGCGAGGGTCCGATTGAGGTCCGCGCGATCACCAGTCCGGCCCTGTTCGGCGAACGGGTTGCGCCAGCTGCGCCCGGCAGTCCGCCGCCAGTCGCTCCACCGGTTGCCGCGTCACCCGGAACGACAGCGGGGCGCCCGTCCGCTGCCGAGGCAGCCCGCGCCAACGCGCAGGCACTGCGCGCAGCGAGGACGGCCATGTTCGCCGGCAGTCGTCCGCGGCCCGCCTATGATGACGCGTCCCTGGCACGATCGATTCGCGAAGGCATCGACGTGACCGGACGCGTCATGGATGCAGCCATGCCGCGCTACGCGCTCGATGCGGCGGCACTCGCATCACTGACTGCGTATCTCAAGACTCTCTCGGCAACAGCATCCCCGGGCGTGACCGAGGACCGCCGTGCATTTCGCGACCGTGATCCAGCCGGGCACGGACAGCGCGCAACGGCGCGCAGTGGTCGAATTGCTGCAGGTGTACTTTCACGACCGAAACGACGGCTTGCGTGACGAGGTGCGCCGCCAGCAGGCAGGCGGAGTCAACCTGGGACGCACCTACCGGGAATGGGTGCTGCACGTCTGGGACCTGAAAGGCGCGAGCGATACCTGGGGCGCGCAGCTGGAGGCCTTCAACCGGCAGCAGCCCGTATTCGCATTGGTGAGCGGCCTGGGCCGGGACTAGCTGGCGTCCGATTCACGAATTCAGCGAGCGCTTCGGGGTGCCGTGCATTTTTCCGCAGGTCGAGGTGCCGGTAGTCGACGGATCAGGCTTCTATACCGTCTACCTGTCCCAGGGCGTGACACTCGAGGCGCAGGCGCTCGCCAAGTACCTTCGGGACGCTGGCGAGCGCGGATCGGTGTTGCAGGTCTATCGTCGCGATGATGCGAGCGCCACCGCCGCCGCGGCGTTCCGCAAGGCGTGGGCGGCAGCGGAAAGCGATCTCGAGGATCGCGAACTGGACGCGTCACCCGGTGCAGGATTCTGGCAGCAATTGGCCCATGAAGCCTCCGGCGCGACGCTGGTGTTGTGGCTGAGACCAGAAGACCTGGCGCACGCTCAGGCGCTGACTGCGGCTGCGTCGCACGTCAAGGCTGTCTACCTCTCGTCGGGCCTCATCGCTGACCAGCGAACCGGCATCACGCCCGACGCCGCAGGCCGTCTGCGCCTCATCTACCCGCAGGACCTGCCTGCGGTGCGCGAGGCACGGCTCGAAGTCGTCAAGCGCTGGATGCACAACAACGGCATCGAGCTGACCGACGAAAAGGTCCAGTTGAATGCTTACCTGGCGGCCACGGTGGTGGGCATGCAGGTCTCTCACAGCAAGGACATCTATTCGCGGGAGTTCCTGCTGGAACGCATGGAGCACCAGCTCGGTACCGCGCTCGAACTCTCCATCTATCCACACCTGAGCCTGGGCCCCGGCCAGAGATTTGCGTCGAAGGGAAGTTACGTCGTGAGGGTCGATGGTGATGGTGACAGGCAGCTGTCACTACTGTCGGACTGGATCGTGCCGTAGAATCTCCACCATGCGCTACGGCACTGCCCGGACTCGACGCCCATCCTGCTGCGTCCTTGCGGTTGCTGTACTGATGGCAGCAACTTCCTTCGGTTGTGCGTCAGCACCCGCAGAGGACGCCGAGCCCGCCGTGCCGCCTGCCGCGCCCGTACAGGCCGCTCTGGACGACGCGGCGCGCCTGACCGGAGTCGCCGTAGCCAGCCTCAGGGTCACGAGGGTCGAGCGCGTGACCTGGCTGGATGGTTCGCTGGGCTGCCCGGAACCCGAGATGATGTACACGCAGACGCTCGTGCCGGGTTACCGCATTCGCATCGAGGCGGGCGACCGGACGCTCGACTATCACGCCGACACGCGCGGTACCGTGCTGCTGTGTCCGCCTGAGCGCGCTGTCCCGCCTGCCGCCGAGTCCCAGGCGCGCCCCTAGCGAACATCGCTGCCGTTCGGCGCCAGGTTGCGCCGCATCGCGCTGAACATAATCGCTGCACATCCAGGAGCAGGCAGTCCGCCGGCGAGGTGGGGTTTCACCCCATTGAGCGCCTGTGCAGTCTCACCGACTATGGCGGGGATACCCGGCGCAGGAGTATTCGTTCGATGAACCGCAACGTGTGCCGACTCCGCGCGTTCGTCCCGCTGACCTTGTTATTGGCCAGCGGGTTCGCCGGTTTTCCCGCGTACGCGCAGCAAGAGCCCGGCGCCGGCCGCGGTTGATCCGCACGCGGCGCATCACCACATGATGGCGGACACCGCAGTCACGCGGACGGTCGCGAGCTATGACGTGCCAGGCCTGACGCTGGTACGCGATGATGGTGTCAGCGTTTCGCTGGACAAGGAACTCGATGACGGCCGGCCTGTTGTCCTGAATTTCATCTTTACGACCTGCACGACGATCTGTCCGATGTCCAGCCAGGTGTTCAGGATGCTGCAGCAGAAGCTGGACGACAGCCACACCAAAGCGCATCTCGTGTCGATCTCCATCGATCCCGAACAGGACACTCCGGCACGCCTGCGGGAGTATGCGGCCCGGTTCAAGGCCGGCGCCGGCTGGCAGCACTACACGGGAACGCTGCAAGCCAGTATCGAGGCGCAGCAGGCATTTGACGTTTACCGTGGCGACAAGACCAATCACCGGCCGGTTACGCTGGTGCGTGCCGCATCGGGCAACAGCTGGGTGCGCCTGGAGGGATTCGCGACGGCAGACGATCTGCTCGCGGAGCTGCGCGGCGTCCTGACTGCGGCGCGCTAGGCTACGGTGTTCACCTACCTATCGTGCCGGCCCGGACCGACGTAATACATGACCATGGTGCGGATGCTGGCCCTCGCGATCGGAATCATCTCGGTGGCTGCGGTAACTCCGGCGCGCGCCGATGTCTATTCCTTTGTCGATGGCGACGGCGTGACGCACCTCAGCAACGTGCCGACCGACCCGCGCTTCCAGTTCCTGCTGGCAACCCCGGCGGAGAAGACGCAAAGCGGCGAGGCTTACAACCGGGTGCTGCTCGCAAAGTCCGTGGATTTCGATCCAATCATCGAAAAGGCCGCGCTTGCCGCTTCGGTTGAAGCAGACCTCCTGCGCGCCGTGATCGCCGTCGAGTCCGGGTTCAACGCCCGGGCGGTGTCCAAGGCCGGCGCCGTGGGCCTGATGCAATTGATGCCGGCGACCGCAAAACGCTACGGGGCGGCCGATCGCTACGACCCCAGGCAAAATGTCCACGCGGGTGCGCGCTACCTCAAGTCACTGATCGATCGTTATGGTAAAGACCTCGAGCTCGCACTGGCGGCTTACAACGCCGGCGAGGACGCCGTGGACCGCTGCGGTCGCTGCATACCGGCCTACCAGGAGACCCGGGCCTACGTGCCCAAGGTACTGCGCGTCTACGAGACGCTGGTCGCGCAAGCCAGAACCTGAACTACGGCCAAACCCTACCGGCTTCTACAGCGCCCGCGGGACTGTATCCAGCCCCCTACTTCTATAGCCTTTGAGCGGTGCGAAGACGTACACGCCCAAGGCTCGCAGAGAGTCCAATGCCCGGGAAATGCCAGCGTCCGGCCCGACCCGGCACGTGCAAGGCGTCGCCCGCATGGTGACTGAGCGGCCCCACGACGCCGATCCCGCGACCAGGGACCACGTCGAAACCGGTTCCCTGCACGAGGCCATCGCGCGCGCCAAGCAGGAGTGGGAATGCACGGTCGACGCGTTGCCGGAGCTCGTCTGCGTCCTTGACGGTCAGCGTACCGTGCTGCGCGCCAATCGCACGATTGAATGCTGGTCACTCGGACGCGTCAGCGAGGTGCAGGGCCGCACCGTGCACGAGTTGCTGCACCCAGGCTGCGATGACAGTCGCTGCATGCTCGCGCTGCGGCTCGATGCGTCCTGGCTGGACATGTTGCGCGAGGGTACCGGCCATTTCGAGCTGCATGACGTGCGGCTCGGACGGGCCCTCAGCGCGACGCTGCGCAGAGTGCCATCGGGCGGCCCTCACCAGGGGCCACGACAGATCGAACTCGCCGTCATCGTGTTGTCGGACGTCACGCAACTGCTCAGCATCCAGGCAGACCTCAGGCAGTTGAACGAGCAGCTTGAAGCGCGCATTGAAGCGCGTACAAGCGAGCTCAATTTCTCCCGCGCCGAACTGTCCAGGCTGTCAGGCCAGCTCATGAGCGCGCAGGAAGAGGATCGCAGGCGCATCGCGCAGGAGTTGCATGACAGCATTGGTCAGTCGCTCGGTGCGATCAAGTACTTGCTCGAACGTGCCGTCCAGATGAATCGTGCGCAGGACATGCAATCACAGCAGACCCTCCTCCGATCGACGATTTCGCGCGTTCAGCAGACGATTGAGTCGGCACGCACGATTGCGGCACACCTGCGCCCATCGATCCTTGACGACCTGGGCGCCGTCTCGGCGGTGCGCTGGTTCTGCCGCGAGTTCGGGGAGGTCTATACGCACATCAAGATACACACGGCAATCTCCGCAACCGACGCTGACATCCCGGAGAACCTCGGGACGCCGATATTCCGCTTTGTGCAGGAGGCCCTGAACAACGTTGCCCAGCATGCCAGGGCCAAGAACGTATTCGTTTCGATCCTGCTGCGACGACGGCATCCTGACGCTCGAGGTTCGCGACGACGGCATCGGCTTCGACCTCGGCCAAGTACACGAATTTGCCGGCGGCGGGCTCGGTCTGAGCGGCCTGCGTGAACGCGCGGCCAAGAGTGGCGGGAAATTCCTGCTGCGCTCCAAGCGCCGGAGCGGCACGGTGGTGCGCGTGGGCTGGCCGCTCCGACCCAATGTCGTGCCTTTCGCGGCGGAAAAACAGCAGGGATTCACGCTGCTGGAGCTGCTCGTCGTCATGGTGATCATCGGAATCCTCGCCGGGATTCGTGGCCCCAAGGTATTTCGCCCAGGTCGGAAAGTCCCAGGTCAGAGCCGCCAGCGCGCAGATTGATGCGCTCGACAAGGCGCTGGATCAGTACCGGATCGACATGGATCGCTATCCAAGCTCCGAGGAAGGCCTCAATGCATTGACCAACGCGCCGCCGAATGACCCTGCCTGGACGGGCCCTTACCTCAAGAAAGCGGTGCCGCTGGATCCCTGGGGTCATCCCTATATGTACGTGTCCCCGGGCACCCATGGCGATGTCGACATCGTTTCCTTCGGCAAGGACGGCCAGCCCGGCGGCAGCGGCGAAAACGCCGACATCAGCAACTGGTGATCCGCAGTGCGATTTCAAGTCAAGGCCCTCGATGCGGACGGCGCCGTTCTCAGCTACGCGATCGATGCGCTGGACGAATCGGACGCAAGAAACCAGGCTGATGCTGCCGGTCGCCAGGTCATCTCTGTCGCGCGCGCCTGGATGCAAAGCTCGGGCGCCACGACGCGCATACAGCTCGTCTCCTTCAGCCAGGAGCTCGTCGCATTGCTGGATGCCGGCCTTACCCTGGTCGAGGCCATCGACACGCTGACCGAGAAGGAAACAGTACCCGGCACGCGACGCGCGCTCGAACTGGTTCGCGCGCGATTGTTCGAAGGCAGGACCCTGTCGGCGGCGCTCGAGGAATTGCCGCGAAGCTTCCCGCCCCTCTACATCGCGACGGTGCGGGCGAGCGAGCGGACCGGCGCCATTCGCGAAGCGCTGACGCGCTTCATCGCCTATCAGCAGCAGATCGACCAGTTGCGCAAGAAACTGGTGAGTGCTTCCATCTATCCGGCGGTCTTGTGTGGCGCGGGACTGCTGGTGACGATCTTCCTGCTTGGCTACGTGGTACCGCGCTTCAGCAGCATCTACGAGGACCTCGGCACCGGCCTGCCGTGGGCATCGCGCATGCTGATGGGCTGGGGCCAGGCGATGCAGAACCATGGATTCGCGGTCGTCGTCGTGCTTGGCGCCATCGGAATTGCGGTCGCGCACATTTCGTCACAGCCGGCCTTCCGCGCCGCGCTGACCCGACGGGCCGCGCGGTTTCCGGTGCTTGGCCGGCACATGCAGATCTACCAGCTGGCGCGCATGTACCGGACCGTCGGCATGCTGCTGCGTGGCGGCATGCCCGCCGTGACTTCATTCGACATGTCTGCGGGGCTGCTGAGTCCGGGGCTGCGACCCGCACTCGCGCAGGCCACGCAGGCGGTGCGCGAGGGTCAATCCCTCACCAATTCGATGGAGCGCTTCGGGCTGACGACGCCGGTTGCGGCGCGGATGCTGAAGGTCGGCGAGCGCAGCGGCAACATGGGCGAGATGATGGAGCGCATCGCGGCGTTCTATGACGAGGAGCTTGCCCGCACGGTTGACTTGCTCACGCGGTTGATCGAGCCGGCGCTGATGACGCTCGTGGGAATCATCATCGGCGTCATCGTTGTCCTGATGTACTTTCCGATCTTCGAACTGGCCGGGAGCATCCAGTGAACGCGGCCGCGGAGCTCCTCTCCACGCTGGTTCTCGATGACTGGACTCTTGCCGCCGCGGCAGCCGAGGCGAAGCGCCAGGGCAGGTCCGCATTCGACGTCCTGCAGGAAACGACCGGCTTCGGTCCGGCCGAAATCGTCGCCGCCGTCGCAAGCGCGTTTCACTATCGATGCCTGAACGCCGCCGAACTGATGGCGCTCGATCCCGCATTCGACCTGCTGCCCTCGGCAGAAGGGCTGCGTCGTGGCTGCGTCCTCGTGCGCGACGGTACCCAGGTGACCGCGGTCATGGCGGACCCTTTCGATGCGGGCCTGCGCCCCTGGCTCGAAGCGCGCGTGCCCTGCGTTGTCACGTGGGAAATGGCCTCAAGCCACGACATTGCCGCCTACGTGTCGGCGCGCGAGCATTCCACGCGCGCGATCGATTCAGCCGTGGAGAGCGCACGCACGGTGTCCGGCGCTGCCAAGTCCCTGGAAAACCTGTCGCTTGCCTCGATCAACGAGGACTCGAGTCCTATCGTCAAGCTGGTGCACTCGACCGTTTTCGATGCGCTGCGGGCTGGCGCCAGCGATGTGCACCTCGAGACTGCGGGTTCGGGTCTCGTGATTCGCTATCGCATTGACGGAGTCCTCATACACATCGCAACAGTGTCGGGAGTCGAGGTCCCGGAGCAGGTCCTGTCGCGCATCAAGGTCATGGCTGAGCTGGACATCGCCGAGCGGCGCGTGCCGCAGGACGGTCGCTTCAAGATCGCGGTGGAGGGCCGGCCGATCGATTTTCGCGTCTCGATCATGCCCAGCGTCTTTGGCGAAGACGCCGTACTGCGCGTGCTCGACAAGCGTGCGGTCGCAGACCAGTTGCAAAACCTCAACCTGGACAGCCTCGGTTTCGACGCACGGGTCGTAAGCGCGCTGCGGCGCCTGTCGGCACGGCCGTACGGCATGCTGCTGGTCACCGGTCCCACGGGCGGCGGAAAGACCACCACGCTTTACGCAGCACTCTCGGAAACGAACACCGGCACCGACAAGATCGTGACCATCGAGGATCCGGTCGAATACCAGCTGCCTGGAGTGCTGCAGATCCCGGTCAACGAAAAGAAGGGCCTGACCTTCGCGCGCGGCCTGAGGTCGATCCTGCGGCACGATCCGGACAAGATCATGGTCGGCGAGATCCGCGATCCGGAGACCGCCCAGATCGCCATCCAGTCGGCGCTGACCGGCCACCTCGTGTTCACGACGGTACACGCCAACAACGTCTTTGACGTGCTCAGCCGGTTCCAGCACATGGGCATCGACAGCCACAGTTTCGTTGCCGCGATAAACGGCATCCTTGCGCAGCGCCTCGTGCGCCTGCTTTGCAGTCATTGCGCCGAGACGATCGCTCCGCCGCAGGATGCGCTCAGTGAGGCGGGCATTTCGTCAATTGCGCCCGCTCCCACGTTCCGCGCAGGCCTTGGCTGCCAGCATTGCCGTGGAACCGGCTATCGAGGGCGGGTGGCAGTCGGGGAACTGCTGGTGCTGAACGATGAATTGCGCGAGGCCATCATCGCTCGCGTGCCGGCCCGGCAGCTCAGGGAAATGGCCTGCCGGAGCGGCTTGCGATTCCTGCGCGACGCCGCCCTCGAGCTGGCGCACCAGGGCCGGACAACGATCGAAGAGGTCAATCGTGTCACCACGGTGGCGTGATGAAATCGCGATACTGCTCACGCCGCGCCGGGTGGCCCTGACCCGCATGAGCCGCGGAATTCGCCCGCGCTGTATCGGTGAAGCCAGCCTGCGCGTCGAAAACGGGAGTTATGCCGACTGGCGACCGGCACTGGCCGTGTTGCATGCACAGCTTGCGGATGCCGCCTGGCAACGAGCCGACGCGCGGGTCGTGATTTCCGATCACTGGGCGCGATACGCGATTGTGCCGTGGTCGGACGATATCGTGAGCCATGAGGAACGCCTGGCACACGGCCGCATTTGTCTCGCCAGCATCTATGGCAAGGGGACCGACCCATGGCAGGTGAGCGTGAGCGAAGCGGCTCCGGGCCAGGCAAGGGTCGCCTGCGCCATACCTGAAACGCTGCTCGGCGAGATTCGCGCCGCCCTGGAGGATTGCCGGCTGCGGCTGGTCTCGGCGCAGCCGCAATTGATAGCGGCCTGCAACGCCTGGCGTGACCGGCTGCCGGACGCCCATGGCTGGTTCGTGGCAATTGACGAAGGCAGCCTTGCCGCGGCGCGGCTGGTGCGCGAATCCTGGGATCGCGTCTACTCGGCGCGCATCGGCTCCGACTGGATGGCCGAACTTCAGCGCCTCAGGACCTTTGGGCGGCTGGTGGCGCAGGACGGCGAAAATGGTCGCGTGTATGTCGACGCTCCGATGTGGCTGCAACGGCTGGCTGGCAGCCACGACACGGGCATTGAGTGGCTGGTCGATGAACGCATCAAATCGACGCTCGGCGACGACCTGGCCGTGCTCAGGAGACCATACGCATGACGCGTCCGCAAATCGAACTCGATTTTGCGCGCAGGCGGCCGCGCGTCAGCCGGATCGGTGCGGCACTGCTTGCCGCCGGAATTCTCGGTGCAGTGCTGGTCATCGCCGACTATCGCGGTATGGCCGCCGAGAATGCCGGACTGGAGATGCGCCTTGCAGCGATCAGCCCCGGTCCGGATGCGGCCATTCCCGACCAGGCGGCAATGCGCGTTGCGGAAGAGGCCGCGGCCGCCGTTTCTGAACTCGCAACACCCTGGTCAATTCTGCTCAGGGAACTGGAGCTCGCAAGCGAGGACAGCCAGAATCCGGTCGCGATACTGGCGGTGGAACCGGACCGCGAAAAGCATCAGGTCCGGGTGGTCGCCGAAGCCCGGACGCTGCTGATCGCGCTCGCCTATGTCAAGCGGCTGCAGTCGAGCAAAGCCATGCGTTTCCCGATGCTCGAGAGCCATGAAGTGCAGGTAAAGGACCCTGAACGGCCGGTTCGTTTTCAGATCAAGGCTGACTGGAGAGCAGCGTCGTGAGCGCCGTCGGCGTCGACCTGGTTCACGACGACCCTGTCGAGGGGGCCGACACGCCCGCACGGCTGGCCGAGCAGCAATCGAGCCGCGCTGCAGAATTGCCTGATACGCCGTCCCTGGCTTCTCGCAGCCGCAGCCTGGCTCGACGGCTTGCGGCCGGCGTGGTTCCCTATCTGTCGCACCAGGCGCATTACGTGGGCCGCGTCGGCGTCATTGGCGTTGCCCTGCTCGTCTTCGTCATCGTCTGCTTCCTGAGCGCAAATTCGCCGCTGCGCCAGCAAGTTGCCGCCCTGCGGTCGGAACTCGCCCAGGCCCAGCAGGACCAGGTGACGCGCAGCGGCAGCGGCAGGAACCTCACGCCGGACGCACGGCTCCAGGCCTTTGTCGGCAGCCTGCCGGCCCGCAGCCAGCTTCCCGCAATCACCGAACAGATCATCGCGCAAGCGAGCGCGGCAGGCCTCGTGCTCGACCAGGGCAACTACGATTTCACGGTGACGCACTCAGGCACGATTGTCCGCGCGCGGCTGAGCTTCCCGCTGCAGGGTACTTACCCGAGCATCCGCCAATTCGTCAACGGGACGCTTGCCGCAATTCCCGGTGCCGCTGTCGACGGCCTGAGGCTCGAGCGCAAGACGATCGGATTGGCGCAGGTCTCGGCCAACATCCGCTTCGCGGTGTTTCTGCGGAACGATCAATGAAAGGAGCAAGAGGATTTACGCTGATTGAACTCGTGATCACGGTCGCGATCGTGGGCTTGCTTGCCACTCTGGCGATGCCCCTGGCGGAATTGACGGTCAGGCGCACCAAGGAACAGGAATTGAAGACTGCGTTGCGTGAGATCCGGACGGCCATCGACGCCTACAAGCTGGCGGCCGATGCGGGACGGATCGAAGTGCCGGCAGATGCCTCCGGGTATCCGCCGTCGCTGGACGCGCTCTCGAGCGGCGTCGTGGACTACACGAATCCGGAGGCGACCCCGATTTTCTTCATGCGTCGACTGCCTCGCGACCCGTTCTTTCCGGATGGATCGGTGCCGGCGGCAGAAACCTGGGGTCTGCGCAGCTACGCGAGCCCGCCGGACAGCCCGCAGGCTGGCGATGACGTTTACGACGTATTTTCCCTTGCAACGGGAACTGCGCTCAATGGCACGAATTACCGTGAGTGGTAAGGCAGCGGGCATTGCTTCCTGGCCGCAAAAGCTGCGGGGATTCACCCTGATCGAGCTGCTCGTGGTGATGTCGATCATCGCCACGCTGCTGATGATTGCCGTGCCACGCTATTTTCACAGCCTCGAGCGGTCCAAGGAGGTGGTCCTGCGCCAGGATCTCGCGGTAATGCGGGATGCGATCGACAAGTTCTATGGTGATCTCGCGCGCTATCCGGAATCGCTCGCGGAACTGGTCGAACTGCGCTACTTGCGCAGCGTGCCGATCGACCCGGAGACGAAGTCAAAAGATACCTGGGTGTTGATCCCGAGCGATGACGCGGAGGCGCCCGGCGCGCGCGATGTGCGCAGCGGAGCGCAGGGTGCGGCAAGCGATGGCACGGAATTCGAGACCTGGTAGCCCTTCAGCACGGCCACGCCCGATGTTCCGCGGCCGGGCGGGCGGATTCACCTACCTCGGCATCCTGCTGGCCGTGGCGTTCCTCGGAATTGCACTGGCAGCCGTCGGGACAGTCTGGGCAACGGCTGTGCAGCGCGATCGCGAGGCGGAGTTGCTGTTCGTGGGCAAGGCGTATCGTGACGCGATTCGCAGCTACTACCTCAATGGTTCCGGAGCCGCGCGATATCCAAACGATATCCAGGATCTCATCGAGGACCATCGCTTCCCTGAAGTGCGGCGTCATCTGCGGCGTATTTACGCCGATCCGATGACCGGACGTCCCGACTGGGAATACATCCGTACCGTCGATGGCGCGATCATGGGCGTACGCAGCAGCTCCCACCAGAAGCCCATCAAGCGCGCCCACTTCGAGGCTGACGATTCGGCATTCACAGGTGCCGAGTGCTACTGCGACTGGCAGTTTGTCTTCCTGGCCCGGCGCACGGCCCGGCCGGTGCGCAAGCCGTAGTCCTGCCATGCAGGCACTACGTGATTGCGACATAACGCATGGGTGCACCCGTGATGCGGGACGTATTTGCAAAATTGAATCGATGCTTATGTCAAGGATGACCGGTGTCGGTTCACAGAAATCCAATAATCCATGCAGTACATCACGTAGTTGCCTACGTATAAGAAGGGGGATGCAGCTTGACACCCGCGAAACGGATGCTCGCAGGTTTCGCTGACGACACGGCACCAGTCGCTGACGATTCACGTGCGCGCCTGATACTTGTCGACGACCACATGATCCTGCGCGAGGGTTTGCACGCATTACTCGAGCTTGAATCGGACTTCGTGGTGGTCGGCGAAGCCGGGAACCTGGAGGATGGAATCGCGCTTGTCGAGCGTCTCCGGCCAAATCTCGTCATAACCGACCTGGCGATGCCGCGGGGTTCGGGCATCCAGATCATTTCCCAGGTGCGCGCGATTGCGCCAGAAACGCGGGTTCTGGTGCTCACCGTGCACAGCAGTGAAGAGTACATCGATGCCGCCTTGAAGGCGGGCGCCGACGGCTATGTGCTCAAGGATTCGAGCTCCGCCGAGTTGCTGCAGGCAATCCGAAGCGTCATCAGGGGGCAACGTTACCTTTGCCCGCCGGTGTCGGCGAAGATCATTTCCGGCTATCTGGGCGAAAGGGATGCGCGCAATGTCGCCTCCCTGCAGCTCCTGACCGATCGCGAACGGGAGATCCTGACGCTCGTCGCAAAAGGCCTCTCGAACAAGCGCATTGCGACACGCCTGACCTTGAGCGTGAAGACGGTCGAGAAGCACCGCTCCAATTTCATGCGCAAGCTCGAGCTGCACAACACGGCCGGCATCACGATGTTCGCCATCAGCAAGAGGCTCGTGTCTTCAGGCGAGGACACATTGCACATGTACACGTGACTGTCCCGGCCTGCGCGTGCGGGATATCCCCGAGCGCCGCTCAACACTCCGGCACATTGACCGCGAGCCCGCCCTGCGAGGTCTCCTTGTAGATCGACTTCATGTCATAGCCGGTCTGGCGCATGGTCGCGATCACCTGGTCGAGCGAGACCTTGTGCGTGCCGTCGCCGCGCAGCGCAAGCCGCGCCGCGTTGATCGCCTTGACCGCGCCCATGGCGTTCCGCTCGATGCAGGGAATCTGCACCAGGCCCGCGATCGGGTCGCAGGTGAGGCCGAGGTTGTGTTCCATCCCGATCTCGGCGGCGTTCTCGACCTGGGTGTTCGTGCCCCCGAACGCGGTCGCGAGCCCCGCCGCCGCCATCGAGCAGGCGACGCCGACCTCGCCCTGGCAGCCCATCTCGGCGCCGGAGATCGAGGCGTTGCGCTTGTAGAGGAGTCCGATCGCGCCGGCCGCGAGCAGGAACTGCTGGATTCCGGCGGCGTCGCTCCCCGGGCAGAGCTTCGCGTAGTAGTGCAACACCGCGGGCACGATGCCGGCGGCTCCGTTGGTCGGCGCCGTGACGACCTGCCCGCCGGCGGCGTTCTCCTCGTTCACCGCGAGCGCCCAGGCATTGACCCACTCCATCGCGTCCGCGCGGCCCGCCTCCGCCGCGAGCGCGCGCTTCATCTGCGGCGCGCGGCGCTTCACCTTCAGCACGCCCGGCAGCACGCCCTCCGCGGCGAAGCCGCGCTCGACGCAGGCCTGCATGACCGCCCAGATGCGCGCGAGCCTTGAGTCGACTTCGGCTGCCGGCCGCAGCGCCTCCTCGTTCCGGCGCATGAGGCCCGCGATCGAAAGACCCGCGCCGTCCGCCCGCTCGAGAAGCTCCGCGCCACTGCCGAATGGCAGCGGAATAGCCGCAGGCGCCGCGGCCGCGCCGGCAGTCTCCTCATCCGAGCGCTGCACGGCCCCGCCGCCGATCGAGTACATCTCCTCCGCGAGCAGCGTCGCGCCAGCCGGGTTCCGCGCCGTGAAGCGCATGCCATTCGAATGCCCGGGCAGCATCTGGTCGCGGTGGAACAGGAGATTCATCGGCTCGTCGAAGGCGATCTCGTGCTTGCCGAGAAGCCGGATCCGCGCGCTGCCGCGGATGCGCGCGAGCGTCGGCTCCATGACCGCCGGATCGAATTCGGAAGGATCATGCCCCTCGAGCCCGAGCAGGATCGCGCGGTCGGTGCAATGGCCGAGGCCCGTGAGCGCGAGCGAGCCATAGAGCTGCACGAAGATCTCGGAGGTCGCCGCCAGCAGTCCGCGCGACTCGAGGTCGAGCACGAAGAAGCGCGCCGCCAGCATCGGGCCCATGGTGTGCGACGAGGACGGCCCGACGCCGACCTTGAAGACATCGAAAACGGAGATGTTCACAGGGCCGCCAGGCGCCGCATGATCTGGTCGGCGATTTCCTCGGCCAGCGCCTTGCGCAGCGTCTCCTCCTCGATCTCCTTCGCGAGCACGGCGGATTCGTCGTAGCCATACTCGCGCGTCAGCCTCACCTGCTTGCGCGACAGGAGCTCCGTCGCCCCGTTCGATACCGAGAACTCCGCCGACGTAGTACACCTCGTACTCACCCGGCTTGTTGTCGGCGGTCACGGAGAGGAGATCGCGGCCCGTGTCGTCCACGTGCAGGCGGATGATCGCACTCGCGTCCGCGGCATTCGGCGCAGGCCGTGCGCCCGCGGCGCGCAGGCGCTCATCCAGCGCGGCGTAAAGCGGCGTGTAATGGTCCTTGGCATCGACGTATGGCGTCGCGAAGATCGCCGGCAGCGGCTCCTGCCCGCGCAGGTGGAAGCCGCAGCCCGCGGCCAGCGACAAGGCGAAAACGACGAGGCTGAGCCGGCGCATCACACGACCACGTTCACGAGCTTGCCGGGCACGTAGATCAGCTTTCGAACCGGCTGGCCGGCGACGAACTTGGCGACGCCGGGATCGGCGAGCGCGGCCTCGCGCGCAATGGCCTCGTCGGCACCCGCGGCGACCGCAATGCGCGCGCGCAGCTTGCCGTTGACCTGCACCACGATCTCGACCGTGTCCTGGACGAGCGCGGCCGGGTCGTGCTGCGGCCAGCGCTCATCCACGATCAGCGTCGCGTGCCCGAGCTCGCGCCACATCGCCTGCGCGGCGTGCGGAATGACCGGCGAGAGCACCAGCACCAGGAAATCGAGCGCCTCCTGCATGACCGCGCGGCCGGCGGGCGATGGGTCCGCGAACCGGGCGAGCGCATTCAGCAATTCCATGGTCGCCGCGATCGCGGTATTGAAGGTGCGCCGGCGACCGATGTCGTCGCCGACCTTGACGAGCGCCTGGTGCACCTGGCGGCGCAACTCGCGCTGCGGCCCGTCGAGTGCCGCCACTTCGAGCTTGCCGGCCGGGCCGCCCTCGACATGGGCGTGCACGATCTTCCAGAGCCGCTTCAGGAACCGGAATGCGCCCTCCGCGCCCTCGTCCGACCATTCGAAGGTGTGCTCGGGCGGCACGTTCGACATCGTGAAGAGCCGCGCCGTGTCGGCGCCGTAGCGCTCGACGAGATCCTGCGGGTCCACGCCGTTCTTGCGCGACTTCGACATCGTGCCGATGCCGCCATACTCGACCGGCTGGCCGTCGGACTTCAGCACGCCCTTGCGCGCGTCGCCCTCGCCGCCGGCCTCGATCTCGGCCGGGTTGTAGTACACGATGCGACCCGTCGCGGGCTTGCGGAACCAGATCTCGTTCAGGACCATGCCCTGCGTCAGCAGGCGCTGGAACGGCTCGTCGAGATCCGTGAGCCCGCAGTCGCGCATCACGCGCGTCCAGAAGCGCGAGTAGAGCAGGTGCAGGATCGCGTGCTCGATGCCGCCGATGTACTGGTCCACCGGCAGCCAGTAGGCCGCGCGCTCGTCGACCATCGCGCGGTCGTTGCCCGCAGAGGCGAAGCGGAAGAAATACCAGGACGAATCGACGAATGTGTCCATCGTGTCCGTTTCGCGCCGCGCCGCGGCGCCGCACTTCGGGCACCGGCACTCGAGGAAGGCTTTCGACTTCGCGAGCGGGTTGCCGGAGCCGTCCGGCACGAGATCCTCGGGCAGGCGGACCGGGAGCTGGTCGTCCGGCACGGGCACGTCGCCGCACTTCGGGCAATGGATGATCGGGATCGGGCAGCCCCAGTAGCGCTGGCGCGAGATGCCCCAGTCGCGCAGGCGCCAGACCACCTGCTTGCGGCCGAGACCCTTCGCCTCGAGATCCTGCGCGATCGCGTTCGTCGCGGCGTTGAAGTCGAGACCGTCGTATGGACCCGAATGGATGCAGACTCCGTACTCCGCATACCAGGCCTGCCAGGCGTCGGTGGAATACGGCTTCCCGGCGACGTCGATCACCGGCAGGATCGGCAGGCCGTACTTCTTCGCGAACGCGAAGTCGCGCTCGTCGTGGCCCGGCACGCCCATCACCGCGCCCTCGCCGTAGGCCATCAGGACGTAGTTGCCGACCCAGACGGGAACTTCCGCGCCGGTGACCGGATGCCGCACGCTGAGACCCGTCGCGACGCCCTTCTTCTCCAGGGTCGCGAGGTCCGCTTCCATGATGCTGCCGCGGCGGCATTCGTCGACGAAAGCGCGCAGCTTCGCGTCGCGCCCGGCCGCGAGTTCGGCGAGCGGGTGCTCGGCGGCGACGGCGACGAAGGTCACGCCCATGATCGTGTCGGCACGCGTCGTGAAGACCTTGAGCTCGCCGCGCTTGCCGGCGATGTCGTAGGGGAATGCGAGGTTCACGCCCTCGCTGCGGCCGATCCAGTTGGCCTGCATCGTGCGCACGCGATCCGGCCAGTCCGGGAGCCGGTCGAGCGCCGCGAGGAGTTCCTCGGCGTACTGCGTGATGCGCAGGTAGTACATCGGGATCTCGCGCTTCTCGACGAGCGCGCCCGTGCGCCATCCGCGGCCGTCGATCACCTGCTCGTTCGCGAGCACGGTCTGGTCCACCGGATCCCAGTTGACGGTGCCCGTCGTCTTGTACGCGATGCCGCGCTCGAGCATCCGCAGGAACAGCCATTGGTTCCAGCGGTAGTAATCCGCGTCGCAGGTCGCGAGCTCGCGCGACCAGTCGATGCCGAAGCCGAGCGACTTGAGCTGGCCTTTCATGTGGCGGATGTTGTCGCGCGTCCACTTCGCCGGCGCGACGTTGTTCTCGATCGCGGCGTTTTCCGCCGGCAGCCCGAAAGCGTCCCAGCCCATCGGCTGCAGCACGTTGTATCCCTGCATGCGCATGTAGCGCGCGAGCACGTCGCCGATCGTGTAGTTGCGGACGTGGCCCATGTGCAGGCGGCCGCTCGGGTACGGGAACATGCAGAGGCAGTAATACTTGGGCTTCGCGGCGTCTTCGCGCGCGGCGAACGAGCCCGCGGCCGCCCATTCGGCCTGGACTGCCGGCTCGATTTCCCTGGCTTCGTAACGGTCTTTCATGGGCTTGGAAAGGATACCTGAGGGCAGCGGGACCGGAGCACCTTCTCGGGACCGCCGTGAATCCATCCCTGGAGGCTTCGGGCGCGCCATCCCTGGCGCGCACGATCCCGAGAAGGTGCTCCGGCCCGCTGCGCTTAGCTGTCGCGCCTCGCTCTGAGGCGCGCGACGGCGAAGACGACGAGCAGCAGGAAGGAGAACGAGAGGATGGGCCAGTTGCCGCTGCGGGCGTAGAGCGTCAGGCCCGTGCGCGGCTGGACGGTGTATTTCAGGATGCCGGGCTCGAACTGCGGGATGCGCGCCATGACCTTGCCGTCGGGCGCGATCACGGCCGTGATGCCGTTGCTGGTCGCGCGCATGAGCCAGCGCCCCGCCTCGAGCGCACGGAAGCGCGCCATCTGCAGCTGCTGGTGCGGCGCCGAGGAATCGCCGAACCAGGCGTTGTTCGTCACGTTGACGAGCAGCGTCGAGGCCGGCAGCGCCGCGAGCTGGTCGGCGCCGTAGGCGTCTTCGTAGCAGATCGTCGCCTCGAGCCGCTCGCCGCCCGCCTTGAGCGGGACCTGGATTTCCGGGCCCGGCGTCATGTCGTAGTACGGCAGGCTGTGCAGCCGCATCCAGCTTCGCACGGACTCCGGCACGGGAAAGAATTCGCCGAATGGAACGAGGCGGCGCTTGTAGTACCAGCCCTCGCCGTCCGCACTCATCGCATAGAGGCCGTTCCGGATCACGCCGCTCTGCATGTCGAAGTTGAGGAGCCCGATCATCACGTCAGAGCCGCGCGCCGCCGATTCGGCGCGGATCGCCGCCAGGTAGTCGCCCGCCTCGTGCGCGAGCACGGGAATGGCGGACTCCGGCCACACGATGATGCGCGCACCGAGCGCCTTGCGATTCAGGTCCCGGTACTTGTCGAGCGTCGCTGCGCGATTCGCGGCGAGCCATTTCTCGTTCTGCGGGATCGCGCCCTGCAGGAGCGCAACGGTGACCGGCTTGTTCACGGGCTTGGTCCACTCGTGCCCGGTGAGCAGCCAGCCGCAGGCCCAGACGAGCGCCGTGAGCGCGATCGCCCCGAATCTCGGGCGGCCGGGGTGGAACACGACGACGATCGCGCTCGCCGTCAGGGCGGCCGCGAACGTGACGAGGTGGATGCCGCCCACCGTCGCCAGCGCCGCGAGCGGCGTGTCGCTGTGCGCATAGCCGAGCTGCAGCCACGGAAACCCGGTGAACAGCCATCCGCGCAGCCATTCCAGCAGCGTCCAGCCCGCGGGAATCAGGAGCAGCGAGCGCGAGGGCGACGGATCCGGCGCGATGCGCACGAGGACGTAGCCGAGCAGCGCGTAGTACGCGCCCTTGATCGCGAGCAGCGCCGCGAGCAGGAAGAGCGCGAGCCAGGCCGGCGCCTCGCCGAAATCGTGGATTGCCGTGTAGATCCACCAGGTGCCGGCGCCGAAGAGTGCGGCGCCGAACCAGAAGCCGGTGCGCGCGGCATCCCGCGGCGATGCGTATTCCCAGAGCAGGAACAGCACGGCCGGCCCGAGGATCCCGAGATAAAAGAGGCCATACGGCGCGAACGCGAACGACGTGCCGATGCCCGCGATCGCCGCGATCAATTCGCGGTAACGGAGGATCCGGGTGATCGGGCCTTCCGGCGGCGGCACTCAGGCCGCTCCGGCGTCGCCGGGACGCGCAGGCAGCGGCTCGGGCGTCGTGACGCGGAGCTGGTCGATGCGGCGCCGGTCGGCGCGCAGCACCTTGAATTCGAGTCCATTCATCGTCACCGCCTCCCCGCGCCGTGGCAGGCGCCCGAACTGGTGCATCACGAGCCCGCCGATCGTGTCGTATTCCTCGTCGCTGAAGCGCGTCCCGAAATACTCGTTGAATTCCTGCATGCGCGTCAATGCGAGCACCACGAACTGCCGGTCGCCTTCGCGCCGGATGGTCTGGTCCTCGTCGGTGTCGTACTCGTCCGCGATCTCGCCGACGATCTCCTCGATCACGTCCTCGATCGTGACGAGCCCCGACACGCCGCCGTACTCGTCCACGACGATCGCCATGTGGTTGCGGCTCGCGCGGAATTCCTTCAGCAGCACGTTGAGGCGCTTGCTCTCCGGCACGAAGGCCACGGGGCGCAGCACCTCGCGGATATCCCAGCTCCCCATCGCGCCCTCGGAGAAATAGCGCAGCAGGTCCTTGGCGAGCAGGATGCCGACGATCTGGTCGCGGTCGTCGCCGATCACCGGGAAGCGCGAGTGGCCGGACTCGATCACGGCCGGCAGCAGCTCCTGCGCGCCGGAATCGCGCTCCAGCACCACCATCTGCGAACGCGGCACCATGATGTCGCGCACGTGCTGGTCGGCGACGCGGAGCACGCCCTGGATCATCTGGAAGGCGTCCGCGTCGATGATGCCCCCGCGCGCGGCCGCGCGGATCATCTCGACGAGCTCGGCGCGGTCCCGCGGCCCTTCCTTCGTGAGCCGACGCAGCCAGCCTCTCCCCTTTTGCTTTGCCGCCAAGTCAGTCTCCGTACGGGTCCGCGATGCCGATGCGCGCGAGCAGCGCGCGCTCACGGCTTTCCATGCGCTTCGCGTCGGCGGCGCGCTCGTGGTCGAAGCCGAGCAGGTGCAGCGTGCCGTGCACGATCATGTGCGCCCAGTGCGATGCGAGGGGCTTGCCCTGCTCGCGCGCCTCGCGCGCGACGACCGGCGCGCAGACGACGAGGTCGCCGATCTGCCGGCCGCCGAGCCCGGGCGACGCCGGGAACGACAGCACGTTCGTCGGCTTCGCGCGGCCGCGCCAGCGTTCGTTCAGCAGGCGGCTCTCGCGGCTGCCCACGACGCGGATTCCGAGTTCGCCCCGGCGGTCGCCCGCGGCGAGCTTCGCCCAGCGGCGCAAGGACGACGGGCCCGGCGCCCAGGGCCGGCGCGTGCGATAGCGGAGCACGACATCGAGCGTCATGGACCGCCTCCGTCGTCGCCCGATTCGCGTTCGTAGGCCTCGACGATCCGCTGCACCAGCGGGTGGCGCACGACGTCCCTGGCCGTGAAGCGCGTGACCGCGATGCCCTTCACGCCGTTCAGCACGTCGAGCGCATGCCGCAGGCCCGACTGGCGGTGCGCCGGCAGGTCGGTCTGCGTGATGTCGCCGGTCACGACCGCGCGTGAGCCGAAGCCGATGCGCGTCAGGAACATCTTGATCTGCTCGACGGTCGTGTTCTGCGCCTCGTCGAGGATGATGAAGGCCTCGTTCAGCGTGCGCCCGCGCATGAAGGCGAGCGGCGCGACCTCGATGACATTCCGCTCGATCAGGCGCGCGACCCGGTCGAATCCGATCATCTCGTAGAGCGCGTCGTACATGGGCCTGAGGTACGGGTCCACCTTCTGCGACAGGTCGCCCGGCAGGAAGCCGAGCCGCTCGCCCGCCTCCACCGCCGGCCGCACGAGCACGAGGCGCCGGACGCTCTCGCGCTGCATCGCCTCGACCGCGCAGGCGACCGCGAGGTAGGTCTTGCCCGTGCCCGCCGGACCGATGCCGAAGGTCAGGTCGTGCGAGCGGATCGCCTCCAGGTACTGCTGCTGGTTCGCGCCGCGGCCGCGAATGAGCCCGCGCAGCGTCTCGACCGCATGCTCGTCGTCCGCGGGCCGCGCGCCCATGCCGCTTTCCTGCAGCGCGAGGTGCACGTCCTCGGGCGTCACCGGCTGGCCGAGCGCGCGCTCGTAGAGCTGGCGCAGCACGGCCGCGCCCATCGCGGCATTCGCGCCGCGCAGCGAAAAACGCCCGGAGCGCCGGCGGATCTCGATGCCGAGGCGATTCTCGATCAGGTGCAGGTTCTCGTCGAGCGGCCCGCAGACCGCGGCGAGCCGCGCATTGTCTTCGGCGCCGAAGTCGACGCTGGACTCGAGGGCGGCGTTCAAGCGACCAACCGGCCGCGCAGCGAGTTCCGCATGGCCTCGGTGATGCGGACCTCCGCGAAGCGGTCGACGAGGGCCGGCGGGCCGTCGAAGTTGACCCAGCGCATGTTCTCGGTGCGGCCCGCGAGCTGGCGCGGGTCGCGGCGCGAGGGCTTCTCGACCAGCACGCGCTGCAGGCTGCCCACCATGGACTCGCTGATCCGGCGCGCCTGGCCGTCGACCTGCGCCTGCAGGATCTCGAGCCGCTTCTGCTTCACCTCGTGGGGCACTTCGTCCGGCAGCGAGGCGGCGGGCGTCCCGGGACGCCTGCTGTAGAGGAAGCTGAACGACTGGTCGAAACCGACGTCCGCGATCAATTCGAGCGTCTGCTGGAAATCGGCTTCCGTCTCGCCGGGGAAACCGACGATGAAGTCCGAAGAAAGGCTGATGTCGGGTCTCACGGCGCGCAGCCGCCGGATCTTCTGCTTGTACTCGAGGCGCGTGTAGCCGCGCTTCATGAGCGCGAGGATGCGGTCCGAGCCGCTCTGCACCGGCAGGTGCAGGTAGTTCGCGAGCTTCGGCACGTCGGCATAGGCGTCCACCAGCGACTGCGAGAACTCGAGCGGGTGCGAGGTCGTGAAGCGGATGCGCTCGAGGCCGGGCAGGCGCGCGACATGGCGGATGAGCCCGGCGAGGTCCACGACCGTTCCGTCGGCCGCGGGCCCGCGATAGGCGTTGACGTTCTGGCCGAGGAGCGTCACCTCGCGGACGCCCTGTTCGACGAGCGCGCCGACTTCCGCGACGACCTGCTCGAACGGGCGGTTTATCTCTTCGCCGCGCGTGTACGGCACGACGCAGAAGCTGCAGTAGCGGCTGCAGCCTTCCATGATCGAAACGAATGCGGTCGCGCCCGAAGCACGGGGCTCGGGCAGGCGGTCGAACTTCTCGATTTCCGGGAACGAGACGTCCACCTGCGGCTCGCGCGTCGCGCGCAGCGCCGCGATCATCGCCGGCAGGCGGTGAATCGTCTGCGGCCCGAACACGAGGTCCACGAACGGCGCGCGCTCGAGGATGCCCTCGCCTTCCTGGCTCGCGACGCATCCGCCGACGCCGATGACGAGATCCGGCTTCTCGAGCTTCAGGAGCCGCCACTTGCCGAGATAGGAGAAGACCTTCTCCTGCGCCTTCTCGCGCACCGAGCAGGTGTTCAGCAGGACGACGTCCGCCTGTCCCGGGTCAGCCGTGAGCTCGAGGCCCGCCGATACGCGGAGCACGTCCGCCATCCGCGCCGAGTCGTATTCGTTCATCTGGCAGCCGAAGGTCGAAATGTAGAGACGGCCGCTCATGTCCCGGGTGGTCGCTCCTGGGCGAAAAAGGCCGCCTAGGGTACCGGTTTTGGGCCCGGCCATGAAGCGCGAATGCGTGTAGGACGGCGGCGCCGATGCCGCGTAACTGGCTGTTTTATATCACTTTTTGCGGTTCAATTCGCGGCCGAAAGTACCCGTCGCCACGAAGTCGGCCGGCTTCAGGTCGCCCATCACGAAGCGGCCGGTCGCCGTGATCTTCGCGCCCTGCGGCAAGGTGTCCGCCATCGTGCGCCGGCGGGCCATGTGCACCGAGTACTCGAGTTCGTGCAGGAGCGCCGGCTTCGAATAGTAGTAGCCCTGCCCGGCGACGCAGCCGAGTTCGACCAGCCCGCGCTGCTGGTGCTCGAGCTCGATGCCCTCGGCGACGACTTCGAGGTCGAGCGTCTTGCCGAGCGTGATGATCGCGCGCGCAAAGTCCTCGCCCCCCTCGACGCCGCCGAGCCGCTCCACGAACGTGCGGTCCATCTTCAGGATGTCGATCGGGAAGCGGTGCAGGTACGACAGCGACGAGTAGCCCGTGCCGAAGTCGTCGATCGCGATGCGCACGCCGAGCGTCTTCAGCTCGTTCAGCGTCGCAAGGACCGCCTCGCTGTTCTGCATCAGGACATTTTCGGTCAGCTCGATCACGAGGCAGCCCGGGTCGATCTCGGAGATCGCGAGCGCCTTGCGGACGTCGGCGCAGATGTCGGACTTTGCGAGCTGCACGGCCGAGACGTTGACGCCGACGCGGATCTGGCGGCCTTCCGGCAGCCTCGCCTGCCAGACCTTGACCTCGCGGCAGGCCTGGGCGAGCACCCACCGTCCCAGTGGAACGATCTGCCCCGTCTCCTCGGTGACCGGGATGAACTCCGCCGGCGCAATCAAGCCGCGCTGCGGGTGCTGCCAGCGGATCAGCGCCTCGACGCCGAGCAGGTAGCCCGAGTGCAGTTCGACGATCGGCTGGTAGTGCAGCAGGAACTGGCCCTCGAGCAGCGCCTTGTCGAGTTCGCCCTCCATTTCGCGCCGTTCACTCGCCGCATGCTGCATGGCCGACTCGAATACGACGTAACGGCCCTTGCCCGCGGATTTCGCCGCGTACATGGCGACGTCGGCGTTGCGCATCAGTTCCTCGACGCCGTCGTCGGCGGACGAGAACGCGATGCCGACGCTGGCAGCGATGCGGGCGTCCGCACCCGGCAGGTCGAGCGGCTCCTGCAGCGACTCGACGATGCGCGCCCCGATTTCCATCACCGGCTCGCGGCCCGTCAGGTTCTCGAGCAGCACGGCGAACTCGTCGCCGCCGAGGCGCGCGACGGTGTCGCCGTTGCGGGTCGCCTTGACCAGGCGCTGCGCGCTCTTGTGCAGCACGCGGTCGCCCGCGGCATGGCCGAAGGAATCGTTGATGCGCTTGAAGTTGTCGAGGTCCACGAACATCACCGCGACGCTGCGGCCGTTGCGCTTGCTGACCGCCACGGCGTGCTCGACACGGTCGCGGAACAGCGAGCGGTTCGCGAGCAGCGTCAGCGGATCGTGCAAGGCCATGCGCTTCAGCTGCTCCTCCATGCCCTTGCGGTCGGTCGTGTCGCGCAGGTTCAGGAGGCGGCCGCCAATCGCGCGCTCTTCTTCCATGTTGCTGCCGTGGATCTCGACCACGCGCTGGCGGTCTTCGCCGCGCGGCACGCGCACCTCGACGATGGCCGATGAACCGGCCTTGGCGAGGTCGTGGGCAAGAAACTCGCGCAGCCGCGCGCGATCGTCGAAGGCGACGAGCTCATCGAGATGCTGGCCGATGAGATCCTGCGCCTGGAAGCCGAAGATGCGCTCCGCCGTCGGCGTCACGTAGCTGACGGTGCCGTCCGGCGTCACGATCGCGATCACGTCGGCGGTATTGCGGATCAAGGCGTTGAAGCGCGCTTCGGCAGAGCGCGTCGCGAGGCCGGTCTGGACCGCGACCGAAAGCGCCGGTCGCAATCGCCTGGCGGGCGAACAGGAGGCCCGCGGAGATGCAGACGACCCAGGCGATGAGGCCGGCGGGCTCGCCGAAACTGCCCTTGTGCAGCATCAGGAGTGCATAGCCGGCGAGCATCAAGGCCGCATAGGGCGTGAGCGGCGCGAACGGCGAGCCCCGCTCCGCCGCGTCCATCGGCGGCGCGCGGCGCTCGCTGCGCAGGTAATCGAGATGCGCGGCGACTGCGAAGGCCGCGATCGCGAAGAGATGCAGCGGACCGGCATAAGCCGACGGCGTGGCGGCTGCCGCGGCATGCGCTTCCAGCAGGCGCGCGCCGACGAGCGCGAGGAGCGCGAGCGAGAAGGCGACGAGCCCCGGCCAGCCCTGCCAGTCCGCGCGGCGCAGCAGGAGCAGCGCGGCGAGCACGCCGATCACGGCGTCGAGCCCGACGGTCCACGAGCCGCGCGCAGGCAGCGCGGCCATCGGCAAGTCGTGCGGCAGCGCGAGCCAGAGCACGGTGCCGACGCAGAGCGCGACGAGCGTCGCCTCGAGCCAGAACTGCGGCCCGAACGACTTGCCGCGCGTCGAGAACAGCAGGCCCATCGCCGCCATCGCGGCGAAGGGGAAGAAAGCGAACTGCAGGAGGCCGGCGCCCATCTGCAGCGGGGGAATGCCGAATGCGCGCGTCGCCGGAACCACGAGGGTCGCGGCGAGTTCCGCGCCGAGGGCGACTGCGAGCCAGCGCCAGGCCCTGCGTCGCTCGGATCGCAGCTCGCGCAGCGTGGATGCGCGCCAGGCGACGGACATCGCGGCGAGCGTCGCGGCCATGCGCGGTGAAGAGCGTCGCGAGGGCGTTGCCATGCTGGCCGGCGGTGTAGCCCGCCAGCGCGGCGAAAATCGTGAGTCCGATGCAAAGCAGCACGAGCCAGGCCGCCGAATGGTCGAACCACGGCGCCAGGGCTTCGCGCAGCCCATTCCCGGCCGGCTGGTTGTGTTCCAGCTGCATCGAGCCGCTCTCCCTTTTCCGGAGCCCGCAATGGCTTCGCGGGAAACCCGAAAAATCAGCTCGATGGTGACTTAACGTGGCCGGAACGGACGCCAACCACATCACATAAAGCGGCGGGCTGGCGGATGGGGCGGCCGCCATAGCGTGTGAATCCGACGGATTCCGTGACGGGCGTCAGAAAACGCAGCGATTGTGGCAGCGTGCAGGAGGGGACAGTCCGCCTTTATAACGGGCGCCATGCGCCCGTCTTAAAGGGGACAGTCCCCATTAGAAAGGAATGTCGTCGTCGAAGGATTCGGCGACGCCGGCGGTCTCGGCGCGGGCGGCGGGTTCCTCGTTGCGCTCACGCGTGCGCTCCGGCGCAGGGGCGCCCGAGCTGCGATCGCCACCGCCGCGACCGCCCAGCATGTTCATCTCGTTCGCGACGATCTCGGTCGTGTAGCGGTCGTGGCCTTCCTTGTCCTGCCACTTGCGCGTGCGGATGCGGCCCTCGACATAGATGTGCGAGCCCTTGCGCAGGTACTCGGCGGCGATCTCGGCCAGGCGGTCGAACATCACGACGTTGTGCCACTCCGTCGCTTCCTTGTTCTCGCCCGTCTGCTTGTCGCGCCACTGGTCCGAGGTCGCGAGCCGCAGGTTGACCACGGCCTTGCCGGAGGGCATCGCGCGCGACTGCGGGTCCTGCCCGAGGTGACCGATCAGGATGACTTTGTTGACGCCGCGTGCCATGGCCGTTCCCCGCTTGTTCTGATGGCCCTCATTGTAGTCGTCCGCCGGCCGCGCGCCCACCGTCAATCGAGCCGGATTGCTGCGATTCTGACGCCGCGGCCAGGGGCAGCCAGGCGATGACCGCCGCCGCCGCGCCGACGAAGATTCCCGTGACGTTCCAGTGACTTCCGAGCAGGGCCCCGCCCGCGATGCCGCCGACAAACGCACCGGCGAACTGGCAGGTCGCAAACACGCCGAGCGCCGCTCCGCGCGATGCCTCGCCGGCGGCCACTGTCAGCGCAGCCGGCAGCCGCGCTTCGAGGAAATTGAAGGCGCCGAAATAGAGCACGAGCGCCGCCAGCAAGGCGTCGAAGTGGGGCTGTGCCCAGACCAGTGCCGCCAGCGCGACCGCGAGTCCCACGCCGCCGATGAAGGCCGCGCGACCCGGGCGGCGGTTGCGCTCCGACCAGATGACGAGCGGCACCGTCAGCACGATGGAGGCCGCAAAGACGCCGAGGTACACGAGCCAGTGGCGCGAGCTGTCCATGCCGTGCAGGTCGCGAAGCACGTGCGGGACCGCGATGAAGGTTGCGGTCAGCGTCAGGTGCAGCATGAAAATGCCGGCGTAGTGCGGCAGGAGCTTTCGCGTCAGGACCTGGCTGAAATCGCGCGCGCCCGCCTGCCGCCGCAGCGGCTGCTCCGCGGGCAGCACGAACAGCACGAGCGCGAGGGCGACGAGCCCGAGTCCGCCGATCAGGAGAAACACGCCGGACACGCCGATCGCCGCGGCGAGCAGCGGCCCCGCGACGAGCGAGATCACGAAGGACACGCCGATGCTCATGCCGATGGTGAACATCGCGCGCGTGCGCGATTCCGGTCGCGTGAGGTCCGCGAGGAAGGCCATGACCGGTCCCGACACTGCGCCGAGGCCCTGCACGAAGCGCGCGACGACGAGCGCCGGGGCGCTCGCCGCGACCGCGCCGAGCACGGAGCCGCCGATGTGCAGGAGGAGTCCGACGACGATCAAGGGCTTGCGCCCGATGCGGTCGGACCAGACGCCGAATGGAATCTGCATCAGCGCCTGCGTGAGGCCATAGGCACCCACGGCAAGTCCCGCGAGCAGCGGCGTTCCGCCCGGCATGGCGCCCGTATGAAGGCTGAGAACCGGCAACAGGAGGAACATGCCCAGCAGGCGCACGGCGTAGATCGCCGCCAGCGACGCGACGACGCGGCGCTCGGCGGGCAGGAGTGCCGCGCCCGACGGCTGGGCCACTGGAAATCCCTTTGCGGTGCCCGGAATGGGCGGGCTATTCTATCAGGCTGCCCCGATGAGCCAGACCATCCACATCCGCGGCGCGCGGACGCACAACCTGCAAGGCATCGACCTCGAGCTGCCGCGCGACCGCCTGATCGTCTTCACCGGCCTTTCCGGCTCCGGCAAGTCTTCGCTCGCGTTCGATACCATCTACGCGGAAGGCCAGCGGCGCTACGTCGAGTCGCTCTCCGCCTACGCGCGGCAGTTCCTCTCGATGATGGAAAAGCCGGACGTGGACACGATCGAGGGCCTCTCGCCCGCGATCTCGATCGAGCAGAAATCCACTTCGCACAATCCGCGCTCGACCGTCGGCACGGTGACGGAAATCTACGACTACCTGCGCCTGCTCTACGCGCGCGCAGGCATTCCACGTTGCCCCGACCACGGCCTCGACCTGACCGCGCAGACCGTGAGCCAGATGGTGGACCAGGTGATGGCGCTGCCCGAAGGCACGGCGGTCGCCCTCGTCGCGCCCGTCATCTCCGGCCGCAAGGGCGAGCACCTGCAGGTCGTCGAGGAGCTGCGCAGCAAGGGCTTCGTGCGTGCGCGCATCGACGGCAAGTACCTCGAACTCGAGGCGGCGCCGAAGCTCGATCCCAAGAAGAAGCACTCGATCGATGCGGTCATCGATCGCCTGAAGGTACGGCCGGACCTGCAGCAGCGGCTGGCCGAATCCTTCGAGACCGCACTCCGTCTCGGCGAGGGCTCGGCACGCGTCGCATTCCTCGACGAGCCGAAACGCGAGGAACTCGTGTTCTCGGACAAGTTCGCCTGCCGGATCTGCGGCTACTCCGTGTCCGAACTCGAGCCGCGGCTCTTTTCGTTCAACAACCCGTTCGGCGCCTGCCCGGGCTGCGACGGCCTCGGCGTCAAGCAGTTCTTCGACCCGGATCGCGTCGTCACGAACGGCCAGCTCTCGCTCGCGAACGGCGCCGTGCGCGGCTGGGACCGGCGGAATGCCTATTACTACCAGATGATCCAGGCGCTCGCGGATCACTACAAGTTCGATCCCGAGGCGCCCTACGCCAACTTGCCGCCGCGCGCCCGCGAAGTCCTGATGCAGGGCAGCGGCGGCGAGGAAGTCGAGTTCCGCTACTTCGATTCGCGCGGCCGCACGGTGCGGCGCAAGCACAAGTTCGAGGGCATCCTGCCGAACCTCGAGCGGCGCTACCACGAGACCGAGTCGCTCGCCGTGCGCGAGGAGCTCGCGCGCTACCTCGGCACGCGCCGCTGCCCCGAGTGCGATGGCGCGCGCCTCACGAAAGCGGCGCGATTCGTCTTCGTCGGCGGCACGTCGCTGCCCACGATCAGCGCCCTGCCCGTCCGCCGCGCGCTCGAGTTCTTCAACGTCCTCGTGCTCGAGGGCTGGCGCCAGAAGATCGCGGCGAAGATCGTCAAGGAGATCACCGACCGCCTCGGCTTCCTGGTGGACGTCGGCCTCGACTACCTGACGCTCGACCGCAGCGCCGAGACGCTCTCCGGCGGCGAGGCGCAGCGCATCCGTCTCGCGAGCCAGATCGGATCCGGCCTCGTCGGCGTCATGTACATCCTCGACGAGCCCTCGATCGGGCTGCACCAGCGCGACAACCAGCGCCTGCTCGACACGCTGCATCGCCTGCGCGACCTCGGCAACACGGTCATCGTCGTCGAGCACGACGAGGACGCGATCCGGCAGGCCGACCACGTCGTGGACCTCGGGCCCGGCGCGGGCGTGCACGGCGGGCGCGTCGTCGCCCAGGGCACGCCGGCGCAGATCGAGGCGAGCCCCGCCTCGCTCACGGGCCAGTACCTCTCGGGACGCAAGCGCATCGAGATCCCGGAGAAGCGGCGCAAGAGCGAGCCGAAGCAGCAGCTGAAGCTGCGCCAGGCGAGCGGCAACAACCTGAAGCAGATCGACGTGTCATTCCCCGTCGGACTCCTGACCTGCGTGACCGGCGTTTCCGGCTCCGGCAAGAGCACGCTCGTGAACGACACGCTGTTTCGCGTGGCCGCGCGTTCGCTCGGCCTCGCCGCCGACCAGCCGGCCGCCTCCGCCGGCGTCGAGGGCCTCGAGGCGATCGACCGCGTGATCGACATCGACCAGAGCCCGATCGGCCGCACGCCGCGCTCCAATCCCGCGACCTACACGGGCCTCTTCACGCCGATCCGCGAACTCTTCGCCGGCACGGCGGAGGCGCGCTCGCGCGGCTACCAGCCCGGACGATTCAGCTTCAACGTCAAGGGCGGGCGCTGCGAGGCCTGCGAGGGCGACGGCGTCATCAAGGTCGAGATGCACTTCCTGCCGGACGTGTACGTCGCCTGCGACGTCTGCAAGGGCCGGCGCTACAACCGCGAGACGCTCGACGTCCACTACAAGGGCAAGAACATCCACGAGGTCCTCGACATGACCGTCGAGGACGCGGCGCCGTTCTTCGCGGCCGTGCCCGTCGTCGCGAGCAAGCTCCAGACGCTGCTCGACGTCGGGCTCGCGTACGTGAAGCTCGGGCAGAACGCGACCACGCTCTCGGGCGGCGAGGCCCAGCGCGTGAAGCTCGCCAAGGAACTCTCCAAGCGCGCGACCGGACGAACGCTCTACATCCTGGACGAGCCGACGACGGGGCTGCACTTCGAGGACGTGAAGCACCTGCTCGCGGTCCTGCACCGGCTGCGCGACGAGGGCAACACCGTGATCGTGATCGAGCACAACCTCGACGTGATCAAGACCGCCGACTGGGTGATCGACCTCGGTCCCGAGGGCGGCGACGGCGGCGGGACGCTCGTCGCCGAGGGCACGCCCGAGCAGCTCGCGCGCGCCGCGAATTCGTTTACCGGTCGCTACCTCAAGCGCGTGCTGGCGCGCGGGAAGAAAGCCGCATGAACCGCAGACTGCTCATGATCTCGACGGTCGCGACGCTGCTCGCCGCGCTGCCCGCCTTCGCCGGGGAGCTCACGGTCACCAACGCCTGGTCGCGCACGACGCCGCCCGGCGTCACGGTCGGCGTCGTGTACTTCACGCTGAAGAACGACACTGGAAAATCAGACCGGCTCCTGAAGATCTCCTCGCCGGTCGCGGCGAAGGTCCAGGTCCACCGCACCGAGATCCAGGACGGCATGGCGCGCATGCGCGAGGTCGCGGTGCTGCACGTGGACGCGAACCAGACGGTCGAGTTCGCGCCGAACGGCATGCACGTGATGCTGATGGGGCTCAAGAAGCCGCTGGTCGAGGGGCAGAAGTTCGAGCTTGAGCTGCTCTTCGAGGTCGCGGGGCCGCGGAAAATCCAGGTCGTCGTCAGGAGGGACTAGGTCGTCAGCGCCCCACCGCGTGCGCCGGCCCGGCGCTCGTGAACTGGTGCGCGATCTCGCCCTGCCCGCGCTTCTCCTGGAACTTGCCGTTCGTGAATTCGGACACGACGCGACGCCAGAAGCGGATCGCGCCGGGATTGCGTGACTGCTCGGCAACGGTCCACTCGCCGGCGTAGCGCGCGAAGATCAGCATCGCGGCGCCGCGCCCGACGCCCTTGCTGCGAAATGGCTTGCGGATGAAGAACTCGGTCAGGCGGTAGTTGCGCTTCGGGTCTTCGCTGCTCGAGAGGCTGCGCTGCACGACCGCGAAGCCGACGGGTTCCTGCTCGCGCAGCACCATGAAGGCCGTGCAGCGGTCGTCGTGGAACCAGCCCTGGATGATTTCGGCGACGCTCTGCCCGGTGACGGTGAGCGAGGGATACACGCCGGTCGTGTCGGCGGTCAGGTCGGCGAGGTACTCGCCGTAGGTTTCTTCGATCCAGTCGCGGTCCGCTTTCGAGGATCGCGCTTCACGGATGGTGATTGGCATCGGTCTTCCGGAAAGAGAACGGCCGGGGGAAGTCGCGGGTTCTCCGCTCCAACCACCCGGCCGTTCAGGCCAACTTACAGCAATCGCTTACTGCGACGGCGGAGTGGCTTCCTTCGAAGCGTCGGCAGCAGCGGCATCGGCGGGAGCAGCGCCCGCGTCGGCAGCAGCAGCGCCGGCATCGGCAGCAGCAGCGCCCGCATCGGCAGCAGCAGCGCCGGCATCGGCAGCCGAGCGCGTCGGCAGCAGCAGCAGACTGCGCAGCGTCAGCAGCGGCGTCGGCAGCCTCATCCTTCTTGGCACCACAGGCGCCCAGCACGAGGGCAACCGCAATGGCGCCCCAGATCTTTGCATTCATCGTCAGTTACCCCAGTACGTCAGTGAGAAAAGTAAGTGCACTTCCGCGGCGTGAACAGCTCAATTTTCAGCTTTGCCGAACCGTCGCGTCGGCGGATTTTACCGGTATTGCAGGGGTAAGCAAAGGTCGCCATTTTGCGACAGTCGCGTCTGCGGTTACGCTTTCGCCCGTACTTTCCCAGGAATCGGCAATGGCGAAAAAAACACTCGGCGCGCTCTACGGCGAACACCTCAAGGCGGCCACGGCGCGGGCCGACGGCGCTTTGGCTGCGGGCGGTTACGACGGACTCATCATCGGGTCTGGAAGTCAGGTCTATCACTACCTCGACGACAGCACCTACCCGTTCCGGCCGAATCCCCGCTACCGGGCCTGGCTGCCCGACGACACCCCGGACTGTTTCGTGGTCTACCGGCCCGGGAACCGCCCGAAGCTCGTCTTCCACCAGCCGGACGACTACTGGTTCCTGCCGCCGGCGACGCCCGAAGCCTACTGGACCCCTCATTTCGACCTCGCGGTGGTCCGCTCGCCGGCCGAGCTCAAGCGCGAAGCCGGCAAGGGCCGCTGGGCCATCCTGGGCGGAGCCGGCGCCCGCGACCGATGGCCTCGGCGACCATGACCCGCCGGCCGTCACCGGCCTCCTGGACTACGCGCGGGCGGCCAAGACGCCCTACGAAATCGAGTGCATGGCCGAGGCGACGGTCGCCGGCGTGCGTGCCCACCGGGTGGCGGAACAGGCGTTCCGGGCGGGCGCCTCGGAATACGAGATCCACCTCGCCTACTGCCGGGCGGCCGGCGCGCGCGAGGAGGAACTGCCCTACAACAACATCATCGCCTTCGACCGGCATGCGGCCGTCCTGCACTACCAGGTGCTCGACCGGCAGCGCCCGGCGGATGTGAAATCCTTCCTGATCGACGCCGGTGCGCAGCATGCGGGCTATGCCTGCGACATCACCCGGACCTATGCCGCGGAGCCGGGCGAGTTCCTGGACCTCATCCGCTCGCTCGATACCGCGCAGCAGAAGCTGGTCGATCGGGTGCGGCCCGGCACGGACTACCGCGACATCCACCTCGAGGCGCATCGCTCGATCGCGGGCGTCCTCGTCATGCACGGCATCGTGTCGGGGTCGCCCGAGTCGGCGGTCGAGTCGGGCGTCACTTCGGTGTTCTTCCCGCACGGCATCGGCCACCTGCTCGGCATCATGGTTCACGACTCGGCGGGATTCGCCGCCACGCCCGCGGGCGGCACGCGCGAGAAGCCGGCGGGTCATCCGTACCTGCGCCTGACGCGGGACCTGGAGCCGGGCTTCGCGGTCACGATCGAGCCGGGAATCTACTTCATCGATTCGCTGCTCGAGCAGGCGCGCGCGGATGGCCGCGGTCGATCGATCGACTGGAAGCGGGTCGAGGCGCTCCGGCCCTGGGGCGGGATCCGGATCGAGGACGACGTGATCGCGCAGGCGGGCGCGCCGCGAAACCTCACGCGCGAGGCGTTCGCGGCGGCCTGAGGGCGGATCGCGTCAGCGCTGCTGGCGCAGCGCGTCGCGGATCTCGGTGAGCAGCACTTCCTCGCGCGGGGGCGGCGGCGGCGCTGCGGCAGGCGCCGGCTTCTTCAGGCGGTTGATCGCCTTGAGCGCCATGAAGATCGCGGCCGCGATGATCAGGAAGTCCACCAGCGCCTGGATGAACTGGCCGTACTGGATGACGACCGGCGCGCCGGTCGTCGCGTTCTCGCCGAGCGTGAAGCCGAGCTGCGAGAAGTCCACGCCGCCGATGATCCAGCCGAGCGCGGGCATGACGATGGCGTTCACGAACGCCGACACGATCTTGCCGAAGGCGGCACCGATCACGATGCCGACGGCCATGTCGACGACATTGCCCTTCATCGCGAACTCTTTGAATTCAGAAAGCAGGCTCATGGTTTTCCTCCCGTTGGTGCCGGGTCGTACATTTCGTACATTTGAGCTACGAACGTGACCCGCAAATGTACGAAATGTACGACCCGGCACCATTAGACAAAAAAAAGCCGGGGATGTCCCCGGCTTCTCCATGGCGACCGCGGGGGCTCTCGCCGCCCGCAGAATGGAAACCTTCAGCCTGCGGCCTTCTTGCGCTTTTTCGGCGCGGCCTCGGCCTTGCCGGCTTTCGGCGCCGCCTTCTTGGCGGCCTTCTCCGAAGCCTTCTTCGGCGCGGCTTTTGCCTGCTTCTTCGCGGGCTTGTCGTCGCTCGGGGCTGCCGGGGCAGCGGCCGACTCGACGAGCTGCATCAGCGCCATCGGCGCGTTGTCGCCGACCCGCGGCTCCATCTTCAGGATGCGGGTGTAGCCGCCGGCCCGGGTCTTGAACCGCGGCCCGATGTCTTCGAACAGCTTCTCGACGAGCGCGTCGTCCCGCAGCGTGATCCAGGCCCTGCGGCGGCCCGGCAGCGAGTCGATCTTGCCGAGCGTGATGAGCGGCTCGACGACCCGGCGCAGTTCCTTCGCCTTCGGCAGCGTCGTGCGGATCGTCTCCACGCGGATCAGGGCCGCGCACATGTTCCGCATCAGCGCCTTGCGATGGGAGCTGTTGCGCGAAAGCTGGCGTCCCGACAGTTGATGTCGCATCTGGTTCTATCCCGTTACCGCGCTCAGGCCGTGCGCAGCTCGTCTTCGCGGCGCAGCGACGCCGGCGGCCAGCCCTCGATGCGCATGCCGAGCGTCAGCCCGTGGCTCTCGAGGACTTCCTTGATTTCCGTGAGCGACTTCTTGCCGAGGTTCGGCGTACGGAGCAGCTCGACTTCCGTGCGCTGCACGAGGTCGCCGATGTAGTGGATGTTCTCCGCCTTGAGGCAGTTCGCGCTCCTGACGGTGAGCTCGAGCTCGTCCACCGGGCGCAGCAGGATCGGATCCGGCAGCGGGCCCGACTCGCGCGAGGGCGACTCGCCCTGGCCTTCGAGGTCGACGAACACCGTGAGCTGTTCCTTCAGGATCGAGCCGGCGCGGCGGATCGCCTCGTCCGGGTTGATCGTGCCGTTCGTCTCGATGTCGATGATCAGCTTGTCGAGGTCGGTGCGCTGCTCGACGCGCGCGGACTCGATGCCGTAGGTCACGCGGCGGACCGGCGAGAAGGACGCGTCGAGCTGCAGGCGGCCGATCGGGCGGCTCTGCTCCTCGAACTCGAGGCGCTGGACTGCCGGGCGGTAGCCGCGGCCGCGCTCGATCTTGAGCGTCATGGACAGCTCGACCGACTTGTTCAGGTTCGCGATCACGAGATCGGGATTCACGATCACGACGTCGTGGTCGATCTGGATGTCGCCCGCCGTGACGGGGCCCGGGCCCTTCTTGGAGAGCCGCAGCTCGACCGAGTCACGCGCGTGCATCTCGATCGCGATGGACTTGAGGTTCAGCAGCACGTCGACGACGTCCTCCTGGACGCCCTCGATGCTGGTGTACTCGTGGAGCACGCCCTCGATCTCGACCTCGGTCACCGCGCAGCCGGGCATCGAGGACAGCAGCACGCGACGCAGCGCGTTGCCGAGCGTGTGGCCGAAGCCGCGCTCGAACGGCTCGATCACGATGCGCGCCTGCCGTGGCGCCGTTTCCGTCACCTTGACGGAGCGGGGCTTGAGGAATTCCGTGGCGGTACCTTGCATTGCCGTCACCTTTACTTGGAGTAGAGCTCGACGACCAGGTTCTCGTTGATGTCCGGGAGGATCTGGTCGCGTTCCGGCAACGCCTTCAGCGTGCCGGTGAATTTCTTGTCGTCCACTTCGACCCAGTCGGGCCAGCCGACCTGCGTCGCCATCGCAAGCGAGGCCGCGATGCGGGCCTGCGCCTTCGACTTCTCGCGCACGGCGATCACGTCGCCGGCCGAGCACTGGTACGAGGGCACGTTGACCCCGTCGCCATTGACCTGGATCGCCTTGTGCGAAACGAGCTGCCTCGCCTCGGCGCGCGTGACCGCGAAGCCCATGCGGTAGACGACGTTGTCGAGGCGTCCCTCGAGGTAGCGCAGCAGGTTCTCGCCGGTCGAACCCGGGCGGCCGGCCGCCTTCGCGTAGTAGTTGCGGAACTGGCGCTCGAGCACGCCGTACATGCGGCGCAGCTTCTGCTTCTCGCGCAGCTGCACGCCGTAGCCGGACAGGCGCGTGCGGCGGTCGCCCTTGACGCCGCCCGGCGGCACTTCGAGCTTGCACTTGCTCTCGAGCGGCTTGATCCCGCTCTTGAGGAAAAGATCAGTGCCCTCGCGGCGCGAGAGCTTGCACTTGGGACCGAGGTATCTGGCCATTGTCCTCTCGACCTCAGACGCGCCGCTTCTTGGGCGGGCGGCAACCGTTATGCGGAATGGGCGTCACGTCTTCGATGCTCGTGACCTTGAGCCCGCAGGCATTCAGCGCGCGGACGGCGGACTCGCGGCCCGGGCCCGGGCCGCGCACGCGGACTTCGACGGTGCGCAGGCCGTATTCCTGCGCGGCAACGCCCGCCTTCTCGGCCGCGACCTGCGCAGCGAATGGCGTGCTCTTGCGCGAACCGCGGAAGCCCGAACCGCCCGAAGTCGCCCAGGCGAGCGTATTGCCCTGCTTGTCGGTGATCGTGACGATCGTGTTGTTGAACGACGCGTGCACGTGCGCGACGCCGTCCGAAACCTGGCGCTTGACCTTCTTGCGCGCCTTGGCGGCGCCCGGCGCGTCGGCCTTCGCCGCGCCCTTGTCGGCGCCCTTGGCATCCGCCTTGGCGTCGGCCTTGGCGTCCGGCTTCGCGTCGCTTTTCGGTTCTGTTTTCTGTTCGCTCATCGTCAGACCTTGCCCGCCTGCACGTTCGTCTTGATCGCCGCGCGGCGCGGACCCTTGCGTGTGCGCGCATTGGTGCGCGTGCGCTGTCCGCGTGCCGGCAGGCCCTTGCGGTGCCGGATGCCGCGGTAGCAGCCGAGATCCATGAGCCGCTTGAGGCTCATCGAGTTCTCGCGGCGCAGGTCGCCCTCGACCATGAAGCGCGAGACCTGGGTACGCAGCGCGTTGACCTCGGGCTCGGTGAGGTCGCGCACGCGCGTCGAAGGGGCGACATTCGCCGCCTTGCACACGGCCAGCGCCCGCGAGCGGCCGATGCCATAGATGTGCATCAAGCCCACCCAGACGTGCTTGTTGACCGGGATATTGATACCGGCGATACGCGCCATGGCTATTTGACCTCGACCCGCGGTGAACCGGGAAGTTTAAGTGAAAACGGCACTTTTTTCAACATTTCCAAGCCTCTACGCTCAGCCCTGGCGCTGCTTGTGGCGCGCGTCGGACGAGCAGATGACCCGCACGACGCCCTTGCGCCGCACGATCTTGCAGTTCTTGCAGATCTTCCTGACCGATGGACGAACCTTCATCTCATCACTCCGTTAGCGGGTCAGCCCGCCGCGGCCCGGGCCGCGCAGGTTGGCCTTCTTCATGAGCCCCTCGTACTGGTGCGACATCATGTGGGCGTGGAGCTGGGCCACGAAGTCCATGACGACGACGACCATGATGAGGAGCGAAGTGCCGCCGAAATAGAACGGCACGCGGGCATAGGACATCATTATCTCGGGCAGCAGGCACACGAGGGTCACGTACAGCGCGCCCCAGACCGTCAGGCGCGTCAGCACCTTGTCGATGTATTCGCCCGTCTGCTGGCCCGGCCGGATGCCCGGGATGAAAGCCCCGCCCTTCTTCAGGTTCTCCGCCGTCTCGCGCGAGTTGAAGACGAGCGCGGTGTAGAAGAAGCAGAAGAAGATGATCAGGCTGCCGTAGATCAGGAGATGCAGCGGCTGGCCCCAGGACAGCGCCGCGGCGACCGTCTGCAGCCAGCTGGCCGAGTCGCTGGTGCCGAAGAAGCTCGCGAGCGTCGCCGGGAACAGCAGCAAGGACGACGCAAAGATCGGCGGGATCACGCCCGACATGTTGAGCTTGAACGGCAGGTGGCTGGTCTGGCCCGCGTACATGCGCCGGCCCACCTGGCGCTTCGCGTAGTTCACCGGGATGCGGCGCTGGCCGCTCTCGACGAAGACGCAGAACGCGGTGACCGCGCCGATGATGAGCACCAGGATGATCGCGAACGCCGGGTTCATCTCGCCCGACTGCACCTGCTGCAGCGTGCCGCCGATCGCGGCCGGCAGGCCCGAGATGATGCCCGAGAGGATGATCATCGAGATGCCGTTGCCGATGCCGCGCTCGGTGATCTGCTCGCCGAGCCACATCAGGAACATCGTGCCGGTCATCAGCGTCAGCGTCGCAGGCAGCACGAAGCTGAACGTGCCCGGGTTGATCACGACGCCCTGGTTCTGGAACGCCATCGCAGCGGCAAATCCCTGGAAAGACGCGAGCACGACGGTGAAGTAGCGCGTCCACTGCGTGATCTTGCGCCGGCCCGACTCGCCTTCCTTCTTGATCGCCGCCATCGTGGGGACGACCACTGCCATCATCTGCAGGATGATGGACGCCGAGATGTAGGGCATGACGCCCATCGCGAAGATCGAGAGGCGCTGCAGCGCGCCGCCCGAGAACATGTTGAAGAGGCCGAGGATCGTGCCTTCCTGGCTCTCGAACAGGCGCGCAAGCGCGACCGGGTCGATGCCGGGCACCGGCACGAAGGTGCCGATGCGGTACACGACGAGCGCGCCCAGCAGGAACAGCAGGCGATGGCGCATCTCGGTGAAGCGCGTGACTTCACCGATTGCGAGCGCCGCATTGCCAGCCGCAGTTGCCATGCCCGGATTCCGGCCCTCAGGCCGCCTTGCCCTCGTCGATCCTGCCGCCGGCCTTTTCGATCGCCGCGCGCGCGCCCTTGGTCGCGACCACGGACGGGCCCTGCAGCGTCACCTTGCGCTTGATCTCGCCGGACAGGATCACCTTCGCGCGCTCGGTCTCCCGCGGCACGATGCTGGCCGCGAGCAGCGACGCGAGGTCAATGAGTTCTGCTTTCACTTTTTCAAGGTCCGTCAGCGTCACTTCCGCGCGCGTCTTCTTCATGGCCGAGCGGAAGCCCACCTTCGGCAGGCGGCGCTGCAGCGGGACCTGGCCGCCTTCGAAGCCGACCTTGTGGTAGCCGCCCTTGCGGGCCTTCTGGCCCTTGCCGCCCTTGCCGCAGGTCTTGCCCTGGCCGGCCGAGGCGCCGCGCCCGACGCGCAGCCGCTTGCGCTTGCTGCCGGGGCCCGGCTTGATGGTGTTCAGTCGCATGTCTTCGCTCCTCAGGCCTTTTCGACGCCGAGCAGGTGCCTGGCGGCGTTGATCATGCCGCGCACGGCCGGCGTGTCTTCCACGACCTTCACGTCGCGGATGCGCCGCAGCCCGAGGCCGTAGACCGAGGCGCGGATGTTCTGCAGCTGCCCGTGCACGCTGCGGTTCAGTGTGACCTTGACCTTGCCGTTGCTCATCGTCATCAGCCCGTGATCTCGTCGAGGGTCTTGCCGCGCTTCGCCGCGATGCGGTCCGGCGAAACCATGCGCTCGAAGGCGTCGAAGGTCGCGCGCACGACGTTGATCGGGTTGCGCGAGCCGTAGCTCTTCGCGAGCACGTTCCTGATCCCGGCGCACTCGAACACCGCGCGCATGCCGCCGCCCGCGATGACGCCGGTGCCGTCCGAGGCCGGCTGCATGTAGACGCGGGTCGTGCCGTGGCGGCCCTGGATCGCGTAATGCAGCGTCGCGCGCGTGACGGGCACGTTGGTCATGTTCTTGCGCGCCTGCTGCATCGCCTTCGAGATCGCGACCGGCACCTCACGCGCCTTGCCGTAGCCGAAGCCGACGCGGCCGGCCCCGTCGCCGACCACCGTCAGCGCCGTGAAGCCGAACTGGCGTCCGCCCTTGACGACCTTCGCCGTGCGGTTGACCGCCACCAGCTTCTCGATCAGATCGTCGCCGGACTGTGAACGTTCCACTCGTGCCATCGATGTCCCCTGGTCTCAGAACTTGAGGCCGGCTTCGCGCGCGGCCTCGGCGAGCGCCTTGACGCGCCCGTGGTAGCGGAATCCCGAGCGGTCGAATGCGACCGTCTCGATGCCGGCGGCCTTGGCCCGCTCGGCGATCGCGCGGCCGACCGCTTTCGCGGCCGTCGCGTTGCCCGTGCCCTTCAGCTCCGACGCGACCGCTTCCTGGACGGTCGACGCGGCCGCGATCACCTTGGCGCCGTCCGGCGTCGTGATCTGGGCGTAGATGTGCCGCGGCGTGCGGTGCACCGTCAGGCGCGCCGTGCCGATTTCGCGGATCTTGGCGCGGCCGCGGGTCGCGCGACGCAGGCGCCGGTCTTTTTTCGTGAGCTGTGCCATGGGCTTACTTCTTCTTGCCTTCCTTCATCACGATCTTCTCGCCGGCATAGCGCACGCCCTTGCCCTTGTAGGGCTCCGGCGGGCGATAGCCGCGGATCACGGCGGCGACCTGGCCGACCTTCTGGCGGTCCACGCCCTTGATGACGATCTCGGTCTGGCTCGGCGTCTCGATCGAGATGCCGTCCGGCACCGGGAACTGGACCGGGTGCGAGAAGCCGAGCGTCAGGTTCAGGTTCTTGCCCTGCACCGCGGCGCGGTAACCGACGCCGACGAGCTCGAGCTTGCGCTCGAAGCCCTTGGTGACGCCCGTGACCATGTTCGCGAGGTTCGCGCGCGCGGCGCCCGCGGCCGCGACGCGCTCATGCGTCGCCTTGCCCTCGGCCACCGCGACGACGAGCGTCTGGTCCTTCTGCGCGACGGAGAGGCCGTCGGCGAGCGGAAGCGTGAGCGCGCCCTTGGCGCCCTTCACGGTCACCGTCGCCCGCGGCGATCGTCGCGTTGACGCCCTGCGGAAGATTGACCGGCAATTTTGCGATTCTCGACATGTTCCTGTCCTCAGGCGACGACGCAGAGCACTTCGCCGCCCTGTCCGGAGCGGCGCGCCTCGCGGTCGCTCATGACGCCCTTCGGCGTCGAGACGATCGCGACGCCGAGGCCGCCCAGCACTTTCGGCAGCTCGTCCTTGCCGCGGTAGTTGCGCAGGCCCGGGCGCGAGACGCGCTCGAGGCGCTCGATCACCGGCTTGCCGGCGTGGTACTTCAGCGCGATGACGAGCGCCTTGCGCGCGCCGTCCTTGCTGACGACGAAATCGGCGACGTAGCCCTCTTCCTTCAGGACGCGGACGATCGCTTCCTTGACGCGCGAGGACTGCACGGACACCTCCACCTTTCCGGCGGCCTGGCCGTTGCGGATGCGGGTCAGCAGGTCTGCGATCGGGTCGTTCATGCTCATGTCGGTTCCTTACCAGCTCGCCTTGCGAAGGCCGGGCACGTCGCCGCGCATCGTCGCCTCGCGCAGCTTCACGCGCCCGAGGCCGAACTTGCTGTAGTTGCCGCGCGTGCGGCCCGTGATCGCGCAGCGGCTGCGGGCACGGCTCGGGCTCGAGTCGCGCGGCAGCTTCTGCAGCGCCTCGACCGCGGCCATGCGCTCTTCCTGCGACGCCTTCGGGTCGCGGATCGCTTCCTTGATCTTCGCCCGCCTGACGGCGTACTTCTTCACCACCTTGGCCCGGCGTTTCTCGCGCTCGATCATGCTGGTCTTAGCCATCGGTCACTTCCTGAACGGAAAATTGAACGCCTCGAGCAGTGCGCGACCCTTCTTGTCGTCGCCCGCCGAGGTCGTGATCGTGATGTCCATGCCGCGGATCTGGTCGATCTGGTCGTACGCGATCTCCGGGAAGATGATCTGTTCCTTCACGCCGAAGCTGTAGTTGCCCTGGCCGTCGAACGAGCGCGGGTTCACGCCGCGGAAGTCGCGGATGCGGGGCATCGCCACGTTGATCAGCCGGTCGAGGAATTCGTACATGCGCGCGCCGCGCAGCGTGACCATGCAGCCGACCGGGAGGCCCTCGCGGATCTTGAACGTCGCGACCGCCTTCTTCGACTTGCGGACGGCGGGCTTCTGGCCGGTGATCTTCGCGAGGTCGCCGGTCGCGGCATCCATGACCTTCTTGTCGGCCACGGCTTCGCCGACGCCCATGTTCACCGTGATCTTGGTGATGCGGGGCACCTGCATGTCGGACTTGAGCCCGAGGTCCGTGCGCAGCTTCGGCCTCACGGTCTCGCGATAGAGTTTATGCAGCCTGGCTGATTCGGCCATTTGTCCGGTCTCCACTTACGCGTCCACCAGCTCGTCATTCGACTTGTAGAAGCGCGCCTTGCGGCCGTCCTTGAGGGTCCGGATGCCGACGCGGTCGGCCTTCTTCGTCGCCGGGTTCAGCAGCGCGACGTTCGAGCCGGACAGCGGCGCTTCCTTCTGGATGATCCCGCCCTGCACGCCGCGCTGCGGGTTCGGGCGCTGGTGCTTCTTGATCATGTTGACGTTCTCGACGACCACGCGGCCGTCGGCGTGCACGGCGACCACGGTGCCGGTGCGGCCCTTGTCGCGGCCCGCCGTCACGATGACGCTGTCACCCTTGCGGATCTTGTTCACAGGACCTCCGGCGCGAGCGAGATGATCTTCATGAACGCAACGCTGCGCAGCTCCCTCGTCACGGGCCCGAAGATGCGGGTGCCGATCGGCTCGAGCTTCGGCGTCAGCAGCACGGCCGCATTGCCGTCGAAGCGGATCAGCGAGCCGTCGCCGCGACGGACGCCGCTCTTGGTGCGGACCACGACCGCGTCGTAGACCTCGCCCTTCTTGACCTTGCCGCGCGGGATCGCGTCCTTGATGCTGACCTTGATCACGTCGCCGACGCCGGCATAGCGGCGGCGCGTGCCGCCCATGACCTTGATGCACATGAGCTCGCGCGCGCCGGAATTATCCGCCGCCTGCAATCGCGTCCTGAGCTGGATCATGGCGCTGCTCCTCCCGTCTTCATTCCGCCGGCGCGCGCTCGATGACGCGCACCAGGGTCCACGACTTGTGCCGCGAAAGCGGGCGGCACTCGGAAATCGCCACGGTGTCGCCCGCGCGGCACTCGTTCTTCTCGTCGTGCGCGAGCAGCTTCGTCGTGCGGCGCACGTACTTGCCGTAGGTCGGGTGCTTGATCAGCCGCTCGACCTCGACGGAAATCGTCTTGTTCATCTTGTTGCTGACGACGGTGCCGGTGAGCGTCTTCGCCGACTTTTGTTCAGTCTCAACAGAATTAACCATCACTTGCTCCCCGCCGCCTGCGCGCGATCCATCTCGTTCAGGATCGTCTTCACGCGCGCGATCTTGCCCATGGCCTTTGCATGCTGGTCCGGACGCGCCGGCTGGCCCGAGGCCGAGGCCATGCGCAGGTTGAACTGCTCCTTGCGAAGCTCCGCGAGCTCGTCGCGCAGCTCCGCGCGCGTCTTGCCGCGCAGCGACTTCAACGACCGGGCCCGCTCCTTGATGTTCTTCCTGCTCATCAGCGCACCTGCCGCTTCACGAACGCGGTCGAGACCGAAAGCTTGGCCGCGGCCAGCTTGAATGCCTCGCGCGCCGTCGCTTCCGCAACGCCCTCGATCTCGAACAGCACCTTGCCCGGCGTCACCTTGGCGACCCAGTACTCGACGTTGCCCTTGCCGCTGCCCATGCGGACCTCGAGCGGCTTCTGCGTGATCGGCACGTCCGGGAACACGCGGATCCAGATCTGGCCGCCGCGCTTCACGTAGCGCGTCATCGCGCGGCGCGCCGCCTCGATCTCGCGCGCGGTCATGCGCGAGCGGTCGGTCGCCTTCAGCGCGAAGTCGCCGAACGCGACCGAGCTGCCGCGGTGCGAGCTGCCCTTCAGGTTGCCCTTGAACTGCTTGCGGAACTTGGTCCGCTTTGGCTGCATCATGTCCGTCTATCCTTCAGCTCAGCCGGCCGCCGGCTCAGGCGCCGCGGGCGGCGCAGGCTCGGCAGCCTTTTCGCCTTCCTTCGCGGCCTCGGCCTCGAGCACTTCCGCTTCCGGCTCCTCGCGGTCGAATACCTCGCCCTTGAACACCCAGACCTTGACGCCGATGACGCCGTAGGTCGTCTGCGCCTCGGCCGTGCCGTAGTCGATGTCGGCGCGGAACGTGTGCAGCGGGATGCGGCCCTCGCGGGTCCACTCCGAGCGCGAGATCTCGGCGCCGTTCAGGCGGCCGGCGATCCGCACCTTCACGCCCAGGGCGCCGCTGCGCATCGTGTTCGTGACCGCGCGCTTCATGGCGCGGCGGAACATCACGCGCTTCTCGATCTGCTGCGCGATGCTCTCGGCGACCAGGGTCGCGTCGAGCTCGGGCTTCCTGATCTCCGCGATGTTGAGCCGCACGTCCGCGACCGCCATCTTCATGAGCTTGGCGACCTCGATGCGAAGCTTCTCGATGTCCTCGCCCTTGCGGCCGATCACGACGCCCGGCCGGGCCGTGTGGATCGTGATGTTGGCCTTGCGCGCGGCGCGCTCGATGTGGATCCGGCTCACCGACGCCTCTTTCAGCTTGGCGCGCAGGAATTCGCGCACCCGCCAGTCGGACAGGATGAACGCCGGGAAGCTCTTGGTATCGGCATACCAGCGCGACGACCAGTCGCGCGTGATGCCGAGACGGATGCCGATCGGATTGACCTTCTGACCCATGTGGCGCCTTGCTCCCCGTCTTACCGCGCCTTGTCGGCGACGGTGATCCTGATATGGCTCAAGCGTTTGACGATCCGGTTGCCGCGGCCCTTGGCGCGCGCGGCGAACCGCTTCGCGACCGGGGCTGCGTCAACTTCGATGCGCGCGACCGACAGCGTGTCGATGTCCGCCTCGTGGTTGTGCTCCGCGTTCGCGATCGCGGACTCCAGCACCTTGCGCACGAGCTTCGCGCCCTTCTTCGGCGTGTACGCGAGCACCGCGAGCGCGTCGCCCACGGGCTGGCCGCGCACGAGGTCCGCGACGAGGCGGCACTTCTGCGGCGAGATGCGCGCGTGGCGCAGGATGGCTGATACCTGCATCGCCTTACTCCGGAGCCGCCTCGACCTTCTTGGCCGAGGAGTGGCTCTTGAAAATCCGGGTCGGCGCAAACTCGCCGAGCTTGTGCCCGACCATGTTCTCGGTGACGAGCACCGGCACGTGCTGGCGGCCGTTGTGCACCGCGATCGTGAGGCCCACCATGTCCGGCAGGATCATCGAGCGCCGCGACCAGGTCTTGATCGGGCGGCGGTCGTTCTTGTCCCGCGCCACCTGCACCTTCTTCGCGAGGTGCAGGTCCACGAACGGGCCCTTCTTCAGCGAACGTGACATCTCGCTTACGCTCCCTTCTTGCGCCGGCGCACGATGAATGCGTCGGTGCGCTTGTTCTTGCGCGTCTTCTTGCCCTTGGTGTGCCAGCCCCACGGCGAAACCGGGTGCGGGTTGCCCTGGCCGGAGCGGCCCTCGCCGCCGCCGTGCGGATGGTCGACCGGGTTCATGACGACGCCGCGCACGGTCGGGCGGATGCCGCGCCAGCGCTTGGCGCCGGCCTTGCCGTAGCTGCGCAGGTTGTGCTCGTCGTTGCCGATCTCGCCGATCGTCGCGCGGCAGTCGACGCTGACCTTGCGGGTCTCGCCGGACTTGAGCCGCAGGATCGCGTTGCCCGCCTCGCGGCCCGAGAACTGGGCGGAGGTGCCGGCGGCGCGCGCGATCTGGCCGCCCTTGCCGGGCTTCAGCTCGATGTTGTGGATGATCGAGCCGATCGGGATGTGCCGCAGCTGCATCGAGTTGCCCGCGCGGATCGGCGAGTCGGCGCCCGACTGCAGCTCGTCGCCGACGGCGACGCCCTTCGGCGCGAGGATGTAGCGGCGCTCGCCGTCCTTGTAGAGGAGCAGCGCGATGTACGACGACCGGTTCGGGTCGTACTCCAGGCGCTCGACCTTCGCGACGATGCCGTCCTTGTCGCGGCGGAAGTCGATCATCCGGTAGTTGTGCTTGTGGCCCGAGCCCTTGTGGCGCGTCGTCAGCCGGCCGACGTTGTTGCGCCCGCCGGTCGACTTGTGGCCGACGACGAGGGCGCGGACCGGGCCGCCCCGGTGCAGGTGCGAGCGGTCCGGGCGCAGCTGGAAGCGCGTTCCCGGCGAAGTCGGCTTGAGTTTCTTGAGTGCCATGTTGCTATCCAGTTACGCAGGCGCGCGCTTAAGCGCGCTCACTGCCACCCAGTTCGATCTGCTGCCCCTCGGCGAGGCGGATGTAGGCCTTTTTCCAGTCCTGCCGGCGGCCGCTCGAGCGCCCGAAGCGCTTCGCCTTGCCCGGCTGGTTCACGACGTGCACGGTGTCCACCTTCACTTCGAAGAGGAACTCGACGGCCGCGCGGATCTCCGGCTTCGTCGCCGTGCGGCGCACGCGGAACACGTACTGGTTGCCCTCGGTCGCGATGCGCGCGGCCTTCTCCGAGACGTGCGGCGCGATCACGACGGTCGAGAGGTAATCCTTCGATGGCGTGCTCATGCGAGCTTCTCCTCGAGCATGCGCAGTGCGCCGACGGTCGCGAGCACCTTCGGGTAATGCGCGAGCGCGACCGGGTCGAGGCTCGCCACGGTGCGGACGTCGACATTCACGAGGTTGCGCGACGCGAGGTCGAGCTTCTCGTCGTAGGCCTCGATCAGGATCAGCACGTTGTCGAGGCCGAGCTCGGCGAGCTTGCCGACCAGCATCTTGGTCTTCGGCGCCTCGAGCTCGAGCCCGCCGGTCACGACCAGGCGTTCCTGGCGCGCGAGTTCGGAGAGCAGCGAGCGGATCGCGCCGCGATACATCTTGCGGTTGACCTTCTGGGCGTAGCTCCTCGGCTTCGCCGCGAAGGCGCGCCCGCCGCCGACCCAGATCGGGCTGCGGATCGAGCCCGCGCGCGCCTGGCCGGTGCCCTTCTGGTTCCACGGCTTCTTGCCGCCGCCGCGCACTTCGGCTTTCGTCAGCTGCGCCTTGGTGCCCGCACGGCCCGCGGCCGCGTAGGCCGTCAGGACCTGGTGCACCAGCGGCTCGTTGAATTCACGGCCGAAAGTCGCGTCGGAGAGTTCGATCTCGGAGCCCTTGGCTCCGCCATTCACAAGCTTGAGCTTCATTGCGAGTGGCCCCCGATCACTTCTTCGCCGCGCCGGCGGACTTGCGCCGCGTCTGCGCGGCGGCCTTGACCGACGGACGGACGACGACGCGGCCGCCCGGGGCGCCCGGCACGGAACCGCTGACGAGCAACAGGTTCCGCTCGAGGTCCACCTGGACGACCTTGAGGTTTTCCACGGTGCGGTTCACGCCGCCCATGCGGCCGGACATGCGCTTGCCCGGGAACACGCGGCCCGGCGTCTGGCGCTGGCCGATCGAGCCGGGCGCGCGGTGCACGACGGAAGCGCCGTGGCTCGCCATGCCGCCGGCGAAACCGTGGCGCTTCATGACGCCCGCATAGCCCTTGCCGATCGTGGCGCCGGCGATGTCGACGATCTGGCCTTCCTTGAACAGGTCGACCTTGAGTTCGGCGCCCGTCTTCAGGTCCGCGCCTTCGCCCTCGGCGAGGCGGAATTCGACGAGCTTCTCGCCCGGCAGCACGCCCGGCTTTGCGTAATGGGATGCGACCGGCTTGGTGAGCCGGGAGGCACGACGGGTACCGAAAGTGACCTGGACGGCGCGATAGCCGTCGGCCTTCGAGTCCTTCACCTGCACGATGCGATTCGGCAGGGCCTCGATGACCGTCACCGGCAGGGAATCGCCTGCGTCGGTGAAAACCCGAGTCATGCCGGCCTTACGGCCGACCAGACCTATGGTCATGATTTGTATCCTTTTTTCACCGCGCCGGCTGCAATTGGCCGACGCTGTCTCTATCGCCGGGTTACGCCCGGCCCCGCAAAAAGCCGCCCAGTATAGCGGCCCGAAAAATCAGTTCAACTGCGTCAATTCAGCTTGATCTGCACGTCCACGCCGGCCGGCAATTCGAGGCGCATCAGGGCGTCCACGGTCTTGTCGGTGGGGTTCACGATGTCCATGAGCCGCTTGTGCGTGCGGATCTCGTACTGGTCCCGCGCGTCCTTGTCGCCATGCGGCGAGACCAGCACGGTGAAGCGCTCGATCTTGGTCGGCAGGGGTACGGGACCGCGGACGGTCGCGCCGGTGCGGCGTGCCGTCTCCACGATCTCCCGCGCCGAAGTGTCGATCAGCTTGTGATCGAAGGCCTTCAGGCGGATGCGGATATTCTGACTGGTCGCCATCATCCGCTCCTTACTTCAGGACTTTCGACACGACGCCGGCACCGACGGTGCGGCCGCCCTCGCGGATGGCGAAGCGCAGGCCCTCTTCCATCGCGATCGGCGCGATCAGCTCCACCACCATCTTGATGTTGTCCCCCGGCATCACCATCTCGACCCCGGCCGGCAGCTCGATGTTGCCGGTCACGTCGGTGGTGCGGAAATAGAACTGCGGACGGTAGCCCTTGAAGAACGGGGTATGACGCCCGCCCTCTTCCTTGGTCAGCACGTACACCTCGCACTCGAACTGCGTGTGCGGGTTGATCGAGCCCGGCTTCGCCAGCACCTGGCCGCGCTCCACTTCCTCGCGCTTGGTGCCGCGCAGCAATACCCCGACGTTGTCGCCGGCCTGGCCCTCGTCCAAGAGCTTCCTGAACATCTCGACGCCGGTGCAGGTCGTCTTGGTGGTCGGCTTCAGGCCCACGATCTCGATCTCGTCGTTGACCTTGACGATGCCGCGCTCGATGCGACCCGTCACCACCGTGCCGCGGCCCGAGATCGAGAACACGTCCTCGATCGGCATCAGGAACGGCTTGTCGATCACCCGCACCGGGGTCGGGATGTAACGGTCCATCTCCGCCACCAGCTTCACGATCGAGTCGGCACCCAGCTCCCCGGCCGCGCCTTCCAGCGCCTTCAGGGCGGATCCGCGCACGATCGGGGTGTCATCGCCCGGGAACTGGTACTTGGAGAGCAGCTCGCGCACCTCCATCTCCACCAGCTCGATCAGCTCGGCGTCGTCCACCATGTCGCACTTGTTCAAATACACCACGATGTACGGCACCCCCACCTGGCGCGCCAGCAGGATGTGCTCGCGCGTCTGCGGCATCGGGCCGTCGGCCGCGGAGACCACCAGGATCGCGCCGTCCATCTGCGCCGCGCCCGTGATCATGTTCTTCACGTAGTCCGCGTGCCCCGGGCAGTCCACGTGCGCGTAATGCCGCGCCGCCGACTGGTACTCCACGTGCGCCGTCGCAATCGTGATCCCGCGCGCCTTCTCCTCCGGCGCCTTGTCAATCTGGTCGTACGCCGTGAACTCGCCCCCGTTCTTCTCCGCCATCACCTTGGTCAACGCCGCCGTCAGCGTCGTCTTCCCGTGATCCACATGCCCGATCGTCCCCACGTTCACGTGAGGCTTGGAACGAACGAATTTTTCTTTGGCCATGGCGTCTTCTCTTCCCTTAGGAGGCTTTCTTCAGGACCGTCTCGGCGACGTTGTTCGGCACTTCGACGTACTTCTTGAATTCCATCGTGAATGTCGCGCGGCCCTGGCTCATCGAGCGCACGGTCGTCGCGTAGCCGAACATCTCCGCGAGCGGGACGTCGGCGGTCACGACCTTGCCGGACACGGTTTCATCCATGCCGGTGATCTGGCCGCGGCGGCGGTTCAGGTCGCCGATCACGTCGCCCGAGTATTCCTCCGGCGTCACGACCTCGACGTTCATGATCGGCTCGAGCAGGACCGGCTTCGCCTTGGCGAAGCCTTCCTTGAATGCCATCGAGCCCGCGATCTTGAACGCCATTTCGCTCGAGTCGACGTCGTGGTACGAGCCGTCCGTCAGCGCGACCTTCACGTCGACGATCGGGAAGCCGGCGATCACGCCGTTGCCCAGCTGTTCCTTGATGCCCTTGTCCACGGCCGGGATGTACTCGCGCGGGATCGCGCCGCCGACGATCTCGTTGACGAACTCGTAGCCCTTGCCCTCTTCGAGCGGCTCGAGGCGGATCCAGACGTGGCCGTACTGGCCGCGGCCGCCGGACTGGCGCACGAACTTGCCTTCCTGCTCGACGGACTTGCGGATGGTCTCGCGGTAGGCGACCTGCGGCTTGCCGACGGTCGCATCGACCTTGAACTCGCGCTTCATGCGGTCGACGATGATCTCGAGGTGCAGCTCGCCCATGCCGGAGATGATCGTCTGCCCCGACTCCTGGTCGGTCGAGACGCGGAACGACGGGTCCTCTTTCGCCAGGCGCTGCAGCGCGATTCCCATCTTTTCCTGGTCGGCCTTGGTCTTCGGCTCGACGGCGACCGAGATCACCGGCGCCGGGAATTCCATCTTCTCGAGCACGATCACGTCGTCCGGATCGGACAGCGTGTCGCCGGTCGTCACGTCCTTGAGGCCCACGGCCGCGGCGATGTCGCCGGCGCGGACTTCCTTGATCTCCTCGCGCTCGCTCGCATGCATCTGCAGCAAGCGCCCGATGCGCTCCTTGCGCGAGCGGTTCGGCACGTAGACCTGGTCGCCCGAGGAGAGCGTCCCGGAATACACGCGGAAGAAGGTCAGGTTGCCGACGAACGGGTCGTTCAGGATCTTGAACGCGAGCGCGGAGAACGGCGCCTCGTCCGTGGGCGGGCGCGTCATGTCCTCGCCTTCCTCGCTCTGGCCCTTGACGTCGGGCACTTCGAGCGGCGACGGCATGAAATCGATGACCGCGTCGAGCACGGCCTGCACGCCCTTGTTCTTGAAGGCGGAGCCGCAGGTGACGATGCAGATCTCGTTCCGGATCGCGCGCTCGCGCAGGCCCTTGCGGATGTCCTCGGTCGAGAGCGTGTTGGTCTCGAGGTACTTGTTCAGCAGTTCCTCGTTGCCTTCGGCGGCGGACTCGACCAGCTTGGTGCGGAATTCGTCGCACTGCGCCTTCATGTCCTCCGGGATGTCCCGGTACTCGAAGCGCATGCCCTGGGTCTCGTCGTCCCACCAGATGGATTTCATCTTGATCAGGTCGACGATGCCCGCGAAATTCTCTTCCGCGCCGATCGGCAGCTGGATCACGACCGGGTTGCCCTTCAGGCGCGTGCGGATCTGCTCCACGCAGCGCAGGAAGTTCGCGCCGGCGCGGTCCATCTTGTTGACGAACGCGACGCGCGGCACCTTGTACTTGTTCATCTGCCGCCAGACCGTCTCGGACTGGGGCTGCACGCCGGACACCGCGCAGTACACGGCGACCGCCGAGTCGAGCACGCGCAGCGAGCGCTCGACCTCGATCGTGAAGTCGACGTGCCCGGGCGTGTCGATGATGTTGATGCGGTGCTCGGGATACTGGTTTTCCATTCCCTTCCAGAAGCAGGTCGTCGCCGCGGCGGTGATCGTGATGCCGCGCTCCTGTTCCTGCTCCATGTAGTCCATCACGGCCGCGCCGTCATGGACCTCGCCGATCTTGTGCGAGACGCCCGTATAGAAAAGCACGCGCTCGGTCGTCGTCGTCTTTCCGGCGTCGATGTGCGCCGAAATGCCGATGTTCCGATAGAGCTCGATGGGCGTAGTGCGGGGCATGGTCGTCTCTTACCAGCGGTAGTGCGCGAAGGCCTTGTTGGCCTCCGCCATGCGATGCGTGTCTTCGCGCTTGCGCACGGCCGTGCCGCGGTTCTCGGCCGCGTCCATCAGCTCGTGGGCCAGGCGGTGGGCCATGGACTTCTCGCTGCGCGCGCGCGCGGCTTCGATCAGCCAGCGCATGGCGAGCGTCTGCCGGCGGGCCGGGCGGACTTCGACCGGCACCTGGTAGGTCGCGCCGCCGACGCGGCGGGACTTCACCTCGACCGCAGGCTTCACGTTCTCGAGCGCATTCGAGAGCACTTCGAGCGCGGCGTCGCCCACGCGGTTCGTCTTCTCCGTGATGCGGTCGATCGCGCCATAAACAATGTGTTCGGCGGCGGATTTCTTGCCGCTCGTCATGATCATGTTCATGAACTTGGCGAGCATCTGGCTGCCGAACTTCGGGTCCGGGAGGATGATGCGCGTCGGCGCGGATGTACGACGGGACATGGCTGTCTTTCTCCGTTACTTCTTCGGGCGCTTGGCGCCGTACTTGGAGCGGCTCTGCTTGCGGTCGTTGACGCCGGCGCAGTCGAGCGTGCCGCGGACCGTGTGGTAACGGACGCCCGGCAGGTCCTTCACGCGGCCGCCGCGGATCATGACCACCGAGTGTTCCTGCAGGTTGTGGCCTTCGCCGCCGATGTAGCTCGTGACTTCGTAGCCGTTCGTCAGGCGCACGCGGCAGACTTTCCGGAGCGCCGAGTTCGGCTTCTTCGGCGTCGTCGTGTAGACGCGCGTGCACACGCCGCGGCGCTGCGGCGAGCGCTGCAGCGCCGGCACCTTGGACTTGTAAGTGGGAGCCACGCGGCCGCCACGGATCAGCTGGTTCGTCGTCGACATACCGTCCCTACTGCCCCGCTCCGGCCGGATTGCCGGACGCATGAAACACCGGGCCGCCCTGTGGCGGCCCGGATACTTGTTGTTTGGCTATTCCACCCCGCCCGTATATGGGGGCGGGGCCCGAAAAGGCCCGCGATTGTAGATACCGGCCCAATAGGCCGTCAAGCCGAACCCGGGGCTGTTTCCGCCCGACCGCAGCCCGGCGGGAGCCCTGCGCCAACTCCTTGTTTTTATTGAGCTTCTGAGGGGTCCGCCGGCTATCCGTCCGCGCGCCGCATGAGCGTGCTCTTGCCGAACAGCGAACCCAGCAGGTCGACGGCCACTTCCGCCGTCTTGTTGTGCAGGTCGAAGGCGGGATTGAGCTCCATGACGTCGACCGAACCGAGCGCCCCGGTGTCGGCGATCATCTCCATGCAGAGCTGCGATTCGCGATAGGAGGGACCGCCGGCAACCGTCGTGCCCACGCCCGGCGCGATCTCGGGATCGAGGAAATCGACGTCGAAGCTCACGTGCAGGTGCGTATTCCGGTCGAGGCCCGACAGCGCCGCCTGCATCGTCTGCCGCATGCCCATCTCGTCGATGTAGCGCATGTCGAACACTTCGAGGCCGATCTGGTGCACGAAGCGCTTTTCGCCCTCGTCGACGCTGCGGATCCCGACCTGCCGGATGACTTCGGGCTCCATGATCGGCGTCTTGCCGCCGATGCCGACGAGTTCCGCAGGACCGAAACCGCAGAGGACCGCGACCGGCATGCCGTGGATATTGCCGCTCGGCGTCAGGACGTTGGTGTTCGAATCGGCGTGCGCATCGAACCAGATGACGCGGAGCTTCCGGCCCAGTTCGCTGCAATGGCGCGCCACGGCGCTGATCGACCCGATCGCGAGGCAGTGATCGCCGCCCAGCAGGATCGGCAAGCGGGATGCCTTGAGCTCGGAACGGAGTGCATCATGCACCGCAAGGTTCCATGCCACGACTTCCGCCAGGTGACGGTAGCCGTCGACCGGCGGCAGGCCAGGATTTCCCGGACCCTGCAGGTTGCCGCGATCGATCACTTCGACGCCCTGGGATTCGAGCATCGCCTGCAGGTGCGCAACGCGCAGGGCCTCGGGCCCCATCGACGCGCCACGCGTGCCGGCACCGACGTCCGTCGGTGCGCCGATCAGGGAAACCTTCTTGGCTCTTCGGTCTGGCATGGCGCGGCCGGCCCACAGTGTAACGGCAACGGCGAATTCCCGGCACGATCCTGCCGTCCGGTATCATCCCCAGGGTCCAGCTGCGCTGCATCCGAGGTGAGTCATGCCGCTCACAGCCCATAGCCTGATCGACCTCGAATCGCGCCTCGGGGCGCACAATTACAAGCCGCTGGATGTCGTGCTGGTGCGCGGCGAGGGCGTGTGGGTCTGGGATACGGACGGCAAGCGGTATCTCGATTGCCTGTCGGCGTATTCGGCCCTGAACCAGGGCCACTGCCATCCCAGGATCCTCGCGGCGATGGTCGAACAGGCGAAGCGCCTCACGCTGACGTCGCGCGCCTTTCGCAACGACCAGCTGGCGCTGCTCTACGAGGACCTGGCGAAGCTCACCCGCTCGCACAAGATCCTGCCGATGAACAGCGGCGCCGAGGCCGTCGAGTCGGTGATCAAGGCCGTGCGCAAGTGGGGCTACGAAGTGAAGGGCGTCGCCCCCGAGCGGGCCGAGATCATCGTCTGCGCCAACAACTTCCATGGACGCACGCTCGGAATCGTCGGCTTCAGCACGGATCCCGACGCACGCGGCGGCTTCGGCCCGTTCGCGCCCGGCTTTCGCGTCGTGCCGTTCGGGGATTTCGACGCACTTCGCTGCCGCGGTCAACGAGAACACGGTTGCGTTCCTGGTCGAGCCGATCCAGGGCGAAGCCGGCGTCATCATCCCGCCGGCCGGTTACTTCGCCCGCGTGCGCGCGCTCTGCAGCGAACGCAACGTGACGCTGATCCTCGACGAGATCCAGACCGGCCTCGGGCGCACCGGGAAACTCCTGGCGGAAGAGCACGAAGGGATCGAGGCCGACGTGACGCTGATCGGCAAGGCGCTTTCGGGCGGGTTTTATCCGGTCTCCGCAGTGCTGTCGAACTCCGAAGTGCTGGGTGTGCTCAAGCCCGGCCAGCACGGCAGCACGTTCGGCGGCAATCCGCTCGCCTGCGCCGTCGCGCGGATGGCGCTGAAGGTGCTCATCGACGAAGGCATGATCGAAAATGCGGAAAAGCAGGGCGCCTATTTCAAGGCCCGTCTCGAAGGCATTCGAAGCGATCTCGTCCGCGAAGTCCGCGGCCGCGGTCTGATGCTCGCCATCGAGTTGCGCGAAGATGCCGGCGGAGCCCGCCAGTATTGCGAACGCCTGCGCGACCGCGGCCTGCTCGCCAAGGACACCCACGATCACACGATCCGCATCGCCCCGCCGCTGCCGATCACGCGCAGCGACGTCGACTGGGCCTGCGACACCTTCGCCGAGGTGCTCGCAACGGGTTGAAGCCGGGTGACACCCGGGCCCGGCAGTTGCCGGGCCCGGGTCTGCAGACTTATTCCGCGACAGCCTCCGTGACGGCCGGCTCTTCGCCCGCCACCTCGGTGCTTCCGGAGTCGAGGAACCCGCGATGGGTCTCGTCCTCGCGGCCCTTGCGGCGCTGGGCGTGGAAGGAGAAGCCGGTGCCTGCCGGAATGAGCCGGCCGACGATGACGTTCTCCTTGAGGCCACGCAGGTCGTCCTTGATGCCGCGGACCGCCGCATCGGTCAGCACGCGGGTCGTTTCCTGGAACGAGGCCGCGGAGATGAACGAGTCGGTCTGCAGCGAGGCCTTGGTGATGCCGAGCAGCATCGGCTCGTACACCGCGGGCTTCTTCTTCTCGCCCACGATGCGGTCGTTGAGCTCGAGGATGCGCGCGCGCTCGAGCTGCTCGCCGCGCAGCAGCGTCGAGTCGCCCGATTCCTTGACCTCGACCTTGCGCAGCATCTGCCGGACGATGACCTCGATGTGCTTGTCGTTGATCTTCACGCCCTGGAGCCGGTAGACGTCCTGGATCTCGCGCGTGAGGTAGTTGGCGAGCGCCGCCACGCCCTGCAGGCGCAGGATGTCGTGCGGGTTCGGCTCGCCTTCCGCGATCACTTCGCCGCGCTCCACGTGCTCGCCTTCGAACACGTTCAGCTGGCGCCACTTCGGGATCAGCTCCTCGTAGCGCTCGTTGTTCTCGCCGGTGATGACGAGGCGGCGCTTGCCCTTGGTCTCGCGGCCGAAGCTCACGGTGCCCGTGACCTCGGCAAGGATTGCCGGTTCCTTCGGCTTGCGCGCTTCAAAGAGGTCCGCCACGCGCGGCAGGCCGCCCGTGATGTCGCGGGTCTTCGAGGATTCCTGCGGGATGCGCGCGATGACGTCGCCGACGGACACCTTGGCGCCGTCCTCGAGTGACACGAGCGCGCCCGCCGGCAGCGTGTAGACCGCCGGGATGTCCGTGCTTGCGAACGTGACTTCCTTGCCCTTCGCGTTCACGAGCTTCAGCACCGGGCGCAGGTCGCGGCCGGCCGCGGCGCGCTGCTTCGGATCGAGCACCTCGACCGAAGACAGGCCCGTGACCTCGTCCACCTGCGACTGCACGGTGACGCCGTCGACGAAGTCGTTGAAGCGGATGAAGCCCGCGACCTCGGTGACGACCGGATGCGTGTGCGGGTCCCAGTTCGCGACGATCTGGCCCGGCTGCACGGCCTTGCCCTCGTCCGCGACGATGGTCGCGCCGTACGGGATCTTGTAGCGCTCGCGCTCGCGGCCGAACTCGTCGATGACGCCGATCTCGCCGGAGCGCGAGGTCGTGACGAGGTGGCCCTTCTCGTGGCGCACGGACTTCACGTTGTGGAAGCGCAGCGTGCCCTTGCCCTTGATCTCGACGAGCGAGATCGCGGCCGCGCGGGATGCCGCGCCGCCGATGTGGAAGGTGCGCATCGTGAGCTGCGTGCCCGGCTCGCCGATCGACTGCGCGGCGATGACGCCCACCGCCTCGCCGATCGAGATGAGCCGCCCGCGCCCGAGGTCGCGCCCGTAGCACATGGCGCAGACGCCGTATCGCACGTCGCAGGTGATCGGCGAACGCACGGTGAGCAGGTCGACGCCGTGATTCTCGAGTTCCTGCACCCACTGCTCGTCGATCAGGGTGCCCGCCTCGATCAGCACGTCGTCCGTGCCGGGCTTCGGGACGTCGGTCGCGGCGACACGGCCGAGCACGCGCTCGCCGAGGCCCTCGACCACGTCGCCACCCTCGACGATCGGCGTCACTTCGAGGCCGCGCACCGTGCCGCAGTCCGTCAGCGTGACGACGAGGTCCTGGGCGACGTCAACCAGGCGGCGCGTCAGGTAGCCGGAGTTCGCCGTCTTCAACGCGGTGTCCGCGAGGCCCTTGCGGGCGCCGTGGGTCGAGATGAAGTACTGCAGGACGTTCAGGCCCTCGCGGAAGTTCGCCGTGATCGGCGTCTCGATGATGGAGCCGTCCGGCTTCGCCATCAGGCCGCGCATGCCGGCGAGCTGGCGGATCTGGGCCGCGCTGCCGCGCGCGCCGGAGTCGGCCATCATGAAGATCGAGTTGAACGAGCCCTGCTGGACCTTCTTGCCCTTGCGGTCGAGGCCCTCCTCGAAGCGCAGCTGGTCCATCATCGCCTTGCCGATCTGGTCATTCGTGCGCGACCAGATGTCGACGACCTTGTTGTAGCGCTCGCCGTTCGTCACGAGCCCGGACTCGTACTGGTCCTGGATCTCCTTCACTTCCTTGTCGGCCGAGGCCAGGATCTTCTGCTTCTGCGGCGGCACCATCATGTCGTCCACGCCGATCGAGATCGCGCCGCGGGTCGCGTAGGAGAAGCCGGTGTACATCAGCCGGTCGGCGAAGATCACGGTCTCCTTGAGGCCGAGCGCGCGGTAGCAGGAGTTGATGACCGCCTGCACGCGCTTCTTCGTCATGTCCTGGTTGACCAGGTCGAACGAAAGCCCGCGCGGCAGCAGCTCCGACAGGAGCGCGCGGCCGACGGTCGTCTTCACGAGGCGCCGCTTTGCCTGCAGCTCGCCGGTCGCGCTCTTGGCGTACTCGACGATGCGGACCCTGACCGAGGCATGCAGCTCGGCTTCGCGCGTCTCGTGCGCCCGGTGCACCTCGCGCACGTCGGTGAAGATCATGCCCTCGCCCTTCGCACCCGCACGCTCGCGCGTCAGGTAGTAGAGGCCGAGCACGACGTCCTGCGACGGCACGATGATCGGGTCGCCGTTCGCCGGCGACAGGATGTTGTTCGAGGACAGCATCAGCGCGCGCGCCTCGAGCTGGGCCTCGAGCGACAGCGGGATGTGCACGGCCATCTGGTCGCCGTCGAAGTCCGCGTTGAACGCGGTGCAGACGAGCGGGTGCAGCTGGATCGCCTTGCCCTCGATCAGCACCGGCTCGAAAGCCTGGATGCCGAGGCGGTGCAGCGTCGGTGCGCGGTTCAGCAGCACCGGATGCTCGCGGATCACTTCCTCGAGGATGTCCCAGACTTCCGGGCCCTCGCGCTCGACCAGGCGCTTGGCCGCCTTGATCGTCGTCGCCAGCCCGCGCAGCTGGAGCTTGTGGAAGATGAACGGCTTGAAGAGCTCGAGCGCCATCTTCTTCGGCAGGCCGCACTGGTGCAGGCGGAGCGTCGGTCCGACCACGATGACCGACTGCGTCCCGAGTAGTCGACGCGCTTGCCGAGCAGGTTCTGGCGGAACCGGCCCTGCTTGCCCTTGATCATGTCGGCGAGCGACTTCAGCGGGCGCTTGTTCGTGCCCGTGATCGCGCGGCCGCGGCGGCCGTTGTCGAGGAGCGCGTCCACCGACTCCTGCAGCATGCGCTTCTCGTTCCGGACGATGATGTCCGGCGCGTTCAGCTCGAGCAGCCGGCGCAGGCGGTTGTTGCGGTTGATGACGCGGCGGTACAGGTCGTTCAGGTCCGAGGTCGCAAAGCGGCCGCCGTCGAGCGGCACCAGCGGGCGCAGGTCCGGCGGCAGCACCGGCAGCATGGTCAGCACCATCCACTGCGGGCTGTTGCCGGACTCGATGAACGACTCGAGCAGCTTCAGGCGCTTGGTGAGGCGCTTGATCTTGGTCTCGGAGGTCGTGCCTTCGATCTCGCCGCGGACCTTGCCGGTCTCGGCCGCGAGGTCGATCGACTTCAGGAGCTCGAGGATCGCCTCGGCGCCCATGCGCGCGTCGAACTCGTCGCCGTACTTCTCGATCGCCTCGAGGTACATCTCGTTCGACAGGAGCTGCCCGCGCTCGAGCGGCGTCATGCCCGGGTCGACGACCACGAAGGCCTCGAAGTAGAGCACGCGCTCGAGGTCGCGCAGCGTCATGTCCACCATGAGGCCGATGCGCGAGGGCAGCGACTTCAGGAACCAGATGTGCGCGACCGGGCTTGCGAGCTCGATGTGGCCCATGCGCTCGCGCCGGACCTTCGACTGCGTGACTTCGACGCCGCACTTCTCGCAGATCACGCCGCGGTGCTTCAGGCGCTTGTACTTGCCGCACAGGCACTCGTAGTCCTTCACGGGCCCGAAGATCTTGGCGCAGAACAGGCCGTCACGCTCCGGCTTGAAGGTGCGGTAGTTGATCGTCTCGGGCTTGCGCACCTCGCCGTACGACCAGGACTTGATCATGTCCGGCGACGTCAGCGCGATCCGGATCGAGTCGAAATTCTCGACCTGGACCTGGGGCTTGAAGAACTTCATGAGGTCTTTCATTCGTTCACCCTTCCTGTTCCAGCTCGATGTTGATCGCGAGCGAACGGATTTCCTTGACCAGCACGTTGAAGGATTCCGGCATCCCGGCGTCCATCGAGTGGTTGCCGTCCACGATGTTCTTGTACATCTTGGTGCGGCCGTTCACGTCGTCGGACTTGACGGTCAGCATTTCCTGCAGCGTGTACGCGGCGCCGTAGGCCTCGAGCGCCCACACTTCCATCTCGCCGAAGCGCTGTCCGCCGAACTGCGCCTTGCCGCCGAGCGGCTGCTGTGTCACGAGGCTGTAAGGCCCCGTCGAGCGCGCGTGCATCTTGTCGTCGACCAGGTGGTTCAGCTTCAGCATGTACATGTAGCCGACCGTGACCTGCCGGTCGAAGGCTTCGCCCGTGCGGCCGTCGGTCAGCGTGGTCTGGCCGGACACCGGCAGGTCGGCGAGCTCGAGCAGGCCCTTGATCTCGGCCTCGCTCGCGCCGTCGAACACCGGCGTCGCCATCGGCACGCCGTCGACCAGGTTCCGCGCCAGCTCCTGGATCTCGGCGTCGGTGAAGGACGCGATGTCCTCCTTCTGGCCGCCGGTCTGGTTGTAGATGCGGTCGAGGAGCTTGCGCAGGTCCGCCATCGCCTCGTTGGCCTCGATCATCTTGCCGATCTTCGTGCCGAGGCCTTTCGCGGCCCAGCCGAGGTGGGTCTCGAGGATCTGGCCGATGTTCATGCGCGAAGGCACGCCGAGCGGATTCAGCACGATGTCGATCGGGCTGCCGTCAGCCAGGTACGGCATGTCCTCGACCGGGACGATCGTGGAGACGACGCCCTTGTTGCCGTGCCGGCCGGCCATCTTGTCGCCCGGCTGGATGCGGCGCTTCACCGCGAGGTAGACCTTGACCATCTTGAGCACGCCCGGTGCGAGGTCGTCGCCCTGGGTGATCTTGGTCTTCTTGCCCTCGAAGCGGCGCTCGAATTCCTTGTGCTGCTCGGCGAGCCGCTTGCGCGCGGCCTCGAGCGCGGCCGACGGTCCCTCGTCGCGCATGCGGATCTCGAACCACTCCTCGTGCGGCAGTTCGTCGAGGAACTCCACGGTCACCGGCGCGCCCGCCTTCATCCGGCGCGGCCCGCCGCTCGCGGTCTCGCCGACGAGCGCAGCGCGCAGGCGCGCGAACAGGTCGTCCTCGAGGATGCGGCGCTGGTCGTTCAGGTCCTTGCGGACCTTCTCGATCTCCGCCTTCTGGATCGCGAGCGCGCGGCTGTCCTTCTCGACGCCGTCGCGCGTGAAGACGCGCACGTCGATCACGGTGCCGTCCATGCCGGGCGGCACGCGCAAGCTGGTGTCCTTCACGTCGGAGGCCTTCTCGCCGAAGATCGCGCGCAGGAGCTTCTCCTCCGGCGTCAGCTGGGTCTCGCCCTTGGGCGTGACCTTGCCGACCAGGATGTCGCCCGCCTTGACCTCGGCGCCGATGAACACGATGCCGGCTTCATCCAGCTTCGCGAGCGCGGTGTCGCCGACGTTCGGGATGTCCGCGGTGATTTCCTCGGGCCCGAGCTTCGTGTCGCGCGCGACGCAGGTCAGCTCCTCGATGTGGATCGTCGTGAAGCGGTCCTCGATGACCACGCGCTCCGAGATCAGGATCGAGTCCTCGAAGTTGTAGCCGTTCCACGGCATGAACGCGACCAGCATGTTCTGGCCGAGCGCGAGCTCGCCGAGGTGCGTGGACGGCCCGTCCGCCAGCACGTCGCCCTTCGCGATCGTGTTGCCCACGCGCACCAGCGGCTGCTGGTTGATGCAGGTGTTCTGGTTCGAGCGCGTGTACTTCGTGAGGTTGTAGATGTCGACGCCCGGCTCGCCGGCCGTGACCTCGCCCTCGTTGACGCGCACCACGATGCGCGACGCGTCGACCGAGTCGACCGCGCCGCCGCGGCGGGCGATGACCGCAACGCCCGAGTCGATCGCGACCGTGCGCTCGATGCCCGTGCCGACCAGCGGCGTGGACGAGCGCAGCGTCGGCACCGCCTGGCGCTGCATGTTCGAGCCCATGAGGGCGCGGTTCGCGTCGTCGTGCTCGAGGAACGGGATCAGCGCGGCCGCGACCGACACGATCTGGCGCGGCGACACGTCCATGTACTCGATGCGCTCGGTCGGCATCAGCGTGAATTCGTTCTGGTAGCGGCAGGAGACGAGCTCGTCGGTGAAGCGGCCCTTCTCGTCGAGCGGCGCGTTCGCCTGCGCGATGACGAACTCGCTCTCCTCGATCGCCGACAGGTAATCGACTTCGCCCGTCACGCGCTTTTCGCGCACGCGGCGGTACGGCGTCTCGAGGAAGCCGTACTTGTTGGTGCGCGCATAGACCGCGAGCGAGTTGATCAGGCCGATGTTCGGCCCTTCCGGCGTCTCGATCGGGCACACGCGGCCATAGTGGGTCGGGTGCACGTCGCGCACCTCGAACCCGGCGCGTTCGCGCTTGAGGCCGCCCTCGCCGAGCGCCGACACGCGGCGCTTGTGCGTGATCTCGGACAGCGGGTTGTTCTGGTCCATGAACTGCGAGAGCTGCGACGAGCCGAAGAACTCCTTGACCGCCGCGGCCACGGGCTTCGCGTTGATCATGTCCTGCGGGTTGATCTCCTCGCTCTCGGCGAGCGTCAGGCGCTCCTTGACCGCGCGCTCGACGCGCACGAGGCCGATGCGGAATGCGACTTCCGCCATCTCGCCGACGCAGCGCACGCGGCGGTTGCCGAGGTGGTCGATGTCGTCCACCTTGCCGTCGCCGTTCTTGATCGCGATCAGCGTGCGCAGCACGTCGACGACGTCCGACATGGCCTCGCCGTACTTGGCGACCATCGCCTTGCCGTTTTCGTCCTTGCGCTGCTCGGACACGGTCGAGAAGTAGCGGCCGTCGTACAGGATGCCCGGCTCCTCGAGCCAGCGTTCCGCCGCGGCGCCTTCGAGGCCCTCGGGGAACTCGCGGTTCACGCGGCGGTTGAACTTCATGCGGCCCACGGCCGACAGGTCGTAGCGCTCGCCGTTGAAGAACAGGTTGTGGAACAGGTTCTCGGCCGCGTCCTTGGTCGGCGGCTCGCCCGGGCGCATCATCCGGTAGATCTCGATCAGCGCCTCGAGGCGCGTCGTCGACGCGTCGATGCGCAGCGTGTCGGACACGTACGGCCCGCGGTCGAGGTCGTTGGTGTAGAGCGTGGCGATCTCGGGCACGTTCGCGTTCACGAACTTCTCGACCAGCGCCGTCGTCAGCGCCTCGTTCGCGCTGGCGAGCACTTCGCCCGTCTGCGGGTCGGCGACGTCGTGGGCGAGGACCTTGCCCTCGAGGTACTCGACCGGCACGTGCAGGCGGCGGACGCCCGCTTCCTCGAGCTGGCGCACGTGGCGCGCGGTGATGCGGCGGCCTTCCTCGACGATGACCTTGCCGCCCGCGCTGATCTCGAACATCGCGATCTCGCCGCGCAGGCGCTCGGGCACGAGCTCGAGCTCGGGGCCCTTCTTGGTCAGGTGCACCGTGTTGTGGTCGAAGAACATCCGCAGGATGTCGGAATTCGAGTAGCCGAGCGCGCGCAGCAGGATCGTGACCGGGAGCTTGCGGCGCCGGTCGATGCGCGCGAACACGCAGTCCTTGGCGTCGAACTCGAAGTCGAGCCAGGAGCCGCGATACGGGATCACGCGCGCCTGGAACAGGAGCTTGCCGGAGCTGTGGGTCTTGCCCTTGTCGTGGTCGAAGATGACGCCCGGGGCTGCGGTGCAGCTGGGACACGATCACGCGCTCGGTGCCGTTGACGATGAAGGTGCCGTTCTCGGTCATGAGCGGCAGCTCGCCGAGGTAGACCTCCTGCTCGATCGCGCGCTTCACGCGCGAGGCGCCCGGGGACTCCTTGTCCATGACGCGCAGGCGCAGCCGGACGCGCAGCGGCGCGGCATACGTGAGGCCGCGCATCTGGCATTCCTTGACGTCGAACACCGGCTCGCCGAGGTAGTAGTAGACGTACTCGAGCGTCGCGTGGCCCGAGTAGCTCTTGATCGGGAACACGCTGTTGAACGCGGCGTGCAGGCCCGCGCGCCGCAGGTGCTTCTCGATGATCGCCCTTTCCTGCTCTTCCGAGAGCAGCCGGCCGCCGGCTACCTGGCCGCCCGCGTGCGCGGACAGCTCCGCATGCAGCGCCCGCGACTCGTCGAGCTGCAGGAACTGCGCATACGAGTCGGTCTGGATCGCGAGCAACGGCGGCACGTCCAGAATGCCCTGGCGCTTGCCAAAGTTTTTCCGGATGCGCTTCTTCTCGGTGAACGTATAGGCCATCTTCATCACCTGATTACTGGGTCAGCCAATCTCACACGCGGACGCGGGCGCCGCCGCCTCCCTGCCGGGAGGCGGCGTGCCCATGTCAGGAACCGCGGCCTGCGGGGCAATGCCCTCGCATGGAGGTCGTTACTTGACCTCGACCGTGGCGCCGCCGTCTTCGAGCTGCTTCTTGAACTTCTCGGAGTCCGCCTTCGAGACGCTTTCCTTGACGGTCGAGGGCGCGCCTTCCACGAGGTCCTTCGCTTCCTTGAGGCCGAGACCGGTGATCTCGCGGATCACCTTGATCACGGTGACCTTCTTCTCGGCCGGGTACGCCTTCAGGGTGACCGTGAACTCGGTCTTCTCTTCCGCGGCCGGTGCGGCGGCGCCGCCCGCGGCGGCCGCAGCCATCGCGACCGGCGCAGCAGCGGTGACGCCGAACTTGTCTTCCATCATCTTCACGAGGTCGACCACTTCCATGATCGTCATGTTCGAGATCGACTCGAGAATCTGTTCCTTGCTAGCAGCCATCGTCATCTCTCCAGATATATATATGTGTCGTTGAACCCGATATCAGCCGGTCAGGCGGCCTTCGTGGCCTTGATCGCGTCGACCGTGCGCACCAGCTTCGCGGTGGGCTCGGCCAGCGTGCGCACGAACTTCGTGACCGGCGCCTTCAGCACGCCGAGCAGTATCGAGAGGGCTTGCGCCTTCGTCGGCAGGCTCGCGACGCGGTCGATCTCGGAGGCGGCGTAAACCTGCCCTCCCAGCGAAACCAGCGTCGGGACCAGCTTGTCGTTTCCCTTCGCGAACTCCTTGACGACGCGGGCGGCGGCGCCCGGGTCTTCCTTGGAGAACGCGAGGATCAGCGGCCCCTTGAGGTTGCCTGCGATGCACTCGTACGGCGTACCCGCGACCGCGCGACGCGCCAGCGTGTTCTTGACGACCCGCATGTAGACGCCGGCCTGGCGCGCCTTCGCGCGCAGGCCCGTCAACTGCGAGACCGTCAGGCCACGATATTCCGCCGCGACGACCGAATGCGCGGTCTGCGCAACGGCCTGCACCTCGGTCACCATCGCCTGCTTGTCTTCCAGTCTCAGTCCCATCCAACCCTCCTAGCGGTGGGACCGGCCAGCGAAAGCTGGTTCGGGTTCCACCATCTGCGCAGGCGGCCATTAAGGGGCCTTCGCCCCGCCTGCGGTCTTCGATGGCCCGGGTCTCAGCACCCGGACGTTCGAAACTTCTTCAAGAGGGGACAGTCCCCTTTTCGCCAGAGCGCGAAAAGGTGACAGTCCCCTTCATCACTCAGCTGCCGAGCGAGGCGCGATCCACGCCGATGCCCGGGCCCATCGTCGAGGACATCGACACGCGCTGCAGGAACACGCCCTTCGATGTCGAAGGCTTGTGCTTCTGGATGTCCGCGATCAGCGCCAGCAGGTTTTCCTTGAGCGCCTTCGGCTCGAAGCTCGCCTTGCCGATCGTGCAGTGGACGATGCCGGCCTTGTCGCAGCGGTAGCGGACCTGGCCCGCCTTCGCGTTCCTGACCGCGCCCGCGACGTCCGGCGTCACCGTGCCGACCTTCGGGTTCGGCATCAGGCCGCGCGGGCCGAGGATCTGGCCGAGGCCGCCGACGACGCGCATCGCGTCCGGGCTCGCCACCACCACGTCGAAATCCATCTGGCCGGCCTTCACCTTCTCGGCGAGGTCTTCCATGCCGACGATGTCGGCGCCCGCTTCGCGCGCGGCGTCCGCATTCTTGCCCTGCGTGAACACGGCGACGCGCACCTTCTTGCCGGTGCCGTTCGGCATGACCGTCGAGCCGCGGACCTGCTGGTCCGACTTGGCCGGGTCGATGCCGAGGTTGATCGCGACGTCCACGGCCTCGTCGAACTTCGCGTTCGCGAATTCCTTGACGAGCGCGACGGCCTCGTCGACCGGGTAGGCCTGGCCGGGCTTCACTTTCTCGGACCAGGGCTTCTGGCGCTTGGCGACGGTTGCCATGTCAGCTGCCCTCCACGTCGACGCCCATGCTGCGGGCGCTGCCCGCGATCGTGCGCACGGCCGCGTCGAGGTCCGACGCGGTCAGGTCCGGCATCTTCACCTTCGCGATCGCTTCGAGCTGCTTGCGGGTGATCTTCCCGACCTTCTTGGTGTTGGGCGTGCCCGAGCCCTTTTCAATGCCGATCGCCTTGCGCACGAGCACGGCGGCGGGCGGCGTCTTCAGCACGAAGGTGAAGGAGCGGTCGCTGTACACCGTGATGATCACGGGAATCGGCAGGCCCTTCTCTTCCTTCTGCGTCGCCGCGTTGAACTGCTTGCAGAACTCCATGATGTTGACGCCCTGCTGGCCGAGCGCCGGCCCGACCGGGGGGCTTGGATTCGCCGCGCCCGCAGGAATCTGCAGCTTGATGTAACCGTTTACTTTCTTAGCCATCGTTCCTCGCTACCGGGTGCAAGCGCCTTGCGGCTCCCCGGACCGTTTCAGACCTTTTCCACCTGCCCGAAGTCCAGCTCGACCGGCGTTGACCGGCCGAGGATCTGCACCGCGACCTGCAGGCGGCTCTTCTCGTAATTCACGCTCTCGACGACGCCCGTGAAGTCGTTGAACGGGCCGTCCGTCACGCGCACGACCTCGCCCGGCTCGAACAGCACTTTCGGCCTCGGCTTCTCGACGCCTTCCTCGACGCGGCGGAGGATCGCATTCGCTTCCTTCTCCGTGATCGGCGCCGGCTTCTCCGGCGTCCCGCCGATGAAGCCGAGGACCTTCGGCGTCTCCTTCACGAGATGCCAGGCTTCGTCATCCATCGCCATCTGCACCAGCACGTAGCCGGGGAAGAACTTGCGCTCGCTCTTGCGCTTCTGGCCGGCGCGCATCTCGACGACTTCCTCGGTCGGCACCAGCACCTCGCCGAATTTCTCGTCGAGCCCGTGGAGCTTGATGCGCTCCTTCAGGCTGCTCGCGACCTTGTGCTCGAAATTCGAGTAGGCGTGCACGACGTACCAGTTCAGAGACACGAGATCAGCCCCCTTGTCCGGTCACGTGACGCGCGCCCCAGGCGAGGCCCATGTCGACGAGCCAGAAGAACACGCCGAGCGCCAGCACGAATACGAAGACGACGAGCGTGGTGCGCCAGGTTTCCTGCCGCGTCGGCCACACCATCTTGCGAAGCTCCACGCGCGAGGACTGGACGTAGGACCAGAGTTCGCGGCCCGGAGCCGACCAATAGAGCAGCACGAGGCCGGCGATCAGGCCGCCCAGCACCATCAGCACGCGCAGGACCTGCGGCTCGTCCTTGAACCAGTAGTACGCGACCATGCCGCCGAGCAGCGCAGCCGCGGCCAGCACCAGCTTGAGGACGTCGACGATGGCGACGCCTGATTTTTCGGCTTGCTCGTTCATGCGCTTCCGTTACGACTGCTGGCAGGGCAGGAGGGAATCGAACCCCCAACCTGCGGTTTTGGAGACCGCCGCTCTGCCAATTGAGCTACTGCCCTGTCGTTTCGCCCTTACTTCAGAACCTTCGAGACGACGCCGGCACCGACGGTGCGGCCGCCCTCGCGGATGGCGAAGCGCAGGCCCTCTTCCATCGCGATCGGCGCGATCAGCTCCACCACCATCTTGATGTTGTCCCCCGGCATCACCATCTCGACCCCGGCCGGCAGCTCGATGTTGCCGGTCACGTCGGTGGTGCGGAAATAGAACTGCGGACGGTAGCCCTTGAAGAACGGGGTGTGACGGCCGCCCTCCTCCTTGGTCAGCACGTACACCTCGCACTCGAACTGCGTGTGCGGGTTGATCGAGCCCGGCTTCGCCAGCACCTGGCCGCGCTCCACTTCCTCGCGCTTGGTGCCGCGCAGCAGCACGCCCGACGTTGTCGCCGGCCTGGCCCTCGTCCAAGCAGCTTCCTGAACATCTCGACGCCGGTGCAGGTCGTCTTGGTGGTCGGCTTCAGGCCCACGATCTCGATCTCGTCGTTGACCTTGACGATGCCGCGCTCGATGCGCCCCGTCACCACCGTGCCGCGGCCCGAGATCGAGAACACGTCCTCGATCGGCATCAGGAACGGCTTGTCGATCACCCGCACCGGGGTCGGGATGTAACGGTCCATCTCCGCCACCAGCTTCACGATCGAGTCGGCACCCAGCTCCCCGGCCGCGCCTTCCAGCGCCTTCAGCGCCGAACCGCGCACGATCGGCGTGTCATCGCCCGGGAACTGGTACTTGGAGAGCAGCTCGCGCACCTCCATCTCCACCAGCTCGATCAGCTCGGCGTCGTCCACCATGTCGCACTTGTTCAGGAACACCACGATGTACGGCACGCCCACCTGGCGCGCCAGCAGGATGTGCTCGCGCGTCTGCGGCATCGGGCCGTCGGCCGCCGAGACCACCAGGATCGCGCCGTCCATCTGCGCCGCGCCCGTGATCATGTTCTTCACGTAGTCCGCGTGCCCCGGGCAGTCCACGTGCGCGTAATGCCGCGCCGCCGACTGGTACTCCACGTGCGCCGTCGCAATCGTGATCCCGCGCGCCTTCTCCTCCGGCGCCTTGTCAATCTGGTCGTACGCCGTGAACTCGCCCCCGTTCTTCTCCGCCATCACCTTGGTCAACGCCGCCGTCAGCGTCGTCTTCCCGTGATCCACATGCCCGATCGTCCCCACGTTCACGTGAGGCTTGGAACGAACGAATTTTTCCTTAGCCACGACGCACCTCGTTCAACAAATTCATAATGGAGCCCACGACCGGAATCGAACCGGTGACCTCGTCCTTACCAAGGACGTGCTCTACCGACTGAGCTACGTGGGCTCTGCCCAACCCGTCTGGAGCGGGTGATGGGAATCGAACCCACGTCATCAGCTTGGAAGGCTGAGGTTCTACCATTGAACTACACCCGCATTCCTTCACACGCCGCATCACGCGGAGGTTCGTGGGTCGCCAAAGTAGCCGGGCCACCAGGTGCTGCGAGCAGTACTGGTGGAGGGGGTAGGATTCGAACCTACGAAGGCATGAGCCAGCAGATTTACAGTCTGCCCCCGTTGGCCGCTTGGGTACCCCTCCCAAATTGAGCCGCGTATTTTCGTTTGCGCGGCCCCTGCTGTCAACGGCGGAAGGGGTCTAAGTGACTGATCCCGGGCCGAGAAAAAGGGGACGCTCCCCGATTTCGCCGAGCGGAATCAGGGGAGCGTCCCCTTTTTCAGCCGTAGCCGCGGGCGACCAGAATCGCGATCAGGGGAAGGATCAGCCAGAGCCCGAGACCGAGCGCAATGCTCGCCCGGGTCCGCTCGACGTCGCGCTCGAGCGGCGTGAAGGTTGGAGCGCTCCGGGCCTCCCGGTTCCAGCGGATGTATTGAAGCGTCGGGGCGATGGCGACCACGACGATCATGAAAAAAATCGCAATCTTCAACCAGAACAAGCGGTTAGCCAGGTAATACGGGACGTCCTGGCCATAGTAGAGCGCCCGGGCGAGGCCCGTCGCGAGGCTGCCAATCAGGGCGAGCTGGTAGCCCATGTCCACCTGGCCGAGCAGCCGGACCTGGATGCGGTCCGGCATGCGCCGGCAGAGCCAGTACTCCGTCAGGAGCATCCCCGCCCCCACCCCGATGGCCAGCAGGTGCAGCCAGGCGAAGACGGCGGCGACGATCGGCGGCTCAACAGGCATTTAGCGTCCGATCAGATGGCTAAAGGCATCGGCCGCGATGTTGGATCCGCAGACGATGAGGCCGACCCGGCGGCCCGCGAGGCGCTCGCGCAGCGGCCCGAGGAGCGCCGCGGTCGCGGCCGCGCCTGCCGGCTCGACCGCGAGGCGCGCGTTCTCGACCAGGAATCGCATGGCCGCGACCATTTCTTCGTCCCGGATCCGGACGATCTCATCGATGCTCGCGCGGCAGAGGGCATAGGAAATCGGCAAGGCATGCGGCGCGCCGAGGCTGTCGGCAATCGTGTCGATTTTCTCGATGGACTGCGGCGAACCGGCCGCGAAGCTCCGGAACATCGTGTCCGCGCCGAATGGCTCGACGCCAAAGATCAGGCAGTCCGGCTTCGCGAGACGGATCGCCGTCGAAACGCCCGCCGCAAGGCCGCCGCCGCCGACCGGGATGATGACGGCCTCGAGGTCCGGCACTTCTTCGATGAACTCGAGGCCGAGCGTGCCGGTGCCCATCGCCGTGCGCAGGCCCTCGAAGGGATGCACGAGCGTGCGCTTTTCCTGGTCGCGAATTTCATCGACGCGGCGGAAAGCCGCATGAAAATCCGGCTCGAAGACGATCTCGCCGCCGAAGCGGCGGCACTCGGCCACGCGAAACGGATTCGCGCCCTCCTTCATCACGATCTTCGCGCTCGCGCCGACCGCGCGCGCCGCGAATGCCGCGGCGATCGCGTGGTTGCCCGCGCTGATCGCGCAGATGCCGCGGGCGCGCTCGGCCTCGGTGAGGGAGAGCGTGTTCACCAGCGCGCCGCGCGCCTTGAAGCTGCCGGTGTGCTGGAAAAGCTCGAGCTTGAGCGTCACGCGCGTGCCGGCGGGCAGCGCCGCCTCGACCGCGGGTCCCGCGAGCGGCTGGACCGGCGTCTTCCGGATCCGGTCGCCGAGGAGCGCGCGCGCCGCGCGAATCTCCGCGAGCGTCAGCCGGGGCGTCACCAAAGGCTCGGCAGGCACGCCCGCATGGTATCGGATCACCTGCAATCAGCGGGTTACCGCACCGCAAAAGACCCTTCGTCGGGCTGCGCTTTTCACCCCCGGCGGGCGGCTTCATACTGGCGAAAACCACCGGCTGGGCCGGGATAAAGAAACGGGGATCAGGGGAATGGAACGCCGCCTGCACAGTCGGCATCGGGCCAAGGCCACGGTGTATCTCGTGGTGCCGGGGCGTCGTGGCGCGCTCTGCAAGGCGCACAACCTCTCCGCCAACGGCGTTTTCGTCGAAACCCGCAATCTCGGCCTCGCCAAGGGCTCGATCGTCGAGCTCGCCTTTGCGATCAACCTGGGCACCATCACGAAAATTCATCGCCGCAAGGCGATCGTCGCGCATGTCTCACGGGGCGGAACTGGCCTTAAAATGGAATGCTACGCGGCGCGCTGAAGCGCCGACGCAGGAGCCGGTTTCCATGTCGGGGAGGGTTCCCGGTCCCAACTGAGGACGGGGACCCTTCCCTCTTTACGGAGGCGTGAGGCGCGCAGCATGGCGAAGATCTTCGACAACATCCTGCAGACCATCGGCCGCACGCCGCTCGTGCGGCTCAACAAGATCGGCCGCGACCTGCCGGGCAAGATCGTGTTGAAGCTCGAGTTCTTCAATCCCTGCGCAAGCGTCAAGGATCGCATCGGCGTCAGCATGATCGAGGCGCTCGAGAAGCAGGGCCGCATCAAGCCGAACACCGTGCTCGTCGAACCGACGAGCGGCAACACCGGCATCGGACTTGCGTTCGTCGCCGCGGCGAAGGGCTATCGCCTCGTCCTCACGATGCCCGACACGATGAGCATGGAACGCCGGCGCATGCTGACCGCCTTCGGCGCCGAGCTCGTGCTGACCGAGGGCGCCAAGGGCATGAAGGGCGCGATCGCGCGCGCGAATGAAATCGTCGCGAGCGACCCGGAACGCTTCCTGCTCGTCGGCCAGTTCAGCAATCCCGCCAATCCCGAGATCCATCGCCGCACGACGGCGGAGGAGATCTGGGAGGACACCGACGGCGCGGTGGACATCCTCATCTCCGGCATCGGCACCGGCGGCACGATCACCGGCGTCAGCGAAGTCATCAAGAAGCGCAAGCCGGATTTCCGCGCGGTCGCGGTCGAGCCGGCGGCGAGCCCGGTGCTCTCCGGCGGCCAGCCGGGCCCGCACAAGATCGCGGGCATCGGCGCGGGATTCATCCCGGAAATCCTGAACACCAAGATCATCGACGAGATCATCCAGGTCACGAACGAGCAGGCGGCCGAATACGCGCGAATGCTCGGCCGCGAGGAAGGCATCCTGGTCGGCATCAGCTCGGGCGCGGCGCTGTACGCGGCGCTGCAGGTCGCCGCGCGGCCCGAGAACAAGGACAAGCTGATCGTGACGATCATCCCGAGCTTCGGCGAGCGCTACCTCTCGACCTGGCTCTACGAGGAAACGCCGGCCAGTGCGCCCCGCATCGTCCCGGCCTGACGCGGCGCGCGCGGGCGCGCACGCCGAGCTCGCCGAGCGGCTGATCGCCTCGGGCGATCCCGACTACCGCGTGCTGCAGGAAGGCTACTGGCCCGACCGCGCGGTCGTCCTCGGCGCGATCGACCGGCTGCACCGGCTGCTCATGGCCGAGTCGCTGCCGGACACGAATGCCGGCGAGACGCCCGGCCGCGCGCATCGCGCGCGAGCTCGCGGACATCGAGGCGGCGTTGACGCCGCAGTTGCATCTCGCGTTCGAACTGCCGGCGCGACTCGGCGAGGCCGGCGCGATCGGACGCCGAGGCGGCCGCGCCGCGGCGCGCCGACGTCGTCCGACGCAGCTGCTCGAGCAGCTGCCGACGCTGCGCGAGCGCGTGTTCGACGACGCGCGCGCGGCCTGGCGCAACGACCCGTCCTGCCGCCACCCGATCGAGGCGCTCTACGCCTATCCCGGGCGTGTTCGCGATCACGCGCCATCGCATCGCGCACATCTTCTACGAGCTCGACGTGCCGCTGCTGCCGCGGCTCATCGCCGAGGACGCGCACCGGCGCACCGGCATCGACATCAACGCCGGCGCGACGATCGGCCGCGAGTTCTTCATCGACCACGGCACCGGCGTCGTGATCGGCGAGACCGCCGATCGTCGGCGATCGCGTGACGCTCTACCAGGGCGTGACGCTCGGCGCGAAGAGCTTCCAGGTCGACAAGTCGACCGGCCGGCTCGTCAAGGGCGTGCCGCGCCACCCGATCGTCGAGGACGACGTCACGATCTACGCGAGCGCGACCGTGCTCGGGCGCATCACCGTCGGGCGCGGCAGCATCATCGGCGGCAACGTCTGGCTCACGCACAGCGTGCCGCCCAACTCGCGCGTGTCGCAGGCCGCGCTGCAGCAGGGCGGCTTCACGGACGGCGGCGGCATCTAGATTCGGCGCAGCGCCGATCCGGCAAGCGGATTCGCCGCTCATCGTCTATGGGCCGACCGGGGTTCCCTCGCTCGCGCCGGAACTTTATGCGCTCGCTCGGGACCCCGGTCGTCCCTGACGGTGCGCGACTCAGCGCGCGTTCCGTATCACGCACGCCGAAAGCCGCCACCATCCGCCGCGCGTGCATCGAGCGATTGCGGCGCGCGCGAAGGCCGGGCGGGCACCCGAGCGAGCGCATAAAGTTCCGGCGCGAGCGAGGGTGCCCGACCGGCCGACAGCGCGCAGCCTGAACGCTGCGTTGGAATGTGAGGATGGTGCCGGCGGAGGGAGTCGAACCCCCGACCTGAGGTTTACAAAACCACTGCTCTACCAGCTGAGCTACGCCGGCAACGGCCGGCATTCTAGCCCTCCTTCACACTGCCCTGCTTTCCGTTCGAGCACAGGTGCACGAAGAGTCCCAGGACCGCCATGGTCCAGACGATCATCGCGCTCGACGGCAGATCCATGACCACCGAGAGCGCGAGTCCGATGACGTAGCTGGCGATCCCCAGCCCGTAGCCGATCGCGAGCTGGAGCCTGCCTGCATACCGGTAGGTCGCGACCGCGGGCACGATCAGGCTGGTGAACACCAGGTAGACGCCGACCATCTGCACCGAGGCGGTGACTACGACGGCGAACAACAGGTAGAAGCCGATGCGTCCGATGCGTTCCCGCCAGAGGAACCAGACGAGGGCGAAGATGCCGGTCAGGATCGCGGTGCGGATGATCTGCGTGTTGGAGACCCAGAGGATCTGGCCGGACAGCAGGTCTTTCAGGTTGTCGCCGCCGTGCGGGTCGTTCGCGAGCAGGAGGATCTGCAGCGCGGAGGCCAGCACGAACAGGATTCCGATCAGCGCCTCCTGCGCCTCGGGCCGCTTGCGTTCGGTCCAGGTGAGGAGCAGCGCGCCCGCGAGGGCGGCGGCCCCGGCCGCGGCCTGTGCAGTCCAACCCTCGATGGGCAGGCCCAGGCCGCTCGCCGCGATCACTCCGAGTCCCGCGACTTGCGCGATGGCAAGGTCGATGAACACGATGCCGCGCGCAAATACCTGCTGTCCGAGCGGCACGTGCGAGATCACGACCAGCACGCCCGCAATCAGCGCGGGCCAGAGGATGCTGATTTCGGTGGAGAAGAGGTTCATTGCGCGGCCCCCAGCAACTTGTCCAGCGTGTCGTCAAAGAGCCCGAACAGATCCTTCGCGGCCGGACTGCCCCCGACGGAGTACGGCAGCACGACGGCAGGAGCGTGTACGCGATTCGACAGCCAGTTCGCCGCCTTCGGATCGTTGTAGGCATTCAGCAGGATCATCTTCGGCGGCGATGCGGCGAGCTTCGTGACCAGTTCGCCGAGGTAGCCCGCGCTCGGCGGCACGCCCGGCTTCGGCTCGATGGCGGCGAGTTCCCTGAGGCCGAGCCAGCGGCGAAGGTACGACTGGTCGCGGTGCATGATCACGACCGGGACGTCCTTGAGGGGCGCCGCTTTCGCCTGCCAGCGCACGATCGCATCGCTCCAGCGCCGGTCGAAATCGGCGCCGCGGGCGGCGTAGTAACTCGCTCCGGCCGGGTCCACGACTGCGAGCCTTGCGGCGAGCGCCTTCGCGACCGCGGCGACGTTGCGCGGATCGAGGTGGATGTGCGGGTTGCCGAGCGGGTGGATGTCGCCCATCGCGCGATCGAGCTTGGCCGGCACCTCGACCAGCACCACTGCGGACGCCGCCTCGAAGAATCCGGGCGTGCCGTGCTGAATGCGCCCATTGCCGGATTCCTGGAGCAGCACCGGCAACCAGCCGACTTCGAGTTCGGCCCCGTTGGCAACCAGGAGATCGGCCGTGCGGGCGCGGGCGACCAGGCTCGGCTTCGCCTCCACGCGATGCACGTCCTGCATCGCCGTCGTCGCGGTGTAGACGTCGACCCGGTCGCCGCCGAGCTCTTTCGTGAGCGCGCCCCAGTCGGCCGTGGTCGCGAGCACGCGCACGGCTGCCTGCGACGGCATCGCGAACGCCAGGGTGAGCATCGCCAGGGCGCCGCAAATGAATTTCCTCATGACGGTCACTCCTAGTATTTGTGCGCGCCGTGCGCGCCAATGCCGAACAGGTATTGCAGGCTGAACTGCCGATCCGTCTCGCCTTCGTCCCGTGCGTCGTCCCACGCGTACTGCAGGCGCCAACGGGTGAACTCGCTCGGGTTCCAGTCGACCATCACGGTCGCGCGGCTCGGGTCGCCCGCCAGCAGCGCCGGGAAACTTCCGGCCGGCAGGCTGCCCGACGTCACGAGCCCGATCGTGGGACTGCCGGAATCGAGCGCGTCGTAGCGCAGCCCCGCGCGCCAGCGCGGCGTGAACTGGTAGACGCCCTGCAGGTACCAGCCGGACTGCGTGCTGCGGTACGAGTCGACCAGCGCGGCATTCTCCAGGTCGAATGCCAACTCGCCGGTCTCGCGGCGCTCCATGTACTCGCCCTGGACCTTCAGGTAGCGACGCGCGGAATTGCCACCGGGCGACCACTTGAAGACGGCGTCGGCGACCCAGGTGCGCGAATCGCCCGTGAAGGCATTGACGACCGGCACGCCGGCCGCGTCCTCATCCTCGTACTCGCGGCCGTCGGCGCTGAGGTCGATCCAGGAGGCGCCGGCGCGCCAGCTCGCCGTGTCGCCCAGGTCGCCGCCGACGTGGGCAAACAGCGTCGTGCCGTTGAGGCCATTGCCCTGTTCGCGCGTGCCGGGGAACGCGTCGCCGTTGCCGGTCTCGGCGCCGAGCTCGATGAAGAGGTCGGCCGGCGCGATCCACTTGAGCTGCACGCCGTCCTGCGCGCGCTGGTTGCCGAAGAAAGCCTGGTAGACCAGCGGCTGGTCCGCAAAGTCCCAGGCGTGCGCGTGCACTTCGTTGAGGTAGCCGAAGCCCGAGAAGAATCGCCCGCCCTTGGCGGTGAAGCCGGCCGGCAACGAGAGCGAGCGGAAGAAAGCCTCCTCCACTTCGATCTCGTCCTCGCCGGTGATCGCCGCAGTGAGCTGTGCGGTGAAGTACGGGTCGACGCTGGCCGCCAGCGTCATCTCGGATTCGCCGAGGCTGAAGCTGCGCTCGCCAGGACCGATCTCGCCGCCATTCGGCATGAAGCCGGCGACGCGCCAGTCCTCCGGGTCGCGCGACGTGTCCGCGTAGCTGCCGGCCAGCACCAGCGAGATGGCCGGATTGAAGGCCGAAGCGCTGCTGCCCGCCGACGCGACGGGCACGGCTTCCGCGGGCGGGCCGGCCGCCGGAGCGGGGACGGATTCGAGCGCGGCGATGCGCGCCTCCAGCGCCGCGACGCGAACGTCGTAGTCCGACTTCAGGGAATCGAGCTCGGCGCGCAGCGCCGCGGCATCGTCATCGGCGCGGGCCGGCTGCACGAGCACGGCGCAGGCGACGGCCATGAGCGCCGCAATGGGCTTGTAACCAGGCATGGTTCACCTCGTCTGAAAAACGGAACGCCGGCCCCGCGAGGGGCCGGAATCGATCGACTTCAGACGAAGGCAGGCGGTGCGCGGGAGCGGAATGCCCGGAAGGGCGAGGAACGCGTTTCGGGAGCGGCGGTCGCAGGAACGACGACGACCCAGGCAATGGAACGCACGGGCGCGGCGGGCAGGGCCACGGCGACTGCGTTCTGCAACTGCGAGGATGCAAGGCAGGTACCGCAGGTGCGCGCCGCGCCCAGCTTCTCCGAGGAATCGGTGAGCGGGTGCGAATAGAAGTGAACTTCGGCGCCGAATTGCGCGACGAGCAGGGCCATGGCCAGCCACCGGCCGATCAGCCCGATGCGTTCGCGGTTCAGCCTCGTCGGCATGGTGAAAAACAGACTATCACAAAAGCCTCAGCCACCCTCCGACCCGCACGGCTTGACCTCGAGCCGCAGGATGCGGCCGCCCTCTCCTTGCAGCCGGGCCGCGTCGGGGAGTTGCGCCGGGGGCACGACGTCGACGTCGATCCAGTACACGGTTCCCGTGCGCTCGCGGTCTACGATGCGCGGTGAGAGCCCGACGGCCTTGGCATCGTCGAGGCGCCGGAGTGCGCGCTGGCGCTCGCTGAACAGGCCGATGGAAATCGTCACGTTGCGCCCTTCCGCCGGCATCGCGTACGCGTCCGCGACGCCGGCGCGGCGCAGTCGCTCGATGATGGCGGTCGCGGCTGCGCGGTCGCGCACGCCTTCGAGCGTCACCCAGAAACCCTTCCAGACGACGCCCTCGCTCGCGCGCTGGCGCGGTTCCAGCTCGCTGGCGCGCAAGAGCGTCGAGGCACGCGCGGCATCGGTCAGGTCGGTGAACGGGCCGAGGCTCAGGCAGTGATTCGAGCCCCGCGCGGTGAGCGCGGAAGCCTGCGACGGCGCGGCCTCACGCGCGAGCTGCAGGCCACGCCCTGCGGGCGCCGCGGTCGCCGCGGGCGCTGCGGGCGCCGCGTCAGGCGACGCGACCCAGTGGGTCCATCCGTACCAGGCGATGTTCGCGAACAGCAGCAGGGCGAAGGCGAGTCGCACGGGCAGAATCTATCATCGAACCGGGCGCACGCTCACTTCCCCGGAGAGAATCCGCCGCCGGGCCCCGCCGACCTCGAGCAGCAGGGCGCCATCCGCCGTCCACGCCGCGTGCCAGGCCCTCGAGCGTCTGCTCGCCTTGCAGCACCCGCACCGGGTGGCCCGCCAGCGCATCGGCGGCCTGCCACTCATCCGCGAAGGCCGCGAGCCCGCGCGCGCCGAACTCGACCAGCGCCTGCGTCAGCTCCGCGATGAGGACCGCCGCGAGCTCGTTGCGCAGCGGCACACGGCCGAGCGTCGCGAGGTCCACGGCGTCCACGCCGTCGGCCGCGAGTCGTTCGCGCGCGGCAGCGCGGCAGGCGCACGTTGATGCCGATGCCGACGACGACGTAGGCCGGGCCCGCAGCCTCGCCGCGGAGGTCAATCAGGATGCCGCCGAGCTTGGCACTGCCGCTCAGGATGTCGTTCGGCCACTTGAGCGAGAGCGACGCGACGCCGAGCCGCCCGAGCGCGCGCAATGCGGCAACGCCCGCGGCGAGCGAGAGCGCGCCCGGCATCGCCGGCGCATCGCGATAGCTCCAGTTGATCGAGAGGCAGAGCCCGGAAGCGAACGGCGCGACCCAGTGTCGTCCGCGGCGCCCGCGGCCGGCGCTCTGGAATTCCGCGAGGCAGGCGTCGAAGCGTCCTGCCGGCAGTTCGTCGGCCGCGAGCAAGCGGTCGCTGGTCGATTCCAGCGACTCGTGCAGCTCGAGCTTGCGCAGCATGCCGAGCGTCGCCTGCGGCAGGCGTTCGCGGATCCGCGACGCATCGAGCAGGTCGATCGGCGCTTCGAGCCGATAGCCGCTGCCGGGTCGCGCCTCGCAGGCGATGCCCCAGGACTCGAGCTGCTGCAGCCGCTTCCACACGGCGGCGCGCGAAATGGAGAGCGCCGCCGCGAGCTCTTCGCCCGAGTGCAGCTCGCCGTCTGCCAGGAGCTGCAGCAGTTCCACGGGCCCGCTCATTTCGGCGACTGCCGCCGCGAGAACAGCCAGAGCCTGCTGGCGCGCGGCTCCGTGCCCGCGCGGATCCGTGCAAGATTTCCGCGGTGCGCCCAGGTCACGAGCGCAGCCACGACCACCCCAAACGCGAGCCCATGGGTGGATTCCGTCCCGCCGATCGCCAGGGCAACCGGGACGGACACGGCGGCGGCGACGGTCGCGAGCCCGACGAAGCCGAACAGCAGGCCGAACACGAGCCAGACGACGACCGCGATTGCGAGCAGGACCGGCCACAGTGCAAGCAAGGCGCCGGCGAGCGTCGCGCCGCCCTTGCCGCCGCGAAAGTCGTGCCACAGCGGCCACACATGCCCGGCGACCGCCGCCGTGGCACAGCTCACGGCGAGCCAGTCGCGCCCGAAGACCGGATCCGCAGCGACACCCGGAAGCGCGATTCCCGGCAGCCAGCCTGCCGCCAGCCAGCCCTTGCCGACGTCGATGACGACGGTGGCCGCTGCGAAGCCAAGTCCCTGGGTGCGGAGCGCATTCGTTCCGCCCGCGTTGCCGCTGCCCATCGTGCGGATGTCGACGCCGCGCAGCTGCCCGATCACAAGCGCGCCGACGATCGAGCCCAGCAGGTAGGCGATCAGGACCTTGAGGCCGAGCTCCAGCATCAGGATTCCGCTGCGCTGCGCGGCAGGAATACCTCGGCGAGCATGCAGCGCACGCTTCCGCCGCCGAGCCGCTCGATCGTCGGAATCGCTGCGGCGACGATCGTGCCGTGACGTTCCATGCGCCGGCGCTGCTCCGGCGCGAGCGCGCGCAGCGCCGCATCCGACATCGCGATGAGCGGGCCGCCGTCCCGCGCGCGCAGGGCCAGCAGGTTGCCGGCGAAGCCGTTCATCTCGGCCACATCGATGGCGATGACTTCGCGGCCGTCGCGCCCGAGTTCTTCGAGCACTGCGGATCGTGCAGCGGCCTCTGCAATCGATTCGGCACAAACGACCGCAAACCCCTCCCCGATCGCCATCAGCACGTTCGTGTGGTACGCGGGGCGTCCATCCGGACCGAGCGCGTTGAAGGAAACGATGCGGTAACCGAGCGCCGCGGAGAACTCGGCGAGCGCCGCCGGGGTCGTGCGCGGCGAAAGGCACGCATAGGCGGTGCGCGACGGCCGGTCGAGCACGAGGCTGCCCGTTCCTTCGAGGAACTCCCCGCGCGCCTCGAGTGGCGACAGGTCGATCGTGCGCGCAACCCGATAGCCCGCACGCTCGACCGCAGCGATGGGCTCGCGGCGGCGCTCCGCGCGACGCGAAGGCGCCATCATCGGATACAGCACGACGCTGCCGTCGGCGTGGAAGGTGACCCAGTTGTTCGGGAAGCAGGCGTCTGGTTTTGCGGGCTCTGGCGAGTCCTCGGCGACGATGACCTCGACGCCGGCACCCGCGAGCCTATCGGCGAGCCCATTGAATTCGCGGACGGCGGTCGCGGCGTCTGCCGCCGTCGCGCCAGCGCGCTGAAAGCGGTTCGAGTCCGCCGTCTCCGGGTTCGAGCCGAATCGCGCCGGGCGGACCATCAGGACTGCGTCCGCGCATTGACTCTGCGATTCGTGCGCAGGCGGCACGGTTCAGCTACTTTGCCGGAAACCCGATCGCGGGCAGGTGCGTGATGCCGCGTTCCTGCTTCTGCTTTTCCACCATCCGCGCGACGTCCGCCAGGAGTTGCTGCGCGTCGTAGACGATGCCGTCCTTGATGGTGTACTTGATGCCACCCACCCGTTCGGAAACTCCGGTCTTTTCGTTCAGGCGCACTGCGCCGGTGCCGTAGAGCACCTTGAGGTTCGCGATCGGGTTCTCGGGCACGATGACGAGGTCGGCGAGAAGGCCCGCGCGAACCACCCCGAACGGAATCGGCTCGTGCTTGGGCTCGTACAGCGCCTGCGCGCCGTGCAACGTCGCGCCGCGGATCACTTCGAGCGGATGGAAACCCGCTTCCTGCAGGAGTTCCATTTCCGCGATGGTGCCGAAGCCGAACAGGTTATAGATGTATCCGGCATCGGAACTGACCGTCACCCGCCCGCCCATGTTCTTGTAGTCGTTCAGGAAGGCCATCCACACGTGGTAGAAGTTGCGCCACGCCGTTTCGTCCCAGGTGGTCCAGTCGAAATAATAGGAACCGTGGTTGGCCCGGCTCGGCTGGTAGAAGTCCCACAACGACGGCAGCGTGTACTTCTCGTGGTAATCGGCATTGCGGCGGGCCATGACGTCACGACTGGCGAGGTAGGCGGTCATCGTGGGATCGAGGATGACGTTCGAGCGACTTGAACTCGGCGAGCAGTGCCTTCCACTCCTCGCTCCCCTGCGGGTGGATCATGTTCCACTGCCGCGCGACCTGCGCGAACCGGTGCTGCTCATCCGAGTGGTTGTGGTCTGCCGGCCACGGCTGCACGTCGCGACCGTCGTAGAGCGCCTCGAAGATTCCATAGAAATGAGTCACCGTGCCGAGCCCGAGCCGGGCGGCGTCGAGCGCGTTCATCTCGGCCACGCCCTGCTGGCTGAGGTGCGCGGTGGAGCCGAGGCCGAGTTTCCGGGCCTCGTCGAGGATTGCCGCCATGATCTCGGGCGGATATGCGTTCAGCTTCAGCCCGTCGATGCCGGTTGCGGCCGCCTTGCGCACCCACTCCCGCGCCTGCTCGGGACTCCGGAGCGTTGCCTCCCACTCGTCGAGCGGCAGGCGGTAGGTGAACATCCGGGGCGCGGTGATTTCGTTCCTTGCGCTCCTCGCCTTCTCGCTTTCCGAGAAGGCCGGGGACGCGAAGGGAACGCCGCGGCCGGCCGTGATGCCGTGCGCCCATCCAGAGCTTGTAGACGTACTCCGCCTCGGGCGTCTTCGGGATGTCGCCGCTGTGCAAGTGCAAGTCGACGAAACCGGGCAGGACGTACATCCCCGTGGCGTCGATCTCCCGCGTGGCTCCCTGCGGCCGGTCGGAAGCGCGCATGTCCCCCGCAGCGGCGTCGACCGCAAACAGCGTCACGATGCGATTGCCTTCGACGACGATGTCCAGGGGCCCGCGCGCCGGCGCTCCGGTGCCGTCGATGACGGTCGCATTGCGGATGATGAGCCGCTCGAAGGGCCCTTCGCCCTCGGCGCGCGGCGGCGCAGGCCGGGGATCCGTCGCCGCATCCTGGGCGACGGCGCCGGAGGGCATCGTGCCGGCCGCGATGCCGAGGCTCGTCACGACCGCGCAAAGCCAGTATCCAGGGGTTGCCTTCACTCGAGGTCTCCAGTGTCCGTGGACCGCGCTCGGACGGCGCGGCTGCTAGAACTCTATGCGAAATCCGAGCTGCATGCGCCAGATCGACGGCAACGAGGAGATCGTGTTGAACGGCTTCACCGGTCCCGTCTCGCCCGAGCGCGGACGGTAGACGTAGCAGCTCGGCGCGCCGTCCGGGCAGCCGACGTTTGTGATGCGATTGGCATCGGCGACCGGCGTGACGAACGGGAAGCTGACCTGGCGCAGCTGGCCCCAGTCGCTGTTCAGGAAGTTCGCGAAGTTCTCGATATCGAAGGTCACGATGCCGCGGGTCTTGCGGAAGATCGGCAACTCCTGCGCGAAACGCAGGTCGAGGGAGGTGGCCCAGGGGCTGCGGTGGGAGTTACGCGGCATGATCCTGCCGCGCCACTTCTCGAGTCCCTGCTCCCGGATGTAGGTATCCATGTCCGTGGCGAACTGCGCGGCGGCGGCGCTTTCGGGGCTGAAGTCGCCGGCGGCGGCGCAGCCTGCGACGACGCCGAGTTCCGCAGCCGAGCAGGCGCCTTCGAAGATCACGTCGCCGTCCGGCACGTAGAAGAGGTGGCGCTGGCGCGCACCCTGGCGCGGGTCGCCCCAGACCGGCGAGCCGGCACCGAACGTGTAGCTGTATGGACGGCCTGAGCGACGCTCGCCGATGAGCGCGATGCTCGTCTCGTAATCGCCGAACAGCGCCTTGGTCCACTGGAACGTGCCGTTGAACCGGTGCTCGATCTCGTAGTTCGAGGTCTCGAGGCCCGGGTCGTTCGGGTCCGAGACCGCGACGTTGTCCCAGTTCGACGATGCGGTCGAGCTGGTACCCGGGTTGACGTCCCTGACGTCCTGGTTGCCGTAGCCGAGGTAGGCATCGAAGCGGCCCGATGCCGTGCGCCAGGTCTTGCTCGCCTCGATCGTGAAGACCCTGCTTTCGCCCTGCCCGGTGTTGGTGAGCAGGAAATCCTGCAGGAAGGGGTTGGTGCGCCCATCGGCGCGCGGCGCATAGATCGGCCGGCCGTCCGGCGCCGTACCGACCTGCTGCAGCCGGATGTCCTGCCAGAGCACCTCGTCGTTGACCCGTGAATAGATGAGGTCCGCCGTCAGTTCGATGTCCCAGGGCAGGGCATGGGTGATGCCGAGGTTCCAGCGGTACTGCGAGGGCACTTCGAAATCCGGGTCAATCGCATTCACGGCGCCGTCGTTGCGCAGCGTCGCATTGAGATCCAGCAACTCCTGCGGGATGTCGAAGCCGTTCGCACCATCCAGCGCATCCTCCAGCGGATCGTCCGTGTCGCGCACGATGTCCGATCGCACGACGGTCACGCCGTCGTTGGAGAAGCTGTTCGAGATCCAGACGTTCGGCGTGCCGCCGCCGAACAGTCCGAAGCCGCCGTAGACGGTCGTTTCCGGCGTCCATTGCCAGTTGAAGCCGACGCGCGGCATGAAAAGCTCGCGCCCGTCGAGCGTCTGCTGGTTGTTGAAGCCGTAGCGCCCGGTGAAATTCTCGTTGAGCAGCGGTTTGTCGCTGCCGGAGAACCAGTCGATGCGGACGCCGGCCTGGACCTTGAGGTCCGGCGTCGCCTGCCATTCGTCCTGCAGGTACAGGCTGTCGACGTCGTAGCCGAATTCCGCGGCGGCGTCCGCGGCAACGTTGGTGAATGCGTTGGAGTAGGAAAGGCTCGCGGCTGCCTGGTTCCGGAAATCGTCGATGCTGGCGAACGTCCACTGGCCCTCGCTGCGCGGCACGAAGACGTTGAAGATGTCGAGCATCTCGCGCTCGTAGCCGACCAGGAGCGTGTGGTCGCCGACGAAAAAACTGCCCGTCAGCTTGATCGAATCGATGTCGTTCGCGAGCTCGTTTGCCTGGCGGAACTCGTCCGAGCCGATGTACACGGTGCCGCCGCTCGGCGTGCGGATCAGCATCTCGCCGAATTCGGTGCCGAACAGCGACACCTGCGCCGTGTCGACTTCCTTGCGCGCGAGCTTCAGTTCCGTCGAGAAGACTTCGTTCCAGTCCGAGAACAGCTGCAGGGACGCGGTCTCCATCAGGATCGCGCGGTCGTACCAGTTCGACGGCGCGCCGAGGCGGGACAGCGCCGGGTTGTTGTTGGTCAGGTTGACCGTCAGTTCGTTGCCCTCGGTGCGCTGGTAGGCAAGCGACGCGCGGTGCGATTCGTTGACGTTCCAGTCGAGCTTGGCGAGGATCTTCTCGTCCTGCTCCGGCGCCGAGCGCAGGTTCTCGCCGATGTCGTAGCCGTACACGTCGAGGCCGATCTGGCGGATCTCGTCGTACTCGGCCTGCGTCACGCCGGGAACCTCGACCGGGAAGCCCGAGCCGGTTGCGCCGATGTCCTGCGGGGCGTCACGGTCCAGCTTCTCGTAGGAGAGAAAGAAGAAGAGCCTGTCCTGGATGATCGGGCCGCCCAGCGTGGCGCCGTAGTCCTTCTCGTCGAACACGAGGTCGACTTCGGTATCCCGGGTCTGGTCGCCGAGCAGGCTGTCGTCGCCCTGGTAGTAGAACGCCGAGCCCCTGAACTCGTTGGTACCGGACTTCGTGACGATGTTGATGGTCGAGCCGCGGAAGAACGAGTACTCCACCGAGAACGGCGCCGACAGCACGGACACGGCCTCGATCGCGTCGACCGAGAGCGGGCTGCGCTGCGTCGGGTAACCGTTGTCGTTGAGGCCGAAGTCGTCGCTCTGGCGCACGCCGTCGACGGTGACCGTGTTGTAGCGGTTGTTGACGCCGGCGACCTCGAGTGCATCGTCGTTGGTCGGGTCGACCCAGGCCTTGGGATCGATTCGCACCACGTCCTTGATGTCGCGGCTGATGGACGGAAGCTCCTGGATCTCCCGCGCTCCATAGCGGCTGTCCGCACCGATCGACACGTCGCGCTTGAATGAGCCGGTCACCTCGATGCCCGGGAGTTCGGCGACCGGCAGCGCGACCAGGGTCACCGAGGTTCGCTCGGTGAGCTGCGTGTGCAGGTCCTTCGATCGTCGCTTCCTGCACGCCCTCCGCCTGCGCGGTCACGCGATACGGGCCGCCGACGCGCAGCCCCGTCGCGCTGAAGGCGCCGCTCGCGTTGGTGGTCGTCGATTCGGTGGTGCCGGTCGGCACGTGCACGATCGACACCCTTGCACCCGGGATCGGCAGGCCATTCGCCCCCACCAGGAACCCGGACAGGCTGCTCGTGGTTTCCTGCGCGACGGCAACCGGGCACGCGAGGATCGCGACCATGGCCGCTTTCGTCAACGCAACGGAGAAAGAAGCCGCGCCCAACTTCCGCATACGGTCCAAATTTTACCGTCAGGACCTGCGGGATTCCGCGGCTTTTTCCGCGATCATGACGGTCGGCGCATTCGTGTTGCCGCCAATGAGCGTGGGCATCACCGAGGCGTCGACGACCGAGAGTCCTTCGATCCCGCGCACGCGCAGGTCCGGATCGACGACAGCGCGGGAATCGTTGCCCATGCGGCAGGTCCCGGCGGGATGATAGATGGTGTCTGCGCGCCGCCGGATCCGCGCAACGAGGGCCTCGTCCGACTGGCCCTCCTCCGCAAACATCTCGGCCCCGCGATGCGATGCGAGCGCCGCGCCCTCCATGATCTCGCGTGCGCGCCTGACGCCTGCGAGCAGTGTCGCGAGGTCCACGGGCTCGGCGAGATAGTTCGGGTCGATGCGCGGCGGATCGAGGGGGTTGGCCGAATGCAGGCCGACGCTGCCGCGGCTCTTCGGCCGCAGCACCGCGACATGGCAGGTGACGCCGTAGCCGTAGTGGAGGCGGCGGGCGTGATCGTCGACGATGCCGACGACGAAATGCAGCTGGATGTCCGGGCGCGCGAGCCCGTCCCGCGTGCGCACGAAGGCGCCCGCCTCGGCGTAGTTCGTCGTCAGCAGGCCGGTGCCGCGATTGCGCCACTCGAAGTAGCCCGGGATGGCGCGCAGCGCCGTGCCGAGCGTGACGCCCATCAGCCTGCGGTCGGATGAGCGGTACACGAGCGCGAGGTCGATGTGGTCGGCGAGGTTTGCGCCGACGCCGGGCAGTTCGTGCCTCATTTCAATGCCGTGGCGCGCGAGCTCTTCGCGCGGCCCGATGCCGGACAGCAGCAGGAGCTGCGGCGAACCGAAGGCACCGGCCGAGACGATGACCTCGCGTGCAGCGATGCGCGCGGTTCCGCCCGGTCCCACGACGTCGATGCCCGTGGCACGCGAGCCATCGAGCGCGATGGCCGTCGCGTGACGTTCGGTCAGCACGGTCAGGTTGGGACGCTCGAGCGCCGGGTTCAGGAACGCAACGACCGCACTGCAGCGCCGCCCGCGGCGCTGCGTCACCTGGTAGAGACCTGCGCCGTCCTGCTCCGGGCCGTTGAAGTCGGCATTTCGCGCAAGGCCCGTTGCTACGGCCGACTCGACGAAGGCCCGGGACGCAACCATCGGACTCGCGAGGTCCGCGACCGTCAGTTCGCCGCCAACGCCATGCCAGGCGTCCGCCCCGCGCCGCTGGTCCTCCGAGCGCTTGAAGATCGGCAGCACCGCATCGAACGACCAGCCCGGGTTGCCGAGCGCGGCCCATTCGTCGTAATCCGAGCGGTGTCCGCGCATGTAGATCATCGCGTTGATGGAGCTCGAACCACCCAGGACCTTCCCGCGCGGCTGGTAACCGCGGCGGCCGCCGAGGCCCGGCTGCGGCTCTGTTTCAAATGCCCAATTGACCTGGCGCCGTGGAATCGTGCCGAGGATGCCGGCGGGCACATGGATCAGCGGTGATCGATCGGGCGGCCCGGCCTCGACGAGGCAGATGCGGCGCGCGGGGTCGGCGCTCAGCCGGTTGGCCAGCACGCATCCCGCCGACCCGCCGCCCACGATCACGGTATCGAACTGCACGGCCCACACTTTACCGTCTAGAGTGGCATCCGATGAGCGCGCTCACCGCCGAGCTTCGGCCGCATCCCCAAAGCCCCTGCAAGGCCGTCCGTCGAATCGGCGTCGGCATCGGGTTCGACGCCGATCCCGGCGTGCTTCAGGTCCGGTTCCGCATCGAAGGCGACATCGACCGCCTGGTGCTGCCGACCGCAGGCTTTGCACGCCGCAGCGACGGTCTCTGGCAACATACGTGCTTCGAGGCATTCCTGCGTCACGATGCGAACGACAGTTACCACGAATTCAACTTCGCGCCGTCCGGCGACTGGGCGGCCTACCGTTTCGGCGCCCGGCGCAGCGATCGCAGCCTGCCGGAACTGCCGGCACCGCCCATCCGCTTCCGCGCCGAACGGGATCGCTGCGACTTGAGCGCGGACATCCACATCGCGTCATTGACGGAACTCACGGCGGCTGCCGCGCTGCATGCCGGAGTGGCCGCCGTCGTCGAGACGGACGACGGCTACCTGTCCTACTGGGCACTGGCACATGGCGGCGAGCGCCCCGATTTCCACGATCCGTCGACCTTCTCATTGCGGGTGACAGCGCGATGAAATTCGGCATCGACCGCCTGTTGCTCGACCGCGCAGTCCGCAAGCCGCTCGACGGCCGCCGTGTCGCCCTCCTCGCCCACCCGGCCTCGGTCACCGCGGACCTCACGCACTCCATCGACGCGCTCGCGACGCACGAAGACTTCCGCCTGTCCGCTGCATTCGGCCCGCAACACGGCATGCGCGGCGACAAGCAGGACAACATGGTCGAGTCGGGCGACGACACCGATGCGGCCTACAAGATCCCGGTCTTCAGCCTGTACGGCAAGGTGCGCAGGCCGACACCGGAGATGATGGAGACGTTTGACGTGCTGCTGGTCGACCTGCAGGACCTCGGCACGCGCGTCTACACCTTCGTCACGACGCTGCGCTACGTGCTCGAAGAGGCGGCGCGGCATGGCAAGGCGGTGTGGGTGCTCGACCGGCCGAACCCGATCGGACGGCCGGTCGAAGGGTTCCTGCTCAAGGATGGCTGGGAGAGTTTCGTCGGCGCGGGTCCCATGCCGATGCGCCACGGGCGCACGCTCGGGGAACTCGGCGACTGGTTCGTGAAACAGCTGAAGCTCGACCTCGAGTACGTCCAGGTGGCAATGGACGGCTGGCGCCCCGCGCAGTCGCCGGGCTACGGCTGGCCGCAGGGCGAGCGCGCCTGGATCAACCCGAGCCCGAACGCGCCTTCGGTCTCCATGGCGCGCTGCTATCCCGGCACGGTGATGCTCGAAGGTACGACGCTCTCCGAGGGGCGCGGCACCACGCGGCCGCTCGAGCTCGTTCGGCGCGCCGGATCTCGACGCCGACAAGCTGCTCGCCAACATGCGCGCACTCGCGCCCGACTGGCTCGCCGGCTGCCGGCTGCGGCCCTGCTGGTTCGAGCCGACGTTCCACAAGCACGCGGGCAAGCTCTGCGCCGGCATCCAGATCCACGTGGACGATCCCGGCTACAACCACTCGAAGTTCCGCCCCTGGCGCCTCATGGCGCTCGCGTTCAAGGCAATCCGCGCGATCCGCCCCGACTACGCGCTGTGGCGGGATTTTCCGTACGAGTACGAGACGACGCGGCTCGCGATCGACCTCATCAACGGCGGACCGACGCTGCGCGAGTGGGTCGACGACCCGGCGGCGACGCCCGGCGACCTCGATGAGCTTGCGCGGCAGGACGAGAACGCCTGGCAATCGAAGGAGTGAAGCAATGAAAAGTTCAATCCTGGCCGGTGTGCTGGCGGTAGCGCTGCCGATTGCGGCGAGCGCCGAAGTGAAGGCCGCGGCGGCCGACGGCTTCCTGATCGAACACCGCTTCACGATCGCGGCACCGGCAGCGAAAGTCTGGGAATCGCTCCAGCACCCCGAGCGCTGGTGGCCGGCGGATCACACCTGGTCGGGCAAGCGGGAGAACCTCAGCCTGGTGCGCTCGATAGACGGCTGCTTCTGCGAACGCTGGGATGGCAACGCCGTCGAGCACGGTCGCGTGATCCTGGTCATGCCGGGGAAGATGTTGCGGCTCGACGCCGCACTCGGGCCGCTGCAGGAGATGGCGGTATCAGGCGTCATCACGTTTGCGCTCGAGGAGAAGGACGGCGTGACGACGCTCGTTGCCACGCATCGCGTGAGCGGAGACCCGTCGCAGAAGCTCGACGCAATCGCGCCCATCGTGGACCAGGTGAACGCGCTGCAGTTCGGTGGAGCGGCAGCGGACGCGGCGAAACCCTGAACGGCGTGGCTACTTCCAGGTCGACGGCGATTGCACCTTCCACAGCTAAATGCGGTCATCGTGCCCGCGGTTGAAGACAAGTCCGGATCCGTCCGGTAGCCACTGCGGCCGGACGGCGGTGTAGGGCTCTCGACGACGCGCACCGGGCCGAACCGGTTCATTCAGGCACGGAGATGCCGTGTTTGTCGATCCGGTATCGCAGCGTATCGCGCGTGATGCCAAGTATCCGGGCGGCCTGGCTGACGTTCCACCGCGACGATTCCAGGGCCTTCAGCAGCGCTTCGCGTTCGATCTGTTCGAGGCTGGGCGCAGCCGCCGGGGCGGTGGGCGAGGCACCGGCAGCGGCCGGCAGCCAGTTGAGGTCGACGGATTCGATGACGGGACCCGCGGACATGAGCACGGCCTGTTCCATGACATTGCGCAGTTCGCGCACGTTTCCGGGCCATCGGTGACGTTTCAGTGCGCGCCGCACGTCCGGCGAAAGCAAGAGTCCCTCCTTGCCGTAGCGGCGAGCGTGGTGCACCAGGAAGTGATCCGCCAGCAGCAGGATGTCATCACCGCGGTCGCGCAATGCCGGGACCGCGAGATGAACCATGCGGATCCTGAAAAAGAGGTCGGCCCGGAACCTGCCCTCTGCCACCAACGAGTCGAGATGGCGGTGCGTCGCCGCAATGATGCGCACGTTGACCAGCCGGTCCCGCAATCCGCCGACCCGCCGCACGGATCGGTCCTCCAGCAGCCGCAGCAGCTTTACCTGCAGTGCGAGCTCCATGTCGCCGATCTCGTCGAGGAATAGCGTGCCCGCGTCGGCTGTCTCGACGAGGCCGAGCTTGCGGGCCTTTGCGTCGGTGAACGCGCCACGCTCGTGACCGAAAAGTTCGGTCTCGAGAAGCTGCTCGGGGATCGACGCGCAATTGATCTCGACGAACGGCTCGCCGCGACGGGGGCCGTCGAAATGGAGCGCACGGGCGACCAGCTCCTTGCCTGTGCCCGTCTCTCCGGTGATGAGCACGGCCGGGGGATTGTCGTCCTTTAGCGCCACGTCACCCGTGATGACCTTCGCGATCGAGTCGCGGAGCTCCCTCATGGCGGAACATTCCCCGACCAGCTTGTCTATCCCGCTCTCGCGCGCGTCGCGTTCGCGATAGTAGGCGAGCGCCTCCGACCGGCGCTCATCGCTCGTGAGCTTCTCGAACATGAGGCGCAGTTTCGACAGCGACACCGGCTTGGTGAGAAAATCGTATGCGCCCGCCTTCATTGCATCCACCGCAAGCTCGACGGAGGCCTGGCCGGTCATCATGAAGATCTTCAGGTGTGGGTCGAGCTCGCGCAGCCGCGCAATGGCCTGGATGCCGTTCATGCCCGGGAGGTTGAAGTCGAGCAGGACCGCATCGGGCTTGAAGGACTCGAGTTCGACGAGCGCTTCCTCGGCGGTCGGGGCGGTTCGCACCGCGAATCCGCTGTCGGCCAGGAAACTGGCGATGTTCTTCGCAAGCGCCGGTTCGTCCTCGACGATAAGCACCGCAATTGTCATGCCTGCACCGACGGCAGAGTCAGACGTCACGATGGTGCCTTCGCCGAGGCGGCTCGCGAGCGAGATTCTGCCCTCCCATGCGCTCCACGATGCGACGCGCGAGCGGCAGACCGATGCCGAGCCCTTGCGCCTTTGTCGAATGAAACGGCTTCAAGGCGCGCTTCAGCTGCTCCTCGTTCATGCCGACGCCACTGTCGCGCACTTCGATGGTCAAGTGCCCAGCGGGGCGCATAGCGGCGCTGAGCATGGAGCCGGCCGCCCTGCGGCATGGCCTCGACGGCATTGGACAGCAGACTGCGGAAGACCTGGGCGACGAGGATCGAGTCACCACGTACCGACGGCAGAGCCAGCGGGCAGGTCGATGGTGACTTCGATGCCCCGGCGCCGCAGTTCCGACGGAGAACTGACCGAGGCTCGAACGCAGGATGTCTTCCAGGTCCACGAGCTGTGGCTCGCCTGCGGGCAGGTGCACGTAGGTCAGGAGCTCGCGTACCCAATGCTCGAGACGGTCTACCTGGTCCATGATGTCCGACGCCGCTTCACGGTCAGGTGCCGCCTGCCCGCTCCTTCATGAGCTCCGCCGAGGTGCGGATGACGGCGAGCGGATTACGGATTCCGTGCGCGACCGCCGAGCCAAGGTCACCCATCGCAGCGAGCGTCTCGGTTTCCACGATCCGCTCCTGCTGGTCGCGGATCAATGCATCGGCACGGCGCACCAGCGGCAAGAGCGCCAGGTACAGGAGCGCCGCGGCGCCGAGTGCGCCCGCCCAGATCAGCTTTACGCCTGACGCAATCGCCTCGCGCAGAAGTCGCGGCGCCCGATACAGCTCCACGACGCCGACGACGTTGCGGCGATCCGCGTCCCAGACCGGCACATAGAGCTCGATGAAGTGGCTATCGACCCTGCCCAGGTTGGAGTGCTCGGCCTTTTCCTCGCCGTCGTCGTCGCCCTCCTCCTCGTGGATCTGGAGTTCGCCGGCGAGCGCAGCGTCGAGCTCCGGATTCGGCTCGCCCGTAAAGGAGCGGCCGGTCATTGTCGGGTCGCTGGACCAGACGATGAGCCGGTCGCGCGAATAGAGGTTGGTGCGCAGCACATCGGGCGAGTGCGCGATGTGCGCGAGCAGCCGCTCCATGTATCCCGCATTGCCGGGCTGCGACTGCGCGAAGTAGGCCGCAGCGCCCTCGACGTCGATGACGCCCTGGACAAACTGCATGGTAAGACGCCCCTCCTGACGCAACATGCGCTCCTCGAAGAGCCGCGATAGCAGAAAGGCACCGATGACCGCGAGCAGGGTGATCGAGACCAGACCGACGGACGCGAACCAGCGCGTAAGGCTGAATGCACGTGGCCGCGCCACCCAATTCGAAGCTTCGAGCCGGTCGGAATCGGTCATGCCTGGCACGTCCCCATTACAGCTACTTCCGCGCTGTCGCGCGGGCCGAATTGGGTCTCCATACGCGTTCTCTGGGTGTGTTGACCCAATTTGAATGCCTGCCCCCACTCACCTTGATCAGCCGAGAGCCCATTCTCGCCTTTCCAGTTCGCTAAATATTGACCTGAATCAACTGCTTGAGTCGCAAGGGTGGGCGATGGGACTCATGTGGCACGCGGCTTGCAGCTTCATAGCCAGGAGCCCGCCAGGGCTTTCCCAATTCACAGGAGACAAGCTGATGAAACTGAAGACACTGGTTGCCGCGGCAGCCCTCACGTCGCTCACGTTTGCTGCGTTCGGCGCGAGTGCGGCCGAAGTCGACGTTCGCTGCGAAAAGCGCGGTTCGCGCTCGAAAGCGTCTGTGGACGGCAACAACCTCCGGAGCGGACAGTACCGCGCCGTCCTCAAGTCCGGCACCAAGACCGCCCGGGCCCCGTACGACCAGACGATCGGCGACGAAGTCGAGTTCGACTTTGACAGCAACGCGAACGACATAGCGGATGGCGCAACGGCCATTGCGGCCAGTTTCATCGTGGACGGCCGTGTCCGTGCCTACCTCGTCAATTCCAACAATGAGCGTGTGACGCCCATCGTCACTGCGATCTGTCGCATCCGCCGCTGATCCGCCCCGCCAGGGCAAAGAAAAACCCCCCGACGTTTCCGTCGGGGGGTCCTCCTGCAATTAGGAGCAGCTCACCCTCAAATCTCCAACGCCCATGGAAGAGCTGCGAAGAACTAGGGTCAAGTCGACCGCTCCAGCGGTTCCTTCAGGAACGTCCCCGGATTCTGCGCCGGGGATTCTGGCCAGGCGACGGCCATGCCGGGGCACTGTCGCAGGACCTGGCAGCGACAGCGCTCGGCGTCGACGCCTGGATTTCGGTTGCCAACAGCAACGTCTGCATGCGTGCAGGCAGCGCCTCGATCTCTGGCCGCAGCCTGTCCACGGACAGCGGCCGCGACAGCAGGTAGCCCTGTACGTGGATGCCCGGCGCGCGCGCCAGGATGTCGAGCTGTTCGACGCGTTCAACGCCTTCGGCGGTCACCTCGAGTCCCAGGCGACGGCACAGGTCGATGATGGTCTGCGCGATGGCCAGCGAGCGTTCGACGGTGTCGATGCGAGCCACCAGGCTGCGATCGAGCTTGACGCGCGTGAACGGCAGCTGCTCCAGCGAGGCGAGCGTCGAGTAGCCCGTGCCGAAGTCGTCCAGCGCGATGCCGATCCCGTGGCTACGCAGCGTGCGAAGCGTGTCGATCGTGGCCTCGCCCGTCTGCAGGACATGCTCGGTGAGCTCGATCTCGATGTTGCCCGGCGGCAGGCCCGCGGCCTCGACCAATCCGAGGAGCCGTTCCGCGAATCCGGGCGCGGCCACCTGGCGGGGCGAAACGTTTACCGCGACGCGCAGGTCCCGCCAGCCGTTGCGGCGCCATTCCGCCGCCGCGGCGATCGCCGACCGCAACACCCAGTCGCTGATCTCCACGATCAGGCCCGAGTCTTCGGCGACTTCGAGGAAGTCTCCGGGACTCGCCAGCCGCCCGTCGGGCAGGCGCCAACGCAGCAGCGCTTCGACCAGCGGCACACCGAACGTGTCCGCCTGGACTTCCGGCTGGAAGGCCAGCTCGAACTCGCCCCGCTCGATCGCCTGCCGCAAGCCCTGCTCCGTCCTGAAGCGCGACGCCGCGGCGTCGAGAAGCTCGGTGCTGAACACGCTCAGGCGGTGTCGGCCGAGGGCCTTGGCGCGGAACAGGGCGGCGTCCGCCGCACGCAGCAGCGCGTCCGCGTCGGGCGCGTGCGCCGGATACGCGGCGATGCCGATGCTCACGCTGATGCCCAGCCCGCGGCCATCGACGTCGAGCGGCTGCTGGAAGGCGTCGAGAATCCTTTGCGCCACTGCGATGACGTCGTCCACCTGCTTCGCAGCGCAGCAGACGATGGTGAATTCGTCGCCCCCCTGGCGCGCCGAGAATCCGCGTTGCGCGACGACGGAATCGAGGCGCTTCGCGACTTCCTGCAGGACGCGGTCGCCGTACGCGTGGCCCATCGTGTCATTGATGTTCTTGAAGTTGTCGAGGTCGAGGACGAGCACGCCCACGACGTCGCTACCCGGGTCGGCGTCGGCCAGCGCGGCTGTCAACTGGGAGAACAGCTGCCGGCGGTTCGGCAGCTCGGTCAGCGGATCGTGCTCGGCGAGGTGCTGGAGCTGGCGAGTCCGCTCGCGGACGCGCGTCTCCAGCAGCCTCTGGTAGTCCTCCGTGACGGTGCGGGAGTCGGCGAGCCGCTGCGCCATGTCGTTGAAGCACGCGCCCAGTTCGTCGAGCTCGCGAATGCCGCCGCCCGCCGCGCGGGCGTCGAGCCGTCCATCCGCGAGACGCCGGGTCGCTGCGACCAGGCTGCGGACCGGGCCAATGACGCGCATCGCCATGAGCGTCGAGACGACAAGCAGCACGAGTAACACGGCGACGCTGATCCACGCCAGGATCCTCGATTTCGCGGGCTCGGCGACAGGCACCGGAGTGACGGGGGCGACTGCCTCGCCGAGCGAGGCGCGCGACGGCGTCACCGGCTCGAGGCGCGGCTCTTCCGCAGGCGCGAGATGCTTGTCGGCCGGACCCGCTGCTGCGCGCGCGGTTGCGCGCCGCGACGGCGAGGCTGACTTCGCCGCCATCGCGGCGATGCTCGCGCCGAGCGCGGCGTGTGTCCCGGAAAACGTGGCGAGCCCGGCTTGCAGCGCCTGGCGTGTCACCGCGAACGACTCACGAGTCGCGACGAGGCGTTCGAAGTCGGCGCGCATTTCGGCCACCCAGAGGTCGCCTTGCGAACTTGCGAGGCTTGCAGCCTTCTTCTCGAGCGTTTCACGGAAGGCCGCTTCGCTCGACTGGAGCTGGCCGGCACCCGCACCGGCTTCTTCATCGAGCGTCGCCAGTTGCCGCCCGATATCCGCGAGCCGCTGGTCCAGCTCCACCAGCGACTCGCGCGCGATGACCCGCCCGAAGATCCTCCAGGCCTTTTCGAGCGAAGCCGCCATGCGCGACTCCATCGACTCGAAGTGCCTGCGATGCTCGCTGGACAGGCGGCGTTGCGCATCTGCCAGCCGGCGGTTCTCGAGCGCAAGCTCGGCCAGCCTCGCGCTGTCGCTCTCGAGCTGCGCGAGACGATTTCTCGGAATGCGCGACCCCGCGAGTCGCGCAAAGACATTGGCCTCGCCCCTCAGGTGGTCCGCGGCCGTGAGCAGCGCCTGCTCCGCCGCTTCGCGTGAGTCGTCGACCCGTTGCAGGGCCGCCCGCTCCAGCTCGTCGACGGCGGCTCGAATGCGCGTGGTGTCAAGCGCAGCGAGCGGCGCCGGCAGCGCGGGCTGCGGGGCAACCAACGGCTGCGCCTGCACCGGCACGTACACGATCCGTTCCACCGGCGGAGGCGCGGGCTCGACGAAGACGGTGCCGTGTTCAGCGAACAGGTTGGCGGCGATCGCGAGCGCTCCGACCGCCAGGAACGCGACCACGAGATGGGCGACGATGCCGAAACGCCGCCGGGACCGGAGCGCAAGCAGGCGGCGTCCCGCGCGACCGAGCGCGGCGCAGGCTTCTCTGGCCCTGGTTAGGACGCTTCTTCCGCTCGCCACTAACATCACGAATTTCCCTGTGCGCGGCCGCACGACCCGGTGCGGCGCCCGCACAAGATGCCCGTGCGGGGCCGGGAAAAGTGAGCAGTGCATCACGCTTGGTGCGATACCGGTGCGGGTCTTACGGGAAAATGGGGAGCAGGAAAAGAAAAAAACCCACCCCGAAGTCTCCGTCGGGGGTTCCGTTCAAGATCCTATTGAAGGACTCGATGACCGCAATGTCGGTCGGCTTACCGCGACGGATGAAGTCGAGCTTGGCGTCAAGGTTGGTACCGCGCGCGCAGCGCCACCCACCAACCGTCGTAGGCCGGCGATCCGCTCTGGTTGACGTAGCCGCCTTCCAGCGAGGTGGTGATCGTCCGGCTGGTTTTGTGATTGAATCGCAGGATCGCTTCGGTCTGGTAGGTACGGTCCTGGACCTGGTCGAGCGCCGCCTCGGTGTCGATGTCCTGGTAAGTCGCCTCCAGGTCACCGGAGAAGTTGGCGGCGAACTGACGGGTCGCGCTCAGCCCGCCACCGACCGTGGTTTCCTCTGCGATGCTTCCGCTCAGGTAGTCGCGCTCGGTGTGGTGGGCCACCGCACGAATCGTGGTGCGGACACCCTCCGCAGTCAGCGTAATACGCCCATCCTTCGCGACGAATGGATCCGACGACACGCGACCGGGTTCCGATGCCAGGGTTATTCGGAGGAAGCTCGCCGGGATTGAACAACGTCGTGCCGACCCGGACGCTCTCGACCGTGGGTTCTTCGCTGTACTCGGCCTCGATCAACAACGCGCGAGCGCGACGCTTGACCGCAACGTAGTAACTGTCGCCGAAGAATCTCTGGCCAAACCGCGCCTCGGCGCTGGTATTGGCGCCCGGCACCCACCGCAGGCCCGCGCTCCAGTAGTTGTCGTCGAGTCCACCCGTGCTCGTGTCTTCATCGAGGGCGCTTTCGACCCCGACGTCGCCGACCAGGGTGAGCGTGTCGGCGAATTGCCAACCGCCGTCGAAACCCAGGCGGTCGTACCTGTAGTCAGGCGAGACCTCGAACTCGGACTTGTTCCACTCGTAGAAGACCTGCCCCGTCAGATTGCGGTCCGTCTCTGCGGTACCGAAGGCAGCGCGGGCCATCTGGTCGGTGGAATCTTCGAGGTCCTGGTTGACGGTCGTGGTCGCCAGGTCGTCCAGGTCGAGGTACCAGACGCGGCCGTACGAATACTGCGCCGATGCCTCGAAATCATTGAATCGCTTGCGCAGCGTCGGTGTCACCGTCGCCGACGCCGTATCGGCGAGGTTGCCGCTTCCGAACAGTCCCGCATTCCCGGAATTCATGCCAGGCGCGGGTCGATGACGGTGGGGAAGTACGCCGCCGCGCCATCGACGTAAAAGAGGTCGGCGACCGCCGCCCAGCGCCCGTTCGCCGCAAGATCGTGCGTGACGTCGTCGAAGTCACTCTCCTCCCAGGCTCGTCCGATCAGCGAGTAGTCGATCGCCCCCAGGAAACCGTCGCCGCTGTACGAAGCGTAGAAACCGGGCGACAGTTCCAATCCGCCGGAACTGACCTGCAGGTCGGGATCGTCGGTGAGCGCCAGGTTGTCCGCGTACTGCACCGCTGAATCGACGCGAAGCTGCAGGAATCCGCCTCTGGGCAAAGCCTCATCCGACAGTACGTTTCCGTATTGGCTGCGCTGTGGGGACTGGTACGGGACCGTCTGCGCCATGACGGGAGCTGCGATGCACGCCAGCAGCAGTACGATGTTGCAATCGCTTCCCTGGATCATGTGACTCCGCAAGTCTCTCGCGGCTCAGAATCGGCTCTCAGGAATGATCAGCACGTCACCGGGTCGCATCGGCACGTTTGCCGAGATATCTCCGTTTTCGAGCAGATCGCGCAGGCGCACCGTCGTCCGGGTCTGTCGTCCGTTTTCGGTTCGCACGATCACGGCGCGGTTACCGGCCGCGAACTCCGCCAGGCCACCGACTTCGATGACCACGTCGAGCAGCGTCATGTTCGCGCGATACGGGATGGACTGCGGCTTGGCTGCCTGGCCAACGACGCGCACCTGGTCCCCATAGGCGCCGACGAAATCCTGGACGATCACGTTGACGGTCGGTGTGCGCACGTACTCGGCGAGCGCAGTTTCCATGTCGCGCGCCAACTGGCTCGGCGTCTTGCCGGCCGCCGGAATGTTCTCGATGAGCGGCGTGGAGATCATTCCATCCGGCCGGACCGGCAGCGTGACGGACAGTTCCGGGTGGCCCCAGACGAACACCTGCAGGCTATCGCCGGGTCCGATGCGGTACTCGGACTGCGACTCAGTGGCCGGAATCGATCCAGCAGTGACGGCCTGGGGCTTACCGGTGGCGCATGCGGCCTGCAGGACAACCAAAACAAGGACGGTGAACTTCGCTAAGCCCATCTGGATCAGGCCAGCAGGCTCGGCAGATCGCGGCTGACCAGCAGGACCAGCAGAAACGCCAGCACGAGACCTGCTGCGACGGCGGCATACCGCCGATAGCCTTTGCGCTCGTCGGCCTGCACGTTTTCGGCGTTGGTCAGGCTGACGACGCCGAGGACCGGGCGATCCGTGATCTGCTCGAGCTCTCGAACGTGGTTGAACACCGGATTCATCTTCGACAGGGCGTAGGCCAGGATGGCGGCGGCGGCGACGCCCAGCATGAACACCACGA
>CAVVDL010000009.1:0-46371 GCA_963747035.1 uncultured Gammaproteobacteria bacterium
CGTCGATTTCGGCTATGAGCGGGTATCGCCCGCCGAGAAGACCGCGCGCGTGCGCGACGTCTTCGATTCGGTCGCCGGCAACTACGACCTGATGAACGACCTCATGTCCGGCGGCCTGCACCGGCTCTGGAAGCGCTTTGCGCTCGGACAGACCGGGCTGCGCCCCGGCCAGCGCGCGCTCGACGTCGCCTCGGGCACCGGCGACATGGGCGCCGGCCTTGCGCGGCAAGTCGGCACATCAGGACTCGCCGTGCTCACCGACATCAATCGCGAAATGCTCTCGCGCGGCCGCGACCGCCTGATCGACCAGGGCCTCGCGGCGCAGGTGCATTTCCTGATTGCGAATGCCGAGTGCCTGCCGTTCGCCGACCGCAGCTTCGACTGCGTGACCATCGCGTTCGGACTTCGCAACGTCACCGACAAGGCCGCGGCGCTCGCCTCGATGCGACGCGTGCTGCGGCCGGCCGGCCGACTGCTCGTGCTCGAGTTCTCGAAGCCGACGCTCGCGATGCTGAAGCCGGCCTACGACGCCTACTCGTTCAACGTGCTGCCGCGGCTCGGCGGCATCATCGCCGGCGACGCGGCGAGCTACCGCTATCTCGCGGAATCGATCCGCATGCATCCCGACCAGGAGACGCTCGCCGCGATGTTCCGCGACGCGGGCTTCGACGAATGCCGCTGGCACAACCTCGCCGGCGGCATCGTGGCACTGCACGTCGGCGTGGTGCACTGACCTGCATGGCCCTCGAACTGCTCACGCCTGTCGAGGCGATGCTGAATCGCCACATCGCGGGCTCGAGCCGGGCGCGCGCGATCCTCGCGAGCATCGCCGGACGCTCCATGGAGCTGCGCTTCGCGGCGACGCCGTTTCGCGTGCGGATCGCCGCAGCGCCCGACACGATTTCCGTGCGGCCCGCCGCAGATGAACCCGCCGACGCCGTGATCGAGGGCACTCCGTTCGCATTCCTCCGGCTCGCGACCGGCGATGCGGCGAAGTCCTTCCGCGCCGGCGGCATGGACGTGAAGGGCGATGCCGAAGTGGCCGAAGGCTTCCGCCGGCTGCTCGATGCCGCGCGGCCGGATCTCGAGGAGGAGCTCTCGCGCTTCACGGGCGATGTCGCCGCGCACACGATCGCGGGTTTCGCGCGCGATGCGCTCGCATTCGGGCAGCGCGCCGGCGACACCCTCGCGCGGAACGTCTCCGAATACCTGACCGAGGAGAGCCATGACCTGCCGGTCCGCATCGAAGTCGAGGAGTTCCTCGACGGCGTGGATCGCCTGCGCGAGGCGGTAGACCGCCTCGATGCGCACGTTGCGGCCGCCGAACGGTCGCGGGGCGCCGCATGATTTCACTCCGCGTCGCGCGCCGGCTCCTCACGATCCACCGCGTGCTCGTGCGCTATGGCCTGGATGACTTCGTGCGGGCGACCCACCTGTATCGCCCGCTGCGATTCGTGTTCTGGCTCTCGCCCTGGACCTGGTTCACGCGCAGGCAAGGCACACGCGGCGAGCGCCTGCGGCGCGCACTCGAAGAACTCGGCCCGATCTTCGTCAAGTTCGGACAGGTCGTCTCGACGCGACGCGACCTCCTGCCGCCCGACATTGCCGACGAGCTGGCGAAGCTACAGGACCGCGTTCCGCCCTTCCCTGGAGAGGACGCCAAGGCCCGCATCGAGGCATCGCTCGGCCGGCCCGTATCCGAGCTTTTCGCGGGCTTTGACGTCGCGCCGCTCGCCGCCGCCTCGATCGCCCAGGTCCACGCCGCAACGCTCGCCGACGGGCGCGAGGTCGTCGTCAAGGTGCTGCGTCCCGGCATGCGGGAGGCGATCGATCGCGACCTCGAGGTGCTGCACGCCCTCGCCGGCCTCGCCGAGGAGTACTGGCCGGATTCGCGCCGCCTGCGGCCGCGCGAAGTCGTCGTCGAGTACGAGAAGACGATCCTGAACGAGCTCGACCTCATGCGCGAGGCCGGCAACGCCTCGCAGCTCAAGCGCAACTTTGCCGGCAGCGCGATGCTCCACGTGCCCGAGGTGTACTGGGACCTCTGCCGCCAGGACGTGATGGTCATGGAGCGCATCCACGGCATCCAGATCTCGGAGGTCGCGCGGCTGCGCGAGCTCGGCACCGACATCCAGAAACTCGCCGAGAACGGCGTGACGATCTTCTTCACGCAGGTGTTCCGGCACAACTTCTTCCACGCCGACATGCATCCCGGCAACATCTTCGTGGACGTCAGCGATCCGAAGAATCCGCGCTACGCAGCGGTGGATTTCGGCATCGTCGGCACGCTCGACCCGCGCGACCAGCTCTACCTCGCCGGCAACTTCCTCGCCTTCTTCGAACGCGACTATCGCCGGGTCGCCGTGCTCCACCTCGAAAGCGGCTGGGTGCCTGCCGGCACGCGCGTCGATGAGCTTGAATCCGCGGTACGCACGGTCTGCGAGCCGATCTTCGACAAGCCGCTGAAGGACATCTCCTTCGGCATCGTGCTGATGCACCTCTTCGAGATCGCGCGCCGCTACCAGATGCAGGTGCAGCCGCAGCTCTTCCTGCTGCAAAAGACGCTGCTCAACATCGAGGGGCTCGGCCGGCAGCTCTACCCCGAGCTCGATCTCTGGAAGACGGCGCTTCCGATCCTGCGCGACTGGATGCGCGAACGCGCGGGCCCGCGCGCGGTGTTCGCGAGCCTGCGCGAGCACTGGCCCGACATCGCAGAGGCGATCAAGGTCCTGCCCGTGATCGCGCGCCGCGTGATCCGCCGCGCCTACGACGACGAGCTGGTGGTGAAGACCGAGTCGGAGACGATCGAGCGGCTGCGGGCCGAGTTGCGGCGCGATCGCCGCCGCAGCGACTCGATCTTCGCGGCCGGCATCGTGTTCCTCGGCGGCATCGTGTGGCACTCGCTCGGCACGCAGCCGGCGTGGCTCGGTTGGCTACTCGCTGCCGGCGGCGCGGTGTGGCTCGTGCGCCGGATCACTCGACGCTGAAGGCGATCCGCTTCGGCCCCTTGCCGACGGGGATGCGCGCGACCTCGCGCACGCCCGCGATGTCGATGACCGATACGGAGTCGTCCTTCGGGTTCGTGACGTAGGCGAACTTGCCCTCGGGATCGCAGACGACCCAGTTCGGGCTGCCACCCACCGGCACCGTGCCCTTCAAGGTGAAATCCGGCAATGAGTAGATCGCCACGTAGTTGGCCACCGTCGCCACCGCGACCAGGTGGCGCCCGTCGCGGGTCATGGCGAGCCCGTGGTTGTAGGTGTAGGGCCACGCGCTCGCACCCTCGAGATTCGCAAGCCGCTCCGTGAGGCTGCCGCCGGCCGCCGGCACGGCCTTGTCGAGCGCAGGCAGCTCGACGCGCCGCACGAAGGAGCCGTCGCTGAGCCGACGTACCTCGAAACCGTGCAGGCGCGACAGCTGGTAATAGAGCAGGCCCCGCGGCTCGTCGAGAACGATCGGGCGCACCGACTCGCCGACATTCAGGGCCATGACCACCTTGCCCGTCGCGGTGTCGTAGACGTAGATCGCGTCGGTCACCATGTTGCCGACGTAGAGGCGCTTGCCGTCCGCGGAAATCTCGGTGACGTGGTTGCCGATGGTCGCGGGCCACCATTGCTCGATGCTGCCGTCTTTGGCACTCAGTACGACCATCCACTGGCGGCTGTAAAGCGGCACATAGATGTGCTTGCCGTCCGGCGAGCGCGACACGTGGTTGGGCGAGCCGGCAAGTGCGACCGACCAGAGCCGCTCCAGCGAGCGGCCGTCGAAGGCCATGACCTTGCCGCTCTCGTTGTTCTGGTAGCCGAATGGGCTTCGCATGTCGTCCTGGGCGACGACATAGAAGACGCTGCCGTCCGGGGAACCCATGACATCGTCGGTGTGCTCGCCAATTTCCAGGTTGCGCACAATCTTGCGGCTGTCGGTGTCGATGACCTGCACGTTCTCGGACAGCGGACTCTCGACCAGCAAGTGATTGGGCGGCGAATCCGCTGCCGACGGTTGCGCGCTCACGATCTGCAACAGGCAAGCCACTGCTGCCATCCGGATGCGGAACGCGGACAAGGATTGGGTCATAGACTGGCCCCCAGGCGACTGACGAGCTGCACGAGATGCTCGACGTCGCCTTCGTCATTCTCGTAATGCAGGAAGCAGGCACGTAATGACGTTTTTCCCCGCACTCGCGTCGTCGGCAGGTGCGCTTCGCCGCTCGCGCTGACCGCTTCCGAGATCTTCTCATTGAGTGCATCGAGCGCCGCCTCGTCGAGGGCACGGCCTTTCGGCCGGTAGCGGAAGTTCACGACCGACAGCGAGGCCGGCGCCAGCAATTCGAAATCAGGCTCGGCACGCACGCGTGATTCGAGCAGACGTGCCAGCCGGTTGCAGCGCGTCACGAGCTCCGCGATGCCGTCGCGACCGAGCCGCGCGATGGAGGCCCAGACTTTCAGCGCGCGGTTGCCGAATGTGAGCTCGAACATGTGCTCGCAAGGCCAGGGCGCCTCGCCGTCGCCCGCGGTCAGGTAGTCCGGCGTCAGCGAGAAGGCGGCGTGGTGGACCGCCGGATGCCGGGTCAGCAGCGCGCCGCAATCGACCGGCACCTGCAGCCACTTGTGCGGATTGAGCGTGACCGAATCGGCCCGCGCGAGCGCCTTGAGCTGCCCGGCATACGCCGGATCGAGCGCCGCCCAGGCGCCGAAGGCGCCGTCGACGTGCAACCAGATGCCAAATTCCACGGCGATGTCGGCGATCGCATCCAGCGGGTCGATGGCGCCGGTGTTGGTCGCGCCGCTGCAGGCGACGATCGCAAATGGCAGATGCCCCGCCTTCAGGTCGTCCTCGATGGCACGGCGGAGCGCATCGGGCCGCATGCGGAAATCCGCATCGGCCGCGATTGCGCGCGAGAATTTCGTGCCGATGCCGAGCTGCTCGACACACTTCTGGATCGACGAGTGGCTTTCGGCGCTCGAGTAGAGGACCAGCTTCTGCCGCCCGCTCTGAAGGCCTTCGGCGCGCACGTCCCAGCCCGCTCGTGCGGCGGTGCGGTGGCGCGCGGCGCTCAGCGCATTGAGGGTCGCCGCCGAGCCGCCGCTCAGCAACAGGCATTGGCTCCCTTCGACGGGGAATCCGACCAGCTCCATGATCCAGCGGCCGAGACTCACCATCAGGAAGATGGTGGAGTGGTCGTAGCCGTCGAGCCCGCTATTCATGGCGGTCGCGACCGAGTCGGCCAGGATCGAGATCGGCGCCGGTGGCGAATTGACCCAGGCATAGGATCGCCGGTGCCCGATCGCGACGGGCCAGGGCATGATTTCGCGCCCGAGGAAATCCAGGATTTCCTGCGGCGTCTGCCCTTTCACAGGCAAGGGCAGGGACATGAGGCGCTGGCGGACTTCGGCCGGCACGACGCGATCGACCGGCTGCGCCGGCAGGTCGCGCAGGTATTCGCCGATCATCACCGCGACGCGCGCACCGAGGCGGTCGAATTCCGTCCGGTCGTCGGCGAAGGGATGCATGGCCTGCTGGGTCATCGCGAAGCTGCCTGGCGGGGTTTCAGGCGCCATACTACCCGCAGGGCGATCGGGAGAATCGCGCCACCGGGGATGATGTAGATGCGACGCGGACTTGGCGTCATTCTCGCGCTCGGATTGGCCGTCGCGGCGGCGGCCGCGGCCCACGACCCGCCGAGCCGGCCCGGCGTGGATGCGCCGGAACTCGCGCGACTCGGCACGCACGGCGTCGGTTACCGCACGGTCACCCTCGTCGATGAGGGCGCGGTTGATGTCCTCGCGATCGATCCCGCGAGCGGCGTTGCGCCGAGGCGCAGCCGCCCGCTCGCCATCGAGCTCTGGTACCCCGCGACCGTGGCCGCAGACGCGGCCACTGTAACGTACGCGGGCAGTTTCACCGCGGAGCCGCCAGCCTCGCCGACGAAATTCACTCGGTCGGGAATCGCCGTGCGCGATGCTATTGCCGCGGTCGGCCGCTTTCCGCTCGTCATCGTCTCGCACGGTTACGACAACGACGCGGTCGCACTCAGCTGGCTCACTGAAAATCTCGCATCGAAGGGCTACGTCGTCGCGGCGATCCGTCACGCAGACCCGCCGATCACCGATCGCATGCGCTTCCCCGAGCCGGCCTTGCGGCGACCGCTCGACATCGCCTTTGTCGCACGACACCTCCCCGGCACGCTCGGCGATTCTCCTGCCGTCGATGCGGCCCGCGTCGCGCTCATCGGGTACTCGATGGGTGGCTACGGGGTACTCACCGCGGCGGGCGGTGAGCTCGACCCAGCAAGCCCGCTCGCGGGGATCGTCCCCGGCGGCTTGCTGAAGCCGTATGCGCGCGGCGGTGCTGAGCAGGACGCCGTGCGTGTCGCCGGAGTGAAAGCCGTCGTCGCGCTCGCACCGGCTGGCGGGTCATTGAATGCGTGGGGCGCGGAGGGACTTCGCAGCATCACCGCCCCACTGCTCCTCATCGCCGGCGACCGCGACGGGACGGTCAACTACTCGAGCGGGGCGCGCGCGATTTTTGATCAGGCGACGGCGAGCAACCGCTACCTGCTGACCTATCTCGGTGCTGGGCATCGCATCGGGCTCGGCCCGGCGCCGGAGGAAATGCGGCACCACCTCTGGGACCAGGACTGGTTCGAGGACGCCGTGTGGAGCCAGTCGCGGATCGTCGGCATCAACCTGCACTTCATCACGGCGTTCCTCGACCGCTACGTGAAGGACGACTCGAGCCGGGCCGCTTACCTCGACGGGCTGACGCCGCGCTCGAACGACGGCACGTGGCCGCCGGCGGCGGGCGAGCCATACGGTGGATACAGCCCGGGCACGGACGGCGTCACGCTATGGAAGGGATTCCAGCGCGGGCACGCGGAGGGGCTCGAGCTGCTGCACGAATCGCCGCGCTAGGCCTGCCTCGGCTCGATCCACGTCGCGAGCGCGCGGCCGCAGAGCTCGCCGAAATTGTCGAAGATCGCCGTGCCGACGACGTGCTTGCGCCCGTCGTGCTTGAGCGCCCAGCCGACGATGACGCAGGCCGCATCGAGTTGTACGCAGCGATCGATGCGCGCGGCATAGGTGCCAAGCAACGGGCCGCGCACCGCGACGCCCGTCGCGAAGAATCCCGGGCAGTCGAGCGCCGCCCACATGAACTCGGGCAGCACCTTGCCGTCCGCGCCGACGAGCGAGCGATCCGGCATCCAGGCGGCGGCGACGAGATCCTTGCCCTCGATGGGCGAGGCAAAGATCCGCATGCCGTCGCCGCGCGTAGCGCGCCGGCCCGCAGACGAAGCAGTCCGAGTAGGCGTGCTCCTGGAAGCCTTCGTAGTGGCTGACCGCGGCGAGCGCCTCGGCATACGACGGCGCCTTCGGCACCTCGAGCTCGAAGGTCTTCGGCGTCGCGCTTGCGACGACCTCCGTCCCGTCCATCAGGAGCAGTCCGGACGATTTCGCGGTCTTCCACGATCTCGAGCGTCTTGTCGAGCGGCGGCGGACGAATGAGGCGAACTTCGACCGGTTTTGACGCGGCCGCCGCCAGCATGCCGCAGGTATAGCCACCGTTGCCCGATGTCGGCGGGCCCCGGAAGCGGCGGCTGATCACGAGCAGATGGTGCGCGGTCATCGTGCGCGGAATCCTAGCCCATCGGGGTGGATGCAGGCGCGCCCGGCCGCTAAGCTTGCCGTCCCGCAACCGCGCACCGGATTCCGAGATGAAAAAAGCCGTCATCTGCCTCGGCCTCGCCCTCCTCGCTCCCACCGCGTTCGCCGCCGATTCCGGTGACGGCCTGCGGCAATTCCTCGCGGCGCGCCAGGCGCGCGACGCCGAGATCGCGCGCTCGATCTGGGAATGGGCGGAGGTCGGCTACCAGGAAACGAAGAGCTCGGCATTGCTGCAGCAGGAACTGACGAGCGCAGGCTTCAAGGTCGAGGCCGGCGTCGCCGGCATCCCGACCGCGTTCGTCGCGAGCGCGGGCAGCGGCAAGCCGGTGATCGGGATCCTCGCCGAGTACGATGCGCTCCCGGGCATCAACCAGGACGCGGTGGCGGATCGCAAGCCGATCGAGGGCAAGCAGTCCGGGCATGCCTGCGGCCACAACCTGTTCGGGACGGCCTCCGTTTCCGCGGCGATCGCGCTCGCCGACTGGCTCAGGAAGAGCGGCACGCCGGGCACCATCCGTCTCTATGGCACGCCTGCGGAGGAAGGCGGCTCCGGCAAGGTGTACATGGTGCGCGCCGGCCTCTTCAACGACGTGGACGCCGTCATGCACTGGCACGCCTCCGACGTGAACTTCGCGGGCATCGATCGCGCGCTCGCCAACAAGTCCGCGAAGTTCCGCTTCCACGGCCTCTCCGCGCACGCCTCGGGCGCGCCCGAGAAGGGTCGCTCCGCGCTCGACGCCGTCGAGGCCATGGACAACATGGCGAACATGATGCGCGAGCACATCCCGTCGGATGCGCGCATGCACTACGTCATCACGAGCGGCGGCTCCGCGCCGAATGTCGTGCCCGACTTCGCCGAGTCCTATTACTACGTACGGCACATCGACTCGACGGTCGTCGAGTCCATCTTCGATCGCCTCGTGAAGACCGCCGAGGGCGCTGCGCTCGGCACCGGCACGACGATGGACTACGAGGTCATCGGCGGCACGCACAACCTGCTCGCGAACGAGACGCTCGCGCGCGTGATGAACCAGAAGCTGAACCAGGTCGGCGGCGTGACGTACACGCCGGAAGAACAGGCATTCGCCCAGAAGATCTACGCGACGCTGATCTCGCCGACGGAGAAGCTCGGCTCTGAAAAGATGGTCCAGGCTTTCGACTTCGAGCGGCCGGGCCTCGGCTCGACCGACGTCGGCGACGTGAGCTGGACCGTGCCGACCGTGGGCCTTCGCACGGCCACCTGGGTGCCGGGCACGCCGGCGCACAGCTGGCAGGCGACCGCCGCGGACGGCATGAGCATCGGCTACAAGGGCATGAACGTCGCGTCGCAGACGCTCGCCCTCACCGGGCGCGAGCTCTTCACGCACCCGAAGCTGCTCGCCGATGCCAAGGCCGAGTTCGAGAAGCGCCGCGGCCCGGACTTCAAGTACCGCGCGCTGCTCGGCGACCGCGAACCGGCGCTGGATTACCGCAAGGGCGTGCCGGGCGGCGGCAGCGAGTAGCCACCGTCCATCGCGCCGGGCGGGCGCCTCATCGTGTGAAACCGGCGGGCGGGCGCCCGCCGGCATAGAGTCCACTCATTGCCAGCCCCGGCTGGCCTGGAGAAAACCATGCGCCGTTTCGCCCCCCTGCTTGCCTGCCTGATGCTCGTCGCGCCGTCGCTGCAGGCGGCCGACATCCCGGATTACATCGCCAAGGCCGTCGCCGCGCCCGAGCGCAGCGACAAGGACCGTGAACGCGACGCCCGCGACAAGCCGGCGGAGCTGCTCGCATTCGCGGGACTCAAGCCCGGCATGAAGGTCGCCGACGTCTTCGGCGGCGGCGGCTACTGGAGCGAGATCTACACGCGGGCCGTCGGCCCGACCGGCAGCGTCACGCTCGTGAACAATGTCGGCTATTTCAACTACAGCAAGGACGACCTCAAGGCGCGCTTCGACAAGGACCGCCTGAAGGAGGTCAAGCGGCGCGTGGTCGAGACGCCGAACATGGACCTCGGCCGCGACCAGTACGACCTGATCACGATCTACCTCTCGTACCACGACATCTACTGGGTCGATGAAGCCGAGGGCTGGCCGAAGATCGATGCAAACCGCTTCGTCACGCAGCTTCACGATGCGCTGAAGCCGGGCGGCCACCTCCTGATCGTGGATCACGCTGCGAAGGAAGGCACGGGCAGCTCCGCGGCCCAGGACCTGCATCGCATCGACGAAGCCTTCGCCAGGAAGGACTTCACGAGCCATGGCTTCCTGCTCGAGAAGAGCTGGGATGGCTTGCGCAACGCGGCCGACGACCACACGAAGATGGTTTTCGACCCCGCGATCCGCGGCAAGACCGACCGCTTCGCGCAGCTGTACCGCAAGAACTGACGTGGTTCCCTGCGGCGCGGTTCGCGGCGCCGCAGGCTGGCCGCGTCCTTTTTCAGCGGCTGCGGCGCGCCTTGTCGACGCGCGCGATCAGGTCGTCCGCGAGCTCATCCCTGGCAAAGAGATTGAGCGAGAAGCGCTTCACCGGCGAGAACGTGATCTCGGGCCCGAACTGGCCCGGCACGGCGAGCCTGAGCGTGATGCGGGGCGGATTCACCTGCGTCGTCGCGTTGACGTTCATGATGTTCGAGAAGGGAATCATCTCTTCCTGGCCGCGGTTCCGGACCAGGATCGAGTCGCCGCAGTCGTAGACCTCGTCGACAAGATCCCAGATCAGGTTCCTGAAGAACTGCACACCGACGATGGCCATGAAGATCGGGATCACCCACATGAAGATGTCGGGTCCGGGCCCTCCCATGAAGAGGTTCACGCCCACGAAGATCGCGAGGCCCCCGAACCAGATCGCCGGGAAGCCTTTCTTGTAGAAACCGGTCCGTTCGGAAGAGATCTTCTTCAATGACTCCGGCTCGCCGCTCGCTGTGGGAAGAACAGGATGCAGGCCAGGATCAGGATGAGCAAGGCCGCCGACGCCGAGTAGCGGCTGAGCGCGAGGCCCCCGGCATCGAGCGGCTTGTCGAGGAAGTCCCCGACCACCGCGCCGAGCGGCCGCGTCAGCACGAACGCAACCCAGAACAGCGTGGTGCGGGAGATGTTCGTCCAGAAATACGCGGCCACCGTCACCAACAGCAGCCCGCTGAAGAGCGCGGCGCTGCCGAGGTAGCCGAGACCGGCATTGTCCGCGGTCCAGTCCCCGAGCGCAGTGCCCAGCGTCTGCGAGAACATGATCGTGACCCAGTAGAACATCTCGGCCTTGGGCGAACTCACGGTATCCACGGACACCGAACCGAGCGTGCGGTACCAGACGGCAAGCGAAGCGAGCAGCAGCGCGAGCAGGAGCGACGATCCCCCGGCGTATCCGATGCCGAGCGAGCGATCCGCGAAATCCGCGAGCGTCGTGCCGACGGTCGTCGTGGCGATGATCGTCGTCCAGTACAGGAAAGGATGAAAGCGCTTTGCCGAGATCTGGGCGCCCACGGCCAGCAGGAAAATCACGAAGAAGATACCGGTGGCGACGAGGTAGCCGAGGTTCATCGACATCGACAGCGCGTCGCCACCGGTCTCGCCGAGCGTGGTCGCGGCAATCTTGATGATCCAGAACAGCAAGGTGACTTCGGGCACCTTGCTCAAGCTCCGTTCAGTCGCGGAATTCACGGAGGCGGCGAATTCCAGATACCCAGCGTGGAGTACCACCGGCCGTCCGGCCCACGCCGGAGCAGTTCGACAAAGCGACCGCGATCGGTCACCGGCTTGCCATCCGGCCCGTTCGCCGTGAGCGAAAATGAACCGACCTCGTAGCCGAGATCGCCCGAACTCTTCGCATCGATCGTCTCGACGGTGGCGTCCCGGACACCGCCGGATTCGATTGCACCTTTCCAGTACGCTTCAATGGCCTCGCGGCCGCTGACGGGTGCCTCGCCCGGCGGATACAGCACGGCATCTTCCGCGTAATAAGAAGCCGCCTTCCTGGCGTCCTTGGCGTTCAGCGCCAGGACGAAATCGCGATTCATCTGCCCGAGTTCTTCCTTGCTCGCCGATTGCGGAACCGCCGCGGATGGCCCCGGTTTCGATTCGGTACATGAAATGGCGACCGAACCCAGGACGACCAGCAGGAATGCCCTGAATACTCGTTTCACGTTCGATATCCGCTTTGAATTTCAATCTTTCAGAGAAATGCTGCCAGAAGCGCCGGGCCATCCGGCGTCAATATGCTCTCCGGATGAAACTGTACGCCTTCGATCGCGAGCGTCCTGTGCCGCACGCCCATGACCTCCCCTTCCGCGGTCCAGGCCGAGACTTCGAATTCTTCCGGTATCCGGCCGCGCTCCGCGATCAGGGAATGGTAGCGGCCCGCGTTGAATGGGTTTGGCAGGCCCGCGAAGATTCCGCGGCCGTCGTGCAGCACCGGCGACGTCTTGCCGTGCATGAGCCGCTCCGCGCGCACGATCGAGCCGCCGTACACCTCGATGAGCGCCTGGTGGCCGAGGCAGACGCCGAGCACGGGAATCCTGCCCGCGAAGGCGCGGATCATGTCCTCCGAAATTCCCGCGTCCCTGGGAATCCCGGGCCCGGGTGAGATGCAAAGGTGGGTCGGCGCGAGTTCGCGCGCTTCGTCCACCGTGATCTGGTCGTTGCGGTGCACGCGCACGTCCGCGCCGATCACGAGAAACGCCTGCACCAGGTTGTAGGTGAAGGAGTCGTAGTTGTCGATCAGGAGGAGCCGCGGCGACGCGCGCTCCGCCTGCGCGCTCATGAGTCCGGGCCCTTGAGCGGCAGCTTCAGGTAACTGCGGCCATTCGACTCCGCCGGCGGCGGCCGGCCGCCGCGGATGTTGAATTGCACCGCGGGATAGAGCAGCGCCGGCATGTCGAGCGTCGCGTCGCGCTTTCGGCGCATCGTGGTGAAGTCTTCTTCGCTCGTGCTGTCTTTCAGGTGAATGTTGGCCTCGCGCTCCGCCGCGATCGTCGTCTCGCAGCGGGCCTCGCGCCCACCGGGCTTGTAGTCGTGGCAGACGAAGACCCGCGTTTCTCCCGGCAGCTCGTAGAGACGCCGGATCGACGCGTAGAGCAGGTTCGCATCCCCGCCCGGGAAATCGCAGCGCGCCGTGCCGCTGTCCGGCATGAAGATGGAGTCGCCGACGAAGACGGCATCCCCGATCAGGTAGCTGACGCTGTCGCTCGTATGCCCGGGAGTTCCAATCACGCGGGCGTGCAGCGACCCGATCGTGAACTCCTCGCCGTCAGCCAGCAGCCGGTTGAACTGCCGGCCGTCCACGGGAAATCCCGGCTCGAGGTTCAGGAGATCGCGGAAGGTGCGCTGCACCTCGCGGATGCCCTGGCCGATCGCGATCCTGCCGCCGACGGCGGCCTGCAGCCAGGGTGCCGCGCTCAGGTGGTCCGCGTGTGCATGCGTCTCGAGGATCCACTCGTTCGTGAGCGAATTCTCGCGCACGAAGTCGGAGATCACAGTCGCGCTCGTCACCGTGCTCTGGCCGGATTTCGCATCGAAATCGAGCACCGGGTCCACGATCGCGGACTTGCGCGTCGCCGGATCCACGACCACGTAGCTCCAGGTCCCGGTCGATTCGTGGCGGAAAGGTTTGACGTCCGGACGCATGGGGTGGCCAAAGTAGCACGGTTCCCGCGCGCGTATAATCGCGCCGTGGCCGACTTCGAAAAACTGGGCGCGTTCTACCTCGGCCGCGGCTACGACGCCGCCAAGGACCAGCTCGCCGCCGACCCGCTGATGTACGACTCGCGCGACCTGACGACGCACGCGGTCTGCGTCGGCATGACGGGCAGCGGAAAAACGGGCCTTTGCATCTCGCTCCTCGAGGAAGCGGCGCTCGACGGCATTCCCGCGCTCGTCATCGACCCGAAAGGCGACATTGCGAACCTGATGCTGACTTTCCCCGGCCTGTCGGCCGCGGAGTTCCAGCCCTGGATCGACCCGGCGGAAGCCGCGCGCAAGGGCACGACGGCGGAGCAGCTCGCCGCGAAGACGGCCGAGACCTGGAAGAACGGCCTCGCCGAATGGGGCGAGGACGGCGACCGGATCCGCCGCTTCCGCGAATCGGTGGACATCTCGATCTACACGCCCGGAAGCACCGCCGGGCTACCGCTCTCGATCCTGCGTTCGTTCGCGCCGCCGCCGGCGGGCAGCGACGCCGGCGCGACGCGCGACCGGATCTCCGCGGCCGTTTCGGGCCTGCTCGGCCTCGTCGGCATCGCGGCGGATCCGCTGAAGAGCCGCGAACACATCCTGCTGTCCGCCATCCTCGATGCCGCCTGGAGCCGTGGCAATGCGCTCGACCTCGCGGGGCTCATCGGCGCGATCCAGAAGCCGCCCTTCGATAAAGTCGGCGTGTTCGACGTCGAGACTTTCTATCCGTCGAAGGACCGGCTCGAGCTCGCGATGGCGGTCAACAACCTGCTCGCCTCGCCGGGCTTCGGCGTCTGGCTCGAAGGCGAGGCGCTCGATGTGCAGCGGCTCCTGTTCACGCCCGAGGGCAAGCCGCGCATCTCCGTCATCTCGATCGCGCACCTCAACGATGCCGAGCGCATGTTCGTCGTGACGCTGGTCGCGAACGAGCTCGTCGCCTGGATGCGCCGGCAGTCCGGCACCGCGGCCCTGCGCGCGCTCTTCTACATGGACGAGATCTTCGGCTACTTCCCGCCGACGGCGATGCCGCCGTCGAAGCTGCCGATGCTGACGCTCATGAAGCAGGCGCGGGCTTTCGGCCTTGGCGTGGTGTTCGCGACGCAGAATCCCGTGGATCTCGACTACAAGGGACTCTCGAACGCCGGCACCTGGTTCATCGGCCGGCTGCAGACCGAGCGCGACCGGGACCGCGTCATCGACGGGCTCCTCTCGGCACAGGCGGGAGCGGCATTCGATCGCGGCGATCTCGCCAGGCTGATGGCGGGCATTGCCCCGCGCGTGTTCCTGATGCGGAACGTCAACGACGACGCACCGACGCTCTTCCGCACGCGCTGGGCGCTCTCGTGGCTGCGCGGCCCGCTGACGCTGCCCGAGATCACGCGGCTCATGTCCGGCCGCAAGCCTGCGGAATCGTCGAAGCCTGCGGCGGCCGCCGAGTCGCCCGCGAAATCCACGGCGCGACCCGCATTACCCTCGGGCGTCGAGGAAGTTTTCCTCGCGGCGAAGCCCGGCACGGGCGACCTCGTTTACCGCCCGCGCATCGTCGCGACCGCGGAGCTGCACTACGCCGACAAGCCCGCGGGGATCGATACCTGGACGCGCGGCGCCTGGCTTGCGCCGCTCGCCGACGGCAGCGGCGCGCCCGACTGGAGCGAGGCGGCCACCGTGGCGAATCTCGACGCCGTGACGGCCCAGGTCTCCGCTGGACGGTGCGACATTCGCCGAACTGCCCGCGGCAGCGCTCGCGGCGAAGAACTACGCCGAGTGGAGCAAGGCGCTGGCCGCCTCGCTCTACCAGAACGGCGCCGTGGAACTGCTCTCGGCGAAGTCGCTGAAGCTCACCTCGAATCCCGGCGAAAGCGAGGGCGACTTCCGGACCCGCCTCGCCCAGGGCCTGCGCGAGCTGCGCGACCGCGAGGTGGCGAAGCTGCGCGAAAAGCACGCGGCGAAGCTCAAGTCCCTCGACGACCGCCTGCAGCGCGCGGCGGACCGCGTCGAGCGTGAAAAGGCGCAGTACACGCAGCGCAAGCTCGACACGGCGATCTCGATCGGCACCTCCGTGCTCGGCGCGATCTTCGGCGGGCGCAGCGTCGCGACGACGCGCGCGGGCTCGGCGGCGCGCTCCGCCGGGCGCGCCTTCGGCGAGCGCGGTGACGTCGAGCGCGCGGGCGAGAGCCTCGAGTCCTTGACCGCCGAGCGCGACGAACTGCTGAAGGGCATCGAGCAGGAAGCGGGTGCGCTCACGACGAGCCTCGATCCCGCGAGCATCATCGCTCGAGAAGCTTCGCATCGCGCCGCGCAAGTCCGACATCGCGATCGGGCGCGTCGCCATTGCATGGGAACCCTGGCGCGCCGGCCCGGACGGCTTTCCGCGCCCGGCTTCGACCTTATGAAGCCGGCCTCGGCACTCGCGCTTCTCGCCCTCTTCGGCGCCCTCCTCGCCTGCAGCCCGCCGGACGGGCCGCCGCTCGGCCTCTATCGCGCCGTCGTCTCCGTGGATGGCGGCGACCTGCCGTTCGGGCTCGAGCTCGCGAGCGAAGACAGCGGTGTCGTCGCTTACCTCATCAACGGGCCCGAGCGCGTGCGCGCGACGAACGTGACGCTCGAGGGCAATCGCCTCGCCATCCAGATGCCGGGTTACCAGAACCGCATCGAGGCGACGTACCAGGACGGCCGGTTCGAGGGAACGCTCTACATCCTGCGGCCGCGCGGGATCGTCCGGGAGCTGCGCCTCGTCGCGATGCCCGGCGAGACCTGGCGGTTCTTCCCGAAGCCCGATGCGCGCGCCGCTCGATTTCTCCGGACGCTGGGCGCTCACGTTCCGGGACGCGGACGGCGAAGAGAGCGCGGCGATCGCCGAGTTCACGCAGAAAGGCTACGAAGTGACCGGCACGGTGCTGCGCGCGAGCGGCGACGATCGCTTCATCGCGGGCGAGGCGCGAGGCGACACGCTCTTCCTCTCGCGCTTCGACGGCGGCACGGCCTATCTCTATCTCGGCCGTCTCGGCACGCGACGGCGTGCTCGCGGGCGATCAGTTCACGGGCGGCGGCTCGCAGGAATCCTTCTCCGGCCGTCGCGACCCGACAGCCAGGCTCGACAACCAGGCCGGGCAGACGGCGCTGAAGCCGGGCGTTGACCGGCTCGCATTCAGCTTCCCCGACATCGACGGCAACCTGCAGACCTATCCCGATGCGCGCCACGCCGGCAAGGTCGTGCTGATCACGGTCGGCGGCAGCTGGTGCCCGAACTGCCATGACGAAGCCATCTTCCTGAAGGAACTGCTCGCGAGCCGCGGCGGGCGCGGCCTCGAGGTCATCCAGCTCATGTTCGAGCGCACGCTGGACTTTGCGAGCTCGGCCAAGGCCGCTCGCGACTTCGTGGACAAGTTCTCGATCGACTATCCCGTGCTGATCGCGGGCACGGTCACGGACAACGACGTGCTGAAGAAACTGCCCCAGATCGCGGCTTTCAAGGCCTACCCGACGCTCTTCGTCATCGACCGCAAGGGTATCGTGCGCAGGATCCACACCGGGTTCGCGGGCCCGGCGACGGGCGCCTACCATCAGGAGCAGGACCAGGAGCTCGGCGCCCTGGTCGATGCGCTGTTGAACGAGCCTGCCTGACGTGCCCTCCTTCGACGTCGTCTCGGAAATCGACTCGCACGAGCTCGCGAATGCCGTGGACCAGGCGAACCGCGAGGTGTCGCAGCGCTTTGACTTTCGCGACACCGGCGCGAATTTCGAACTGGGGGATCACCTGATCACGCTGCACGCCCAGGTCGATTTCCAGCTCAAGCAGATGCTCGATATCCTGAAACTGAAGCTCGCCAAGCGCGGCATCGACGTCGTCTGCCTCGAGCCCGGCGAGCCGGAAATCAACCTGAGCGCGGCCAAGCAGGCCCTCGTGCTGCGCCATGGCATCGACGCCGACAGCGGCCGCAAGCTCCAGCGCCTCATCAAGGACTCGAAGCTGAAGGTCCAGGCGTCGATCCAGGGCGACCAGCTGCGGGTGACCGGCAAGCAGCGCGACGACCTCCAGGATGCGATGGCCCTGATCCGGAAGGCCGGCCTCGACCGGCCGCTGCAGTTCAAGAACTTCCGCGACTGAACTCAATGCGCGCGGTGTTCCTCGATTTCGGCACCGTCAGCAATGGCGACCTCGATCCCGCGCCGCTCCAGCGTGTCGTGCCGGGCATCGTGATCCACGCACAGACGGCCCAGGCCGAAGTGCCCGCACGCGTTGCCGGCTTCGAGGCCGTCTTCGCCAACAAGTCCGTGATCGACCGCGCGACGATCCGGGCGAACCCGCAGCTGAAGATGATTGCGCTCACCGCGACCGGCGTCGACAACGTGGATCTTGCGGCGGCTCGCGAAATGCGGCGTCGCGGTTTGTAACCTGCGCGACTACTGCACCGCGTCCGTCGCGCAGCATGTTTTCGCGATGCTGCTCGCCCTCACGCACCGGCTCGCGGAGTACCACGCGCTGGTACGCGGCGGGCAATGGCAGGAGGCGAAGCAGTTCTCGGTGTTCCCGTACCCGATCCGCGAGTTGCAGGGCCGGGTATTCGGCATCGTCGGCTACGGCACGCTCGGCAAGTCCGTCGCCGGGCTCGCGCGCGCTTTTGGCATGCGGGTCGAGATCGCAAACCGCCCGGGCGGCGCGCCCAGCGCCGGACGGCGGGATCTCGATGACTTGCTGCCCGAGCTCGACGTGCTCTCCCTGCATTGCCCGCTCACGGATGCGACCCGCGGCCTCGTCAGCCGCGAGCGACTCGCGCGCATGAAACCGGATGCCGTCCTGATCAACACCGCCCGCGGTGCGCTGGTCGACACCGCGGCGCTCGCCGAGGCGCTGAGGTCAGGCCGGCTCGGCGGCGCGGGCATCGACGTGCTCGAGCGCGAGCCGCCGCCGCACGATCATCCGCTGCTCGATCCCGCGATCCCGAACCTCATCGTGACGCCGCACGTCGCCTGGGCCGCGCGCGAGGCGCGCCAGCGCTGCCTCGATGAGCTCGCGCTGAACGTCGAATCCTTCCTCGCCGGCGGCCGCCGCAACCGCATCGACTGAATCGGAGGGGACAGTCCCCTTCATTTTTTTCATTTTGCTTCGTCCAGCTTCGTGTAGCGGTCCACGACGATCGTCGTCACGACGTCCGACCCGACGTTGACCATGGTCCGCGTCATGTCGAGCAGCCGCTCGACGCCGAGGATGATCCCGATCCCTTCCGGCGGAATGCCGAAGGACGACAGGAGCCCTGCGATCAGCGGCAGCGAACCGCCCGGGATGCCTGCGACGGCGACGGCCGATATCACGGCGAGCAGGAGCAACGTGACCTGCTGCGCCAGCCCCATTTCAATCCCGAAGACCTGCGCGATGAACAGGATGACGCAGCCCTCGTACAGCGCCGAACCCGAGTGGTTCGTGGTCGTGCCGATCGACAGCACGAATCCCGCCACCGGCGCGCGCACGCCGAGCTGCTCTTGCGAGACGGCGAGCGCCGTCGGCAGGCTGGCCGCGCTCGAACTCGTCGAGAATGCGGTGGCGAGCACGGGCCGCATGAGCCGGAAGGTTTCGAGCGGATTGCGCTTCGCAAGGAACTTCAGCCACAGGCTCATGGTCCCGAACAGGTGCAGCAGCAGGACGAAGACGCAGCCCGCCACGAAGACACCGAGCGCGACCACGATGTCCCAGCCGATCTTGACGATCGCGCTGTAGATCATGGCGGGCACGGCGTACGGAGCGATGGCGAGCGCGAAATGGACGATGCCCGTCATCAGGTCGTTCACGAGGCCCAGCGCCGAACGAAAGCTGTCCCGGCGTTCCGGTGACAGCTTGATGGCGGCCGCGCCGACGAGGATCGCGAACAGGATGAGCGGCAGCACGTCCCCGAGGCGGCCGCGGTCGTTGCCGATGAAGGCGCCGAAGAGATTGCGCGGCATGAACATCTCGACGACGGACATCGGCGTGATCTCGGGCTGCGCCGCATGCTTCGCGATCTGCTCCTGCGCCGCGCCTCCGTATTCCTGGAGGAGGCTTGCGCGGGACTCGGCATCCATGGCGGCGCCCGGCTCGAGGACATTCATCATGACGAGGCCGAGCGCCACCGCGATCGACATGTTCAGGAAAAACAGGGCGAAGGTGCGGATCGCGAGCGGGCCGAGCTGCCCCAGGCGCTCGAGCTGCGCGACGCCCATGGCGAGCGAGGCGAACACGAGCGGGATGACGACGAAGAACAGCATGCGCAGGAAGACCTGCCCGAGCGGGTCCAGCACGTAGGTCGCGAATGCCCGGGCCGCCTGCAGGAGGCCCGGGAACGCACCGCTGAGCGCGAGGGTCGCGCCGCCGGCGGCCGCCCCGATCAGCAGGCCCCAGAGGATCCGGTTCGAAAGCCGGTTGTCGATGTCCGCCGCCATGTCCACACCCCCCGGCACCGGCCGGCGCCGCAATGGTAACCTCTCGTCCCGTCATTCGGAGTTGGAACCGGTGCGCCGCCTGTTTGCGTGGCTTGCGATCCCTTGTTGCGCCGCACTCCTCGCCGGCTGGACGACGCTCGGCCATGCCGCCGATGCGTCCGACCCGGCGCATGTGCCGTCGCTCGATCGCGTTCCCGTCATCCTCATCCCGGGACTGCTCGGCTCGCGTCTCGCGCGCTCTGACAATGGCGTCGAGCTCTGGCCCGGCAGCACGCGCAAGCTCCTGACGAGCGACTACGAGGAACTCGCGCTTCGCATCGACCCCGAGACGCTCGAGCCGATCGACGACGGACTCGTGCCGAGCGGCATCTTCGAGGGCGCGGCCGGCAAGGATTTCTACCGCCAGATCATGCAGGAGCTGCGCGATTCGGGCGGCTATCACCTCTCGCACCCCGGGCAGCGCGCGGGCGAGGAGAAAGCGCGCCTCTACGTCTTCACGTACGACTGGCGCCAGGACAACGTCAGGACCGTGCAGAAGCTCGATGAACTGATCGAGCAGATCCGGCGCGACTACGACGACCCGTCGCTGCGGGTGGACGTGATCGCGCACAGCATGGGCGGGCTCGTCGTCCAGTACTTCGAGCGCTACGGCACGGTGGACGTGCTGGGCGGCAATTCACTTCCGGTCACGGGGCTCGGGCTTTCGAAGCTGCGGCGCGTCGTGCTGCTCGGCACGCCCAACCAGGGCACGGTGACCGCGGTCCACAAGTTCCTGAACGGCTACCGCGTCGGGTTCTCGGGGCTGCCGACCGAGGGCGTCGCGACCATGCCTTCGACCTTCCAGCTCTTCCCGCACCCGCTCGTGGACTGGGTCGTGAACATCAACGGCCAGCCGCTCAATTTCGACGTCTTCGACGTGGAGTTCTGGCGGCGCTACGAATGGTCGATCTTCGACCACCGCATCCAGCGCCGGATGGACCGGCACCGCGACGTCTGGCCCCGGCAGGACGTCTTCGAGCGCTGGTTCCAGAAGCGGCTCGAGCGCGGCCGCCGCTTCGCCTGGTCGCTGATGGTGCCTGCGGGCGAGGTGCCGCTGATCAAGCCGCTCCTCCTCGGCGCCGACTGCGTGCCGACGCCGCGTCGGCTCGTTTTCGAGAACGTCGAAGCCGAGTCGGTCGCAAGGCTCCGCCCGGAGCAGATTCTCGCCCCAAGAGCCGGGCGTCGATTACGAGTCGCTGATGTTCGCGCCGGGCGACGGCAGCGTCACGCTCTCATCCCTCCTCTCGCGCGAGGACATGGGAAGCGCGGTGCCGCGGTGGGAACAGGCAACCCCGGAAGCCGGGCGCGAGCTGATCGTCTGCGCGCGGCACGATGCGCTGACGAGCGATGAAGATCTGCTCCATGCGCTGATCCAGTACCTGCTCACGCCCGATCCGGTGCCTGCGACAACGATGCACTGACCCGCACGCCGTTCAAACGGGCTGTGCAGCGCTCGCCACGTAAGCGCAGTACTTGCACTCCGCCCCCGCCGGCGGGACTTCGCCCCGCTCGATCGTCGCAACCGCACGCCGGAATGCATCGAGCACCCAGGCGTCGTTGCCGTCATAGGGCACGAGCGCCGTCGTGAAACCCAGCTTGTCGCCGAAGCCGGCGGCGCGGCCGTCGCCATTCGTGTACACGAACCAGCCCCGGTCGCTGACCTCGAATCCCTGGCGCCGCACCAGGTACTGGTAGACGTCCATCTGCCTGCGGTACGACGGATAGAGATTTTTCACGCCCGGCATCTCGGCGCGCGCGGTCGCCTTGTAGTCGGCGACCATCAGCTCGCCCGAGCGCGCCTGCCACAGGTCGTCCACGGCGCCGAAGAGCGTCCAGCCGGTCTCGTCGTCTTTCCAGCGCACGCCGGTGAAGTTGTGCCGCCAGCGATCGAGCGCCTCGTGCCGGAACGGCACCGCGTCGATCCCGGCGGTGGCGAAGATCGGGTGCGGCTCGCCGGCCGCCCGGTAGCGGTCGAATTCCGATTTCATCAGGGCGTCCACGGCGTTGTTGAGCGTGAACGGCGGGCCGCTCGGCCGCGGGATCCCGCGCGCGACGTCGAGATACAGGCAGCGCGGGCACTCGGTGAAGAGTTCGATCTTGGTGCGGCTGAGCTGGCGGCGCTGCAGGGAACGGCTGGTCATCGGACCCCCGGTGGAGAGGGGCCACAATGCCTCCCGGGAACGCCGATATTCAAGCGGCGCGATGAAGCGTGGGCCGGCCGGGTCGAGCCGGCCGTGACACGCGCCGGTCCGCGGCTATGATGAGCCCGTCGGGGGCCATTCGGGCCGGACCGGCGGAGGCGATTCCATGAAAATTGCAGCAGCCCTGCTCTCGTTTCTCGTCCTGCCGTTCGCCGAGGCGAGCGAGATGGCGCCGCCCGTCCTCGCGACCGCCGTGCAGCAGCTGCGCCAGGCGGCCGGGCGCTGGAATGTCACGACGACGCGCTACGCCGAGAACGGCGCGGTCGCCGCGGTCGCAACCGGCACCCTGAACTTCGACTGGGTCGTGCCCGACCGGGTGCTCGCCGGAAAATCCGTCATCCCCGACTGGAACCAGTCGGCCGGCATGCTCTTCTACCTGAACGAGCGCATGTTCACGCTCGAGATGGCGCAGGTCGGCAGCGACGGACAGCTCGTCGTGATGAGCGGTCCCGCCGGGACCGAGACGCGAATTGCAGAACCGATCGCACTCCCGGACGGCCGCCGCATGCTGCAGCGGCACACCCGCTACGGCGTCACCGCCGACCGCTTCGAGGCGAAGTTGGAGATGAGCTACGACGGCGGCGCGAGCTGGAAGCCGGGCTATCACCAGCTCTTCGTCCGGGTGCCCGTGCCGCGGACGGATTCAGGGACCCGGCTTCAGCACCGCACCCGGCCGCAGCCTTACGTGCCCCTCACCTGATCACGGGCGCGCGGGCACGAGCAGCACCGGCCACTTCGTCGCCCGCACGACGCCTTCCGCGACGCTGCCGGCCATAATGTCGTAGACGCGGCCATGACCATGGCTGCCGAGCACGATCATGGTGGCCTGCAATCGCTCCGCTTCCGCAACCAGGGTTGCCACCGTCGCGCCTTGCAGCAGCAACGCGGTCGTATCGACGCCATCGGAACGGAGGCGTTCGGCGAGTTCCTGCAGCTGCTGATGCCGGGCGTGGTGTTCCGCGGCGACCTGATTGCGGACGGCGTGGGGACCAGCCTCGTACCCGATGAACGCCGGGTCCGGCGGCGCCACGTGCACCAGCCAGACCTGCGCGGGAGATGTCGCCGCCATCAGTTTCAGGGTCGCCAGCACCTGCGCGGTCACCGGCGAAAAATCGACCGCTGCCAGTATCTTCATTCTTCGGCTCCTGCTGACGTGTCCGTTCGCAACCACGGCATCTCGTGCACCAGCACGCCGACATAGGCGCGCGTGAAGCGGGTCGCCGATTCGCCCGAGAGATGGGACATCTCGGGAATCTCGAGGCCCTGCATTTCCGGGTAGTCCTCAAAATTGATTCCGAATGAGCCGGTCTCGCGCAGGAGCCGGTCCCAGGACCGGGCGCGAGGCACCTTGAGCTGCTCCCGCGCGTAGTAGGCGCCGCGGGACGGAGGGCGGATGAACACGACGTCGCCGCCGCGCGCACGGATCTTCTCGATGTCCTTGCGCACATCCTCGACGATCTGCCCAATCAGCTTGTCGTCCGGCGCCGGGCGCTGCCGGACAGTCATCCAGACTTTCATCGCATGTTCCTGCAGGCGCGTGTCGGTCTCGAGGCGCGGCCACATGCGGTACTGCCGGTCCGCGTAAGACTCTGACAGTTTCCACACTTCGAGATAGGGCCGGCGAAAACCGGGGCGATCCGGAATGTCGAGATGCTCGACGAGCGCCCCGAGCCTGTAACTGTCGTCGAGGAAAGCGAAATATCGCTGGAGGCACGAGCCCGACCTGGTGCCCGAAACGCTTCGATGGCGATTCATTGCGCCAGAGGTCGCCCAACCCGAGGTATTCGGGGTAGGCGCTCTTGAAGTCGGTGAAGAAATTCTCCGGCGTGACGTCGACGACGACGAGCCCGCCGAAGTCGGAATCCTCAGCGAAGCGCTTCAGGAACGGCCGCGGGCTCGTTCCAACCAGCGCGAGCTGGATCGGCCGGCGCCCGGTCATTTCCTCCCAGACGTCGAGATCGGTGTCGTACAGGATTCGCGAGGAACCGAATATCACGACGCCATCGTGTTGGCCAGCTGCGATCTTTCGCCGCTCCACGGTCCAGTACGAAACACCGTCGTCGAGATCGCCTGCACGCAGCCCGAGCGAGCGCATTTTCCATTCCCAGGCCGCCGTCGCCGCGACGACGAGCACGAGCACGAGCCAGCCGATTGCGGCAAAGCGCGCCGCGGGAATCTTCCTGACGGTGACATCGTCCTGTTCGTGCATCGATTCAGCCGCCGGACTCTTGAGTTCTGAGCCAGGGATACCGCTCAAGCAGCACGCCGACGTAGGCGCGCGTGAATCGCGTCGCCGATTCGGCCGACAGGTGCGACCACTCCGGGACCTCGAGATTCTGCATCTCCGGATAGTCCTCGAAGTGAATGCCGAAGGCGCCAGTCTTCGCCAGCAGCGGCTCCCAGGTCTTCGCGCGCGGCCCGAAGACCTGCTCGTTGTCGTAGTAAAGCCCCGCCGATGGCGGACGCACGAACACGACCTCGCCGCCCCGGGCGCGAATTTTTGCGACGGCCGCGACCGATTCGTCGATGCGCGCGGGCGACGCTTTCGGGCCGGTCCGGTGCCATCGAAGGGTCCCCAGACCAGCCGCGCGTGATCGCGCAGGCGATGATCCGTGACGAGCCGTGGCCACATGCGCGCCTGGCGGTCAGCGGAATGTTCCGACAGCTTCCAGACCTCGAGATACGGCCGCCGCACCTCGGGCCGGTCGGGAATGTCGATGCGCTCGATCAGGGGCGCGAGGCGATAGGCTTCGTCCAGGAACGCGAGCTGCTGCGAGAGGACAAGACCGATCTGGTGGCCGACGCGCTCCGAGGGCGATTCCTTCTTCCAGAAATCCAGGATCTCCCCGTATTGCGGCAGGAAGCTGAAGCGGTCATTGAAATAGAGGTCCGGCGTGACGTCGACGAGGAGCAGCCCCTTGAAGCCGGTCTCGTCGGCGATCCGCAGCAGGACCGGCCGCGGATTCGTGCCCACCAGCGCGAGCTGCAATGGGCGGCGGCCCGTCATCTCCTGCCAGACGTCGAGGTCCGTGTCGAACAGCATGCGCGACGAGCCGATGATCACGACGTTGTCGTGATCGCCCGCCGCGAGCTTGCGGCGCTCGACGGCCCAGTGCCACTTGCTGTCGTCCAGGTCGCCCGCGTGCAGCCCGAGCGAGCGCATGCGCCATTCCCAGGCGGCGGTCGCAGCGACCACGAGCACGAGCACGAGCCAGCCGATGGCGGGCCAGCGCGCCACCGGGATCACCCGCACCGTCATGTCGTCCTGTTCGTGATGCGTCATGTGCGCCGGCTAGAACTGGAAGTAGATGAAGGCTTCGCCCGAACCCTGGGCGATGATCACGGCGAACAGCATCGCAGCGGTCACGAGTCCAGTCACCCACCAGGGGGTGCGCGCGACGACGTCCTCGAGGTCGCGCTTCCGCATCAGCCATTGCACCGTCACGATGCCGGCGACGATCACGGCCGCCTTGATCATGTAGATCGTCGGCAGCACGGCCGGTGCGTCTCCCGGCGAAGCCGAACATGCCGGCGAGCATGCGCGCCGCGCCGCCGAAATCATGCGCCCGGAAGAACACCCAGGTGAGGTTCACGAGGATATACGTGAGGAGCGCGAGCGCGAGGCGGTTCCACGGTCCCACGGGCTCGCCCACGACACCGGTCTTCTCCCGGATCCAGCGCTCGCCCGCGAGATAGAGGCCGTGCAATCCGCCCCAGACCACGAAGGTCCAGTTGGCGCCGTGCCAGAGCCCGCCGAGCAGCATCGTCAGCATCAGGTTGACGTAAGTGCGCAGCTCCGTCCCGCGATTGCCGCCGAGCGGGATGTAGAGGTAGTCGCGCAGCCAGGTCGACAGCGAGATGTGCCAGCGACGCCAGAAATCGGAGAAGCCGATCGCCGCGTAGGGCATCCGGAAGTTGTCCGGCAACGCGAATCCGAGGCAGAGCGCAACGCCGACGGCGATCGTCGAGTAGCCCGCGAAGTCGCAGAAGATCTGGCCGGAGAACGCGAGCGTGCCGAGCCAGGCGTCCAGAAATCCGATCGGGTCCCTCCGCACCAAACACGCGATCGGCGACATTCGAGAGCCCGGCGTCGGCGACGACGACTTTCTCGAACAGGCCGAGCACGATCAGGCCCGCGCCCCACAGCATCTGGTCGCGCGTCGCCTGCCGCGGCGTCTCGAACTGCGGCGTCAGCTGCGTCGGGCGCACGATCGGTCCCGCGACCAGGTGCGGAAAGAAGGTCACGAACAGCGCGTAGTTCAGGAAAGAGTCGATCGGCTTCAGGCGGCCGAGGTACACGTCGAGCGTGTAGGAGAGCGTCACGAACGTATAGAACGAGATGCCGACCGGCAGCACGATGTTCCACTCGGGCGCGACCCAGGTGACGCCGAACGAGGCCATCAGCGCCTGCCAGTTGTGCATCAGGAATGCGCCGTACTTGAAGAACCCGATGAATCCGATGTTCACCGCGACGGAGATCACGAGCCATGAGCGTCGCACCGCGCGGCTCTTGTCGCGCGCCGCGTAGATGCCGCGCGCGATGAACCAGTCGACGATCGTCGAGGCCCAGAGCAGCAGGATGAAGGGCGGATTCCAGGCCGCGTAGAAGACGTAGCTCGCAAGGAGCAGGTTGACTTTCTTCGTCGTCCACGAAAACGGCAGGCGGTGCAGCACGAGCAGCACCGCGAAGAACACGAGGAAAGTCAGCGAATTGAAGACCACCCTGGAGGCCTTTCTTCTGCTTTTTCAGTCTGGGCGCGCGCGTATACTACCCCGCCCAATAACGACCTGGGGAGGCCCCATGAAACTGCACGCGATCATTGCCGCCGCGCTCGCGGCCACAGTCCTTCTGGCCGGTTGCGCCAAGAAGGAGGAAGCACCGAAGGAAGAGGCGAAAGCCGCGGCGCCCGCCGTCGACCTCGCCGCCGAAGAGCAGGCCATCCGCGGCCGCTCCGCGGAATGGATGAACTACGCGAATTCGAAGGACGTCGCGACGATCGTCAACGAAGTCTATGCGCCGGATGCGATCGTGATCTACGACGGCAACGTCCGCAGGGGCTCGGCCGAGATCCAGGCCAGCGCGGAGAAGGACAAGGCGGCCCAGCCGAACTCGGTGATCAGCTGGACGACGACCTCGGTCAGGGTCGCCGCTTCCGGCGACATGGCCCTGGAAACCGGGGACGTGGTCCTGGACGTCGATGGTGACGGCAAGAAGCCGGCCACCCAGGGCACGTTCGTGACGACCTGGGTGAAGATCGACGGCAAGTGGCGCGCCCTCGCCGACGCCGGTACCGAGAACCAGAAAAAAGCCGACTGAGGCGTGAAGCCGCGGCGCTCCGACGTGAGCACTCCTGATCACGCCGGATCGCCCGGGCTGCATCGCGGGCTCGGGCGCTTCGACGTGGTCGCGCTCTGCGTCAATTCGATCGTCGGCGCCGGCGTGTTCGCGATGCCGGCCGGCCTTGCGATCGATGCCGGCCGCTACAGCCTCGCGATCATCTTCGTCGCCTTCGTCGTCGTCGGCTTCCTCGCGCTCTCGCTCGCCGAGGTCTCGAGCCGCTATGACGTGACGGGCGGCCCGCAGGTGTACGCGCAGCGCAGCCTTCGGCCCGCTCGCCGGCTTCACCGTCGGCTGGTTGTTCACCGTCTCGAGGTTCGCGTCCTTCGCGCTCATCGCGCAGGTCATGCTCGACTACGAGGCCGCGCTGTGGCCCGCGCTCGCGGCGCCCTGGCCGCGAGCCGCCGCGCTCACGCTGTTCACGCTGGTGCTCGCCGTGTTCAACCTGCGCGGTGTCACGCGCGGCGCGCTGGTCGGCAACCTGCTCACCATCGCGAAACTCCTGCCGCTCGGCTTGATCGCCGTGGCGGGACTCGTGGTTCGCAGGCTGGAACAACCTGCCGGTGACGGAGCCGCGCGCGCCGGACGGCCTGATGGACGCGCTGCTCCTCGCCCTCTTCGCCTGCGTCGGATTCGACGTTGCCGCCGATGGTTGCCGGGGAAATGCGCGACCCGCGGCGCGACCTGCCCGTCAGCATCGTGGGCGGGCTTGCGATCTCCTGCGTGCTCTACCTGCTCCTCATGGTGGCGTGCTTCGGCGTGCTGCCGGATACCGCGGCCTCCAAGCTGCCGCTGACCGACGTCGCCTCAGCTTTCATCGGCCCGGTCGGCGGGACGCTGATGGCGTTCGCGGCGGTCATCTCCACCGCCGGCGGCAACGCGGTGCAGATGCTCGTTTCGCCGCGCGGCATCTTTGCGCTGGCAGAAGCCGGGCGACCTGCCGCGCTCGTTCGCCGCCGTGCACCCGGCCTGGCGCACGCCCTATGTCGCGATCGTCGCGTACGCCGCCATCGCCTGGCTGCTCGCGGTCAGCGGGGACGTTCAAGTACCTGCTCGCCATCTTCGTCATCTCGCGCATGCTGGCCTACGGCTCGATACGGCCGCCGCACGTCGGGCCGGTCGGGAATGTCGATGCGCTCGATCAGGGGCGCAAGCCGATAAGCTTCGTCAAGGAACGCGAGCTGCTGCGAGAGGACAAGACCGATCTGGTGGCCGACGCGCTCCGAAGGCGATTCCTTCTTCCAGAAGTCCAGGATCTCCCCGTATGGCGGCAGGAAGCTGAAGCGGTCATTGAAATAGAGGTCCGGCGTGACGTCGACGAGGAGCAGCCCCTTGAAGCCGGTCTCGTCGGCGATCCGCAGCAGGACCGGCCGCGGATTCGTGCCCACCAGCGCGAGCTGCAATGGGCGGCGGCCCGTCATCTCCTGCCAGACGTCGAGGTCCGTGTCGAACAGCATGCGCGACGAGCCGATGATCACGACGTTGTCGTGATCGCCCGCCGCGAGCTTGCGGCGCTCGACGGCCCAGTGCCATTTGCTGTCGTCCACGTCGCCCGCGTGCAGCCCGAGCGAGCGCATGCGCCATTCCCAGGCGGCGGTCGCAGCGACCACGAGCACGAGCACGATCCAGCCGATGGCGGGCCAGCGAGCGACCGGGATCACCCGCACCGTCATGTCATCCTGTTCGTGGTGCGTCATGTGCGCCGGCTAGAACTGGAAATAGATGAATGCTTCGCCCGAACCCTGGGCGATGATCACGGCGAACAGCATCGCAGCGGTCACGACTCCAGTCACCCACCAGGGGGTGCGCGCAACGACGTCCTCGAGGTCGTGCTTCCGCATCAGCCATTGCACCGTCACGATGCCGGCGACGATCACGGCCGCCTTGATCATGTAGATCGTCGGCAGCACGGCCGGTGCGTCTCCCGCGAAGCCGAACATGCCGGCCAGCATGCGCGCCGCGCCGCCGAAATCATGCGCCCGGAAGAACACCCAGGTCAGGTTCACGAGGATATACGTGAGGAGCGCGAGCGCGAGGCGGTTCCACGGTCGCACGGGCTCGCCCACGACGCCGGTCTTCTCCCGAATCCAGCGCTCGCCCGCGAGATAGAGGCCGTGCAATCCGCCCCAGACCACGAACGTCCAGTTGGCGCCGTGCCAGAGCCCGCCGAGCAGCATCGTCAGCATCAGGTTGACGTAAGTGCGCAGTTCCGTCCCGCGATTGCCGCCGAGCGGGATATAGAGGTAGTCGCGCAGCCAGGTCGACAGCGAGATGTGCCAGCGACGCCAGAAATCGGAGAAGCCGATCGCCGCGTAGGGCATCCGGAAGTTGTCCGGCAACGCGAATCCGAGGCAGAGCGCAACGCCGACGGCGATCGTCGAGTAGCCCGCGAAGTCGCAGAAGATCTGGCCGGAGAACGCGAGCGTCCCGAGCCAGGCGTCCAGAAAGCCGATCGGTCCCTCCGCACCAAACACGCGATCGGCGACGTTCGAGAGCCCGGCGTCGGCGACGACGACTTTCTCGAAGAGACCCAGCACGATCAGGCCCGCGCCCCACAGCATCTGGTCGCGTGTCGCCTGCCGCGGCGTCTCGAACTGCGGCGTCAGCTGCGTCGGGCGCACGATCGGTCCCGCGACCAGGTGCGGAAAGAAGGTCACGAACAGCGCGTAATTCAGGAAGGAGTCGATCGGCTTCAGGCGGCCGAGGTACACATCGAGCGTGTAGGAGAGCGTCACGAACGTATAGAACGAGATGCCGACCGGCAGCACGATGTTCCACTCGGGCGCGACCCAGGTGACACCGAACGAGGCCATCAGCGCCTGCCAGTTGTGCATCAGGAATGCGCCGTACTTGAAGAACCCGATGAATCCGATGTTCACCGCGACGGAGATCACGAGCCACGAGCGTCGCACCGCGCGGCTCTTGTCGCGGGCCGCGTAAATGCCGCGCGCGATGAACCAGTCGACGATCGTCGAGGCCCAGAGCAGCAGGATGAAGGGCGGATTCCAGGCCGCGTAGAAGACGTAGCTCGCAAGGAGCAGGTTGACCTTCTTCGTCGTCCACGAAAACGGCAGGCGGTGCAGCACGAGCAGCACCGCGAAGAACACGAGGAAAGTCAGCGAATTGAAGACCACCCTGGAGGCCTTTCTTCTGCTTTTTCAGTCTGGGCGCGCGCGTATACTACCCCGCCCAATAACGACCTGGGGAGGCCCCATGAAATTGCACGCGATCATTGCCGCCGCGCTGGCGGCCACAGTCCTTCTGGCCGGTTGCGCCAAGAAGGAGGAAGCACCGAAGGAAGAGGCGAAAGCCGCGGCGCCCGCCGTCGACCTCGCCGCCGAAGAGCAGGCCATCCGCGGCCGCTCCGCGGAATGGATGAACTACGCGAATTCCAAGGACGTCGCGACGATCGTCAACGAAGTCTATGCGCCGGATGCGATCGTGATCTACGACGGCAACGTCCGCAGGGGCTCGGCCGAGATCCAGGCCAGCGCGGAGAAGGACAAGGCGGCCCAGCCGAACTCGGTGATCAGCTGGACGACGACCTCGGTCAGGGTCGCCGCTTCCGGCGACATGGCCCTGGAAACCGGGGACGTGGTCCTGGACGTCGATGGTGACGGCAAGAAGCCGGCCACCCAGGGCACGTTTGTGACAACCTGGGTGAAGATCGACGGCAAGTGGCGCGCCCTCGCCGACGCCGGTACCGAGAACCAGAAAAAAGCCGACTGAGTCGTGAGCCGCGGCGCTCCGACGTGAGCACTCCTGATCACGCCGGATCGCCGGGGCTGCATCGCGGCCTCGGCCGCTTCGACGTCGTGGCGCTCTGCGTCAATTCGATCGTCGGCGCCGGCGTGTTCGCGATGCCGGCCGGCCTTGCGATCGATGCCGGCCGCTACAGCCTCGCGATCATCTTCGTCGCCTTCGTCGTCGTCGGCTTCCTCGCGCTTTCGCTCGCCGAGGTCTCGAGCCGCTATGACGTGACCGGTGGCCCGCAGGTGTATGCGCAGCGAGTCTTCGGCCCGGCGACAGGCTTCACCGTCGGCTGGCTGTTCTCCGTCTCGAGGATTGCCTCTTACGCGCTGATCGCGCAGGTGATGCTCGACTACGCAGCCGAGATCTGGCCCGCGCTCGCGCCGCCACTGGCCGCGCGCCGCCGCGATCACCGTATTCACGATCGTCCTGACCGCGATCAACGTTCGCGGGGTGACCCGCGGCGCCTGGACCGGCAACCTGCTCACCATTGCGAAAATGGTGCCACTCGGCCTGATCGCGATTGCCGGATTGTGGTACGCGGGCTGGAATCACATCTCCTGCGACGGCCCCACGCGAGCCTGATGGGCTCCTCGATGCGATGAACCTCGCCCTGTTCGCCTGCGTCGGTTTCGACGTCGCCGCGATCGTGTCGGGCGAGATGCGCAATCCGCGCGGCGACCTTCCGGTGAGCATCGTGGGCGGGCTCGCGATCTCCTGCGTCCTGTATCTCCTCCTCATGCTCGCCTGCTTCGGCATCCTGCCGGATACCGCGGCATCGAAGCTCCCGCTCACCGACGTCGCGCAGCACTTCGTCGGGCCGATGGGGGCGACACTGATGGCGATTGCCGCGGTGGTCTCGACGGCCGGCGGGCTCGCGGTGCAGATGCTGGTCTCGCCGCGCAATATCTTCGCGCTCGGCGAAGCGGGCGACCTGCCGCGTCCGATCGCGGCCGTGCACCGCGCCTTCCGCACGCCTCATGTCGCGATCGTCGTGTACGCCGCCCTCTCCTGGATCCTGTCGATCACCGGTGCATTCAAGTACCTGCTGGCGATCTTCGTGATCGCTCGTATGCTCGTGTATGGATCGACGGCAGCGGCCCTGATCGTGCTGCGCCGCCGGGAGGGTCGCGCCCCGGTGCCGGTGCCCGGCGGCGTCGTGATCTCCGTGCTCGCCCTCGCTGCCTGCGTGGCGCTCATCGCGACACAGACGTGGCAATCAGTGCGTGACGTCGTGATCGTCGTCGCGATCGGGTTCGCGATCCGCGCAGCCGTGCGCTGGCGCGCAGCCCGGAGTACAGTCCGGCCCGGAGGGTCATCGCCATGAAACGTCGCGAATTCGTCGGCGCGGGTCTTGCACTCGCCTCGGCCTGGCCGCTCCGGGGCTGGTCGGCCGTACTCAAGAATGTCGGCGACGTCGCCGCGAAGTCGCTCGACGGAGCGGACATTTCGCTGCGCGGTTCGTCGATCGAGGACTTCGCCGCCAGCCTGCGCGGCGACGTCCTGCTGGCGGGCAGTCCGGACTACGACAAGACCCGGCGCGTCTGGAACGGGATGTTCGACAAGCATCCCGCGCTGATCGCGCGCTGCACGGGCGCGAGCGACGTCCGGCACGCCGTCGATTTCGCGCGCGAACACCAGCTGCTGACGGCCGTTCGGGCCGGCGGCCACAGCGTTTCAGGCAAGTCGACGCTGCGACGGCGGTCTCGTGATCGACCTGCAGCAGATGCAGGGCGTGCGCGTCGACCCGGAGGCGAAGCGCGCCTATCTCGAGTCCGGCTCGCTGCTCGGCCAGCTCGACCATGAAAGCGCGGCCTTCGGGCTCGCGACCACGGCCGGCACATTCTCCGACACCGGCGCCGCGGGCCTCACGCTGAGCGGCGGATTCGGAAGGCTCGGCCGGCGTTTCGGGCTCGCCTGCGACAACGTCGCGTCCTTCGATGTCGTGACGGCCGACGGGCATTTCCTGCGGGCCAGCGACGACGAAAACATGGACCTTTTCTGGGGCCTGCGCGGTGGCGGCGGCAATTTCGGCGTCGTGACCGCGATCGAGTACCGGCTGCATCCGGTGGACCCGACCATTCTCGGCGGATTCGTCGCCTGGCCGATTCGACCAGGCCCGTGACGTCCTGCGCTTCTACCGCGACATCGCGATGGACGCACCGGAGTCAGTCAACCTGATCCCTGACCTGTACTGGGAGGAGAAAACCCCCTACCTCGGCATCGAGGTCTGCTGGTCCGGGGACCATGCCGAAGGCGAAGCCTGGCTGAAGCCGTTGCGCGCATTCGGAAAGCCGGCCATGGACGGAATCAGCCTGATGCCCTATGTGAAGCTGCAGTCGAGCCAATGACGCGGGTGCTCCCCATGGCATACGCGCATACGCGAAGAACGGTTTTGTCGGAGCGCTTTCGAACGACGACATCGATCTCATGCTCGATGTCTTCCAGCGCACGCCGGGCCTGTACGACATGTTCTGCGATCACTGCGGTGGCGCCTATTCGCGCGTGCCGCTCGATTCGACGGCATTTCCAAGGCGCGACATGAAGTTCGTACTGGCCATCTGGAGCGGATGGCCCACCTCGGACGGCATCGACGAAAAGGTCGCGAAGATGCGCGCGGCCTGGAAAGAACTCGAGCCGCTGACGAAAGGCTTCTATACGAACTACGTCGGCTCGGACACGGTCGCCGCCGGCTACCGCGAGAACTTCGGCGCGAATTTCGAGCGGCTCGTCGCGCTCAAGTCGAAGTACGACCCGATGAACCTGTTCCGCCTGAACGCGAACGTGCCGCCGAAGGCCGGATAGAGGACGCGCATTCAAGCGCCAGGATCGGTATTTTCCGCGATCAACACATTCGGGGAAGCCACCATGAAACGACGCGAATTCGTCGGTACCGGTCTTGCACTTGCCGCCAGCTGGCCGTTTCGCGGCTTGTCGGCTGTCCTCAGAACGTCTTGCCGACCTGCCGCGAAGTCGCTGACGGGCGGCGACATTGCATCCTGCGCGGTTCGTCGATCGAGCAATTCGCCGCGAGCCTGCGCGGCGACCTGTCCTGCTGGCGGGCAACGCCAGTTACGAACGGGCTCGCCACATCTGGAATGGCATCTTCGACATGCGTCCGGCGCTGATCGCCCGCTGCACCGGCGCGTCGGACGTATCCAGGCCGTGGACTTCGCGCGCGAACACCAGTTGCTGACCGCGGTACGCGGCGGCGGCCACAGTTTCTCGGGAAAATCGACCTGCGACGGCGGGCTCGTGATCGATCTCGAGCCGATGCAGGGCGTGCGCGTCGATCCCGGCGGCGCGCCGGGCATTCCTCGAGGCCGGCTCGCTGCTCGGACAACTGGACCGCGAAACCCAGGCATTTGGACTCGCGACCGCCGGCGGGCACGGTGGCGGACACCGGGGCCGCGGGCCTGACGCTCGGCGGCGGTTTTGGACGACTCGGGCGGCGCTTCGGACTCACCTGCGACAACCTGGTCGGCGTTCGACGTCGTGACCGCCGACGGCCAGCTTCCTGCGCGCGAGTGACGGAGAACGCCGACCTGCTCTGGGGATTGCGCGGCGGCGGCGGCAACTTCGGCGTCGTGACCAATTTCGAATACCGCCTGTATCCGATCAACCCGATCGATGCTGGCTGGCGACATCGCCTGGCCGATCGACCAGGCCCGTGATGTCCTGCGTCACTTTCGCGAATCGCGCTGGCCGCGCCCGGAGTGGCCAACCTGATGCTCGATCTGCACTGGGAAGGCCCGAAGCCGATCATCAGCGTCGAGGCCTGCTGGTCGGCCGATCACGCCGCCGGCGAGAAGGGCTGACTCCGCTGCGAGCATTCGGAAAGCATGTCGACGACTCGAGTCGGACCGACGCCCTACGTGCACCTGCAGTCGTCGGCGATGCGACGTTCCTGCTGGCGGGCAACTTCTACTACGCCAAGAGCGGATTCCTGCCGACGCTGGACGAGGCCGGCATCGACCTGCTGCTTCGACGTTTCCAGCGCCGCCAGGACAATTCATCCTGTTCGTCGAGCCGATTGGCGGCGCCTATCGCAGGGTCGCCGTGGACGCGACGGCGTTTCCCGATCGCCGCGACAGGATCTTCGTGCTGCATGGTCTCGCAGTGGACGAATCCGCCGAGAGCGATCGAAACATCGCCGAATGCGCGGGCCGGCGGGAGCTCGAAGCCGCTTGACCAGCGGCTTTTATACGAACTGGCGGATCCGGACACCAGCTGGCGCTATCACGACAACTACGGACCGAATCTGGCCGCGTCTCGTCGCGCTCAAGTCCAAGTACGACCCGATGAACCTGTTCCGCCTGAACGCGAACGTGCCGCCGAAGGTCTGATCCCGCGCTGCGATCAGTCCGGCCAGGCGCGATCCTCAAGCTTGCAGCCACCGACCGCCTTCGCCGTCGCGTCGATCTTTGCCCGGCTGTCCGACACGGACGATGCGAGCGCCGTGCCTTCCGCGAGCGCTGCGGCACGCTCGATTTGCTTGCGCGATTCGTCGAGGCAGCCGGCGTCCAGCAGGAGCTCGGCGAGGTTGTTGCGCGCCGCCGCGTTGTCCGGCGCGAGCAGGATCGCGCGCATGTACGCATCCGCGGCGTCCTGGCGGTCGCCCTCCGCATACGCGACGTTGCCGCGGCCGAGCCAGGCCATCGGCTCGTCGGGCCAGCTCGCGATCGCGGCGTCGTAAGCCTCGGCGGCCGCCTGCCGCTGGCCCGCGGCCTCGAGGCCCGCGGCCGCTTCGATGAAGCGCGCGGGCGTCGCATGCGCGGGAATCTCGCCGGGATGCAGCGTCGTCAGCGCAAAGCGCCCGCCGCGATGCCAGGTGCCGGCGAAACGCTGCCATTTCATCTCGACCCGCTTCTCGTCACCCGAGCGCAGTACCGCAACGTTCCGGTCCGCGTCGTAGCCGATGAGCACGGCGTAATGCCAGATCGGGATCTTCGAGACGCCGTAGTTCTGCAGCACGAGCACAGGCCGCCCTGCTTCGAGTTCATCCACCATTTCATCGGCGGTGGTCGCGAGCACGTACGGCAGGCGGCCATGGCGGCGCGTGGCGCCGACCAGCTCGAGCGCGAGGCTCCCCTTTCGTCCCGGGATGAAGACTTCCGGCGCGAGCGTCTCCGGCGTGACGTCGACGCCGCTCGCAACGAGCAGCGTCGCGAGCGCGGCCGGGCCGCACTGATATTCCTCCTGCGGGAAGAATGGCGTCGAGGCAAGCTCGATCGACCGTGGAGCGTCCGCCGACAAGCCGGCGGCAAGAGGCGGCGAGGCCGCGCAGCCGGTCAACGCGACCGCGAGAGCCGCGAGGACCGGCGCGCTTCGGGTCACGTCTTCTTGAAGATGTCGATGACGCCGACGAGCTCGAGAATGACGAGGACGATGAAGACGATGCCGATCACGGCAAGCGCGTCGCCGCCGGCGGGCGCAGCCTGGATCTGGTCCGCGAGCGAGGCGATCTCGTCCTCCGAGAGCGCGGCGAGGCGGCCGTCGATGGCAGCCTGCTCGACGCCCAATTCCGCGAACTTCGCGCGGACATCGGCGCGCGCGAGCGTTGCGTCGATGACGGCGCGGGCGTCCGTGGTCCGGCTCGCCGCAATCGCATCGGACGTGCCGACGACGTTGGCCGCGGCCGGCACCTGCAGGCCGAGCGAGACGAGGCTCACACTCATGAGCGTCACGCAGGCACGGCGAAAACTTTCAATGCGCATCGGAAACCTCCAGTCCATTCAAGCAACGAGCCACGCTACCACGTGGGACGGCTCATTCGCCGCCTTCAGGCCCGTAGAAGAATACCCACGTCGCAAAATCGGGGCTGAAATCCTCGAAACGGTGCGCTACGCCCGCACGCACGAACAGTGTATCGCCCTCGTGAATGGCGGTGCGCTCGCTTCCATGCACGAAGGTGCCGGTTCCGTTGATGACTACGTAAAGTTCATCCTTCTTGTGGGGCTGTTGTCGGTCGATTCCTACCGGGCGATAGATCTCGACCTCTAGCGTTCCCTGCTTGAATAGGGTTACGAAGTTCGCGCCGGACTTCGCGAGCGCCGCGCCCGCCTCGGCGATCGTCCAGGTCTTGCTGTCGATTTTCTTTTTCATGGGCGCTGCAGGTCCTCCTTCGCGCGGCGGATGCCGCCGCGCACCAATGCCGCCGCCTTGCTGTCGCCGTAACGCCCCTTGTGGACGTGGCGAATCCGGTGCACGCCCGGCACCTCGAGGCCCGTGCCGTCCGTGCCGAGCAGCCAGCGGAATGCGCTGTCCTCGTAGGTCTTCGCCCAGCTCGACACGGGCCGCTGGTACAGGCCGACCTGCTCGCAGTAGCCGCATTGCCGCGCCGCGTCGCCGTGCACGATGTGATACGCGCCTTTCGCCTTCGGCGGATTCTCCGCGAGCGTGAACTGGCTGGTGTCGATGTCGACGACCCGCGGCCGGTCGCGCTCGGCGGCGAGCACGGGATCGTCCTCGGTCAGCATCGGCGTGATGCGCTCGAACTTCGGGTAGCAGAGCAGGTCCTGCCGTCCCTGCAGCTGCGCCGAGAGCGTGTCGATGCAGTCGCGGTGGAAGACGATGTCGCAGTCGGTGAACCAGACCCAGTCGGCCGACGTCGAGCGCGCGATGCGGTTCCGGCCGATGGCGCGGCGGAAAAGCTCGGGCCGCGGCAGCGATTGCCAGTTCCAGGCAACGCCCGGCACCGCGATGCCGCCGAAGAAATCCAGCATCGCGCGCGTGCGCGTGTCCTCGGCGGCGTAGAAGACCGTCATGCGGACGCGCGCGCGGGCCGGCGGGAAGTTCACGAGCGAGGAGAGCTGGTAGGCCAGCAGGTGCGCGTACTGCCAGCAGTGGCTCACGATCTCGATGTCGAGCACGCCCGAGCGCGCCGCGAGGTCTTCCGGCTTCGGCGGCTTCAGGTACCAGCGCGATGGCACGAGGCCGGTCGTCGCGATGCGGATGTAGACCTGCTCGATGGCGTCGATGAAGCTCAATCGGGCGGCCTCCGCTCGCCGGTCCAGGGGTAGCGCTCCACGATCGCGCGGCAGTCGCGCCAGTAGAGATAGCCCGGATTGGGCTTCCGCCAGTCGCCGTAAATGCGCGTCAGGACGTCCTCGGCGTCTGCGGGAACCTGCCAGCGTTTCCCGTACAGCTCGAATTCGGCCAGGCCATGGGCGGGCACTTCGTTGATCATCTCGAGCGGCGGCTTTCGCTGGTGGAAGTACCAGCGGATGTTCGCGCCGTTCCTGTCGAAAAGGAAGAAGTCATAGCGGACGGCTTCGTACTTGAGCGTCCACATGGTGGTGCGGCCGTCGTTGTTGACCTGGGGTGGACGGAGGTTATATCCCTCTTCGCGGAGCATGCGCATCGCCGCCAGGAAATGCGCCAGGTCTCGGTCCATGAAGCCGAAGTCCGAGTCGCGATCCCAGGGGATCGGCCCGCCGTCCCGCATGCAGCCGAGCAGCAGGCCCATGATCATCCAGTACTTGTCGGCGAAGGGCGTGCGCGAGAGGAGTTCGTGCAGCCGGATCAGGCCGCGACGGCGGCGCTCCTCGAGCCTGCCCCAGCGAAGGCGATAGAAGAACTCGTTGAGCCTGCGCACGCGGCGCAGTATAGCGGTGCCGGTCCGGGATCAGTTCGCTCCGCAGGCCGCCTGCTGGCCGCAGATGCGGCGCATCTGGTCGATCTTTTCGCGCTCTTCGCGCAGCGACTGGGCCATCTGGCGAATGCCGTCCTCGTCGTAGCATTTCTGCGCCGGGAGCCGCGTTCCCATCACCGTTTCCTTGCGGCAGTACAGGATGAACTTGCCGCGCTTCATGGGCTTGAAGCCCGGCGGGAGAACGAAGTCGTCATCGTCGGCTTTCGCGACTGCGGAAGCGGCGGCGGCATCGGCTGCGGCCACTTCGGCGGGCGCGGTATTTTCCGCCGCAGGCTCCTCGCTGCCCGCGATCGGCGCGGCGAGCAGCAGCCCCGGCAGGATCAATGCCGTCAGGAACGTCGCGCGCATGTCAGGCCTCCCGGCAGGTCTTGCCCTGCCGCCATTCTGACGCCGGCTTGCGCTGAAGGTTCACCGAGAAGGCACCCAGGGACTTTCACTTCGGGTCAGTCGACCTCGTGCGCCGTCAGGAACATGGACTTCTCCAGCGAGACGAAGAAGTCCTGGTACGGTTTCGGTTCTTCGACGGCCTGGTTCATGTACTGGGCATTGGCGCGCACGAGCATCTGCGTCTCGCCCCTGGGCCGGACCGTGACCGTCATCCGCAGCTGGTAGCCGGACAATTTCGTCGCGCTGACCGTTCCCAGTTCCAGGTCCGCCTTGTCGACGACGAAGCTGAGGTCCTGGAGGGTCGAGATCACGGTGCGCAGGGTCTTTTCCTTGTCGGTCGTGTCGAACGCACGCTGCTGGAAACTGCGCAGCGCGAGTGCGCTCTGGCTCGTCTCCATGACCGCCTTCGTCGAAGGCACGCAGGCGGCGAGCGCGAGCGTAATCGCGAGGATCGGTGCGGAAATGCCGGCACTCTTCATATCTGCTGGACCTCGAGAAACACGCTCTTGGAGAGCTTTTCAAAGAATTCCTGGTAGATCTCGGGCTCCTCGATCGATTCGATGCGAGTCACCGCCCCACTGGTGTTGGTCACGATCCGCTGGATGGTGATGCGCAGGAGCTGGGTGTCGGCCAGGGGATTTCCGTCCTGGGCCAGCGCCGGACGCGTCACGAGGGACACGCGGATCTTCTGCGACTTATCGACGTCCGTGTATCCGCCGCCGAGCAGCGCCAGCAGAACGGCACCCAGCACCTGGCCACCCGTCACTGCACTCCGGTCCTTCGACGCCACGATGACCCCGAGGCGCGTCTCGCTCTCGTCGAGATTGAATCCCAGGTCCTGCAAGACGCCCGTTGCCGCGCTCAACAGCCTGGTTTCGTCGATGCCTTCGATGCGCCGTGTCTGGAGCTGGCGCCGTTCCAGCGAGTCCGGCGTCAGGACCAGGGCGTCCTTCGGAATCGTCGCGCAGCCGCCAAGGGCAGCGAGGCTGCACACAACCACGATCGCCGCCAGGTGTCGGCTGTTCATGGCATCCCCCCGGACCGCGAATGATCAGAACCGGGACGTGTGATACGCGAAGTCGCGCACCTTCTTGTCGCCGTCGAACTTGATGATGACGGTCAGCGTCCTCTGGGAAGTCGATGCCGCACCGGCCGACTGGCTCGCGTTTCCGCCAACGGCGCCTGCGACGGAACCGCCGCCGCCGAGGATCAGCGTGTTCACCCCGCCGCTGCTGGAGGAATAGGCGGTGTCGGTGGCGATCTTGTCGTAGATCCAGACTTCACGCCGCTCTTCGTCCGTGCTGACAATGTTCGGGGAGCCCAGCACCTCGGCGACTTCCGCCCCCGACATGCCGACGCGTATTTCCTTCTGCACCGTGCCGACGGTCAGGCGCTCGCCGGCCGGGTCCTGCACCGCAGCCTTGTGTTCCGAGGCCGACATGCATCCCGCGATCGTCAACGCGCCGCCTGCGGCCAGTAGCACGGTTACTCGCTTCATGATCACTGTGATCCCCCTCTGCCACGCTGGATGGCCATGCAGGACAGCCTACGCCTGTACCAGCGCAAGCGTCAGGGCGCTTCTATGTGATTGAGTCTTATGGCAATGCTGGCTGTCCGTCGCCGGAATAGAGCGGCGGCAGCGGGCAGTGCAGGACGGCGCAGATCGCGCGCAGCAGCTCCGATTCGGAGACGGTCATGCGCCCGTCGTGCGCGATCGTCAGCACGAGCGCCTTCACGAGCAGGCTCTTCGCCTGCCGGCTGCAGCCGGTCGATGCGCGTGAGCGCCTGGTCGAGTCGCGGCGGCCAGTGGCCGGGCCGCGCAAACGTCGGGTGCATGCCCGGCAGCAGCACTTCCATGCCCGCCTCATAGGCTGACCGCGCCGCCTGCTCGTCCTCGGTTCCCTGCATGGCGAGCGCCGAGAAGAGCACTTGCAGGTCGTCCCGCGCACCCTGCGCGCTCAGGTATCCCGCCGTGCGACGCCGCGGGTCCAGGTTGTCCTGCAGCTGCATCTGCGCGAGCTTGCGCAGCGCATAGGCGAACGCCGACGTCCGGTTCTCGCGCATCAGCAGGCCATTCAGGCAGCGCAGGAGGTCCACGCGCTCCGCGCGGCCGAGCTGGGAGAGCGCCGCGAACACCTGGAGCAGCGCCGGCATGCGCTGCACGGGCGCGAGCGCATCCACTTCCGCGAGCATGGCCTTCACCGCGTCCAGGAACTCGCCGCCGAACTGTTCGCGGACATAGGCGAGCTGCAGCTCGCGCGCTTCGGGCGCCACGTCGATCGCGAGCGCGATGAAGAGCGCCGCCGACTGCGCCGGCTGGCGCGCCGCGCGCTCGAACGAGGCCGGCAGCGACGCCAGCACGTCCTGCGCCTGCTGCATGTGTTCCGTGCCGGGTCTCCCGACGAGCTGCGCGACTGCCGCCGGCGCGAGCACGACGGCGCCCTGCTGCAACTGGTTCGCGCGATCCGCAGCCGCGCTCGTGCGCGCCGTGTCCTCCTCCCCCGCCGTCGCGCGCTCCTCGTTCATCCGGCGCCGCGCGGCCTCGAACTCGGACGGCTGGAAGCTCGGGTCGAGCTCGCGGATGCGCTCGAGGAGCGGCGGATGCGTCGCGAAGGCGCGCGGGATGCCCTCGGCGAACAGGAGGTGCGCAACCTCCTCCGCGTCGGCGTCCGAGAACCGCGAGCCGATTCCGAGCGCCCCGATCTTCACGAGCGCGTTGCGAAGGCCGTTCGGGTCGCGCGTGAACTGCACGGCGGAGGCGTCCGCGAGCGACTCGCGATTGCGCGACACCGCCGCCTGGATCAGGCGGCCGAAGAAGAGCCCGATCCAGCCGAGCGCGAGCACGACGAGCGCCGCCACGTAGATCACGGCGATCCCGCTGCCGCCCTTGCGGCTGCCGCTGCTGCGCGGGCCGAAGCGCAGGATCGTGCGCGCGATCATCGCGATGACCGTGAGCCCGAACAGGAGGCCAATCAGCCGCGTGCTGATCCGCATGTCGCCGTTCAGGACATGGCTGAACTCGTGCGCGATGACGCCCTGCAGCTCGTCGCGGTTCAGGTTCACCAGCGCGCCCCGGGTGACGGTGATCGCGGCGTTCGCCGGGCTGTAGCCGGCCGCGAAGGCGTTGATGCCGGCCTCGCGCTCGAGCACATACACCTGCGGCACCGGCACGCCGGAGGCGATCGCCATCTCCTCGACGACGTTGCGCAGGCGCTTCTTGAGCAGGTCCGTGGTGTCGGCGCCGACCCGCGTGCCGCCGAGCTGCTCGGCGACCTTGCTGCCGCCCGCCGCGAGCGAGACCGTGCGCGCGACGCTCGAGATCCCGATCACGCCGAGCACGACGATCGTCGTGAACGCGATGATGAGCGGATAGCGCGTGAGCGACATGTCCTGGCTCGCGAGCAGGCCGCCGTCGTCCTTGACGGAGAGGATCGCGACCGTCGTGACCACGACGAAGTCGATCGCGATCACGATGGCGACCACCGCGACCAGGAACAGGAAGACCATCCAGCGCGACTGCCGCCGGGTGGCGGCCTGCCGCGCGAAGAAATCCATCGCCGTTCAGCCCGTCAGGTGAAGCTGACCTTCGGCACTTCGCGCTTCTCGGGAGACTCGATCTCGAGCAGCTGGGCCGGCAGGAAATTGAAGCTGCCTGCAAAGACGCTGCCCGGGAACGTCTCGCGGCGGTTGTTGTAGCCCATCACCGCGTCGTTGTACGACTGGCGCGCGAAGGCGACCTTGTTCTCGGTCGTGGTCAGCTCCTCGGAGAGCTGCATCATGTTCTTGTTCGCCTTGAGGTCCGGGTAGGCCTCGGCGAGCGCGAACAGCTTCCCGAGCGCGCCCGTGAGCGCGCCTTCCGCGCCGGCGAGCTGCTGCACCGCGGCCGGGTCGCCGGGATTCGCCGCGGCGGCCTTGAGGCCGCTGACGGCGGCGTTTCGCGCCGTGATCACCGCCTCGAGCGTGCCCCGCTCGTGCGCCAGGTAACCCTTGGCCGTCTCGACCAGGTTCGGGATCAGGTCGTGGCGGCGCGTGAGCTGCACGTCGATCTGCGCGAACGCGTTCTTGTAGCCGTTCCGCGCCGTGACGAGGCCGTTGTAGATGCCGACGACCCAGATCACCAGCAGGACGATGATCGCGAGAATGACCCAACCAGCCATGGCAGTTCTCCCTTACGGTGCCGGGTCGTACATTTCGTACATCCGGCAATCAGATATGAACAGCTCCCCTCTCATATTCTCACATCTTGCGCGCAATCCCGCATGAAGCCCTGGCGTCTCCCGGATTAGGCTCAATCGTGCATCTCCAACAACTGCCAAGGCGCACCCGCACAGTGGCCCGCCCGCTCCGCCTCCATGTCCCGGGAGGCTTTTACCATGTCACACTCAGGGGCAATCATCGTCAGGCAATCTTCCGTACGCCTGCGGACAGGGAGCTATTGAATGGAATAGTCGCTGAAACGGTCAGTGACTTCGGTGCGCAGGTCCACGCGTACTGCTGGATGACCAACCACATCCACGCTTTGGTCGCAAGTCTCCAAAGTTCCGCTTGGCAAGATCGTCCTGTGCGTTGCCAGTCGTTACGCAAGGACATTTCAGTCGCGCATGGAAACGACCGGTCATCTGTTCGAGCGCCGTTATCACGCCCTCCTGATTGACGCCCACCGATATCTGTTCACCCTCGTTCGGTACATCCACCTGAATCCCGTGCGCGCGGGACTCGTTGGAGATCCGGCCGCCTATCCGTGGTCGAGCCATCGCGACTACCTCGGCCACGTGCACACATCCTGGGTTCACACGTCGTTCACGCTCGGTCTGCTTTCCGCAGACGCGCGCCAGGCGCGTTCCACCTACATGAAATGGATGAACGTCCGCGACGATTGCTCAGTGGGGCAAAGGCGACATGACTCCGAATCCAGAGCAATCGGCAAGTGCTGGGTGACGATCGATTTCTGGCACGGATAACAGAAACGGTCAACCGAAGGCAGCCGCGGATTTCAATGCGCGAACTGCTGACCGAATGTTCGCGACGATTTGGGCTAAGTGCAGAGGCAATCTCGTCCAGCAGTCGCTCGCATCAACTTTCGGCCGCGCGCGCCTGGCTGTATCACGCCGCCGTCGATCGGGGAATCGCCAGCGTCAGCGCTATTGCCCGCTATTTGGGCCGGAGTGAAGCGGCTGTCCGCAGAATGATGCTGCGACGCCCGCAAGCCTCATCGGAACAAGTTCGAAATGTACGACCCGGCACCTAAGGCAGCCGCGCGCGCAGCCACGCCGCGATGTCCTGGATCTCGGGCTGGCAGACCTGGTGCTGCATCGGGTATTCCTTCCACTCGACCTTGTAGCCGGACGAGCGCAGCCAGTTGCAGGCCATGACGCCGAGCGCCATCGGCAGCACCGGATCGAACTGGCCGTGGCACATCAGGATCGGCGTCTGCCGGTTCGCCTCGGCGAGTTCGCTCGCGAGCAGGGACTGCAGCGGCAGGTAGGCCGACAACGCGAGGATTCCGGCGAGCGGCTCGGGATGGCGGAGCGCCGCGTTCAGCGCGAGCGCGCCGCCCTGTGAAAAGCCCGCAATCACGATGCGCTCCGAGGCGATGCCGAGCGCGCGCTCCGCCGCGATGAGCTTGCCCACCACGGCGACCGATTCGCGGATCCCGGGCTCGTCCGCGCGGCCCTCCGCCGTCAGCGTCTTGATGTCGTACCAGGCGCGCATGCGCATGCCCATGTTGAGCGTCACGGGCCTTGCCGGCGCGTGCGGGAACACGAAGCGCAGGCCCGGCGCGGGCGGCAGTTTCAGCTCCGGCACGATCGGCACGAAGTCGTGGCCGTCGGCGCCGAGGCCGTGCAGCCAGATGACGCTCGCCGATGCCTGCGCCGCGGGCGCCAGGACGACGGCGTCCGCGGATTCCTGGATGCGGTGGCTCATGGGCTCAGCAGTTCTGGTATTTCCAGTTGCGCTGGCGCCCGAGCGCGAGCCATTCGATCGTCGTCGCGAGGCGCCGCTCGCGCGTCGCTTCCTGCTTCGCCTCGGTGAGCCACTCGACGTACTCGCGCTGCTGGGACGGCGTGAAGCGCTCGAAGGTCGCGCGCGCCTTCGCGTTCTTCTTCAGCGCGGCGACGAGGTACGGCGGCGCCTTGACCGGCGGCTTCTTCCTGAGCACGCGCTTCGGCCGGACGCCCTCCTCGTTGAGCGCGACCGCCGCCTTGACCGCACGGAGGATGACCGCGTCCGCGGGCAGCTCCGCGCGCGCGTGGTACCGGCGCCCGCCCATGCCGAGCTTCGCGTCCTTCGGGAACATGCGCTTCGCATCCGCGCCGAGCTTCTCGCGGATCAGCCTCTCGCTCCAGAAGCCGAACGCCACGTGCTGCTTGAACGCCGCCATCATCGCGACGATGCCCTCGCGCTCGAACGCCGGCACGCCCCACTTGATCGTCTCATTGATCGTCGGGCAGCCCTTGTGCATGAGCTTGCGCACGTGCATCAGGATCGGCTTCGCGAAGCCGGCGGACTTCGCGATGTAGGCGTCGACGGCGGGATTCTTCATGCCGCGATTCTATCGCGGCGCGCGCGCGCGATCACTCCACCACGCCCAGAGCACGAGGAGCCACATCGCCATGCCGGTCCACGCAACCGCCTCGGGACTTGGAGGCGGCGGGCCGAGGGTGCTCGCCACCTGCGTCACCGCGATAAACGCGATGAGCGCCGCGAAGCCCCAGGTTCCGGCCGCGCGGGTCGCGCGCGTGCCAGACAGGTAGATCGCGACGCCGCCGGCGAGGCACAGGAGCTCGACCGCGAGCGCGAGCATCGGATGTCCCCACAAGCCGAGCCCGAATCGCGCGGGCGCGCCGGGCGCGAGCTGCAGGTCCGGAAAATGCGTGAGGAGATCGAGGAACCAGTGGCTCAGGACCAGCGCGCCCACCACGCGGGCCGCGCGCCAGTCCTTGCGCACCCAGCCGTAGACGCCGCCGAAGACGAGTCCCCAGAGGATCGCCATGACGAGGCTGTGCGACCACGGGTAATGATCGAACACCAGCGGATACAGGCTGCCGGCCGGCGCGAGCGACACCCGCTCGATGCCGGCGATGACGAGCCAGGGCCACAGCAGGTCGAGAAACTGCGCCGCGACGATGAGCGTGCCGAGCGACGTGCGGGGAGCGAGCCGCTTGGCGGCGCAGGCGACCGCGAAATGGCCCGCGAACATGGCGCCACTATAAAGGAGTGACGTACCTGCGCAGTGCCGGCCACAGCCCGGCGGCGAGGACGACAGCCGCGATGCCGACCAGGA
>CAVVDL010000010.1:0-66702 GCA_963747035.1 uncultured Gammaproteobacteria bacterium
GGTTTCTGCCATTCAACTTCCCCGGTAATCCTAACAGTCGTATCCGCACGTTCATGGGTGACGCCGGCAGTACGCTGCTGGGTTTCATCGTCGTGTGGTTCACGATCGCGATCTCGCAGGGCGACAATCGATCGCTGTCTCCAGTCGCGGCGCTCTGGTTTGCGCTGATGCCGCTTTCGGATTTCTTCTATTGCGTGGCGCGCCGTGCGGCCAAGCGCAAGCTCCGTTGCACCCGGGTCGTGAACATTTTCACTACATGTTGACGCGTGCCGGCCTGAGCGCGCGCCAGGTACTCGCTGTGCTGGTCGGATTCGGCGTGTTTTACGCGGCAGTCGGCCTGATTGGTGCGATCGCGAAGCTGCCGGACTGGGCATTGTTCGCGCCATGGATCACGCTGCTTGGGTTGCAGTACTTCATCATCAAGCGCCTGGCCGTGCTGCTGAGGTACCGTCGGTGGAAGGGCGCAGCAGATGTTGTTGGGCTGCCGGCAATGGTAGGGGAAGCTCATTTTGATGAGCCGCGGCCTTACCCTCGCCGAGAGGCAGCGTAACGGTCAGCGTCGCCCGAGCCCGAGCGGTCGCGCAATGTCCACGTCGGCCGGGGACCAGCATGTCAGGTCGTCAAGCGACTCCGCATGCATGAATTCAATTTTCAAAGGTAACAACGGTGAACCGTCAAGACGCAGAATTCGCTGCCCAGCGACCGTTCATTCGGTCTGACGTTTGCCGTGGTCTTCGCCATGGTTGGCGCCTGGATGTTCTGGAAATCAAGCATTCATTCGGCGGCTGCGCTGGGGATTGCGGGAGCGTTCCTGCTGGCTGCTCTGGCTTTTCCGCGACTCCTGCACCCGCTGAATGTTGTGTGGATGCGCCTGGGCGAGCTCCTCAACCGGGTGGTCAGCCCCATTGTCATGGGCGTCATTTTCTTCGGCTTGTTGAGTCCCATCGCGGCCATCCTGCGACTGCGGGGTCGTGACGTGCTGCAACGCAATTTCGATCGCGCGCGCACAAGTTACTGGATCAGCCGAAATCCGCCGGGTCCGGACGGTTCGAGTTTTCCGAGACAATTCTGAGAGGCCCAGTCATGAGCTTTCTTTCTGAACTGTGGGCGTTTCTTCGCATACGCAAGAAACTATGGCTGCTGCCTATGGTGATTGTCATGCTGTTGCTGGGCGGGCTTCTGATTCTCGCGCAGGGATCGGCGATTGCGCCGTTCATTTATACGATCTTCTAGATGAAGATCCTGGGAATATCTGCCTTCTATCACGACTCTGCTGCGGCGCTGATCGATGGCGGAGAAATAGTTGCGGCGGCGCAGGAAGAACGTTTCACCCGCGTCAAACACGATTCAGGCGTTTCCGGACCATGCGGTAAGTTTCTGCTTGAAGTTCGCGGGCCTGCGACCTGCTGATCTCGACTACGTTGCCTTTTACGACAAGCCGTTCCTGAAATTCGAACGACTGCTTGAGACTTACCTGGCGTTCGCGCCGCGCGGCTTTTCGTCGTTCCGTCAGGCGCTGCCCGTGTGGATCAAGGAAAAGTTGTTCCAGAAGAACCTGCTCGTGAAGCAGCTCGGTACCGCGCTCGACCCGTCAGTTGACTGGACCGAGAAGCTGCTCTTCTCCGAGCATCACTTGAGTCATGCGGCAAGCGCGTTCTATCCGTCGCCATTCGAACGGGCTGCCGTACTCACCATGGACGGCGTCGGGGAGTGGAGTACGACCTCGCTTGCCCATGGCAACGGCAACAAGCTGGAGGTGCTTCAGGAAATCCATTTCCCGCATTCGCTGGGGCTGCTCTATTCCGCCTTTACCTATTACACGGGATTCAAGGTCAATTCGGGCGAGTACAAAGTCATGGGTTTGGCTCCCTATGGCGAGCCACGCTACGTGGACGCGATCAAGATGAACTTGATCGACATCAAAGACGATGGATCATTCCGCCTGAATCTTGATTACTTTGATTACTGCACCGGGCTTCGCATGACAAACGAGCGATTCGATGCGGTGTTTGGCGGGCCGCCACGCAAGCCGGAGGACCGGCTAGCGCAGCGTGAGATGGATCTGGCGGCAAGCGTGCAGGCGATCACGGAGGAAGTCGTGTTGAAACTTGCCGCCGGCGTTGCGAAAGTGACCGGCGAGCGCAATCTCTGCCTGGCGGGTGGTGTCGCGCTCAACTGCGTCGCCAATGGCAAGCTGCTTCGCAGTGGGACGTTTGACCGTATCTGGATTCAACCAGCCGCCGGCGATGCCGGAGGCGCCATCGGTGCTGCGCTGGGTGCCTATCATCTATTCAAAGGCGCACCCCGGCATGCGGTGAATCCAGGCAGTGATGGAATGAATGGTGGTTTTCTGGGCCCAGCCTACGACGACGCGGAAATCCGCGATCGGCTGACCGCCAGCGGCGCGGTCTTCGAATTATTGGAGGAGGGCGAGCTTGTTGACCGCACTGCACGTGCTTTGGCGGCGGGACTCGCCGTTGGATGGCACCAGGGGCGTATGGAATTCGGGCCGCGCGCGCTGGGAGCGCGGTCGATTCTCGGAGATGCGCGGTCTTCGACGATGCAGAAACTGCTGAACCTGAAAGTCAAATTCCGTGAGTCTTTTCGCCCGTTTGCACCATCGGTCCTGCGAGAGCATGTCGGCGAGTGGTTCGAACTCGATGAGGACAGCCCCTACATGCTGCTTGTCGCCGATGTCAGGCAGGAACACCGGGTTGCCATTACGGCCGAGCAGCGGAGTCTGTTCGGCATTGATCGGCTCAATGTCGCCCGCTCATCGATACCTGCCGTGACCCATGTAGATGACTCCGCGCGAATTCAGACCGTCCATCAGGAAACGAATCCCCGCTATCACGCGCTGATATCGAAGTTTCACGAGCTGACCGGCTGTCCGGTCATAGTCAATACGAGTTTCAACGTCCGCGGCGAGCCGCTGGTCTGCACGCCGGAGGACAGTTTCCGCTGTTTCATGGGTACGGAAATCGATGTACTCGCGATTGGCAACGCCTACCTCGAAAAGAGCCGGCAACCCGAGCACCTCAAGCAGCGATACGAGGACCGCTTCGACTTGGATTGAGGCGAGTCCGCAGCGTTCGTCCTACGCCCGCCGCCTTGCACCGGCACGCGGCGCCACCATCGCCCCTTCCTTCAGCCGCGTGCCGACCTTGACGATGGCATCGATCACGGGAAGAAGCTCGCGCCCGGTATTCGACAGCGAATACTCCACCGACGGAGGCGAGGTGTGCGCTACCTTGCGGATCACCACACCTTTCTCTCCGAGCTCTTTCAATCGTGCCGTCAGCACTTTGGGCGAGATTCCGGGTATATCGCTGTAGAGTTCTCCGAACCTTCGCGGGCCGCCACTCAGCTTCCAGATCACGCTGGGGGCCCACGCGCCACCCAGCACTGCCATGCAGGCCGCCATCGGACAGCCGAAGGGCCGGGGAGGCGCCTTGCTCTTGCGTAACTTGAGTGCCATGTAGGACGACCCCCGGCCAGGTTGCAGCGAGTCTAGTGTATTCTAGCACTTACCACAAGAAATGTACTATCTAAAAGTAAGTAAATATGTTAACTTCACCCTCGAATCCAACGAGAAAACGGAGAAATATATGAAGTTATTCTATTCACCAGGCACCAGCTCGCTGTCACCGCACATCGTTGCGCGTGAAGCAGGCATCGATCTGAAGCTTCAGAAAGTCGATCTCGCGACCAAGACCATGAAGGTCGACGGCGATTTCTGGAAGGTCAATCCGAAGGGCTTCGACCCTGCGCTCGAGCTCGACAATGGAGAAATCCTCACCGAGGGTGCGGTGATCGTCCAGTACCTGGCCGATCTCATGCCCAAGTCGAAGCTTGCCCCCCAGAACGGAACCTGGGAACGCACACGCCTTCAGGAAATGCTCAACTACATTGGTACCGAGATCCACAAGACTTTCAGCCCGTTGTGGAACTCCAAGGTTTCGACGGAAGTTCGCAAGGAACGGACCGATATTCTGAACAGGCACTATGCGCTGCTCGACAAGCAGCTCGCAGGCAAGAAGTTCCTGTTCGGTGATCAGTTCACCATCGCCGATGCCTATCTGTTCGTCGTGACGAACTGGGCCAAATCGACCAAGGTGGACCTGTCCGAGTTCACCCACATCCAGGCTTTCCAGACCCGCGTCGCCGCAAGGCCCGCAGTGGTGGCCGCGATGACGGCAGAGGGATTGATCCCGGCGGTCAAAGCCGCGTAACGGCTTGTCGATCGAGTGCGATCAGAACGGGGCCGCAGGGCCCCGTTCGTTTGTACGTGCCCCAATCGACCGCAAAACCGGCGCGCTGACCGTCGCCCTGACGGACAGCCAAGGGGCCTACGTCGTTTTCGGCCAGTGCAAGGTGACCGGGGCGAAGTAAGGCGTCAATCGTTCGGTCCGATATTTTTGAAGAGGTTGCGACGGACAATTAAGGTTGTGTCGAGCCCAGATTCGCGTGGACCCGCCTGAAAGGCCGAGCGTAGGCCCAAAGGGCGTGCTCGGAACCGCGACAGCAGTGTAAATTACGCGCTGTTAGGACTCTGTTTTGCAGTATCTGGATTCTGCCCGTGACGCTCACGACGGGCGTATTCCAACAACGAGGAGGATTCAAATTGAATAGCAAGAAGTGCGCGATGCTCGCCACCGCGATCGCCCTGCCGCTCTCGATTGCCGCGGCGCTCGCCGCTGAAAGTCCGATGGCATCGGATACGAAGATTGCCTGCAGCGAAATCAAGTACAGCTCGGAATTCCTCGAGAAGTATCCGCACGCGCCGGCCGCGTGCCTGGAAGCGGTCGAGAAGGACGGCAAGCGTTACGCGAAGTTCACCGCCCGCGTGTTCCTCAACAGCCCTGACCGCACCACCGTCGAGTTGCTGAACGTGAAGGGCGATCCCCTGACCACGTTCAGCTTCAAGCCGGCCCCGGATGCGGGCGTCATGATCGACGGCAAGAAGACCAAGTTCACGGACCTCAAGAAGGGCGAGAAGATCTCGTTCTATATCTCCGCGGATCGCCTGACGGCTTCAGAGCTGCCGGGTTCGACGGAGGATTCCTGGGCCGTGCTGCCGCCCCAGTAATCGGAATTTGACGCACTGCGAAGGGTCCGGCGCGCGGCGCCGGACCTTTTTTTTGTCAGTGGGCCGACGCTCACGACGGGCGTATTCCAACAACGAGGAGGATTCACATTGAATAGCAAGAAGTGCGCGATGCTCGCCACCGCGATTGCCCTGCCGCTCTCGATCGCCGCGGCGCTCGCTGCCGAAAGCCCGATGGCGTCGGATACGAAGATCGCCTGCAGCGAAGTCAAGTACAGCTCGGAATTCCTGAGCAAGTATCCGGACGCGCCGGCCGCGTGCATCGAAGCGGTCGAGAAGGAAGGCAAGCGTTACGCGAAGTTCACCGCCCGCGTGTTCCTCAACAGCGCTGACCGCACCACGGTCGAGTTGCTGAACGCGCACGGCGACCCGCTGACGACATTCAGCTTCAAGCCGGCCCCGGATGCGGGCGTCATGATCGACGGCAAGAAGACCAAGTTCACGGACCTCAAGAAGGGCGAGAAGATCTCGTTCTATGTCTCCGCGGATCGCCTGACGGCTTCAGAGCTGCCGGGTGCGACGGAAGACTCCTGGGCCGTGCTGCCGCCGCCAAGTAATCGGGTTCGAGGCATTCTCAAGGGTCCGGTGCGGTTGCACCGGACCCTTTTTCTTTGTCAGTCGGCGGCAGGCGCCGTCGTCGCGACCGGCGTGATCTCGAGATCGTGGTAGTCGAAGCTGAAGTCCGCGACCGGCGAATACGCCTTCATCGTGATGCGCGAGGGCTTCCCCGCGGCATCGAGCGCGAAGCTCACGAACGCCGGCTCGATCAGCGGATCCGGCCAGCGCGCGACGAAGGTGTCGTAGGCCCAGTGCTCGAGCGGCGCCACCATGCCGGGCGTCTGCTTGAAGTCGATCGAGAGCTGTCCATTCGATTCCGTCACGTCGATCGGCCCGTACCACGGGTCGGCGTAGTGGCCGGCGTAGCCGGCGGGCGGCAGCGAGGGCTTCGACTCGGGCCGTGACGCGCTTGCCGCGCGCTGTGCCTCGAGGCCGGCGGCGTTGCGCGCGTCGAAGAGTTCCTTGAAGGCCTTCGGCCAGTCGTGCTTCGGCAGGCCGAGATAGTGGTCGAGGAGCTCGTACTCGAGGCCCGGCACGAACTCGTTGTCCTCCGAGTTGTTGACGATCACGAAGCCGGTGTTCTTCTCGGGGATCAGCACGACCACCGTGCGGAAGCCCTGCGTGCCGCCGCCGTGCTGGATGATCTTGTGGCCGCGGTAGTCCTGGACGATCCAGCCGAGGGCGTAGCCGCGAAACTGCGGCGTGGCGTCCGCCAGGGACGGCGGGCAGCGGCGTCAGCGGCACCGGCACGACCGGCTGCCACATCTCGGCCGCGTTCGCGGCGGAGTACAGGTGCTTGTCCGAGCCCGGGATCTGGCCGGCCGCGAGCTGCACGAGCAGCCAGCGGCTCATGTCGTTGGCGCCGGCCGCGATCGCGCCGGCCGGGCCGCAGTTCGCGCCGAGCTTGACCCTCTGCTCGTCGAAGAGCTGCTGCGGTCCGACGCCGCGCAGCTCGCCGTTGCGGCCGTGCGGGAAGGCGCGGTCCGGGGCGACGAGACGGTCCACGTCGTTCGTGACGCTCTTCGTCATGCCGATCGGCTTCAGGATCCGCTCCTCGGTGAACTTCTCCCAGGTCTGGCCGGTGACTTCCTCGATCAGCTGGCCGGCGACCATGTAGAGCACGTTGTCGTAGGCGAATGTCGAGCGGAAGCTGGTCGCGGGCTTCAGGAATTGCAGCCGGCGCACGGAGTCGGCGCGCCCGAGGTTGTTGAACGGCACGAACAGCAGGTCGCCCTGGCCCTTGGCGAGGCCGGCGCGGTGCGTGAGCAGGTCCCGGATCGTGAGCTCGCGCGTGACCCAGGCGTCGTACATGCGAAAGCCGGGCAGGTGGTCGATCACCTTGTCGTCCCAGCCGATCTTGCCTTCCTCGACGAGGATGGCGAGCGCCGCGCTCACGAAGGCCTTCGTCGTCGAGCCGATCTGGAACAGCGTGTCCGCGTCCACCGGCTCGCTCGAGCCGAGCTTCCTGACGCCGTAGCCGCGCGCGAGCGTCACCTTGCCGTTCTCGACGATGGCGACGGCGGCGCCGGGCACCTCCGAGGCTTTCATGACCGCCTCGACGCGCGCGTCGAAATTCTTCGGCGGCGCGGCGAGCGCGAGGGACGGCAGTGCGGCGATCAGGACGGCGACGAAGATGCGCATGAGAATCTCCGGGTCAGGTCAGGCGGCGGCTGCGGCGGGTCGTCTCGAGAGGCGCCAGACGCCGACGGTGAGGAGCGGCAGCAGGAAGGTCGCGATCAGCAGCCAGGCGAGCCACCGATAGCCGTTCGCGATCAGGGCCACGAGGCCGAACTGCTGCGCGGCGAAGATCGCGACGACGAGGATGGCAATGGTGCAGGCGAAGCGCTGTGCGGGCGGGAAGCCGCGGCCGCGCTCGGCGAGGCGCCCGCGATGCGCTCGTTGACCGCGTGCACGGAGCTCACGCTGCTCTGCAGGAGCGCCGCGAAGATCATGACCTGGAAGGCGCCGTGCAGGAGCGGCAGGCCCATCTGGCGCAGCATGAAGTCCGCCGGCAGCACCTCGGCGCCGATGCCGGGATAGAACGCCATCATGCAGCAGAAGAAGAGGAGTGCCGGGATGATCGCGAGCGGGCCGGCGAGCAGGCCCGAAACGACGGCGTCGCGGTCACTCGTCAGGTGCCGGAGCATCGGCAGCACCACCGCGGCGGCGACCGCGTTGTAGCTCGCGTACGTGATCCCGGCGCCGACCCAGCTGCCCGAGCCCGCGGCGTTGCGCGCTGGAAACTCGCTCCGATCTCCGTGCCGAAGCGCTGGAAGCCGAAGATCACGAAGAGCGCATAGACGCCGTACAGGAAGAACGAGGCGTACTTGAAGAGCCACTCGACGCTCTTGTTGCCGAACGCCGTGAAGGCCGCGATGAGCGCCATGAGGAGCGAGGACGCCCGCGATCGTCGGCCAGCCGAACATCGCCTCGCCGAGCGCGCCGGCGGCCGCGCCGTAGACCGCGAGGATCAGGATGAAGAAGAAGACGTAGCAGCCCTCGAAGGCGAACCAGGCGCGGCCCGAGGAGCGCGCGGAAGAAGGGACGGTAGTCATAGGCGCCGATCCTGCGCGCGAGCAGGAAGGCCACGACGCAGATGAGGCTCCACAGGCCCATCGCGAGCGCCATCGCGGCGACGCCGCCCCAGGGACCGAGCGGCACGAAGAATTCCGCGATCTCGCGGCCGGTGGAGTAGCCGCCGCCGATGACGACGGCCTTGAATGCGAATCCCGGGAGCAGGAAGCGCTGGAACCAGCTCGGGCGCGTCACGAGGCGAGGCAGGACTCGACGAGCCGCTCGAGGGCGGCGCCGCCGCGCATCGGGTCCGCGACCGGCAGGCCGAGCGATTGCGCGACGCCCTGCATCAGCGTCTCGGCCGCCGCAGGCCGCAGCGACGCGGTATTGAAGCTGACGCCCGCGCAGCGGATCTTTGCGTTCGTGAGCGAGCCCATCGCGACGTGGCGGGCAATCGCTTCAGGCAATGACGGCGTCGGGAAGTCCGGGTAGCCGAGCAGGTGCTCGCGGCCCGGCTCGTGGCAGAGCACGAAGACGTCCGGCTGGCTGCCATGCAGGAGGCCGAGCGAGACGCCCGCGTAGGCCGGGTGAAACAGCGAGCCCTGGCCCTCGATCACGTCCCAGTGGTCCGGAGCGGCGTCGGGGCTCAGGATTTCCGCGGCGCCCGCCACGAAATCGGAGATCACGGCGTCGATCGGCATGCCGCTGCCCGCGATCATGATCCCGGTCTGGCCCGTCGCGCGGAATTCCGCGTCCACGCCGCGCCGGCGCATCGCGCCCGTGATCGCAAGCGCGGTGTACTTCTTGCCGAGCGCGCAGTCCGTGCCGACGGTGAGCAGGCGCTTGCCGGTCCTCTTCCGGCCGGTGCCGACCGGGAATGTTCGGCGGAGGCTGGCGCACGTCGATGAGGCGGCGTCCCAGCCGTTCGGCGGCGGCCTTGAGCTCGGGCGAGCCTGCCAGGCGCCCGTGCATTCCCGAGACGATGTCGAGTCCCGCTTCGAGGGCCTCGACGAGGCTCGGGATCCAGTTCGGCTTCAGGACGCCGCCGGTGTTCGCGACGCCGATCACGAGCGAGCGGGCGCCTCGCGCCTGCGCCTCGCGCGGCGCGAGCCTCGGCAGGCCGGCGCTGACCGTCGCTTCGGGCAGCGCGAACTCGCCGATGCACAGGTCGCGCGCCCAGTCGCGCAGGCCAAACGCCGTCTTGGCGTACCCCGCCTCGGTCGTATCTCCCAGGAACAGGAGATACGGCGCGGGCAGGGTGACCACGAGCGACGCGGATCCGGCGTCAGGGACGCTGGAGGTGCGGACTGCCGACAAGACGCTCTCCCTGCGCGGCCGGCCCGTCAGAACCGCGACGCCGATCGAGAGGCCGATCGTGCGCGGCCGGATCACGGCGAGTCGCGCCGGCGCCAGCCGGGAATGGACTCGCCGGGGCGATGATGTCGGTGATGCCGCGCTCGTCGGTCAGGTTCTTGCCGTAGAGCTCGACGGACCACGTTGTCCCAGTCGAGCCCGTGCGCAGGTCGAGGGTCGTGTAGGCGTCGGCGATGACCGAGTTGGCCGTCCGGCGTCGACGGTTGCCGAAGTCGCGCATCCGATCGCCGATGTAGGCGACCTGGCCGCCGACGTAGGCGGTCGAATCGCCGACGTCGGCCCATTCGTAGTCCATGCCGAGTGCCGAGCTCCATTCCGGCACGCACGGCAGCGGGTCGCCGTCGTGGCCGCCGACGGCGGGTCGGTATCCTCGGTCAGCTCGGCGTCGGTGTAGGCGCCGTTGAGCAGACCGTGAGGCTGGTCCGCCAGCGAGCCGTCGCAGTGAGCTCGACGCCCTTGCTCTTCGCCGTGCCGCCGTTGGCATTGACGCCGAACGCCGTTGATGACCAGGAACAGCTGGATGTCCTTCCAGTCGAGGATAGAACGCGGCGACGTCGAGTGGAAGGTCCCGTCCGCGGTCCCGGCTCGCACGCCGATCTCGTAGTTGGTCAGCTTGTCGGAATCGTACGGTCGGCGGGCGCCGGGCCCCGGGGGCAGCACGTTCGGGCCGCCCGGGCGGAAGCCGGTCGCGACCCGCAGCGTAGGCCGACGTCGTGTCGGTGAACTCGAAGCGCGGCGAGACCGACCAGGTGAACGGGCTTTCGGACGACTTCAGGTTGTCGAACTCTGCTCGTGACGCCCGTGCGGTCGGGACGCAGGACAGCCGGAAGCTCGATCGGCTTCTGCTCGGCGTTCCTGGTCGTTGTCGCTCCAGCGGCCGCCGAACGACAGGTCGAACCGGTCGGTGACGTGCCAGGTCGCGTTCGCGAAGAGCGCGTATTCCTCGTACGTCGAGTCGAGGCTGACGACGGCCAGGGGAGGGATGTCCTCGGCAGATGTTGTCCGTGCCGGGCTCGACCGCCAGTGACGCGTCTGCGGATCGATGCCGGAGTCCTCGTCCGTGTAGTACGCGCCGAGCAGCCACTCGAAGCGGTCGCTGTCCGGCGAGAGGAGGCGGAATTCCTGCGTGAACTTGTCGGTCGCGGTCGTCTGCGGCAGGATGCCGGAGAGCAAGCCTGTCGGTCGTGCCGAGCGTGCTGTACGCGAAGGTCAGGAACTGCGCCGTCGGAGCGCCGGTGCCGAGCGACGTCGAGCGACGGCGACGTCGCGCTGTGAGATTCTCCGAGAACTCGCTGTAGCTCGTGACGGACTCGCAGGGAGACGCCGCCGAAGTCCCAGTCGATCGTCGCGCTGTAGACCCGGTACTCGATGTCCGTCGAGCTCCTGCTGATAGCGCGAGGCCACGCAGACCGCCGTACAGCGGTTTCAGCGTGACCGGGTCGACTTCGAACGCGTTCGCGTTGTCGCTGTCGATGTTCTGGAGATAGACCGTCAGGTCGAGCGAGAAGTTGTCCGACGGCTTGAACAGCGCCGACATGCGGCCGCCGGCCGACTCGCTGCCGTTGAGATTCTTCTCGACCGCGTGCCGTCGTCGATGTTGACCGACGGGTCCTGCAGGGCCGGGATCGGGTTGTTGCCGATCGAATCGGTGTAGCCGCCGTCGGAGCGGAAGAAGCCGCTGGCGCGGAGCGCGAAGCGTCTCGCCGACCGGCATGTTCAGCACGCCCGTCACGGCGTAGCCGATGTCGCCGCCCGAGACGTCCTCGACGTGACGCCTGGAAGCGTGCCCTCGAAGCCGTCGGTCGACGGGTCGTTCGGCACGTACTTGATCACGCCGCCGAGCGAGCTCGCGCCGTAGAGCGTGCCCTGCGGGCCGCGCAGCACCTCGATCCGCGCGATGTCGAAGGTGTCGAAGTCGCCCGAGAGGATCGCGGCGTTCGCGAGGCCGCTGCTCGAGCCGAAGGGCACGTCGTTGACGTAGACGCCGACGGTCGAGGCGACGCCGCCGGTGTTGATGCCGCGCAGCGAGACGCGCGTGACGCCGCGCGTGCTCGAGTTGAGGCTGAGGCCGGGCACCAGCGTCACGAGGTCCTGGAAGTTGTCGGCCTGCTGCCGCTCGCAGCGCGTCACCCGGCGAGGACCGAGACCGACATCGGGATGTCGGCGAGCGCCTCGGTGCGCTTCTGCGCCGTCACGACGACTTCGCCGAGCACCGCTTTTTCGGCCGGCGCGGCCTGCTGTGCGGAGCCGCGGCGGCGGCGAGGATCATCGCGATCGCCGCGGAATCGTCCGTGTCGCGCGTGCGGATTGAGTGCCCATGTGCATGTTCCCCCTCGGTGGTCGATTGGCGCTCAGGCCCAGATGGTGCCCAGGAGCCGCCGGAAATTGCCGCCCAGCACGGACTCGATGTTCGAGTCGCCGTAGCCGCGGCGGATGAGTGCCTCGGTCAGGTCGAAAACCTTCTTCGGATGGTCGAAGCCGTCGGTGTCGAGCTTGTCGCGGAAGGCGTAGCTCGACTTGTACGACGCCATCAGCTCCTTGCGCTGGTCGGCCGGCATGTCGTCGTAGCCGTTGAGGTCGGAGTCCGAGCCGATGCCGACGTGCTCGATGCCGACCAGCTTCACGACGTGGTCGATGTGGTCGACGATGTGCTCGATGGTCGTCGGCTCGCGGTCGCGCACGAAGTTGCGCACGCCCGTGATGCCCATGACGCCGCCCCTGGCCGCGAGCTTCGTGATCGCCTCGTCGGTCTTCAGGCGCGGGTGGTTGTTGAGCGCGCGGCAGTTCGAGTGCGTGATCGCGATCGGCTGCTTCGAGAGCTCGATCGCGTCGAGCGTCGTCTTGTCGCCGCAGTGCGAGGCGTCCACCAGCATGCCGGTCTCGTTCATCGCGGCGATGATCTCGGCGCCGAAGTCGCTGACGCCGCCGTCCACGCGGTCGGTGCCGCCGGTGCCGAGGAAGTTCTGGCTGTTGTAGGTGAGCTGGGAGCACGCGCTGGCCGAGCTGGAAGAAGGCCTTCACGTCCTCGGCTTTCTGGAAATGCTCGGAGTTCTGCACGCCCATCATCACCGCGCACTTGCCGGCGGCCTTGGCGCGGTCGAGGTCGGCGGCCTTGTCCACGACAGAGAAGAGATCGGAGTTCCGCGCGCAGAATCCCTGCCACGCGGCGAGGAAGGTCAGCGTCTCCTCGACGGCCTGCGGGCCCCCGGTGCCGACGGAATTGTGGAAGCCGGTGATGCCGCAGGTCTTGAACTGCGCGATCTCGGCCTCGGTGAGCGGATTCGCGTAGGCCTCCGGCTTGAAGTTGATCTTGAGCACGGCCAGCATGTCGATCACGAGCGAGCGCTCGACGATCGCGATCGCGCGCGCGGAGTAGGCGGCGGGGCTGTCGGCGAAGAGGCGGAACGAGGCGAGGTTGAGCATCGGGAAACCGATGCCGAGCGCCGCGCCCTGGAGCACGCGCCGCCTCGAGACCTGACCCGCCCTGGACTGAGCCATCCCACCCCTTTCGGGAAAAATATCCCAGCCAGAGATTTTAATCCTGATTGGAGAATTGTCAATTCAGCGCGGAATCCGCGCTCAGGCTGCGGCGCCCCAGCCCGAGTCGGGATAGGAGACCTTGCCGTTCTCGAAAGCCATCGCGGGCGTGCGATCCCGCGTGATGAAGAGCGTGCCGTCGAGGTCATTGATGTCGCAGAGCTGGCCGAGGATCCAGGCCGGCGCCATCGCGAGGCTGGTTCCGACCATGTTGCCGACCATCACGCCGAGGCCCAGGCGTCGCGCCTCCGCGGCCATCGCGAGGCCTTCGGTGAGGCCGCCGCACTTGTCGAGCTTGATGTTGACGATGTCGAAGCGGCCGACGAGCGGCTCGATGTCCGAAAGCCCCTGCACGCTCTCGTCCGCGGCGACCGGGATCGGGCAGCGCAGGCCGTCGAGCTCCGCCTCGCGCCCGCGCGCGAAGGGCTGCTCCACGAGCTTCACCTTGCAGGCCACGAGATCCGGCATGAGGGCGGAAAGGCTGTCGGCATTGAAGCCCTGGTTGGCGTCGACGCCGATCCAGGCGTCGGGGCGCGCCCTGCGCACGGCGCGCACGCGCTCCGCATCGAGCGGCAACTCGCCGGTCAGCTTCAGCTTCAGGGATTTCGCCTGGGCATAGGCGATCGCCTTTTCGGCCATCGCTCCCGGGTCGTTGGCCGGAATCGTGAACGTGGTGAGGAGCGGGCGAGGGCGCTCGAGACCGGCGATCCGCCAGACCGGCTGGCGGAGGCGCTTCGCCTCGAGGTCCCACAGCGCGCAGTCGAGGGCATTGCGCGCGCCGCCGGGCGGCAGCAGCCGGCGCAGCGACTCGCGGTCGACGCCGGCCTCGATGTCGCGGCGCACGTGCTCGATCGCCGTGCACATGCGGTCGACGTCGTCGCCGAGGTAATAGACGCCCGCCGCCTCACCCTCGCCGGCCGCGCCGCGCTCGCTGATGCGAGCGACGACGGCCGACATGTCGGTGAACGTGTACCCCGTGATCGTGAACGGGGCCGAGAGCGGGATCAGTTCCCGCGTGACCGACAGCTGCATCAGTAGTTCGTGCTGATGCCGACCAGGTGGTAGGCGATCGCAACCCAGGCGCAGATCGCCGTCGCGAAGACGAGCGCGACCGCCCAGATCTTGCCGAGCCAGCGCTTGTTCGCCTTCCACACGACCGACAGGTGCCAGAGCGCGAGCACGAGGCCCGCAAACACGGCGATCGTGCCGAACACGTGCACGAGCAGGACCAGCCAGTCGAGCCGGTCCGACAGCAGCTTGAGGTCGGCGAACATCGCGAGGATGGTGCCGATCCAGCCGCCCATGGCCGCGAGCGAGAGCAGCGCGCCGATGCGGCCCCAGCGGTAGGCCTTCGCCTCACGTCCGGTATACGGCAGGGGCTTGCGGTAGCGGCGGCGCACGAGCGCCGCGACCGGCCAGAAGATCACGGTGAGCGCGAGCACGACGAGGCTCGCGACCGCCGCCGGCATCAGCCAGCCGACACCCTTCGCGCCGGAGGAGCGTTCCATGTACATGAACGGCGAGATCCACTCGGGTGCGAACCGCACGACCCGGCCGTCCTTGACCTCGGCGGCGAGCCGGCCCTTGCCGTCCACCTCGCGCCAGACGTAGGGCTGGATTTCGCGCCACTTCGTCGGCTCGCCATTGAGGTCCTTCAGCACCGGGAAGGAAATCGTCCCGTCCTCGTTGACCGAGACTTTCACCGGCTGCAGCAGGTTGAGGACGCTCATGAAACTCGTTTCGGCGCGGCGCGAGCTGATGTAGCTGCCCGCGATCTCGGCGGCATGCGCCTTCGCGGTCGCCTCATCGACCTTGCCTTCCTGCGCCGGGCCCGGGAAATAGCGGTCCGCGAAGCTGCGGTAGAACGCCTCGCGCAGCGGCCCCACGGCGCCTTCCTTGCCGGCGCTGCTGAACGAGATGAAGTAGCCGACGCCGTCGTCGACGAACAGGTGCAGGTCGCTGTGGAAGTACTGCGTGTCGCCGCCGTGGGAAATGATGCGGTGGCCGTTGGTGCTCGTCTCGTAGAACCCGAGCAGCATCCGGTTGACGTTCGGGAGGATCGTGAGCGGCGTGCCGTGCATCTTCTTCGCGGTTTCCTCGGAGAGGATGCGCTGGTCGCCGAACGCGCCATTCTGCAGGTGCGCGATCATGAACTTCGCCATGTCGGCGCCGGTGGCCGCGAGCGCGCCCGCGGGCGCGAGGTTGATCAGCTCGTAGCCCTGCGGCTTGCCGGTGGCGTTCTCGTAGCCATTCGCCATGCCGGCCATGAGCGATTGCGGCAGCGGCTGCCGAAACGAGGAATGAGCCATTCCCAGTGGGGAGAAGATGTGCTGGTCGAGGTAGTCGTCGAAGGTCTGGCCCGAGACGCGCTCGACGATGTAGCCGGCGAGGCCGGTCGCGTAGTTCGAGTAGGCGGGCATCGTGCCGGCCTTGAAGATGCGGACCGGCACCCAGCGCTTGACCGTGGCGCCGAGCGGCACGAGCCTGGAAGGATCCTCGGAAATCAGCTCCTTGACCGCTTCCTCGAACCCGGCGGTGTGCGTCATGACGTCGCGCATGCGGATCGGCTCGCCGTCCGGGCCGGGCGGAATCTTGAAATCGAGGTACTGGTTGATGTCGGCGTCGAGGTCGATCTTGCCTTGCTCCACCAGCTGCATGACCGCGGTCCAGGTGAAGAGCTTTGAAATCGAGCCCGGGCGGAACAGCGTCGCCTCGGGGTCGACCGGCTTCTTCTTCTCGACGTCGGCGTAGCCGAAGCCCTTCTCGAGCAGCACCTGGCCGTCCTTCACGACCACGACGACGCCGCCCGCGATGTTGCCCTTCGCGATCGCGAAGGGGATGAAGCCGTCGAGCCAGGCTTCGAGGTCCGCGCGGTTCAGCTGCGGGCCGGCCGGCGTTTCGAGCGGCGGCGGGTGCCACGGTCGCGGGAGGCGTAGCAGCCGCCTTCGCTGACGGCGGCACCTGCGCGAACGCAGCAGCCGAGAGGAGGCAGGCAGACAGAAATGTCGCGATCGGAGAATAGACGCGCATGCGTAAGTCCCGGGTGGTTATCCTGATAAGGTCATGGTAGTCCTAATTGGAGAATGACGTCAAAGGGTGCCTCGCCGTAAAATCAGGGCATGACACCCACCAAGCCGCACCGGCCGACGCTCGGAAGCCTCCTGCGTGGCCTGCGCCTGCGAAATCACTGGACGCTCAAGGAGATGAGCGAGCGCACCGGCATCCCGCTCTCGACGCTTGCGAAGGTGGAGCACGACCGGCTCACGCTGACCTACGACAAGCTGCTCCAGTTGAGCCAGCGCCTGAACCTGCGCATGTCCGATCTTTTCAGCGAGGCGGACGGGGCAGCCGATGCGCCCATCACGGCGCGCCGCTCCATCGGGCGGCTGTCCGACGCGATCCGCGTCAACACGCCGAACTACGAATATTTCTACATGTGCCCGGAGCTGCGCCGCAAGCGCATGGTGCCGACCGTCACCCGGATCCGCGCGCGCAGCGTCGAGGAGTTCGGCGAGCTCGTCCATCATCCGGGCGAGGAGTACATCTACGTGCTCCAGGGCCCGGTCGAGATCCACACCGAGTTCTACGAGCCGATCCTGCTGCAGACGGGCGAGTCCATCTACATCGACAGCACGATGGGTCATGCCTACGTCGCGCCGAAGGGGCACGACGAGGCGCTGGTCCTCGGCGTCTGCTCGAGTGCGGAAGACGGCCTCATGGAATCGCTGATGACGCTGCACAGCGACCAGCCGCGGGCCAAGGCGAAGAATGCTAAGCGGCTGACGTCGAAACGCTGAGCGCGCGCCGGAACGTCTGCCAGTCGCGGATGTTCCAGTCGATGATCAGGAATCCGAGCACCCAGACGATCTCGTCCCAGAAGTACAGCACCTGGTCCTTGGAGCCCCAGTACGCGGCGATCGCGAGGATGAGCGCGTAGAGCGCGATCTTGCCGCGTTCGAGTCGGAGCGCGCGCTCCGTCGCTGCGGGAGCCCGCATGCTGCAGGCGCACGATCGCCTCCGTTGCAAACACGATGAGGAGCCAGGCAACACTCTCGACGAGGTCGGTCCAGGCGAGGATCGTGCCCTCCGCAAGCCCGGCCCGGTCGGTGAGCACCGCATCATCGCTGAGTGCGAAGAATTCGGGACCCTTGCCGATCGTCCTGCAGTTGTCCGCCGTGATGTCGATGTAATCGCGGTTCCGCAGGAAGCTCCAGTCGCCGGCGTAGGCGCAGACGTCCGCGGCCGCGGGCAGCTTCCTGGGATGGTGGAATTCGCTGAGCGCGATGTCGTAGGAAAAACTCGTGTGCAGGATCGCGACATAGCAGACGAGCCGCACGCCCTGGACCAGCCGCTTCGTGAGGCCGGTCCAGTCGCGATCCACGAGCACATAGGTCTCGAGCTCGAAGAGCAGGATCAGCGCGAACCAGGCGACCAGGTCGATCGAGGTGACGTAGGCCGCGAGGATCTCGAGCAGGTCCGACTTCGCGTCCAGCACGTAGTGCGCGTACTCGATGTCCTGGACGAGATAGAGGATGAAATCGACGAACAGCAGCGCGTAGACGGTCCACTTGAACCGTTGGCGCCAGGGGCTCACGGGGTCCGGCGAATCGCGGCGTTCAATGTCGTAGGATGATAGCCAACTCGGGGGATCAACCGCATGCAACGCCCACGCATCGCCTGGCTCGCCGTCCTCGCGCTCTTCGCGCCGCTCTCGCAGGCCGCCGAATCGGTCGCCGCGCCGCCGGTCGAGAGCTGTCCCGACAACGCGAGCGCAAGCCGCGCCTACTCGTTCTTCCTCGCGGGCAACCGCGCGGGCTACCACCTCGAGTGCCGCATGCCGGACGGCTCGGGCCTCTATATCTTCGAGTTCAACGACCGCGGCCGCGGCCCCTCGGTCCGTTCGCGCATCGTGCAGGACGCGGCCGGCATCCCGACCGTGATCACGGTCGACGGCAACGACTATCTCAAGAACGAAATCGCAGAGCGCTTCTCGGTCGAGAAGGGCAAGGCCGCCTGGAAGAACAAGGTCGAGCAGGGCGACGCGGAATCTCGAGGCGCCTGCGTTCTACCTGAGCCAGTCGGGCACGCCGGCGGAGCTGCCGATGCTCGCGAAAGCCGCGTTCGCGGCGCCGGGGCACAAGTTGCCGCTCCTGCCCTCGGGCGAGGCGCGCGTCGAGGCGCTCGACGTGCGCACGGTCCGGAATGGCGATGCATCGAAGCAGGTCCAGCTCTACGCGGTCTACGGCCTCGGCTACCAGCCGACGACGGTGTGGCTCGACGACAAGGGCGAATTCTTCGCGAGCCTCGACAGCTGGGTCGTGATGGTGCCGGAAGGCTGGGAGCCGGTGGCGCCGGAACTCCTCGAGATACAGGAAGCGCGGCTGACGGCGCTGCGCAGCGAGCAGGCAAGGCGCCTGCGCCAGGTTCCGGCCGGCCCGGTCCTCATCGAACACGCGAATCTCTTCGATGCCGAGGCGCGCGTGATGAAGCCGGGCAGCAGCGTTCTCCTCGAGGGCAACCTGATCCGCGCCGTCGGCGCAGACGGATCTTTCCCGGTGCCGGAAGGCGCATCGCGCATCGACGCCGCGGGACGCGCGCTCGTGCCGGGCCTCTGGGACATGCACAGCCACCCGGAACCGTCCGATGGCCTGCTGCTGCTCGCCGCCGGCGTGACCGGCGTGCGCGACATGGCGGCGGAGCCCGCCAAGCGCGAGCGCATGAAGACCTGGGAGAGCGACACGCTCGGGCCGCGCATCGTGTACGCGGGCATCGTGGACGGGCCCGGCCCGTTCCAGGGCCCGACGCAGGTGCTCGTCGCGAACGAAGCCGAGGCGCGCGCCGCGGTCGACGCCATGGCGGACGCCGGCTTCATCCTCGTCAAGATCTACAGCTCGGTGAAGCCCGAGCTCGTGCCCATTCTCGTGGACGAGGCGAGGAAGCGCGGCCTTCGCGTCGGCGGGCACATCCCGGCCGGGATGACGGCGGAGCGCGCGGTGCGCGCCGGGTACAACGAAATCCAGCACATGAACATGCTGTTCCTCAACTTCATGTTCGACCAGGTGCCGGATACGCGCACCCCGGCGCGACTGACCGCGGTCGCCGAGCACGCGGCGGAGCTCGACTTCAATGACCCGAAGACGAAGGACTTCGTCGCGCTGCTCGTCGCGAAACACATCACGGTGGACCCGACGCTGCAGGTCTTCGAGAACCTGATCCTCGACCGCGCCGGCGAGATGGCGACCGCCTACAAGCCCATCGCGGACCGGCTGCCGCCGGTCGTGCGCCGCGGCCTGCTCGAGGGCGGGCTGCCGGTGACGGCTGACAAGGAGAAACGCTATCAGGATTCCTTTGCCGCGATGCTGCACATGCTGACCGTGCTGCACGACGCCGGCGTGCCCATCGTCGCGGGCACGGACGGGAGCGGCTTTGCGCTCATCCGCGAGCTCGAGCTCTACGTGAAGGCGGGCATCCCGGCGCCCGAGGTGCTGCAGATGGCGACGCTCGGCGCCGCACGCGCGGCGGGGCAGGGCGAACGCCTCGGCTCGATCGCGCCGGGCAAGCTCGCCGACCTCATCCTCGTGGACGGCGACCCGAGCACGGATCCCGGTGCGCTTCGTAACCTGCGCCTCGTCGTGAAGGACGGCGTGCCGATCGATCCGGAGGCGATGTGGCGCGAACTCGGGATCCAGCCGCTGCCGAAGTGAGGACCGGGCTGGTGCGCGCGCCGCTCAGGCGAGCAGGTTCAGGAACAGCGTGATGATGAGCGCGTTCGTGAAGTCGATGAAGAACGCGCCGACGATCGGCGCGACGAGGAACGCGCGCGGCGCGGGACCATAGCGCTCGGTCAGCGCGCGCATGACGGCCATCGCATTCGCGGTCGTCCCCAGCATGAAGCCGATGAACCCGCCGCTCATCACGGCCGCTTCGTAATTGCCCCCCATCAACCGGAACACCGGGCCCGCGGCGGCGAGCGCCGCGATCACGACCTGCACCACGAGGATCGCGAGGAGCGGCAGCACGAGGCCCGGTCAGTTCCCAGAGCTTCAGCGTCATGAGCGCCATGACGAGGAACAGGGTCAGCGACACGATCCCGAACGTGTTGATGAAACGATGCGAGAGGCTGAACCAGCCGGTCGCGTTGTCGATGTTGCGGATGACGGCCGCGACCAGCATCGCGCCGATGTAAGCGGGCAGCGTCATGCCGAGCGCGGCGAATCCCTTGCTGACCCAGAAGCCGATCCACATGGCGACCAGGATCGCGACGAGGTTCTTGATGATCGGCCATTCGTCGTCGTCCTCCTCCGACGCGGTGACCCGTGTCGTGACTTCGGCCTCGAAGAGTTCGATCTCGCCGGTTCCGCTCCCGGGGCGTCGCGGCGTCCTGAGGTTCCTGCGCTCGACCAGGACCGTGCTGACCGGGCCGCCGACCAGGCCGCCGAAGACGATGCCGCCGATCGCGACCGCGATCGCGACGGAGGATGCTCCGGCGACGCCCGCCTGCTCGAAGAGCGGCGCGAAGGCGAGGCCCGTCGCAGGACCTCCTGTCAGCGTGACGGAGCCCGCGAGCACGCCGAAGAGCGGGTGCAGGCCGAATGCGATCGCCATCAGCATGCCGACGACGTTCTGCAAGACCGCGAACACGGTCGCGGCCAGGAAGAAACGCAGCACCTGCGGCCCGCCGATCTTGAGGAGCGACAGGCTCGCGCCGAAGCCGATCGTCGTGAAGAAGGCGATCATGAGCGGGCTCTGCAGCGTCGTATCGAACGTCACGAGCGTGACGCCCTGGCCGCGCGCGATCAGCACCGCGACCGCGACGAGCAGCCCGCCGAGCACGGGCGCCGGCAGGTTGTAGCGGCCGAGGACCGGGACGAGGCGCCGGAGCCAGTGCCCGAGGAGGAGCGCGACGCCCGCGAAGGCGAGCGTCTGTACGAAATCTAGTTCAAACACCGATCGAGCTCCTGCATCAGGCGATCCACCTCGTCCTTCGACGTGTAGTGCACGAACGAGACAGCGGACGGCGCCATCCTCGGTGTCGATGCCGAGCGCCTGGATCAGCCGGTACGCGTAGAAGTTGCCGACGCCGACACCGAGCCGCGCAGCGGCGAGCCGCGCCGCGACGTCCGCCGAGCTTTGTCCCTTGACCGTGAAGGAGACGGTCGGCGCCCGCTCGGCGGCGCGCGTGCGGCCGATCAGCCGCACTTTCGGGTGCTTCACGAGGAAATCGAGCAGCGGCTGCAGGAGTGCCGTCTCGTGCGCGCGGAACAGGTCGCGCACGGCCGCGGCGCGCGACTCGACCGGCTTGCCCTGCTGGCCGTGGCGGTCCGCGATGGCGTCCATGTAGTCGAGGACGCCGTTGACGGCGGCGATCTGCGCGTGGTCGGGGCCGGCCGGCGTGAACCGCGCGCCCGGCTTGCCGTCGTTGAAGAAATGGCCCTGGTTCGGCAGCGCCGCGTTGACCTCGCGCCGCAGGAACATCGTGCCGAGGTGCGGGCCGTACACCTTGTACAGGGAGAAATAGTAGGCGTCGACGCCCAGCGCCGCGAGGTCCGGCATGCCGTGCGGCGCGAACGCGACGCCGTCCACGAACGCCCAGGCGCCGGCCCGGTGGGCGAGATCCGTGAACTCCCGGACCGCGTTGATGCTGCCGACGACATTCGAGCAGTGCGTGAATGCGACGAGCTTCGTGCGCGGGCCGAGCAGCGCCTCGAGGCCCTGGCGCTCGAGCTCGGCGGTCTCGGGGTTGATCTTCCATTCACGCACCGTGATGCCGTCCTCCGCCAGGCGCGAGTAGGCGCCGACGTTCGCCTCGTGGTCCTGGTTCGTCACGATGACTTCGTCGCCCGCCTTCAGGTGGCGCCGCAGCGCCTGCGCGAGCACGATAGGTGTTCTGCGACGTCGAGGGACCGAAGTGGATTTCGTCCTTGCCGACGTTGAGCCAGGCCGCCATGCGGGCCTTGGCCGCATCCATCTGCTCGCCCGCCGTGGCGGAGGCGGCGAACGCGTAGTAGGGCTGGACCTTGGTCTGCCGGTAATAGCGGTCGAGCCAGCCGATCGTCTGCCCCGCGGCATAGGATCCGCCGGCATTCTCGAAGTGCGCAAAACCCGCAAGCGTCGGCTCGCGGAATGCCGGGAACTGCGCGCGGACGAAATCCAGGTCCAGGTTCATGAACGGGCCTCCCTTGATGGCCCCGGGATCATCACTCGCAGGTCCGACCCTGTAAACTAATGGCTTGTGAATGCGTCAAAGGACGGGGCCACTGGGCCCCGTTTTTTGATGCCCGTTCCCGGAGAAGCCGCATGACGATCGCCCGCCATCTCGTTCACGCTGCCCAAGGTCCTCGCGCTCGGACTCCTGGTCTCAGGCCAGGCCACCGCACAGTCGACCGCGCCGGCCTTCACGCCGAAGACGGACGAGTTCGACTTCGTCAAGCGCGAGGAGATGATCCCGATGCGCGACGGGGTGAAGCTCAAGACCTTCATCCTCGTGCCGAAAGGCGCCTCGGGCGCGCCCATGCTCCTGTCGCGCACGCCGTACAACGCCTCGAGCAGCGTCGCGCGCTTTGCGAGTCCGCACCTCGCGTCCGTCGTGCCGCAGATGTTCGACACCGCGGTCGCCGCCGGCTACATCATCGTGATCCAGGACGTGCGCGGTAAGTACGGCTCCGAGGGCGACTACGTCATGACGCGCCCGCTGCGCGGTCCCTACAACCCGACGGCGACCGACCATGCCACGGATACCTGGGACACGATCGACTGGCTCGTCAAGAACGTGCCCGAGAGCAATGGCCGCGTCGGCACGACCGGCGGTTCCTACGGCGGGTTCACCACCCTCATGTCCACGATCCATCCGCACCCGGCGCTCAAGGTCGCGGTGCCGTTCGCGCCCATGGTGGACGGCTGGATGGGCGACGACTGGTTCCACAACGGCGCCTTCCGGCAGGACGGCTCGCTCGAGTACACCTACGAACAGGAAGCGAGCCGCAAGAACGAGCTGCCGTGGTGGACCGGCAACTACGACACCTATGAGTTCTACCTGCGCGCGGGCAATGCCGGCAATCTCGCGGCCTCTCACGGCCTCGAGCAGCTCGAGTACTGGAAAGCGCTCAGCGAACACCAGAGCTACGACGACTTCTGGCAGTCACAGGCGATGGACAAGGTCCTTGCGAAGGAACCGCTCACCGTCCCGATGCTGATCGTGAGCGGCCTGTTCGACCAGGAAGACATCTACGGCGGGCCCGCGCTTTTCAAGGCGCTCGCGCCGAAGGATCCGGACGGCAGGTTCATCCACCTCGTGCTCGGTCCCTGGAATCACGGGCAGGGCCGCCGCGAGGGGCGCGGCATCGGGATGGTGCAATTCGAGGGCGACACCGCCGGCTGGTTCCGGCGCACGGTGATGCAGCCCTTCCTCGATCACTATCTGAAGGATGGGCCGCAGCCGGATACACCGCGCGTGCTCGCCTACGAGACGGGCGCCGACGTCTGGCAGCGCTACGACAACTGGCCGCGCTCCTGCGAGAGTGGTTGCAGCGCGAAGCCGAAGAATCTTTACCTGCAGGCGAAGGGACAGCTCGGCTTCGATCGTCCGGCGGATGCGAAGCAGGCCTTCGACGAGTACCTCGCCGATCCCGCGAAGCCCGTGCCGTACCGGAACCGTCCGACGCTGAACTCCGGCGCGCGCCGAATCCACCTGGGACGAGTGGCTGATGGATGACCAGCGCCAGGCCGCCTCGCGGCCGGACGTTCTCGTCTACGAGACAGAGCCGCTTTCGGCGCCGGTGCGCGTCGCAGGCGAACCCTGGGCAAGGCTCTTCGCGTCCACGACCGGCAGCGACGCCGACTGGGTCGTGAAGATCATCGACGTGTGGCCGGCGGAATTCCCGGACAATCCGAAGCTGGGCGGTTACCAGCAGATGATTTCCGCGGACATCTTCCGCGGGCGCTATCGCGAGGACTTCTCGACGCCGAAGGCGATCGAGCCCGGCAAGGTGCTCGAGTACCGGATCCGGCTGCCGCAGGCGAACCACACCTTCGAGCCGGGCCATCGCATCATGGTGCAGATCCAGTCGAGCTGGTTCCCGCTCTACGACCGCAATCCGCAGTCCTTCGTCCCGAACATCGTGTTTGCGCCGCCGGAGAGCTACATCAAGGCGACGCAGCGGATCTGGCGCACGTCGGGGCAGCCTTCGGCGATCGAACTGCCGGTCATCAACTGAGCGCGGATTGCGCATCGTCACAGGGGGACTGTCTCCACGATCTTCAGGCTCGCGAAAGCGAGGCCGCCGCCGAGCAGCGCGCCTGCGGCGACGTCGGTCGGGTAGTGCAGGCCGAGCACGACGCGCGAGAGCGCGACGAGGAAGGCGAATGCCGCGAGCGGTACCGCGAGCGCAGGCAGGTAGTGCGCGCCGAGGATCGCGAACGACACGGCGTGCAGCGTGTGGCCGGACGGAAAGCTGTAGCGGTCGAGCGGCGCCGCGGCGCAGCTGATCGCCGCGTGCGTGATGAACGGGCGCTCGCGCACGGCGTGCCGCTTGATCAGCTTGTAGGCGAGGAGGCCCGCGGCCCCCGTCAGCGCGAGGTGTTCGGCGGCGAACGCGCCCCCGGGCAACAGGAGCTGCGCCAGGATGAGCGCGTACCAGATCCAGCCGTCACCGAGCCGGCTGACGCCCTGGAAAAATACGCGCGACGTCGGCAGGACGCTCGAGCGATTCAGGTACCGGCAGAAACGCAATTCCGCCTGGTCGAAATGCTGGAAGGTCGTGGCGAGCCGAAGTCCCATGTCCCGCACCTCTCGATGCATGGTCGAAAGGATGGGCCTGCCACATTGCAGTTCGATGAAAGTTCGATGAACTTACGATGTTAGATCAATGGGTTATGTCACTAACCGAAGGCGTAACGTGAAATTCTGCGGGCCAGTTCCGATAGAGTTGCGAACAACATGGTCGCTTTAGCCAAGCCGTGAGCTCTGACAAGGCTGCAAAGCCGGCGCCCGCGCCCGGCGTCGGGGCGACGCCGTTTCGCTTCTACGACAACCGCCAGAAATACCTCGCATTCGTCAACACCTGCAACGAGAAGTCCGTGGTCGCGCAACGGGCCGCGACCGAGCTCAGGCATGTGCGGCCGACGCCCCCGCGCTTCGCGTCTTCGATGCCGGCATGGGCGACGCGACGGCACTCGCGCGCATCATGCGCCATGCGCACGCGCTGTTCCCGACCGTGCCGCTCATGGTCGTCGCCAAGGAAATCAGCCTCGAGGACGTCCGACTCGGCCTCGAGAAAATGCCGGACCGCTTCCTCGAGCACCCGGCGACGGTGCTCGTGATCACGAACCTGCATTATTCCGAGGCGCCGCGGCTGATGGCGCGCGACATTCAATCGCCCGACGCGCTCAATTGGCACGAAGTCCGGCTCAAGGGCCAGACCTCCACTGAATATGCCGAGCAGATCGAGGAGCTCGCGGCGACGCTGGCCTTTGGCTGGCAGACGAAGCCGAGCGCGAAGACCGGCAATCCCGTCTACGTCCGCGCCTCCGTCCTCGTCGTCTACCGCGAGGACCACGAGTTCATGCTCGACCGCGTGATTCCGAAGCCGGGGCAGGCGTTCGAATCCTACGATCTGATCCTCGCGTCGCAGCCCTGGCGGGCGCGCATGTCGGCGAAATTCAAGGCGGAGAAGGTGCTCGCGCCGCTCTCCCGGAGCCTCGCGCCGAACGGCCGGCTGCTCGTGGTCCAGTCCTACGGCCACGATCCCTCGCTCGAGATCGTCCAGAAGCTCTGGCCTGATGAGAACCCGTTCCAGGTGGATCGCCGGCAGTTGCTTGCGGCGCTCAAGGCGGAGCTCGGCCCCGAGGCGGGCGATTTCTCGCTCGCGGTGCCGGCCGACGACAAGTCGATCTTTCGCTACGAGATGCACACGCTGCCGACCGAGATCGGAGATCGCATCGGCACCTCGACGCTGTTCGCTGCCTGGAACGCGGCAATCTACGTCAACCAGATCGAGGAGGAGCGCCTTGACGAGGTCGTCACGAACGGCGCGTACCGGGACGCCACGCAGTCCGTGCTGCAGAAACATGGCGGCCTCTGGTTCAACGACGAGTCCTTTGTCGTGACGCGGCGGCAGAAATAATGGCCGGCGAATCCGCGGCCGACGGCGGCGCCGACGTGAAGGCCCGGATCGCCGCCTTTGCGGGGCGGGCATCGCTCGAGATCACTGCGAACGACCGCGACCTGGCCGCCTCGCTCACGGGCCGCCTGCCGGCCGGCAGCACGCTTTATGTCGCGCACACGCCGAACGCGAAGCTCGCGGATGTCGCCGAGACCGCCTGTGCCGTCGAGCGCGCCGGATTTCGCGGCTGCCCGCATGTCGTCGCGCGGCGGATCGCCTCGCGCGCCGAGCTCGACTCCGCGCTCGCGCGACTGAAGGAGGGCGGCGTCACCCGCGTGCTGCTCGTCGCCGGCGACCAGACGCCGCCCGCGGGCGAATTCTCGAGCACGCTCGAGATTCTCGACTCGGGCGCACTCGACGCGGCGGGCATCGAGTCGATCGGCGTCGCGGGCCACCCGGAAGGCAATCCGAACATCCCGTCGGCCGCGCTCTGGAACGCGCTCGCGCGCAAGCAGGCGTATGCGGCGCAAACCGGCACGCGCGTGCACATCGTGAGCCAGTTCGGCTTCGAGCCGGCGGCCCTCGTCGCCTGGGACCACGAACTCGCGAGCCACGGCATCGGCCTGCCGGTTCACGTCGGCGTCGCGGGCCCAGCCTCGCTCAAGGCGCTCGCGAAGTTCGCGATGATGTGCGGCCTCGGCGCGTCGCTCGGCGCGCTGTTTTCGAACCCCACTGCGCTCGGCAGCCTCAAGAGTCTCGTCAAGACGGTGGACGAGATCTTTCCGGCCATCGTGCGCCTGCGCGAGGGCGCGCTGGCGCGGCGCCTGGTGCAGCCGCATTTTTTCGCATTCGGCGGCGTGCTGAAAACCGTGGAATGGCTCGAGGCCGTCCGTGCCGGACGCTTCGACGTGGACGCGGCCACGGGTGCGCTCACCATCCGGGCATGAATGAGCCGATTGCGGTGAGCGGCCTGCTTTCCACGTCGCAGCTCGCGCAATACCGGCGCGACGGGTTTCTCGTGCTGCCCGGATTCGTGCCGGCGGAGCGCTGCCTCGCGCTTCGCGAACGCGCCATCGCGCTTGCGCGCCAGCACGTCCCGCCGCCGGGCCAGGCGACCGTGTTCACCGCGGACGGCCGCGCGCTCCATGCCGCCGAGCAGTATTTCCTGACGAGCGGCGAGGCGATCCGCGGATTTTTCGAGAGCGGCGCTTTCGACGCCGGCGGGCGCCTCAGGGCCGACGCCCACCTCGCCCTCAACAAGCTCGGCCATGCGATGCACGACCTCGATCCGGTGTTCGACGCCTTCAGCCGCACGCCGGCGCTCGCGGCGATCGCGGCCGACATCGGCCTGCGGCGCGCCGCTCCTGCTGCAGTCGATGTACATCTTCAAGCAGGCGCGGATCGGCGGCGAGGTCGTGTGCCACACGGATCACACCTACCTCTGGACCGAGCCGCAGAGCGTCGTCGGCTTCTGGTTCGCGATCGACGACGCGACGACCGAGAACGGCTGCATGTGGGCGCTGCCCGGCGGCCATCGGCTGCCGGTCAAGGCGCGCTCGAAGCTGAATGCGGCGCGCACGGCGACGGAACTGGAGGTCTTCGACGCCGAGCCGTATCCGACGGACGGCCTCGTGCCGCTCGAGGCCGCGCGCGGCACGCTCGTGCTGCTCGATGGCGCGCTGCCGCACCGCTCAGGCCCGAACCTGAGCGACAAGCCGCGACACGCCTATACGCTGCACGCGATCGACGGCAGCGCGAAGTACCTGGACGACAACTGGTTGCAGCGGCCGCACCTGCCGCTCCGGGGATTTGCCTAGCCCGGCGATTCGGCGCCGTTCAGGCGCCTGCGCGTCGTTCGAGCAAGTGGTCGAGCGAAACGCGCCCGGCTCCCGCGATGGCGAGCCAGAGGAACAGGGCGAGGTACATCACTTCGTCGAGGCCGAGGAGCGACTGCAGCGAATCGACTTCCTCCCACTGCGCGGACTTGACGGCGACGATCATGACGACGCCGAGCGCGCCCGCCGAAATCCGCGTCATGAGCCCGAGCACGAGGAGAATGCCGCCGAAGAACTCGACGCCCGAGACGAAAGGCGCGAGCAGCTGGGGCGCGGGGATGCCCCAGTTCACGAAATTCTCGGTGACGAGCGGCAGGTGCGTGAGCTTGCCCCAGCCGGTCCACAGGAACACCCAGCCGGTCACGATGCGGGCGAAGAGCGGCCCGAGCCACACGAGGTGGCGCGCCACGCTGCGCGGCCATTCGATCAACGCATTGACGAGAAAACTCATGACACCCCCCTGATGGATGCCAGTAGACCGGGCAGGTCATGAGAATGTGACAGCCGCCCGGGGTGGCGCAAGCGAAAACGCCTGCGCCACCCCGACGCCCCTCGTCAGAGCGAATCCAGGAACTCGAGCATCAAGGCCTGGTCCTGCGCCGTCAGCGCCTTGAAGGCCGCCGTCACCGGCGCGGCCTGCCCGCCATGGCGCTCGATCGCTTCCTCCTTGGTCGAGGAGAGGCCGTCGTGCATCAGGCGGTTGCGCGTGCGCAGGGCCCAGAGCGGCGCGGTCTTGATCTGGCTCGCGGTCGCCGCGAATTCCGGCGTCGGCAGGAACGGGATGCCATCGCCCGTCCCGACGTCGTGCATCAGGAAGTCGCTGTACGGGTGGATCACCTTGTTCCCGAGCGCTTTCGCGACCCGGAGTGCGTTGCCATTGATGGGCGTGCCGGGCGGCGCCGTCGTGATCGACGGCACGTGGCAGTTCGCGCAACCGATGCGCGAGAAGACCTGCTCGCCCGCGCGCACGTTCGCGGTGATCGGGCCGCGCGAGGGCGCCTTCGTCGCGCGCATGAAGTCCGCGAACGCGACGACATCGACGCCGTCGTCTTCGGGATCGGCCACCCGGTCGTAGGCCGTGCCGAAGCCGATGTATTCATCGGCCGACTGGTTCTCCTCCGGGAACAGCGGCGTCGTGATGCCCATCTCGTTGAGGTAGGCGTCCGCGGCGAAGGACTCGAGGCTCGCGTGCTGCGCCTTCCAGCCGAAGCGCCCGATGCGCGCGAAACTGCCGGCCTCGAGCACGGGCACCTCGAGCGCCGTGCCGCGAAGCGCCGCGGGCTGGCGGTCGCGGATCGCGAGCAGGGTGCTGTTCGCGATCGCCTCCACGTAGCCGGCGCCGAGCGTGTTGGTCGAAATGCGGAACGTGCGGACGGTGTCCTCGAACGCGACGCGCTCGACGATGTCCTGGTGCGTGGCGCGGCTCTGGATCAGCGAGCCGCCGAGCGACTCGAAGAACACCTGGCCGTCCATGCGCCCGGTGCGGTGCTCCGCGATCTGGCTCGCGCCGCCCGTCACGACGTTCTGGTGGCATTCGCGGCAGCTTTGGGCGTTGTAGGTCGGGCCGAGCCCGTCCGCGATCAGCTCGACTTCCTCGAAGATGAAGCGGTTGTCGTTGAACGAGCGCCGCGGCACGACCGTGTCTTCATCGAGGGATTCGTAGGGCGGCCCTTGCGGCGAGAATCCGTTGGTCCTGTTGTCGAAGCCGGTCAGCGCCTCGGAGACGCCGGGAAAAAATGAAGAGAATGATTCCGTGCCGGGCGCGCGTTGCGACAGCGCCGGCGCCGCTTCGGGAAGAGCCGTGCCGCGCGTGCGGAATCGCTCCATGCGCGCGGAATCGGCCAGGAGTCCCGCGGGAAATGCGAGTGCGGCGATGACGGCGCTCGTGACGAGCGGCGAGTGGTTGCGTTCCATGAGGCCCCCCTTCCATAGGTGACTGCGAATGCGATGCGAGGAACACCACTCCCTGTGTTCCGCGTGCATGACATTCCGGGCGCGCGAGGCCTACAAGGCCTGAGACGTCGGTGATCGGAGACGAAGTCGCTTCAGGCGGGAGACATAATGCGATCGACGATCGCCGCGACGCCGTGCCGGATGGGATCGCAGCAGGGCAATGACACGCGCTTCGAAACGTCGGCCGTCGCGCGCGCGGCGGCCGTCTCGTCGAGCTGCGAGGTGTTGAGGCTGACGCCCACGAATCGCGCCGCGGGATTCGTCAGGCGCGCCGCGGCGAGGTAGGCCTCGAAGCAGGCTTCGTAGGAAGGGATCGCAAAGCCCTCGTAGTCGGCGATGCCGGTGCGCGCAACGTCGTGGCAGAGCACCATCGCATCGGGCTGGCTGCCGTGGATGAGCCCGAGCGTCACGCCGGCGTAGGCCGGATGAAACAGCGAGCCCTGGCCCTCGATCACGTCCCAGTGTTGCGGTGCAGCAGGCGGGGAGAGCCATTCGGCCGCGCCCGAGACGAAATCGGAGACGACGGAATCCACGGCGATGCCGCGGCCCGAGATGAAGATGCCGGTCTGGCCGGTGGCGCGGAAATCGGCATCCACGCCGCGCGCGCGCAATTCCTTCTCGATCGCGAGCGCCGTGTATTTCTTCCCGACCGCGCAATCGGTGCCGACCGTGAGCAGGCGCTTGCCGCTGCGCTTCTGCCCGGTGCCGGGCATGAACGACTCGGCGGGCTGGCGCACCTCGATGAGCTGCCTGCCCGTGCGCCGTGCCGCTGCGGCAAGCTCCGGCACGCCCGCAAGCGGCTCGTGCAGGCCCGAAGCGACGTCAAGGCCGGCCTCGAGCGCGTCGACGATCGTCGTGACCCACTGCGGCGCGATGAAACCGCCGTCGTTCGCGATGCCGATGATGAGCGTCTTGATGCCGCGGCCGGCCGCTTCGCGCGGCGTGAGGTCCGGGAGCCCGAGGTCCACGCGGCATCCGGGCAGGCGCAGTTGCCCCGCGCACAGCTCGCCGCGCCACTGGCGGATGCCGGCTGCGGTCTTTGCCGTCGCGATGTCCGGCGCATCGCCGAGGAAGAGGAGATAGGGGCTCTGGATCATGGATTGCCGTTGCTTAGGCCTAACAGTTTGAATCAAAATCAGAATCTTGTCCCACCCGAGAATCCAGATGACTCCCAGCGCGACCCGCTTCATCGCCTTCGCGGCGCTTGCCCTCGCGTCCTGCGATCGGCCTCGCAGCCGAGGATCCGGCCGACCGCGCGATTGCCGGGGTCATCAACGGATTCGTCAAGCCGAACGAACCGGGCTGCACGGTCGGCGTCGCTGCAGGGCGGCGCGCTGACGCATGCGAGTCGCGTTTGGCCTCGCCGACCTCGCGCGCGGAAAACCGCTCGACACGCACTCGGCCTTCAACCTGGCCTCGGTCTCGAAGCAGTTCACGGCCTTCGCGCTCCTGCTGCTCGAGCAGGAGGGCAAGCTGAAACTCGACGATCCGGTCGTGAAATTCCTGCCGGAGCTGTCGGCGAGCGCGCAGGGCGTGACGCTTCGCCACCTCATGCATCACACGGGCGGCCTGCGCGACTACATCGAGCTCCTGACGATGAAGGAGCGCGGCGACGCCGACGGCGCGACGATCAACGAGGCGGTGCTCGCGCTCGCCCGGCAGACGAAGCCGAACGAGGCGCCGGGCGTCGAGTTCGACTACAGCAACACCGGCTACTTCCTGCTCGGCGTCGTGGTTGCGCGCGTCAGCGGCGAGTCGCTGGCCGAGTTTTCGCGGCAGCGGATCTTCGGGCCGCTCGGCATGAAGAACACGAGCATCGTCGACCGCTACCCGGACGGCATCGCGGCGCTCGCGCGCGGCTACCGGAAGGAAGGGACGGGCTTCGTCATCGACGAGACGGGCTGGGAGCAGGTCGGCGACGGCCAGGTGCACAGCGACATCCACGACCTCGCGCTCTGGGACGAGAATTTCTACACCGCAAGCTCGGCGGCCGCGCGCTCGTCGACCGGATGTACGAGGTCGGGTACCTCAATTCGGGCGAGTCCACGGAGTACGCGGCCGGGCTCAACGTCAGCCGAGTCGCGCGGGCTCACCTGGGTCACGCACGGCGGGTCCTGGGTCGGCTACCGCTCGAACATCACGCGCGTCCCCGCCGAGCACTTCTCGGTGATCGTGCTCTGCAACCGCGAGGACGCGGACACGGGAGCGCTCGCGAACTCGGTCGCGGAGATCTTCCTCAAGGACAAGCTCGGCCCGCCCGAGCCCGAGGAAGAAGAGGCGGAGACGAAGCCGGTCGTCGCCGAATGGCAGCCGAAGGACCTCTCGCGCTATGCCGGCGCCTATTTCAGCGAAGAAGCCAACGCGCGCTGCGTGATCGACGAGCGCGGCGGGAAGCTCGTGCTCGAGACCTGCGCCGGCCGGCGAGCTCCTGAAGCCCCGGCAAGCCGGCGAATTCGTCACCGGCGGCGGCGCTCAGCCTGCAGTTCGCCGCTCGGCGGCGGACGACACCGACGGGTTCATCTACTGGTCGCCGGGCCTGCGCGGCCTGCCGTTCAAGAAGCTCAAGGAGTCATTCGAGTGATGCATTCAAGATTCGGCCGCGGCGCCGCGCTCGGGGCGGCACTTTTCCTCGGACTCACCGCCTGCGTCGGCGCAGGGGCCGAGACGACGCTGATCGTCAATGCCTCGATCGTGGACGGCACGGGAAGCCCCGCGCGCGGCGGGCGCGGTGCGCATCGACGGCGACCGGATCGCCGAGGTCGGAGCGCTCTCGCCGAAGAACGGCGAACGCGTCGTGGATGCGAAGGGGCGGACGCTCTCGCCCGGCTTCATCGACGTGCACAGCCACCACGAGGACGGCCTGTTCGAGATGCGGGACGCCGCGCCGGTCGTGAGCCAGGGCGTGACGACGATCATCGCCGGCCAGGACGGGTCCGAGACCTATCCCATCCCGGAGCTCTTCGAGCGGATGGAAAAGACGCCGCCGGCGATCAACGTCGCGGCCTACGTCGGCCACGGCAACATCCGCAGCGCCGTCATGGGCAAGGACGGCTTCCGGCGTCATGCGACGCCGGAGGAAATCGAGAAGATGCGCAAGCTCGTCGAGGCGGAAATGCAGGCCGGCGCGCTCGGGCTCTCCACCGGCCTCGAGTACGACCCGGGCATCTACTCGGCGCCCGAGGAGATCGTCGAGCTCGCGAAGGTGGCGCAGCGCTACAACGGGCGCTACATCAGCCACATCCGCAGCGAAGACGTCTATTTCTGGAAGGCGATCGACGAGATCGTGAACATCGGCCGCGAGGCGAAGCTCCCGGTCGAAGTGACGCACATGAAGCTCGCCATGAAGGACTGGTGGGGCCAGTCGGCGAAGCTGCTCGGCATTCTGAACGCGGCGCGCGCGGAGGGCATCGACGTCACGGCCGACGTCTACCCGTATGACGCCTGGCACTCGGACCTCACCGTCCTGTTCCCCGACCGCCAGTTCAACCTGGAGAAGGCGCAGTTCGCGCTCGACCACGTTTCGCCGCCGGACGGCATCATCCTTTCGAATTTCAGCCCGGAACCCGCGCTCGTCGGCAAGACGCTTGCCGAGATTGCGGCGGCGAGGGGCAAGAGTCCGGCACAGACGCTGCTCGACCTGATCGCGCAATCGAGCGGGCCCGACGACGAGCAATCGATCATCGGCCGGAGCATGGTCGACCCGGACATCGATGCGCTCCTCACCTGGCCGTATTCCGCGATCTGTTCCGACGGCTCGCTGGAGAGCCTGCATCCGCGGGGTCGCGGCGCGTTTCCGAAAGTGCTGCGGGTCTACGTGCGCGAGAAGAAGCTCCTGACGCTGGAGGAGGCGGTCCGCAAGATGACGGGCCTCGCCGCCGCGAATGTCGGCATCAAGGACCGCGGCGTGATCAGGCCCGGCGCATTCGCGGACCTCGTGCTCTTCGATCCTGCGACTGTCGCCGACCGTTCCACCTGGCAGGACCCGACCGCACTTGCAACCGGTATCGACGAGGTATGGGTCAACGGCACCACCGTCTGGATGGACGGGCACGTGACCGGCGCCTATCCCGGCAAGGGCATTCACCGGCCATGAAGGCGGGATCCTGGATCGCTGCGGCGACCGCCGCTCTCTCCGCGTTCGCCGCATTCGCAGCCGACACGGTGCCAGCGGCGCCTCGCAGCCTCGCGCTCGAGGACAGCGAGGCAATCGAGTCCCTGGGCGATCCCGTGATCTCGCGCGACGGAAAGCTCGTCGCCTACCAGCAGGAAGACCAGGTCTTCGTCGTGCCGGTCGCCGGCGGCGAGCCGCGCGCGGTGACGACCAAGGGATCGAAGGCCTGGTCGCCTTACTGGTCGCGGGACGGCAAGTCGCTGTTTTTCCTTTCCGACCGTTCGAAGACGAGCCAGCTCTGGAAGCTTCCGCTCGCCGGGTTCGGCGAGGCGCAGCAGCTCACCGAGCTGACGCCGTCCGTCCGGCGCCTCGACCTGTCGCCGGACGAATCGCGGCTGCTCCTGCGCTTCACCGACCCGGATCTCGCGCCGAAGGACGGCAAGCCCGAGGAGGAGACGAAGAAGCCCTTCGTGATGACGCGCCTCGAGTTCAAGGAAGACGCGGGCGAGGGATACCTCTCGGGAGATCTCGCCCAGCACCTGCAGGTGCTCGACCTCGCGACCGGCAAGCTGACGCAGGTGACTTCGGGCAACTATTCCGAAGACGACCCGAGCTGGTCGCCGGACGGTCGGCGCATCGTGTTCGCGAGCAACCGCGAGGCCGACCCCGACGAGAGCTACAAGACGGACCTCTGGCTCGTCGCGGCGGACAATACCGACAAGGGCGCGAGCCTCGTCAGGCTCACCAACGACGACCGCGTCAAGAGTTCGCCCGTGTTCAGCCCGGACGGCGGCACGATCGCCTTCCTCTCCGCCGTCGACGGCGTCTACGGCGCGCCGCAGGTCGCCGTCATGCCGGCGGGCGGCGGCGAGGCGCGGATTCTCACGGCGAAGCTCGATCGCTGGGTCAACGACTTCCGTTTTTCGGCGGACGGCCAGTGGATCTATTTCATCTACGAGAACCTCGGCGGCACGCGCATCGCACGCGTGCGCACGAAGGACGGCCGTATCGAGCCGCTGCTCGAGGGCGACGAGTCGATCGATGCCGCCGACTTCGCGAAGGACGGCGCGATCGTGGCCCAGGTCCAGGCCGGCAACCGCGGCCCCGAGCTCTTCGCCTTCTCGGGCGGCAAGCGCAGGCAGCTCACGCACGTGAACGACGCCTTCCTCGCGAAGGTCGCGATCGGCGCGAAGGAGTCGGTCAGCTTCAAGAGCCCGGACGGCACTGAAGTGCAGGCCTTCGTGACGAAGCCGCCCGGCTTCGTCGCGGGCCGCCGCTATCCGACGATCCTGCACATCCACGGCGGCCCGGTCGGCCAGTTCGGCTGGGGCTTCGATTTCAAGCCGCAGTACTTCGCCTCGAAAGGCTACGTCGTGATCGAGCCGAATCCGCGCGGCTCGACCGGCCGCGGCCAGGACTTCGTGCGCGCGATCTACCAGACCTGGGGCATCACCGACTACGACGACCTGATCGCCGCGGTGGACTATGCCGTCGCCGCCGGCTACGCCGACCCCGACCGCCTCGCCGTCACCGGCTATTCCTATGGCGGCTACATGACGAACACCGTCATCACGCGCACCGGCCGCTTCAAGGCGGCGGCGACGGGTGCGGGCCACAGCTTCATCGCCGCGAACTACGGCCATGACATTTACCAGAAGTGGTACAACTGGGAACTCGGCGTGCCCTGGGAAAACCGCGAGAAGTACGACCGGCTCTCGCCGCTGCTGCAGGCCGGGAAAGTGACGACGCCGACGATCTTCCTCGGCGGCCGCGACGACTGGAACGTCCCGCTGCTCAATGCCGAGCTCTTCTACCAGGCGCTGCGCAAGCGCGGCATCGCCGACCGAGCTCGTCGCCTATCCCGGCATGCACCACGGCGGCTGGACCCCGGAATTCGAGCGCGATTACCTCGAGCGCGTCGTCGCGTGGTTCGACAAGTACCTGAAGTAGCGCCCGCCGGCCGCGTCGCGGCCGCGCTCGCGGCGCTGCAGGGAGGCGAGGCGCGGCGCGCCGAGGCGCTCGCACGCGAGGCGCTCGCGCGAAGAGCCGGGCTCCGTCGACCATCTGCGCCTGCTCGGCGCGCGCGCTCGCGATGCAATCGCGGCCCGCCGAGGCGGAAGAGGTCCTGCGCGAGGCGCTCGCGCTCGGCGCTCGGATCGGCGCCCTTGCTCGAGGACCTCGGCGGCGTGCTTGCGATGCAGCGGCGCTTCGAGGAGGCGGTCGCGGCTTTCCGGGAGGCGCTGCGCCTCGACCCGGACCTGCCGCTTGCGCCAGGAAGAAGCTGGGCAGGCGCTCGCGGCGCTCGGGCGCGGCGCCGAGGCCGACAAGGCATTCGAGGGCTGGTTCGAGCAGGATGCGCTGCGGGCCAGGTCGCGATCGCGCTCGATCACCTGCGCGCCGGGCGCAAGGAGGAGGCGATCCGGACGCTGCGCACGGTGCTCGGCTCGACCCGACAACGTCGACGCGCTGCATACGCTCGCGCAGGCGTACTGGGGCGACGACCAGCGCGCTGTCCGACATCGAGGCGCTGTTGCGCCGGGTGACGAGCTCGCGCCCGGGCACGCCGCCGCCTGGGTGCTGCTCGGCTCGCTGCTGCACGAACCGACCGCAGCCGAGGAGGCGATCGCCTGCTATCGAACGTGCCGTGGAGCTCGAGCCCGGCGAATGTCGGCGGCCTGGTCAGGCCTCGGCGCCGGCTACGCGCAGATCGGCGACATGGCGAGGAGCGCGCGGCCTACGCGCGCTCGATCGACCTGCAACCCGGCCTGCCGGGCATCCACATGAGCTACGCGCACGCGCTGAAGGCGCTCGGCCAGCAGCCGGAGGCGCTGCGCGAATACCGCGCCGCGATCGCGCTGAAGCCCGAGTTCGGCGAGGTGTACTGGAGCATGGCGAACCTCAAGGTCTTCCGCTTCGAGCCGGCCGAGGTCGCCGCCATGGAGGAGCAGCTGAAGCGCGAGGACCTGTCACGAGAGCGCCGACATCCATTTCCGCTTCGCGCTCGGCAAGGCCTACGAGGACGCCGGCGACTACGACCGCGCCTGGGAGCACTATCACGCCGGCAACCAGCGCCAGCGGCCGCTGGTGTCCTACGACCCGGTGGGCTTCGAGGCGCGCCACGAGGAGATCGCGGAGGTCTTCAGCCGCGAGTTCCTCGAGCAGCACGCGGGCGAGGGATTCGAGTCGGACGCGCCGATCTTCATCGTCGGCCTGCCGCGCTCGGGCTCGACGCTGATCGAGCAGATCCTCGCGAGCCACAGCCAGGTGGAGGGCACGCTCGAGCTGCCGACGCTCGGCGAAATCGCGTTCTCGACCGGGCGCTACCGCCGCGACAGCCGCGAGTATCCGGAGGCCGTCCGCGAGCTGCGCGGCCGCGACTTCCGCGCCTACGGCCAGCAGTACATCGAGGAGACGCGGATCTACCGGACGACCGGCAGGCCGCGCTTCACGGACAAGCTGCCGAACAACTTCTCGCACATCGGCTTCGCGCACCTGATCCTGCCGAACGCGACGGATCATCAACGCGCGGCGCCACCCGCTCGACAGCTTCCTCGGCAGCTACAAGCAGCTCTTCGGCAAGGGCCAGAACTTCACCTACGACATGAACGAGCTCGCGCTGTACTACCGCCAGTACCACGAGACGATGAAGCACTGGCACCGCGTGCTGCCCGGCAAGGTGCTGGACGTGCACTACGAGGAGACGGTCGGCGACTTCGAGGCGCAGGTGCGGCGCATCCTCGCGCACTGCGGCCTGCCGTTCGAGGAGGCCTGCCTGCGGTTCCACGAGACCGAGCGGCCGGTGCGGACCGCGAGCTCCGAGCAGGTGCGCCAGCCGCTCTACACGCGCGCGCTCGGCACCTGGCGGCGCTACGAGAAGCACCTCGCGCCCGTGGCAGGAGGAGCTCGCCGACATCATCGCGGAGCTGCCGGAGAGCGTCCGGAACGCCGGGCTCTAGTAGGGCCAGACCTCGAGGCCGTGGATGGCGTTTCGCACGTCCATCGTCAGGTTGACGGACAGCAGCGCGCTCGTTGCGCGGCAGGTCGTAGACCGAGACGGTCGACGGCGAGGAGCCGCCGGCCACGAGCGAGTCGGAGAGCACGGCGAGCCCGCGCGCGAAGCCCTGGCGCGCGATGCCGCTCTGGTCCATGCTCGCGGTTCAGCAGCGACTCGGCCGGGTAGGTCGGCACGCGCATCGCGCGGTCCTCGCGGCCGTCGCCGCGGCCGGCGTAGCGCAGCGCGTTGGCCTCCGTGTCGTTGAACAGCACGCCGTCGCGGAACGGCCGCGCGTTGTGCGTGCCCGGCGGCAGCTCGACCGCCATCTGCACCTCGCGGCCGTTGAACAGCAGCATGCCGCCGGTCTTGAGGCCCGTGAGGTACATGCCGCCCTTCGTGCAGTGGACGTTGTTGAGGTGCAGCTTGTTGAGCATCAGCGGCCCGTCGTCCTTGCGCGGGTCGAAGGCGATGCCCTTGAAGCGGAACTGGTGCGTCGACGACGTGCATCGCCCAGTCGAACTCCCTGCGGTCGAGGTCGAAGCCGAGGATGCTGTCGCAGCCGGTCGAGGTCAGGAACAGCCTCCGCTCCCAGACGGCGATCTCGTGGCAGTGCTTGAGGTAGGGATTGCGCCAGGAGCCGATGGGACGGAAGTCGGGCGTGTAGGCGAAGAGCTCGTCGCTGGCGGCGATGTAGACCGTCTCGCCGTCGAAGGCGATGCCGCGCAGGCCCGCGGTCCCAGCCGCGGCCCTGCCAGTCGATGCCGGCGCGTGTTCCAGTCGAGCGTCTGGCGTGACCTCGCGCGCCTCGAGGTCGATGAGGTAGACGCCGCCATGGCTCTCGCCCTGGTGGCTGCCGCGCACCACCGAGGTCGTGACGAGCTTCAACGCTCAGGCGCGCGCTCAGGCGGCGCGGCGTCACCACTTCTTGCTGAACGAGAGGTGCGACGTTCTGCGGCCGCTGCAGGTTCCGGACGTGCCGCCAGCGCGGGTCGCCAAGAGCCTGCGCCGTAAGTCTCGAGCTGCTGCTCAGGTAGCTGTAGCTCGTCGTCGTCGAAGACGTTGCGCACGATGAGCGCCGCGTCCCAGCCGTTGTCGCTCGTGAAGCCGACCTGGAACGTGCCGGACTTCCACGTCGGGATCAGGAATTCGAGCGCATCGGCCCGCTCCTCCGGATCGTCTCGGCCAGCTCGAAGTCCTCGATCGCCCACAGGCTGTCCCAGATCTTGCCCTGGTAGGAGTACGAGAACCGCGTCCAGAGATCGCCCTGCATCGGCAGGAAGTCGGGGAAGGTGTATTCGACCGCGGCCCAGTACTTTTCCTTCGGCGAGATCGGCATCGTCGAGCCTTTGGCGATGTAGACGTCGTGCCGGATCGTTCGGATACGAACGTGTCCTCGGTGAACTCGGGCTCGCGAGGAACGCGCTCCACTGGAAGTTGAGCCGGTCGGTCGCGTACCAGCTGGCCGCTGAACTCGACGCCCTTCTGCTCGGCCTTGCCGCCGTTGATGTTGCCTTCGATCCAGAAGGCGCCGCCGTTGCCTCGCGATCGTGCTGCTGACGTGGATCTGGATGTCGTCCCACTCCATGAGGAAGGCGGACAGGTTGAGCTGGAGCTGGTGGTCGAACCATTCGCTCTTGAGGCCCGACCTCGTAGTTCTCGAGGTGTCCGGCCCGTAGGTGAGCGGCACCACGCCGGTGTCGGCCGCGCGCTGGCGAGTTCTCGCCGCCGAGGCGGAAGCCCTCGCTGTAGAGCGCGTAGAGCCATGACGTCCGGGGTGAAGTGGTACTCGGTCGCGAACTTGAAGGTCGTGTCGCTGTCCGTGCCCTTGCTCGACCAGGCCGTTCGCGTCCGGATCGCTGTTGGCCGGCAGGCCGAGCGGAATCTGGTACATGTCGAACAGGTCGCGGTCGAACTCGAACCAGCGCGCGCCGCCGGTGACCGACCACTTGTCGGTCAGGTCGTAGGTCATCTCGCCGAAGAAGGCGAGCTGCTTCACCTCGTTGTGGTACTTGTTGAAGTAGTAGATGTCGGTCGGCGCGAGCGGGCAGGTCGAGTCCTGGCGATCGGCTGCAATGCATCGCAGGCAATCCGCGTTGGCCTGCGTCCCACGCCGGCGTGCTGGTCAGGCCGCCGGCTGCTCTGGCGCCGTATTGCCACCAGTCGTACACGTCCTCGTAGAAGGCGCCGGCCATCCACTGCAGCTTGCTGTCGCCCTGCGACGTCAGGCGCGCCTCGTAGGACCAGCGATTCTGCTTCTGGCAGTTGAAGGTCGTCGAGTGCAGCGTGCCGGTGTCGTAGAGGGCGTAAGCGCGTAGTAGACCCGTAGTCGTACGACGGTACTGGGCGTAGTTGGTGTTGTCCCACTGGTAGTCGATCTTGCGGTCGAAGTAGGACCCGGTCAGCGACAGCTCGGCGAAGCCGAGGTCGCCCTTGAGCGTCGCGGACGTCGTGTACCACTCGTCGTCGCGCCACTCGTCGAAGAAGCGCGTGATCTTGTTGTCGCCGAGGAAGGGGTCGGTCTCCCAGGTGCCCATCGTGTCGCCGCGCTGGTAGATGCCGGTCGCGAGCAGGTTCCAGTTCTCGTTGATCGTCCACAGGCCCGACACGCGGCCGCCGGTCGTCCGGTAGACGTTCTGGTTGTCCTCGGCGACGTCGGCATTGTCGTCGATTCGCCCATCAGTTGCGCTCAGCGTCTCGCCGAGGACGTTGTCCACGTAGCCGCCTTCTTCCGACCAGAAGCCGACGACCCGCATCGCGAAGTTGTCGGAGACCGGGATGTTGACCCAGCCGCTGACGTCGTAGCTCGGGTCGCCGCCCTTGGTCGTGCCGATCTCGGCCGCGACCTCGCTCGAGAAGCCGCTGATGTCCGGCTTGTTGGTGACGTAGTGAATCGTGCCCGCCTGCGCGCTCGAGCCGAACAGCGTGCCCTGCGGGCCCGGCAGCGACTTCGACGCGCTCGATGTCGATCAGGCGCACGTCCGCCTGCTGCGAGATCGCGGTCATCGGCTGGTCGTCGAGGTAGACCGAGACCTGGCTGTCGATGCGGAATTCGCCGGTGCCGGTCGCGATGCCGCGCATCACGATGTTGTTCTGGCCCGGGTACGTAGCTGACGATGTTGACGGAGGGCAGGGCGCCGACGAGGTCGTACATGTTCGTCAGCGCCTGCTTCTCGATGAACTCGGTCGAGAGCGCCGTGACGCTCTGCGCGACGTCCTGCATGTTTTCGCTGCGCCGCGTCGCCGTGACGGTGACGGGCTCGAGGCGCGTCGTCGGCTTCGCTGGCGCTGTCCTGGGCCAGCGTCTGGCGAAGCCGGATACAGCGTCGCGAAAATGGCTGCGGCCAGCGGCGTCTTCTGGTCAATCATTCGTGATCCCCCCAAGTCGCCTCGTCACCCTGACAAGGCGATGCTAACGACGATTGAGCGTATATCAGTAATCGGCCGTTTGCCAACCGGCGCCGCTCAGTAGATCTCGCCGCGCGACGATTGCAGCACGCCCGCCGTCACGCGAAGCTCGTAGGAAATGCCGCCGGTTCCCTGCCAGGCGGCGAGGTCGAAGTGCCCGCCGGGGCCGATGCGGTACACGGCGATCGCGCCGGTCGTGAGCGGCTTGCCGCGCTCGCAAACGACGGGCGGACCGGCCGGCGTCATGAAATAGACATAAGGCGTGGGATGATCTGCGGTTGCAAAAACCTCGGCCATGCCGCTCGCCGGATCGATGTGCAGCGCCGTCTCGCGGTCCGCGGCGATCGCGTGCGGCATGGGCGCCCAGCCGTCCTGTTGCAGGCGCGAGAGCAGGGCGATGGTGCGCCCGATCCGGTCGCGCTCCTGCAGGTGCTGGTCGGTGATGACGTTCTCGAGCCGCGGCAGCGCGAGGAAGCCGCGCGCCAGCGTGAGATCCGGCGTGTAGGGGTCCTTGAGCGCGTCCGCTGTCGTGAGGCTGTCCTTGCCTTCCGCTGAGTAGACATACTCGCCGAGGACCGCCATGCCGGCGCTGGTGCCGCCGATCGGGGCGGGCTTGGCCGCCACGAAGTTGATCGCGTCCTCGACCGGCGTGTCCTTCCAGTAGCGGATGTAATTCGACTGATCGCCGCCCGCGATGAAGACGGCCTCGGCATTCCGGATGGTCTGGATCACGAACGGATCCGAGGTCGCGGCGCCCTTGTCGAACACGATCGTCTCGACCGAGTCGCAGTGGCACAGCTTGAAGATGTAGTCGTTGTAGTCGTCGGCGCCCGAGGCGCGCAGCACGACGAAATCGCCGCCGCCGCCGAATTCGCCCATGCGGGCGTAGTTCGCGTCCACGTCGTCGCCGCCGCCCTGCGGGACCCAGAGCCCGCGCGTCGGCTTCACGACGTCCTCGGGATTGCCCACGACGTAGTACTTGAAGCCGGGGCCGCTGCGGGCGACCGGGGCGCTGTGGCAGGCCGCGAGCGCAAGGCAGGCAAGGGCCAGGGCCGCCGCGAGCGGGCGGCGAATTCGCGATCTGTGGTTCATCAACGACTCGACTGGGTGGTGCTGGCTGATTGCAGCGCCCGATAGTGTACTCTCGCGCGTCAGCGACTTCGTCACCGCGGAGCACTCCCATGCGATGCCTGCTCGCCTGCCTGGTCCTGTTGCCCACGCTTTCGCTGGCCGAGGACATGCGGCTTCCCCCGGAAACCGCGCGCCTGAACCAGATGGCGGCGCGCTTCGCGCCGGTCGAGGTCCGCGTCGACCTCTCGGGAGTTCCCGAGAACGAGCGCCACGCGCTCGCGGACCTCGTCAAGGCCGCGCGCATCGTCGATGCGCTGTTCATGCGCCAGCTGTGGGCCGGCAACGAGGCGATGATGCTGCGCCTCATGGAAGACACGACGCCGCTCGGCCGCGCGCGCTTCGACTATTTCATGATCAATCGCGGTCCCTGGTCGCGGCTGGACGACAATGCGATCTTCGTGCCCGGGGCGCCGGCCAAGCCGGAGGCCGCCAATTTCTACCCGGCGGGCGCGACGAAGGCCGACGTCGAGGCCTGGCTCAAGGCGCTGCCCGAGGCCGAGCGGACCGCAGCCACCGGATTTTTCACGACGATCCGGCGCGATGCGGCCGGCAAGTTCTCGTCCGTGCCCTACAGTCTCGAGTACCAGGGTGAGCTCGCGGAAATGGCGCAATTGCTGCGCGATGCGGCAGCGAGCGACCGCCGAGCCCTCGTTGAAGGCGTTTCTCGATTCGCGCGCGGCGGCTTTCGCGTCCAACGACTACTACGCGAGCGACGTCGCCTGGATGAAGCTCGACTCCGCGATCGACCCGACCATCGGGCCGTACGAGGTCTACGAGGACGGCTGGTTCAACTACAAGGCGGCCTTCGAGGCCTTCATCACGGTGCGCGACGCCGCGGAGACCGCGAAGCTCGACCGCTTCGGCGGCGAGCTGCAGTGGCTCGAGGACCGGCTGCCGATCGACCCGGCCTACCGCCGCAAGAAGCTCGGCGGCCTCGCGCCGATGCGCGTCGTCAACGTCGTCTTTTCCGCGGGTGACGGCAACCACGACGTGCAGACCGCGGCCTACAACCTGCCGAACGACGAACGCATCGTCGCGGAGATGGGCTCGAAGCGGATCCTGCTCAAGAATTTCCAGCAGGCGAAATTCGACAAGACGCTGGTGCCCATCTCGAAGGTCGCGCTCGCGGCCGAGGACCAGGCTTACGTGGATTTCGAGGCCTTCTTCACGCACATCCTGATGCACGAGGTCATGCACGGCCTCGGGCCGACGAACACCGGCCCGAACGGATCGGGCGGCGGCGTGCGCCAGGCGATCCGCGAGCTCTACAGCACGGTCGAGGAAGCCAAGGCCGACATCACGGGCCTGTGGGCGCTGCAGAAGCTGATGGACAAGGGCGTGATCGACCGCGCCGGCGAGCGGCGCATGTACACGACCTACCTCGCGTCGGCATTTCGTACGCTGCGTTTCGGCATGGACGACTCGCACGCGCGCGGCATGGCGATGCAGGTCAACTACCTGCTGGACGCCGGCGCCTACGGCGTCAATGCCGACGGCACGTTCAGCGTGAACACCGCCAGGGCGAAGAAAGCGGTCGCGGGCCTGTCGCACGAGTTGCTGACGCTCGAGGCCACCGGCGACTACGACGCCGCCAAGCGCTTCCTCGACAAGATGGTCGTGATGCGGCCCGAGGTGAAGGCGGTGCTCGACCGCCTGGGCGAGGTCCCGGTGGACATCCGCCCGCGCTTCGTCACCGCGGACGATCTCGAGCGCGAATTTCCCTGACACGACCGCCTCGAGCTTGCCAAGGGCTGGTCCAGGCTGTTTCACGGGCATGGCGATGCCGGTGATTCACGGGCAATGTAGGCCACGGCATGGTCCGTGACCGGAGTGGAATCATGCGGATCAGCCCCTGGCTTGCTTGCCTTGCGCTGGCATGCGCCGAGGCGGGCGCCGTGACGCTCGAGGAAGCCGCGCAGCGCTTCGAGGCGAAAGACTGGCCCGCGGCCGCGGCCGCGTACCAGGAGATCGTGGATCGCGAGCCTGCCAACCAGCTCGCGCTCATCCGGCTTGCGCGCTCGCGCGCGGCGAATGGCGAGGCGACTGAAGCGATTGCCGCGCTCTCGGGCTGGTTCGCGACGGGCGGCGGCTCCTACCAGGTCGCCATGAACCTGCCGGAGTTCGCGCTGCTGCGCTCCGACCCGCGCTTCGTCGCGCTGGTCGAGCCCATGAAGCCCTGCAATACGCCGGAGTTCCGGCAATTCGACTTCTGGGTCGGCGACTGGAACGTCGAATCGGCGGCCGCGCCCGGCACCGTGAGCCATAACCGCATTACGCTCATCAATGACGGCTGCACGCTCCGCGAGGAGTACACGACGCCCTACGGCTATGCGGGCACGAGCCTCAATTTCTACGACGCGACGCGAAAGGTCTGGCACCAGACCTGGATCGACAACCAGGGCGGCGGGCTCTTCCTCGAGGGCGGGCTCCAGGGCAAGTCCATGGTGCTCTCGACCGTGACGGATCCGGTTGTCGTGCAGCGGATCACCTGGACGCCGCTCGACGACGGCCGCGTCCGGCAGCATTGGGAGTCCACCACCGACGGCGGCAAGACCTGGACCACGGCCTTCGACGGCTACTACGCGCGGCGCGAAGGCGGCTGAATCTCGATCCGGCAATTGTGAAACCGGCGGTCAGCGATTCCGGTTGATGCCGGACGCGTTCCGACGTACAAGCGCGGACATGAGCGATCTCGGGATTCACCTCTGGACGGGGCAATCCGGCCAGAAGTATCGCTACACCGTGTACATGTTCGGCACCGTCTTCGGGCCGGGTCCCGCCAACTACATTTTCGCGCGCGAGGGCAGGCCGGGACATTTCCTCCCGCTCTACTTCGGCCAGACGGACGACCTGTCCGAACCCTTCGACGATCACATCGCGCTCGAATGCCTGAAGCAGAACCGCGTGACGCACATCCACGTGCGCCACTCGGACGCGCGCGAGGAAATCCGGCGCGCCGAGCGCTCCGACCTGATTTCGGCCTGGGACCCGGACTGCAACGCGATGCGCTGAGCTACTCGAGCGGCTGCATCAGCGCCTTGAAGCGCGGCAGCTCGCGCAATGAAGCCAGGTCCGGATCGGACTCGTACTGCGCGCGCTTCCTGAAGCCCGCGCCGATGGCGCGTTCGACGTTGTCGAGCGCAGCGTCAGGCTGGCCGGCCAGTGCGTGGGCACAGGCGAGGTTGTAGAAGTCGACGGGCGTGCCGCCGCCGATCTCGATGCCGCGCGCGAGGCTCTTCACGGCATCGGCATATTTCTTCTGCTGGACCTGACTCGTCCCCAGGCGATTCCAAGCAAATGCGTTCGAGGGATTCGCGTCCAGATACTGGCGGTAGGCGGTCTCGGCCTCGGCCCAGCGGCCCTCGAGATACGGCTCCTCCGCCTTCATCAGCTCGGCCGTGAGCGGCTTCGTGCCGGCCGGCACGGGACTCACGGTGTCCATGACGATGCGCCAGTCGCCTTTCGCGTCCTTCTTCCAGACGCGCGCGTAGTAGCCGGCCTCGGGCAGCTCGCCCGCGCGTTCGTAATTGCCGTAGGCGTAGCCGAGGTCGCCCGACTTCGAGACGTCGGCGAACAGCGGTTCGCCCGTCAGTTTCGCAACCTGGGTATCGGCCCATTCGCCGAGCGCAACGCGGCCGACGACGGGCATCGCGCCCGGGCGATGCACGCGCGCCTCGTCCGAGAGCCGGCTGCCATAGGCGCGGCCGGCGCTTTCGTTCGCGGCCGTCGCAAGGAAGGCCCGTTCGACGCCGATCAGGCTGTCCCTCGGCGCGGCGACATCGACGGCGCGCGGGCGCAGGGCCGGAGTGCGCGATAGGACGTCTGCGCCGGTTCGTCGAGCGGCACGACGGCGGCGGGCGTGTCGCTGCCGACGTCGAGAACGACCTTGAACTGGCCGTCCGCCTGGCGCTTCCAGATCGAAAAGAACATGCCGTGACGGTCCGGCGCGCCGTTCTTGCCCTGGAACACGAGCGGCCCCGTGTCCCAGCCGAGGTCGCCCGCTCTCGAGATGTCGCCGTACACGGGCGCCCAGGCGGCGCCCATCGGGTCCCGGCGACGGCGGCGCGCCTGCGAGCGCGGTGCGCACGCGGAAGGGATGCGGATTGAATGCGATGCCGGTGTCGGCGAAATACGCATAGAAGGAGTCGCGGAATCCTTTCTCCGCCGCGAGCCGCACGAAGGCGCGCTCGGTGTCGTAGAGCTCCTGCTGCGCCGGCGGCAGGCCGGCGTCGGCTGCGAGCGCCGCGGCGGCCGGGAGGAGGGCGAGCGACGCGAGGATGGCTTTCATGGACGGTTTACCGCGAGGGTTGCAAGGGTCCCCGGAGGCTAGCGCCTGCCCGGGCCCGCGTTCAATACGTGAGTTTGGGATCGGTTAAAGTGGATGGCGGACAGGGTCGGAGCGCCGCGCGCTCAGGGAGTTCACGATGTCCTGGTGGGCCTGGCTGGTGTTGGGCATCGGCTTGCTCGGTGCCGAGATGTTCGTGATCGACGCCCAGTTCTACCTCGTCTTCATCGGCCTCTCGGCGGCGGTCGTGGGGCTTCTCGGCCTCCTCGGGCGTGGACCTGCCGCAGTGGGCGCAATGGCTCGTGTTCTCCGCGCTCGCGGTTGTCGCGATGTTCACGTTTCGCCGCCGTCTCTACGAGATGGTCCGCAACCGCGGCGGACACGTGGACGAGCGCCTGACCGTCGGCGACCGGGTTGTCGTCGCCGATCGCCTCGAGCCGGGCCAGAGCGGCCGCGTCGACTACCGAGGCACCAGCTGGTCGGCGCGCAATATCGGCGAGGCGCCGATCGAGGCGGGTCGCGAAGTGATCATCTCGCAGGTGGACGGCCTCACCCTGCACGTCAAGGCGGAGTAAGCAGCCATGGGTTCCATGTACGTCGTCTTCGTGGTCGCGATCCTCGTCCTCATCGTCCTCGCCAAGACGGCGGTGGTCGTCCCGCAGCAGAGCGGCTATGTCGTCGAGACGCTCGGGCGCTACAACCGGACGATCCAGGCGGGCTTCCACATCCTGGTGCCGTTCATCGACCGCATCGCCTACAAGCACAACCTCAAGGAAGAGGCGATGGACATTCCGGAGCAGGTCTGCATCACGCGCGACAACGTGCAGGTCGGCGTCGACGGCGTGCTGTACCTGCAGGTGCTGGATGCGAGCAAGGCCTCCTACGGCATCACGAACTACCGCTTCGCGATCATCCAGCTCGCGCAGACGACGCTGCGCAGCGAAATCGGCAAGATCGAGCTCGACCGCACGTTCGAGGAGCGGCAGACGATCAACGCGCATGTCGTCGCCGAGCTCGACAAGGCGTCGGCGCCCTGGGGCGTCAAGGTGCTGCGCTACGAGATCAAGAACATCAATCCGCCCAAGGACATCCTGGGAGCCATGGAAAAGCAGATGCGCGCGGAGCGCGAAAAGCGCGCCGTCGTGCTGAACTCCGAAGGCGAGCGCGACGCGAAGATCAACCAGGCGGAAGGCGACAAGCAGCGCGTCATCAAGGAATCAGAAGGGACCAAGCAGCGGCAGATCAACGAGGCGCAGGGCCAGGCATCGGCGATCCTCGCGGTCGCGACCGCGACCGCCGAGGGATTGAAGCAGGTCGGCGAGGCGCTTGCCGGCCGCGGCGGCCCCGAGGCGATGCAGCTGCGGATTGCCGAGGCGTACGTCAAGCAGTTCGGCACGCTCGCAAGCGAGGCCTCGAGCACGCTCGTCGTACCCGCGAACCTGTCGGACGTCGCCTCGATGATCGCGCTTGCGACGAACGTCATCAAGAACCAGAAAGCCTCGACCTGACATGTTGCGGGCGTTCCTGTTGCGCAGCCTGGGCGCAGCCGCAGCGTGCCTCGCGTTCGCGGCCGTGGCCGCCGATGCGCCGCCGGCGCTCCTGCTGCATGGCGGCACGATCTACACGGGCAATCCGTCGCAGCCGAAGGTCGAGGCCGTGCTCGCCGTCAGCGGGCGGATCGCCTATGTCGGCGACAAGGCGAGCGCCCTCATGCGCGCGCCGAAAGGCGCCCGCATCGTCGACCTCGCGGGCAAGACGATGCTCCCTGGCCTCACGGATTCCCACGCCCACCTCGCCGACATCGGCGAGCGCGAGCTCGGCTTCGATCTCACGGGCATCGAGGGCGTCGAGGCGATGAAGCAGCGGCTCGCCGAGCGCGCCGCGGCGGACCGGTCGCCGTGGGTCGTCGGCGCGAACTGGATCGAATCGAAGTGGAAGCCGGCCGTGTTCCCGTCGCGGCAGGATCTCGACGCCGTCGTTCGCGACCGCCCCGTGGTCCTGCAGCGCGTGGACGGGCACGCCGTCGTCGTGAACTCGAAGGCGCTCGAGATCGCCGGCATCACGCGGGCAACGCCCGACCCCGAGGGCGGCCAGATCCTGCGGGATCCTGCGACCGGCGAGCCGACGGGCATCCTGGTCGACAACGCGATGGATCTCGTCTGGAAACACGTCCCGCCCGAAACGGACGAGATGCTGGCGCGCCATCTCGAGGCAGGCGCCGCATCCTACGTCCGGCTCGGCTGGACCGAGATGCAGTACGCGGGGACCAGCTGGCGTGCGATCGACCAGCTCTGCCAGCTTTACGCGGCGGGCAAGGTGAAGTTGCGTGTCTATGCGGCGATCGGCGGGCCGGGCGAAGACGCCGAGAAGCTGCTCGCCGCCGGTCGCGACTACAAGTCCTGCGACCCGCGGCTGACCGTCCGGACGATCAAGCTCTTCATGGACGGCGCGCTCGGCTCGCGCGGAGCGGCGCTCGATGAGCCGTACAGCGATTCGCCGGGCAATCGCGGCCTGTACGTGACGCCGCCCGAGGAGATCCTGCGCATCGCGACCGCGGCCCTCAGGCGCGGCATCCAGGTCGAGACGCATGCGATCGGCGACCGCGGCAATCGCGTGGTCCTCGACCAGTACGAGAAGGCGTTTGCCGCCGTGCCGGCGGCCGAGCGCCCGGTCGCCGACCCGCGCTTTCGCATCGAGCATGCCCAGGTCGTCGCGGATGCCGACATCCCGCGCTTCGCGAAGCTCGGCGTGATCGCCTCGATGCAGACCTCGCACGCGATCAGCGACATGCTGTTCGCGCCGGCGCGGCTCGGGCCTGCGCGCATCGGCGGCGCCTACGCCTGGCGGAAGTTCCTGGACGCCGGCGCCACGATCGCGGGCGGCACCGATGCGCCGGTCGAGGCCGGCGACCCGCGGGTCGAGTTCTACGCCGCCGTCGCGCGCCGCACGCTCGAGGGTTTCGCGGGTCCGGACTGGGGCCTCGATCAGCGGCTGACTCGCGATGAAGCGCTCGCGATCCTGACGAAGGGTGCGGCCTACGCCGCATTCCAGGAGCAGGACCGCGGCACGATCGAGCCCGGCAAGCTTGCCGATTTCAGCGTGTACTCGGCGGACTGGATGCAGATCCCGGAGGCGGAGATCCCGCGCTCGCAGGCGGTCATGACGGTGATTGCGGGCGAGATCGCCTGGCAGGCGACGGAGGGGACAGTCCCCTTTGCGCCCGAGCGCGCAAAGGTGACAGTCCCCTAAGCGACCGACCGCGCCTTCACGTTGCTGGCGACATTGAAGCGGCCGGTGGCGGTCAGCCGGTCGCCCTGCGCCTGGGCATTCCGGAGTTCCGCGCGGCGCGCCGCGAACGGCATCTCGGACACGTCCTTGAGCGGAGCCGAGCGGGCGAACAGGAAACCCTGGGCTGCGACGCAGCCGAGTTCGAGCAGCTTCGCCACCTGCTCCTCGTGCTCGACGCCTTCCGCGACGGTTTCGAGGCCGAGCGTCTCGCCGAGCATCACGACCGCGCGCGCGAGCTCCGGCCCGTCGTCCTGCTCGGTCAGCCGGCCGACGAACGAGCGGTCGATCTTCAGGATGTCGATCGGGAAGCGGTGGAGGTAGGACAGCGACGAATAGCCCATGCCGAAGTCGTCGATCGCGAGGCGGACGCCGAGCGCCTTCAGCTCGCGGAAGCGTTCGAGGTTGACCTCGGTGTTGTGCATGATCGTGCTCTCGGTGAGCTCGATGACGAGGTTTTCGGGCTCGAGCCCGGACGATTCGAGGGCGCTCCTGACGTCGGCCACGAGGTCCGCGTGCTGCAGGTGGCGGCCCGAGATGTTGACCGCGACGCGCAGGCCGTCGCCCGCCGCGATCGAATCGCGCCAGGCCCGGACCGCGCGGCAGGCCTCGGTCAGCACCCAGCGGCCGAGTTCGACGATCTGGCCGGATTCCTCGGCGGTCGGGATGAACGCGCCCGGCATGACGAGCCCCTGTTCGGGGTGGTTCCAGCGCACCAGCGCCTCGATGCCGAGGAGCTCCCGCTTCGCGAGGTCCACGACCGGCTGGTACTCCAGGAAGAACTCGCCGCGCTCGAGCGCGCGGTTGATGTCCTCTTCGAGGCGCAGCCGCTCGCGCAGCTGCTCCTGCATCCGCGGCTGGAACACGACGAAGCGCGCCTTGCCGGCCGCTTTCGCGCTGTACATCGCGATGTCGGCGTTGCGCAGCAGCTGCTCGGTGTCGTCGCCGGGCTGCGAAAACGCGATGCCGATGCTGGCCGCCATGTAGGTGTCGCCGCCGTCGAGCTGCAGCGGCTCGTCGAATGAGCGCGTGATCGTCGCGGCGATCCGCTCGACGTCGGACGACTCGTTGATGCCCTCGAGCAGGATCGCGAACTCGTCGCCGCCGAGGCGGGCGACGGTATCGGACGGGCGCGTGGATTTCACGAGGCGCTGGGCCGCGGCCTGCAGCAGGCGGTCGCCCGCGTCATGCCCGAGCGAGTCGTTGACGTTCTTGAAGTTGTCGAGGTCCAGGAACATCACGGCCACGCGCTGGCGCGAACGGTGCGTCAGCGTCAGCGCGTGCTGCACGCGATTGCGGAACAGGCTGCGGTTCGCAAGCAGCGTCAGGGGGTCGTGGAACGCGAGCTGGCGCAGCTGTTCCTCCAGCGCCTTGCGTTCGCTGACGTCGCGGAAATTGAGGGCAAGGCCGGCGATCGCCGGGTCCTCGAGCAGGTTGCTGCCGACGCTCTCGAGCGTGCTGCGCCGGGCGCCGTTGCCGACGGTCACCTCGACCGGGCCGACCGAGCGGCCATGCGTCGCCGCGACCTCCGCGAGGAAGGCCGCCAGCCGTTCGCGATCCGCCTCGCCCCAGAGGTCGAGCAGGTTGCGGCCCACGAGGTCATCCGGGTTCATGCCGAAGGTGCGCTCGGCGGCAGGGGAGGCGAAGCGCAGGCGCCCGTCCACGTCCGCGATCATGATCACGTCGGAGGCGTTCTTGATGAGCGAGGCATAGCGCGCCTCGACGATGCCGGCGGCGCGCTGCTCGCGCAGCAGCGCGTCATCGCGCGACAGCACGCCCTGTCGCAGCATCACGAGGAGCGTCAACGCGAAGATGATGACCGTCATCGCGGTCGCCGGGCTCGACATCGAGCTGCTCTCGACATAGACGAGCACGAGGAAGGAAACCAGCATCGCGACGTAGGGCATGCCCTGCACGAGCGCGCTGCCGAATGCCGTCGGTTCCTGCCGCTCGGCGGGCGCGCCGCGCAGCTGCTCGCGCGCGGCCGCGATGAGCGCCGCGTAGCAGGACAGGTAGATCGCGTCGGACATGCCGCCGGGCAGGTAGCTGCCCGAAATCTTCGCCATCGCCCAGACGATGTCGGCGAGTTGCATCGTCGCAAAGCCGATCGTCAGCAGGATCAGCGTGCGCCTTGCGATCGCGCCAGTGCCGGCGTGCATCAGCAGCACGCCGAAGGCGAGCAGCACCAGGCAGTTGAGCGCGATGTAGGTCTGCGTGAGGACGTACTTGATGACGTCCGGGTCACGGTCGGCCGAGGCGCTCGGCCCGATCACGAAGAACCAGAAGAAGGCGCCGAAGCCGAGCATCAGGATCGTCGCGTCGAGCGCGAGGCGGGCCCATTGCACGCGCACGGCCGCGGCGCGGATCGCGATGAAGATGGCCGTGAAGAGGAGCGGATAGAAACCGAGGAAGAAGACGTCGCCGACGGAAGGGAAGGGGTCGACGCCGAACAGCCACCAGGTCGAATTCAGCAGGTTCCCGATCGTGTAGACCCACATCGTGGCCGCGAGGAAGGACCAGGTTCGCTTGACGGCGGGTTCGGTCGCCCGCCGGGCCGCGATCGTCGCCAGCACGGCCGAGCCGACGCTGGCCGGGAAGTCCGAGAACAGCTTGAAGATCTCGAAAGCCGGGCCCCCGCTGCCGTCCGCAAAGGTCAGCAGCAGGGTGATCGGTATATAGATGAAGAGGCCGACGACCAGCGCCCCGGTCCAGCCGGCGACGAATGGCTCGCGTGCGGTCTTCATTTCCAGTTTGTCCGGGACCGGCGACATGTCGTTGACGCAAACTCCCCGCGCAGCCCACCCCTCTTGGCGGGCTTTCGAGTGGACATATGTAGCCTCAGGCGGCCGGGGCCTAACTGTGAAGCGAGTCTGTATTCGGGGCCGGCCGAGTGACCGGTTCCACACTCCGGCCGCAAACTCAGGGTGGATTGGGGCGTTTGCCCCCGCAGGAGCCGTCCGCGGGCGGACCAGGCAGGTTACTTCCAGACCGCGTCCGCGACGCGCAGCAGGTTCTCGCCGAGGATTCCGCGAATGCTTGCGGCCGGATAGCCGAGGCGTGCAAGGCCGGCCGCGATCTCCGGAATGACTTCGGGCGGCGCGAAGCCCGTGCCGCGCCCGTAGCCCCATTCGCGCGGCCAGATCTCCGGGCCGCCGCGCCCGGGCTCGTCGAGCTCCGAGCTCTTGAACATGTAGTCGAGGCCGAGGCCCGCGTGTTCGGCGCCGACGAGCTGCGCGACGTAGTCGATGTTCCGCACGATCACTTCGGCGGTCGGCGGCCCGGTGCCGAGGAAAAGCCCGACGCCGTTGATGCCGACGACGCCGCCGGTCGCGGCGCAGGCCTTGATGAGCTCGTCGGGGATGTTCCGCGGATGGTCGCGGAGCGCCCTCGGGTTCGAGTGCGAGAAGATCACCGGCCGGTCGGTCGAATCGAGGATTTCCCGCGCGCTGCGATAGCCCGTGTGCGAGCAGCACTTGATCATCCCGACGCGGTCCATCTCCGCGAGGATCGCGCGCCCGAGATCCGTGAGCCCCTCATCCTCGGGGTCGTGGCATCCGCTGGCGGCGAGGTTGCGGCGGTTGTAGACCATGAGCATCCAGCGCACGCCGATGTCGTAGAGGAACTCGACGAGCGAGACCTGCGGGCCGAGCGCCTGCACGCCCTCGACGTCCATGCAGACCGCGAGCCGGCCGCTTGCCTTGGCGGCCCGAAGATCGGCCGTCGTCCGGCCGAGCAGGTACTGGTCGGGGTGCGCCTTCACGAAGTGCCGGATGCTCGCCGCGGTCCGGATCATGCGCTCGAGCGGCACGAGGCTGTCGCCGATGTTCACCGTGACGACGTCCGCGCCGGCATTCCGGTAGCGCGAGAGCTGCGGCAGGTACTCGTCGATGTCCCGGAGCGGGAGGCAGGCGTGATTGTCCCAGACGAGGCCGGCCTGATTCATAATGGCCGCATTCTAGGTGAAACACTCCGGAGCCAACGATGAAGATTTCGATGTATGACGCAGCCGTGAAGACGGGCCTGCGCATGATGACGAACCTCGGGGCGATCCTCGAGAAAGCCGCGCAGCATGCCGAGGCGAAGAAGATCGATCCGGCGGTCTTCGTGGGCGCGCGGCTTGCGCCCGACATGTTCCCGCTCTCGCGCCAGGTGCAGATCGCCTCCGACACGGCCAAGATCGGCGCAGCGCGCCTCGCGGGCGTCGAGTCTCCTGCATTCGAAGACAACGAGAAGACGCTGCCCGAGCTGATCGAACGGGCCCGGAAGACCGTGGAATACCTGAAGACGCTGAAGCCGGAGCAGTTCGAAGGCGCCGAGGACCGCATGATCCGCTGGAGTTCGCCGAGGGCCGGCGAGCGCTCGATGATCGGCCTGTCCTACGCGCTGCACCAGGTGCTGCCGAACGTGCATTTCCACTGCACGACGACCTATGACATCCTGCGCCACAACGGCGTCGAACTCGGGAAGATGGATTACCTCGGGCGCGAGCCGCCGGCCTGAGCAGGGCACAAGATTGAGACCGCGTTTCAAATCCCGTTGGGTTGCCGGGCTGCTGCTGCCGGCGATCCTGTTTCGCGCACTGATTCCGGCGGGCTTCATGCCGGCGCCGGATGGCGCCGGCGCCATGAGCGTTCATTTCTGCGATGGAATGGCCAAGGCGCCGGCGGACGATCCGGTCAAGCCGGGACACGAGCATCGCAAGTGCCCGTATTCCGCGACCTCGAGCCCGGCTCCGCCACCGGCCTTCGTTGCGCTCTCGCCAGACTCCTGTGCCATCCGGCCGGCGCGCATCATTCTCGTCCGGCCGCGATGCCGTTCCGACGATTGTTCGAGTCCAGGCTGCCCGCGCACCTCCCGCTCTCGGCTGATTCACGCGAACCGGTCGTGCGGATCTCCGGCTAGCGCCGGCATCCGCCGCGTTGGTGAACCTGATTCGGGAGTGACCGACATGATCTACTTGAATCGGCTTGGCGCCGTGATTCTTGGCGCCGTATTCGCCGTCCCCTCGTGGGGCTGCTCCATTTGCCGCTGTGGCGATCCTACGTTTAATGCCCTGGGCCATGAGGGTGTCGCACAAACGGGCCTGCGACTCGCGCTGGACTGGGACCAGCTTGAGAAGTCGCAGGGATCGCCTGACGGGGAATTCTCCTCAGTTCGCGAAGAGCGCATTACATTTCTGGCAGCCTACGGTTTATCGGACCGCTTTGGCGTGTTTGTGCGGTTGCCGTTCAGCGATCGCAAACTCTCGGAAACCGAGGACGGCGTGGTTGAGCAGTCGACAGCCTCCGGCCTCTCGGATCCCGAGTTCTACGGCCAGGCACGCTTGTGGTCATCAAAGTTCGAAGGCGATGTCGGAATCCGCTCGAGCATCTACGCCATCTTCGGCGTGAAGACCGATTGGGGTGACAACGAAGCGTCGAGCGGCGGTGAGCGGCTGGATGAGCACGTGCAGCCGGGCACTGGATCGACCGACTGGTTTGCCGGCCTGTCCGGTTCCTACCAGATCGACCCGCACTCGGCACTCTTCGCTTCGGTCCAGTACCGGCACACGGGCCGCAACGACTTCGGGTACCGGTACGGTCGGATCAACCTCTTCAATCTCGCCTATGAGCGAAAATTGAGCCCGAAGTGGGACGGCGTGATCGAGGCTAATTATCGGAATTCCGGTCGAGATGAGATCGACAGCACCGGCGTTACCGATCCGGACACGGGGGGCTCGATCGCCTACCTGACTCCGCGCCTGCTGTTTGACGCAGGTGGCGGATGGGTGTTGCGGGTCGCCGCGCAGATCCCCCTGTCCGACTCAGGCTTGAATGGGATCCAGCACGAGCAGACCGTCCTGAATGTTGGCGTGACGCGTCTTTTCGGGAAGTAGTTGCCGCCCGGCGAATCCGTCAGGACGCCGACATGCTGCCGAAGCGCCCGCTCTGGAAATCGGCGAATGCCGCCGCGATCTCGCGTTCGCTGTTCATGACGAAGGGGCCGTAGCCGACGACCGGCTCCGCGATCGGCTCGCCCGCGAGCACGAGCGCCGCGAGTTCGCCTGTCGGCGGTGACCGTGAATTCGCCGCCCTCGCGCGCGAGTTGCGCGATCTGGGACGGGCCGGCCGGGTCGCCGCCATTGATGAGCGCACGGCCCTGCATCGGCACGACCGCGGTCGTGTGGCCTTCGGGCGTCTTGAGCGTCACCGTCCTGCCCGCTGCGACGCGAAGGTCCCAGACCTCGATCGGCGTGAAGGTTTCCGCGGGCCCTTTCTTGCCGTCGTATTCGCCCGCGATGACGCGCAGCGTCCCGGCGTCGCCGTCGAGTGCGATCCGCGGGATCGAGGCATCGAGGATCGTCTGGTAGCGCGGCTTCGCCATCTTGTGCCGCGCCGGCAGGTTCACCCAGAGCTGCATCATGGACATCATCCCGCCCTCGCGGGTGAAGCGCTCGGAGTGGAATTCCTCGTGCAGGATCCCGGACGCGGCCGTCATCCACTGCACGTCGCCGGGACCGATGCGCCCGCCGTTGCCCGTGGAGTCGCGATGCTCGAGTTCGCCTGAGTAGACGATGGTCACCGTCTCGAATCCGCGGTGCGGATGCACGCCGACGCCGCGGCGCCGCGCCGCCGGGTCGAAGTGCCGCGGCGCCGCATAGTCGAGCATCAGGAACGGGGACAGCGCCTCGCGGCCGAGGCCGTCGTAGGAGAAGATCGAGCGGACGGGAAAGCCATCGCCGACCCAGTGGGGCGGGGCGGCTTCGTGCACGGCAAGTACCTTGCGCATCGCCGGTTTCCTCTATTCTCGCGTCGTCGTGATCGTGGCGCCGGCGCTCACGGTCTTCGTGACCGGCGTCTTCCCGGCGATCTCGATCAGCTTGTCCCATTGCGCCGCTTCGAGCGATGCATCGGATGACAGCCGGCGCGCGATGAAGGTGTTGCCGTCGTCGTCCTTGTGCAGCGTGAGCGCGACGCGGAGCGGTTCGATCGCCCAGCCCTTGCGATCGGCGTACATCTTGAGCGTGATCGCGGTGCAGGCCCCGAGGCCGGCAAGCAGCAGGTTGTAGGGTGCGGGACCGCCATTCTGACCGCCCGCGCCGACGGTCTCGTCGGCAGCGAGCGTAAAGCCGCCCGTCTCGATGACCTGGGTGTAGTTGGGGCCGGTCGGTGCGACCGTCGCCGAGGCGATCCGCTTCATCGCACGCCCCGCATGCGCAGCCCCCGAAGGTCCGGCGCCACGAGCGGTGCGCCCCGGGCCCCCTCGACCTTGCCGAAACGGTCGGTCTCGAGCCAGTCGCGTGTGGCCCGTTCCATGTCGTCGAAGCTCCGCCCGACGAAGTTCCACCAGAGCAGGATTTCCTCGCCGAAAGGACGGCCGCCGATGAGCAGCAGGCGCGCCGCCGCCGGCGTCTCGATCGCAAGCTTGTCGCCGCCCGTGCCGAAATAGAGGAGCGCGCCGGGCGCGAGTGGCTCGCCGCCGACGGTCGCCGTGCCTTCGAGCGTCATCACGCCGTATTCGAATGCCGGATCGAGATCGAGTTCCGTGCGCGCGGGACCCTGTGACGCGAGGTCGAGTCCGACGAGCGGCGAGAAGACTTCCGCCGGGGCGCGCTCGCCCGCGAACGTGCCGGCGAGCACCGTCAAGCGAAAGCCGCCGCGCTCGAGGATCGGGAGGTCCGGATAGTGGTGGAACGACGGCTCACGCCCGCTCTCGGCCTTCGGCAACGCGATCCAGAGCTGCGCGAGCTGGAAGCGGCCGGGCGCGTCGGCGGGCGATTCCTCCGCGTGCGATATGCCGCGGCCGGCCGTCATCAGGTTGACCTGGCCGGGCTCGATCCACTGGCGATAGCCGAGGCTGTCCGTGTGCAGGATCCTGCCTTCGATCATCCAGCTGAAGGTCTGCAGTCCGATGTGCGGGTGCGGCCCGATCGTGATGCCCTGGCCCGCGGCATAGTTCGCAGGCCCCGCGTGATCGAAGAAGCACCAGGCGCCGATCATCCGGCGATGGTGGTTCGGCAGCGCGCGGCGGATTTCGAAGCCATCGCCGACGACGGCGCGCTGCGACTCGAGCTTTTCGACATTCATCGGGGAATCATGCTCCGGCTGGGTCCGGCCGCCAAGTACGCACCGGAATGCGGGAAGATGGTGCTTGCCGCGCCCGATTTCAAGCCGTGGTCGCGCGTACGCCCGACGCGTCGGCCGGGCCGGGCGTGTATCATTCCGCTGCCCCGAAAAGGCGCCATACGGAGCCCGCCCAGACAGCCGTGACAATACGAGCGATGAGCGGAAACCCGGCCCACGGCCTCTGGATCACGGCGCTTCTGCTGACTTCGGGCTGCTCCGTCGAGCGCCTCGCCACGAACCGGATTGCGGACACGCTGGCCGGATCCGGCACGACGTATGCGAGCGACGACGACCCTCGAGCTGGTCGAGGCCGCGCTGCCATTCAGCCTGAAGCTGATGGAGAGCGTGCTCGCCGAGACGCCCGAGCACCGCGGCCTGCTGTCGGCGACCGCCGCCGGGTTCACGCAATACGCCTATGCCTTCGTGCAGCAGGAAGGCGACAGGCTCGCGCTCGACGACTCCGATGCCGCCTGGGTGTCCTGGAACCGCGCGCGAAAGCTCTACCTGCGCGCGCGCGATTACGGTCTTCGCGGCCTCGAGGTCGCGCATCCCGGATTCCGGCAGGCACTTGCCGCGGATCGCGCCGCGGCGGTCGCGCAGGCGGGCCCGGAGGACGTGGACTTGCTGTACTGGACCGCCGTGTCCTGGGCCGCCGCGATCTCGCTCGGCAAGGATGATCCGCAACTCGTCGCGGACCTGCCCGACGTCTCGGCCCTGATCGACCGTGCGCTTGCGGTCGACGAGGGCTGGGACGGCGGTGCGATCCATTCCTTCCTCATCACTTACACGATGGCGCGGCCCGATGAGCCCGAAGACCGCGAAGCCAAGGCCAAAGTTCACTTTGACCGGGCGGTCCAGTTGACGCAGGGCAAGGCCACGGGGCCCTACGTTTCATGGGCGGAAGCCATCTGCCTGCCGAAGGAAGACCGCGCCTGCTTCGACCGGGCGATCGGCGCGGCGCTCGCGATCGACCCGGACGCGGATCCCTCGATGCGCCTCGTCAACTACGGTGATGCAGCGGCGCGCCGCGTGGCTGCGCGACCACGTGGATCACTGGATCCTGCCGCCGCTCGAAGACGGAACGGACACGGAGCCCTCGACATGAACCTGACCCGCCGTCAATTCGCGCTCGCGGCGGCGGCGCTGCCGATGGCGATGACCGAAGCCCGCGCGGCGGACGCCGCACAGCTTCGCGTCGCGACCGTCGCGCCCGCGGGCTCGTCGTTCCACAAGCGGCTGCAGGCGCTCGGCAACGAGTGGGCCAAGGGACCGGGCGGCGTCTCGATGAACATCTACGCGGGCACGCAGGGCGGCGAGCTGCAGATCGTGCGCCGCATGCGCGTCGGGCAGCTGCAAGGCGCGATGCTGAGCTCGGTCGGCCTCTCGCAGATCGACCGCTCGGTGACGGCGCTGCAGTACCTGCCGCTCCTGTTCCGCGACTGGGACGACGTGGACGCCGTGCGCGACAAGCTCCGGCCGCAGCTCGAGGCGTCGTTGCAGAAGGCGGGCTACGTCGAACTCTTCTGGGGCGATGGCGGCTGGGTCCGGTACTTCTCGAAGAAGCCGATCACGAAGATCGGCGACCTCAAGTCCATGCGCGTGTACGCGAGCTCCGGCGAGCCCGAGACGACGGAGATCTTCAAGAACTTCTATACGCCGGTCGTGCTCGAGCCGGACCAGATCCTGCTGGGACTGCGAAACGGCATGATCGACGCGCTGCCGATCCCGGCCTTTCTCGCCAACCTCAGCCAGGTCCCGACCTACGCGCCGTACATGCTCGACTTGCGCTGGGCGCCGATCACGGGCGCCCTCGTCCTGACCGAGCGCGCCTGGAAGCAGCTCGACCCGAAAGCACAGGCCTGGTTCCGCGAGTCGTCGGACAAGGCGGGCGTCGAGATCCGTCGCGCCGGCCGCCTCGAAGACGACCAGACCATCCAGGCCATGAAGGACAAGCAGGGCCTCAAGGTCACGACGCTGACGCCGGAGGCGGAGCGGGAGTGGCGGGCCGAGATCGCGCGCTTCTACCCGCGCGTGCGCGGCACGGTCATACCCGCGCCGATGTACGACCTGACCGTGGAAACCCTGAAAGCCAGGCACGCCGCCGGATCGTGAGGGATTTCGTCCACCGCCTCGAGGACCGGCTGCTTGCCGCCGTGCTGGTGCTGCTCGTCGTCCTCGGCGTCGCCGCGGCCGAGCCAGCGATTCTCGGACACCGATGAGCTGATCCGTCACCTGACGCTCGTCATCGGCATGCTGGGCGGCATGGTCGCCGCCCGCGAGGGCCGGCTGCTCGCGATGGGCACATTCGCGCAGATCGTGCCGCCGCAATGGCAGTCGACCGTCCATGCGTTCGCCGGCCTGGTCGCCACGACCGTTTCCGCGGTCCTGACGCTTGCGGCCTGGCAGTTCGTCTCCGCAGGAAGCGGCCACCTCGGGTTCGCTCGCCTTCGGGGTGCCGCGCATCGCGCTCGAGGGCGTCATGCCGGCGGGCTTTGCATTCATCACGCTGCGGCTCGCGATGCATGCGGCAGCCGGCGGCTTCGCGCGTGCGGTCGTCCTCGCGATCGCCGTCGCCGCGGCAGCCTGTGTCGCAGGGCTCGACGTCGCCTGGCCCGCGATCCGCACGCCCGCGTTCATCGCGCTCGGCGTCGCGATCCTCTTCGGCGCGCCGCTCTTCACGGGGCTCGCCGGAATCGCACTCATCTTTTTCATCAGCACCGGCGACCCGATCGCCTCGGTGCCGCTCGATCACTACGAGCAGGTCGTCAATCCGCTGCTTTCGACGCTGCCGCTCTTCACGCTCGCGGGCTTCATCGTCACCGCGACGGGCGCGGCCAGGCGCCTGGTGCGCCTGCTGCGCGCCTGGACCGGGCACCTGCGCGGCGGGCCGGCGGTGGTCACGGTCTTCGCCTGCGCATTCTTCACCGCGTTCACCGGCGGCTCCGGCATCACGATCCTCGCGCTCGGCGGCCTCCTGATGCCGATCCTGATGGCCTCGCGCTACGGCGATCGCACCGCGCTCGGCCTCGTGACGGGCGCCGGCTCGCTCGGCGTGCTGTTCGCACCCTGCCTGCCGCTCATCCTCTATTCGATCGTCGCGGAGGTCTCGATCGAGTCCATGTTCCTCGGCGGCGCGCTGCCGGGCCTCCTGATGGTGGCGCTCGCCTGCGCCTGGGGCATATCGAAGTCGCCGCCTGCGAGTCTGCGCCGCCGGTTCAGCGCGCGCCGCGCCTGCGCCGCGACCTGGCGCGCGAAGTGGGACCTGCTGCTCCCGGTCGTGCCGATCGTCCTGATCTTCGGCGGCTTCGTGCTGCCGGTGCCGGCGGCCGCGATCACCGCGGCCTATGCGATCCTGGTCGCAGCGATCGTCAATCGGGACCTGCCGCGCGGGGAACGGCTGGTCGAGGTCCTGACCGAATGCGGCCTGCTGGTCGGCGGCGTGCTCCTGATTCTCGGCACGGCCATGGGCCTCACGAACCTCCTGATCACGGAGCACGTGCCCGACCGGCTCACGGTGTGGATGGACGCGACGATCAGCTCGCCCTGGATCTTCCTGATGATCCTGAATGTCGTCATGGTCGTGCTCGGCTGCGTGATCGAGATCTTCTCCGCGATCATCGTCGTCGCGCCGCTCATCGTGCCGGTCGCGCGCGCTTTCGGCGTGGACCCCGTGCACCTCGGCGTGATCATGCTGGCGAGCCTCGAGCTCGGTTACCTGATGCCGCCGATCGGGCTCAATCTCCTGATGTCGGCTTCGCGATTCCGCCGTCCCATGTTCGAGGTCGCCTCGGCGACGCTGCCCGATGCTCGCGGTCCTCGCGGTCGGTGTCGCGCTGATCAACCTGTTTCCGCAACTGAGCTTGTGGCTGCCGCAGTGGTTCGCGGGCGGCGCGCCCTAGGGCAAAGGGATTTGGCCAGCGAGGCGTGCCAGCGACTCGCCGGTGGACGCGGCATCGGGTCCCACGAGGACGTGAATGCTGCCGAGCGACGGCCTCGCAAAGCCGCGCGGGGACGCAGCCGCAAGCGCGCGCGAATCGACGCGCGCATCATCGGCGACCGTCACGAGCAGGCGCGTCGAGAAGTTTTCGATTGTCGCGACGTTGCCGGCACCGCCGAGCGCTGCAAGCATCGCGGCAGGATCGGCGCCGGTCGCGCGTGATGGCGCGGATGCGCGCAGGCTTCGCCGCATCTGTCCTGCGAGCTGGTCCGCCACCGGGCCGACCACGACCTGCAGCGTGTCCGCGGTCGGGCGAACCAGCCCGCGCGCGCCGAGCTGGCGAAGCGCCGCTTCGTTCACGGCGTCCTGGCTCGCAACCGTGACGCGAAGTCGCGTCATGCAGGCATCGAGCGCGCGGATATTCGCAGGCGCCGCCGAGCGCATCGAGGAATGCGGCGGCATCGCCGGTGTCGCAGTCGCCGCGGCGCCCGCCGGCGCGACGGATTCCTCGGCGTCGCGTCCCGGTGTCCTGAGGTCGAAGCGCGCGATCATGTAGCGGAACGCGAAGTAATAGACCGTCGCGTAGGCGAGCCCCACGGGAATCAGGACCAGCGGCTCCGTGGCCTTTCCGTAGTTCAGCAGGTAGTCGAACAGCCCGGCCGAAAAGCCGAAGCCGAGTTTCACGCCGAGCAGGTCCATGAGCACCATGGCCGTCCCGGTCAGCACGGCGTGCAGCGCGTAGAGAGCCGGCGCCAGGAAGACGAACGTGAATTCGATGGGTTCGGTCACGCCGGTGAGGAAAGACGTCAGCGCCATGGACAGCATCAGCCCGGCCACGGCGCGGCGCCGGCCGGCGGGTGCGGCGTGGTACATCGCGAGGCAGGCCGCCGGCAGCCCGAACATCATCACCGGGAAGAACCCGGACATGAAGGCGCCGGCACTCGGGTCGCCGGCGAAGAAGCGGTTGAGGTCGCCCGTCACCCCGCCGTACTCGCCGACGATGAACCAGGCGAGGTTGTTCAGGACGTGGTGCAGGCCCGTGATGATCAGGATGCGGTTCAGCACGCCATAGACGAAGAGGCCGATTTCGCCGGAGCCGAGGACGGCGCGGCTCAACGTGTCCATGCCCTGTTCGAGTGACGGCCAGCCCCAGCCGAAGACACAGGCGAGGGCGAGCCCGGCGAGGCCGGCGACGATCGGCACGAAGCGCCGGCCGCCGAAGAACGCGAGGTAGCTTGGGAGCTTGAGCTCGCTGTACCGGTTGTAGAGGTATCCCGCGATGCATCCCGACAGGAGGCCGGCGGGCACCGAAAGCTTCACCATCGACCCGGCCGCGACACCGGCAAGCGTCTCGGCGCCCCGCGTCGCGACGAAGTAGCAGACGACGGCCGCGAGACCCGCGGCGCCGTGATTCTCCCGCGCGATGCCGACCGCGATTCCGATCGCAAACAGGATGCCGAGATTCGCGAAGATCGACTGGCCGGCGGCAGCGACGGCCGGCAGGTCGAGCAGGTCCGGCTGGCCGAGCCTCAGCAGCAGTCCCGCGATCGGCAGCACCGCAATCGGCAGCATCAGTGCGCGCCCGAACTGCTGCATGCCCGCGAACCAGTGTTTCATGGTCGTTCCCCGGTGTCGCATTCGGCGAGCAGAGCGCGGACCGCCGCCGCGCTCTCGAGCGTGAGTGCGCGCTCCGCGAGTGCGCGGCATTCGGCGAGCGTGCGCCGCCGCACGGCGTCCTTGATCGCCGGGATCGCGCCAGGAACCGCGGAGAGTTCGCCGACACCGAGCCCGACGAGGAGCGGGGCGGCGAACGATTCAGATGCGAGCCCGCCGCAGACGGCGACGCCGCGTCCGGCCCCGCGGGCTGCCGAAGCTACAAGCTCGATCAGGTGGAGCACGACGGGATGCATCGCGTCGAGGCTGTCGGCGAGCAGCGGGTGCGTGCGGTCAATCGCAAAAGCGTACTGCGTGAGGTCATTGGTGCCGATCGAGAAGAAATCGGCGTGCGCCGCGAGGCGGGCCGCAGTGATGGCAGCGGCCGGAGTCTCGACCATGATGCCGACGGGAATGTCTGCATTCCCGTGCAATCCGGGTGCGATCTCGCGGATCATCGCACGCACCGCCTCGATTTCCGCGGGTTCGTTGACCATCGGCAACAGGATGCGGCAGCGGTTCGCGGGCCGCACCGACAGGATCGCCGTGATCTGCGCGCGCAGGTGCTCCGGACGCCACAGGCTCGCGCGGATGCCGCGCAGGCCGAGCGCGGGGTTGTCCTGGGCGGGCATGGCGAGGAATGGAATCGGCTTGTCGCTGCCGGCATCAAGCGTGCGCACGACGACGGGCCGGCCGGAGAACGTGTCGACCACCGCCTGGTATTGCGCCAACTGATCGGATATCTCCGGCGGCTCGAGCCGGTCCAGGAACAGGAATTCGGTGCGCAGCAGGCCGCAGCCTTCGGCCCCCGAGGCGACCGCTGCCGCCGCCTCGGCGGTCGATCCGACATTCGCGAAGACCTCGATGCGCTCGCCGTCTGCCGTGCGGCAGTCGAGCGCGGCGGCCGTCCGCAGGCGCGCGCGGCTGCGACTGCGCGCCGCGATGCGCGACTCCACTTCCGCGACTTCCGGCGCGCCGGGCGCGACCGCCACGCGGCCTTGTTCGGCGTCGACCAGCAGCTGCGTCCCGTCGGGCAACGAGAGCAGCTGCGCATCGACGCCGGCGAGCATCGGGATGCCGCTCGCGCCGGCCAGGATTGCGACATGCGAAGTCGCAGCACGGCTCACCGTGCAGATTCCTGCGATGCGGGCGGCGTCGAGCGCGAGGAACTGGGAGGGCAGCAGGTCACGGGCGACGAGGATCGCGCCCGCGGGGAGCACGACCGGTGCGGGTTCGGCGGATCCCGCGAGGGTTTCGAGCAGTTGCAGTTCGAGGTCGCGCAGGTCGTCGGCCCGTGCCGCGAGATGTCCGTCATCGAGCGACCCAAGGACGCCCACGGCTTCACTGATCGCCGCGCGCCATGCGTAGCCGGCGCCCTTGCCCTGGGCGACGTGGCGATAGGCAGCGGCCAGCAGCTCGGGGTCCTCCAGGAACTCGAGGTGTGCCCCGACGATTCCTGCACCTGCGCCGCCGTCCGCGGGCGCAAGCCGGAGGAGCTTCGCCGCGAGGCGCATGCGCGCAGCGTCGAATCGCTCCATTTCCACCGTCGCACCCGCACCCTGTTCGGGAACCACGGGCTCGCCGCGCGCAATCCGCACGGCGGGGCCGAGCGCGAGTCCCTCGGAGGCGACGACCGGACGGGACGTTGACCGCCGCGGCGCATTCGAGCCGCGAGGGCCTACGGCCGGGCCAGCGCCCGTATGCGCGGCAGCGCGTGCGAGCGCCTGCTCGAGCGCACCCGGCACGATTGCAGCGTCGGCGCCGTGTGCCGAGAGTTCGAGAACGTCGCCGCGCCGCGCGCCGAGCGTGAGCAGGGCAACGGCGCTTCGCGCGTTGGCAGTTTTCCCGCGCAAGGACAGCGAGACCTCGGCGCGCAGGCTCTTCAGGCCCTGCGCGAGGATCGCTGCGGGCCGTGCATGCAAACCGTGCGGCAGCGCGATCGTCAGCGTTGCCCGCGTCTCCGTGCCGGCGGACGCCGCGGCGCTTGTCGATAACGGGGACTGCGAGGCCATCACGGTCATCAGGACATCGCCGGCGCGCAGCAGTCCCGGCGCGCGGCGATCCGCGATGTGGAATTTCCCGGGCTCCGTCACGATCACCGGTGTCACGAGGCTGCGCGCCGCCCGTGCGACCCGGTCAAGGTCGAAGCGGATCAAGGCGTCGCCGACGCTCACCCGGTCGCCCGTCCGGACCAGCGCCTCGAATCCTTCGCCCTTCAGCGCAACCGTATCGACGCCGACGTGCAACAGGATTTCGGCGCCGATGGCGGCGCGGATCGTCACGGCATGCCCGGTGGGCGGCAGTGCGCCGATTTCGCCGTCACAGGGCGCGCGCAAGACACCCTCCGTGGGATCGATGGCAACCCCGTCGCCCAGCATCCGGCTCGCGAACACTTCGTCTTCCATCTCATCGAGCGGGCCCGCCCAGCCGGCGAGCGGCGACTTCAGGATGAGGTCAGCCATGGTCGTCAACCTCGAGTTCGACCCACTGGATCGCCCACACCGGATCGATCGCGGGCCGCGCGAATCGCAGGCACATCCGGCCGCCCCGCGGCTGCGGCGGAATCACGACCGGGCCCAGGGTCGAGAGCGCCGGGTTCTTCGCGGCGGATTCGAGCGGAATCACCGCGACCGGCTCTCCGCTGCAATCGCCGGTGCGCACCTCGAGTTCGCCGTAACCGGTGCGAGCGTCGCCGCGACGGATCGCGTCGGCATCCTTGCCGATCTGGAAATTGAACGGCAGCTGCCCGACGGATGCGCGCAGTGTCGCGCCGAGCGCTAGGTCCACGTCGGGCCAGATCCAGCAGGGATCGACAATG
>CAVVDL010000011.1:0-144070 GCA_963747035.1 uncultured Gammaproteobacteria bacterium
GAACGGCAAGCCCGACCTGCTCGTCTACCGCAAGACCGCACCGCCGTCGGTCCGGCTGGACGACGAGAAGGACCTGATGGAGCGGCTTGCGCAGAAGAAGAAGCTCGACCTGTTCGTGGACAGGTGGTTCCACGACAAGGCCGAGGGGACCCTGATCGCGGCCTTCCACCCCTTCGTGTCGCCGAGCGACTTCGAGATCCTGGTGGAGAACCACCTGCGCCGGCTGATCGAGCGTGAGCTGCCGCGCAGCGTCGCCGCCACCTCGGAGGCGCGCGCGGTCTGGAAGAAGGGCTCGCCGTTCCGCGGCCTGGAGGCCTTCGAGTTCGAACACGCGCCGGTGTTCTTCGGCAGGACACGCGCCGTCTCCGACGTCCTGCAGGCGCTGCGTGAGCAGGCCGCGGAGGGTCGCTCCTTCGTGCTGATCCTCGGCATGAGCGGCGGCGGCAAGTCCTCGGTCGTCCGCGCCGGCGTGCTGCCGATGCTGACCAAGCCGGGCGTCATCGAAGGCGTCGGGCTGTGGCGGCGCGCGGTGTACCGGCCGACGGACGTGCGCGGCGACCTGTTCGCGGGGCTTGCCAAGGCGCTGTTGCGCGAGCATGCGCTGCCTTCGCTCGACGCCGACGGCAAGGGGCCGGAGGAGCTCGCGCAGATTCTGCGGGAATCGCCGCAGGCCGCAACCTCGCTGATTCGCAACGCCCTGCAGCGCGAGGAGCAGCAGGACGGCAAGCCGAACGCCCGGCTCGCGCTGGTCATCGACCAGATGGAGGAGATGTACACGCAGGAAGAGGCGTACACGCAGGAAGAGACTTCCTCCACGCATCGGCAGACGTTCATCGACTTGATCGATGCCCTCGCGCGCTGCGGGCGTGTCTGGGTCATCTGCACGCTGCGCAGCGACTTCTATCCTCGGCTTGTCAGTTACCCGAAGCTCGGCGCGCTCAAGGAGGGCGCGGGGCAGTACGACCTGATGCCGCCGACCGCGAGCGAGATCGGCCAGATGATCCGCCTGCCGGCAAACGCCGCCGGCCTGCACTTCGAGGAGGATCCGGCCACCATCGAGCGACTCGACGACATGCTGCGCGACGCGGCGGCCGGGCATCGGGAAATCCTGCCGCTGCTGCAGTTCACGCTCGAGGAGCTCTACCAGCGCCGCACCGAGCACGGTCTGCTCACGCTCGCCGCGTACCGCGAGCTGGGCGGAGTCGAAGGCTCGCTCGCCAAGCGCGCAGAGACCGTGTTCAAGCAGCTGCCGGACGACGTCGAGGCCGAGCTTCCGAGGGTGCTGAACGAGCTGGTGAGCATCGGGCACGACGCACAGGCGGCGATCGGTCGCAAGCGTGCGCCCTGGTCCGACCTGTCGGGCGGCAAGAGTCGCTTGTTGGTCGACGCCTTCGTCGACAACCGCCTGTTCGTGACCGAGCTCGCCGATGACGGCAGCGCCGTGGTGACGGTGGCGCACGAGGCCCTGCTCTGGCATTGGCCCCGGGTCACGGACTGGGTCGCGCAGAACCGCGAGAGCCTGCGTATCCGAGCCCGCATCGCGGCCGCCGCGCAGCGCTGGGATGCCGAGAAACGGCCGCATGACCTCCTGCTGCCTGCCGGCAAGCCGTTGATCGAAGCGGAAACGCTGCTCGAGTACGGCATCGAGCTGCACCAGGACGAGGCGCAGTACATCCAGGCGTCAATGGCGCGCGCTCGGCGCCTGCAGAGGCTCAAGGCGGGTGTGGTCGCGACGGTGGCGATTCTGGGCGTGGTCGCAGTCGCGTTCGCCTTCATCGCCAACCAGCAACAGCGGCTCGCCAAGGTCGAAGCCGAGACCGCCAACCAGACCACGAACTTCATGCTGCGGCTGTTCGAGGTGTCGGACCCGAGCGAGGCGCGCGGCAACACGATCACGGCCCGCGAGATCATGGACCGCGGTGCCGAGCGGATCCAGAAGGAGCTGGCGGCGCAACCCCGGATCCAGGCGACTCTCATGGAGACGATGGGCACGGTCTATACGAGCCTCGGCCTCTATGACCAGGCGGTTTCGCTGCTCGAAAGCGCGCTCGAGAAGCGCAAGTCGCTCTTCGGCGACAACCATCTCGAGGTTGCCCGGTCCCTGGACCGGCTCGGCGAGGTTCTGAAGCTCAAGGCCGAGTACGGCCGCGCACTGCCGATGTATCGCGAAGCCCTGGCACTGCGGCGGGAGATGCTCGGCGACGAGCACGCCGATACGGCACGCAGCGTCTATGAGCTCGCCGACCTGCTCGAGCGGATGGGCGAGTTCGCCGAGGCCGAACCGTTGTTTCGAGAGGCGCTTGCGGTGCGGCGCAAGCTGGCCGGCGCGCAGAGCCCGGAGGTCGCGCAGAGTACGGAGGGGCTGGCGCTCAACCTCTTCGACCAGGGCAAGTTCGAAGAGGCGGTGTCCTTGATGCGCGAGGCCGTCGCGATGCAGCGCAATCTGCACGACGGGCCGCATCCGCGACTCGCGGATGCGCTTAACAATCTCGGCTGGGTGCTCGGCGAGATGGGCCAGTACAAGGAAGCCGAGCAGCTGTACCGGGAAGCGCTCGAGATGCAGCGCGTCCTGGTCGGCGACACCCACCCCTTCATCGCCATCGGGCTGAACAACGTGGCGTTCGTTCTGCAGCAGCAGGGCAAGTACGAGGCGGCCGAGGCCCTCTACCTCGACGCAATCACCATGCAGCGCAAGCTCCTCGGCGAAGACCATCCGGACGTTGCATTGGCACTCAACAACCTTGCGTACCTGGCCCACGACAAGGGCGACCTGAAGAAGGCCGCCAGGATGTCGCGGGACTCGCTCGAGATGTACCGGCGCACGCTGGGCAAGGAGCACCCATTAGTGGCCCAGGGAATGAACTCGCTGGCCATGTGGCTGATCGAGGACGGCGATCTTGCGTCGGCCGAGCCATTGGTGCGCCAAGCCGTTGAAATGAGACGGAAGCTGCTGGGGCCGGAACATTCGGATGTCGCCACCAGCATGACACTGTTGGCCAGCCTGCTGATCGACACTGGGCGCTACGAGGAGGCGCTCGCGCTGGCCAAGGACGCCAAGGCTATCTGGATCAAGGCGCTGGCTCCCGGACACTGGCGCACGGCCAGCGCCGAGGCGGTGGAAGGTGCGGCCCTGGCCGGGCTAGGCAGGTACGATGAGGCGGAGAAGTTGCTGCTTGCAAGTTACGGCGTTCTTCATGAAGAAAAAGGAGCCGCGCACGTGTATGTGGTGAATTCCAGCCGCTGGCTCGCGAAGCTCTACCAGGCGATGGGCCAACCGGCCAAGGCAGCCCGGTACCGCGTGAGCCAGCATGGCTGACTCCGGGTCGCGCACGGCGACATAACGCAGGTCGTCCCCGTCGCCCTGCATTGCGCTTGTAACAGCAGGGGTGCATCCTGTAATCAGATCGCATCGCGAGGCGCGGGGGCGCACGCGATGCATCCGGGTCGCTCAGAAAGTCAGACTCAAGATCCGGCCCGCGTAGAATCAGGCAAGGAAGGGGAGAACCGACAATCACGCACAGGCAGATGCGACGTGCTGACCAGGCACCGTCGCGTTTCCTGTCGCGGATCTCAGGATGGGTGAACGAATGATGTCAATCAAGCATGGCTATTACTTCCTGGCGGCAATCGTGCTCGCCGCGTTTTCGCCGCTGGCGAGTTCAGCGCCGGCGGTTTGCGGCGAGGGCCAGCCGACTCACAACGGCTACACGGGCGCGTTCGACGGCCGCTTCTACCAGGTCCAGGTCGTCGTCCCAGCAGCATCTCCTGGGATGCGGCCAAGACGGCCGCCGCGGCGCTGGAACATGACGGGGTTCTCGGGCAGCTTGCAACGATCAACTCCTTTGCGGAGGACGAATTCGTCCATTGCCTGATTCAGGCCACGGACGACGCCGCGGGCAAGGAAGCATGGATCGGCGGCTTCCAGGCAGCAGGCTCGGAACGAGCCCGATCGGCGGCTGGCAATGGCTCAACGGCGAGCTGATCGACCCGAGCAACGACACGGGCTCGAACTATACGAACTGGCAGGCAAACGAGCCCAACGACAACACCGGACCCAGCAACGAGGAGCACCTGGGTGCCAGCCTGAACGGCATCTTCGGTTGGAACGACGAGGGACAGCTGGGCAACATCGGTTCCTATGTCGTCGAGTTTGGCGACGTGCTGGCGCCCATCCCCGCCGGCACTTGCGCGTCTAGCGTCCCCGGCCCCGGATGCCCGCTCGGCGAAGGCGGCCCGTTCATCACGTACCCGGCGGGAACGCTAACCGACAACAAGTTCGTCGAAGTGCGCTCGTGGACGCTAAACGTCGGTCCGGGGCTCTGTGCAGAAAACCTGGGAGTCGGCGTAATCCCGGACCCGGTGATCCTGGATCTGGTACCGGAAGAAGATGATGGGCCCTTGGTCATTGCACCATACCTCTGCTCGAGCGATGGCGTGATCACCGTGAGACGCACCGTGACGGACGTGCAGGTTCCGACCGGTATCGTCCAGATCACGGGCACGAACAAGTACGGTACGGATCGAACCCCCACTCCTGCGATCCGGATGACCCGCCGCCTCCCTGCGACCCGACCGACCAGGATATCGTCGTGTACCGAAATACCCTGGCTTCCGACCAGCTCGAAAAGGCTGTTGAGAGCGGCGTGGCCGCGTTGTTCCTCGGCAACGTGGCCGAGACGACCCACGGCGTAATCAACCCGCCGCGCGGTGCGGGTGGCAAGGGCTCCTATTTCATCGAGGGCCTGCGCATTCAGTTCCCGAATGGCTATCTCTTTGACGAGAATTCCGCTGCCCATCATGGGCTCGATGATTGCACTGCAGAGATACAAGCTGAAGAAGGCGCTGGCGGCGGTCAACGCGGCGAAGCCGGCACTGAAGCCGGTCGAGTGGCTCGCCCTGCGCGTGCTGGCCGAAGCGGCACTCTACTTCCACGATCGCGGCCACTACGATACGGCGCTGTTCAAGGTCAAGCTGCTCCTGCAGCTAAACGACAAGCTCAAGCCCAAGTACAAGGTCATTGCGAACAAGAATCCCTACGGTGAGGTTACGTATCGCTACCTCAACTTGAAGGACATGTACGAGCGACGGCTGATTCCGTACAACTAGCGGAGTGCGCGCCGGCGCGCTGGTGCAAAGGCCGGCCACGGGCCCGGGCCGCACTTCTGCGCGCAGCAGCAGGTGAGCCGTTATTTCGCGCGCTTCGACGCGATAGGCTCCCTAGCCACCAGTTGCTCATCCGCTTTGAGACGAGAAGCACCAATGCCGCGACAGACGGAGCTGCGCCGGCCGGCGCCAGCCACTAGCGTGGGCGCCAGATTCCACGAGGAGATTCGAATGACCGCGTTCCTTCGCCGACTGGCCGCGACCTGCGGCCTCGTGATCATGGGTCTCGCCGCGGGCGCTGCCGGCGCGCAGCAGGCTGCTGCCGCCGCGCAAGCCGCGACCGAGGATGCGCGCCTCGCCGCGTTCTTCGAGGAAGTGTTCCAGCGCAGCGTCAAGGACAGCCCGCTGTTCCAGGCCTACCTCGGCATGAAGGGACCGGACTACGGCAAGTGGAACGACTTCTCGGATGAGGAGGCGCAGCGCCAGGACGGGCTCAACAAGCAGGACCTCGCGCGGCTGCACTCGGAGTTCAAGGTCGACAAGCTCTCCGACCCGATGAAGATCAGCTACCGGATCTTCGAGCTGCAGACCCAGGCGTCGATCGACACCTTCCCCTGGCGCTTCCACGGCTACGCCTTCCAGACGCAGTCGAACCCGGTCAGCCAGGCCGCGACTTTCCTGCAGAACGTCCACAGCGTGGACAGCGTCGAGGACGCCGAGGCCTACGTCTCGCGCCTGAACGGCGTGCAGAAGGCGCTCGAGCAGGGCATCGTCGTCATGAACGAGGCCGCGCGCCGCGGCATCGTGCCGACGTCCTTCTCCTTCGACCCGGTGATCGGCGACAGCCGGAACATCATCACCGGCGCGCCGTTCGACGGCAGCGGCAAGGATTCCGCGATCCTCGAGGACTTCCGCGGCAAGGTGGACAAGCTCAAGACCGACGACGCCACGAAGAAGCGGCTGATCGACGAGGCGACCGCGGCGCTCAAGGGCCCGTTCCAGGCGGGCGTCAAGGAGACGATCGCGGCGATCGAGGCGCTGCGGCCGAAGTCGCAGGGCGCGAACGGCGTGTGGAAGCTTCCGGACGGCGACGCGTACTACAAGGCGCAGATCAAGTTCTGGACCACGACCGACATGACGGCCGACCAGATCCACCAGGTCGGCCTCGACGAGGTCGCGCGCATCAAGGGCGAGATGGACGGGATCATGAAGAAGGTCGGCTTCCAGGGCGACCTGCCGGCGTTCTTCAAGCACCTGCGCACGGACCCGAAGAACTTCTTCCCGAACACGCCGGAAGGCAAGCAGGCGTACCTCGACCAGTCGAAGGCCTACATCGACGCGGTCTACTCCGACGTCAAGACGTACTTCAACCTGCTGCCGAAGGCGCCGCTCGAAGTGCGCGCGGTCGAGGAATGGCGCGAGGCGACGGCGCCGATCGCCTTCTACAACCAGCCGACGCCGGACGGCAGCCGCCCGGGCATCTACTACGTGAACCTGCACGACATGACGACGCGGCAGAAGCACGAGATGGAGACGGTCGCCTACCACGAGGGCGCGCCGGGCCATCACTTCCAGATCGCGATCCAGCAGGAGCTCGAGGGCGTGCCGACCTTCCAGAAGTTCGCGTTCTTCGGCGCCTACGTCGAGGGCTGGGGCCTCTACGCCGAGCGCCTCGAGAAGGAGCAGGGCCGCTTCACCGACCCGATGCAGGACTTCGGCCGCCTGCAGAACGAGATGCTGCGCGCCTGCCGCCTGGTCGTCGACACCGGTGCGCACGCCAAGCACTGGACGCGCCAGCAGATGATCGACTACATGATGGCGAACAACCCGATGACGCTCGAGGACGCGACGAAGGAAACCGAGCGCTACATCGACAACCCGGGCCAGGCGCTGTCGTACAAGATCGGCATGCTGAAGATCCTCGAGCTGCGCGCGAAGGCGAAGTCGGAACTCGGCGCGAAGTTCGACATCCGCGACTTCCACGACGTCGTGCTGAAGAACGGCGCCGTGCCGCTCCCGGTGCTCGAGAGCCTCGTCAACGACTACATCGCCGCCAAGAAGGCGGCCTGACGCATACGCCGCCGGCCCGTTCAGCGGGCCGGTGGCGGGGATTCGGGGCGCGGCGTCGAAGACCGTGCGCCCGTCGAACACGGTCATCAGCACCTTTGCGTCGCTGATCGCGGCCGCGGGAATCTCGAACAGGTTGCGGTCGAGCACGACGAGGTCCGCGCGCTTGCCGACCTCGATCGAGCCGAGGTCAGACTCGCGGTTCAACTGCCAGGCGCCCTGGATCGTGTAGGCGGCGATCATCGTGTCGAGGTTGACCCGCTCGCCGGCGCCGAGCACCGGCCCTTCATTGCTGTGCGGATCCTGCCGCGTCACGCCGGTCTCGATCGCGAGCAAGGGGTTCAGGTCGGTCACGTAGTAGTCGCTGCCGCCGACGATGCGACCGCCGGCGCGGGCGACGCTGCCGATCGGGTACATCTCGTAGGTGCGCTTCTCGCCGATCATCGGCACGTCGAGTTCGAGCGCGGACGGGTCCGGGTAGGCCCAGAGCGGCTGGAACGTGGCGGCAATGCCGAGACTCGCAAAGCGGGGGATGTCGGCCGCGTTGATCAACTGCAGGTGCACGATCTGGTGGCGGTTGTTGCTCATGCCGTTGGCCTTGCGCATGGCCTCGAAGCCGTCGAGCGCCATGCGAATGCCCGCGTCCCCGACCGCGTGCACGTGGATCTGCAGTCCCATCGCGTCGAAGCGCGTGAAGTAGCGGTTGACCTGCTCCTGCGTGTAGAAGCGCGTGCCCAGCCCGAATTCTCGCTTTGCGTAGGGCTCGAGCAGCGCGCCAGTCCCGAACTCGACGACGCCGTCCATGTAGATCTTGACCGAGTCGACGTCGAGGTCCGGCCGCCGCCACTGCTGCCGCGACTCGAGGAGCGCAAAGACGCGGTCGTCGAAAGCGCCGGGCTGCCAGTTGAGCGGCGACAGCGACGCGCGCACGCGCAGGTCCAGCTGCCCCGAATCGGCGAGCGCGACGACGGGCGCGATCAGTTCGGCGTCGAGCCCCGGCTCGATGACGGCCGTGATGCCGTTCTCGTGCGCGAGCCTGATCGCGGCCAGCACCGATTTGCGCTGCTGCTCCGGCGATATCGCCGGCAGGCTTTCCTTGACGAGCAGCATGGCGGAGTCGCGCAGCGTGCCGCTCGGATCGCCGGCGGAATCGCGCTCGATGACGCCGTTGGCGGGATCGCGAGTCGCACGGGTGATGCCGGCGATCGCGAGCGCGCGGCTGTTGACCCACGCCGCATGGCCGAAGCTCGACTCGAGGTAAACCGGCCGGTCCGGGAACAGGGCATCCAGCTCCGATTTCTTCGGATTGGCGTCGGGCCAGAGCCATTCCTGCCAGCCGCCGCCGATGATCCAGTGCTCCGTGCCGTAGCCCTCGAGCTTCACGCAGTCGTGAAGCCGTGCGTCGACCGCCTCGTGCGCGTCGAGCCGCATCAGGTCGCAGTCCTCAGGGGTCGCGACGCCGATCAGGAGATGAATGTGCGAATCCTGAAAGCCGGGCAGCACCATGTGCCCCGCGAGGTCGGTGACCACCGTGTCCTTTCCGATCCAGGGCGGATCATCGCTGTCCTTTCCGACCGCGACGATCCGCCCCTCGTCGACGGCGACCGCCTCGGCCCAGCTGCGGCGGGCGTCGACGGTGTAGATTTTCGCGTTGAGAAAGACCCGGTCGGCGGCAGGCGGAGTGGATCCGTCGCAGGCAGCGACGACCGTCAGCAGCGCAGCGCACAGGCTGCGGCAGGCACTGCGAATCAGGAACATCGAAATCTGGCGCTAGCGTGCAGGACGCAGGCGCGGCACGGTCGCGTTGGCGTCGGAGAGCAGCTCCGACGCCGCCTTCGCGAGAATCCCGAGGCCTTCGTCCACGATCGCGTCCTCGGCCGTGATCGGCACGAGGATGCGGATGACGTTGCTGTAGATTCCGCAGGACAGCAGGATCAGCCCGAGCTCGCGGGCCCGCACCGTCAGCTTTTTCGTCAGTTCCGCGGCCGGGCGATGCGCGTCTCCGCCTTCGCCGAGCTCGAAGGCGATCATCGCGCCGAGCCGGCGCACGTCCACGATCTCGTTGTGGCGCGCAGAGAGCGCATCCAGCGCCTTGCCGATGCGTTCCCCGAGCCGCTCCGCGCGCTCGAAGATCCTCTCTTCCTCGAACACCTGGAGCACGGCAAGCGCCGCCGCGCAGGCGACCGGGTTGCCGGCATAGGTTCCGCCGAGGCCGCCGGGGCCGCAGGCGTCCATGACGTCGGCGCGTCCGACCACGGCCGAGAGCGGGAATCCGCCCGCGATCGATTTCGCGAGCGTGTAGAGGTCCGCCGGGACGCCGTAGTGCTCCATCGCGAACATGGCGCCCGTGCGGCCCGCGCCGCTCTGGATCTCGTCCGCGATCAGGATGATCCCGTGGCGGTCGCAGAGCTCGCGCAGGCGAACCATGAAGTCCTTCGGCGCGATGTAGAAGCCGCCTTCGCCCTGCACGGGCTCGACGATGATCGCGGCGACGCGATCGGCCGCGACGTCGCACTTGAAGATCATCGCGAGCGCGTCGAAGGCATCGTCCGTCGACACGCCGTGCAGCGGGTTCGGGAATGGCGCGTGATAGACCTCGGCCGGGTAGGGACCGAAGCCCGACTTGTAGGGATCGACCTTGCCGGTCAGCGCGAGCGCCATGATCGTGCGCCCGTGGAAGCCGCCGGAGAAGGCGATGACGGCCGCGCGCCCCGTCGCCGCGCGCGCGATCTTGACCGCATTCTCGACGGCTTCGGCGCCGGTCGACATCAGCACGGTCTTGTTCGGGCCCTTGCCGGGCGCGAGCGCGTTCAGCTTCTCGCAGAGCGCGACGTAGGGCTCGTAGGGCGTGATCTGGAAGCAGGTGTGGGTGACCTTGTCGAGCTGGGCCCGCACGGCCTCGAGCACGCGGCGGTGGCGATGGCCCGTGTTGAGCACGGCGATGCCGCCCGCGAAATCGATGTAGCGACGGCCCTCGCAGTCCCAGAGCAGCGCATTCTCGGCGCGCTCGATGAAAACCGGGTGGACCATCGAGACGCCGCGCGCAACCGCAGCCTGGCGCCGGGCGACCAGTGATTCATTGCTTGCCAAGGGTATCTCCCGTCAGTGGATCGGCTCGTCGAAGTCGTCGTCTTCGACGATCTGCTCCCAGGTCGTGATCGCCTCCTCGGGCGAAGACGCCTTGAACTCGTCGGTCAGGTCCGTGTAACCGAATTCATCGGGCTCGACATCGTCGAGCGGGCCGCCCCAGTCTTCGGGCTGCGCGGCCGTCTCCACCAGGAGCGTGCGCCATTCGTCGAGATCGAGCTCGTCGAGGCCGCCGTCGAATTCCTGGATTTCTATCGTGCCCGCAGTTTCATCGAGCGCAACAATCTGGAACAACGCACCTTTGTCCCGGTGCGAGTACCAGTGCCCGACAATGGGCTGCAGTCGGTTGCCCATGAATTCATCCTACGCCCGATCGCGGGGGCATTCCAGCGATTACAATTACAAAAATATTACGACGGGAGAGAGGCCATGCCGACACCAGCCATCGTGGACTTTCGGCGCAGCATGAAAGGCGAGGAATCGGCCGTGGCCGCCGAGAAAGTGGTCAAGGGCGAGCCCAAGACCCTCGTGAAAAACTACTTCAGCGACCCGTCGGGCCAGTTCTTCGCCGGCACCTGGTCGAGCAGCGTCGGCAAGTGGAAGGTCGAGTACTCGGAGAACGAGTTCTGCCACCTGCTCGAGGGGCGCGTGACGCTCACCTCCGAGGAAGGAAAGCGCTGGCAATTCAATGCGGGAGACGCCTGGGTCATTCCCGCGGGCTTCAAGGGCACCTGGGAGTCGGTCGAGCCGGCCCGCAAGCGCTACGCGATCTTCGAGGCGGCCAAGCCCTCGTCCTGAAGGCGCTTACCACTCCGTCCCGAAAGTGACGCCGATCGTCCGCGGGCGCGACGGCCAGACGAGCTCGTTGAAGAGGCCGTAGCCGAACTGGTTGTTGGAGTCCGCGTTCTCCCAGCCGCGCTCGAAGTAGACGGAATCGAAGGCGTTTTCGACCCAGAGCGACACGTACCAGGAATCGTCGGTCCGGTAACCCAGCCGGAAGCTGAACTCGTCCCAGGCGTCCGCCGTCGCGTCCGGGAAGTTGTCGGGCCCGCCGAATGCCTCGGAGCGGTAGATGTACTCGGTCGTGAAGAAGCCATGGCCCGAGGCCATCGGCCACTTGTAGGAGACGATCGCCGAGCCGCTGACCTCCGGCGCGGATGGCAGGCTCTTGCCGTCGCAGGCCTCGCAGGCGCCGACGGCGATGATGTCGGTCGCGTCCGTGATCTCGGTGTCCAGCAGCGAGAGGCCGACCGTCGCGTCCCAGTGCGAGTTCGGCACCCAGCGCAGGTCCACCTCGAGTCCCTGGCCGGTCGCCTCGCCGACGTTCGCGACCTGCGAGGAGCCCTGGTCGAAGTAGACGAGCTGCAGGTCGGTGTAGTCGTAGCGGTACAGCGAGGCGTTCAGCTGCATCGTGTTGTCGAGCAGGCGCGTCTTGGCGCCGATCTCGTAGCTGTCCACTTTCTCGGGGTCGAACTCGAGCGGCGTCGTGCCTGCGGGGGCTGACCCGTCATCGTTGATATCCTGGCCGTGCAGGTCGAAGCCGAAGGTCGCGAAGCCGCCGGACTTGTAGCCGCGCGAGGCCGTCGCGTAGAGGTTCACGTCGTCGTTGACCTGGAACGCGAGCGCGATGCGCGGCGTGAATTCGTCCCAATTGGCCGAGTCCTTGACCGGCACCGTTCGTGAAGAACTCGTAGTTGAAGTTGTTGCCGAGCGCGCCGCCGCTGTCGAAGACCTGGTCCGACATTTCCTTCTTGTCGTAGGTGTAGCGCCCGCCCGCCGTCAATTCGAAGCGGTCGCTGATCGCCCAGGTGAAGTCGCCGTAGACCGCCCAGCCCTGGCTCTTGACGTGCACGCGGCTGCGCTCGGACTTGTCGTGGAGGATGTCCGCCGGGTCGATGTCCTCGCCCCAGTAGGCCTCGAATCCGGGTCGTCGCAGCTGTCGACGGGGCCAAGGGCCGGTCGAAGTCCGGCGCCTCGGTGACGCTGAGCGCGCTGCAGAGCGCGTCTTCGTCGTAGAGGTAGTCGAAGATGCCGTCGATCTTCTCCTCGTAGAGGCTGGCGCCCGCGAACCAGGTGACCTTGCCGGTGCTCGGCGAATTCAGGCGGAATTCCTGGCTCCAGTATTCGACGTCGTTCTCCTGGCCGTAGTTGTTCACGTACTCGGGGCCGCCGTCGTAGTCCTCGAGATAACGGAAGTTGAATTGCTTGTAGCCGGTGAGCGAAGTCAGCGAATAATCGCCCGCGAAGGCCCACTCGAGGGTCGCGTGCAGGTCGAAGACGTTCGATTCGTCGATCCCATTGTCGCCGAGGTCGGTGTTCACCCGCTCCTTGGGCAGGCCCGCGGCCGGGACCCAGTAGACGGACGGATCCTGTTCGCGGTCCTCGTAGGCCGCCGTCAGCGTCGCGTCGAAGCTGTCGCCGTCGCGCGCCAGGGACACGCGGCCGGCGGAGATCTGGTGGAAGCCGAGCTTGTCGCCGCCCTGGTCGTTCTTCAGGAAGCCCTGGTTGTCGAGGACATACCCGGCAACGCGCAGCGCCCACTGGTCGCCCAGCGGGACGTTGACCATGGCGTTGGCCTCGACATGGTCCCAGTCCGCCAGCGTGAGTTCCGCGCTCGCGGCGAAGTCGGGCTCGGGCTTCTTGGTGATGACGCTGACCGCGCCCGCGATCGAGTTGCGGCCGAACAGCGTTCCCTGCGGCCCCTTCACGACCTCGGTGCGCTCGATGTCGTACATGGCGGTCATGACGCCGCCCGTGCGCCCGGCCCAGAAGCCGTCCACGAACATCGCGACCGAGGGGTCGCCGCCGATGCCGAAGTCGTTGGTCGAGATGCCGCGCATCGAGAGCGCGTCGGTGAAGCCGTCCTCGGTGTTGCCGGAGAAACCCGGCGTGAAGCCGACGATCGCGCGGACGTCGAGCATGCGGCCGTCCTTCAGCATGTCGCCGGAGAAGGCGGACACGGAGAGCGGCACGTCCTGGAGGGACTGCTGGCGCTTCTGCGCCGTGATGACGATTTCCTCGAGGCCGACGACCTCTTCGGCAGGGGCCTGGGCGGATTCTTCCGGTGGAGGCGGGGCCTGGTCCTGCGCGAGCGCAGCAAGCGGGCAGGACAGGGCAGCAGCGACGGCCACGCGAAGGATGGCCCGGTTCTGGCTCTTCATGCGTATTCCCCCCACAGCAACGACTGCCGTGTTCCCCGAAGACAGGATACGCGGCGCCGAGAGATCAGTCCAAACGGTCGATAATCGTCCCAAGCGTCTCGAAGATACGGTCCACATCCTTGCGCTCGATCGTGAGTGGCGGCGACATCGCGATCGTGTCGCCGGTCACGCGGATCAGGAGCCCCGCATTGAACGCCGCGACCATCGCGTCGTAAGCGCGCGCGCCGGGCGCCCCGTCCCGGGACGCAAGCTCGATGCCCGCGACGAGCCCGTAGGCGCGCAGGTCCACGATGTTCTTGCGGCCCTTCAGCGCATGCACGGCATCCGACCAGTACGGCGCGATCGCACGGGCGCGTTCGAAGAGGCCTTCGTTGCGATAGATGTCCAGCGTCGCAAGGCCGGCCGCGCAGGCGATCGGGTGCGCCGAGTAGGTGTAGCCGTGGAAGAGCTCGACCGCCGCCGCCGGGCCCGCCATGAAGGTGTCGTGGATCGCGCGCTGCACGAACACCGCGCCCATCGGCACGGCGCCGTTCGTGAGCCCCTTGGCGCAGGTCATCAGGTCCGGCACGACATCGAATTCCTGCGATGCAAAAGCCGAGCCCGTGCGCCCGAAGCCGGTGATCACCTCGTCGAATATGAGGAGGATGCCGTACTTGGTGCAAATCTCGCGCAGGCGCTTCAGGTAGCCCTTCGGCGGCAACAGCACGCCGGTCGAGCCCGCGATCGGCTCGACGATGACGCAGGCGATCGTCGAGGCGTCGTGCAGCGCGACCAGCCGCTCGAGGTCGTCGGCGAGCTCCGCGCCATGCGCGGGCAGGCCCTTCGAGTAAAGATTTCGCGCCGGGTCGTGCGTGTGGCGCAGGTGATCCACGCCCGGCAGCATCGCGCCGAAGTACTTGCGGTTGTTGACCATGCCGCCGACGGAAATCCCGCCGAAGCCGACGCCGTGGTAGCCGCGCTCACGGCCGATGAGGCGCGTGCGTGCGCCTTCGCCGCGCACGCGGTGGTAGGCGATCGCGATCTTGAGCGCCGTGTCCACGGACTCGGAGCCCGAGTTCGTGAAGAACACGCGGTCGAGGCCCTTGGGCGTGATCTGCACCAGCGCGTTCGCGAACTCGAATGCGATGGGGTGGCCCATCTGGAACGGCGGCGCGTAGTCCATCACCGCGATCTGTTTCGAGACCGCCTCGGTGATTTCCTTGCGGCCGTGGCCCGCATTGACGCACCAGAGGCCGGACGCGGCGTCGAGCACCTGGCGGCCGTCGGGCGTCCCGTAGTACAGGCCCTCGGCACGCGAAAAGAGGCGGGGATTTGCCTTGAATTGCCGGTTCGCGGTGAACGGCATCCAGAAGGCATCGAGATCGTTCGGGACTGCGCTCATGATAATTGACACTTCGGGAACGGAGACGCGATATTACGCGAGGGCGTGTTTAAAATCATAGACAACCGGGGTGGCCATGGCGAATGACGTGGCGGCGCGGCTCAAGGCCGTGCGGCAGATGCACGGGCTTTCCCAGCGCGAACTCGCCAAGCGCGCCGGGGTCACGAACGGCATGATTTCCCTGATCGAGCAGGGGCGGGTGAGCCCCTCGGTCGCCTCGCTCAAGAAAGTGCTCGACGGCCTGCCCATGGGCCTCGCCGAGTTCTTCACGATGGATCCGGCGGGCACCTCGCAGGTCTTCTACGGCAAGGACGAGCTCGTCGAGCTCGGCGAGGCGGACGTCTCGCTGCAACTCGTCGCGGCGCGCAGGCCCGGCCGGCGCATGGCGATCCTGCGCGAGTCCTACGAGCCGGGCGCCGACACGGGCTCGGACATGCTGCGGCACGTCGGCGAAGAGGGCGGCGTCGTCGTTTCGGGCAAGGTCGAGGTGACGATCGGCAGCCAGACCCGCGTCCTCGGCCCCGGGGACGCCTACTATTTCGCAAGCGCCGTGCCCCACCGCTTCCGCAATCGCGGGCGCGAGCGCTGTGAGATCATCAGCGCCTCGAGCCCACCGACCCTGTGAGGAGAGACCCGTGACCCGGGAACAGAAAGCGGTCGACTGGCGGGAACTCGCCAAGACCCTGACGCCGCGCACGCAGGCCTTCATCGACGGCAAGTACCGGCCCGCGGTTTCCGGCGCGACATTCGACTGCATCAACCCGGCCGATGGCCAGGTGATCGCGCAGGTCGCGTCCTGCGACGCCGCCGACATCGAACTCGCGGTCGCGAGCGCGCGCAAGTCGTTCGAGGCGGGCGGCTGGTCGCGCCGCGCGCCCGCCGCGCGCAAGAAAGTGCTGCTGCGCTTCGCCGAGCTCATCCGCAAGCACCGCGAGGAGCTCGCGCTGACCGAGACGATGGACATGGGCAAGCCCATCTCGGACTCGATGAAGATCGACATCCCCGCGGCGGCGAACAGCATCGCCTGGTATGCGGAGGCCGTCGACAAGGTCTATGACGAGGTCGCGCCGACCGGGCACGAGTCGCTTGCGCTCATCACGCGCGAGCCGTCCGGCGTCGTCGGCGCGATCGTGCCCTGGAATTTCCCGCTCATCATGGCTTGCTGGAAGCTGGGTCCGGCACTCGCGACCGGCAACTCGGTGGTGCTGAAGCCGTCGGAGAAGTCGCCGCTCACGGCGCTTCGCGTCGCGGAGCTCGCGATGGAGGCGGGGCTGCCGGAGGGCGTGCTGAACGTGGTGCCGGGCTTCGGCAACACGGCGGGCGAGGCGCTGGCGCTGCACATGGACGTCGACTGCGTCGCCTTCACCGGCTCGACGCGGGTCGGCAAGCGCATGCTCGAGTATTCGGGCCGCTCCAACATGAAGCGCGTCTGGCTCGAGTGCGGCGGCAAGGCGCCGAATGTCGTGATGGGCGACGTCGCGGACATCGAGCGCGCCGCGACCGCGGCCGCCTTCGGCATCTTCTTCAACCAGGGCGAGATGTGCTCGGCCGCCTCGCGCCTCGTCGTGCACGAGTCCGTGCGGGACGCGATGCTCGAGAAGATCGTCGAGATCGGAAAGTCGATGGCGCCCGGCGACCCGCTCGATCCCAAGACGCGCCTCGGCGCGATCGTCGACCAGGTGCAGCTCAATACCGTGCTCGGCTTCATCGAGTCCGGCAAGAAGGAAGGCGCGGATGTGCGCCTCGGCGGGAATCGCGTGCGGCAGGAGAGCGGCGGCTTCTTCGTGGAGCCGACGGTCTTCTCGAACGTGAATCCGGGCATGAAGATCGCGCGCGAGGAGATCTTCGGGCCGGTGCTCTCGACGATCACGTTCAAGGACGTCGAGGAAGCGGTCAGGATCGCGAATGACGTGAGCTACGGGCTCACGGCTGCGGTGTGGAGCCGCGACATCACGACGGCGCATCGCGTGGCGAAGCGCCTGCGCGCCGGCACGGTGTACGTGAACTGCTACGACGCCGACGACATCACGGTGCCCTTCGGCGGCTTCAAGCAGTCGGGCAACGGCCGCGACAAGTCGCTGCACGCGATGGACAAGTACACCGAGCTCAAGACCACCTGGATCGACCTGTCATGAAGGTGACCGTCGCCGCGACGCAGATGGCCTGTTCCTGGGACCGCGAGGCCAACATCGCGAACGCCGAGCGCCTGATCCGCGAGGCGGCGAAGCAGGGCGCGAACGTCATCCTGATCCAGGAACTCTTCGAGGCGCCGTACTTCTGCAAGGACCACCTCGCGAAGCATTTCGAGCTTGCGCTCCCGATCGCCGAGAACCCGGCGATCCAGCGGCTCTCGAAAGTCGCGAAGGAGCTGTCGGTCGTGCTGCCGCTCTCGGTGTTCGAGCGCGCGCATAACGCCTACTTCAATACGCTCGTGATGGTGGACGCCGACGGCAAGACGCTCGGCATCTACCGCAAGTCGCACATTCCCGAGAGCCCGGGCTACCACGAGAAGTTCTACTTCTCGCCGGGCGACACGGGCTTCAAGGTGTGGCCGACGCGCTTCGGCACGCTCGGCGTCGCCGTGTGCTGGGACCAGTGGTTCCCGGAGACCGCGCGCGCGATGGCGCTCATGGGCGCCGACATCCTTTTCTTCCCGACGGCGATCGGCTCGGAGCCGCAGGACCCCTCGCTCGACTCGCGCTACCACTGGCAGCGCACGATGCAGGGCCATGCCGCGGCGAACGTGATGCCGCTCGTCGCCTCGAACCGGATCGGCACCGAGAAAGGGGAGAAGCTCGAGATCACCTTCTACGGGCATTCCTTCATCGCCGACCACACGGGCGCGGTCATCGCCCAGGCCGACGACCACAGCGAGCAGATCCTGACGGCGAGCTTCGATTTCGACGAGATCCGCCGTTACCGCCATGCCTGGGGCCTGTTCCGCGACCGCCGGCCGGACCTCTACGGTCCGCTCCTGAAGCTGGACGGTGGCCGCAACTGAAGGCGCCCTCGCAGGCCGGATCGCCTGCGTGGACCTCGAGACCACGGGCGGGCATGCGGCGCGCGACCGCGTCATGGAGGTCGGCATCGTCCTCATCGAGGACGGCGTCGTCGTCGAGGAGTATTCGACGCTCGTGAATCCGGGCGTTCGCATCCCGTACGCCATCCAGCAGTTCACCGGCATCACCGAGGCGATGGTCGCCGACGCGCCGCCCTTCGAGGCGGTCGCGGATGCGATCGAGTCCCGCATCGAGGGCCGGCTCTTCGTCGCGCACAACGCGCGCTTCGACTACGGCTTCCTGCGCAATGAATTCCGCCGCACCGGGCGGCGGTTTCGCGCGCCGGTCCTGTGCACCGTGCGGCTCTCGCGCGCGCTGACGCCCGATGAGCGCGGCCACAACCTGGATTCGGTCATGCTCCGGCACGGCATCGCCTGCGACGCGCGCCACCGCGCGCTCGGCGACGCGAAGGTGCTGGCCGATTTCCTCCGGATCGCGCGCGCGGGCTGGCCGGCGGAGGAACTGACCTCCATCGTCAAGAAGCTCACGGGCACCTCGCGCCTGCCGCCGCAGCTCGACCCGTCACTCGCCGACGAGTTGCCCGAGGGACCCGGCGTCTATCTCTTCCACGGCGAGAATGACGCGCTCCTCTACATCGGCAAGGCCAAGAACCTCGCGACGCGCGTGCCGGCCCATTTCGCGGACCCGCGCGCGAAGCTCGAGAAGCAACTCACGCCAGCTCGTGCGCCGCATCGAGTGGATCGAGACCGCGGGCGAGTTCGGCGCGCTCGTGCTGGAGGCGCGCCTCATCAAGGCGAAGAATCCGGCGTTCAACCGCAAGCTCCGCGGATCCTCGGAATTGTGGGCCATCAAGCTCCGCGAGGATTCCGCCATGCCGCTCGCGACGGTGCGGCCGCTCGACGAACTCGACGATCCGGGCGCGAGCTACGGCATGTTCCGCCGCCGCGGCGATGCCGAGCGGGCGCTCGACGGACTCGCGCGCGAGTACGAACTCTGCGCCAAGTGGCTCGGGCTCGAGAAGGCGGAGGGTTCCTGCCTCGGATTCCAGCTCGGCCGTTGCCGCGGCGTCTGTATCGGGAAGGAATCGCCGGCGCTGCACGCGGTGCGCGCCCGGCTCGCGCTTTCGGGACTCAAGCGCCGCGAATGGCCGTTCGACGGCCCGATCGGCATCCGCGAGCGCGACTGGCGCGGCGTGGAGGACACGCTCGTCTTCGACCGCTGGTGCTATGCCGATGAGCCGTTCGATCCCGACATCTACCGCATCCTGACCGGGTTCCTCGACCGGCCGCAGCGCGGCGCCGAGCTCCTGAAGCCGGGCGCATCGTGATGCGCGCGCCATTCTTCGTGACGGCCGCAGCCGGCACGGCCGACCTGCTCGCATCGGAGCTGGTGGCGCTCGGCATCGAGGGCGCGCGCGAAGTGCTGGGCGGCGTCGCCTGCGAGGGCGATCTCGCGGCCGCCTATCGCGCCTGCCTCGAATCGCGACTTGGCCTCCGCGTGCTGTGGCAGCTCGCGCGATTCCCGGTGACGGATGCGGATTCGCTCTACGCGGGCGTGCGCGGCATCGACTGGAGCACGCAGCTCGACGTCGATGCGACGCTGGCCGTCGATTTCTCGGGCAGCGTGCCGGGCGTCACGCACACGCAGTTCGGCGCGCAGCGCGTGAAGGACGCGGTCGTGGACCAGTTCCGCGAGAAAACCGGCGCGCGACCGTCCGTGGACCGCGACTCGCCGACGCTTCGCATCAATGCGCATGCCGCGCGCGGGTCGCTCACGATCGCGATCGACCTTTCCGGCGAGAGCCTGCACCGGCGCGGCTATCGCGGCGGGCAGGGCGCCGCGCCGCTCAAGGAGAATCTCGCCGCCGCCATTCTCGTGCGCGCCGGCTGGCCCGCGATTGCGGCGGCGGGCGGCGCGTTCGTCGACCCGATGTGCGGCTCCGGGACATTTCCGATCGAGGCGGCCCTGATCGCCGCCGACATCGCGCCGGGGCTCTTCCGCGAGCGATTCGGCTTCGAGCGCTGGAAGCAGCACGACGCCGCCGCCTGGCAGGCGCTCCGCGCCGCTGCGGAAGCGCGCCGCCAGCCCGATCTCCTGACGCCCGGGCGCATCCGCGGATTCGATCGCGATCCCGTCGCGATCCGCGACGCCGAGGTGAACGCCGGGCGGGCGGGGCTCGCGAAACTCCTCTTCTTCCAGCGCTGCGACCTCGCGAACCTGCCGGAAGAGCAGGCCCCCACGGGGCTCATCGCCGTGAACCCGCCCTACGGCGAGCGCATCGGCGAAGCGGAGGAGTTGCAGGCGCTGTATGCGCTGCTCGGCGAGCGCCTGCGCGCCGGTTACCGCGGCTGGGAGGCCGCGGTGTTCACCGGCAATCCGGCGCTCGGGCGCGAGCTCGGCATCAATGCGCGCCGCACCCACCGCATGATGAACGGGCCGATCGAGTGCCGGCTGCTGCGGCTCTCGATCGATCCCTCGGAATTCATCCAGTCACGCGAACCGGGCCGGATGCCCGTGATCGACGCCGACGCGGCGCGTGCGCGGCCGGGCGCGCAGATGTTCGCGAACCGGCTGAAGAAGAATTTCGACAAGCTCTCCGGCTGGGCGGAACGCGAGGCGATCTCCTGCTACCGCGTGTACGACGCCGACATGCCCGAGTACGCCTTCGCGATCGATCTCTACCAGTCCGATCCGGCGGGGACGGCAGGGCGCTGGCTCTACGTGCAGGAATACGCCCCGCCCGCGACGGTCGATCGCGACCGGGCGCGCGCGCGGCGCGAGGAGGCGATTTCCATGCTGCCGGAGGTCATGGGCCTTCCGGCCGACGCCATCTACTGGCGCACGCGCCGGCCGCAGAAAGGAAAGTCACAGTACGAAGCGATCGCCGACGTCCAGGAGCGCGTCGTGGTGGAGGAGGGCGGGCTCAAGTTCCTCGTGAACTTCACGGACTACCTCGACACGGGCCTCTTCCTCGATCACCGCGCGACACGATCACGCATCCGCGCCGCATCGAAGGGCAAGCGGTTTCTCAATCTCTTCTGCTACACGGGCGTCGCGACGGTGTACGCGGCCGCGGGCGGCGCGGCGGCGACGACGAGCATCGACATGTCGCGGACCTACCTCGACTGGGCGAAGCGGAATCTCTCGATCAACGGGATCCACGGCGAGCACCGCTTCGTGCAGGAAGACTGCCTCGCCTGGCTCGCGGCGGAAGACAAGGAGCGTTACGACCTCATCTTCCTCGACCCGCCGACGTTCTCGAACTCCAAGCGCATGGACCACGAGTTCGACGTGCAGCGCGACCACGTGGACCTCATCCGCGCGACGCTGAAGCGGCTCGCGCCGGGCGGCCTGCTGCTCTTCTCGACCAACTTCCGCAAGTTCAAGCTCGACAGCGCTGCGCTCGCCGACCTTTCCGTCCGCGACATCACGAAGGGGACAGTCCCCTTCGATTTCAAGCGGGATGCGAAGGTGCACGCCTGTTTTGAAATCCGAGGGAGAGACTAGACGTCAGCGCGCGGCCTGCGTCCGACCCGGCGGCGGGTGGGTGCCGCCACGTCGTTCGAATGATCCGGCGGCGGCGGGAGCACCGGCAGCTCCGTCTGCGACTTCATGCCCGCGAGGATGACGCGGCGCATCTCCGCGTCGGCCGCCGCGTCCGTCTCGATCTGCACGTAGGCTGCGAGACGCTTGTCCACCTGCTCGTTCGCGCGCGCCTGCAGTTCCATCGAGCCGCCCTTCACCCAGGTCTCGCGGTTCTCGCGGTCGATGACCGGATCCGTCAGGTACAGCTCCTGCGGCCAGTACTTGAGCGTGTGCGGTGAGGTGATGAGGTGATCATTCGCGCGCACCTCTTCGACCAGCGAGCGCGCCGGGATGTCCTCGAGCACGTGCGTCTCGCGCACGAAATTCAGGCATTGCCCGCAGACCTCGTTGTCGAAGACGAGCTTCGGCAGGCTGAAGGTCAGCACGAAGTCGAGCATGCCGGGGCCGGAGACCGAGTTGACGCCGGCGAGCGCGGCGAGCATCGCGCTCGTCATGGTCTCGGCGCCGGCCTGCGCGTCGAGGAACTTGCCGTCCGAGAGCGCCATGTACGCCTGCGTCGGCAGGCCGAGCGATTTCGCGACGGCGACATAGCCGCAATTGAGGCGCTGCGCCTCGATCGCCGCCATCGGCGCGCTGGCGGCGCGCATGTGGAAGGCCGCGGGTGCGCCGCCGAACAGCACCGGCGCGCCGGGCTTCACGATCTGCGCCATCGTGATGCCCGTCAGGACGTCCACGCAGTGGAAGACCACCGCGCCGACGAGCGTGACCGGTGCGATGAGGCCCATGAGCGTCACCGGCACGATCTCGACCGGGATGCCGGCCTCGACGCAGTCGAGCAGGTTCTGGCAGGAATCCTCGCCGAAGCGGAAGTTGCCGGTCGCCGTGATCGTGAAGATGGACATCGGCTTCGCGATGAGCTCGGCGCGGTCGCGGCGGAAGAGCTGCATCATCTCCGCCATGCGCGGCACGCCGTGCTCGCCGAAGGCGCCGGAGACCACCGGCTTCTTCGTGGTCGTCAGCACCATGTAGAGGCGCCAGGCGTCGGACACCTGCGGCTCGATATCCTTGTTGGTCGAGAAGGCCGTCGCGAGGTAGGGGATGTGCGGCAGGCCGTCGCAGAGGCGCGCGTACTCGATGAAGTCCTTCGAGTCCGCCAGGCGCGTCTCGCCCGTGCGGTGGTCCATGATCTTGAGGCCACTCGAGCCCGGGATGAAGTGCACGTTCCAGCCGCCGATCTCGGCGTGCGGCTGGCCGTCGCGGTTGTAGAGCGTGAAGGACTTCGGCGCCGTCTCGATCGCGCGGTTGACGACGTCGGTGGGGAACAGCACGCGGCCATTCGCATCCGTCGGCAGGCCCGCGTCGATCAGGCGCTGGCGCATCTTCGGCCCGCGGATGTCCATGCCGATCTCGGCCATGATGCGTTTCGCCTCCGCGAGAATGGAGGCGATCAGGTCGGGCTCGAGCATCTGAATTGTGGGTCGCATCACAGGGCTCCGCTTGACGTCCGCCAGGCGCTTACTGTACGATCGTTCAACAATGAATGCACGTATTCACCCTGAGCGCTCCCTGACGCCCGAGTCCCGGACCGAGGACGATTTTAGCCTGCCCGGCTGGATTTATTCGGATCCCGAGTTCTTCGAGCTCGAGCGCAAGACCATCTTCAGCAAGTGCTGGCACCTCGTCTGCCACGTCAACGACGTGCCGGAGGCGGGCGACTTCCAGACGCTGAACGTCATCAACGAGTCCATCCTGACCGTCCGCGGCAAGGACGGGCAGGTCCGCAGTTTCCACAACGTCTGCCGCCACCGCGCCTCGCGCCTGGTCGACAGCGAGAGCGGCAACTGCGGCCACATGATCACCTGTCCGTACCACGCCTGGTCGTACGCGACCGACGGGCGCCTGGTCGGCGTGCCGATGCGTGCGAACTACCCGGGCATGGATCCGAAGCAGTACGGCCTCGCGCCGCTCGAGCAGGAGATCTGGCGCGGCTTCGTGTTCGTGCGCTTCGCACCGGGGCTGCCCTCGGTGCAGGACCAGTTCGCGCCGTACGCGGACGAGATTGCGCGCGCCCCGCTCGAGGACATCAAGCCGCTCGGCCCGGCGCGGATGCAGACCCGCACCGTCAACTGGAAGAACGTCTCCGACAACTATTCGGATGGACTGCACATCCCCGTGTCGCACCCGGGCCTCACGCGCATCTTCGGCAAGAGCTACATGGTCGAGGCGAAGGAGTGGGTGGACAAGATGTCCGGCGAGCTGGTGGACCATCCGTCCCCGCATGTGTCCGAGCGGATGTACCAGAGTCTCATCCGGGGCATGGCGCCGAAAGACGGCCCTGCGCCGCTCTGGAGCTATTACAAGCTCTGGCCGAACGTCGCCATCGAGTTGTATCCGGACCAGATCGATTTCATGCAGTTCGTGCCGGTGTCGCCGACCGAGACGGTCCTGCGCTACATCAATTACGCGATGCCGGATGGCCGGCGCGAGATGCGCGCGGCGCGCTACCTCAACTGGCGCATCAACCGGCTCGTGAACCTCGAGGACAAGTCGCTGATCGAGCGCGTCCAGGCCGGCATGGGCTCCTCGAGCTACACGGTCGGCCCGCTGGGCGAGGGCGAGGTGTGCCTGCGCAGCTTCGCCCGCCGCATGCGCGCGCTGTTCCCGGAGGCGCGCCAGGGCGAGGCGCCGCCGAAGGGCTGGAGCATCAACCGCAAGTCGCCGCGCCCGCAGTGACCGGGACGGCGCGCAAGCCGCGCTACGAGCGCCAGGTCGCAAGCGACCGTCGCGAGGCGCTCATCGAAGCCGCGATCGAATGCCTGAAGCGCCACGGCCAGGAAGGCCTGTCCGTGCGCCGCATCGCGACCGAGGCCGGCGTTTCGATCGGCCTCATCAACCACCATTTCCCCGGCAAGGACACGCTCGTCGCCGAGGCCTACCGCAGCTTCAGCCGGCGGCTGACCGCGAGTTTCGAGGCCGCGGTCGAGGCGGCGGGCCCGAGCCCGACCAACCGGCTGCGCGCTTTCTTCAATGCGGTGTTCTCGCGCCCCAACCTCGATCAAGACGTGCTGACCGCCTGGGTCGTGTTCTGGGGACTGCTGCGCGTGTCGCCCGAGATGCGCGCCGTGTACGAGGAAGAGGGCCGCGGCTATGGCGACCTGCTCGGGCGGTTGCTCGGCGAGCTCGCGCGGGAGCGCGGCCACCCGCGACCGGACCTGCGCTTCACCGTGATCGGGCTCAGCGCCTTGCTCGATGGGCTCTGGCTCGACTGGTGCCTGGACCCGCGCAGCTTCCAGCCGAAGGAAGCCGCCCTCATCTGCGACGAATGGGTCGACCGCGTGATCGGGCCTAAAAAAGCCCGGTAATCTTTCCGTCGTCGGTGACGTCGATGCTGTTGGCGGCCGGTATTGCCGGCAGGCCCGGCATCGTCATGATGTCGCCACAGATCATGACGACGAACTCAGCACCAGCCGCGAGCCGGACCTCGCGGATGTTCACGACATGGCCCGTGCGGCGCGCCGCGCAGCTTCGGGTCGGTCGAGAAGGAATACTGCGTCTTCGCGACGCAGACGGGATAGTGACCGTAGCCTGATTCCTGCAGCTGCTTGATGCGGGCGCGCACCTTGCTGTCGGCCGTGATTTCCGACGCACCGTAGATGCGCACCGCGACCGCCTTCATCTTGTCCCAGAGCGTCTCTTTCTCGTCGTATACGAACTTGAAGTAGTTGGGGTGCCCGCAGAGTTCGACGACTTCCTTCGCGACGTCGATAGCGCCCCTGCCGCCCTCGGCGTAGTGACGCGCAACGATGACCTTTACGCCATGATGCGTCGCGCGCTCCATCAACCAGCTCAGTTCCGCTTCGCTGTCTTCGGCGCGATGGTTGATCGCAACCAGGCAGGGGAGCCCGAAGACGTCCCGCACGTTGTCGATGTGGCGATCCAGGTTGGCGATGCCGGCCTGGAGCGCCTTCAGGTTCTCCTTGCCGAGGTCGGGGACCTCGACGCCGCCGTGGTACTTGATCGCGCGGACCGTCGCGACGATCACGGCAGCGTCCGGCTTGAGCCCGGCCTTGCGGCACTTGATGTCGACGAACTTCTCGGCGCCGAGATCCGCGCCGAACCCCGCTTCCGTGATCACGTAGTCCGCGAGCTTCAGTGCGGTGCGTGTCGCCATCACCGAGTTGCAGCCATGCGCAATGTTGCCGAATGGCCCGCCGTGGATGAAGGCGGGGTTGTTCTCGAGCGTCTGCACCAGGTTCGGCGCGAGCGCATCCTTCAGGAGCGCAGCCATCGCGCCCTGCGCCTGGATGTCGCGGGCGAGGATCGGCTTCTGGTCGCGCGTGCAGCCGACGACGATCTTGCCGAGCCGCTCCTTCAGGTCCTTGAGGCTGTTCGCCAGGCAGAAGATCGCCATCACCTCGGAGGCGACGACGATCTCGAAGCCGTCCTGTCGCGGGATAACCGTTGCCGGGACCGCCGAGGCCGATCGTAACGTCGCGCAGCGCGCGGTCGTTGACGTCGAGCGCGCGGCGCCACGAGACCCGCCGCACATCGAAGCCGACGGCATTGCCGTGGTAGATGTGGTTGTCGATCAATGCGGCGAGCAGGTTATTGGCGAGGCCGATCGCCGAGAAATCGCCGGTGAAATGAAGGTTGATGTCCTCCATCGGCACGACCTGGGCGTAACCGCCGCCGGCCGCACCGCCCTTCATGCCGAACACCGGGCCGAGCGCCGGCTCGCGCAGGCAAATGATCGCTTTCTTGCCGATCTGGTTGAGCGCATCGCCCAGGCCCACCGTCATCGTGGTCTTGCCTTCGCCCGCGGGCGTCGGGGAAATGGCAGTGACGAGGATCAGCTTGCCGTTCTTGCCGCTATCGAGCTGGCTGCAGTAGTCGAGCGAGATCTTGGCCTTGTAATGGCCGAAGGGCTGCAGCTGCGCCTCGGGGATGCCCAGCCGCTCGACCGCGAGCGGAACGATGGGCTTCATCTTCGCCTGTTGGGCGATCTGGATGTTGCTGAGCGGAGCGGCATTACCCTTGGACGGCGGCATGGTTTTTGGTCTCGGGCTGGAAAAAAGAGTGCGTAGGATGCCTGTAGTGGAGGGCGCGTTGTCATTTCCGATGGTCGGATGCCGTTTGGCGCGGTATTAGGACCGCAAATGACATAGCACGGATGTTATGCGGCGGCCCGGCGTGGCAAGACAAGGGCTTACGGCGAGGCAGGTGATTATCTGGCTGAAATGACGTAAAACATTGCGTCATTAATGACGTTCAATTGTAGTTAGGTTCTCATGTGGAAACCAATTGGGCAAGCTCACTGATCGCGCGACTACTTGAACGCTGTGTGGGAATGGCGCGGTGAGTCTGACAGGGAACTCGTCCAGCCTACAGATCTTCGGGAGCTTCACGCAGTACCAGGACGGACCAATGCATATCGCGCTGGCCACGTGTTACGCTCGGCAGATGCGGCGCTGCGACGTGGCTATTGCTCGCCCGCGGACTCATCAGGCGTCGATTACACTCAACCGATCATTATCACTCCAAGCGGCCAGTTCCTTAAGTGGCAAGAAGCTACAACGTCCTCGCGAGCAAGCTTGAACGTTACGCGCTATGGCCTCGAAGTACTATTCGTCGCTGAAGATGACTTCCCATCAAAGTCGAAAGTCGTGTCCCTATCAACGGTTCGATCTGATCGGCGAAATAGTGCATGCGACCTAACTATGCGTTGGAGCGGTCCGTGACGAGTTTGAGCGAGCGCGCCGCAGGCGCGCGGACAATTGTCGCGCCTGCGGCGCGCCGGCTGTGCCTCGCGCGGCCCGCTAACGCGACGTTAGGCACTCAGGGAGAAACTGGTGCGCAAATCACCTGTTATGTCATCTGCAGGCTGCTGCTAATTCGCCTCGGCGCCGCTGCTCGGCTCGCGGACACTGGCGAAGTGGTGCCCGCGTTACTTGGTTGCGCCAGCGGGGAGTCGAGCGTGTAGGCTAAACAGTCCGGCGGAAGTGAGGCGATAAAGGCCTGGCTAAGCGGCAGCGCGTCGGCGAAGGGAAACTCTGGCTCTAAGTTGACAACTCCTAGGACTCGAATGAACAGCGGCTGATTGAGGCACTTCTATGGAAAGCCGCAGTGGCGCAACCGTCATCGACGAGACTGCGACACTGGCACTCCGAGAGTCGAAGACCGTGAAAATCCCGATCAACTACAAAGAATGGGTGTCGCGCTACTCAGGGATTTCGTACTTATCGAACAGGCGGATCGGCACATGGCGTCGCTTGCGAGCGATCATGTCGTTAAGCAGCTGAACGCGGCTCAGTTTGATGGCCGGGTCCGTCGTGGTCCCGTGGCGTCTACGTACAGCTAGATCCCGCGACACTATTCGGGCCCTGACTGATAGGACACTTCGTTGCCAAATCCCTGCGCAAGGAAGCCAGTCCGTGCGCTCGCGAGGTTCGAACTGGTCGGCATTCAGTAGTGAAGCTGGAGGTTTCAATGCGGTGTAGGACCAGACGGGACAGGGTGAGCATGGACCGACGATCGCTCTCAAGCTTGGCGCCGCCGGCCTTGGCGCCGCCGCTCGCGCGGCCCGCCCTCGGCTTCGTTCCCGCCCACAACTGGGACCGCTACGACTGGCGCACGGCGCCGCCGGTTGCTGACCGCCTCTACCAGGGGCCGTTCCCGCAGTACGCGCCGGAGGAAGTCCTGCCGGGCTCCGAAGTCGTGATGGCGACGACGCCGTCCCGCGACGTCGTCCCGAACTTCGGCATGGGCCTCGTCACCTACGTCACCGGCGACTTCGGCGGCAACACGTTTCGCGGCCTCGACATGGAGAAGGAGATCGAGGCGTTCGCCGCGCTGCCGCTGGGACAGAAGCTTTACGTGCGCCCGACCTGGCGCGAGCTGCAGAAGCAGCCTGGCCGGCTCGATCCGGATCCGTACTGGAAGGCGACGCTGGCCATGGCGCGTCAATACGGCAAGCGCCTCGGCTTCCGCGTCATGATGAGCAATCCGGACATCGAGGGGCCGTCGCTGCCGGACTTCGTGCTCGACAAGGTGCCGATGGTTGCGCTCCGCGGCGGAGAGTGGAAGCGCGGCTCGCATCCGCCGGAATATCTTGAGCCTCGCTACGACCATCCGTATTTCCAGGACGCATTCCGGGAGCTCAACGCGCTGCTCGCGGCCGAGTTCGACGGCAGCCCGCTCGTCGAGTACGTCGACACATTCATGTACGGTTTCTGGGGCGAGGGGCACACCTGGCCCTTCACGGACAATCCGTTTCCGGACAGCGAAACGGCCGAGCGCACTTTCGTCGAAGATGCTGGACGTCCAGCTCGAGCACTGGAAAAGGACGCCGCTCGCAACGAACACGCAGCCCGACTGGAGCCGCGTCGGCAACTCGGAGCTCGTCGATCGCACGATCCGCAGCCACAACTGGCTCCGGACCGACACGATCTTCATCGAGAACGAGCAGATCGAGGCCATCTCCAACCGGCCGCCGTGGGTGGCGGCGGTGGTGGAGGTGGGGATGTCCGACGGCTCGCCGGAGAGCCTCAAGCTCGACGAAGGCATTACTTACACGGACAACGTGATCGCGCACGTGATGGACGTCGGCGCGAACTACTGGTCGCTCTGGAACTGGCATGCGGAGCGGGCGGCGAACGTCCTCAGCTACTACGACAAGTATCCCGAGATGATCGACACGATCGCCCGGCGCATCGGCTACCGCGTGCGGCCGTCGTTCATCTGGCGCTACGAGAGCGCGCGACGAGAACGGCCTCGTGATCGGGTTCGCCAACGACGGCATCGCGGGCGTGCCGGGCGTGCTGCGCGTCGAGGTGACGACGCGAGGACGGCAAGCTGCTCGCCGGCGGCTGGCCTGGATCCCGGCTATCCGCTGCCCGGGAAAATCCGGCAGGCGCGCTTCGCGTTGCCGGCCGGCACGGATTGGAAAGGGCTGCTGCTCAAGGCCGAGCTCGAAGTCAAAGGCGTTCGGTATCCGGTTCGATGGGCATGCCGCCAGTCGCTCGAAGCGGATCATTCCCTGAAGCTGCGGCCGACGCAGGGCCTGGGATAGTCAATGAGGGAGTGTTATGACTCGTGAATTCGTAGCTGTCGCCCTTCGTGTCTTTGCACTCTGGATGGGTGTCTGCGCTGTTCAAAGCATACTTTCCATTTTTATCTTGACGGAAGACTTCAGCGCGGCAGCGTATGTCCTATATGCGGTGACATACGCGGTGGCTGCGGCTTTCCTCTGGATGTTCCCATTGAAGATCGCGGGGCACGTGCTCGCGTCGGATTCCGGCGCATGCACCGATGAACGTCACGCAAGCGGGCATTGGGCACGTCGCATTACGGCGGCGGACTGATCCTGGCTGGTGCATCACGCTCAGCCGCTTTTAAACATGCCGGCATTCGCGATCCGAAACTCCCGATCAGCGCTATGCAGTACCGTTGAGCCAGTCTTCGACTCTGGTGCGAATTGCGGCAATCCCCGGCGTTCAGGTGATTCTCGCTTGGTGATGGTGCTTTCTCGGCGCCGGCACTCGCCCAAGCGCTACAGTCGCAAAGGCTAGCGACGATCAATGGAACTTCCACCGAACACATCACCGACGTCGCCCACGCGATCCAGCTCGCGCTTGCGCCTGTCTTCCTCCTGACCGGCATCGCGGGCCTTCTGAACGTGATGACGAACCGCCTGGCGCGGATCGTCGATCGCGCCCGCGCGCTGGGTGAGAGGTCGAGCGTCGCCGCTGCCCGGACAGGAGTCGCTCAGGATTCGGTTGCAGCGCCTCGAGCGCAGGCGGCATTTCACGAGCATCGCCATCACGTCCTGCACGATCGCCGCGTTGCTGCTCTGCGTGGTCGTCGCGACGCTGTTCTTCGAGGCGATGCTCGACGCGCGCCTCAGCGGGCTCGTCGGCGTCCTGTTCACGGGCTCGACGCTCGCGCTCGTCGTGGGCCTCGCTTACTTCCTGCGCGAGGTGCACCTCGCGACGCAGACGCGCATCGAGGTTCCCGGCGCCTAGTGCGACAGCTGGCCCGCGAGCGTTTCGCCGCCGCCCGGCGTCTTCGCGACGTGGCCGCCGATCATCACGAAGGACACGTGCTCGAGCGCCTTCATGTCCTCGAGCGGATTGCCGGTGACGGCGACGAGGTCGGCGAGCTTGCCGGTCTGAACGGTCCCGAGGCGATCGTCCCAGCGCAGCAGCTCCGCGCCGACGCGCGTGCCGGACTGGATCGCCTCCATCGGCGTGAAGCCGGCCTCGACGAGCACGGCCATCTCGCGCACGAACACGGTCGGGTCGGTCATGTATCCGCCGAGATCGATGCCGACGGCCACCTTGACGCCCGCCTTGTGCGCGCGGCCGACGGCGGCGAGGAATTTCCCGCGCATGTTCTTGACGTAGTCGTCCTCTTTATCCTGGGCGCGCAGCTTGGCGCCTTCCGCGTAGTAGTCGCCGACGTAGATGGTCGGCACGAGGAACGTGCCGCGCGCCGCCATCATCTTGATCCCTTCGTCGTCGATGAAGGTCCCGTGCTCGATGGAGCGCACGCCGGCCGCGACGGCCTGCTTGATGCCTTCCGTCGCGTGCGCATGCGCGGCGACGGGCACGTTGTGCCGGCTGGCCTCATCGACGGCGGCTTTCAGTTCTTCCGGGCTGAACGCCACGTTTCGCGGATCGTCGCCGACGGACTGGTAGGCGCCCGTGACGAGCAGCTTGATCCAGTCGGAGCCGTACTTGATCTCTTCGCGCACGGCCTTGCGGATTTCCTCCGGGCCGTCGACGACCAGCCCGTCCGCGATCACTTTCTGCTCGGGCGAGAAGTAATTGACGTCGCCGCCGCCGCCGGTGATCGAGAGGTAGTGGCCGGCGCCCGTGATACGCGGCCCGATGAAGACGCCCTTGTCGATCGTCTTGCGGATGTCCTGGTTCGCGTAATAGACGTCGGCGTCGCCCATCACCCGGACGGTCGTCCATCCCGCCAGCAGCATGCGCTGCAGCGCCGCGAGCCCCATCAGCGCCTTGTAGGCGGATGACGCCTGCAGGTGCGCGTTCTGGTAGTCGTCGCCGTACATCAGCGGATGTTCGTGGCAATTGATGAAGCCGGGCATCAGCGTCTGGCCCGGCAGGTCGATGACTTTCGCGCCGGCCGGTATGGCGGAGCGGTCGCCGACGGCGACGATGCGCTCGCCGTCGATCACGACGACGGTGTTTGTCCGGGCCGTGTTGCCGACGCCGTCGATGACCCGGTCCGCCACGAGCGCCACGGGTTCGGCGGCGGCCTGTCCGCAGGCGAGGAGGGCGGTGAATGCCAGGATCGCGGCGCTGCGCATGGAGTGCTCCGGATTGCTGCCGTGCAGTGCGCCATCATAATCGGCGCAGGGGGAATCCGTGGTTGATCTGGCCCGCTTGCGGCGCGACCGGCTCGGCAAGGTGCAACGCGAGATGGCGGCGAGCCAGATCGGCGCTCTCGTCCTGACCGACATCGTCAACATCCGCTATTGCACCGGCGTTTCCGTGATGCCGCTGTGGACGGCCGTCAACATGGCGCACTACGTGGTCGTCCCGGTCGAGGGCGATCCGGTCATCTTCGAGTACGGCGGCGCCGAGTTTCGGGCGCGGGAATTCTGGACGGACGTGCGGCCGTCGATGTTCTGGCAGGCGCGCGTGACCGATGCCGATTCGCCGGGAAAAGCGGCGGCCTGGGCGCGGCAGATCAAGGACGTGCTCCATGAACGGGGACTCGCCGATGCGCGAGTCGCCATCGACGTCCTCGACTACAACGGGTTCACGGCGCTGCAGGCGCTCGGAATCCAGCTCACCGATGCGGATCGCACGATGTCGGCGGCGAGAATCATCAAGCTGCCGGCCGAGATCGAGCTGATGCGTGAGTCCTGCGCCATCGCGGAAGCCGCATTGCATGACATGGAGCAGGCGATCAGGCCCGGCATCTCCGAGAACGAACTGCTGGCGATCTTCTGGCATCGCATGCTGGCGCTGGGCGGCGAGCATTGCTTCTCGCGCCTGGTCGTTTCGGGTCACAAGACGAATCCCTGGTTTCACGAGGCCGGCAGCAAGCGGGTCGCTCCCGGCGACCTGGTGGCCATCGATACCGACATGATCGGACCCGAGTGCTATGTGTGCGACATTTCCCGCACGTTTCTCTGCGGCGACGCAGGCGAGCGCGGCGCAGAAAGAAGCCTACAAGGTGGCCCATGACTTCGTTCAGGGCTGCATGGAGTTGATCAAGCCAGGACTGGCGTTCTCCGATTTCGTGGCGCGCTGCCCGCCGTTGCCGGCTGCGTATCGCGAGCAGGCGTACGGCGTGATCGTGCATGGCATTGGCACCGACGACGAGTCGCCGAATGTGCCGCTGCCGGGTGATCCGTATACGGAGATGCCCGACGGTGAATTCCAGGAGAACATGGTGGTAGCCGTCGAGTGTTACGCCGGGAAAGTCGGCGCAAAGGATGGCGTCAAGCTCGAGGATGAAGTCTGGGTGTCGGCCGCCGGTCCCGTGGTACTTTCCTCGTACCCGTACGAATCGAAACTGTTGGGTTAGCCGATGAAACCATTCGCCTGGTCTGCTGCCGCGGCGCTGACCCTCGTGGTGACTGCACCGGGTGCACACGCCGGCGATCCTCGCTTTGGTCCGGCCGATCCGGTCGTGAAGGATGCGAGTCGGCTGGATTCGAAGCGACCGATCGAGCGCGAGCTGCAGGCGAGCGTGCCGGATGGCTTCGCGGCCGCCGTGGTCGGCGACCTCATCATTTCGCGTCCGCTGTCGCAGTACGCGGGATCCATGCCGCGATTCAGCGCGGTCCTCGACATCCTTCGGGGCAGCGACGTGACCTTCGGCAACCTCGAGACGACGATCTTCGATCCGCGCACGTTCGAGGGCGCGCCGTACTCCTGGGATGGCGACTGGACCAACGCCTCGGTCCCGGCGGTTGCCCGCGACCTGAAGACGATGGGTTTCTCCATCGTCGGCCGCGCGAATAACCACAGCCAGGACTGGGGCCTGGACGGAATGCGGGAGACGGCCAAGTGGCTCGACGACGCCGGCATTGCCTACGCCGGGGCCGGCGACACGCACCGGATGGCGCGTGCCCGGCCTATTTCGAAAGCCAGAAGGGCCGCGTCGCCCTGGTGTCGTTCGCGTCGACCTTCCGGCCGACCAGCGAGTCGCTGCCGCCCGGGCCGACCGCGCCAGGCCGTCCGGGACTGAGCGCCCTGCATGTGAAGGCGACCGCGCAGGTGCCGCGGTCTGCCATCGAAGCGATGGCGCAAGGTCCAATGCGCGTTGTACGGCGCGCACTGCAACGACGTCCCGGCCGAGGGGCAGCTCTTCGGCACGTCATACCGCGAGGCTGACCGCTACTCGAACGAATACACGATGGATCCCGACGACCTGCGGGAGATCTACGGTGCGATCCGCGCTGCACAGCTGAATGCCGATTTCGTGATCGTCGCCATCCATTCCCACGAGTGCTCGGTCGGCTGCGACGACGAGAACGCGCCATTCGGCGCGGCAAACTTCCTGAAGCAGCTCGCGCGGGAAGCCATCGACTCGGGCGCGGACATGTTCGTGGTCACGGGCAACCACAATCTCGGCCCGATCGAGATCTACGACTCGCCCGGACGCGGCAAGCGGCCAATCTTCTACGGGCTCGGGAACTTCTTCTGGAGCGACGTGCAGGAACTGCTGCCGGCCGACCTGTTCGCCCGAAATCGGAAACTGCTGGAAGATACGTGGCAGGACCCGAAGAAGTGCGACCGAGTACGACCTGACGGCGCCACTCAACAAGTCGTACTTCGCCCATGCGTTCACGTTCCAGAGCGTGATCGCGGAGGTCCGCTTCAAGGACAACCAGCTCTCAGAGGTCGTGCTGCATCCGGTGGAACTCGGCTACGGCGATCGGCTGACCACGAGCGGCATTCCGAGGCTGGTCGCGGACGAAGCGGTCGCGCGCGAGATCCTCGGGCAGATCGTCACGCAGACGGCGCAGTTTGGCCTGCCGGCGCTCGACCTTCGGTATTCCGGAACCAGCGGCATCATCTCCGGGTCGCTGATGGCGGATCGCGGGTGATGGACAGGATTCTTCGGCAGGCGACGCGTGACGATATTCCTGCCATGCACCGGATTCGCCTGGCCGTCCGCGAGAACATGACCTCCGGCATCATTCGCGAAGAACATTACAATCGGGAGATCGAGGTCAGCGGCCGTGGCTGGGTCGTCGAAGAACGGCAGGAAATCGTCGCGTTTGCAGTCGGCAATAGGGAGACCGCAAGTATTTGGGCATTATTCGTCCACCCGGAACACGAAGGCAGGGGCTACGGGCGAATGTTGCACGCTGCGGTGGTCGAATGGCTGTTTGCGCAGGGAGTTCATCGCATCTGGCTAAGCACCGCACCGGGGACGAGAGCCGAGAAGTTCTACGAAGCGGCCGGGTGGAAATTCCAGCGCGTCTTGCCCGGCGCGAGCCACACGAGCTGCAAAATGAATCCGCCGCCTGACCTTCCAACGCCGGCGCCGCGAACGGTCAAAAAGGCAATCCGCCTGACCGCTTACTTCGAGGCGCTGAAGGGCGCGTTCGTGCTGCTGGCGGCGGCCGGCCTGTTGTCATTGCCGACCGCGGACCTGTACACCTTCGCGCTCAAGCTGGTGGAGCACGCGCACCTGAATCCGGCGGCGAAGTACCCCGATATTTTCCTGACCGCTGCCAGGAACCTCCAGAACTCCAGGTTCGTCCTGATTGCGCTCGGGGCGGCCGCGTATTCGACCGATCCGCTTCGTCGAGGCCTATGGCCTTTTTCGCGAACGGACCTGGGCTGAAGTCCTCGCCGCGGTCAGCGCGGCGATCTACCTGCCGTTCGAGCTCGTCGAAGTCATTCGTCACCCGACGATCATGCATGCCGCCTTGCTGATCGCGAATTCGGCGGTCGTTTACATCATGGTCTTCGCACTCTCGCGCAAACGGGCCAGTCGTGCGGCGCGCTAGATGCCGGCTTTCGTCACCCTGCTGCGCGGCGTGAATGTCGGCAAGGCCAAGCGCGTGCCGATGGCTGAGTTTCGCAAGCTGCTCGAAGGGCTCGGCTACACGAATGTCGCGACACTGCTCAACAGCGGCAATGCGGTGTTTCGCGCTTCCGCAGGCACACCGAAGAAACACGCAGCGGATATCGCAGCGGCGATCCTGCGCAAGTTGAAGGTCGATGTCCCCGTGATCGTCAAGACGGCGACGGAGCTTGCGGCCATCGTCGCCGAGAATCCGTTCGCGGTCGAAGGTCCGGAGCGCTCGCGCATGCTGGTCGCGTTCACGCAGGATCGCGATGCCCTCGCCAGCGTTTCGTCGATTGCCTCGCTCGTGTCGCCGAGGGAGAAGTTCCTGGCCGGCCGCCACGCGGCCTACCTGTACTGCACGGATGGCATACTGGAGAGCAAGGCGGGTGCAGCGCTCCTGGGCAAGGCCGGCAAGCGCGCAACGACCCGAAACCTGGCGACGACGCTGAAGCTGCACGAACTCTCGAATGCGACCGGCGTCAAGGTGGCTCCATCCTCGCGACGCAGGAGACCGGCACGGTGAATGAATCGCGTTCGAGCGTTGCCTGCACCATGGCAATCGCCGCGGGCATGGCGCTATGGTTTGCCGCGTCCATCATTGCCGGGCGGCGTGAAGCCTGGGACGCGGGAATCTACTGGGTGGTCTTCTACCCGATCGCAATCCTCACATGCGGCCTCCTCGGCTACTTCTTTCCCGATCGGCCGTGGCGATGGGCGCTCGCGTTGTTCCTGGCCCAGTTCGTGGCCATGGCGATTCGCAATGGCGAAATCGGCAACCTGTCGCCGATCGGGCTCATCGTCTTTGCAGTCTTGGCTCTTCCCGGCATCGCGGCAGCCAAGTTCGCGTCCGGTGTGAAAAGGAAGCGCAGCGATTAGGCGCTCCATCACCACGGCGCTTGGGCTCGCATGCTGGTTGGCCATCGGTCCGGCAGCGTTTGCACGCGACGCGTCGCCGGATTCCGGCGCCGACATCGACGCCTTGTTCTCGCGCTGGACGACGTCAACTCCAGGCTGCGCCGTCGGCGTCAGCGTGAACGGCAAGCCTGTGCTCGAGAAGGCCTACGGGATGGCGGATCTCGAGCACGACGTGCCGAACCGGCCGGACACGATTTTCGAGGCCGGGTCGGTCTCCAAGCAGTTCACGGCGGCCGCGGTGCTCCTGCTTGCGCGCGACGGCAAGCTGTCGCTCGACGATCCGGTCCGCAAGTACATCCCGGAGCTGCCGGACTACGGCACGCCGATCACGATCCGGCAGATGCTGCAGCACACGAGCGGCCTGCGCGACTGGGGCAACGTGGAAGACATCGCGGGCTGGCCGCGCGGCACGCGGGTCTACACCCATGCGCACGTGCTCGACATCCTGGGCCGACAGAAACACCTGAACTTCACGCCGGGCACGCGCTGGTCGTACAGCAATTCCGGCTACAACCTCGCCGCGATCCTCGTCTCGCGCGTCAGCGGCGACTCGTTCGCCGAGTTCTCGCGCAAGCGGATCTTCGAGCCGCTCGGCATGACCCGCACCTCGTGGCGGGACGACTACTCGCGCATCGTGAAGGGCCGCGCCGTCGCCTATGCGGAATCGGACGGCCATTATCACGCCGACATGCCGTTCGAGAATATCCACGGCAATGGCGGACTGCTGACGACGGTCGGCGACCTGTTGCGCTGGAACGAGAATTTCGTTGCGCCGAAGGTGGGCGATGCGGCTTTCGTCGAGTTGATGCAGACGCCGGGGCGGCTCAGCAGCGGCGAGGCCTTCTACTATGCGTACGGCCTCGGCATCGGAACGTACAAGGGCCTCCGCGAAGTGCGCCACAGCGGCACGACGGCGAGCTACCGGGCCTTCCTCGCGCGCTTTCCGGACCAGCATGTTTCGGTCGCCGTCCTCTGCAACGCGGGCGACAGCACGCCGCGCCAGACCCTGCACCAGGTGGCGGATCTCTATCTGGGGGATGCGATCAAGGCGGCGCCGGTGCCGGCATCCGTGCCTGTTGCGGCCGCCGACCTCGATGCGCTTGCGGGGATGTACCGGAACGTCGAGCGGGGCGATGTCCTCAACATCGAGCGTGTCGAGGGCACGATCCGTTTCGAGGGTGAGGCGCCGCTCATCGCGCAGTCGCCCCGGCGCTACACGGACGGCGACGGCACCGTGATCGAGTTCGACGGCAATGGCCATGCCGCAATCGACGAGGGAACCGGGGCGCCTGTTCGGCTCGAGCGCGTGACTGCAGCGCATCCGACGGCCGACGATCTCGCGGCGCTCGCCGGCGACTACGCGAGCGACGAGGCCGAGACGACGTTTACCCTGCGCGTGCGCGATGGCGTCCTCGAAGCCACGCAGCGGCCCGACAAGGTCTATCGCCTGATGCCCCTGTATGTCCGACGCCTTCAGCAGCGATCTCGGGACGATCATCTTCAGGCGCGACGGCGAAGGACATCCCAACGAGTTCAGCGTCGTCGAGGACCGGGTGTGGGACTTGCGCTTCCAGCGGCAATGAGCACGCGATGCACCGCCTAGCAGCCTACGTCTGGGCGAGTCCCAATACGCTCATCGGCCTTCTCTTCGGCTTCCTGATGATCCTCTTTGGCGCCGAGCTCCGCGGACAACGCGGTGTCGCCGAATTCTCCGGCGGCGGGATCGGCTCGCTCATCGCATCGCCTGCGCTGCGCATCCCGTTCCGCGCGATCACGCTCGGCCACGTGATACTCGGCACCGACCAGGCCACGCTCGATGCCGCCCGCGACCACGAGCAGGTCCACGTGCGGCAATACGAGACCTGGGGTCCGCTTTTCCTGCCGGCCTATGTCGCCTCGAGTGCCTGGCAACTGGTCTGCGGCCGGCGCTGCTATCGCGACAACTGGTTCGAGCGCCAGGCCTTTGACCAGTCCTGACTTTTGGGGAACCGGCGGCGCAAGCGGCCGGTCGAACGCCCGATGAACATCACAACCCGCATCGCACTCGTCGCCCTCCTGGCACTCCCGCTGGCGTCCGCCATGGCCGCCGAGCCGGTCGAAGGGAAGGACTACTTCCTCGTGGATCCGGCACTGCCGCCGACAGACCCGTCAAAAATCGTCGTCACGGAGTTCTTCTCGTACCAATGCCCGCACTGTTATCGGTTCGCGAAGCCATTTGCGGCGTGGATCGGCGCGCCTGCCGGCGGACGTCAGGACGGAGCGCGTGGCGGTTACGATCGGGCACGAGCATGGGTGCCGGCGGCGCAGGCGTTCTACGCGTTGATGGCGCTTAAGACGCTGCCGGAGCTCGACGATGCGCTCTTCGGCGCGATCCACGACGACCATAAGCTGCTGACTTTACTGAGGCCGCGGTCACCGACTGGGTCGGCGGGGCAGGGCATCGACCGCACCGCACTTCCAGAACGCGTATCGGTCGTTCAGCGTGCTGCAGGTACAAATGCCGCGCGCGGACAAGCTATCGCGCGCTGTGCGGCTGCCGAGCGTGCCCGCAATTCTCATCGACGGGCAGCTACCTGCGTCGCCATCTCGGACGACGGTGACTTCAACGACCAGCTCGCGCTCGCGGACAGCCTCATCAAGCGTGCGCGGACCGAGCGCGCGCCAGCCAACCGCAAGTAAGTCCGCGGATCAGGGCATCAGGTCCCGGAGGCGGAACCAGGTCATCGCCATGACGAGCGTCGGGCGGCGGAAGAGCTTACCGCCCGGGAAGTCGTGGTGCTTGAGGCGCGCAAAAATATCGAAGCGCTCGGCCTGCCCGGCGATCGCCTCGGCGGCGATCCTGCCCGCAATCGTGGTCGCGACCATGCCGTGCCCGGAATAGCCCTGCAGGTAGTACACGTTGGGCTCGAGCCGCCCGAAATTGGGCAGGCGGCTCATCGTGATGTCGATCATCCCGCCCCAGGCGTAGTCGACCTCCACGTCGGCAAGCTGCGGGAAGACGTTCAGCATGCGAAGCCGCGTCGCGCGTGCCGTGCCGAGCGGATCCAGCCCCGAATAGCTGACGCGGCCGCCGAACAGCAGGCGGTAATCGGCCGAGAGGCGGTAGTAGTCGATGATCCAGTTGAGGTCGGCGACCGCGATGTTGTCCTTGAGCAGCGCCGCCGCGCGTTCGGCGCCGAGCGGCTTCGTCGCGACGATGTAGGAGGCGACGCCGATGAGCTTGCGCGCCAGCCGCTCGGAGAGGTCCACGTGGCCGACGTTGGCACACAGGGCGAGGAACTTCGCGCGCACGCTGCCTTTCGCGGTCTTCACCGTGACCGTCGGGCCGTACTGGATGCCCGTGACTTCGCTCTTCTCGAAGACGCGCGCGCCCGCGGCGATCGCGGCCTTGCCGACGCCGATCGTGTAGCGCAGCGGATGCAGGTGGCCCGCGCCCGCGTCGTGGAGCCCGGCGACGTAGCGCTTGCTCGCGATCCAGGATTCGGTCTCGGCGCGCTCCATGAAGCGGAGCTTGCGATAGCCGAAGTCGCCTTCCTGCTCGCGCTGCATGTCGAGGAGTTCCTGGCGCTGTCGCGGCTTCAGCGCGACGTGCATGTGCCCCCAGGCGAGGTCGCAGTCGATCCGGTTCCGCTCGATCAGCTCGCGCGTGATGCTCGACGCCCTCGAGGCTGAAGTCCCAGATGCGCTTCGCATCGGCCTTGCCGAGCTGCGCGGCGATCTTGTCCATGCCGCCGGCCCAGCCCGGGATGATCTGGCCGCCGGAGCGGCCCGAGGCGCCGTAGCCGATGCGCTCCGCCTCGAGCACGACGACCTTGTAGCCGCGCTGCGCCAGGTGCATGGCCGTCGAGCAGCCGGAGAGGCCCGCGCCGACGACGCAGACATCCGCGTCGATGTCGCCCTCGAGCGCCGGCAGCGGCGCATCGCGGCGCGCGGTCGCCTCATACCAGCTGTCTGCGGGGCGAAGGCTCATACCTGCTCCAGGTACCAGGCGAAGTCGAGCGCCGTGAGGCTCGAGTTGAATTCCTGCATTTCGCCGCGGCGCGTCTGCTCAAAGAGCGTGACGAAGCGCTCGCCGAAATATTCGCGCAGTGAACTCGCTCGCGCCGAAGCGCGTAAGCGCGGTCGGCCAGTCGCTCGGCAACCGGGGCGCGGTGAGGCGCTGCGTGTACGCATTGCCGACGAGCGGGGCGGGCGGCACGAGCTTGCGCTCGATGCCGTGGAGCATGCCCGCGAGCACGGCCGCCGCGACGAGGTAGGGATTCGCGTCCGCGCCGGAAACGCGGTGCTCGATGCGCCGGTCGACGGCGCCGGAGACCGGCACGCGCACGGCAACGCCGCGGTTGTTGTAGCCCCAGGTCGCGTTCATCGGGACATAGAGCTCGGGCCGCAGGCGCCGGTAGCTGTTCGCGTTCGGCGCGAAGATCGCCATGCCATCGCCCATCGTCTCGAGCAGCCCGGCCGCGGCCTGCTTCAGCGTGTCGTTGCCGAGCTCGTCGTCGGACGCGAAGACGTTCTTCCCGTCGCGATCCAGGACGCTGACATGCAGGTGCATGCCGCTGCCCGGCGCATCGGCGTAGGGTTTCGCCATGAACGTCGCTTCGACGCCGTTCCGGTGGGCGACGCCCTTGACGATGCGCTTGAACCGGATCGCCTGGTCGCAGGCCTGCCGCGCATCCTGGACGTGCCGGAGGTTCACTTCCCACTGGCTCGGCCCGCATTCGGCAAGCGCGGCGCCCGTCGGCACGCCCTGCGCTTCGCAGGTCGCGCTGATCTCGCCGAGGATGTCCGAGACGGACTCGAGTTCCGTCATCGAGTTGACCTGGGTCCGGAACTCGCGACGTCCCGTGTAGCGCGAACGCGGCGGCTGGGCGTGGCCCTCCGGCGTGCGCTCGCAATCGACGAGGTAGAACTCGAGCTCGATCGCGATGACCGGTTTCCAGCCGCGCGCGGCATAGCGATCGAGCACGGCGTCGAGGACGTGCCTCGGATCGCCATAGAACGGCCCGCCATCGTGGTCGAGCATCTGCACCTGGAGCTGGGCGACGGTCGGGCCCATCCACGGGGCGGGGTAGAGGGAATCCGGGACGGGCACGCAGGCCCGGTCGGCATCGCCCTCGTCAAACCCGAGGCCGGTCGCCTGGATCGTGCCGCCGAGGACGTCGAGCGCAAACATCGAGCCGGGCAGGAACATGCCGCGCTCGTACACGCCGGCCAGGTCGGCCCGGTCCACCCGCTTGCCGCGCAGCACGCCGCTGAGATCGGGGAGCAAAAGATCCACGACCCGCACCGCGGGACGCGCGGCGAGGAAAGCCTCGGCATTCGAATGCAGGTCCCGGACGAGGGCCATTCATCACCTGGGCGTTTAAGATCTTGTATCGCGAGCCGGAGTTGGCCGCGTGGCAGGATAACCAGCCCCCCATGCGCCGGGCAAGGTTCATGCGGTGCAACATAACCCGCCCAAAATGGCCCCTTGAGGGCTGACAGAACGCCTCTTCGGCCGCGGATCCTGCGGGGCGCGTCACCCCGCCTTTATGAGACAATGGCCCTCGTTGAACAGCCCCCATACCGGGGGCCGTTCAAAATAATTAACAGTTGCACATGCGCAAGCCCGTCATCGGAATTCCTGCCGATCGCCGCCTATTGGGTTCGCACTGGTTTCATTGCGTCGGCGAGAAGTACATCAACGCGGTGGTCCAGGCGGCCGAAGCGGTGCCCGTGCTCGTCCCGGCGCTCGGCGAGCGCTACCTGCGCGAGTGGCTCGCATCCTTCGACGGCATCCTCTTTACGGGCAGCCCGTCGAACGTGGAGCCGCATCGCTACCTCGGTCCGAAATCGGCCCCTGGGACGCTCCACGACCCCGAGCGCGACGCGACGACCCTGCCGATGATCAACGGGGCGATCGAGGCGGGCATGCCCGTCTTCGGCATCTGCCGCGGCTTCCAGGAGATCAATGTCGCCCTCGGCGGCACGCTCACGCAGAAGCTGCAGGAGCTGCCCGGCAATCTCGACCACCGCGAGGATGCGAATCTGCCGCTCGAGGAGCAGTACGGCCCGTCGCACGAGATCGAGCTGGTCGAGGGCGGCATGCTGCACAAGATCGCGGGCAGCCGGACGATGAAAGTGAATTCGCTGCACTCGCAGGGCGTCGAGCGCCTCGCGCCGAGCCTCGTCACCGAGGCCAAGGCCGAGGACGGCGTGATCGAGGCCTTCCGCATCGACGGCGCCAAGACCTTCGCGCTCGCCGTGCAGTGGCACCCGGAATGGAAGGTGATGGAAAACCCGTTTTCACGCGCGCTGTTCGCGGCCTTCGGCCAGGCCGGGCGCGAACACGCGAGCAGGCGGTCCCGATGAGCCAGATCAAGCAGTTCCTGAAGGACCACGGCATCACGGAGGTCGAGGCGATCGTCCCGGACATGGCGGGCGTCGCACGCGGCAAGGTCATGCCCGCGGACAAGTACGCGGAAGACGAGGGCATGCGCCTGCCCGAATCCATCTTCCTGCAGACGGTCACGGGCGAGTACCCGGACGACGACAGCTCGATCCATCCGTCGGAGATCGACATCGAACTCACGGGCGACCCGAAGACGGCGCGCGTCGTGCCCTGGGCGGCGGAGCCGACGGCGCAGGTGATCCACGACTGCTTCTACGGCGACGGCCGGCCGGTGCCGATGGCGCCGCGCTACGTGCTGCGCCGCGTGCTCGATCTCTACACGGCGAAGGGCTGGCGCCCGGTCGTCGCGCCGGAACTCGAGTTCTTCCTCGTCGAACCGAACACGGACCCGGACTATCCGCTGAAGCCCCCGGTCGGCCGCTCCGGCCGCCCGGAAATCGGCCGCCAGGCGTACAGCATCGCGGCGGTCAATGAGTTCGATCCGCTGTTCGACGACATCTACGCGTTCTGCGAGGCGCAGGATCTCGACATCGACACGCTGATCCACGAAGCGGGCGCAGCGCAGATGGAGATCAACCTGAACCACGGCGATGCGCTCGACCTCGCCGACCAGGCATTCCTCTTCAAGCGCACGGCGCGCGAGGCCGCGCATCGCCACAAGATGTACGCGACTTTCATGGCGAAGCCGCTGGCGGGCGAGCCGGGCAGCGCGATGCACATCCACCAGAGCATCGTCGATGCAAAGACCGGCGAGAACATCTTCAGCGACGCGGACGAGAAGCCCTCGGCCCTGTTCGAGTCTTTCATCGCGGGCCTGCAGAAGTACCTGCCGCCGGCGATGTCGCTGTTCGCGCCGAACGTCAACAGCTACCGCCGCATCCGGCGCGGCGACTCGGCGCCGATCAACGTGCAGTGGGGCTTCGACAACCGCACCGCCGGCCTTCGCGTGCCGCTCTCGGACGCGCAGTCGCGCCGCATCGAGAATCGCCTCGGCGGCGCGGACGCGAACCCGTACCTCGCGATCGCGGCGTCGCTCGCCTGCGGTTACCTCGGCATGATCGAGGGCCTGAAGCCGACGGCCCCGATCACGGGTTCGGCCTACGACCTGCCTTTTGCACTGCCCATGACGCTCGCAGACGCGCTTGCGCTGCTGCGCGGGTCCAAGCCGCTCGTCGAATTGTTCGGCGAACGGTTCGTTGCGGCATACTGTGCCGTCAAGGAAAACGAGTACGAGACGTTCTCGCGAGTCATCAGCTCGTGGGAACGGGAACACCTGTTGCTGAACGTCTGAAGGCGGGGGACACCATGAGCGCGAAGCCACGGATCACTGGACGAGCAACGCGCGACTGGCAGGATCTGGATGCCCGCCACTACATGCATCCCGTTCACGGACTTCCGCGCGCTCGCGGCCGAGGGCTCGCGCGTCATCACGCACGCCGAGGGCGTCCACCTCTACGATTCCGAAGGGCAGGAGATCCTGGACGCCATGTCCGGGCTCTGGTGCGTCAACATCGGCTACGGCCGCAATGAGCTCGCCGACGCCGCGGCGAAGCAGATGCGGGAGCTGCCTTACTACAACAGCTTCTTCAAGAGCGCGAATCCGCCGGCGATCGAGCTCGCGAAGCTCCTCGACGAGGTGACGCCGAAGCAGTTCCACCGCGTGTTCTTCACGCAGTCGGGCTCCGAGGCGAACGACACGATCATCCGCATGACGCGCCGCTACTGGGACCTGCTGGGCCAGCCGAAGCGCTCCGTCATCATCAGCCGCATCAATGCCTACCACGGCAGCACGATGGGCGGGGCGAGCTTGAGCGGCATGGCGGCCATGCATGCCCAGGGCGGCCTGCCGATTCCCGACATCGTCCACATCGAGCAGCCGTACTGGTACGAGAACGGCGTCGATCTCTCGCCGGAGGAATATGGCCTGCGCGCCGCGCGGCGCCTTGCCGAGAAGATCGAGGAAATCGGTCCCGAGCGCGTCGCCGCCTTCATCGGCGAGCCGGTGCAGGGCGCGGGCGGCGTCATCGTCCCGCCGTCCACCTACTGGCCGGAGATCCAGCGCATCTGCCGCGAGTACGGGATCCTCCTGATCTCCGACGAAGTGATCTGCGGCTTTGGCCGCACGGGCAAGTGGTTCGGCTGCGAGCATTTCGGCGTCGAGCCGGACTTCATGACGATCGCGAAGGGCATCACCTCGGGCTACCAGCCGCTCGGCGGCGCGATGGTGTCCGACCGCGTGGCCGACGTCCTGATCGAGAAGGGCGGGGAGTTTGCGCACGGATTCACCTGGTCGGGCCACCCGGTCTGCTGCGCGGTCGCGATCGAGAACCTCTCGATCATGCGCCGCGAAAAGATCGTCGAGCGCGCGCGCGACGAGATTGCGCCGTACTTCCAGAAGCGCATCCGCGAGCTCGCGGACCATCGCCTCGTCGGCGAAGTGCGCGGGCTCGGCATGCTCGGGGCGATCGAGCTCGTCGCGCACAAGGGCAGCAAGACGTTTTTCCGCGACCGCGGGGCCGTCGGCCTCGTCTGCCGCGACCACTGCTTCAAGAACGGCCTGATCATGCGCGCGGTGCGCGACACGATGATCATGGCGCCACCGCTCGTCATGACGAAGGAAAACGTCGACGAGCTCATCGAAAAGGCCGGTCGTTGCCTGGACCTGACGGCGAAAGACATCGGCGTCGGCTGAGAAGGGAGGGGGACATGCTGCGCGCGATTCGACTCTGGCCCGTTGCGGTCGCCGTGTCCGTGCTCGCCGCCTGCGGCGGGAAGAAAGACGCCGAGACGGCCGCCCAGGCCCCGGTGCCGGAAGAGAAGAAGGTCAACGTCCTCAACTGGTCCGACTACGTCGGCGAGACGACGGTCGCCGATTTCGAGAAGGCGACGGGGATCAAGGTCACTTACGACGTCTTCGACTCGAACGAACAGCTCGAGACGAAACTGCTCACGGGCAAGTCGGGCTACGACATCGTCGTGCCGACCGCGACCTTCCTCGAGCGGCAGATCAAGGCCGGCGTGTTCATGAAGCTCGACAAGTCGAAGCTGCCGAACCTCAAGAACATGGACCCGGACATCATGCAGCGCAACTCGATGCAAGACCCGGGAAACGAGCACTCGATCACCTACCTCTGGGGCACGATCGGGCTCGGCTACAACCCGGACATGGTGAAGAAGGCGCTCGGCACGGACACGATCGACAGCTGGTCGGCCCTGCTCGAACCTGAGAATGCGAAGAAGCTCGCGAAGTGCGGCATCACGATGCTCGATTCCCCGACCGACGTCTTCGGCGCGGTCGCGATCTACAAGGGACTCGATCCGAACAGCGAGAAGCCCGAGGACCTCAAGGTCGTCGAGGACACGCTGATGGCGATCCGGCCCTACGTCCGGTACTTCCATTCCTCCTCGTACATCAACGACCTCGCCGCCGGCGAGATCTGCCTCGCGCTCGGCTGGAACGGCGACGTGCTGCAGGCCCGCGACCGCGGCGCGGTCGCGACGAAGCCGGTCACCGTGCGCTACGTGATCCCGAAGGAGGGCGCGATCAACTATTTCGACATGCTCGCGATCCCGGCCGACGCGCCGCATCCGGATAACGCGCTCGCGTTCCTGAACTACCTGATGGACCCCCAGGTCATCGCGAAGGTCACGAACAAGGTCCGCTTCGCGAACGGCAACCTCGCCTCGCTCCCGTACGTCGAGGACTCGATCAAGAACGACCCGGGCATCTACCCGGATGCCGCCACGCGCACGCGGCTGTTCCCGGACCTCGCCGAGTCACAGCAGTTCAGCCGCGAGCTGAACCGCTCCTGGACACGTGTCCGCAGCGGTCAGTGACGAGCCCGGTTCCGCGGTGCCTCGCCTTCGCGGCCATCGCCGCGCTGGCGGCCTGTGGCGGCAAGGCGGAAGAAAAGAAGACGGCTGACGCCGCTCGAGCCGAAGCGAAGGTCCTCAACGTCTTCAACTGGGCCGACTACATCGGCAAGGACACGATTGCGGACTTCGAGGCGAAGACCGGCATCAAGGTCACTTACGACACCTACGATTCCAACGAGGTCCTCGAGACCAAGCTCCTGACCGGACACACGGACTACGACGTCGTCGTCCCGACGCAGACTTTCGCGCAGCGCATGATCAAGGCCGGCGTCTTCCGGAAACTCGACAAGTCGAAACTGCCGAACCTGTCCAACATGGACGCGGACATCATGCGTCGCGTTGCCGTGAGCGATCCGGGCAACGAATACCTGATCAACTACATGTGGGGCACGACGGGGATCGGCTACAACCCCCAGATGGTCAAGAAGGCGCTCGGCACCGACCGGATCGACAGCTGGAGCGCCCTGTTTGATCCGAAGCTTGCGGCCAAGCTCGCGAAGTGCGGCATCACCATGCTCGATGCCCCGGAAGACGTCTTCGATTCCGTGCGGATCTACCAGGGCCATGACCCGAACAGCGAAAAACCGGAGGACCTCGCCGAGGCGGAGGCGCTCCTGATGAAAGTGCGCCCGTACGTCCGCTATTTCAGTTCCTCGCAGCACGTGAACGACCTCGCGAGCGGCGAGATCTGCGTGTCGCTCAGCTGGAGCGGGCTCATCTACCAGGCGCGAGCCCGCGGTGCGACGGCGGCAACGCCGGTGCAAGTGACCTATGCAATCCCGAGCGAGGGCGCGGATATCTGGTTCGATATCGTCGCAATACCCGCCGATGCGCCGCACCCGGACAATGCCCAGGTGTTCCTCAACTACCTGATGGACCCGAAAGTGATTGCCGGCGTGAGCAACGAGATCGGGTATGCAAACGGCAATGCCGCCTCGCTGCCGTTCGTGAATGCCGATCTCAAGGATGACCCGCTGGTGTATCCGCCGGAAGAGGTCAGGAAGCGACTCTTCACCTCGATCGCTCATACGCCGGAATTCAGCCGCGAACAGAACCGCGCATGGACGCGCGTCAAGACGGGCCAGTAGACTCCCGGGGCAGGGGGGATCATGGCCAACACACGACCCGAACAGAAGAACGAGCCCTGGAAAGAGCCGGGCGCCCAGCCCTATGTGCGGCTCGAGAAACTGACCAAGAAGTTCGGCGACTTCGTCGCCGTGGACGACGTCTCGCTCAACATCTACCGCGGCGAGATCTTCTGCCTGCTGGGCGGCTCGGGCTCGGGCAAGACGACGTTGCTGCGCATGATGGCGGGCTTCGAGCGCCCGACCGAGGGCCGGATCTGGATCGACGGCGTGGACGTGACCGACACGCCGCCTTACGAGCGGCCCGTCAACATGATGTTCCAGTCCTACGCGCTCTTCCCGCACATGTCGGTGCAGAACAACGTCGCGTTCGGCCTCAAGCAGGACAAGGTGACGCAGGGGGAGATCGACGATCGCGTCGCGGAGATCCTGAAGCTCGTGCGCATGGAGCAGCTGGTCAAGCGCATGCCGCACCAGCTCTCGGGCGGGCAGCGCCAGCGCGTCGCGCTCGCGCGCGCCCTGGTGAAGCGGCCGAAGCTCATGCTGCTCGACGAGCCGCTCGCCGCCCTCGACAAGAAGCTCCGCGAGCACACGCAGTTCGAGCTCCTGAACATCCAGGAGACGCTGGGCGTGACCTTCGTGGTCGTCACGCACGACCAGGAAGAGGCGATGACGCTCGCGACGCGGATCGGCGTCATGAACCACGGCGAGATCGTGCAGATCGGGACGCCGAGCGACATCTACGAATACCCGAGTTCGCGCTTCGTCGCGGACTTCATCGGCTCGGTCAACATGTTCGAGGGGCGCCTGATCGAGGACGAGCCGGACTACGTGCGCGTCACGTCGGATGAGCTCGGCGGCACGTTTCACGTCGGACACGGCGTCAGCGCCGCGCCCGATGCGACGGTCTGGGTTGCGCTCCGGCCCGAGAAGATCGTGGTGTCGAGTGACCGCCCGGAAGGCGACGGCGACAACCGCGTCGAGGGCGTCGTGTCGGAAGTCGCGTACCGCGGCGACCAGTCCATTTACCTCGTGAAGCTCGCAAGCGGCCGGCAGATGCGCGTGACGCAGCCGAATACGCTGCGCCAGGGCATGGGCGGCCGCTTCCGCTGGGACGACAAGGTCTGGCTCTCCTGGGATTCCTCGAGCCCGGTGGTGGTCACGCAGTGAACCGCCCGCCGTCGCAGGCGACGCGCCCCGCGCCATTCCGGCTGCGCGAGGTGCTCGCGTGGATCCGCGCACACGGGCCCTGGCACTGGGCCTCGCAGGGGCTCCGCAAGCGCGGCTACTCGGGTCGCACGCTCGTCACGGGCGTGCCATACATCTGGCTCCTGCTCTTCTTCCTGGTCCCGTTCCTGATCGTGCTCAAGATCTCGGTGTCCGAGATCCGGCTCGCGATGCCGCCCTACGAGCCGCTCTTCACCTGGATCGCGGACCACGTCGTCAGCCTCAGGATCAACTTCGAGAACTACGCGTTCCTCTTCAAGGATTCGCTCTACTGGAAGTCCTTCCTGAACTCGATCCTGACGGCCGGGATCTCGACCTTCTTCTGCCTCCTGATCGGCTACCCGATGGCCTACGGCATCGCGCGCAGCCAGCCGTCCTGGCGGAACCTGCTGCTGCTGCTCGTGATGCTGCCGTTCTGGACCTCGTTCCTGCTGCGCGTCTATGCGTGGATCGGGATCCTCAAGAACAACGGCGTCATCAACAACGTCCTGATGTCGCTCGGCATCATCGACGAGCCGATCGTGATGCTGCAGACGAACTTCGCCATGTACATCGGCATCGTCTATTCCTACCTGCCGTTCATGGTGCTGCCGCTCTACACGGCGATCGAGAAGCTCGACCAGTCGCTGCTGGAGGCGGCCGCGGACCTCGGCTGCCGGCCGGTCAAGGCTTTCTTCCGCATCACGGTGCCGCTCACCAAGAGCGGCATCATCGCGGGCTGCATGCTGGTCTTCATCCCGGCGGTCGGCGAATTCGTGATCCCGGCGCTGCTCGGCGGGCCGGATGCGCTCATGATCGGCCGCGTGCTGTGGGAGGAGTTCTTCAATAACCGCGACTGGCCGGTCGCGAGCGCGGTCGCGATCGCGATGCTCTTCGTGCTGGTGTTCCCGATCATGCTCTACCAGCGCTCGCAGGGTCAGCAGATGGGGGGCCACCGGTGAACGGCCGCCGCTCGCGATTCGTCACGACGATGATGGTCGCGGGATTCCTGTTCCTGTACCTGCCGATCGTCTCGATGATCGTCTTCTCCTTCAACGAGTCGCGCCTCGTGACCGTGTGGGCGGGATTCTCGACGAAGTGGTACGGCGAGCTGTTCCGGAACGAGCAGATCCTCGGCGCGGCCTGGCTGTCGTTCAAGATCGCGGCCATGAATGCGACCGGGGCCATGATCCTCGGCACGCTCACGGGCCTCGCCCTCGCGCGCTTCGGGCATTTCCGCGGGCGGCCGCTCCTGACGGTGCTCGCGACGGCGCCGCTCGTGATGCCGGAAGTGATCACCGGCCTGTCGCTGCTCCTGCTCTTCGTCGCCATGGAGCAGCTCATCGGCTGGCCGGAGGGGCGCGGCATCACGACGATCACGATCGCCCACATGACGTTCTCGATGGCCTACGTCACCGTCATCGTGCAGTCGCGGCTCGCGACGCTCGACGAGTCGCTCGAGGAGGCCGCGATGGACCTCGGCGCGCGGCCGGCGAAGGTGTTCTTCCTGATCACGCTGCCGATCATCATCCCCGCGATCCTGGCCGGCTGGCTGCTCGCCTTCACGCTGTCGTGGGACGACCTCGTCATCACGAGCTTCGTGACGGGGCCGGGCTCGAGCACGCTGCCGATCGTGATCTTCTCGAAGGTGCGGCTCGGCGTCAGCCCGGACATCAACGCGCTCGCGACGATCCTCGTCCTCATCGTCGCGATCGGGACCGCGGCATTCGGCTTCTACTCGCAGCGCATGCAGAAGCGGCGCGAGCTGGACGTGCAGCGGGCGATCGCGGCCAACGAGTGATGCCGGCCTCCAAGCTTCCCGGCGTCGGCACGACGATCTTCACGGTGATGTCGCGGCTCGCCGCCGAGGCGGGCGCGATCAACCTGGGCCAGGGATTCCCGGACTTCGATCCGCCCGCGCGCCTGCGCGAGCTCGTCGCCGAGCACCTCGCCCGCGGCCACAACCAGTACGCGGCGATGGCGGGCCTGCCGGCGCTCTGCGAGGCGATCGCCGAGTCGGCCGCGCGCCGCCACGGCTGGCGCATCGATCCGGCCCGGGAGATCACGGTGACGGCCGGCGGCACCGAGGCCCTGTTCGCGGCGATCCACGCCGTCGCGCGCGCGGGCGAGGAAGTGATCGTGCTCGACCCGAGCTACGATTCCTACGGACCCGCCGCGGAGCTTGCCGGTGCGCGCGTCGTGCACGTGCCGCTCTCGGTTGCCGATTTCGGCATCGACTACGATCGCCTCGCCGCCGCCATCAATCCGCGCACGCGCATGCTGATCGTCAACACGCCGCTCAACCCGGCGGGCGCGGTCCTGGGCGCCGCGGACTGGGACCGGATCGCAGACCTGCTCGACGGCACGGATGCCTGTGTACTGTCGGACGAGGTGTACGAAGCGCTCGTCTACGACGGACGCCGCCACGCGGGCGTCCTCGGCAATGCGCGCCTGCGCGAACGCGCGTTCGCGGTCTTCTCCTTCGGCAAGACCTACAACGCGACCGGATGGAAGGTCGGCTATTGCGTCGCCGCGCCGCCGCTCACGGCGGAGTTTCGCAAGGTGCACCAGTTCCTGACCTTCGCGGTCTCGACGCCGGCGCAGTACGCGATCGCGGATTTCATGCGCGAGTCACCGGGATTCGCGGACGAGCAGGGCCCCTTCTACCAGGCCCGGCGCGATCGCTTCGCGGCCCTCCTCGAAGGCTCGCGCTTCCGGCTCCGACCGGTACATGGAACCTATTTCCAGCTCGCCGATTACTCGGCGATCTCGGACCTGCCCGATGCGCCCTTCTGCGAGGAGCTGACGCGCCGGCACGGGGTGGCGGCGATCCCGCTGTCGCCCTTCTGCGACGAATCGCCGGCGGCAAGGCTGGTGCGTTTCTGCTTTGCCAAGCACGATGCAACCCTGGAGGCCGCCGCGGCGAAACTTCGCGCCGTTTGAGGGGTCCTCTCAGGGACGCACCACGGAAGGGAGCTGCCATGAAGCGACGCATCCTCTGGCCTGCCGGTTGTTCGATCGCGCTCCTCGCCTGCGGTGGAGGCGGCGGACGGCGGCGGCATGCCGCCGCCGGTACCCACCTGCACCGCCAACGGCGTTGCAACGCCGCGCGCATTTCCGGGCCTGTCGTTCGCATCGCCGGTCGCGATGCAGCAGGCGCCGAACGACGGCTCGCGCTGGTTCGTGGTCGAGCAGGGCGGCAGGATCCGCACGTTCGCGAACGACGCCGCGGCGACGACGGCCGCGGATTTCGTGGACCTGCGCGCGCGCGTGCACATGGACGGCGAAGCGGGGCTCCTCGGGATGGCCTTTCACCCGGACTTCGCGACGAACGGGCGCGTCTACCTCAACTTCAGCGAGCTGGTCGGCGGGCAGATCCGTTCCGTCACCGCGGAGTTCACGAGCATGGACGGCGGGCAGACGCTCGATCCCGCGTCCGAGCGCGACCTCCTGACGGTCGTGAAGCCCGCCGCCAACCACAATGGCGGCAACCTGGCCTTCGGGCCGGACGGGTTCCTCTACCTCGGGCTCGGCGACGGCGGCGGTGCCGGCGACCCGAACGGCAACGGGCAGAACCCGCGCGCGCTGCTCGGCAAGATGCTGCGCATCGACGTGGACTCGCGCCCGGGCGGCGCACCCTACGGCATCCCCGGCGGTGCGAATGGCAATCCATTCTCCGCAAACCCGCTCTGCAACGTGGACGGCACCGGCATCCAGAACTGCCCGGAAATCTACGCGCTCGGCTTCCGCAATCCCTGGCGCTGGAGCTTCGACAGCCAGTCGGGCGACCTGTGGGTCGGCGACGTGGGCCAGGACAGGTTCGAGGAAATCGACCTCGTCGAGCGCAACGGCAACTACGGCTGGAATACGCGCGAGGGCGCGCACTGCTTTTCGCCCATCGAGCGGCTGCGCGACGGCGGGCCTCACGGATCCCGTCGCGGAGTACGGCCACGGCGTCGGTTTCTCGATCATCGGCGGCTACGTGTACCGCGGCCCGCAAACCACGCAGATCGCGGGACGCTATGTGTTCGGCGACCTGGGCGGCATGATCGCCTCGCTCGCACCGAACGGCTCCGGCGGCTTCAACGTCGAGGAGCTCGTGGAGCAGGGCTGCACGCCGGCCGAGGCACAGGGGGCGCTGCAGATTTCTGCGTTTGCCGAAGACCTGGACGGCGAGCTGTTCGTGATCGATTACGGCCGCGGGCAGATCCGCGAGCTCGAGTTCACGGACTGAGCCACCCCGGGTTTGCTTAGCTAAGGCCCATGGCCTCCAGCACCAGCCTCGCCAACTCTTTTTTCGCGCTTGCGGCCACCTCGGCCATTTTCGGCGACGCGACGACGTTGCGTTCCTCCAACGGGTCGGCGTCAAGGTCGTACAGTTCCGCTGCCTCCACCTCATGGATCCAGCGGATGTACTTGTAGCGACCCATGCGCACCATCCGGTAGTCGAGATTCGCGGTCCACGGCATAGGATTCTCGTGGCTGTGGTACTCGACCAGGAAGGAACTGCGCCAGTCGGCGGGCGCGCCGCCATGCAGGAGAGGCAGGAACGATCGCCCCTGAATCGATTTCAACATCTCAGCGTCCGCGGCCGACAATACGGTCGGTGCGACATCGATTGACAGCACAAATGAACGATTCTCCGGCCGCCCGCGACGGATGCCGCGTGCGTAACGATGAACGGGCTGCGAATGGACTCTTCATACGGAAGCCGGCGTTCGACGCCCAGGCCGTGCTCGCCGAAGAACGAGCCATTGTCGCTCATGAAAATGATCAGCGTGTTCTCGAGCAGCCCTTTCTCGCGCAGCGCATCGACAACACGCCCCGTGCTTTCGTCGACGGCCAGCATCATTTCGGCCCGCGCCTGGATTTCCTCATCGGAGGTAATTCCCTCGGTCGCGCCGAAGTTCTTCTGCATCGCGGGATCTTTTTTCAGGTCCAGCGCAGCCGCGACAACGGGTTTGTTCTCGCGCACAGCCTGGGTAAAGCCAACGCTATGAGGGCGCGGAAACTTCTTGCCGGCATAGCGGCCGCGATGACGATCTGCTGGAACAAATCCCTGGTCTGACGATGGGTCCACGCTGCCATCGTCGCGTTGCACGATATCCGGGTGCACCGCCTTGTGCGCGAGAAACAGCATGAACGGCTTGGAGCGCGCGCGCGTCACAAATGCGATTGCCCGATCTGTCAGCAGATCGGTCGCATATCCCTTGACTGTGTGCAATGAACCGTCTTCGTAGAGTTCGGGATCGCGCGAGCGACCTTGCCCTGGAAAACTAACCCAGTAGTCGTAGCCAGGCCGAGGCGTCGGGTCATTGCCCATGTGCCATTTGCCAATGTGCGCAGTCTCATAGCCAGTGCGCTGAAGCACCGGCGCAAAAGTCGCAAGCCGGTGGCTGGCGTAAGCACGCGAGGTATTGTCGATAATTCCATGCCGAGACGAATACTGGCCCGTCAAAATGCAGGCGCGGTTTGGCGAGCAGAGCGGTGTCGCGTGATACGCCTGTGTAAAGGTCGTACCAGCCGCAGCGAGTGCATCGATATTCGGCGTTTCCAGGTAGGGGTGGCCGCCCGCACCGTACTCGTCGTAGCGCATGTCGTCGACGACGATCACGACGATGTTGGGCGCTGATATCAGGATGAGCGCGCAGCCGCCGGGCGGGTGCGAAACTGCCTAGCGTCCCGGCGGCGAGCGAAACTGCGAGGAAATCACGGCGGTTCATTGGCATTCAGTGAGGCCGTGGGTCGCGTCGACCCGTGCCGTGCCACTATGCCGCATCGAGCGCCTTTTTCGGGGCCGGCTGGGACGCAGTCGGCTGGCCCTCGGCCGGCGAGCCTCGCATCACGCGGCGGTAAACGCCGCGGCCGGAATCGCGCCGCGTCATCACGAGCTGCCACAGGTGCAGCAGTTCGACGTCGAACGCGGCCTTGCAGGACATCAGGTAGTAGTTCCACATCCGGCGGAAGCGCTCGTCGAACGGCCGCGCGGTCTTGAGCGAGCGGATGCGGTCCCAGTTCGCGTTGAAGCGGTCATGCCAGGCCTGCAGCGTCGTCGAGTAGTGGTGCCCGTAGTTCTCCCAGTCCTCGACCACGAACTTCCCCTCGGCCGCATCGGCAAGCTGGCTCATCGCCGGCGCCATCGAGTTCATGAAGATGTACTTCTCGATCCAGGGATCGACGACCGTCGTCTTCTCGCAGTTGCCGATCGTGTGCAGCAGGAAGAGGCCGTCGGGCTTCATCATCTGGTGCACGACGTCCATGAGCCCGGCGTAGTTCTTGTAGCCGACGTGCTCGATCATGCCGATGATCGAGACCTTGTCGAAGGGCGGGAGCCCCGAGTCCGGCAGGTCGCGGTAGTCGAGCTTGCGGATCGTGACCGGGAGCCCGCGCGTGTAGTCGGTCGCGAAGCGGATCTGCTCGTCGGAAAGGCTGATGCCCGTGACCTCGCAGCCGCGCGTCGAGGCCGCGTATTTCGCGAAGCCGCCCCAGCCGCAGCCGATGTCGAGCAGCCGGTCGCCGGCCTTCAGCTCGAGCTTGTCGCAGATCATCTCGAGCTTGATGACCTCGGCGCGCTCGAGGTCGGTCGTCCCGTCGAAGAAGCAGCAGGTGTACTGGTTCCAGGGACCGAGGAAGAGCGCGTACATCCGGTGGTCGATGTCGTAGTGCTCCTCGGCGACGGCGCGCGAACGGTGCCGCGTCTGGAGGTTTGTCAGCCGTGCCTGGAGCGACTTGAGGGCGGCTCCGGCGCGAACCAGCGGCCGCTGTTGTGCGTTCGAGGAAAGCACGCGCCGGAACAGCTCATCGAGCGCCGCGCAGTCCCAGTCGCCGTCGAGGTAGGACTCGCCGATGCCGAGCGAGCCGCGCAGCGCGCGGCGGTAGAGCCGGTCGCGGTGGACCTGGATATCCCAGGGACGGTCGCCGCCGATCCTGATGCCCGTCCCGGCGATCAAGGATTCGAACAGCGGCTTGAAGAGTCGGTTCGTCATTGCGGCCGGCGGCATTTTACGCCGATGCGGGCGTAGAATGTCACGGCCCGGCCGGTCCGGGCGCAGGGGACCCCGAAATGAAAAAAACGAACCGTCTCGTTCCCATGCTGGCTGCGGCCATCGCCTGCATGGCGCTCGCGCCGATCGCGCAGGCGCAGAAACTGCCTGATGCCGACGCGCGCGAAGTGACGGCCTACACGCTGACCGAGGCGGGGTTCGCCAAGTACACGGCGGCGACCCACAACCTGCGCGGCATCAAGCTCGAAGACTGCGACGATGATGCCGAGGTGCACGACATCACGCAGGCCGCCGCCAGGATCGATGCGGTGCCGGGCGCCAAGGCTGCAGTTCAGTCAGCGGGCATGACGAGCCGCGAGTACGTGGTGTTCACGTTCTCGCTGATGCAGAACGGCATCGCCTCGCACTTGATGGACCGGCCCGGCGCAAAGCTGCCGCCCGGCACCAACCCGGCAAACGTCGAGTTCTTCCGCAAGCACTCGGCGGACTTCGAGCAGCTCGCCAACGAACGGGACTCCAGCGGCTGCGACGAAAGCGGGGAGTGAGTCGCTACCCGCGGGCCAGCGGCAGCACCGTCGATTCCTTGATCACCGTGACGACGATCGAGGAGTTCACCGACTGCACGTTCGGGATCTTCGACAGGTGGTCGAGGAAGAATGACTCGTATTCCTTCATGTCGTGCGTGACGATGCGAAGGCAGAAGTCCCACTCGCCCGTCAGCGTGCAGCAGTCGAGCACCTCCGGCCGGTCGCGGATCGCACGCTCGAACTGCGCGAGCGCGTCGCGCCCCTGGCTCGAAAGCCGCACGTGCACGTAGACCATCACGTCGAGTCCGAGCGCCTTGCGGTCGAGCAGGGCGACGCGTTTCTTGATGACGGCGTCCTGTTCGAGCTGCTGGATGCGGCGCCAGCAGGTCGTGTTGGAAAGCCCGAGCTTGGTCGCGACGTCGGCGGCCGACTGCCCGCCGTCCCGCTGCAGCTCGTCCAGGATTCGCCGGTCCACCGCGTCGATCGCCATTGGAACGTTCCTTTCGTAAGAAGGAAACTAATGCAATGATTATTCCACTATTTTGCAGGACAGTACAAGAAATCCCCGTTTTTCGCCCCATGGCGCGTACGATCAGCGTTTAAATCTGGCCCGCCCGCCGCGAGGGACCCGATGGTCGCCGAGTCACGACTGCACGTGCCCAAGACGCCCGCGCGTCCGGGCGATGCGCCCGATTTCAGCTATCTGAAGCTCTCGCCGGCCGGCAAGCTCGCGCGGCCCGACGCCGGCGTGCCCCCGAGCGAGACCCGCTACCTGTCCGAAGGCCTCGTGCGCGTGCTCGATGAAGAACATCGCGCGATCGGGCCCTGGAACCCGCACCTCGACGCCGCTGAATTGCAGGTGGCGCTCCGCCACATGCTGATGACGCGCGTCTATGACGACCGCATGCAGCGCATCCAGCGCTCCGGAAAGATCTCCTTCTACATGCGCTCCTACGGCGAGGAAGCGGTGTCCGTCGCGATGGCGATGGCGCTGCGGCCCTCCGACATGCTGTTCCCGTCGTACCGCAACCAGGGCCTCTACTTCGTGCGCGGACGCCCCGTGCTGGATCTCATGTGCCAGCTGCTCTCCAACACGCGCGACATGTGCAAGGGCCGCCAGCTCCCGGTCATGTACCACTGGCGCGACGGCAACATCTTCTCGATCTCGGGCAATCTCGCGACGCAGTTCCCGCAGGCCGTCGGCTGGGCGATGGCGGCGGCGATCAAGGGCCAGGACGCGATCGCGGTGAGCTGGATCGGCGAGGGCTCGAGCGCCGAGGCGGACTTCCACCACGCGCTGCTCTTCGCCTCGGTGTACAAGGCGCCGGTCATTCTCTGCGTCGTCAACAACCAGTGGGCGATCTCGACCTTCCAGGGCACGGCGGGCGGCGAGCGCCAGACCTTCGCGGCGCGCGGCCCGGGCTACGGGATCGCAGGCGTGCGCGTGGATGGCAACGACTTTCTCGCGGTGCACGCCGTCACGCAGTGGGCGGCCGAACGCGCGCGCACCGGCCGCGGCCCGACGCTGGTCGAGCACGTGACGTACCGCGCCGCCGCGCACTCGACGAGCGACGACCCGGCGCGCTACCGGCCCAAGGACGATTACGAGAAGTTTCCGCTCGGCGATCCGGTGGAGCGGCTCAAGAACCACCTGATCGGCCTCGGCGAGTGGTCGGAGGAGCGCCACCGTGCGCTCATCGCGGAGCTCGAGGAGCACATCGCGAGTTCCTGGAAGGAGGCCGTGAGCTACGGCACGCTGACCGAGGCGCCGCGACTCGACCCGGGCCTCATGTTCGAGGACGTGTTCGCCGAGATGCCGGAGCACCTGCGCCGCCAGGAAGCCGAAATGCGCGACGAAATGGCGGGTAAATAACGCCATGGCGCAGATGAACATGATCCAGGCCCTGAACTCGGCCATGGACATCAAGCTCGGCCAGGACCCGTCGGTCGTCGTGCTCGGCGAGGACATCGGCTTTTTCGGCGGCGTCTTCCGCGTCACCGACGGCCTGCAGCGCAAGTACGGCGAGAGCCGCGTGATGGACACGCCCATTTCCGAAGGCGGCATCATCGCCGCCGCGATCGGCATGGCGGTCAATGGCCTCCGGCCCGTCGCGGAGATCCAGTTCGCGGACTACATCTACCCGGGCTACGACCAGATCGTGAGCGAGCTCGCGCGCATCCGTTACCGGAGCGCCGGCGAGTTCTCCGCGCCCGTCACCGTGCGCACGCCCTGCGGCGGCGGCATCCGCGGCGGCCAGACCCATTCGCAAAGTCCCGAGGCGCTCTTTGCGCACGTCGCGGGGCTCAAGGTCGTGATGCCGTCGAACCCTTACGACGCGAAAGGGCTCCTCATCGCCGCGATCGAGGACGACGACCCGGTCATCTATTTCGAGCCGAAGCGCATCTACAACGGCCCTTTCGACGGCGACCCGCACAAGCCGGCCGTGCCCTGGGCCACTCACCCGAAAGGCGACGTCCCGGAAGGCCACTTCACCGTCCCGATCGGCAAGTGCGAGATCGTGCGCGCGGGAAGCGACCTCACGATCGTCACCTATGGCACCATGGTCCACGTGAGTGAGGCCGCGGCCCGCGGCCTTGGCCTGGACGCGGAGATCATCGACGTGCGAACGATGGTGCCGCTCGACACCGACACGATCTGCAACTCGGTTGCACGGACCGGCCGTTGCGTCGTCGTCCACGAGGCGACGCGCTTCGCCGGCTTCGGCGCCGAGCTCTCCGCGACCGTGCAGGAAAACTGCTTCTGGAACCTCGAGGCCCCGATCCTGCGCGTCGCGGGCTGGGACACGCCGTATCCGCACGCCTTCGAATGGGAATACTTCCCCGGCCAGGCGCGCGTCACCAAAGCCCTGAAGGCCGTCATGGAGGCCTCATGAGCCGCTACGTTTTCAAGATGCCGGACCTCGGCGAAGGCACGGTCTCGGCCGAAGTCGTGGAGTGGAAGGTCAAGGTCGGCGACACGGTCAAGGAAGACCAGATCATCGCCGAGGTCATGACCGACAAGGCGGCGGTCGAGATTCCGGCGCCCGTCAGCGGTCGCGTCGTTTCCCTCACCGGGCAGCCGGGCGACATGGTCGCGGTCGGCGCCGAACTCATCGCATTCGACACCTCGGGCGCAGCGTCCGCGGAGCCCGCGAGCGCGCCGAAGCCGGCGGCGGGACCCGCCACGACGCCGCCCGCAGCGAAGCCGCAGGCGGCTCCCGCAGCCGTGGCGCCCGCGGCGTCAACGCGCGTGATGGCCTCGCCTGCGACGCGACGCAAGGCGCATGTCGCCGGGGTCGATCTCGCGAGCGTGAGCGGCTCCGGCCCGGGCGGGCGCATTTCGGCCCTCGACCTCGAGTCCGTGATCGCGGGGAAGGGCAGCGGCGGCGCGAAGCCCGCGACCTTCGCGGCGAGGAACGGCGTCGAGGAGATCAAGATCATCGGCGTCCGCCGCGTGATCGCGGAGCGGATGAGCGCGGCCAAGCGCAACATCCCGCATTTCGCCTACGTCGAGGAAGTGGACGTCACCGAACTCGAGTCGCTGCGCCAGTACTTGAATTCGCGCCTGCCGAAGGGCGCGCCCTCGCTCACTTACCTGCCGTTCCTCGTGGCCGCACTCGTGCGCGTGCTCGAGGGCTTCCCGCAATGCAACGCCGTGCACGACGCCGAACGGAACGTGATCCTGCGCCATGCGGCGGTGCACGTCGGCATCGCGACGCAGACGCCGGACGGCCTCAAGGTCCCGGTCGTGAAGCACGCCGAGGCGCGCTCGCTCCATGACATCGCGGCCGAGATTCGCCGCGTGTCGGAGGCCGCGCGCAGCAACAAGGCGACGCGCGAGGAACTCATGGGCTCGACGATCACCGTGACGAGCCTCGGCAGGCTCGGCGGCATCGCCTCGACGCCCGTCATCAATGCGCCGGAAGTCGCGATCGTCGGCGTCAACAAGGCCATCGATCGGCCGGTCGTCCTACACGGCGCGATCGCGATCCGCCGCATCATGAATCTCTCGTCTTCGTTCGATCATCGATTTGTCGACGGGTTCGACGCCGCCGCGATGATCCAGGCGCTCAAGGAAAGGCTTGAGCATCCCGCCACCATCTTCATACAGGACTGAATGCCATGAACGCACAGGCCATGCCAATGACGCACCCCTCGGAAGCCGCGGCCCGGCCCGCTTTCGGCACCGTGCTCGCGAGCCAGATGGCGGTCGTCGGCTACAAGGACGGGCGCTGGTCCGAGCACGAGTTCTGCAAGTACGGGCCGCTCATGATGTCGCCCGCGATCCACGGCCTGCACTACGGCAGCACCTGCTTCGAGGGCTTCAAGGCCTACCGCTGGGCGGACGGCAGCGTCAATGTCTTCCGCATGGACAAGCACATCGCGCGCATGGGCAAGAGCGCCGAGTGCCTCGTGCTGCCGAAGCCGGACCCGGCGCAGCTTGCGAAGATGGTCACGGGAGTCATCGACCGGGTGCGCGGCGAAGTGCCCGAGGCCCCCGGCGCGCTGTACCTGCGCCCGACGCTGTTCGGCACCGGCGCCTCGATCGGCGGCGCCACGTCGCCCGCGACCGAGGCGATGCTGGTCGTGCTCGCAAGCCCGGTCTGGGACTACTTCGCGAAAGGCGAGAAGCCGCTTCGCATCTACGTCGAGGAGAAGCTGACGCGCACGGCGACGCTGATGGGCCAGGTGAAGGCGGGCGGCAACTACGCGGCGGCGCTCGGGCCGACGATTGCGGCGCGCCAGCAGCATCACGCGGACCAGGTCGTGTTCTGCCCGGGCGGTTCCGTGCAGGAGACGGGCGCCGCGAATTTCCTGTTGATCCGCGACGGCAAGATCCTGACCCGCAGCCTCGATACGCAGTTCCTGCACGGCGTGACGCGCGACTCGATCCTGACGATCGCGCCGCAGCTCGGCTACGCGGTCGAGGAGCGCGCGTTCACCGTGGACGAGATGCTCGACTGGGTGAAGGACGGCGAAGCGGCGCTCTGCGGCACGGCGGCGGTCCTCTCCGGCGTCGGCATGCTGGTGCGCGAGGGCGGCCGCGAGCACCCGGTCGGCGGCGGCGAGATCGGGCCGAACGTCCGGAAGCTGCGCAAGGCGCTCGTCTCGATGCAGCGCGGCGAAATCCCGACACCCGCGGGCTGGATCACGCGGGTCTAGGACCCGCGGGCGCGCCTCGGATGAAGGGCCGCACGCGCGTCAATCATCCGCCGGAGGTCCCGCTGCCGGCGGACAACCGTCCGCTCGTCGCGCCGATCTACCAGACCGTCAAGTTCGCCTTCGAGAGCCTCGAGGAGGCGCTGCGCTTCAACCGCGGCGAGCGCGAGGGCTATTTCTACACGCGCCGCTCGAACCCGACGACGCGCCAGCTGGAGAAGCTCCTCGCCGAACTGCAGCAGCGCGACGACTGCGTCGCGACCGCGTCCGGCGCTGCGGCAGTCGCGACCTGCCTGATCTCGCAGCTGCGCGCGGGCGACCACATCCTCTGCTTTGTCGAGACCTACGGCCCGACGCTCGGCCTGATCCGCGGGACGCTCGCCCGGCTCGGCGTCACGCACACGATGCTCTCGATCGAGGACGACGCCGGCATCGAGCGCGTGCTCGCCACGATGAAGACGCGGCTCGTCTATTTCGAGTCGCCGACGAACCCGATCACGCGCATTGCCGACATCGCGCGCATCACGCGCGCTGCGCATGCGGCGGGCGCGCTCACGGTGATGGATAACACGTTTGCCGGCTTCCACAACCACGGGCAATACGGCGTCGACGTCTTCGTCCACAGCCTCACGAAGTACGCCTCCGGCCACGGCGACGTGATGGGCGGGGCGATCATCGCGCGGGCGGACCTCGCGAAGGAGATCCGCCGCGAGGGCGTCCTGCTCGGGCCGCTGCTCGACCCGCACGCGGCCTTCCTCGTGATGCGCGGCATGAAGACGTACTACCTGCGCTACGAGGCGCAGGCCGCCGCGGCCATGAAGATCGCGCAATTCCTCGCCGGGCACCCGGCGGTTTCGCGCGTGCACTACCCGGGGCTGCCGGACCACCCGCGCCACGCGCTCGCGCGCGCCCAGATGCGCGAGTTCGGCTCGATCGTCAGCCTCGACCTCGCCCGCGGCGCGGAGGCCGTGCGGCCGTTCATCGATGCGCTCGAGTTCTTCGCCGTCACGCCGAGCCTCGGCTCGGTCGAGTCGCTCGCAATGCCGCCGCAGTTCCTGCGCGTGCGCGGCCTGCCGGCTGAGCTGCAGGCCCTGTCCGGCATCGGGGACGGCACGATCCGGCTCTCGATCGGCATCGAGGACTCCGACGAACTGATCGGGGACCTGGAATCGGCGCTGGGCGGAGTACGATGAAGGACTTATTGACGGAGCCCTCCAGATGAAACTGTTGATCCTCTGCATTGCATCCTGCTGCTGCCTGTCGGCCGCGGTCGCGTCGGCCCAAACCGCGACTGACGTGACATGCACGTCTTGCGTCGGCGAGACGGATATCGCCAACCAGGCGGTCACCGGCGCGAAGATCGCGAATGGCAGCGTGACCGGCGCGGACATCAGGCCGGGCGCCATCACCTCCGACCTGATCAAGAACCAGACGATCACCAACTCGGACCTGGCGCCGTCGTTGCAGGATTTGCTGGGAAGCGGCATTGCAAACATCACCGTCGCGAGGGTCAGCGCTTCCGGCGCCAGCGTCGTGGGCGCGACTTGTCCGGCCGGCCGCATTCCGGTGGCGGCGAGCTGCGAGTGCGACAACGCACACGGCAGCCGCAATCTCGGCGTGCTGTTCGGCTGCACGGTCTCGGGAACGGGGGCGGCCGCGGGCTGCTTCGAGGAGGCGCGGAGCTTCAATCCCACGCTTCCCGCTCCGCTCGCCATCGTCAGCGCCGTCTGCCTGGGGGCCAAGACGGTGGACGGCACGCCGTGGGTTCCGACCAGCGCGGGACTTGCTGTCGACACCGGCGAGACATCCGGGTCCCAGGCCGCCGCGCAGGCGAAATGGATGAAGGAACAGCACGACTCCTTCGAAGCCGTGCTGGCAAAGTTCAGGGATCAGCGGGCCGCGTACGACAGCCGGACGCGCTAGTAGCTGCTCGCCACCCGCACGCGGTGCGGGTGGTAGGGCAGGACTTCGACGAGATCGCCCGCGGCGAGCCGCTCCTGCAGCGCGCGCCACCAGCCGGCCTCGAGGATCTCCCCGTGTTTCGCCAGGAACGCTTCCTCGATCCGTCCCTCGAAGCCGAGGAACTTCAGGAAAGTCTCCGGGAACACGTCGTTCTCTCCGACGTAGAACCAGCTCTCCGCCCGCATCTCGTCCTCGTCGGAGGTCGCCTGGGGCACGTCGCGGAAGCGGCAGTCGGTCACGCGGCAGAGCTCGTCGTAGTCGTAGAAGATCACGCGGTTGTGGCGCGTCACGCCGAAATTCTTGAGCAGCAGGTCGCCGGCGAAGATATTCGTATAGGCGAGGTCGCGGATCGCCTGGCCGTAGTCGATCACCGCGAACACCGCCTGCTCGGGCGAGGCGCTGCGGATATAGAGATTGAGCGGGATCATCTGCCGTTCGATGTAGACGTGCCCGACGATCAGGTCCTCGCCGTCCAGCTGCACGTTCAGGGCGCACTCGGTCAGCAGTTCCTCGAGCATGTCCGGCGCGAAGCGGCTCTTCGGCAGGCGGATGCGGCGGAATTCCTGCGCGTCCACGAGCCGGCCCGCGCGGTCATGGCGGAAGACCATGTCGTACTTCGCCATGACCTCCTCGCGCCGCACGTTCTTGACGGCCGGGAAGCGGTCGCGGATCACCTTGAAGATGACGTCGGCGTTCTCGAGCGCGAAGCAGGCCATGACGAGGCCGCGCTCCCCGGGCGCGCGCACGAAGCGGTCGGAAGTCGATGCCGAGGTGGCGGAAGATCTCGCGGAAGCGCTCGGTCTTGCCCTGCTTGGCGCGGCCCAGCACGGTGAAGAGCTCGGACACCGGCTTGGCCGGCACGATCGCGTGCAGGAAGAGCACGGCGTCGCTGACGCGCTCGAGATCCACGTGGAAATAGGAACGCGTGAAGCTGAAGAGGATCGAGACGTCGGCGACCGACAGCATGACGGCGTCCACCAGCACGCCGAGCGGGGAGTTCCGGAACGCGATCGCGATCGGCAGCGACCAGCCCTCGCCGTGCAGGCGGCCGACCACGTAGGCGCGGCTCAACTGGTAGAAAACCGGCCGGATCACCTCGATCTCGCGCAGCGGCCGCGTCTCGCCGAGGCTCTTGAGCTTGAGCTCGACGTCGGTCGCGACGTGGCCGACGCTGCCCTCGAAGTCGCGCCAGGGCGTGCGGAAGCGGTAGTCGGAGAGCAGCTCCTCGAACAGGAGGTCGAGCGAGCCGCGGTTGACGTAGCGCTCGGTCAGGTTCTCGGTGCCTGCGCCCCGCAGCGGGTCGAGCTCGAGCGCGAAGAACTCGACGTCGGGATCGACGCCGATCGTGTCGAAGAGCTTGCGCGTGATGGAGCTGAAGAAGGTCTTCAGGAACTCGGGGTCGGCGAGCGACTCGATGCGCCGCAGGTAGTCGGCCTTGATCCCGGCCCAGAGGGCGGTGTCATGCGACGCGTCCCCGAGGCGCTTTCTCATTTCCGCGACCGTCGCGTTCACGGCGGTCGCGTAGAGTTCGAGGCGCTCGACGACGTCGGCCTGCGACCCCGACCAGTCGCGGTTTTCGAAGCGTTCGGGGGCGCGGCGCGTGATCGCGCGGAACTCGGCGTTGTAATGGGCGAACGCCGCGACGATCGCGGCGGCGCAATCGGCGGCGCGCGGATCGCTCAACGCATGTTGCGGATCAAGGCGTCGCCGAACTCGCTGCACTTCACTTCGGTGGCCCCTTCCATCAGGCGCGCGAAGTCGTAAGTGACGACCTTGTCGGCGATGGACCGGTCCATCGCCGTGAGCACGAGATCGGCGGCCTCGGTCCAGCCCATGTAGCGCAGCATCATCTCGCCCGACAGGATCACCGAGCTGGGGTTGACCTTGTCGAGGTTCGCGTACTTCGGCGCGGTGCCGTGCGTCGCCTCGAACACGGCGTGCCCGGTCATGTAGTTGACGTTGCCGCCCGGCGCGATGCCGATGCCGCCGACCTGGGCGGCGAGGGCGTCGGAGAGGTAGTCGCCATTCAGGTTCATCGTCGCGATGACGTCGAAATCCTCGGGGCGGGTCAGCACCTGCTGCAGCGTGATGTCGGCGATCGCGTCCTTGACGAGGATGCGGCCGGCGGCGAGCGCTTTCTTCTGCTCGTCGTTGGCGGCGGCGTCGCCCTTGGCGGCGCGGGTGCGCTCCCACTGGTCCCAGGTGTACACCTGGCCCGCGAATTCGCGCTCGGCGAGGGCATAGCCCCAGTTCCGGAAGGCGCCTTCCGTGAACTTCATGATGTTGCCCTTGTGCACGAAGGTCAGGCTCTTGCGCTGGTTCGCGACCGCGTATTCGATCGCGGCGCGCACCAGGCGCTCGGTGCCCTCGCGCGAGACCGGCTTGATGCCGATGCCGGAGCTGTCCGGGAAGCGGATCTTGCCGTAGTACTTCGGGAACTGCTCCTTCATGAACGCGAGGAACTTCGCGTTCTCCGCGGAGCCCGCCTCGAACTCGATGCCGGCGTAGATGTCCTCGGTGTTCTCGCGGAAGATCACCATGTCCACTTTCTCGGGCGCGCGCACGGGCGAGGGCACGCCCTTGAACCAGCGCACGGGACGCAGGCACACGTAGAGGTCCAGCATCTGGCGGAGCGCCACGTTCAGCGAGCGGATGCCGCCGCCGATCGGCGTCGTGAGCGGTCCCTTGATCGAGACGAGGTATTCGCGGCAGGCCGCGACGGTCTCGTCGGGCAGCCAGGTGTTCAGGAGCTTGTTGGCTTTCTCGCCGGCGTAGACCTCTTTCCATTCGATCTGGCGCTTGCCGCCGTAGGCTTTCTTCACCGCCGCGTCGAGCACGCGAACGCTCGCGCGCCAGATGTCGGGGCCGGTGCCGTCGCCCTCGATGAAGGGAATGACCGGGTGGTCCGGAACCTGCAATTTGCCGTTCGAAATGCGGATTTTCTCGCTCATGCGCGAATGCTATCACGGCATCGCGTAAAATCGCCGCCATGGCCATGCCTGCAAAAGACGGCTTCCGGATGCCCGCGGAATGGGAGCGCCACGCCGGCACCTGGATGCTCTGGCCGGAGCGTCCGGACACCTGGCGCGAGAACGCACGGCCTGCGCAGCGTGCGTTTGCCGCGGTCGCGGCCGCGATCGCGAAGAGCGAACCGGTCACGATGGGCGTCTCGGCGGAACAGTTCAGCATGGCGCGCGCGGCGCTGCCGGCCGGCGTACGCGTCGTCGAGATGTCGTCGAACGATGCCTGGATGCGCGACGTCGGGCCGACCTTCGTCGTCGACCGGCGCGGCCGCGTGCGGGGCATCGACTGGATGTTCAACTCCTGGGGCGGCAAGGCCGGCGGCGCCTACCTCGACTGGGAACTCGACGACCAGGTGGCGGCCAAGGTGCTCGAGATCGAGTCGAAGCCGCGCTATCGCGCGCCGTTCATCCTCGAAGGCGGCTCGATCCACGTGGACGGGCAGGGCACGCTCCTGACGACGGAGGAATGCCTGCTGAACCCGAACCGGAATCCGACGCTGCGGCGCGCCCAGATCGAAAGCCTGCTCGAGCGCCACCTCGGCGTGCGCGAGATCATCTGGCTCGGGCGCGGCGTCTTCAACGACGAGACCGACGGGCACGTGGACAACCTCTGCTGCTTCGTGCGGCCGGGCGAGGTCGTGCTCACCTGGTGCGACGATCCGGAAGACCCGCAGTACGACATCTCGCACGCGGCCTACGAGGTACTGGCGAAGGCGAAGGATGCCCGCGGACGGAAGCTCAAGATCCACAAGCTGCTGCAGCCGGGGCCGCTCTACATGACAGAGGCCGAGGCGGCGGGCATCGAGCGCTCGGCGGAGTGCAAGCCGAGGCGCGAGGGCGACCGACTCGCGGGTTCGTACGTGAACTTCTACATCGCGAACCGGCACATCGTGATGCCGCTGCTCGACTCGAAGACCGATCGCGCGGCGAAGACGGCCATTGCGAAGCTCTTCCCGCGGCACAAGGTCATCGGCGTGCCCTCGCGCGAGATCCTGCTCGGCGGCGGCAACATCCACTGCATCACGCAGCAGCAGCCCCGCGGGAAATAAAGGGACGGACCAAGGGGACGTTCACCTTGATCGAGGCGGTCGCCCTGCGAAACGGGATGCACACCAATCAAGGTGAACGTCCCCTTGGTTCCTCAGTTCTGCCGGGCGAGCAGGAACATCCCGCCGATGACGAGCAGGGCGCCGGAGACGCGCCAGGCATCGAGCGGGCGCACGGGGAAACCGAGCAGCCCGTAGTGGTCGAGGGCGAGCGCCGCGATCATCTGGCCGGCGACGATCAGGGCGATGAATGTCGCGCCGCCGAGCGTCGACCCGAGAGTCGCTGAGGCGGTGATGTAAATGCCGCCCAGGATTCCCGCGCCCCAGGCCCACCAGGGCGCCGCCCCGGCCTGTGCGACTTCTGCGAGCGAGCCGCGCCCGATCGCGACCGCGACAACCAGGAACATCGTCCCGACCGCGAAGTTGACCAGCGCCGCGGCCATCGGCGAACCCACGTAACTCCTCATCGTCCCGGCCATGCCGACCTGCAGCGCGAGCATCGCGCCGACGAGCGCCGTGACAGCCATCGCACCGATTCTCATGGGTCAGTCCTTCCGCCAGCCGAGTTCGACGAAGTATGCGCGACCGCGGCCCGGAAAATAACGGTAGTCGCCGAAGGCGAAGTCCGCGCGGTCCGCGTAGGCCGCATCGAGCAGGTTCGTGATCCTGACGCTGAGCGTCCAGTCCCGTGCCGGCTCGACCGAGAGCCGCAGGTTGCCGAGATCGTGCCCGCCATAGCGCGCGGTGTTGGCCGCATTCGCCCAGTAGGCGCCGATCCAGAGCCATTCGAGCTCGGCGTCGAGCCAGGCGGCATCGTGATGCAGGCGCAGCGAATGGATATTCCGCGGCGCCGTATCCATGTCATTGCCCGACGTGATCTGCTCGCCCTGCTCGACGGCCGCGGTGAAGCGGTACTCGTGACGCGCGACCGTGCCCGCCGCCGAAAGCCACCAGTCGTCCGCGAATGAAACGTCGCCCTCGTACTCCAGGCCTTCGTGGCGCGTCTTGCCGCCGCTCACGTTGAAGCCGGCCGAATCGCGCAGGATCACGCCGTCCTTGTCCATGTGAAACAGCGCGAGGTCGAGCGAGGCTCGCCCGGAACGCCAGCGGAGCCCGATTTCCGCGGAGTCCGCGGTCTCCGAGTCGAGGTCCGCGACGGACTGCTGGCGCTGCAACCGGTAGAGTTCGGTCGCCTCCGGCGCGCGAAAGCCGCGCGCGAGCGAGACATAGGCCGTCGTCGAATCCGCGATGCTGAAGACGAGCCCGAGCCGCGGCGCGAGATTCGTGAAATCGTCCGAGCGATCGGCCGGCCGCGAATAGAGGCATCCGCCGGGGCAGGGCACGCCGTTCTCGTCCGTGTTGCCGTCGATCATGCGGTTGTCGTAATCGTAGTGCGCGTACTCGAGTCGAAGCCCGGCCTCCAGCGTCCAGCGCGCCGCCAGCGGACGCCGCCAGTCGGCGTAGCCCGCGATCACCTCCGAATCCACGTCGTAGTCGTACTGCTTGCCGGCCGGCCGGATCGCATTCGCCGCCGGCGAGCCGTCGGTCGTCGGGTCGTGCTGGTATTGGAGGAGGCTGCTTTGGGCGATTTCGGTGTCGATGCCGGCGATGACCTCGCCGCCGGCGAGCGGCCGCGTCGCCGTCAGCATCACGCCGCCGCTGTCCTGGCCGTTGTTCTCGACCGGCTGGCCGAGCAGGAAATGCTGGAGGAAATCCATGCGCGAGCTGCGCAGGAACAGGCGCGCGTCGATGCCCGACGCCGCGTGATACTGCGCGGCGAAGCGAAGGCTCTGCGCGTTGCGATAGGCGTCGGGATCGGGATTCGAGCGCGCGATCGCCGGGTCGCGGTAGGCATCCTGGCCGACGATGAAGCCGGCCGTCTCCTGGTTGAGGTTCGATCCCGCGAGCGAGAGCTTCCACTGCCCGCCGCCCTGCGCATGCGTCCACACCGCGTTGAGCTTCTCCTCCTCGAACCCGGACGAGTCGCGCCAGCCGCCGTCGTCGGTGCCGTGCACGACGATGCCGAAGCCGTCGCTGTTGGTTCCGCTCGAGGCCGCGACTTGCAGCTGGCCGTACTGCGTCGCTGCCACCTTCCACGACCGCGCCGAAGACCGGGATGTCCTCCGGCATCGGCGGGATCACGTTGATGATGCCGTGCACGGCGCTCGAGCCATAGAGCACGCTTCCGGGCCCGCGCAGGACCTCGATCGCGGCGGCCTGCTCGAAATTCACCTCGAAGAGCTCGTTGACGTTGCAGCTTCCGACCGGGCGGATCGGGATTCCATCCTCGAGCACGAGCACCGAGCCGCAGGCGCCTGCGCCGGTCAGCACCGGCGAGCGCAGCGCAGTGAGCGACTCCTGCCCGCTGCCGCGCTGGATCATCGCGCCCGCCGCGCGATTGACGAGCTCCGAAGAATGGGTGGCGCCGACGAGCGCGACGGTCCCGGACTCGATGCGCGTCGCGCTGCCGGCATAAGTCGCAAGCGCGACCGGACTTCGCGTCGCGGTCACGACCACTTCCTCGAGCGTCGCGGCAGCGCAGGGCATCGCGAGGAAGATCGCCGCCAGCGCGAACTTCCGGCGCACTGCGGGAGTCGCATTCATTCGAGCCATTATAGGACCCCGCAAGCGGCCGCCTCCCGCGCCCGTGCTACCATCACCTCGACTCGATGAGCGCTCCAATGTTCCGTTTTCCGGCTATTTTCTGCTGTTTTCTGGCAGTGCTGCAGGCGGGCGCCGCGACGGCGGAGGATGCCGTGTCGCCCGCGCGCCCGCGCATCGGACTCGTGCTCTCCGGCGGCGGCGCACGCGGACTCGCGCACGTCGGTGTCCTACAGGCGCTCGAGGAACTGCGCATCCCCGTGGATGCGATCGCGGGGACCAGCATGGGCGCGGTCGTCGGCGGGCTCTATGCCTCGGGCAAGACCCCGGCGGAGATCGACAAGCTCATGCGCGGCATCGACTGGAGCGCCGCGTTCCGCGACCGGCCGGCGCGCAATACGCTGAACTTCCGCCGCAAGCAGGACGACCGCGAGTTCCTCGTGCGATTCCCGCTCGGCATCCAGAGCGGCAACTTCCGCGTGCCGCGCGGACTCATCCAGGGCCAGCGGCTCACGCAGACCTTGCGCCTCGAGACGCTCCCGGTCGCCACGGTCGATGACTTCGACGAGCTGCCGACGCCGTTTCGCGCGGTGGCGGCCGACCTCGAGACCGGCGCGCGCGTCGTGCTCGAGCGCGGCGACCTGACGTCCGCGATGCGGGCGAGCATGTCGGCGCCCGGCGTGTTCGCGCCGGTCGAGGTGGACGGGCGGCTCCTGGTGGACGGCGGGATCGTGGAGAACCTGCCGGTCGATGTCGTGAAGTCGATGGGTGTCGACATCGTGATCGCGGTGGACGTCGGCTTCCGGCCGGTCGCACGCAAGGAGCTGACCTCGGCGCTCGCGGTCTCGAACCAGGCCGTCACGATCATGATGATGCGCGAGACCGGCCGGCAGCGATCGCTGCTCGCCGGCAACGACCTTCTCATCGCACCGGATCTCGAGGAACTCCAGTCCACCGATTTCACGGCCACCGCGCGGCTGATCGGCCTCGGCCTCGCCGCGACGCGCGCAAATGCCGACCGGCTGGCACGGCTATCGCTGGACGAGGACGCGTGGCAGCGCTATGCCGCCGCGCGCACGGGTACCGGCAAGGAGCAGGCGGTCGTGCACTTCGTGCGCACGGACAAGCGCTCCGAGCGCTACAGCGATCGCATCCAGGCCGAGCTCGGCCCTGTCATCGGCCAGCCGCTCGACCCGGAGGAGATGGACGAGCGCCTCTCGCATTTCTATGGCAGCGACAATTTCGAGGCGCTCGACTACCGCCTGGTGCGGGACGGCGTGCTGACCGGCATCGAGGTCAGCGCGCGGCAGAAGAGCTGGGGCCCGAATTTCCTGCGCTTCGGGCTCGAGCTGCAGAATGACTTCCAGGGCGGCAACAGTTTCAACGCCGGCGTGCGGGCGCAGGTGACGGAGGTGAACCGATACGGCGCGGAATGGCAGACCGACCTGCAGGTCGGCGCCAATCCGCTGTTGCGGACCGAGTTCTACCAGCCGATCGGGTACAGCTCGGACTGGTTCGTCGTGCCGCGCCTCCTGGTCGAGCGGCAGAACCTCGACATCTTCGAGGGCGAACGCCGCCTGGCCACCTATCGCATCGACAATCGCGAACTCGAATTCGACTTCGGGCGCGAGTTCGGCAGCTGGGGCGAGCTGCGCGCCGGGATCATCCGCGGCAACGGCAATCGCCATCTCCAGGTCGGCGACCCGGACGATCCCGGCCTGCCGCCCCGCACGGAATTCGATCGCGGCGAATTCATGTCGCGCTTCAGCGTGGACCTGCTCGACGACGCCTACTTCCCGCGTCACGGCGATCTCGTCACGCTGCAATGGAACGGGCCGCGCGAGAACCTCGGTGCCGACGCCAATGCGGACCGCTTCTCCTTCGACTGGACGCACGCGCATTCCTGGAACCGCAACACGCTCATCCTGTCCGCGGCCGGCGGCGCACATGTCTCGGGGCCGACGGACCAGGTGCAGGACTGGTACTCGCTCGGCGGGCTCTTCAATCTCTCGGGCCTGTCGCCCGACCAGATCAACGGGCCGCAGTTCGGGATCACGCGCGCGATCGTGTACCGGCGCATCGGGAACGGCCAGGAAGGCCTGTTCGACGTGCCGACCTACGTCGGATTTTCGCTCGAGCTCGGCAACGTCTGGCAACGGCGCAGCGACGCGAGCGTCGATTCGGCGCTCTTCAACGGCTCCGCGTTCGTGGGATTCGACACGTTCCTGGGCCCGATCTATGTCGCGGCCGGCTTCGGCGAGGGCGGCGACCGGACGCTCTACCTGCTGCTCGGCCGCATCCGCTGACGCGGCCCGGCCTCAGGCGCGCCCGGAGACCTTCTCGAGGATGACCGTGGGCTCGTCGCCGCGCCGCGAGTAGGGATGACGGGCCGCCATGTCGGCAAGCACCGCGTCGCGCTCGCGCTCGGTCTCATACCAGTGAAACTTCTGCCAGTCGGCGCCGACCAGCCGCGCGAACGGGTCGCGCGCCCGCAGGCTCACGCGGATGCCGAAAGGCATCGCGGCCGGTGGTCGGTCGTTCAGGTTGTGTTCGCTGGCGATTGCCATGGCGAGACGATAGCGAAACGGAGCCCCGGGTACTAGAAGCGCCGGTCTCCGGCGCCTTCGCGGTCCGCCCAGCCGAAGATGCGGCGCGTGACGAAGGTGTAGGCGGGCTTGCCCGTCGCCATCCACAGGCGGGAGAACGTCGCGGGGGTCGCGAGGATCCGCCGCTCGCGCGCGGTCAGGCGCTCCGGGCAGTAGCTGCGCTTGTGCTTGAGCAGGTGGCGGATGTCCTCGCGCGCGAGCGTGCGAAAGAGGCGCCCGCGCCGCGGCGAGACGAAAGCGAGCTGGAAATCCACGAGCGCCGGCAGCCCCGTCGGCGTCACGAGCCAGTTCGGCTCCTTGGCGAGGTCGTTGTGTGCGATCCCTGCGCGGTGCAGCCGCACGAGGAGGGCGCGCGCGGCGCGAAAGTAGTCCGCATTGCGGGGGCGCGCGACCTGCATCGGCCGGCCCTCGATCCATGCGCGCTTGAGCGTCCCGCGGCCCCGGTCGAGCAGGCGCGGCGTTCCCGGCAGGCCGTCGAGCCGGGCGAGCGCTTTCGCTTCCCGTCGACAGAGGCTGCGGGCGAGCCAGGATGCCCACCAGCGTGCGCCGCCGGTATCGCGCAGCACGAATTCCTGGCCGCGCTCTTCTCCGCGCCACACCGTGCCGAACAGGTCGGACTTGAGCTCGCGCATTGCGCCTGCATTGTAAGATACGGCCATGGCCAGCAAGCCACGCAAGACCTCGATGCCGAGCGCTGCGGACGCCCTCCCGGGCCGCCCGCAGCCGATGGCGGTCCCCGAAACGCACTTCGTGAACGGCCATCGACTCGCGCCGCCGTTTCCGGCCGGACTCGAGCTCGCCCTCTTCGGCATGGGATGTTTCTGGGGCGCCGAGCGGCTCTTCTGGGAGCTGCCGGGCGTGTGGTCCACCTCGGTCGGCTATGCCGGCGGCTTCACGCCGAACCCGAGCTACCCGGAAGTCTGCACGGGCGATACCGGCCATACGGAAGTCGTTCGGGTCGTGTTCGATCCGAAGAAGATCCGCTATTCAGACCTCTTGAAGGCGTTCTGGGAATCGCATGACCCGACGCAGGGGATGCGCCAGGGCGGCGACGTCGGCACGCAGTATCGCTCGGCGATCTATGCGATCGGCGACCGGCAACTCGAGCTCGCGGAGCAATCGAAGGCCGCCTATCAGCGCGCGCTTGCGGCGGCTGGCCACGGCGAACCGATCACGACCGAGGTCGGGCCCGCGCCCCAATACTTTTACGCCGAGGAATACCACCAGCAGTACCTGGCGAAGAATCCTGACGGCTATTGCGGCCTCGGCGGAACGGGGATCGCCTGTCCCGCCGGACTCGGCACCGCGGCCAGCGCCGCGGGCTGATCCCTCAGTTCGTGCCCGGCTCCTTGCCCGGCTCGGGATCCGGCAGCGGATACGTCTTGGCCTCGGTCGCGGGCGCTGCAGGCTGAGCCTGCTTGGCCGGGTCGTCGCTTGCGACGCTCGCCGAGGCGCTGGTGGTCATCTTGGTCACTTCCGCGACGAGCTCCGGTGCCGGGGCAGGCGGGGCCGCCTTGCTCGCGAGGATCGCGGAGGCGCTGGAATCGCCCTCGTAGAAGCTCTTGTTCGCCTTCTTGCTGATCAGGATGGCGTTGCCATCCAGCGAGACGCCGAGGAACAGGCCCTGCGACTTCGCGTAGGAGTAAACCTCGGCGTCGAAGGTCAGGTCCGTCGAGGCCTGGCCGTGCGACCGACGGGTCCCGCCGCGGCCGAGGCATCGGCGCCGAGCGTCAGCTTGCCGTCCGTGATGCCCTCGATGCTCTCGCGCGTCGTCAGGACGAGCACGATGTCGGACACCTGGCCGCCGGCCTGAAAGCCCCAGCTGCCGCCGCCTGTCTTCACGAAGACGGGGTTGCTCCAGCTGCGGTCGGGATTGCGCACGAGCATCACGCCGCTGCCGAAGCTGGCGCCGAACATCAGGCCCACCTTGACGTTGGCGGGCAGGATGACGATGCCTTCGGCCCGGGCCAGCAGGAGGTCCGGAATCTTGGAATCGGAAATGGCCTGCAGGTCGCGCAGCACGATCAGCGACTGGTCGATCGTCGCTTCCTCGTGCGTGACGGCCTGCGCCGGCATGGACAGGAGGCTGGCCGCGATCAGCACGCCCAGGATTTTCGAAATCAGCTTCATGATGTCATTCCTGTTGAAGTCCCACCCCGAAAGACCGCACGGAGGGTGACAGGTTCCGCGCGCGACGGGCGTGGTGTTGGTGTATCCGTTGTGCGACGGTCCGCATATCGTCCACACTGAGGCCGCCATGATGCGCCGTTTCTGCCTCGCGGTCACGCTGCTTCTCGCCTGGAATGCCGTCGCGCACGCCGAATGGTACGCGCGCGAAGACGCCATCATGGGCACGCGGATCGCGGTCGAGGTCTGGCATGACGACCCGGCCGCGGCCGAGCGCGCGATCGATGCCGTGATCGCGGAGATGCACCGGATCGACGCGCTGATGTCGGTCTACAAGGAAGACAGCCAGGTCTCGCGCGTGAATCGCGACGCGGCCGCGGGGCCGGTCAAGGTGGACCCGGAGCTCGCCGCGCTGATCTCCCGGGCGCTCGAGTTCTCCGAGATGTCCGGCGGCGCCTTCGACATCACCTACGCGAGCGTCGGCTACCTGTACGACTACCGCGCCCACATACACCCGACCGACTCCCAGATAAAGGCCGCGTTGCCCGGGATCAACTGGCATCACGTCGTGGTGGACCCGGCCGCCTCCACGATCCGCTTCACGCAGCCGGGGGTGCGCATCGACCTCGGCGGGATCGCCAAGGGCTATGCCGTCGACACCAGCATCGCGATCCTCGCCAGGCTCGGCATCACGAACGCCACGGTGACGGCGGGCGGCGACAGCCGGATCCTCGGCGACCGCCGCGGGCGCCCCTGGATCGTCGGCATCCGCCACCCGGACGACCGCAACAAGGTGATCGCGCGCATCCCGCTCGAGGACGCGGCCATCTCGACGTCAGGCGACTACGAGCGCTTTTTCGACGAGGGCGGGGTGCGCTACCACCACATCATCGACCCGAAGACGGGCAAGAGCCCGCACGGGATACGCAGCGTCACCGTCATCGCCCCGACCTCGACGATCGCCGAAGGCCTCACGAAAAGCGTCTTCATCATGGGACCGGAGCGCGGGCTTGCGCTCATCGATGCGCGGCCGGACGTGGATGCGGTCGTCGTGACCGCGGAGGGGAAGGTGCTCTACTCGAAGGGGCTGGCGCCGCCGTAGTCAGGAGGGGACAGTCCCCTTTGGCTTCAAGGCACGCGGTACATCGCTGCCCCGCGGCGCCAAAGGTGACAGTCCCCTAAAACCAGCCGGAGAAGAAGAAGCGGATGACGTCCGCGTCGAAGTTATAGAGCGGCTCGGTGCCGGGCGGGACGCCCGTGACGCGCAGGTCGCGGAAATCGTCGTAGTCGAAGTGGATCCGGTCGTAGCGCAGGTTCAGCGAGGCCTTGCTGAGGAACTCGATGCGCCCGGGCTTGAACTCATAAGTGGCGCCGAAGCCCAGCGTGTTGCTCGTCATCGCGGCAAGTTCCTTGTCGCGCGCGAGGAAGTTCTGGAAGTTCTGGCGCGGGAACAGGTCCGAGTAGAACTCCGCGGAGTTCTGCGTGTAGAAGCGGTAGTGGACGTCGAAGGTCCACTCCTCACCGAGCGGATGCGTGTAGGAAACCTCCGCCGTCTGGCCGCGGATGTCCCAGGTGTCCGTGTAGAAACGGTATTCGCCCTCGATCGCGGCGCGATAGGGCAGGTACCAGCGGCCGCGCAGCGAGAGCGCATTGCCCGTGCGCGTGCGCGGGTAGCGCTCGGCCTCGTAGGAATAGCCGACCGCCGAGTCGACGTCCACGTAGCGCACCTGGCGGTAGGGGTTGTTGAGGAAGCCCTCCTCGGTGATCGTCTCGAAGGAGAGGCCGAGGATCAGGTTCTTGGTCGCGATCTGCGAGACGTCGACGCCGTAGATGCGCCGGTCCACCTGGTCGGCGAACGTATCGTCGCCGCGGCGCGAGACGTCGTCCCAGCCGCGCGTAAAGAACAGCGAGACCGTCGTCAGGTCGCCGAACATGTCCTGGCTGATCGAGAGGCTCGCGGTGTCGGCGTTGTAGTCGTTCTCGCTCGAATTGCTGAATGAGGCCGCGTAGGTGACCTTGCCGCGCAGGTACTCGAAGCCGACGCCGTACTGCGTGCGCTCCTCCTTGTAGGGGCTCGCCGTCGTGATGACGTCGATCGAGGCGGACGAGACCATGTCCACGTAGTAGCTGGCATTGACCGCGTACTTCTCCGCGAACTTCTTGCGCACGAGGAGCGACGGGCCGTCGATGGTGACGCCGCCGCCGTCGTAATAGTGGTACATGAGGTCCGCGCGGTCGTCCGGCAGGACGCCCGCGACCGCCGTCAGCGGCAGCAGGAAGAAGAGGGCGATGCGCCCGATCAATTGCATCCGCAGCCGCCCCCGACGCCGCCCGCGGCGCCGCGCGAGCCCTCGCGCGACTCGTAGACGTGCAGGATGTAGGAGGAGGAGACCGGGTCACGGTCCCAGGCCATGATCGGGTCCGCGAGGTTCTCGCGCTCGTAAGGCTTCACCCAGGGCTCGAGGCGCGAGCAGCCGCTCGCGGCGAGGAGAAACAGGGCGGCGAGCGCAAGGCGCGCGGGCTTCATGACTTTTCCCGGAGCATCGCGCGGATCTGCTCGATGTACAGCGCCTCGTCGCCCGCCTTGTAGGCGCGGTGCTGCCAGCGCAGCCGGCCCTGGCGGTCGACGAGGAACGTGGTCGGCATGGCGCTGACGCCGTAAGTGCCGCTCACCTTGTTGTCGGGGTCGAACAGGATCGGGAAGCTGACCGGCGTCGCGCCGAGGAATTTCTCCGCGTCGGATTTCTCGCTCTCGACGTTGATGCCGACCATCTCGAAGCCCATCGGCTTGTACTTCCTGTACATCTCGTCGAGCGCCGGGAATTCCTGGCGGCAGGGGCCGCACCAGCTCGCCCAGAAGTTGATCATCACGACCTGGCCCTTGAGGTCCGCGAGCGAGACCGGCTTGCCGGCGCGGCTCGTGAGCGTGAACGCGGGCGCCGGCGGCGAGCCGTCGGTGGCCGCGGCCGGCCAGGCCACGGCGACGAGCACGGCAACGAGTGCCGCAAGGGGAAACCGGAGGATCGTCTTCAAGTGGCCTCCTCAGAAGAACGCCGTGACGCCCAGCGATGCTTCGTAGTTGTGGCTCGTCTTGTTCGAGCCCAGCACGTCGATCTCCATCACGTGGTCGCGCATGTCGAGGTGCACTGCGAGCCAGTCCTTGAGCAGCACCCGCACCCCGGCTCCTGCCGTGAGCGTGAAGTGATCGTCGCCGGCAAACCGCGTGCCGCCCGCGCCGAGCGTCAGGTAAAGCGCGCTGTTGTAGGCGTGCTTGCCGCCGAGGAATATCTCGCCCGGTAGCGCATTCCAGCCGAAACCGAGGCTGTAATAAGTGAATTGCCTCTCACTGTCGGTCAATAGGGGCGCCCCGCCCGAAAGCCGCTCGAAACTGGAGAGGCCGGCGTCGCTGGTGCCCGCGATCGCCTCGGCAAAGAAGTCCTCGCTGATGTGATAGGCGATGCGTGCGCCGAAGACCGGGTTGACCTCGAAATCCTCGACCGAGAGCGACCCGACATAAATGCCGGCCTCCCAGTTCTCGGTGTCGATCTTCGGGGGCTTGACCTCGCGCCGCTCCACCTGCGGCTCGATGACGACCGGCGCCTGGCCGGCTTCCGGCGGCGGCGGGGGCTCGGGCGCCTCCTTGCGCCAGGGCATGTGCGAGCAGCCGGCCATGAGCACCACGGCGCTCAAAAGAAGAATGCGAATCCGATTTTCCATTCGATGTCTTCCTCGTTCTCGTCGCGGTCCGTGAAGACCACGTATTCCTTGTACTCGCCGCGCAGGATGAAGCGGCGTGCGATGTAGGCGCGGACGCCAATGCCAGCGTAAGCGACCTGGTCAGTGCGTTCCTGCGTTCCCGTGAGCGTGCCCTTGGGCTGGACGTTGATGACGCCGGTGCCGATCGAGAGGAAGGGCTGGATGCGCCATTCCGGCATTGGCACGTGCGTCACGCCGATCGTCGCGTACTGGCCGTCGGAGAAGTTGCCGAGCAGGTGCGAGAGCGCGACCTCGCCGGCGAGGTGTTCGTTGAATGCGTAGGCGCCGTACACGGTGATGACGTTGGCGCCGCCGTAGTCGCCGACGAGAAGGCCGACCTCGCGCCGGTGCGTGCCGAAGTCCTCGCGCCCGGGATCGTCGATCTCCAGCTTCACGCCCGCCGGGATGAGCGTCTCCGCCATCTGGCTCTTGTGCACCCAGCCCTCGTGGCCGCCCGCGTCGACCACCTGGAACCAGTCGGTGCGCCGCGTCTCGACCTCGACCGACTCGCCGCGCTCGACGACGTGGAACACCGGGAAGCCGCGGCCGGGGCCGGTGCGCAGCTCGAGGTACGGATCGGCGACGGTGACCGAGAGCCCTTCGGCTCCGGCCACGCCCGTCGTCGCCAGAAAGATCAGCAGCCCGCAGGCCGCGAGCCGCGCCATCGCCTTAGTTAACCGGTGCCATGAAGGGGTCGTTGTAATACTGCCCACCGATGTCCAGCCACTCGGCGATCAGCCGCAGTTCGCCCGGCGTCAGCCAGCCCGCGTGCGTACCGCCCGCGTCGAAGCGGCTGAAGAATGCCGTCGAGGCCCTCGCGCCCGCCGCGCTCATCGAGGGATTCACCGGCACCGCAACCTGCGTCGGCAGCCCGGTCACCGGATCCGGCGGACCCGGCACCAGGATGTCCTGCAGCGCGCCCATGTTAACTTCCTGCGCGTTATCCGTGAACAGGAGTTCGCGGTACGACACCAGGTGATCGGCCTCGTCGGGCGACGGGCCGCCGGAGAGGTCGAGCTGTGCCGCGGGCACGCGCACGGCGCCGGCGGCGTCCACCGGGCTGTGACAGGACGTGCAGGTGTTGTCCGCGATGACGTTGCCCATCGCGTCGAGCACCTGCCGCGGCACCGACCAGATCGGGTGAATGTGGTTCGGGTAGTGGATCGTGATGCGGCAGAGCGCGGTCCAGTCCGACTGGCAAGTCGCGGAAGTCGGCGCCGGCGTCGTGAGGTCGGCGTAGCGATACGCGAACGACGCATCGGGCGCGCGGCCCGCCGCGATCGGATCGGTCCACACGTCGTCGTAGAGCACGTCCACCGAGGGCTTGAGCGCAGCGCAATCCGTCTGGCAGGAGACGCGCGCGCGCGCCTCGGCCATCGTCTCGCCCTGGTTCGCGAAGATCGCGGGGTTCGAGTTCGGGAAGGGCTGGCCCGTCGTCGTCGCGCCGGAGTTGACCGCGACGAAGAGGTTGCGCCGGCCGTGCGACACGGCAGGCAGGCCGCCGGGCTGTGCGCCCGCCGGAATGTGGCAGCCATTGCAGGTGAGCACTTCGCCCGCGCGCACTTGCAGCCAGTTGAGGTGACGCGGACTGAGGCGCCGCCCGTTTGCATCGAGCACGCCGATGGCGAACGGCACGCCGGCCGGCACCTTGATGCGCAGCGAGCCATCCGGCTCGACGGGTGCGTAGCCGAGGATTTCGCGCATGCCGAGGCCGCCCGCGGCGCCGAATGCCGTGCCGCGGAAGTCGCGTACCTCGTCGTCAGGAATACCGACCGCCTTCTCGATGCGCACGAACCGCGCCGGGCGCTCGGCCGCGGTCGTCTGCACCGGGTCGATCAGCGAGGCATAGCCGCCCGGCGCGACGTCGGCGCCGTCGAGGTCGTAGACGCTGCGGATGTCGATGATGCCGACGTTCTCGGTCGCGAGGATCGGGTCGTAGTCGACGCCCGGCACCGCGTCGATGATCACGGCGGGCAGGGGCGTGCGCGGGGCGAGCGACACGACCTCCGAGTAGCGGATGCCCTCGGTCGGCTGCAGCACCGGCCGCTGCGTTCCGTCGCGCGGGTCGAAAAGCCACACACCATATAAAGGAGGCGCGGGGGTCAGGGTCGCGTCCGCGAGGTTCGCGGGCGTGCAGGGCAGGGTGCGGCCGGCGGTGTCGTTGAGCCGGCACAGGGTCCAGGTCGTCAGCAGGCGGCCGGTACCGTCGCGAAGCGGGAAGACTGAAGAGTAGCGCCCGCCCGGCGAGAGGCCGGGATCGGTGCGCACGTCGTTGACGGACAGGCGCACTTGCGCCGGGCCCTGGAGCGCGGGGTTGTCGAGATCGGCCTGGCCGTTCTCGACGAAGTCATCGGTGTCGATCGCAACCGGGTCGCCGCCCTGGTCGGATCCCTGGAACGGCTTCAGGAGCGCGAGCACCCGGCCGTCCTCCATCGGGCGCGGCTGCAGGAACTGCACCTCGGTCGTGCCGGGGCCGGCCGGGCCGGGCACGAGCCCCGCCGGTGCCGGTCGCGTGGCTGTTCGCGCCGTAGAGGAGCTGCAGGTCGCTGCCGTCCGGGTTCACCGTATACAAATGTATGGAGCTGCCGCTCGCGTTCTCCCAGCGGCTGAACACGATGCGCCCGTCGTCGAGGACGTCGGGGTCGAGGTCGTGGCTCTGGTTGAACGAGATCTGGCGGATGCCGCTGCCGTCCGCATTCATGACGTGCAGGTCGAAGGCGTGCTCGTTCTGGTCTTCGTCCTGGGCCGAGAACTGGGGCTTGCCCTCGTCGATCAGCACGGCCTTCGAGGTGCGCTGGCGCGTGGACGAGAAGACGATGCGGCCGTCCGGCAGGTAGTGCGGCGCGATGTCGTGGCCTTCGTCCGCGACGATGTCGGACTGGATCACGCGGTGCAGGTCGTCGGTCGTGCGGTCGTATTCCCAGATCGCCCACTTCGGCTGCTCGTTGTCGTCGGCGCCCGGGATCAGCGGCATGCGCATCGAGAAGATGAGCTTGTTGCCGTCATAGGAGGCGTCGATGTCGCGCACGTCCCATTCGCCGTTCGTGACGCGCTCCGTGATGTTGTGCTCGGGCACGTCCGGCGCGGCGCGGTCGCGCAGCCACACGTCCGCGCCCGCTTCGAAGGTCTCGAGCTCGCGCACGTCGAGGTCGTCGAGGTCCGTCAGGTCTTCGGGCAGCGGGCCGCGGATATAGGCGATCGGGATGTCGAGCACGACCGGATCGGGCGACTGTCCGCCGCCGACGTTGATGTCGCCGTCGTGCCCGGTGGCACATGCGGCGAGCAATACGGCCGCAATCGGCGTGATCCACGTTCTCGTATTCGTGACAGGCATCTCAATTCACTCCAGTCCCGACGACGTTTCCTTCACGACAGAATGCAGGCGAACGACTGCGTCACGGACGCCGGAACCCTTCTGCGGTCCCATGAATACAAGCATTTGCGCGTTTGACCAGTCGTCATGGATTCAGCCTACCTTGACCTGGGTCGCGGGTGAATGTCGCGGTTCAGAGACATTACTCGCCCCCAGACCCGCCGATATAGTCGCCCGCAGTTTCGGAAAGCCGCGAGCGAGTGGAGCACGGAAATGCCCTGGTCGCCAGAAAGTGTAGGTTCGTTCGTGAAGCGCGTCACCGCTCTCGTGGCGCTCGCTGCATTCGCGACGCTTGCGAGCGCGGGACCGCGCGAGCAGGCGAAGCGGATTCACGATCGCATTGCGGGCGTGCCGCCGTCCGCCGCGGTCCTCGACCAGATGGCTGCCGAGATCAGCGCGGGCCGCACCGACCAGGCGGCGCTGATCGCGATGGACAATCCCGCGTTCTACTCCGTCACCCTCAAGAACCTCGTCACGCCGTGGACCAACCGCGAGCAGACGGTGTTCGCGCCGCTCAACGACTACACCGCGACCGTGATCGGCATGGTCCGCGACGACGTGCCGTTCGACCAGGTGCTGTCGGGCGACATCCTGTACGTCGGCAGCTCGGGGCTCGGGCTGCCCGCCGTGTCGGCTTCGAACAACGACCACTACGCCGCGATGGAGACGCGCGGCGTCAACCTGCTGACGGGCCTGCAGCGCACGACGCAGTCGGGCGTGTACGGCACGCCGCCGGCGGCGACCGCGGGCGTCATCACGTCGCGTGCCGCGGCGCAGTCGTTCTTCATCGCCGGCACCAACCGCGCGATGTTCCGCTTCACGCTGCTGAACTACATGTGCCGCGACATGGAAGAGGTCCAGGACACGTCGCGTCCGCCGGACCGCATCCGCCAGGACGTGAGCCGGAGTCCCGGCGGCGACGCGCGCCTGTTCCTCAACAACTGCGTGGGCTGCCACTCGGGCATGGACCCGATGGCGCAGGCCTTCGCGTACTACACCTTCGACGACGCGCAGGGCCGCATGGTCTACACCGGCGGCAGCGTCCAGGAAAAGTACTTCCACAACGACACGACCTTCGCATTCGGGTTCCGCACGCCGGACGACTCGTGGGAGAACCGCTGGCGCAAGGGCCACAACGCACTGCTCGGCTGGGATCCGGCGTTGCCGGGCTCAGGCAGCGGCGCGAAGTCGCTCGGCCAGGAATTCGGCGCGAGCGATGCCTTTGCGACCTGCCAGGTCGAAAAGGTGTTCCACACCGTCTGCCTGCGCGCGCCGCAGGACGCGGCTGACCGCAGCGAGATCACCTCGATGGCGAGCTCGTTCCGCTCGAGCGGCTACCGGCTGAAGCAGGCTTTTGCCGATGCCGCCACGTACTGCATGGGCAATTGAGGGACAGGCGATGAACCGCAGCGTCAGCTTCCGTATGCGCTTCCTCACCGCCTTGTCGCCGGTGCTCGCCATGCTCGCCCTCGCGGCCTGCGGCGGCGGCGCCTCGACCACGGAGAATCCGCCGACGACCCCGCCGCCGGCCGCCGGCTACACCGGGCCGCCGCCGGCGAGCCAGGACGTGCAGGCATTCAAGCTGAACGTGTGGGACAACCTGCAGGCGTCGAATCGCTGCGGCCAGTGCCACGGCACGGGCGGCCAGGTGCCGAGCTTCGTGCGCAGCGACGACATCAACCTCGCCTACGAGGCCGCCAACAGCGTCGTCGACCTCGGCAATCCGTCGGCCTCGACGATGGTCACGAAGGTCGGGGGCGGCCACAACTGCTGGCTCGCGGCGGATTCCGCCTGCGCCGACCAGCTCACCGTGTGGATCCGCAACTGGGCCGGCCAGACGATGGGCGGCACGCGCGGCGCGCCGCTGCAGCCGCCGCCGATCAAGGACGTGGGCGCGAGCAAGTCGTTCCCGGCGAGCTCGGCGCTCTTCGGCTCGACCGTGTACCCGGTGCTGACGCAGTACTGCTCGCGCTGCCACTCCTCGGGCGCGACCACGCCGCAGTCGCCGTTCTTCGCGGAGGCGAACGTGGACGTCGCCTACGCCGCGGTGCGCGCCAAGATCAACCTCGACTCGCCGGACCAGTCGCGCCTCGTCGTGCGCCTGCGCGACGAGTTCCACAACTGCTGGACCGATTGCGCGACGGCCGCGAACGTCATGCTGGGCGCCATCCAGGACTTCGCCGACGGCGTGCCGCTCACGCAGGTCGACCCGAACCTCGTGACCTCGAAGGCGCTGACGCTGTACGACGGCACGGTCGCGAGCGGCGGCAACCGCTTCGACAATGCGGCGATCGCGCTGTACGAATTCAAGACCGGCACCGGCACGGTCGCCTACGACACCTCGGGCGTCGAGCCGTCGGCCAACCTGACGATGTCGGGCGCCGTGACCTGGGTCGGCGGCTGGGGCATCGACCTGCGCGGCGGCAAGGCGCAGGCGACGACCGCCTCGAGCCGCAAGCTCCATGACCTCATCAAGGCGACGGGCGAGTACTCGATCGAGGCCTGGGTCGCGCCGGCCAACGTCGTGCAGGAGCAGGCGTACATCGTGAGTTACTCCGGCGGCACGATGGCCCGGAACTTCACGCTCGGCCAGACGATGTACAACTACGACTACTTCAACCGCGCGACGACGACCGACGCGAACGGCGAGCCCGCGCTCTCGACGCCGTCGGCGGACGAGGTGCTGCAGGCGACGCTGCAGCACGTGGTCGCGACCTACAGCCCGGTCGACGGCCGCCGCATCTACGTGAACGGCGTGCTGACGACGCAGGCCGACCCGGTCCCGGCCGGCCTCTTCACCGACTGGAACGACACCTTCGCGCTCGTGCTCGGCAACGAGGTCAGCAACGACCGCACCTGGCAGGGCGTCGTGCGCATGGTCGTGATCCACAACCGCGCGCTGACGCAGCCGCAGATCCAGCAGAACTTCGAGGCGGGCGTGGGCGAGCGCTTCTACCTCCTGTTCTCGGTCGAACACCTCATCAACGTGCCGCAGAGCTACGTGATGTTCGAGGGCAGCCAGTTCGACAGCTATTCGTACCTGTTCAACAAGCCGACCTTCATCAGCCTCGACGGCAGCCAGGACCCGGACCAGGTCCGCATCAAGGGCCTGCGCATCGGCGTCAACGGCACCGAGGCGAAGGTGGGCCAGGCCTACGCGCCGCTCGACCGCACGGTCACGGCCGCGGGCTACGAGCCGGCGACCGGCTTCAGCCTCGCGGGCATCGGCACGGTGGTCGCACTCGACAAGGGCCCGTCCGCGGACGAGTTCTTCCTGACCTTCGAGCAGATCGGCGACGCGCAACCACCCGTTCGTCGAACCCGCGCCGACGCCGCTGCCGCCGCCGCCGGATGCCGTCCCGTCGTCGGAGATCGGCCTGCGGACATTCGAGGAGATCTCGACCTCCATGTCGAACATGACGGGCGTGCCGACGACGAACGCGAACGTGGCGGCCACCTACATGCGCGTGCGCGAGCAATTGCCGACCGTCGAGAACATCGAGGGCTTCCTGTCCTCGCACCAGGTCGGCGCCGCCCAGCTCGCGATCGAGTACTGCAACGAGCTGGTGAACGACGGCGCCCTCGGGCCTCGTATTTCCCGGGCTTCAACTTCGGCGCGCCGGCGGCCACCGCCTTCGACACGCCCGCCGAGCGCGCCCAGATCACGGGTCCGCTGGTGACGCGCGCGGTCGGCACGGGGCTCACGACCGCAGCCGTCAGCCGCGGAAGTCACGACCGAAGTGGACGCGCTGATCGGCAGGCTCACGGCTTGCGGCGGCAGCTGCGCCGCGGATCGCACGGAAGTCGTGGTCAAGGCAGCCTGTTCGGCGGTCATCGGCAGCGCCAGCACGCTGCTGCAATGAGGGTCTTGCACTGATGAAGAGAAAATCCCGCCGCGGCGCACTCCATCCCGACGCGCCGCTGTACCAGAAAGACCATCCGCGCCCGGTCACGCGGCGGCAGTTCGTCGCGCAGGGCTTCGTCGCGGGAGCCGCCACGGTCATCGCGCCGACCTTGTTCGGACTGTTCGCGAACCCGCGCGCCGCCCAGGCGGCGCTGTCGCCGGACCTCCAGGCGCTGAAGGCGAGCTGCGGCTTCGCCGTGCAGGGCGCGGGCAAGATCCCGTTCATCTGCATCGACCTCGCCGGCGGCGCCAACATGACGGGCTCGAACGTGCTGACGGGCGGGCAGGGCGGCCAGCGCGACTTCCTGTCGGTCGCCGGCTACGGACGCCTCGGCCTCCCCGGCGACATGGTGCCGAACGCGCCGAACGCGGGCAGCGCGACCAACGACTTCATCGAGAGCCGCCTCGGCCTCCTGTTCCACCTCGACAGCGCCTTCGTGCGCGGCATCCTCGAGCGCGTGAGCGTCACGACCGCCGCCAACGTGAATGGCGCCGTGATCCCGGCGCGCTCCGAGAACGACACGGGCAACAACCCGCACAACCCGATGTACGGCATCTTCCGCGCGGGCGCGGACGGCGAGCTCCTGACGCTGATCGGCTCGGAGAGCTCGGAATCGGGCGGCAACTCGATGTCGCCGTCCTACCTGGTCGATGTGTCGGTCCGTCCGACGAAGGTCGAGCAGACGAGCGACGTCACGGGCCTCGTCGACACCGGCAAGCTCGTCGGCCTCCTCGACCAGGACGATGCGGTGCGCGTCATGGAGTCGATCGAGCGCCTGTCCGACAACAAGCTCGGGCGCGTCAACACCGGCATCACGCGCGACGCGCTCATCAAGGACCTGGTGCGCTGCAATTACGTCAAGGCGGCGGACCTCACCGACCGCTACGGCGACCCGTCGGCGCTGAATCCCGAGCTCGATCCCGACATCGTCGGGCCGGCCGGCATCTTCACGCGCGCGGAATTCGACAATGACGACGAGTTCAGGAAGACCGCCGCGGTCATGAAGATGGTCATCAACGGCTACGCAGGCGCCGGCACGATCACGATGGGCGGCTACGACTACCATGGCCAGGGGCGCGCCACCGGCGAGCTCGCGCGACCAGCGCGCGGGCCGCTGCATGGGCGCCTGCCTCGAGTACGCGGCGCGCCGCGGCGTGCCGCTCATGCTCTACGTCTTCAGCGACGGTTCGCTCTCGGCGGACGGCGTCACGGACAACAGCGTGGACGGGCGCGGCAAGTTCGACTGGTCGAGCGACAACCAGCAGACCGCCGCCTCGTTCTTCCTCGTCTACAACCCGGGCGGCCGCGCCCAGCTCTACACGGGCGACAACCGGCCGCCCGAGCAGCACCAGCAGATCGGCTGGTTCCGCAAGGACGGCTCGATCGAGACCGCCGGCACGCCGGCCGCGAACAACGTCAACCTGCTGGTGGAGACGGTGATCCTGAATTACATGGCCCTGCACGGCGAACAGGGCCAGTTCGGCAGCCCGTTTCCCGGGCAACGGCCTGGGATCGGCGTCACTCCAGGACAGCCTCATCGCGTTCAATCCGATCGTCAACGGCACCATTGTGTGACGTGCGCCGAGACCGCCGGCGCTCCTTAAGTAAACATATCCCGAGCCGGCTGGGCCGGTGTTATGTTAAGCAGGGTTGACGTTATGGAACTACGCAGTCATCGCCGCGGCGCGGGAGTGCGCCTCGCAATCGCCGGGATTCTCGCCTCGATTGGCCTGGCGGCCACCGCTGCCGAAGGTCCGGCGGCCCCGGACTTCGCGCTTGCATCGACCGCCGGCACCAACTATCGGCTGTCCGAGTATCGCGGCGAGGTCGTGGCGCTCGTGTTCTGGGCGAGCTGGTGCGGCGACTGCCGACGCGAGCTTGAGCGCTTCGAACGCCTGCGCCGCACCTACGGAAACGTCGGCTTCGTGGTGCTCGGCGTGAACCTCGACCAGGAGCCGGCACAGGCGGCCGCGCTCGCGGGCGCGGCAGGCATCGGATACCCGGTGCTGCTGGATTCGGGCAAGGACGTCAGCAAGTCCTATCGCGCCGACGACCTGCCCCTGATCGTCCTCATTGACCGCCACGGCGCGATTCGCGCGCGGCATCAGGCGCTCGACGAGCGCGAGGAGCGGGGGCTCCTCGTCAACCTGCGCGACCTGATCGACGAGTAAGCGGGAGCGACCATGAAAACGGCACTGATTTCATTCCTGGCAGCCGTCGTCGTGTCGCTGCCTGCATTTGCGGCCGACGCCGCCGATCCCCCGCCGGCGCCGGACGCCGAGCGCTCGGCCCTCGACACCGAGGTCCAGTCGCTGCGTCGGGATGTCGTGGACCTCAACCGCGACCTGTTCATGCTCGAGGAAGATCTCCTGTTTCCTGCGAGCACGCAGGTCGCCGTGTTCGTCTCGATGGATGTCGGCACGTTCTTTGCGCTCGATTCCGTGCAGCTCAAGGTGGACAACAAGGAGGTCACGAATTACCTCTACACCGAGCGCGAGCAGGACGCGCTGAAGCGCGGCGGCGTGCAGCGTCTCTGGCTCGGCAACCTGAAGGCCGGCGAACACGAGGTGACCGCATTCTTTACGGGAAAAGGCCCGCATGAACGCGACTACAAGCGCGGCACGACGCTCAAGGTGGAAAAGGGTGTCGGCGCCAAGTACGTGGAGCTCAAGGTCAGCGACAAGCTGACGAAGCTCCAGCCCGAGTTCGTGGTCCGCGTCTGGGAGTGAGTCCCGGGTGTTGCGCACACTCTTCCTCTCCCTCGCGGCGCTCGCGCCGGCAGCCTACGCCGCTCCTGTCGTCGAGCAGGATGCAGTTCCGGGCCTGCCGGCGGTGCAGGTCCAGGACCTGCACTACGGCGACGTGCTGTTCCATTTTTACCAGCAGGACTACTTCGATTCGCTGGTCCGCCTCGCGGCCTACCGCGAGCAGGGCAAGCTGGTCGCGCATGCGCGCGATGCCGAGCTCCTGCGTGGCGGCCTCTACCTCTCGCTCGGCCAGCACCGCGAGGCGCGGGAAATCTTCGAACGGCTGCTCGCGGACACATCAACGCCGAAGCCCGTTCGCGACCAGGCCTGGTTCTACCTTGGCAAGGTGCTCTACGCGGCCGGGCTCTATGAGGAATCCGACCGGGCGCTGCGCCAGTCAGCCGGCACGCTGTCGGAAGACGTCGAGGCCGAACGCCACCTCCTGATCGCGCAAGGGCTTCTCAATCGCCAGCGCTACGACCAGGCGATCATTGAACTGTCGAATTGGGCGGGGCCTCGTTACTGGCTTCTCTACGGACAATTCAACCTCGGCGTCGCCCTGGTGCGCGCGGGGGAGGCGCAGCGCGGCCTCGCAATGCTCGACAGCGTCGGGCAGATCGAGACGCAGTGGCCTGAGCTCATGGCGCTGCGTGACAAGGCCAACCTTGCAATCGGCTATGTGCACCTGCAGGCCGGAGAGCCGGCCGCCGCGCGCGTCGCGCTCGAGCGCGTGCGCCTCAATGGCCCGCTGTCGAGCAAGGCGCTGCTCGGCGCCGGCTGGGCCGATGCAGCGGCGAAGCAGTACGAGGCGGCGCTGCTTCCCTGGCAGGAGCTCCAGGGCCGCAACCTCCTCGATGCCGCGGTCCAGGAATCCTATCTCGCCGTGCCGTACGCCTATGCCGAGCTCGGCGCGATGTCGCAGGCCGTCGAATACTACGAGAAGGCGATCGCGGCCTACGACGCCGAGCGCGCGCGCATCGGCGAATCGATCGGCTCGATCCGCACGGGCCACCTGCTCGACGCGGCAATGAAGGCGGGCGACGACGGCCGCAGCGGCTGGTTCGCCCAGCTGGCAACGCTGCCCGACTCGCCGGAATCGCGCTACCTGTACCACCTGCTTGCGGGCAACGAGTTCCAGGAAGGGCTCAAGAACTACCGGGCCCTTGACGGGATGTCAAAGAACCTCGCCACCTGGTCGGAGAGTCTCGGCGCGTTCGACGACATGGTGCAGACGCGCAAGCAGGCCTTCGACGAGAAACTCCCCGCCGCGGACGCGAGGCTCGCGACCGTGGACGTAGCGGCGATCAACGGCCGCCGCGACGCGCTGCAGGCGGAGTTCGAGACCGCCATCGCATCGCGCGACATCTATGCGCTGGCGACCGAGGCCGAGCGCGAGCAGCTCGACATGCTGGACGCCGTTGACTCGGAGCTCGCGCTGCATGCGGGCGATGCAAGCTACGACGACGCGCGCGAGAAGGCGCGCCTCGCGCGCGGTGCGCTCCTCTGGAAGCTCGACGCCGCCTGGAAGGTGAGAAGCTGGCAGGCGAGCCGGGCGCTCCGGGACCTGAATGCATCGGTGTACGACGCGCGCACGCGCGAGACTGCATCCAGCCGCGCTCGCGAGGGCGCCCCGGAGAAGAACGCTGCCCTCGGCCGGCGCGTGCAGCGGATGAGCCCGCGTGTCGCAGAGCTCGCGGTTCGCGTCGACAACGCCAAGTCCAGGCAGGCAGAACGCCTCGCCGACATCGCGGTCCGCGAGCTCGAGGACCAGCGCAAGCGCCTCGACGAATACTCGGTCGAGGCGCGCTATGCGCTCGCAACGATCTACGACCGCGCGACGGCGAACCCGGCGCCGGCGAAGCCGCAGGACGCGCCGCCGTGAACCGCGCAATCATCGCCACCCTTGCGCTCGCGCTTGCGCCGCTCGCCGCGCATGCCGCCAAGGCACCGCCGCCGCCGACGCTCAAGGACTTGAAGCGCCCGGCGCCGGAAGTGCGCACGGGCGAGACCGTCGCGCCCGATCCCGATCGCGCCAAGGAACTCTACCGCAGCTTCCTCGAGCTCGAGGGCGGCGATCCGGCACTTCGCACCGAGGCCATGCGCCGGCTCGGCGACCTGCAGATCGAGGCGGGCGACAGCGCCCGCGGCGAGACGGCGGGGCAGGGCGAGGCCGAGACGCGCGAGGCGATCGGAATCTACACGCGCCTGCTCGAGCAGCAGCCGGACTACCCGCGCGCAGACGTCGTGCTCTACCAGCTCTCGCGCGGCTGGGAGTCGCTCGGCGATGCCGACAAGGCGCTTGCGTACCTCGACACGCTGGTGGCGAAGTTTCCGTCGAGCCCGCGCATCGACGAGGCGCAATTCCGGCGCGGCGAGATTCTCTTCAGCGCGAAGCGTTACGCCGAAGCGCAGAAGGCCTACGAGGCGGCAAGCGCCTTCGGCCCGAAAAGCGGCTTCTATGAGCAGAGCCTCTACAAGCTCGGCTGGTCGCTCTTCAAGCAGTCGGAGAACGAGGCCTCGTTCGAGCCCTTCGTGCGCGTGCTCGACCTGAAGCTGGTCGATCCCGCGAGACCCGGCGCAGTCGTGGACCCGGCGAGTCTCGAGCGCGCCGACCGCGAGCTGGTGCAGGACACGTTTCGCGTGCTCTCGATCGGCTTTTCCTACGTGGACGGCCAGGAGACGCTCAACCGCTTCGTGAAGCGTCGCGGCGAGATCCCGTACGGCTACATGCTGTACTCCGAGCTCGGCGACCTCTACGTTTCCAAGCAGCGCTACACCGACGCCGCGGATACCTACCGCGCCTTCGTGGACCGTTACCCGGACCACGAGCACGCGCCGCTCCTGCAGATGCAGGCGATCGAGGCCTACAAGAAGGGCGGATTCGCGCAGCTCGTGCTCGACGGCAAGAAGGAATTCGTCGAGCGCTACCGGCTCGGCAGCACATTCTGGGCCGCGCGCACGCCTGAGCAGTTCCCGCTCGTTGCGCGGGAGCTCAAGACCAACCTGACCGACCTCGCGCAGTACTACCATGCCGAAGCGCAGCGCTCGAAGAAAAAGGCCGACTACCACGAGGCGGCGCGCTGGTACCGCGAGTTCCTGCAGTCGTTTCCGGATGACCCGGATTCGGCGAATACGAACTACCTGCTCGCGGACACGCTGTTCGAAAGCGAGGAATTCCGGGCCGCGGCGACCGAGTACGAACGGACCGCCTACGCCTATCCGTTCCACGGGAAGTCCGCCGAGGCGGGATATGCCGCGCTCGTCTGCTACGAGCGCGAAGCGAAGACGATGGAAGGCAGCGCGCTCGCCGACTGGAACCGCCAGCGCCTCGAGAGCCAGCAGCGCTTCGCCATGACTTTCCCGGCTCACCCGGAGAGCGCGACGCTCCTCACGCGCACCGCGCGCGAGTACTACGACCTGAAGGACCTCCCGAAAGCCCTCGAGGTCGCAGGCCTCGTGCTCGCCCGCCGGCCGCCCGTGAACGCCGAGATGCAGCGCACGGCCTGGACGGTGACTGGAAACGCGCAGTTCGATTCCGGCGGCTATGCCGATGCCGAGGGCGCCTACCTGCAGGTGCAGTCGCTGCTCGGACCCGGGGACCCCGAGGCCTCCGCCATCAACGAGCGCCTTGCGGCCTCGATATACAAGCAAGGCGAGGCCAAGAAATCAGTGGGCAACGCGCAAGGTGCCGTGGATGACTTCCTGCGTGTCGGCAAGCTGGCGCCGGGCGCCGCGATCCGCGAGACCGCGGAATTCGACGCCGGCGCGATGCTCGTCTCGCTCAAGGACTGGCCGCGCGCAATCCCGGTGCTCGAGTCCTATCGCGCGAGCTATCCCGCGAGCCCGCGCCAGGCCGACGTGACCCGAAATCTCGCGCTCGCCTACGTCGAAGGCGGCCGGCCGGGCGAGGCCGCCGGCGAATTCGAGCGCATCGCCGCATCCGGCGCCGAAACGCCCGAGGTGCAACGCAATGCGCTTTGGCAGGCCGCGGAGCTCTACGAGAAGTCCTCGCAGCCGGCGCGCGCGATGTCGACCTACGAAAACTACGTCCAGCGCTTTCCGGCGCCGCTGCCGGAAGCGGTCGAGGCGCGGCAGAAGCTCGCCGACTATGCCCGCGACAACGGCGACGTGTCCGGCCGGCGCAAGTGGCTGGAAGGCATCGTCGCCGCAGATCGCGACGCGGGCGGGGCCCGTACCGATCGCAGCCGTTACCTCGCGGCGGTCGCGGCTCTCGAACTTACAAGCGCGAGCCGCGATGCGTTCCAGTCGATCCCGCTGGTCGCGCCGCTCAAGCAGACGCTGGCGGACAAGAAGGCCGCCATGGAGCGTGCGCTCGCTGGCTACCAGCAGGCGACCGGCTATGCCGTTGCCGAGGTGACGACGGCCGCGACCTACGAGATGGGCGAGCTGTATCGCCGCCTCGCCGCGGATCTCATGAAGTCCGAGCGCCCGGCCAACCTCGACGCCGAGGAACTCGAGCAGTACGACCTCCTGCTCGAGGAACAGGCATTCCCGTTCGAGGAAAAAGCGGCCGAGATCCATGAACTGAACGCGCGCCACGCCAAGGACGGCCTCTACGACGAATCGGTCCGCAAGAGCTACGCAGTCCTTGCCGAGGTCCAGCCCGCGCGCTTCGGCAAGCAGGTCGAGGCCGAGGAGTTCATCGCGGTCCTCGAGCTGCCAGCGGCTGCTGCAACGCCGCAGGCCGCCGCGCCGGTGACCGAGATGACGAAGAAGGGCAGGAAGGACGAGAAAGCGCCCGAGGCCGTGCCGCCGCCGCCCGCAATCGCGCCTGCGACGGAGCAGCAGTTCGCGGAAGCCCTGCGGTTCCTCGATGCCGGCGACTTTGCCGCCGCGCGACCGATCCTCGAGAGACTCGTCGCGAGCGAGCCGACGCTCGCCGCCCCCGCGATCAACCTCGGCATGCTGCATGCGCGCGAGAAGCGCTGGCCGGAGGCCGAAGCTTCACTCGCCGAAGGCATCCGCCGCGATCCTGCAGAGCGCCGTCGCGTTCAATGAGCTCGCGTCGGTGCAGCGCGAGACCGGTCGGTTCAAGGAAGCAGAAGGCTCCTACATCCAGGCGCTGGCGGCCGACCCGGAGCATTACCGCACGTACCGGAACTTTGCGGTGCTGCTCGACCTCTACCTGTGGCGGCCGGCCGAGGCACTGCAGAACCTCGAGGCCTACCTCTCGAAGTCGGGAACGGCGGACCGCCAGGTTTCCGGCTGGATCGCCGAGCTCAAGCGGCGCGTCGGCGACGTCGCACAGACCGCGGAAGTGCAGCCATGAGCCGATACCTGCTTCTTCTAGTCTCGCTTGTCCTGCTCGCGCCCGCGGCGCTGCGCCCAGGAGGCCGCGCCCGCCGCGCCGCCTGCCGAGACGGCAAAGCCGCCGGCAGAGGAGCCTGCGGTGAAGGCGAACCCTGCGCCACCGCGTACCATGGACCACCTGGAGCTCGACCCGACCGCGATCACGGGCAACCGCGAGCTGCCCAAGGTCATGGTGATCGTGCCCTGGAAGCGGGCCGAACTCGGCGACCTGACCGGCCGGCCGGCCAACAGCCTCCTCAACGAGGTGCTGGAACCGGTCGATCGTGAGGTATTCCGCAGGGAACTGCGCTATTTCGAGGCCCTGGAGACGAAACCCGAGACGTAGTCCCGGTTTTCATAACCCGGTCAACGGCAACCTAACCCCCTTAAAGACCCCCATCTGGAGCAGCCCCATGCACGCCCTGGACATCATTCTCAACTTCTTCCGCGAGGGCGGGATTTTCCTGTACCCGATCGCCCTCGTGTGGGTCGTCGGACTCGTGATCGCACTCGAGCGCTTCGGGTTCATCATGAAGGCCGGCGCCGGCAACCGCCGCATCTGGGCGCAGGTCCAGCCGCTGCTGGAACCGGGCAAGTTCCGCGAAGCCCTGCAGGCGGTCGCGAACTCGGAAACGGCGCTCGCGCACATCATGCGTTACGGCATCACGCGCATACAGACCGCGCGCCGCCGCGATGACATCGAGAAGGCGCTCGAGGAGAGCCTCGTCGAGGTGATCCCGCGTCTCGAGAAGCGCACGCACTACCTGGCCTCGCTCGCGAACATCGCCATGCTGATGGGCCTCCTCGGCACCATCGTCGGCCTGATCGGCGCGTTCGCCGCGGTCGCGCAGGCGAACCCGGCCGAGAAGGCGAGCCTGCTCGCGGCCTCGATCTCCGTCGCCATGAACAACACGGCGCTCGGCCTCGTCACTGCGATCACGCTGCTGCTCGCGCACCTGTACCTCGAGACCAAGACGACCGAAATCGTCGACAGCCTCGAGGTCGCCTCGGTCAAGTTCCTGAATGCGCTGCACGAGCGCAAGATGGATCCCGAGTCGCAGCAGGACGCCGCGCGCTCCGCCAACCGCCCGCTTGAACCGGGAGTGAGGGGCGCCCGCGCATGAGCGGTTCGCGCATCGCCAAGCGGCAGTCGCGCAACCATGCGCGCTACCGCGGCAGGAACGACATCAACATCGTCCCGATGCTGGACGTGATGGTCATCCTGATCTTCTTCCTGATCTTCACGGCGGTGTTCTCGAAGATGAACATCCTCGAGCTCAACCTGCCGGTGGACGGGGGTCCGCCGCCGGTGCTGCCGGCCGTGCTGGAGCTGGAAGTGATCGTGCGCCAGGGGGTCATCGAGGTCGCGGACCGCAATACCGGGCTGCTCCAGAGGCTGCCGGATACCGCGCAAGGCAAGGACTTCGAGGGCCTGTCGAACTACCTGCGGCGCGTGAAGATCCGCTTCCCGGAGAAGAAGGACGCGACGGTGCTGCTCGAGGCGGACATCCCGTACGACACCATGGTGCAGACCATGGACACGATGAAGTCGTTTGACACGACGCTCGACGGGCAGCCGGTGCGCGGCGAGCTGTTCCCGCAGATCGCGGTCGGCGACGCGCCGGTCAACGCGGTGGTGGCGGCGCGATGATCGCCTCGCGCCTCAAGCGCCACCGCAAGCCCGCCCACCGCGGCGGGTTCCACGGCATGTCCTCGCTCATCCCGATGATCGACATGCTGACGATCCTCGTCGTCTACCTGCTCGTGCACGCGGCGGATTACGAGGTCGTGCCGAATTCAAAGAGCATCCAGATCCCGCAGTCGATGTCGGAGACGAAGCCGCGCGAGACGGTGACTGTGCTTGATCACCAAGGAGTCCCTGTTCGTGAATGGCGTGCAGCTCGCGGCCGTCGCGGACCTGCGCGCGCGCCCGAACCTGTCATCGAATCGTTGCGCAAGGTCCTGCGTACCGAGGCCGACAAGCGCATGCTCAAGGACCGCGACGACCCGACTTCGCATGAGGTCACCGTGCTCGCGGACAAGGACCTGCCGTACAGCTTCCTGAAGAAGGTGCTGTCCACGTGCACGGCGGCGGAGTACGGCAAGGTTTCGCTCGCGGTCCTCGAGCGCGAGCGCGCTTACCGCGGCCCGGGCGCGGTCTGAGGCGCCGCCATGACTGCAATTGCAGCCAACTACCGGATCTTCGACCTTCCCTGGACGCCCGACGAGGACGAACAGCAGCGCCTGCGCAAGACCGCGCGGGCCTTGCTCATCGTCTTCGCGGCGATTCGGGATCCTGATTCCGCTGCTTCCGATGTCGGAGCGGCCGCCGCCGCCCGCGCTGCCGGAGGAGGTCGTGAGGCTCGTGCTCGAACCGCCGCCGCCTCCGCCGCCGAAACCCGAGGTCAAGAAGCCCGAGCCGCCGAAGCCGGAGGCCAAGCCGGAGCCGAAGCCGGTTCCGCCGCCGAAGCCCGTGGACCGGCAGGCCGAGGCGCGCAAGAAGGCCGAGAAGTCGGGCCTGCTCGCGATGAAGGATGAGCTCGAGGACCTGCGCGAGGCGCTCGAGCCGACGGACATGAGTTCGGCGCCGATGATCGGCAGGGTCGAAGGGCCCAGCCGCGCCGAGCGCTCGCTCGTGACCGCGCGCACCGGCGTCGGCAGCGGCGGCATCAACACGGGCAAGCTCTCGTCCGGATTCGGCAGCGGCCCCGGCAATCTCAAGGGCCATGCGGCCGGCACGGCCGTGCCGTCCTTCGCCGACAAGATCGGCGCGGACCAGGCCCAGGCGAGCCGCAGCGGCGCGGGCGGCAAGGCCTCGCGCAGCCGCGAGGAGATCGAGATCGTCTTCGACCGCAACAAGTCGGCGATCTACTCGCTCTACAGCCGGGCCCTGCGCGAGCAGCCGGAACTGCAGGGCAAGGTGGTCGTGCAGCTGACGATTGCGCCGTCCGGGGAAATCACGGATTGCCGCATCGTCTCGACCGAGCTCAACGATGCGGAGCTCGAGCGCAAGCTCGTCGCCCGCATCCGCATGTTCCGTTTCGAAGCCAAGGACGTCGAGGCCATGACGACGACCAAGCCGATCGAATTCTTCCCGGCCTGAGGCCAAACGGCTAACATTCGGCTCCTGCCAGGGAGCCGCCGTGCACATCGAGAAAAACCGCGTCGTAACGCTCAACTACACCCTGCGTGACGAGCAGGGCACGATCCTCGACGCCTCGAGCGGACGCAGGCCGCTCAGCTACCTGCACGGCAAGGGCAACATCATCCCGGGCCTCGAGCAGGCGCTGTCGGGCAAGGCTGCCGGCGACAAGCTGGACGTGACGGTGGCGCCCGAGCAGGGCTACGGGCCGCGCGACGAGCGCCTGGTGCAGATCGTGCCGCGGACGAAGTTCGGCGAGGTCGAGGGCCTTGCGCCCGGCATGCAGGTGCGGGTCGAGCGGCCCGCAGGGACCGCGCATCGTGTCGGTCGTGCGCGTGGACCGCGATTTCGTGACGATCGACGGCAATCATCCGCTCGCCGGCCGCACGCTGCATTTCTCGGTCGAGATCGCGGAGGTGCGCAAGGCCTCGCACGAGGAAGTCGCCCACGGCCACGTTCACGGGCCGGACGGCCACCACCACTAGGCCGCCGCGGGGGAATCCTCCCGTGATCCAACGCCAGAACCTCCAGTTTCCAGAAAAGGACACGGCCCTTCGCGAGGACGTGCACGCGCTCGGCGGGCTCGTCGGCGACGTCCTGCGCGACCAGGGCGGCGACCGGCTCTTCGGGCTGGTCGAGGGCGATCGCGTCGCGGCGATCGAGCGACGGGAAGGCAGGGCCGAGAGCGGAATCACGCTCGTCGCGCGCACCGCGGGCCGTGACGCGGCCGATGCGCGCGACCTGATCCGCGCCTTCAGCACCTGGTTCGAGGTCGTGAATCTCGCCGAGCGCGTGCACCGCGTGCGGCGACGGCGCGAGTACCTCGCGCACAGCGACCGTCCCCAGCCGGGCGGCATCGGCGACTGCATGCATCGCCTGAAGGACGCCGGTTACGACGCGCAGAAAGTCCTGGAGCTCCTCGCGGGCGTCACGATCTACCCGGTGTTCACGGCGCACCCGACCGAGTCCACGCGCCGCACGATGCTCCGCAAGCACCAGCAGATCGCCGACATGATGCTCGAGCGGCTCGACCCGACGCTGACGCCGTTCGAGCGCCGTTCCGTGTGGGAGCGCATCCGCATGGAGGTCACCTCGGGCTGGCAGACCGAGAGCCACCCGCGCGAGCGCCTGACCGTCGCGGACGAGCGCGAGCACGCGCTCTTCTACCTCGCGGAAGTCGTCTACCGCGTCGTGCCCGCGCTCTACGAGGAAATTGCGCTCTGGATGCAGACGCGTGTTCGGCCTGCCTCCGGAGCTCGGGCGCATGCCGCTCATCCTGCGCTTCGGAAGCTGGGTCGGCGGCGACATGGACGGCAACAACGAAGTCCATGCCAAGGCGATCCGCGAGACGCTGCATCGCCAGCAGCAGCGCGTGATCTCGGCCTATTTCCAGGAGTGCCGCGCGCTGGCCGACAAGCTCTCGCAGAGCGCGGGCCGCGTCGGCGCGAGTCCCGAGCTCGAGGCGCGCATCGCCGAGTACGACATCCTGGTGCCGAAAGCCCGCGAGTTCGCCTCGACGCGCCATGACCGCATGCCGTATCGCATCTTCCTCGCGCAGGTGGCGGATCGGCTGCGCGTCACCTACGAGGGCCGGCCGAACCACTACGAGTCGGCGGACCAGTTCGTGCGCGACATCCAGCTCGTCGCCTCCAGCCTTCGGGCCAACCATGGCCGCCACGCGGGGCTGTTCCCGGTCGAGCGCCTGCTGTGCCGCGCGCTGACGTTCGGCTTCCACCTCGCGACGCTCGACGTGCGCCAGCACGCCGACGTGCACCGCATCGTCGTCGCCCAGGGGCTCGACCGCGAGGACTGGGCAGGCATCGGCGCGGCCGGGCGCAATGCCGCGATGTGCGAGTCCATTTCGCGCGACCGCGGCCCGGCCGCGGGCTTCGACGCCGTCGGGCGGCGCACGCTCGCCGTGTTCGAGGCGATGATGCAGGCGCGCTACAAGTACGGCGAGCGCGCGATCGGGGACTACGTCGTGAGCGGCACCGAGTCCGCGGACGACGTGCTCTCGGTGCTGCTGCTCGCGCGCTGGGCGAACGTGACGGACCGCGAAACCGGGCAGGTGCCGCTCGACGTGGTGCCGCTGCTCGAGACGGTGAGCGCGCTCGAGGGCGCGGGCGGCGTGCTGAAGTCGCTGCTCGCCGAGCCGAGCTATCGCCGCCACCTCGCGGCGCGCGGCGGCCGCCAGACCGTGCTGCTCGGCTTTTCCGAGAGCAACCAGGCGATCGGGATCGCGGCCTCGCGGCATGCGATCTACCAGGCGCAGGTCGAACTGATCGCCGCGGCGGCCGAGTCGAAAGTGGACCTCGTGCTCTGCTACGGCCGCGGCGGTCCCTCGAGCCGCGGCGGCGGGCCGATCGAGCGGCTGGTGGAGAGCGCACCGGACGGCGCAACCCGCGGCTGGCTGTGCGCGACCGAGCAGGGCGAGGGCATCGGCAACAGTTACGGCCTGCGCCGGATTGCGCTCCGGAGCTTCGAAAAGGCGGTGTTCGCGGTCGCGATGGATCGCACCGAATCGCCGATGGCGCCTGCGCGCGAGCGCGAGCTGCGCGCGCTCATGGGCAGCGTCGCCTCGGCAAGCCGCAAGTGCTATGGCGCGCTGGTGCACGACCAGCCGGGATTCCTGCAGTTCTTCCGCGACGTGACGCCGATCGACGTGATCGAGCGCATGCAGATCGGCGGCCGCATGGCGTTTCGGGACGGGGAGGGCGTCGGCGCCGTCCGGCCCGTGCCCTGGGTGTACGCCTGGATGCAGAGCCGCCACGTCCTGCCCGGCTGGTTCGGGATCGGCACCGGCCTCGAGGCGGCCGCCCGCGAGCACGGCATCGACGCGATCGAGAAGGCGCTCGGCGACTGGAACTTCCTGTGGAACCTGCTCGAGGACATCGAGCTCGACCTGGTGCGCGCCGACCTCGACATCGCCGCGCACTATGAAAGCCTCGCGACCGGTGACGTCGCCGCGATCACGGCGGAGATCCGCCGCGAGCACGCGCTCGCGCAGCAATGGGTCACGAAGGTGCTCGGCAAGGCAGAACCTGCTCGACAGCCGCCCGGCGCTGCAGCGCGCCGCGATCCTGCGCGCGCCGTACGGCGACCCGATGCACCTGATGCAGGTGGACCTGCTGCGCCGCTGGCGCGCGGGCGGGCGCAAGGATCCGGCCCTGTTCGATGCGCTGCTCGCGAGCGTCTCCGGCATCGCCCTCGCGCTGCAGGCGACCGGCTGATGGGCGGGGAGCGCAGCGTCTGCGTCTACTGCGCCTCGAGCCAGGCCTGCGACGCGGCCTACCACGACGTCGCGCGCCGGCTCGGCGAGCTCCTGGCGCGGGCCGGATGCACCGTCGTCTATGGCGGCGGGCGTGCGGGCTCGATGGGAGCGCTTGCGGACGGCGCGCTCACCGCGGGCGGCCGCATCGTCGGCGTGATCCCGAAGTTCATGATGGAGCTCGAATGGGGCCACGACGACCTCACGGAGCTGCACGTCGTCGAGGACATGCGCACGCGCAAGCACGAGATGCTGACGCGATCCTCGGCCGTCGTCGCGCTCCCGGGCGGGACCGGCACGCTCGAGGAACTCTTCGAGGCCATCACGCTGAAGCGGCTCGGCCTGTTTCTCGGGCCGATCGTGATCGTGAACACGCGCGGCTACTACGACCCGCTGATCGCGCAACTCGCATCCGCGATCGACGAGCGCTTCATGGACGGCCGGCACGAGTCCATGTGGACCGTCGTCGCGGGGCCTGACGACGTGCTGCCTGCGCTCGATACGGCCGCGGCCTGGGGCGAGGACAGCCGCGATTTCGCGGTCGTGCGCTGATTCGGATAAAATGCGCGCATGAGCAATGAACGAGCACAAGACCCGCAGATGAGCGTGGATGCGCTCTATCGCGAAGACGTATTCACGGACCAGCGCGTCGGCACCGTCCGTCGCCTGACGCCGGTCAAGTCCGACGGCAGCGAGGATGCGTCGCGCCCGCCGATCTTCATCGGGCAGGCGACGGTGATGACGCCGATGGGTTCGCTGCCGCTGTCATTCGAGCTCCCCGCAAAGACGCTGGCCGAGGCCGTCGCACAGTTCGGCCCGGCTGCCCAGCAGGCGATCGACGAAGCCGCCCGCGAATTGCAGGAAATGCGGCGCCAGGCTGCCTCGTCCATCGTGATTCCCGAGGCGGGTTCCGCCGCGCTCAAGGGGATGGGTGGCAAGGGCGGAATCCAGATTCCCTGAGGCAATGAACCGAGGGGACGTTTCTCTTGAATCTAGGTGAAAGTCCGCTTGGTAGCGCCTTTCAAGAGCGCCATTGGCGCGCGCAGACGTTTTGCAGCAACCAGGGCTGGTCGGGAACCAGGTCCTCGCTGAAGAGCTCGCCGCGGCCCTGCAACGGCGTCCAGTCGGTGTATGCGCCGACCAGCGAGCCGAGGTACGGCCGCGCGGTCTCGAGCACCGCGCGGAAGTCGAGCTGGTCCGCTTCGCGCAGGCCCGCGTTGGGGTTCCGGATCGCCCAGACCGTTGCGCCCAGCGCACCGGCGGCAACCTGCAGGCAGGTTGCATTCGTGTACGGCACATGGCGGCGCGCTTCGGCGATCGAAAGCTGCGAGCCGAACCAGTAGGCGTTCTTCGAGTGCCCGGCGATCAGCACGCCGAGCTCGTCCATGCCGGTCACGATCTCGGCGCGGATGATCCGGCGCGTCGGCTGCGGCGTCCAGCCGCGTCCCTCGAGCTCGAGCGTCGAGAGCATCGCGTCGTCGCAGGGGTGATAGACGAACATGACGGTCGGCCGGTAGTCGATCTTCGATGCGTGGCGCAGCGTCAGGTAGTCGGCGATGGAGAACACCTCGTCGTGCGTCATCAGCAGGCCCTGGAAGCCGCCGGAGGAGGGCAGCCAGCTGCGCGCGTAGGTCGCGCCGCCCGGACGGTGCAGGTAGACCGAACCGCAGCGCGGACGGTGCCAGTGCGAGCCCGTCGGCTTCTTCGTCTCGGCCGTGCCGATCGAGAGTTCGGAGGGCTGCATCAACTCGTCCACGAATCCGTCGATGGACCAGGTATTCACGAACTCATTCGGCCGCTTCGGCCGGTCGGTCGCCTGCGTGTCGCGCTCGGAGACCTGGATCAGCGTGACGCCGAGGTCGCGTGAGAGCGTCGCCCAGCCGGCCTGGTCCGCGGGCGTCTCGGTGCCCTTGCCGAGCCCGCTCGAGAGATCGAGGAGCGCCTGTTTCACGAAGTGCGAGACGAGACCCGGGTTCGCGCCGTGATCGACGACCGCGGTCGGCGAGCCGGGCGGGAGGCGCCGGCCGAGCTTCAGCATGTCCTCGCGCGTGCGATAGTTCGTGCGCTCGCGCATCGTCAGCATCGGGTTGTCGAACACGCCCGGCCACGGCTCGACCGAAGTGTCCACGTACAGCACGCCGTGCGTTGCGCACCACTCGACGAGGTCGAGGCTCGAAACGTCGACCGAGAGATTCAGCAGGAGATCGCCGGCCTTGAGCCGGCGGCGCAGTTCGCGCTGGAAAGTCGCCGGCTTCAGGTGGCAGTGGACGAATTTCGCGTGGTTCGCCGCGGCGAGCGCGCGGCCCTGTTCGCTCGCTTCGAGCACCGTGAGACCATCCTCGGGAAGCACGAGGTGCCTGCGCAGGAGCGGCAGCATGGCCTGGCCGATGCTGCCGCAGCCGACCATCAGCACGCGGCCGGAAAACTCGGCTGTCTCGATTCGTTGGTCCCCCACAGGGCGACCCTAGCAAAGTGCCGGCCAGGCTGCACCTTCGTGCATAATCTCTCGCCATGAAAATCTTCCTGCTGCTGTTCGCACTCGGCGCCGCGACTGCGGCCGACCTGCCGCGAAGCCCGGCGCCCAAGGACGTCGAGCTCTACATCATCTCGCCGAAGGACGGCGAGACGGTGGCGAGCCCCGTGACCGTGCGATTCGGCTTGCGCGGCATGGGCATCGCGCCCGCCGGGATCGAGATGGCAAACACCGGCCACCATCACCTGCTGATCGACACCGGCCCGCCGCCCTTCGACCAGCCGATTCCGGCCGATGCGAACCACGTGCATTTCGGCAAGGGCCAGACCGAGGCTGTCGTGACGCTCGCACCGGGCCGGCACACGCTCCAGCTCCTGCTCGCCGATCACCTCCACATTCCGCACGACCCGCCGGTGATGTCGAAGCCGATCACGATCATCGTCAAGTAACCCGAAAGGAGCGCCGCGATGCGCCTGTGCCGATTCCTGCTGCCGTTCCTGCTGTTGCCGCTCCTCAATTCCTGCGACCGCGAGCCCGAGTACGACCTGCTCGTGCGCGGCGGCACGGTCTACGACGGCACGGGCAGCGCAGGCTTTGCCGGCGACGTCGCGATCAAGGGCGATCGCATCGCTTACGTCGGTCCCAAGGCGCCGGGCAAGGCGAAGCGCGAGATCGACGCGACGGGCCAGGCGGTCTCGCCCGGCTTCATCAACATGCTGTCCTGGTCCACCGAGTCGCTGCTGATCGACGGGCGCGGCCAGGGCGAACTGCGCCAGGGCGTCACGCTCGAAGTGATGGGCGAGGGCGACTCCATGGGCCCGCTCACGCCGCCGATGAAGGAAGAACTCGTCGCCCAGCAGGTGGACCTCAAGTACCCGGTCGAATGGACGACGCTCGGCGAGTACCTCGAGCTGCTCGAGAAGAAAGGGGTGTCGCTGAACGTCGCCTCGAACGTCGGCGCGGCGACGGCCCGCATGAACCTGCTCGCGTCCGAGGACGTGGACCCGACGCCGGAACAGCTGAAAGCGATGCAGGGCGTCGTGCAGCAGGCGATGGAAGAAGGCGCGCTCGGCGTCGGCTCCTCGCTGATCTACGTGCCCGGCAGCTTCGCGGAGACCGACGAGCTGGTGGCGCTCGCATCGACCGCCGCCCGCTGCGGCGGCATCTACATGACGCACATGCGAAGCGAAGGCCATGGCCTGGTCGAGGCCGTGGACGAGACGATCGAGATCTCGCGCCGCTCGGGCGCGCCGGCGGAGATCTACCACCTGAAAGCCGGCGGCAAGGCGTACTGGCCGAAGATGGACGACGCGCTCGCCCACATCGAGGCGGCGCGGCGCGAGGGCGTTCGCATCACGACCGACATGTACGCCTACCCGGCGGGAGCGACCGGCCTCGACGCGGCGATGCCGCCCTGGGTGCAGGCGGGCGGGAACGCCGCCTGGTTTGCGCGCCTGCGCGATCCCGCGATCCGGAAGCGCGTGGCGGCCGAGATGCGCGCCGAGAACACCGACTGGGAGAACCTGATGCGCGCGGCGGGCGGCGCCGAGAACATGCTGATCGTCGTGCTGCGCAAGCCCGAGCTCAAGAAGTACATCGGCAAGACGCTGGCCGAGATCGCGAAGGACCGCGGCACGAGCCCGGAGGAAGCGGCGATGGACCTCGTCGCCGAGGACGAGACGCGGGTCGGCACGGTCTATTTCCTCATGTCCGAGGACGAGGTGCGGCGCAAGCTGGCGCTGCCGTACATGCACTTCGGCTCGGACGGGGCGGCGCTCTCGGCCGAGGGCGTCTTCCTGAAGAGCGGCGCGCATCCGCGTGCCTACGGCAACTTCGCGCGCGTGCTCGGCCATTACGTGCGCGACGAGAAAGTCGTGAAGCTCGAGGATGCGATCCATCGCATGACCGGAGCTTCGGCCTCGGTCCTGAACCTCGCCGACCGCGGCCGCCTCGAGAAAGGCTACTTCGCCGACGTCGTCGTTTTCGACCCCGCGAAGATCCAGGACCACGCAACCTACGCGGAGCCGCACCAGTACGCGACGGGCGTCTCGCAGGTGATCGTGAACGGCGTGCTCGCGCTCGAGAACGGGGAGCCGACCGATGCGCGCCCGGGCCGCTTCGTGCGCGGCCGTGCCTGGAAAGGCGCCGAGGGCGGCGGCTGCCGCGCGGCAGCCTCGGACTGGGACTGGCCGCACGGTCCGAGTAGTGCCGCATTGCCGGTCGAGTTCCTCATCTTCGGCGCGACGCTCGCGTGCGTCGCGATCTTCCACCGGCAGGCGCTGCCGATCGCGGCCGCCGGGTTGCTGGTCGTCGTCACTTACCAGTGGCTGTTCTCGTCGTTTCCCGCCGGGCCCGGGGCAGCCGGACTCGCGGCGCACTTCGCGCACGAGTGGATGATCCTGGCCAACCTCTTCCTGCTGCTCGTCGGTTTCGCCCTGCTGGCCGCCCACTTCGAGCGCAGCGGGCTGCCGAAGGCGCTTCCGCACTTCCTGCCCGACGACTGGACCGGCGCGCTCGCGCTGCTCGCCATCGTGTTCGTGATATCCGGATTCCTGGACAATATCGCCGCGGCGCTGATCGGCGGCGCGGCCGCGCACATCCTGTTCCGCAGGCGCGTGCACGTCCGTTACCTCGTCGCGATCGTCGCGGCCTCGAATGCCGGCGGCGCCGGCAGCGTCCTGGGCGATACGACGACGACCATGATGTGGATCCACCACGTCCCGCCCATCCACGTCCTGCATGCCTACCTCGCCGCGGTCGTCGCGTTCCTCGTCTTCGCGCCGCCCGCCGCGCGCGCGCAGCAGCGATTTGCGCCGATCATCCGGGAGAGTCCGGCCGGGCTCGTCGATCGACTGGCCTCGGGTCGCCATCGTCGGCTTCGTCATCGCGAGCGCGGTCCGGCCAACGTGAGCGCCAATTTCGCCGCCCCCGAGTTCGCCGCGCGATTTCCCGTCATCGGCGCCGCCGTGGCATTGTCGCTTGCCATCTCGACAGCCTGGCGCAAGCCGGACTGGAGCGTCCTGCCGGGCGCGGCGACGGGTTCCGCCTTCCTGTTGTGCCTCGTCGCCCTCGGCGTCGCTGATGCCGGTGCAGTCGCTGCCGCAGCCGTCCTGGCAAAGCGCGCTCGCCTCGGATTCGTGTCGGCATTCTTCGACAACATCCCGCTGACGGCGCTCGCGCTGAAGCAGGGTGGCTACGACTGGGGCGTGCTTGCGTATCTCCGTCGGCTTCGGCGGTTCGATGATCTGGTTCGGCTCGTCAGCGGGCGTCGCGATCTGCAACATGTTCCCCGAGGCACGCTCGACGAAGCGATGGCTCGGAGAAGGCTGGCTCGTGGCCCTCGGCTACGTGGCGGGCTTCGCCGTGCTGTTCGCGACGCTCGGCTGGAATCCGGAGCCCTAGGCTCGCCCGTCGCTCACCGGCCGCGCGATGCGCGCCAGGAATTCGCGCGCATCCGTCTCCGCGCGCCGGATGTGCCGCCACGGCCGCTCGAGGCGGTGCCCGGCGAGCTTCGCCAGCAGTCGCGCCGTGCCGTCGGCGCCGAGTCCGTAGCCTTCCACCCAGCGCGCGCGGTCCATGATCGGCATCACGCGCTCGACCGAACGCAGCATGTCGAGCAGGTCGTATTCGGCAGGCCGGGTGCCGACGACGCTTCCCGAAAACCGGCAGCCATGCGCGAAGTCGATGATGTGGAACCGGGCGGGATCCTGCACCGGGACCGAGAGCAGGATATTCGCGGCATAGAAGGCGCCGTGGGCGACGCCGCACTCGTGCATGCGGCGCGCGAGCGCAAAGAGTGCCGTGAGATCCGGCGCCTGGTCAGGATTCCCGCGCAGGTGATCCTTGAGCGGGACCACCGAGGGGATCTCCCGGGTCACGAGGATCTCGTGGCGCCCGTGGCGCCGGTCGCGGCCGTGCGTCCAGGAGATCGGCTCCGTGCAGGGGATGCCGCACTCGTGCAGGCGCGTGAGCAGCTTGAATTCGCGCTCGACGCGGTAGGGCACGAACCAGTGCCGCACGGGATCGAGGAAGTTGCGGCGCCGGTACATCTTGAAGAAGGCGCGCCCGCCCTCCGGCAGCGGCTCGGCCCAGATCAGGGTCCCGGGTTCCGCCTTGATGAGCGTCTGGTCCGACGAACCAGGCGCCAGTCCCATCAGGTGGCGCCGTCCTTCACGATCAGCGCGAAGCGGTGGCCCGAGGCGATGCGCGACAGCGGCGGCGCAGCGACCAGGCGCCCGCCGCCTTTCTTCGCAAGCTCGGCGACGCGCTCCGTCGTCATGGTCATCTTGGGCGGCTTGCGGTTGAAAGGATGGCGCATGCGGCGCGTCAGGTTCTTGAGCGAGTAGTGATCGAAGAACGTGACGATCACGAACCGCCGCGACACGCGCATGAGTTCCTGGAACAGGCGATCCTGCTCGGCCTGCGTCGGCAGGTGGTGCGCGAGGCGGATGCAGATCGTCCCGTCCACGGCGCCGTCGCGCAGCGGAATGTGGAAGGCGGATGCCGTCATCCAGGCGCGCGGCGTCGTCAGGGTCGACGTGGAACGCCCGTAGCGGATCTGGCCGATCGCGATGTCCGCTTCGATGATGAAGTCCGCGGTGTCCGCAAAGGACGGCGTGATGCGGCCGCCCCCGCAGGGCAGCTCGAGGATGACGCGCGAATGGCCGACCTGGTCCAGGTGCCCGCGAATGATCTTCCATTCGTGGCGCGTGCCGATGCGCTTGTGGACCTTGCGCTGGTAGCCGTGGTTGTAGGCGGCGGCGCGCTCGACCGTCTGGTATTCCGCCTGGTAGGCGTCGCTCTGCTCGTTCTGCTGGGGCGTGCCCCAGGTGCCGGAAGTGCCGCGCAGCGCGAGGAGGGCGATGCCGTCATCGAGGCCGTAGCGCGCGCCGCAACCGCCGCAGCGCAGGGCGTCGCCTTCGAGCGCGAGGGCGCCGTTGCAGACCGGACAGGCGAGAAGGCCGGCAATGGCGGCAATGCCGTCAGGCCGGCGTACGGCTTCCGCGGCGACTGTGCTTGCTTGAGACATTATTCGACTCTCCCCTCAGCCACCACAATCCTGCCCTGATCCAGCGATCCGCGCACGCTTGTCGTCGCCAGCACCGCATCGAGCGCCTGCTGCGGCGTCAGGCCGGCGACCGACCCGTGTACGACGATGGCCGCGGCCTCCTGGCGAAGCTCGGGGCTCTCGAACACGACTTCACGGCCGAGCTCGCGCCCGGCCCAGGCGAGAAAGTCGGCGAGCGGCCGGCCCTCGATGTCGATGGCGGGCGTGGTGGACGCGATCCAGTCCCAGGTCTCGCCATAGCGCTCCGACTGCATGCGCTGCACGGCGCCGTCCGCCGCAATCGTGAACTGCTCGCCGGCGTCCCCGCGCTCCACGGCGCCGGAATTCGACAGCCACTCGACGCGGCCCTCGCGCACCCGCACGCGTACGCCTGAACCGTCGAGGCGCACCTCGTATTGCGTGCCGACGTGGCGCAGGATCCCCGCCGGCGTTTCGACCGCAAGATGCGAGCCGCCCGGCGCGCCGGTCCCGGAGTCCACGTACAGTGCGCCGCGCTCGATCACGAGCCGGTCGGCCGACGCGAGCCGGATCCGCGTGTCGTGGTCGAGCCGCGCCGAGGCGATGCCCGGAATGGAAATTCCCGCGCGCCCGTCCGGCCCGGTCTCGAGCGATTCGCCGGCCTTCAGCGTACGGCCGGCGGATGCCGGTTCCCAGCCCTGCAGCCAGCTGCTGCGGACCCGGACGTCGTTCAGCGCGACCGCCATCGTCGCGACGGGACCCGCGGCCGTGCCGGGCCGCAGCGCGACGAACCAGAGTGCGAACGCGGCGACGAGCACGCTCGCGGCGAGGGCGAAGCCGCCCAGGCGGCGCCGCGCGCCGCGCCGCTCGGCAACGATCGCGCGCCATTCGCGGCGCAGGTGCTCGCGTGCGGCGCTCTCGATTTCGAGCGGGACGCGCTCGCGCAGACCGGCGGCCTTCAGGACCCGTTCGATGTCATCGTCACTCATGTCTCGTCCTCATGCGCCGAGCCCCGCGGCAATGTCCGCCGCCTCGGCGCCGAATACCTGTTCCAGCGCCTCGCGGAACGCGACGCGCGCCCGGGCGAGCAGGGACTGGGCGGCGATCGTGCCGATGCCGAGCCGCTCGCCAATTTCCTCGACCGAGCTTCCTTCCATGTACTTCCACTCGAGCGCGTTGCCGTAGTTCGCCGGCAGGCGGTCGAGCACGACGCGCACCAGGCGGCCCGCCTCGGCGCGCCCGTAGGACTTCACGAGATCGAACTCCTCGGGCGCCTCGAGGGCCTCGATCGCCGCCCGCAGTTCCGGCCGGTCATCGATCAGCACGACGTTTCTCGTGTGACGACGATTCGACCGGATGTAGTCCACTGCCTCCCGGCGGCAGATCTGGCAGATCCACGTGAAGAGCGCCGATTCGCCCCGGAAATCGCCGATGCGGCGCATGGCCTTGGCCAGCGTCGACTGGACGACTTCCCGGGCTGCTTCCACGTCGCCGTTGAGCCGCGGAAGCGCGAAACGGTAGACCCGCGCGAAATAGGCGTTGAAGAACGCTTCGAAGGCCTGCTCGTCGCCCCCGAGCATGCGCCGGATCAGTTGCTGTTCGTCTGTCATTGATGGAGGAACGGACCGCATGGGCATCAATCCGTTCGATAGTGCCACCCGCGGGCGTCATTCTCGACTCGCCGACTGCAGGCGATCTTAGCAGCAGCCACCAGAGGGACAGGAGCAGGAACCAGTCCAGCGCGGCGCTCGTGAGGTCGTGGGACAGGAAATGGGCCCCCCGGGCCTGCTGGCCGAAGGAAAAGACCGCCCCGAGGGCCACGGCGGCCGCGAGGAGGACCCTGGCCAGGCGGGGCCGGGTATCCATCAGCAGGAAATAGAACGCCATCAGGGAGAAGCCGGTCGAGGCATGCGAGCCCGGAAAGCAGGCGGCGCGCGGCAGCGCATCCGGCCGGTCCTCGAACAGGTGGACATACGGATGAATGCCGCCAAATCCGGCGATATCGCGCGGGCAGTCCATGTTGGTGGCGAACTTGAGGATGCTCACGACCGTGGCGCAGAGCGCGATGGCGATCACGAGGTAAGCCGCTTTGCGGCGCAATGGACGAAGTCGCTCGAACCGGTACCCGCCGATCAGCACGACGAGCGCAGCGAGGCCGACCACCCGGACCAGGGCAGACCCGACGCCATGAATCAGGCTCTCGGCCCACCAGGTGTGTTCACCCATCCAGACCTGCGTGCTGGTGTCGAAGAACCAGGTGTTGGCGACGAGGCGGTCGAGGTCCATCGCACGTATGGTGGCGGCCGCGAGAATGAAGAAGATCGCCGGCAGCCAGAGATGGATCCGCCAGAACCGCGTCATTCCCGTCGATGCAGGCGCCTGCGTCAGGGGGTCCATGTTCAAAAGCTGCTCTTGGTCCTGATCAGGAGCTGGACGCGGTCGATCGAGGAAGGTCCGTCGAGCGGGAAGGCGATGTCGATGTGCAGCACGTTGCCGAGCGCCGACCGCGTGCTGCCGAGGCGGAGCCCGAATCCCACGTCTTTCAGCAATCCCAGATTTTCGGTGGGACCGAAAGCGGAATCACCCCAGGTGCGACCCATGTCGAAAAATACCGCGCCACCGACATCCGCAAGTTTCCAGAGCGAGTACTTGGTGTAATACCGCTCCTCGATGGTCAGCAGCGCCAGGCTGCTGCCGGTCTGGAAGCGCAGCGGATACCCGCGCAGGCCGTTGTCGCCGCCGAGCGTCAGCTCATGGTCGGCATCGAGGTTCCAGCCGCTTGCCGCGGCCAATCCCGTGAAGAAGAGGCTGTTCGGTCCCGTGGAATGGTAGTAGCGCAAGCCGGTCGACAGCAGGGTATCGGCGACCGCTCCGCTTTCCACGCGCCCGGTCAATGCCGCGTCCGCAAACATCGAATTGTTTTCGCCGAGCCGCCATCCGCGGCTCGCCTCCGCGTGCACGAGGGCCGCGTTCCGGTCCGCACCGAGCGCCGGTGTCGAGTAGCCGAGTTCCAGCGCGTATTGAATGCCGAAGTGCAGGTCCTCGGTGCGCGCGATCTGGTCGCGATTCTGCGTCGTCTCGAAATCGTCCTGCACGCCTTCGATGCGGACGAACGGGTAGTCCAGGAGACGATCCTCGGGCAGGACCGCCGGCGCCGTTTCGTCCGGCGCGATGTCAAATTCGGAGTGTTCCCGCCGGAACCCGAAGATGAATCGTCCGGGTCCAGTCGTCGCGCAGCCCGTTGGAGCGGCCGAAGCTGAACTCGCCAAATTCCGCCTTGCGTCCGTAACCCGCAACCTGCTCACCAAGCCGGTACACGGGCTCGACCGACTCGTCCTGCTGCAAGGTGAGTCCCGTGCTCCAGCGGCTGTCGAGCTGATAGAACGGCCGCTGGATCATGAAGCTCCAGCCCTGCCCGTCGCTGGCATCGCGGTAGGCCATGTCATTCACCCATCGGGTGCCGCCCACATTGGGATCGTGCCAATGAAGCGTGTAGGAGCTGCGGTCGGGGTCTTTCGCGTATCCAAACGAGAGTTGCTTGCCGAGACCGAGCAGGTTCAGTTCTTCCAGCTTGATCCCGCCGGAGTTCGCGCCGCCGCTGCGACCGAACGAGATGCCGGGATTCGTCGTCCAGACATCGCGCACCGCGACCTCAAGGTCCACCGTGCCGTCATGACAGGCGACGGCGCGGACGGCGGGCTCGCGTATATAACGTCGATTGCGGAGATTTCGCTCAGTCTCCTCGATCAGCCGCTGCGAGACGGGATCGCCGGGCTTGAACAGGAGCTGCGACTCGATCACCGGGTCACGCGTATCGATGTGGAGGCTGTCGGCCAGCCTGTAGAGTGTCTGGTGCTTGCCCTCCGGGTCGTCATCGAAGATCGGCAGGACGTTCACTTCGATCGATCCGATCCGGTAACCCTGCGCCTCGAGCTCTCCGATGCTGGGGCAGGGGCCCGGGGCGCCCTTGACGGGCTCAGTCTCCGCGGCGGCGGCCGATCCACCTGGCAGGATCAGGCACGACGCAAGAAAAAGCGCCAATGCCGTGACGCGCGCCGCAACCGACGCCTTTGTTCATTTCTCCCCGCCAGCGTCCACTGCCTGGCCGGCGGCCGCGGACGGCAGGTAGCGACCACCCTCGAAGAGTTCATACGCCGTCTGGTAATAGGCGATCCCGAGCCGCTCCAGCTCCGGGTCGCTCGGCGCCGGCGCGTAGCGGTCGCTGCGCGGGTCGTAGCTGAACGTACTCACGGTCTTGCCGAGGCCGAAGACGACCAGGTGACCGTCGCGATAGATCGCGACGTCGTGGTTGTGATTGAAGAACGCGAGCCGGTCCGCAGCGGGCGTGTTCAGCGCGTCCTGTCCAAAGAACGGCGCCTCGTAGGGCATGCCGAGCAGCCCGAGCACGGTCGGCGCGATGTCGATCTGCGTCATGAGCGCGTCCACGCGCCGCGGCGCGAGGTGCTTCGGCGAATAGAACATGACCGGGATCTCGTAGGTCTTGAGCGGAATCTCCTCCGCCCCGTAGACCCGCGCGCCGTGGTCGGCCGCGACCACGAAGACGGTGTCGTCGAACCAGGCGTGCTCCCTGCGCGTCGCGCAGGAACTTGCCGAGCGCGAAAGTCGGCGTAACGGACGCCCGCCGCGCGGCCGCCGCCCTCGGGCGGGATGCCATGAGTCCTCGAGGCCCTTCCGGAACGTGAACGGCTTGTGGTTCGACGTCGTCATGATGACCGAGAAGAACGGCTTGCCCGTCGCGTGCAGGCGGTCGAAGTAGGCGAGTGAGTGGTCGAACAGGTCCTCGTCGGCGACGCCCCAGATGTTCTCGAAAGTCACCTTGTCGATCGAGCGGCGGTCCTCGACATCGAAGCCGTTGTCGCCGAAGAACGCGTTCATGTTGTCGAAGTAGCCGTAGCCACCGTAGAGGAAGCTCGTCTGGTAGCCGAGCGAGCGCATCACCGCACCCCAGGTCGCCACGTTCCCGAAACCCGGCCGGCGCAGGATCGACACGGTCGGAATCGGCGGAATCGAGCTCATGAAGGCCTCGAGCCCGCGCACCGTCCGCGTCCCGGATGCATAGGAGTGCGAGAACCAGATGCCCTTGCTGTGCGAACGCGTCGAAGTTCGGCGTCAGGTCGCGTTCCGAGCCGTACAGCCGGCTGAACTCGGCGCCGAAGGATTCACTGGAGACCAGCACGACGTTCAGGCGGCCGAGTCCATCCGGGCGGCCCGGAAATGCGCGATCGAGCCGGCCGTCGGCGAGTCGCGTGAACCTGCCGCCGCCGCGTTCCAGCTCGCGCGTGACGATGGCGAGGTTGTCCTTCGGGTCGTCGCTCCTGTAATTGGCCTGGTAGTCGATCTCGTTCGTCAGCGCCGCGCGCACGAAGCTGCTGAGCCCGTTCTGCGCGAGTTCGTTCGCGACGCGATTGGGACTCGTCGACAGGAGATCCGTCGACCAGAAAAACGCAGCGAGGATGACCGCCAGCAGGTAGGCGGCCAGGGGAAGCCAGCGCTTCATCAGCGTGCCCTGCTACTGTCGAGGGCCCACCGGCTCATCCAGTAGATTCCGACGCTGGCAAAGAGCGCCGCGGCGAGCACGGTGCGGATGACCGGATACTCCGCCCAGACGTCGCCCGCGACCTCGGTCGGATAGGCGAGGTAGTCGAAGGCCACGAGATTGAAGCGCGAGTCGAATTCCTGGAAGAAGTAGTCCTCGGCGACTGCCAGGAAGACCATGGCGAACAGCGTGATCCAGCTTCCCGCCAGGATCGGATGCGGTTAGCGCGCGAGTCGAACCAGCGTTCCGGAATGAGCGCGAGATACAGCGCAAAGGGCGTGAACGCATAGAGCGTGACGACGAAGTCGTTCAGAAGGCCGCGGAAGAGGATCGAGGGCAAATGAACGCCGGTAACCCCGTCCGCGATGCCGTACTGCCACCACAGCGCCAGGCGCAGCAGCGCGCCGACCAGGAGGCTTGCCGCGCCAAGCGCAGCCAATGGGCGAAATCTGGGTCCATGGCGGGTTGGACGGCGCTCGCCCGGCCCATCAATCGCGGCTGTGAACTGCGTCAGAATTCCCAGAGAACGCCGACCGACGGCACGATCGGCAGCCAGTCGCTTTCCTTCGTCGTGAAGGTCGTGCCGCCTGCGCCGTCGTCCGCGGCGATGAGCCGCTGGCAGCAGGTATTGCCGACGTTGATCGCGTTCGTGAGCTCGAAGGTGACGGCGAGACTGCCGACCCGGAGGGGCTTGCGGTACTCGGCCCGCAGGTCGAGCGTCGCGCGGATCGGGAAGCGGTCGGAATTGCGCGGCGTGAGCGCATCGTCCGACACGCGCGTCGTCGGCCAGCCGCGATGAGAGCCGGCCACCGCACCGAAGCGCCAGCTGCCGCGGATCCAGTCGACGCCCGCGGTCGCGGCCCAGGTCTGGTCCCAGCTGCGCAATTCGCGATGCCCGCCGAGGCTGTCCCATGCTTCCGACCAGGCGAGGCCCAGCCACCAGCTGAGGTCATGGCCCTCGGAGATGACTGAAATCTCGGCACCGCGCACGTCGGCCGCGAGCGGCGCGACCTCGATGCGGTCCGGCGCGATCTCCGGCACGAGCGACATCGGGTCCAGCAGGTTCTCGAAGTGGGGCCGCGGGTCCGACTGCAGCTTGCGGAAACCCTCGAGCCGGATCGCGAGCCCGTTGTTCAGGCGGTGGTCGATGCCAATGATCGCCTGTTCCGAACGCTGCGCCTCCGGGAAGGCCGTGAGACCGTCCTCGACCTTGAGTTCGTGGACTTCGTCGGTCTGCAGGAAGCTCCCCCAATGCACGCGCACGCTGGTCGACGGATTGAACTGCCAGCGCAGGTTGATGCGCGGATCGAGTTGCCAGTCTTCCGTCGTGCTTCCGTCGGTAATCGTCCGCTGCCCGCGCAGGCCGAGCTCCGACACGAGGCTTTCCAGGATCTGCCAGCGGTGCGCCACAAAGAGTGCCATGCGCTCGCGGCTTGGAGTCAGGACGATCGCGCGCGCGAGCTCGGGATCACGCGAGAAGAGTTCGGCGACCGGCTGCGTGAAGCTTGCCTGCGACGCATAGCGATAGACCGCGTCCTCCTGCGTCCACTCGAAGCCGCCCTCGATCCAGTTGCGCGCATTGAGCTGCCAGTCAAGGTTGCCGCGCGTATCCAGGTACTCGGACGAGCGATGGTCGACGACCGAGCCGGTGGAGATGCCGGGATTGTCGATGGTGCCTTCGCGCAATCCGTCGATGCCGCTGTGGCCCAGGAACAGCGAGGCCTCGATGCCGTTCTCGAACTCGTGATCCGCGCGCAGCCACAGGTAACGGTTCAGGCTCTCCAGGTCTGCACTCTCGCCCTGCGACTCGCGCGAGATCGCCAGTTCGTCGCGGCTCCACAGGAAGTTCGCCGTCAGGCGCAGCCGTTCGGGCGTGCCGTAGCCTGCGCGCGCATAGACGTCGCCGTAGCTCGGGCTGCCGGCATTCTCCGCGAAGCTGCGCAGGAATGGCTTCAGCGTGCCGATGCGCGCCATCGCGAGCCAGTCAAGGTCCGGGCCCTCGAGGACGCCGCTGCTGCGGGCCATCGCGTTGAACACGGAGAGCCCGAGCGCCGTGTGAGGCGCGGCATCGGCGTCAACCGTACGCAGGTCGAAGACGCCTCCCATGCGATTGCCATAGCGAACCGGAAAGCCGCCGGTGTAGACCTCGGCCTTGCCGATCAGCTCCGGGTCGAGCATGCCGAAGACGCCGTGATAGGCGGGCAGGTGAAAGGCTTCCCGCAGCGGAAAACCGTCGAGCAGCGTCAGCAGCTCCCCGGTCTCGCTGCCGCGGATGTTGGCCTGCGCGGTGAGCCCGCCCTGTGCCATGCCCGGCAGCCGCCCGAGCGTTCGCATGGCGTCCTCGCCCAGGGCCGGCTGCGCGGCGAGCGCATCGCCCGCAACCTGAAGTGCGCCCATGCTCCCGAAGCGGTCGAGTGCGTAGCGGCTCGTTGCGACGACGATCTCGCCGAGCTCCGCGGTCGCGGGCGTGAGCCGGACGACCGGCTCCGGTGCATCGGCCGCGACGATGAAGCCCTCGAGTTCCGTCGCCGCGAACCCGTCCGCCTCGACCCGCAGCGTATAGCTGCCTTCGGGCACCGGGCCGATCGCAAAGCGGCCCTCTGCATTCGTCCAGTCCACGGCCTGGATCGGCAGCAGGCGCGCCGCAGCGTTCGGAATCGCGCGGCCGTCGGCGGCACTGACGATCCGGCCATGCGCCATGCGGTCCTGCGGTCGCGCCGCCGTGCGAGGTCACGGCGAAAAGGCCCGGGCGCACGACGGCGAGCGAAAGACCGCGGGCGGCGAGGATCTCGCGCGCGATCAGCAGGCGGTTTTCCGTCGCCGGCTCGACATTGGCGGTGAGGCTGCGCGGCAGGAGGTCGGAGCTGTAGATGAAATCGAGTCCGGGCCCGCGCAGCTCCGCGAGCACGTCCACGATCGGGCGCCCGATGTAGCCTGCCGCCGCCGCGGCTGCGGAGGCGCCCAGCAGGTACAGGCTCAAGGCGAGGCGTGCGCCGAATTGGGTGCGCTGGCGAATGCCGGTCATCCGCCCATTAGAGGCTCAGTCGAGGCCGACGGCCACAGCCGGCTGCGTGAATGCCTTTCGCGACTCGAGCCAGGCCCAGAGCGCGTCCCATTGCTGCAGCTCCGGGTGCACGCGGGCCGGGCTCATGTCGTGCAGGCCGAGTCCCTGTTCGCCGGCGTAGACGTAGTACTGCGAGTCGCGCAGCGTCGTCACGACCGGGATCTGCATCGAATCGAGAAAGCGCATCAGCGTGCGGAAGATGATCGTGTTCGGCTTGACGCGGTTCGCGATGACGGCGAGGCGGTTTTCGCGCCGCTTGATCTTGCCGGAGATGAGCAGGTGACCGATGCAGCGCGAGCAGGCGTGGATGTCGGCGTCGGAGGGCATCACCGGGACCAGCACTGCGTCGGCGTCGCGCACGTGCTCGTTGAACTGGTGCGGCTGCATGGCGGCCGGCGTGTCCACGATGACGCGGTCGGTGCCGTGCGGGACGCGGAGCTGGAAGCTGCGGGTCACGCCGAGTGCACGCGCGTAAGCGGCAATGCCGTGGATCGGCGGCTGGTGAGGGGAGCGCTTCTCGAGCCAGCGCGAGCTCGACCCCTGCGGATCGAAATCCATGAGGACCGGACGGTAGCCGCGCGCCGCGTACATCGCGGCGATGCCGGTGGCGATGGTGGACTTGCCCGAGCCGCCTTTCGGATTCAGCAGGACGATCCGCAGCATGGCACCCCCCGGAGCCGTCAAATCAGATTACGCTCTCTGACCCAGCGCGCATATACTAAAGAAAAACACTTGCGATGCCAATGAGTTACGTCTCAAAACCTAGAATCGTTATCGTTGGGGCGGGATTCGGGGGGCTGGCTGCCGCCGAAGGCCTGAAGCGCCTTCCCGTCGATGTCACGCTGATCGATCGCCAGAACCACCACCTCTTCCAGCCGCTCCTGTACCAGGTCGCGACCGCCGGCCTTTCACCCGCAGACATCGCCTGGCCGGTGCGCCACGTGCTGCGCCGGCAGGCGAATGCGCGCGTATTGATGGGCGAGGTGACGGCCGTCGATCCCGCGCGCAAGGTCGTGATGCTGGACGCGGGGCCGATCGCGTACGACTACCTCGTGCTCGCGACCGGCGCGACCCATGGCTACTTCGGGCGCGACGAATGGGCCGTGCATGCGCCGGGACTCAAGACGCTCGACGATGCGACGGCGATCCGCCGGCGACTCCTGATCGCGTTCGAGCGCGCGGAGATGGCGTCCAATCCGGAGGAGGGCGCGCGGCTCCTGACGATCGTCATCGTCGGCGGCGGCCCGACCGGCGTCGAGCTTGCCGGCGCCGTCGCCGAGCTCACGCGGCGCGCGCTCGCCCGCGACTTCCGCGTGATCGACCCGACCCGCACGCGCGTGCTGCTGGTCGAATCGGGACCGCGGCTGCTCGCGAACTTTCCGGAGACGCTGTCGCGCTACACGGCGACGGCGCTCGAACGCCTCGGCGTCGAGGTGCGCCTCGGCAACCCGGTGACGCATTGCGACGCCGAGGGCGTCCGCATCGGCGACGAGCGCATCGAGGCTGCGACCGTCATCTGGGCCGCCGGCGTTCGCGCATCGCCCGCCGCCGGCTGGCTCGGCGCCCCCGCCGATCGCGCCGGGCGCGTGCCGGTCCGGCCGGATCTCACCGCGCCCGGGCACCCGGATATCTACGTCATCGGCGACACCGCGTTCGCGAAGAATCCGGACGGTGCGCCGCAGCCCGGCATTGCACCGGTCGCAAAGCAGCAGGGCGCGTATGTCGCGCGGGCGCTTGCCGCGCGCATCGGCGGGCGCGATGCGCCCGCAGCGTTCGTGTATCGCGACCGCGGGCTGCTCGCGACGATCGGCCGGCGTGCTGCCGTGATTGCTTACCGGCGGCTGCGGCTCTCGGGCTGGATCGCGTGGTGGATCTGGGGCATCGCCCACGTGTACTTCCTCGTGAGCCTGCGCAACCGCCTGATCGTCGTGACGCAGTGGCTGTGGTCCTACCTGCTCTTCGAGCGCGGCGCGCGCCTCATCACCGGCAACGATGCGAGGCGCGAGCCGTAGCGCAGCCGGCGGCGGCCTCTATTGAGGCGTCGCTTCCAGCAGCAGCGACTGGCGGAATCGGGCATCGAGCGTCGCGACCGGACCCTTGACCGTGCCGAGGTCGAGCCCGTTGACGTAGTCCCGGATCGCGTAGGTCTTGTCGCGGTCCAGGCCGCGCAATTGCACCGGACCGTCATGGCGCGCGGCGAAGAACGCGTAGTAGAGCACGCCGCCCTTGCGGACCACGTGCGCCTCCGGCCGATCGAAGCCGATGTCGTAGAGACCGCCCAGGTACTCGCCCTCGGAGAGGCGCTTCGCCTCATAGAGCTCGACCCATCGGGCCCAGGTCTTCTCGCGCTTCGGCGTGAGCAGGAGCGTCTTGTCCTTCTCGCCGGGCGCGCCGGGCCAGGCGAAATTCGTGCCGATCACGCCGCCGACGCCGAAGGTCGAGGCGAAGTCCTCGCCGCCGTCGCTCATCTCGACGTGATCGCCGAAGAACGCAATGCGATCGCCCGCGAGCGCCTTGAGCGTCTTGCCCTTGGTGCGGATCTGCCAGGAACTCTCCGGGTCGGAGGCCACGGTCATGTTGAGGTAGGGCAGCGTGTAGAACGAGTACCCGGTGCCGCAGGGGCAGATCTCGACGAGCGCGCCCGGCTTCGTCGCCTGCGCCGAATCCCAGATCGCCTTGAAGAAGCCGGGCATGCCCTCCGGCGCCGCCGCCGGTGTCGCATGCTTGTGCGCGGGGTTGAAGCACTCCGGCGCGGCGTTCAGGTGCTGCCCGTCGATCTTGAGGCCGTCGAAACCCCATTCACCGATGGCCTTCTTCACGAAGGCCGCCGCGTCGGCGCGGACGCCGTCCACCGCGGGACACAGGTACTGCGAGTCCCACCAGGTGATCTTGCGCGTCGAGCCGTCGGCGTTGCGCAGCAGCCAGTCCGGATGCTCGCGTTCCGTGCGCGAACCGGGATCGGCGCCGAGCGGCGCCCACCAGAGCTGCGCCTTGAGCCCGGCCGCGTGGATGCGGTCCACGAGCGCCTTCATGTCGGCATCGCCGGCCGGGAACTTGTCCGGGCGCGGCCGCCAGTCGCCGAGCGCGACCTGCCAGCCGTCGTCGAGCACGGCCCAGCCGAAGCCGAGCTGCTTCACGACCGGCAGCGTCTCGAAGACCTGCACGGGCGTGAACGTGCGGCCGTATCCCCAGGCGCACCAGATCGGGTCGAAGGCGTCCTTCGGCGCATCCGGCAGGCGGATGCCCTGGGCCTGCATGGCGGCGCTGTAGGCCCGCAGCGTGTCGAAATAGTCGCCGCGGTGGACGGCGACGAAACTCAGCAGCGTCTCCATGGACTGCCCCGGCGCGATCGTCGCATCTCGCTTCATGACGAGCGCGAGCCTGGCACCGCCGCGCTTCTGCCGCTCGACCGGCAACGAGACGAGCTTCGGCACGAGCTCGAGGTGTCCGATCGCAAGCCCGACGTCGCGGCGCCAGACGTCCACGACCGGCGTGCCGCCGCCGTAGTCCGAGTCGTTCATGCCGAGGTAGTTGGCGCGCTTGTAGCCGGCGCCGAGCGGCAACACCCAGTCAGGGCGCGCCTCGTACGAGGCGCTCTGGTACGACCAGAACGCCGGCTCGCGGCGATCCGCGGCGACCGAGAATTCGTAGCGGTGACTGGTGAAGCCCCGGACCTGAAGCGGCACCGCACCGGCGTTCCGATAGCGGACGCGGACGAAGAGCCAGCGCGGGCGCGCGGCGTAGGCCGTGACTTCGACTTCCTTGACGATCGAGCCGGACTCGCCCCGGAGCGTCGTGCGCTGGCCCTCGCCAAAGGCATCCGTAACGGTGTCGCGTGCTTCGTTCTTCAACGTGAAGCCGCCGACTTCTCCCGCATCGGTCACGAGCGTTTCAGATTCCGTGAAGGGGCCGAGCGCAGTCTCCGCCCCCGATGTCGCGACCACGCGGCTTTGCATCTGCCCGTCGAACTCGAGGCGGATCCCGTCGCCCTGCACCGCGGCGGCGGAGGTGAGCAGCAGCAGCGCTGCGCCGATCATCATGGCCCGCTCCCGGCAGTTCCGCGCCAGGCCGTCGGGAAAATGCGGCGCGCATTTTCGCGATAGACCTTGTCGAGGACCTCGCGCGGCAGTTCGAGCCCGCGAAACGGCGCGTCGAATTCCCCCGAATGCAGTTCGGCGTTTCCGCTCAGGAAGCGCCAGTCCGCGAGCCAGCCTTCATGCGCCTCCGTCGCGAACTCCGCATCCGCCTGGTCGCGGCCACGGGCGAAGTCGGATCCGTAGAGGATGCGATCCTGGAATTCGATGAAGAACTGCCGGACCTTGTCGCGATCCTTGCTCGCCTGGAGCTCGAGATGCGACAGGCGCGCGGCGAGGTCCACGCTCGCGTTCGGGTAATGGCGCAGGAAAGCCGCGATCCGGTCGACGTCCCATTCGAGCGAGGCGAGGTGCACGCCGACGAACGTGAGGCCCGGATGCTTGTCGAGCATGCGGTCGCGCGCGGCGATCTGCTGTTCGTAGCTCGGCCATTCCGGGTGCAGGGCCATGTGGTATTGCGGATGCTCCGCGAAGTACTCGCGGTCGCCGCGGATCGTCATCTGGTCGAGCGGCAGCCAGGCATTGCGCGGCTCGCCCTGGTGGCCGAGCACGGGCACGTGCCGCTGCTCGAGCCAGGCAAAGACGGGATCGAAGCGCGGGTCGTCGATCATGACCGCGCGGCCATCGGCATCGCGTTGCTGCATGCCGATGTCCTTCCACACCTTGACGGCGACCGCCCCCTGGCCCAATGCGGCGTCGAGATGCTTCCTCGGTGCGCGCGAGCCAGCCGGGCCGCTCGCTGCCCGCGGCGTCGAACGTCGCCGCGAACGCGACGCGGTCCGGATACGTGCGACGGAGGGCTGCCGCATCGCGAAGCTGCTGCGCGGGCGGCGGAAAATCCTTGTAGTTGACGTTGATCGTGAGGACGCGGAAGCCGTCCTCTTGCGCGCGCTTCGCGAATTCCGGCATGTCCCCGTACAGGTGCATGTGCACGTCGATCTTCTCGAATGCGGCGAATTCCTTCTCCGCATCGTCCGGCCGCGCCGGCGTGGACTGGAGCAGGGCGCAAGCGAGCGCGAGTACGGGCGCGAGGGTGCGTGCTTTCAATGAAAGACGTCCGAGGATTCGCATTGCTGCTGGAGCCTCTTGACGGCGGCGGAGGGGAGCGGCTTGCCGGCGATCCGCGCCGCGTAGAGCGCGGCGCCGACCGCCGGCGGGAATAGCGGCTTCAGGTACTCAAATGGATACGGCGCCGCCGCAAGCCCGGCCCGGAAGGCATCCACCATCGCCGGCACGTTGTTGAACACGCCGCCGCTGTGTGACACGGGCAGCACGGCCGTTGCAGGAGGATCCAGCGCGCGCCGGGTGGCGATGACGCAGTCCAGGAGTTCCTTTGCGCCGCGCGTGAAGATGCCGGCAGCCGCGGCGTCGCCCGCCTGGGCCGCCTCGTGCACGAGCCGCGCGAATTGCGCGAAGCTGTCGCGCCGGTCTGCGCCGGCGCCGTAGATCCTGGAACAGAGGTAAAGGTCGTTCGAGAGTTCAAACCGCTCGCGCACCAGCCGATGCAGCGGCCCGCGCGCGACGCGACCGTCGCTCATGCGCGAGAACAGGTTCATGCCCTCGCGGGCGATCCAGTAGGCCGAGCCCTCGTCGCCGATCAGCTCGCCCCAGCCGCCGCAGCGCGCCTGCCGGCCTGCGTACTCGCCATAGGCCATGGAGCCCGTGCCCGCGATGACGCTGATGCCGTCAACGCAGGCGAGCGAGCCCGCCCAGCTGCAGATCATGTCGTTGCCGCAGCGGTAGCGCGAGGCGTCGAGCAGCTCCGACGGCATCGCGTCGAGCTCGGCGATCGTTTCGCCGTCCTCGCCGTAGGAGGGCAGGCCGAAGAACGCAAAGGCGATGCCGGCCGGTGCGAGAGACTGCTGCGCGAGCGTCGCCCGGATGCCCTCGATGAGGCGCGCACGCGCGGTCGCGATGCCGCCGGCCAGGTAGTCGATGCTGGCGCCGACGTGGCTCGCCGTCAGCGCTCCCGTCGCCATCGACGAGTGCGAAAGCGGTCTTGGTCCCACCGCCGTCAACGCCGAGGTACATCGCGCCCCGTTCCGTTCCAGGGATGGATCGTCACGCCCTGCACGACGCGGTTGACCGTGCCGGCCGGATCCGGCCGGTCCGGCGTCAGGCCGAGCGCAAGCGACTGCAGGAGCGCGAAGCTCTGCGCCACCAGGGCGTGCAGGGGCGCGATCTCGAGGTCCGGGGCGTCGCCCATTCCTGAATAGATGATCCGGTCGACGCTCCCGATGTCATCGGGCCGTGCGGCGAGGGCGAGGATTCCGCCGGCGCGCCCGTCGCGGGCGAGCTCCTTGAGGAGATCGGCATCGTAGGCGCGCGTGTAGGCGTCGTTCGACAACATGACGGCGACGAGCGTCCGGTCGTTGATGATGGTCTTGGGTCCGTGGCGGAAGCCGAGCGTCGAGTCGGCGACGGCCACGACGCGGCCATCGGTCAGCTCGAGGAGTTTCAGGGCCGCTTCCGCGGCGAGGCCGCGCAGCTCATTGCTGCCGAGATACACGACGCGCTCGTAACGCCCCGCGACCAGCCGTTCTCCGAGTGCCGTCGCCTCGGGCAGGAGGGTCGCCGCGGACTGCGACAGGCGCGCGATGGCCGCGGGAGTGGTGGCGCCGAATGCGAGGGCCCCGGCGAGCAGCATCGCGCTGAAGCTCGAAGTCATCGCGAATCCGCGATCGTGCGTCGCATCCGGCATGAGCACCACGCAGGCGTTCGTCATCCCCTGGGCACGCAGGGCGAGGGCGCCTTCGCGATTGCAGGTAATCACCAGATGATGCACCCGGCCGGGGAGGATGTGTTCGGCGAGTTCGAGCGCGGCCACGCTCTCGGGACTGTTGCCCGAGCGAGCGAAAGAGACGAGCAGCGTCCGCGAGCCGCCGGGCAGCCGCAGGTTCGGTCCGCTCAGGAGCTCGGTGGTCGCGATCGCCTCGACGCGCCGATGCAGGCGCGCAAAGAGCGCGGGCGCGAGGCAATCGCCGATGAAGGCCGAGGTGCCGGCACCCGTCAGCACGATCCGCAGCATCGGGTCGGCGACGAGCGGCGCGAGGAATGCGTCGATCCGGGCCCGCTCGCCGGACATGAGGCTCTGCCAGCTGCATCCAGACGGCGGGCTGCTGCGCGATCTCGCGGGCCGTCCACGCTGCACCGCGCGATTCGAGCAAGGCGGCCGGCAGGCCGGGAAAGACGGCAGGCGTCATGACGCCGCCCCGGGCGCGCCGCCGCAGGCTGCAATGTAAGGGCGCAGCGTCTGCGCAATGCCCTCGCGCAGGATCTCGTTGGCCGCGACCGTCAGCCTTCCCGCGCGCACGGCGTCGTACTGGCGAGGCAGGTACTGGCTGAGCAGCGTGAGGGGTATCTTCGCCCGGTCGAGCCGCTCGAACATCGCGACACAGGCGCGCTGCACGTCCGGGTTCGGCCAGTAGTAGCGGATGCGATCGCTCAGGCTGAACTGAAGGTCGAGATCGAGGCTTTTGCTGTCCGCATCGTAGTGACCGCGCCAATGCTGCGGATCGGCGCGCATGACATCCACGACGATGCGGCGCAGGTCCGGCACCGCGCCATGACCCAAGAGTTCCTGCTCGATCGCGGCCAGTCCCCAGAGCGTCTCGCGCAAGGCGTAGGTTGCGCCAGGCCCCACCTTCAGGATCGCGAAATGGTCGCGCACCAGCGCGCGCAGGCTCGCCGCGGACTGGTAGTCGGTGGAATGCGCCTCGTAGACGAACTGGCCCTGCTGGCCGATGAATGCGCAGAGGGCCTTCGCCTCGCCCGGCCGGTAATCGATGACCTTGTGGTGGTCGAATTCGACGCCCGGCTGAACGACGAGCGCAAGCACGCGCGGCCAGGCCGCCTCGAGCCCGGCGCGCGCGAAGGCCTCGCGATGCGCAGCGATCGTTGCGGACGCGGATTCCGGCGTCGTGACGGCGAGCGTCGTGAGGTCCTCGGTCGCGCCGCCCGGCGTCGGCACTTCGGTGCCGATCACGTAGACCGGCGCCTCGCCGCCTGCGTCGCGCCAGCTCGCCTCCGCGCAGGCGCAGAGTGCCGCCGCGCGCGCGGCGACGATTTCTTCAGGCAGCGGATCCGGGTCGCCCTGGCAGGCCATCGAGCAATCGAGGTGAATCTTGCGAATGCCCGCGGCGACGTATTCGCGGACGAGATCGGCCGCCTTCGCCATCGCCGCCTCGGCCGGCTCGGTGCGCCAGGCATTGGGCCCGAGGTGATCGCCGCCGATCCAGACGCGCCCGGCGGGAAAGTCGAGCCGCGCCGCGATGCCGCGCAGGAAGCGCACGAAGTCGGCAGGGCGCATGCCCGTGTAGCCGCCGAACTGGTTGACCTGGTTCGAGGTCGCCTCGATGAGCAGCGCCTGGCCGGCAGCCGCGGCCTCCTTCATCGCGCTCGCGATGACGGCCGGATGCGCGGAGCAGAGCGACCAGATGCCCGCCGCCTCGCCGCGCTTGTGGCGCGCGACGATGTCGAGCAAGGCTTTCACCGGCGCTCGTCCGCTGCCGCGGATTCGGATTGCAGGGCGAGAAGGAGGGCGGCGAGCAGCGACAGCGCGATTCCCGCCAGCTTCACGGGCCCAGGCACGACGCCGAGCAGGAGCATGGAGATCGCCGCCGTCAGCAAGGGCGCGCCGGCATTGATGAGCGGCGCGACGATGATGGCCTTGCCGTAGCGGAATGCGAACACGAGCGTGAGCGCGCCGATCGCATTCAGTGTCTGGATGGCCGCGGCGAGGCCCGGCCCGTCGAGGCCGTAGTTGATCGGCTGCGAGAAGTCGGTCATGGCGAGGGCGATCGGGACGAGCAAGAGGCCGCTCAGCATCATGTAGAAGAAGATGCTCGCGGGGTCCATTGTCCGGTGGGCGAGCTTGATGACGTACGCCTGCACGCCCCAGGCGGCGAGGATCCCGAGCGCGAGGAAGAACCACAGCCCGTAGCCCGTCGTTCCTTCGCCGGAGCGATAGTCGAAGAGCGGCAGCGACAGCAGGGCGAGGGCGATGCCGAGCGCGCCCATCCTGCCCGTGCGCTCACCGAGAAGCGCGATCGACAACGCGATCGTGAGCGCGGGCGAGAGCGAGATGATCGGGAAGATCAGGTAAGGCGGGCCCACGCGCACGGCGTAGAAGAGGATCAGCTGCCCGCCGGCGCCGAGCAGCCCGATCGCGAGCCCGAGCATCACCGAGCGCCGGTCGCGCTTCAGCGCATCCCCGCTGCGCGTCAGCACGAACACGGCCGGCGGGATCATGGTCAGCGCCCAGACGACGTAGTTCAGCGTCTCCGGCACGCCGTGCTCGCCGGGGAGCCCGGCGAGCGCGCCCCAGACGCCCCAGAGCAGCGTCGTGACGAGCGCGTAGACCAGCCAGGCGCTCACCTAGAACTTTGCAGTGACGCCGAGCAGCACCGAACGGCCCCAGGTCTCGAAACCGGCGAGCATGTCCGGCCGGCCCATGGTGGCCATGTAGTACTCGTCGGTCAGGTTCCGTCCTTCCAGCGAAATCGTGAACTGCTCGGTCAGCTGGTAGGCGACCGAGGCCGTGACCCACATGATCGGATCGCCGTACTGCGACAGGCCGCCGACCACGTCGGTCACCTCGACGTACTTGCCGCTGTAGTCGGCCGCGAGCTGCGCATCCCAGCGGTCGTTCTCGAACATGAGCGCGACGGAGTAGGCGGACTCCGAGACGCCCTCGAGCGGGCCGACGTTGACGCCGTCGATGTAGGCCTTGGTATCGGTGTACGTGTAGTTGGCGCGCACGCCGAAGCCGCTCTCGAAGAAGTGCTGGAAGCCGAATTCGAATCCGAGCACCTCGGCGCTGTCGCCGTTGATCGGCCGGTAGACGTCGTACAGGAGCGGCGCATCGCCCGCGCCGCCGATGTTGGCAACGACGCCGATGTCGACGTTCTCCTCGACCTCGGTCGTGATGAAGCCGTCGAGGTCCTTCCAGAACACCGCGCCGCTCAGCACCGACTTGTCGTCGAAGTACCACTCGACCGAGAGGTCCGCCTGGTTGGCCTCGACCGGCTTGAGGTCGGCATTGCCGTCGTAGAACACGGCGTAGGTGCGGTCGAGCGTGTTGTCGGTGCGCGTCGGCGCGAGCTGGTTCAGCGACGGGCGCGAAATCACCTGGGCGACCGCCGCGCGGACCAGGATGTCCTTTCTCGGCCACCAGCCGATGTTGAGCGAAGGCAGCACCTTGCTGTAGCTGCCGTTCTCCTTGAGCGGCACCGCCGGGCTGTAGGTCACGTCCGGGCTCGAGGTCGGGACCTCGGGCGTCGGGTCGTCCACGCGCACGATGCTGTCGATTGCGGTCCGCGCCGTCGTGTCGGTGTTGACGTAGCGCAGGCCCACGTTCGCGAACCACGTGTCCGTGCCGAAGTTGGCGCTGACGTAGCCCGCGAGCGTGTCCTCGTCCACGTCGTAGGACTGCACCGGGTTGAACTCCGGCGCGACCAGCGAGGAGTCATACACCTCACCGGTCGGATTGCCGTCCTCGTCGAGGATGGGCTGCCCGTCGAGTGCGGTGAGCGCGGCGAGGTACTGCTGCACGTCGAAATACACGAACCGGTTCGGGTGGCGGCCGCCGCCGTTGCGCATGAAGTTCGGCAGGGACAGGCTGTGAACGACCTGCGCGCCGAGGCTCTCGAACGTCACGCGCGTACAGGTTGCAGTAGATGCAGGAGCCGCCGTTCGTGTCGTTCTCGATCGTGTCGCGCGTCTTCGAGCGCCCGGTGCTGGCGGCGCCGAACTGCAGCGACGTGAAGCTGCCTGCGTCGAAGCTCAGCTCGCCGTCGACGGACAGGCCGTCAACCTTGTCGGTGACGTCCGTGCCGGAAAGCCCGATGTAGTGCAGGCCGAAATCCGCGTCGCCGAGCTCGTTGTTGCCGAGGGCGGTCGCGAGGTCGCGCCCGTCCTCGAGCGTCACGGTGATGTCGGGCAGGTGGTGGTTGTTCATGTCCACGCGACCGACGTGGCTGCCCGCGATGCCCGAGACGACCCAGGTGTCCTTGCCGCCGGAGTCGCGTACCGCCTTTGACTGGTAGGCATCGAAGTTGAAATGGAGGCGGTCGGTCGCCTGCCAGGCGCCGTTCCAGCCGAACTGCGTCGTGTCCACGACGCGATGCTCGGTGATCGTCGAGATCTCCGGGATGAGTTCGGCGACCGTCATGCCGTCCACCCAGTGATCGCGGATGCTGACATCGCTCCAGCGGTGCTGCCCGGTGGCCTCGTCGAGGATCGAGTCCTCGACGTAGAAGGACTGGTGGTAGCCGACCGTCGGCGCATGAAGCCGCGTGAAAAGCCCGTCCACCGTCATGCGGAAGCTGTCGGAGACGTCCCATTGATAGACGGCGGTGACGCCGCTGCGCTGCTTCTGCTCGATGCGCGCGCCGAAGCTCGTGCAGCACAGGCCCAGCAGCGCGCTCTCGTCCTCGGAAATCGTCCCGTCGCCGTTCGCATCGAACTCGCCGGGCGAATCGGGATTGATGTAGAACTCATGCACGGCGTCCGAACGGACTTCGGTGTCCTGGTACACGCCGGTAATCATGAGGCCCATGCGGTCGTCGGCGAAGGTGCGGTTGAACACGCCGCTCACCTTGTAGCCGCTGTTTTCGGACAGGTCGTTGTAGTCGCCTTCGGCCGAGAGCGAGAGGCGCTGGCCGAAGCCGTCGAGCGGCCGCGCAGAGCGCAGGTTGACCGAGCCGCCGATGCTGCCTTCGAGGCTGGGCGCCTCGGAGGATTTCAGCACGTCGGCGCCCGAGATCACCTCGGACGGCAGCACGTCGAAGGCGAACTCGCGGCCGTCGCCGTCGGTCGCGAGGATGCGGCCGTTCAGCGTCACGATGCTGAACTCGGGCCCGAGGCCGCGGACGTTGACGTACTGGCCTTCGCCGCCGCGCGTTCGCTGGATGGTGACGCCGGTGATGTGCGAGAGGGAATCGGCGACGTTGTCGTCGGGAAAGCGGCCGAGGTCCTCGGCGACGATGGAATCCTGGACGATCTTGGCGCCGCGCTTGCGGTCGAGCGACTCGACCAGCGCCGCCCGCGTGCCGGTGACGACGACTTCACTCAGCTCCGTCGTCGTGGTGGCGCCGGTCGCGGTCTGCGACAGCGCGGGCGAGGGCATCAGGGCGCCGAGACTGGCGCCACCGCTCACCAACAGGATTGCCAGATTGAAAGCGAATTGATCTGCAACACGCATGGCCGGTTCCCCCTAGGCTGCCGAGCAATCGGGATGCTAGAGAACGCGATACGAAAGGACAAGAAACTTTCGTTTACTTACGACTATCGTCAAATAGGCCCCTGGAATGCTTTTGATTTTCGTTTATGCTTGAAAAACGAAAGTCCCCGTCGCCGATCCGCAAGAACCAGCCCATGAACATGAAAGAGCGCCGCCGGCAGATCCGGTCCCTGATCGAGTCCCAGGCGCAGGGCACGGTCGCCGACCTCGCCCGGCGATTCACGGTGTCGGCCGTCACGATCCGTTCGGACCTCGCTGCGCTCGCGGACATGGGGGCCATCGTCCGCATCCATGGCGGCGCGCTGCCGCCGGGCGACATCGACGAGGTGCCGATCAACGTCAAGCAGACGCTCTATCACGCCGAGAAGGTGCGGATCGCGGCGGCGGCAGCCGAGCTCATCCAGGACGGCGAAACCGTGATCCTCGACTCCGGCACGACGACCGCCGAGATCGCGCGCCAGATCCGCGGACTGAAGCTCCGCTCGATCAACGTCATCACGAACGCGCTCAACATTGCGGTGCTGCTCGCGAATGCGCACCACGTCAACGTGATCATTCCGGGCGGCGTCCTCAGGCGTAAGTCCTGGTCGCTGTCGGGGCCGCAGGCGGAGCAGGCGCTGCGCGACCTGCAGGCGGATCGCCTGTTCCTCGGCGTCGACAGCCTCGATCCCGAGATCGGCCTCATGACGCCTTACGTGTTCGAGGCGAAACTGAACGCACTCATGATCCGCATCGCGCGGCAGACCGTGGCGGTCACGGATTCCTCGAAGCTCCTGCGGCGAAACCTGTCCGTGATCGCGCCGGTGGAGCAGGTGCACCTCCTGATCACGGATCGCGCGGCCTCACCGGAGGCCGTCGCGGCGATCCGCGCACGCGGCGTCGAGGTGCGGCTCGTCTGACGCCGGCACGTCCGGGTCAGAACTCCACTTCGCTCGACGTGTGCTCGCGCAGCGTGTCCACCTGGCGGAACTTTGCCCAGGCGTTGGACAGCGAAAAGAGGACGGGCTTGCTGATGACCTTGGCGAGGCCGATTGCCATGGGGAAGCGGCGCTGGTTCGAGAAGTAGTTGAAGAATTTCCGGTAGTCGTCGTTTGCCTCGCCCAGCACCATGCGCGCGGCAAAGCTGCCGCAGAACGTCGCCCAGGGAATTCCCACGCAGCCGAGGATGAAGCGCACGTGCGGCAGCTCGCGGGGCTTTGCGATGACCGGCAGCAGGTCCCGCGACATGTCGATCTGCCCGGGCCAGAACTGGATGAAGGACAGGCTGGCAAGCTCCGGGAAGTGGCTCCTGAAGTCCCGGATGATTTTCCGGATGATCGCCGGGTTGTTGAATGCGTCCCGCAGATAAGTCGTGATTGCGGTTCCGCCGCCGAGCAGCAGGCGGTTGTCTCCGGTCAGCCTGAAGTACGAATAGACGAGCTTCGAGTCCCAGCACTGCATCTGCTCGCCGGACGGAAACAGGACCCGAAGTTCGCGGTCGGTCAGGGGCTCGGTCACGCTCAGGAAGGTCTGTGCGTGAAACGCTTCGTCCGCCAGCGGGCTGAGCGACCGGTCCATCTTGTCGATCGCGATGATGATGCTGTCCGCGGTCACGCTGCCGGCATGCGTGTAAACGGTGTGGCCCTCGAGGCGCTCCATCGCGGTGCTTTCGTAGATCTCCATGCCATGGTCGATCAGCAGGTTCTTGAAGCCCTGGAGCGTCGCCAGCGGGTTGATGCCGTAGGTCCCGCCGTAGCGGATGCCGGCGGTGTAATCCTGTGCGCCGAGAATGCCCTTCAGCTGGTTCTCGTCGTAGACGCGCTGGTCGGTGAATCCGACGCTCTCGCGGCACTCGCGCTCTTCTTCGACGGCGTGGCCGCCATCCTTGCCGAGCCCGAGGAACAGCGAGTCCTGCTTCAGCAACCCGGCCTGGATTTCGTAGTTCTGGATCGTCTGCACGATGCGTTCAATGCCGCGGCAGGGCGCTTCCCAGATTTCCGCCGCGGCCTTCACGCCGTAGCGCCGGACCAGCTGATGAAGCTCCAGCTCGCTGTCGGGTGTCAGCATGCCGGCGCTGCGTCCGGACGAACTGCCGCCGATGATGTTCTTTTCGATCAGTACGACCTTCAGGCCCTTCTTCAGGAATTCCGACGCGGCGCTGACGCCGCTGAAGCCTCCGCCGACGATGAGCACGTCGCACTGGATGTCCTTCGTCAGCGGCGGGCAGTACTTGTACGCCTGCACCATCAGGGTGGTGAACCACCAGTTCTGGTTGACGATCCTCGCCTTTGCCGTCACGCCGCCCCCCGGCTGCCCTCGTCAATCCAGGATTTCAGCAGCGTGTAGGTCACGGCGAGAATGACCGGGCCGATGAAGAGGCCGACCACCCCGAAGGCAACCAGGCCGCCGATGACGCCGGTGATGATCAGTATCAGCGGCAGGTCCACGCCGCGTCGGATCAGGATCGGCCGCAGGACGTTGTCGAGCGCGCCCACGAGGATCATCCACACGAAGAGCGCCGCCGCCCAGCCGACGTTGCCGGACCAGTAGAGCCAGATCACGGCCGGCAGGAGCACCGGGAGCGGCCCGAGCTGGGCAATGCCGAGCACGAAGATCACGGCCGTCAGCAATCCGGGGCGCGGCACGCCGGCGACCCAGAGGCCGAGGCCGGCGATCAACGACTGCACGATCGCGGTCACGACGACTCCCAGCGCGACGCCGCGGATGGATTGCCCGGCGAGGTGCACGATCTCCTCGCCGCGACGGTCGCCGAAGCGCCGGAAGAACCTGAGCACGCCCTCCGCGGCGACTTCCCCGTTCGAATAAAGAATCGCGGCAATGATCACCGTGAGGATGAAATGCAGGAATGTGGCGCCGATCCCGCCGGTGATCGACAGGATGGAAGCGGCGACCGTGCGGACATACGGCCGCACCGTTTCAAGCAGCAAGTCGGGGCCGCCCGCGGCAAGCTCCCGCCACTCATCGGCAATCTTCGCGCCAACCCAGGGCACCTTGTTCAGCCAGTCGGGCGGCGGCCCGAGCCCGTTCGTGAGGTAGGTGCGAAGCAGGTCGGCTCCCTGGGCGGCGCCCTCGATCAATGCGCCGATCGCAAGCGAGAACGGCACGATGAAGATGGCGAGCGCCACGCTCGTCATCACGATCGTGGCCAGGATCCTCTTGCCGCCGACGAGGCGCTGGACGCGCAGCATCAGCGGCCAGGTCGCGACGACGATCGTGGTCGCCCAGATCAACGCGCCCAGGAACGGGAGCATCGTCCACAGGCTTCCCACGATCAGCACGCCGATGAACAGCACGACCAGGGTCGTGCGCGTCAGGTCGTTCTGGACTTGAGGACTCATGGATTTCACCTCGTGCCGCAATGACCGGATCGGCACAGGGACGAGGCGGTCTGCCGGCTTGATTTGTCTTTGGCGCGCCAAGAATAGTCCCAATGGCATCGCCAACTCCATTGGGATCGAAATCCGTCCTTTGTGCCCGTCACCGAACTTGCTTACGATCGCACCCGGCGGTATCAGGATTACCCTTGCCGATCCAGGCGCTCTCACACGGATTCGCACGGCTGCAGGAATGGAGATTCCTGCAGTTGACGGTCGTATTGGGCCTCTGGCTGGTGCTGTCTCCCGGGGGCGCGGACCACTGGGCTGTCCAGATCCTGATGCAGGCCATCCTGCTCAATTGCATGCTCATGACGCTCTGGGTTTCAGCGAACATCCGGCACAGCCGCGTGATTCTCCTTGCGCTGTGGGGACTCTCGCTCGTCGCTTCCCTCGCTCTCCTTCTGCCGGTTTCACCGGAACGTCGCGAGCTGCTCGGCAGGATCGAGAGCGCGTGCCACATTCCGATTCTCTTCGCCTGTGCGACCGGCATACTGCTGTACGTGTTCCGGCGCGGCGCGATCACGCTGGATGGCATCTTCGCAGCGGTGGTGGCGTACCTGCTGATCGCATTCGCTTTCGCGGAGATCTACGTATTCCTGCAGATGGGCGCGCCGGAGAGTTTCCGGTTGCCCTCGGTGGCCGATGGGGACGTCGTCCCGTCTCTCGCGGGCAGCATGATGTATTTCAGTTTCGTCACGATCGCGACGCTCGGCTACGGCGACATCCTTCCGAATACCGAGCTGGCGCGGATGCTGGCCGTGATCGAGGCGGTCGTGGGGCAGTTCTACGTGGCGGTCATCGTCGCGTTGCTGGTGAGCAAGTTCATCGCCCCGGCCGATTCATCGCCGGGCGCATCTCGCGCGTCGCCGGGAGATATAGAATGAGGCTCGCGGCCGGCTAATCGGGGGAGCGACGAACATGAAGCGATTTCGGGCGGCGCTGGGTCTCGCCATGCTTGTGTGCCTCTGCTCGGCTGGCGCCATCCTTGCCGAGGAGCCTGCACCGGACCCCGATCCGGAACTGCAAGGCGATGACCCGCCGAACGAAGAGCAGCCTCCAAACGAGGAACCCGCGCCCGGCGCGGCGGCAGAAGAGGGGCACGAGGACGAATCGCAGGCCGACGACTCCGGCCGCGATGCCGACGCTCCCGAGGAACAGGCCGACGACAACGTGGCGGTCGTTGACGACATGGACGACGACTGGGCCGAGGATGTCGTCGAGGATGAGTCGGATGACGCGATACCGGCCGACCTCGAAATGAACCCGACCGGCGAGACCTGGGACGTCGTCGAATTCGCGGATGACGGCGACAACCAGGAAGAAGGCGTCGATACATCGACGGGCGACATCCGGGATCCGGAAGACATTCCCACCATCAGGCGGCCCGTCCCGGGCGCCAAGCCCCGGCCGGCCAGGCCGGGAGCCGCCGGGAGCCAGGACACGCCCTACTCGACGGGTGGCAAGCCGATCCGTGTCGACGGCGCGCCCTGGCAGGCGCAGATCTATTACCCCCGCGAGGCTCCGCAGTGGGCCGCGAAACTGCAGGGCGGAACCCCGCTATGGCAGCTGCAGCACTTCTGCGGCGGCGCGTTGATCGCGAACGACTGGGTGCTCACTGCCGCCCATTGCATCGACGAGGGCATGGTCAAGGCGGGTTATCGCGTGCGGCTCGGCGCGACGGACATCTCGAAGAACGAGGGCATGAACTACAAGATCGACCGCATCGTGCGGCATTCGCAATACGACGAGAAGACGCTGCCGGCGCCGCCGCCCAACATGTATTCCAACGACATCGCGCTGATCCACATCGTCGACGACGCCAGGGCCGGCGCCCGCGATCCGACCCGGATTCATCCGATCCCGCTGTTTGACGGAAAGGTCGCGCCGGGTGCGGAAGTGACGGGAACGGGCTGGGGCAAGACCGAGGCGGTCGAAGGACATGCGCCGAGCGCCGTCCTGATGAAGGTGGACCTGCGGGCGATGGATACCGAGACCTGCAAGAGCCGTCCCACATTCGGGCCGGAAAGAATCAGCGCCAAGGTCATCTGCGCGAGCAACCCGCATCGCTCGACCTGCCAGGGCGACAGCGGCGGTGCGCTGACATTCACGAACGGCGCCCCGAAGGTCGTCGGGATCGTCAGCTGGGGCAAGAAACGCTGCAGCGGTGACGGGCAGCCCGGCGTGTACACGCGGATCGAGACCTACCGCGACTGGATCCGGCAGGCGATGCTGCTCGATCCGTCGAAGAACGCGTTGCCTTAAACGGAATCGCGCCGGCTTCTACGTGTCCGCTGCCGGCCCTGCGCCGGCAGCGGACCCGGACCGGTGATCAGGTTCCGCGGCTTGACCTTGTCGCCGCCCGACTGTCCGGCGTCTTCCGAATTTTCCGCCGGTGGCGTCGCCGCCTCGTCGGTCGGCGCGGCGTGGCTTCCGGCGCTGGCGCCGGTTCGGCGGCCGGCGGCGGCGGCGCTTCCGCCGCGGGCGCTGCCTCTTCCTTCTTGGCACAGGCCGCGAGCAACAGGGATGCCGCCAGCAGTGCAGCGGCCGTCGTCACTGATTTCATGATAATTACCCCGGGGTTGTTCTAGTTCGCAAACGAAGCGTGCACAACTTCCCGAGACTAATCGAAGCCAATACTCCCGAGCAACCTGGCAAAGCGTGGGTCGCCCCGGAGGGGGTCCAGCAACGGGTCGTTGCGCAGATAAATGAGTCCGGAATCGCCGATTCGCCGGGCCTGCTCGAGCCGTGAGAGGGCGGCGTCCCGCTCGCCCCACTGCGCGAGGATCTGGGCCTGCTGATAGAGGACCCGGTCCCCGAGGTTTTCAACCAATTGCTGCTTTGCCGCCCGTGCCGCCGCCGCATGACCGAGCTTGTGCTCGACGATCGCGGCTCCGGTCAGGCGAAAGTCCTCGACCGGCTCCGCCGCATAGGCGGTGCGCGCTTCCTCGGCGCGCCCGAGCATCAGGAGCGCGTCGCCGATCGCGGCATTCGCACGCGAGAGCTTCGGGTTCATGGAAAGCGCCTTCCTGGCAGGCGGTATCGACTCGGCGTAGCGGTGCGCCGCGTATTCGATCGATCCGGCCGCCCGGTGAATCAGCGGGTTCAGCGGATCGAGCGTCAGGGCGCGCTTGATCGATTCCGCGGCTGCGCGCTCGCGGCCGATGCGCGCGCTGTACTGCGCATAGCGAGCCATGACCGTCGCCTCGCCGGCGCCGAGTTCGCGCGATCGCTCGAAGGGGTCGCGCGCGGCGCGCGCGTCGAGCTGCCCCTGGAAGAGCGTGAACCCAAGCGTCGAGTGGGCATCCGCCAGGTCGGGTGCAATGGCGATCGCGCGCCGGGCGGAGGTGATGGCGGCGTCGTAGTACTCCGCGAGTTGCCCGACCTCGCCGTATTGATTGGCGATGGCCGTCAGCGAGCGGGCGCGCGCGGCATGGGCCGCGGCGTAATCGGGATCGGCTGCGATCGCCGCGTCGAACTGCGCGAGCGCCGCGCGCTCCGAGGTTTCGTCCGCGCTGAGGTCGTACAGCGCCCGACCGCGGAGGTAAGCGTCGTAAGCGGCGACGCTCGTCGTACCGCCTGACGGTGCCGGAGGCCGCTCGTTTCCGGATGCCGCTTCGTCCGATGCGTCCACCTCGGCCACGAGCGCCTGGGCAACCTTGCTCGAGATCTCGTCCTGGATGACGAAAATATCCTGCATGACGCGGTCAAACTTCTGCGACCAGCGGCTGAAGCCGGTCGCGCCATCGATCAGGTCCGTCGTGATGCGGACGATGTCCCCCGAACGCTGCACGCTGCCGTCGAGGAGGTAGGCGACGCCCAGCGTCGAGGCGATCGTCACGGCATCCTCCTTGCGGTCGCGGAAGATCGCCGACGAAGCCTGCGCCATGACCTGGAGCTTCAGGTTGCGCGCGAGCGTTGCGCGAAGTTCCTCGGACATGCCATCGGAGAAATAGGCCTGGCCCTCGTCGCCGCTCAGGTTCTTGAACGGCAGGACCGCCACGCTGTTCCGGGAGGCCAGGCGGCCGCCGAACAAGCCCTGTCGCCAGGCGAGAAGGCCGGCCACACCGGCGAGTGCCGCGCCGGCCGCACCGAGGAAGATCCCGCGTCGGGATACGAAGGGACGGCTGCTCGCTGCGGCCAGGGCCGACGCCTGGTGTTGCGACTTGCGTGCTGCCGCCTGGACGCCACGGACGACGTTCGCGATCTCCGCGGCATCGGGACTGCCTTTCCAGTGCGAGAGGCTGAGGGATTGATACTGGCGAAAACCCAGCGGCGGTGCGGTGCCGTCGAAGGACACCGGCACGAGCTTGTGCAGGTCGCGCCCCTTCGCGGCTTCATCCAGCACCCAGTCGGAGCCGACGGACTTCGCGGACCAGACGACGATGACGGCGTCGCATTCCTCGAGCGCCGCCTCGATCGACTTGGCAAAGGCGGCGCCGCCCTCGATCCGCGCATCCCACCACAGGCTGAGGCCGGCAGCTTCCAGGGCCATGACGAGCTGCGCAGCCTGTTCCTGGTCTGCGCGCGCGTAGCTGAGGAATACCGTAGGACGAACGGTTTCCGGCTCTGTGTCCCCATTCACGCGCCAAGTCTAGCGCGCCGGCATGCCGTCACTCGAGAAGCTTGACCAACGCCTCGTCCTTGGTCAGCCGGGCGATGTCAAGGGCGGAGAGACCGTCCTTGTTGCGCACGCGCGTGCTTGCGCCGGCGGCGAGCAGACTCTGGACACATGCCGGACAGCGCGACTTGACTGCCGACATCAAAGCCGTGTCGCCCTGCGAGTTGACGGCTTCGATCGGGGCGCGAGCCGCGATCAGGACCGGAATGAGTGCCGCCTGTCTGCCGGCCGCAGCGAGGTGCAGCACGCTGTTGCCATTGCGGGTCGTTGCCCGGGCATCGGCGCCGCCCTTCAGCAAGGCTTCGACTGCCTTGCGATTGCCCTGGCCAACGGCGGCCGCGAGCGGCGTGGTCCCCTCGTCGTCAGCCGCGTTCAGGATGGACCGGGTGGAGAGCGCGGGAATGACGTCGGCAGCATCCCGGCTGGCCGCGTACCAGAGGGCAGTCCGTCCGCGCTTGTCAGTGCGGTCTGCGTGCGCACCGGATTCAAGCAACGCCTTGACCGATTGCCATGTCATTGGCCGAGGCCGCGGCCATGAGCGGTGTCAGTCCCTCCGGGCTGGATTGATCCGGGTCGGCGCCCGCGTGCGCCAGGATCGGCACGGCGTCGGCACGCTTCGACTCGGCCGCCAGCAGGAGAAGCGGCCGACCGTTTCCCTGCGTCGCGCGAGGATTCGCGCCGGCCTTCAACAGCAGCCGCACGACCTCCATTTGTCCGGCGACGACCGCGTGACCCAGAGCCGACCAGCCTGCCCGGTCCTGCACGTCCACCCTTGCGCCGGCGTCCAACAGCGCCGAAACGGCTGCCGACCGGCCGCTTCGCGCCGCATGCGCAAGCGCGGTCAGGCCTTGTGCGTCAACCGCGTTGATCTCGACGCCGCCGGCGGCCAGCAACCGCTTGAGCGTTTCCAGGTCGCCACGCTCGGCGGCGACCATCAGGGGCGTCTGGCCCGCATGCAGTGCGCCCGTGCCTGGCGCGGCAGCAGCAGACTGGTTCGGCCTCACGCCGAGCTGGCCGGCGAGTTCCGCATGACCGCTGCGAGCAGCGTGATCTCCGGCAGTGAGTCCCGCGCGGTCGCGCAGCGCAGGATCCGCGCCGGCGGTCCGCAACGTCTCGCACAGCTCACGTGCACCGGCTCCGGCAGCGAGCATCAACGCGGTGGTGCCGGAATTGTTCGCATGGTTGACGGGCGCACCGCCGGCAATCATCAGCGACGACAATTCCCGATTGCCCTTGCGCGCGGCGATCAGCAGGGCCGTTTCGCCGTTCCGGTCGGCGGCCGCCAGGGAAGCGCCGCTCTCCAGGAGCGTGCGTGCAACGGCGTCCTGCCCTGCCTCGATCGCCAGCATCAGCGGCGTGCGGCCATATTCGTCCGTGACATCGGGCCCGAGCGGCTGAAGCAGGCGCTTGACGAGGGGCAGGTCTCCGGCGCGGGCGGCGCGCAGCAGTTGTTCGGCTGTTGGCGCAACGACTTCAGCGGACTGTTCGGTGGCGGCCGCGGGCGGAGCATAGCCCGCTCCCTGTGCGGCCTCGCGCCACTCGCTCGCCGTTCTTGCAGAGGACTGGCATTCCCCGCTTTCGAGCATCGCGGCAAGACTGCCGGCAGCCCTCGCAAATCCTGCGGACGCGGAGGATTCGAGCAGCTTGCAGGCACCCGCGAGGTCCTTCGGCGCCCCGCGACCGTAACGCAGCAATTGCGACAGCAGGAATGCGGCTTCCGCGTCACCCGTTTCCGCAGGTGGCCGCAGCAGGCCGACGGCGCGGTCGTATTCGTGCCGACGCAGGGCGTCCCGCGCGGGTTCGAGATCGGCGGACCATGCGATGCCGGTGGCCGCAAACAACGCCGCGGCGATGACTGTTGCCGCCCGGCGCATCAAGCGGTCCCGTACTTTGTCTCGATCTCGATTCCCACCGAACGCAGGAAGTCGCTCGGCAGGATGCCGCCGGCGCTGACGATGACGGAGTCATTCTCGAGTTGCCTGACGTGGCCGTCGGCCTTCAGGGCGACGACGCGCGGCTCGATTGATTCCACCTGCGACTTGAGAATCACCTCGAGCCGGCCGTCGCGCTGCGCCGCGGAAATGCGCTCGCGGTTCTTCGGCTTCGCGCGGCTGAAGGCGTCGCCGCGATAGGACAGCGTCACGGCGCTCGTCGCGCAGGCCTCTGCGATGCTGGCCGCCGCTTCCATCGCGCTGTCGCCACCGCCGACGACCAGCACGTGCTGGCCCGCGTACTGTTCCGGCTCGATGAGGCGATACGTGACTTTCGGCAAATCCTCCCCGGCCACACCGAGCTTGCGCGGCGTGCCGCGGCGCCCGATGGAGAGCAGAACGCTTTTCGCAAGGTACTCTGCGGCAGCGGTGCGCACGCGAAAGCCGTCACCAACACGCTCGATCGCTTCGACGCGCTGACGATAGTTGATCTTCAGGCCGACCTTTTGTTCGATTCCCTGCCAGAGTTCGAGCAATTCTTCCTTCCGGGTCGTGCGCAGCTTGACCTCGCCGACGATCGGCAGATTGACCGGCTGCAGCATCACGATCTTGCCGCGCGGGTACTGGAAGACGCAGCCGCCCAGCGATTCCTGCTCGAGCGTCACGAAGCGCATGCGGCGCTCGAGCGCGGCGAGCGAGGCCGAGAACCCGGCCGGGCCGGCGCCGATGATGACCAGGTCCAGTTCCTTGCCGCCGTGCGGCCGCCGCTTGTGAATCTGGTCCACCGCCTGCCGGCCCTGCTCAATCGCATTGCGAATCAATCCCATTCCGCCCAGTTCGCCGGCGATGAAGATCCCCGGCACGTTCGTCTCGAACCAGGGCGTCACGCGCGGCAGGTCCACGCCGCGCTTCGCGGTACCGAACACCAGCGTGATGGCGCCGACGGGGCAGGAAACGCGGCACGCGCCGTGCCCGATGCAGTCGGTGGGCCCGATGAGTTCGGCCTTGCCGTTGATGAGCCCCAACACCTGGTGTTCAGGCTGTTCCGGGCAGGCTTTTACGCAGGATCCGCAGCCGATACAGATCGCCGGATCCACGACCGGATGCAGGGACGGAGGCTCCGCGAGGCCGGCTGCCACGGCTTCTTCCCGTGCGCGCACGTTCCGATCGTGCGAGCGGCGCTTTCGCCAGGCGTAGACGCCTACGGCGATCGCAATGAGTATCAGGTAGACGAGTAGGTCCATGGGTTCCTGCGGCGCGGATTGTAGCGAAGGCGGCCCGTCAGGCTGGCTTCGCGATTGACTCCATGCAGCTACATACGTCTATGTAGACGTACGTGAATGCTTGCACCAATTCACAAGTTGGAACGAATGTGCAGAACTGCACCATTGGCGATCCAGAAATGAGGGGCGTATTGTCGCGTGCTGCCGACAGCGCGCGTTGGTTACTGGGCCCGCTGCGCTTCGATAATTAAGCACGGCCGGCCGGACTAAATTATGTGAAATACGGCACGAAACTGCTGAGCGCCATTCTGGCCATCGGAGTGTTATCGGTGGCCATTTCCTTTGTGCGTAATAAAGACGCTCCCGTGAAACCGGCGGCCTGGATCGTGGATGCGGCAGTCGCGTTGAACCGCGATTCGGTGGTCAGCAGCGCGCACGGCGCGGCGCGGGTTTCCGACGATCACCGGTCCGCAGCCCTGCAAGCGGCGCATGTCGGCGAGCAGTTGCGCGTGCAGCGCACGTTTCGCGGAGGCCGCAGCCGAGTTCCGCAAGGCGGTCGATGCCGACCCGATGGATGCGGACTCCTGGGCCGACCTTGCAGACTGCGCAGCGGCCGCTGCCGGCAATGACCTGACGGCCGGCCGCGACGCCATCATGCGTGCGATCGAGATTGATCCCCATCACCGCAAGGCGCTCTGGCTGCGCGCCAGCCTCGAACTGCAGGAGCAGCGTTACTCCGCCGCCGCCGCCACCTGGCGCGAACTGCTGGCGCTCGTGCCGCCCGGTTCCACTGACGCCCGGGTCATCGCGGCGAACGTTTCCGAGGCCGACACGCTTGCGGGCACGGTCAGCGTTGCCGACGGGCGGGGCAGCTGATGGCCGCGTCCGCCCGCGGCCGTTTCCACGAACCTGCCGAAGAAAGCGGGGTGGTGGCAGCCGCGCGCCTCGCACATCGGCTTGTGGCTGGCGCTGGCGGCGATCGTCGCGGGATTCGCGATACCGACGGAACAGTACATCACGCCCCAGGATGGCTTCGGCTACTGGCTCGGCATCGTCGGCGGATCGCTCATGCTCGCACTCCTGGTGTACCCGCTGCGCAAGCGGGTGCCGGCGCTTGCCGTGATCGGGAGCGTGCGGTTCTGGTTCAGGACCCACATGGTGCTTGGCATCCTCGGCCCGCTCGCGATCCTGTACCACGCGAACTTCAGCCTCGGTGCGACCAACAGCAACGTGGCGCTCGCATGCATGCTGCTCGTCGCCGGCAGCGGGCTGGTGGGCCGCTATCTGTATGCGCGCATCCATCACGGGCTCTATGGGCAGAAGGCGACGCTGCGCGACCTGACCGCCGATGCCGAAGGCCTGCGCAACCACTCGGGCGCATTGAAAATGCTGCCCGGCCTGATGGACGAAGTGGAGCGCGCGGAGCGCGAGATCTCGCGCCCGGCGCCGATGGTGATACGCCCGGTGCTGGCAGCACTGCGCGAGCGCCGCGAGTCGCGGCGCATTCGCCGCCTGGTGCGGGATGCCGTGGCAATGGCCGCGACCCGCAATACCGTGTTGCTGCAGGAACGCGAGCGCTTCACGCGCACGGCAATCGATTACGTTGCGGCGAGGCTGAAGGCCGTTCGCCGCGTGGCCGAGTTCGAGGCGTCCGATCGCCTGTTTGCGATCTGGCACGTGCTGCACATGCCGCTATTTGTGGTGCTCGTGATTGTCGGTGTCGTACACGTGATTGCGGTGAACGTGTACTGACGTGCGCGCCGCAGTTTGGATTGGAATTGCCATGACCATCGGACTCGCAGCATTGACCACTCCGTCGCGGGCGAGCGAGCTCGAGAAGCTGCTCATGCCAGGCGCCCTGTCGCGCGCCCATGCGGACATCGAGGCAGAGTGCAGCCTCTGCCATGACCGCACGGACAAGCCGCGCCAGCGGCAGCTTTGCCTCGGTTGCCATGACCATGCGGACATTGCGGCCGACGTCGCCGCGGGCAAGGGATTCCATGGCCGGGCGGCGAAGACCGCGCAGTGCAATGCCTGTCACTCGGAGCACAAGGGCAGGAATGCCGACACGGTCGGATTCGCACCGGAGGCCTTCGACCACGCGCGCACCGACTTCGCCCTTGATGGCGGCCACGTCGCGGTGCCATGCGGCAGCTGCCATGTCGCGGGCAAGAAGTACCGGCAGGCGCCGCATGAATGCGTCGATTGCCACCGGGACGACGATGTGCACGCCGGCAAGCTGGGCAAGGACTGCGCCCAGTGCCACGGGACCGCGCACTTCAAGACGACCAAGTTCGATCACTCGAAGACGCACTTCGCGCTTCGTGGCGCGCATGCCAAGGTCGCCTGCTTCAGTTGCCACCGCGACCCGAGCTTCAAGGGCGCGCCAGGCCGGTGCGTCGATTGCCATTCCGCGGATGACGTGCACCGCGGCGCCCGGGGACCCGACTGCGCGAGCTGCCACGGCTCCGACGACTGGAAGCGGACCCGCTTCGATCACCTGAAGGCCAGCGGTTACGCGCTGCTCGGCAAGCACGCAAACCTGGCGTGCGACTCCTGCCACCGCGGTGGCGACCTCAAGGCCGAATTGCCGCGGGAATGCGGCGGCTGCCATGCGACGGCCGACGTCCATGCGGGCCGGTTCGGCGCGGCCTGCGAGGATTGCCATGGCCAGGACGCCTGGAAGGTCGCGTCATTCGATCACGAGAAGCGCGCAAAGTTTGCCCTTCGTGGCGCACATGCGTCGCTCGATTGCCATGCCTGCCACACGGGCGTTCTCAAGCAGCAGCAGGTTGCGAAGGAATGCGCCGGCTGTCATGCCGTTGACGACGTGCACCAGGGTTCGCTCGGCCGCGACTGCCAGCATTGCCACAACGAGAGCTCGCTGGCGCGACGAGGTGAAGTTCGACCATGACCTCACCCGTTTTCCGCTGGTCGGCCTGCATGTCGGCGTTCCCTGCGAGGAATGCCATGCGACGCGGGCATTCCGCGAGGCGCCCCACGAATGCGTCAGCTGTCACCGTGCCAAGGACGTGCACAAGGAGCACCTCGGCGAGGAATGCGGTTCCTGCCACAACCCGAACGGATGGAGCTTCTGGCAGTTCGACCACGCAGCCAAGACCCATTTTCCGCTGACCGGTGCGCATGAGCGGCTGGGCTGCAGGGACTGCCATCGCATGCCTGAACACGAGTCAGGCACGGCGAGCGAATGCGTTTCATGTCACCAGAACGACGACGTCCATGAGGGCCAGTTCGGCCGCGATTGCGGCCGCTGCCACGGGACAGAGTCGTTTCGCCAGCTGTTGACGCACTAGCGTCAGAGGCGGGGGTCATGACGATAGGACAGGCATTGAGGACGATCCCCGCGGCCGCGCTCATCGCGTTGCTGTGCCTGATGAAATCGGGCGCCGCACCGGCGGCCGTGCCGGGCGCGAACTTCGACCACCTGACGACCGGTTTCGAATTGACGGGTGCGCACCGGGTCGTTACTTGCGAGTCCTGCCACGTCGACGCGATCTTTCACGGAACGCCGCGGCGCTGCGAGTCCTGCCACGTCATCGGCAGCCGCATCAGCGCGACCGCCAAGCCCGCGGACCACGTCGTGAGCGCCAATGACTGCGGGCGTTGCCACACGACCTCCGCCTGGTCGCCGTCGCTCCGCTACGACCACAGTGACGTGACCGGCAGCTGCGCGAGCTGCCACAACGGCGTCCAGTCGCAGGGCAAGCCTCCGGGACACATCCCGACCACGCAGGACTGCGATGCCTGCCACCGGACCACCGCGTGGACGCCGGCGGGCTTCGACCATGCCAATGTCACGCCGGGGACCTGCTTCCAGTGCCATAACGGGACGGATGCGACCGGCAAGAACCCGCAGCACGTCAACACGAGCAACACCTGCGATGCCTGCCACAGCACTTCGACCTGGAGTCCGGTGCTGAAGGTCGACCACGCCGAAGTACTTGGCAGCTGCTCGAGCTGCCACGACGGCACCAAGGCGACCGGCAAG
>CAVVDL010000012.1:0-147816 GCA_963747035.1 uncultured Gammaproteobacteria bacterium
CGTCCGTCGCTTCCTCGAACTCGAACTCGGTGCCCGATTCGTAGCGCGAGCCGTCCTCGCGCCGGAAGTCTTCAGGCAGCTTGGTGCCGAGGCGCGACCAGAGAATCGCGACGACGACGTCGGTGGCCGACGGCTTCACGATCTGGTGTTGGAAGGTCGAGGTCGCGACCAGCGGCTCGTGCTCCCAGAGCACGGGCTCGAGCACCGCCCGGCCGATGTATTCGCTCTGGAGCCGTTCGATGACCCGGCCGGCGATCGCCCGCTCCTCGACGACGTCGCCGGGCGAGGAAATGAAGAATCGGAGCGTCTTCACGGTACGGCCCGTTGCCTTCGGCGATGCATGGCCGCTCAAGATAGCAAAGATGAGCGACACGCAGGCCGCGTGCGGATTGTACGGATAAGTCGCGCTCGAAGCGGCGGAGGATTCGGTGGCCATGAATCCGCGCCCGGCCGGATCGTGCTGGAGCAGGAAATGGTGGCTAGGGAGAGAATCGAACTCTCGACCCCGGGGTTATGAATCCCGTGCTCTAACCAGCTGAGCTACCTAGCCACGCGGTGGGAAGGTACCCTCGGGGAGGGCGGGATTGTCGGGACCGTACCCGACGCTGTCAAGCTTGTGCGCACGGGCGGACACGTCTCCGCGTGCTCGCGCTTCAATGCGACTCGCTGAAGCTCCTGATCGAATGCCACTCGATGACCTCCCTCAGGAGCGCGCGCTCGGTCTTCAGCACCACGTGCTCGACGCTGTTCCAGGTCCGGCTGGCGGCGATCTGCGCACGACTGGTTTCCAGCACGGTGCGCATTTCCCGGAAGCGCGCCACGCGGCGCTGCAGGTCGTTGATCGAAATGATGGAGATGCACGCAGCCGCCACGGCCGGCAGGGCGATCGGCAGGAACACGTACGTCGTCCCCTCGACCCATGCCGGCAACGGGGTATGCAGCGTTCGGGTGATCGCGTAGAACGCCGTGAACACGAGGGCCGAAATCGTGCCGATGGTGAAACCCGCCGCCAGCCGCCTGTAGAGCGGCATCGCGCGATTCACCTGCCTGTCGTAATAGGCCAGCTGGTCGTCGATTCGTTTCTCCAGGTAAATTCGCTTGAACTCCTCGATCGACACGGGTCGCAGCGCGGACGAGCGCGTGTGCAGGATGTACAGCGAGCGTGCCAACCCGCGTGCGCCTGCGAGGTCGAGGTTGTGCAGCAACGGAGCGGCTCGCGGCAGTCCCCAGGTGGCCAGCGCCGATCGACAGAACTCCGCCGCAAGCCGGCAGCGCACCCAGCTGTGGTGCGAGTGCATCTTGCGGCGCAGCACGATGGCTGCACCGAGGGCGAAGGTGATGCACGACAGTTCGAGCCACGGCAGCGCGAGCAGGTGCAGTCCATAGCCGACGACGGCGGCGCCGATCACCGTCGCGACGACATGCGCCACGACCGTGGATACGATCAGCCGCCGGAAGCCCGGAGCGCCATGAGTCGCGTGGTAGTCGCACTTCTGCTGGAACAGGAAGACGGCGTCGGGCGCCTTGAAGGGATTGACTGCCCAGGCGCTCGCGGCTTCCGGCAATCCGTTCAGGTCGTCGAGGACCGCGTCGTTCGGCTCGAGCCTGTCCCAGTTTTCCTTGCGCATCTCGTGCGTGATGGCATCGATGATCATCACGGGCTTGCCGGTCGTCTTGGCATATTCCACGATTTCGGCCGTTCCGCCCTTGCCCCGCGCGGAATCGCCGTCCCACACGGCGATCAGCACGTCCGAGCCGTTCACGGTCTCGATGCCGCAGTCGAGATAGGCATCCTTGCGGTCGCCGTTCTCGGTGATGACTTTCAGGTGATCGGCGGTGGCCAGCGTTTCTTCCACCACCGACCATTCGTCGGGCGTGAAGTCGGTGGCGAATTCCGCGTGCGACAGCGGCAGGATCGCATGCCATGACAGGCCGATCGCCCGCGCCTGCTGCACGAACAGGTGGTCGCCGCCGCGGGCGATCGACGAGAACGCAATCCACTCACCCGGTACTTCCGCTCGCAGTGAATCCAGCGCGCCGCGAATCGCCCTTGGCCGTTCCGGCCGGATCCGCGAGGTGCCGGTGGCCGGAGAAACCAACGGCATGAAACTGCGGAAGCTTTCCGGCTGGTACGACTGGCGCTTGGCTGGCAGCGTGCAACTGGGTTGCCGGTTCGGGATTGGACTGTAAAGCCGCTAGCTTACATTGAAGCGAAAATGCATGACGTCGCCTTCCTGCACGACGTATTCCTTGCCCTCGAGCCGGAGCCTTCCGGCCTCGCGCGAGCCGTTCTCGCCCTTGTTCGCGATGTAGTCGCCGTAGGCGATGGTCTCCGCGCGGATGAAGCCGCGCTCGAAGTCCGTATGGATCGCGCCCGCGGCCTGCGGCGCGGTCGCGCCCGCGCGCACGGTCCAGGCGCGCACTTCCTTCGGCCCCGCCGTGAAGAACGTGAGGAGTCCCAGCAGCCGGTAGCCCGCCCGGATGATGCGGTCGAGCCCGGCCTCGGCGAGCCCGAGGTCGGCGAGGAATGCCGCGCGATCGCCTTCGTCGAGTTCCGAGATCTCGGCCTCGATCGCGGCGCAGACCGCGACGACTTCCGCGCCCTCGACCTTCGCGAGCTGCGTCAGCGCATCCAGCCGCGGGTTGTCCGAGAAACCGCCCTCGTCCACGTTCGCGACGTACATGACGGGCTTCGCGGTCAGCAGCGAGAGCTCGCGCAGCCGCTCGCGCTCGAATTCGTCGAGCGCCATCGCGCGCACGGGCTTGCCCTCGTCGAGCCAGGCCCGCATCTTCCGGAGCGAGTCGCGCCAGCGCATCGCATCCTTGTCCATGGCCTTCGCGGCCTTGTCGGCGCGCTGCACCGCGCGCTCGACGGTCTCGAGGTCGGCGAGCGCGAGCTCGGTATTGATGATGGCGACGTCGGTCGCGGGATCCACGCGGCCGGAGACGTGCACGACGTCAGGGTCCTCGAAGCAGCGCACGACGTGGGCGATCGCGTCCACTTCGCGGATGTGCGCGAGGAACTTGTTGCCGAGGCCCTCGCCCTGCGAGGCGCCGGCGACGAGGCCGGCGATGTCGACGAACTCGACGGTCGTCGGGACGATCTTCTCGGGCTTCGCGATCGCCGCAAGCGCGGTGAGGCGCGGATCCGGCACCGGCACGATGCCGACATTCGGATCGATGGTGCAGAACGGGTAGTTCTCGGCCGCGATGCCGGCGCGCGTCAGCGCATTGAAGAGCGTGGACTTGCCGACGTTCGGCAGGCCGACGATGCCGCAGCGGATGCCCACTACTGCTCGGCCGCCGGCGGCGCGGTGTGGAGCCGGTTCATGATCTTCTCCGCACCCTCGGTCAAGAGGCGCGGAAATTCCGCGACGGCGAGTTCGATCGCTTCGCGCATCAGGCGCTCGTCCACGGCGCTTGCACGCTGGAGCACATAGTCGATGACCTCGTCCCGATGGCCCGGATGGCCGATGCCGATCCGGATGCGCCAGAAATCCTCGCCCAGGTGCGCGATCACGTCCTTCAGCCCGTTGTGCCCGCCGGCGCCGCCCGCCTTCTTGAGGCGCGCAACGCCGGCCGGCAGGTCGAGCTCGTCGTGCACGACGAGCACCTGGTCCGAGGGCACGTGCAGGTATTCGCAGAAGGCGCGCACGGACTGGCCGCTGCGGTTCATGTAGCCCATCGGCTTCAGGAGCCACAGCGGCACGCCCGCGATCGAGACGCGCCCGGCCTCCGCGTTGTAGCGGCGTTCCGGCTTCAGGCGGACGTCATGCCGGCTCGCCAGCTCGTCGATGAACCAGAACCCCGCGTTGTGGCGCGTGTCCTCGTGCTCGACGCCCGGATTGCCAAGGCCGACGACCAGTTGCAGCGATAGTCCCGCCACACCTTACTTCTTGCCGTCGCCCTTCTTCGCGTCCTTGCCACCCTTGGCCGCAGCGCCTTTCGCGTCCGCGGCGGGTGCGGCGCCCGCAGCCGGCGCGGCGCCGGCGGGGCAGCGCCCGGAGCGCCCGGCAGCGCCCGCGGCAGGAGCCGCGCCCGGCGCGCCGGCGACAGCCGCAGCGGCGGCAGCCTCGTCGACGACCGGAGTCTCCTCCTCCTCCACGCGCGGCATGTGGATCGAAGCCACCGGACCGTCGCGCTTGGCGAGCAGGTCCACGAGGTCGACGCCCGCAGGCAGCTTGAGGTCGGAGAGCTTGACCACCTGGTTGATCTCGAGGCCCGAGACGTCCACCTCGACGAATTCCGGGAGGTCCTTCGGCAGGCAGGTGACCTCGACGTCATTGCGCACGTGCGAGAGCACGCCGCCCTGGTCCTTGACGCCTTTCGATTCCGCGCCGCCCTTGAAGTGCAGCGGCACCTGCATCTTGATCTTCTCGTCCTCCAGCACGCGCTGGAAGTCGATGTGCATGATCTGGTTCTTGTACGGGTGGCGCTGCACGTCCTTCAGCACCGCAGCCTGCTGCTGGCTGCCCACCTTGAGCGCGAGGATGGTCGAGTAGAAACGCTCGTTGTCCATCAGCTGCGCGAGCTTGGTGTGATCGACGAGCAACGCGCGCGCGTCGCGCTTGCCCCCGTAGAGGATCGCCGGGACCTTGCCGAGATGACGCAGGCGGCGGCTCGCACCCTTGCCCTGGTCTTCCCGGAACTCGGCGACGAGTTCGAAGGAAATTTTCATGTCATTACTCCATCTATGAGCCGCCGGCCCGCGACCAGGCACCGGCAACCCGTTTTCGGCGCCGCCGGACCCTCCGGCGGCTGCCGTTCGGAAGGGCGAACCCTTCCTAATCCACGTAGAGCGAGCTGACGGACTCCTCGTCCCGGATCCGCCGCATCGTTTCCGCGAGCAGCTCCGCGACCGAGAGGACGCGGATGCGCTTGCAGTTCCGCGCCGCTTCGCCGAGCGGAATCGTGTCCGTCACGACGAGCTCATCGAGCGCCGACGTGGAGACCCGCTCCACCGCCTTGCCCGACAGCACGGGGTGCGTGATGTAGGCGATCACGCGCTCCGCGCCTTCGTCCTTCAGCGCCTGCGCCGCCAGGCAGAGCGTCCCCGCGGTGTCCACGAGGTCGTCCACCAGGATGCAGGACCGCCCGCGCACGTCGCCGATGATGTTCATCACCTGCGACTCGTTCGCGCGCTGGCGCCGCTTGTCGATGATCGCGAGGTCGGCGTTGTCGAGGCGGCGCGCGAGCGCCCTCGCCCGCACCACGCCGCCGACGTCCGGCGACACCACGATCATGTTGTCGTACTTCTGCTTCCACACTTCGCCGAGCAGCACCGGCGATGCATACACGTTGTCGACCGGCACGTTGAAGAAGCCCTGGATCTGGTCCGCATGCAGATCCACCGTCAACACGCGGTTCACGCCGGCGCAGCCGATCATGTCCGCGACCAGCTTCGCCGTGATCGGCACGCGCATCGCGCGCTGCCGCCGGTCCTGCCGCGCATAGCCGAGGTACGGGATCACCGCGGTGATCCTTCCTGCCGAGGCGCGCCTGCAGGCGTCCGCCATGACGAGCAGCTCCATCAGGTGCTCGTTCGCCGGCGGGCAGGTCGACTGCACCAGGTAGACGTCCTTGCCGCGGACGTTCTCCATGATCTCGACCTGGATCTCGCCGTCACTGAAGCGCCCGACCATCGCGCGGCCGAGCGGCTGCATCAGGTGCCGCGCGATGTCCTGCGCCAGGGCCGGATTCGCGTTGCCCGTGAACACCGCCATCGTGGACTGGTCCACGCGATCCTCCCTACCGTGGCGCGCCCTGCGCGCCGCGCTTCATCTGGCTGGGGTGGAAGGATTCGAACCTTCGTATGACGGGATCAAAACCCGTTGCCTTACCACTTGGCGACACCCCAATCCTAAATCCTCCCGCTTCCGCGGGACCGCTCCGCCGCCAGGCGTTCCTGCAGGGGCGAGCGGTCGAGCCCTCGGGCCACGAATCCGCGCCACCCCGGTGGCAGACCCTCGAGCGCCGCGAGCGCTGCCTCGCGATTCTCGAACGATGCGAACACGCAGCTGCCGGTGCCCGTCATCTGCGCGCTGCCCCGTTCGGCGAGCCAGGCCAGCGCCCGGCGCACTTCGGGACTGCGCCCGGTCACCACCGGTTCGCAATCGTTGTGTCCACCTGCCTTCAGGAAGCCGCGAATTGTCGTCTCGGGGGTTTTCCTTGTCAATTCAGGAGCCTGAAACACGTCGGCGGTGCGGATCCCGACCCCCGGAAAGACGACCGCAAAGTGCTTTTCGGGCAGTTCCAGGGGCGTCAGGCGCTCCCCGACACCCTCGCCCCAGGCGGTCTGGCCCAGGATAAAAAAAGGAATGTCGGCCCCGAGTTCGAGGCCAAGTTCCGCGAGCAGCGACGGGGCCAGACGCAAGCCCCAGATTTCATTGAGGGCGACCAGGGTCGTCGCCGCATCCGAGCTCCCGCCGCCGAGACCGCCCTGCACCGGGATGCGCTTGGTGAGCCGGATGTCGACACCCCGGTCGAGGTTGCTCGCCTCCTGCAGGCGCCGCGCTGCCCGAAGGCACAGGTCCTCCGCCACCGGCACCTCGGCCGGCCCTTCCGCGCGCCGGATCTCGCGGTCCGCGCGCAACGTGAAATGCAGGCTGTCAGAAAGGTCGATGAGCTGGAATACGGTCTGGATCTCGTGATACCCGTCCGGCCGGCGGCCGGTCACGTGCAGGAAGAGATTCAGCTTGGCCGGCGCGGGCCAGGCCTCCGTCGCTCATGGCGGGAGTTGCCAGTCCGTCACGGCGACGCGCAGTCGCAGCCCCTGCGTCGTCATCTCGATGCGTTGCGGCAGCGCGTGAGCGCCCACCGTTTCAAAAGCTGCCGTAGCGGATCAGCCAGCCCGACTGGGTGAGGCTCGAAAGCCGCTGGTCCGTGCCGAGCGTTTCCTCGTGCGGCTTGCCGGGCGCCGGAACGCCGATGAGCCAGTAGCGCATGTCCTGGACGGGCAGCGGCCGGTCCGCGCCGACGCGCTCGGCCAACAGGCGCTCTGCACTCTCGCCGTCGTAGCTCGCGCCGTCCGGCGTTTCCACGACGTAGTTGGCTCCATCCACTTTGATGCGCAGGGCCTCGCCGCCGAGCGGTCCGTGCAGCGACACTTCCGCGTTCGGTCCAGTCTGCTGCCATTGCAGGCCGCCGGAGAACCCGTCGTCGCCTGCCGCGACCGCGACACGCCCGCGAAGTGTCCACGACGCCAGGGCCTGCAAGGCCTCGCGCCGCGCGGATTCGCCTTCGATCGGCTGTGGCCGGGGCCCCGTCGCGCATCCGCCGACGAGCAGCAGGATCGCGGCGGCCGCGACGCGTCCTCTCACTGGGAGCGACGCTCGATCGCGCGCTTGAGCGGCGGGCTGTCAGGATTCGCGGCGAGCGCCTCGTCCCAGAGTTTCTTCGCGTCGTCCACGCGGCCCATGCGCCAGAGCGTTTCGCCGAGGTGCGCAGCGACCTCCGGGTCTTCGGAGCGGTCCCAGGCGTGCTGCAACCAGCCCTTGCCGTCCTCGAGCTGTCCCGACTGCACCAGGGCCCAGCCCATCGAGTCCTGGATCGCGTAGCTGTCCGGCTTCTCGGCGATCGCGCGCTCGACCAGTTGCCGGCCTTCCTGCACGGACTTCGTGCGGTCCACGAGCGTGTAGCCGAGTGCGTTGAGCGCCACCGGGTCGTTCGGCCGCCGCGCGACGACCTTGCGCATGTCCGTGACGGCTTCCGGCACGCGGTCCAGCCGCTCGAGCAGGAATCCGCGCGCGAGCCGAAGGCCGTCGTCCGGCAGCACCTTGAGCGCACGATCGATCAGGGCAATCGCATCGTTGCCCTTGCCTTCCTCCACGAGGATGGCCGCGACGCCCGAGGCCGCGTCCACCGTGTCCGCGGGCACGGCGGCGAGGTAGTCGTCCATCAGCATCTCCGCCAGCTCGGGCGCGCCCTGGTCGCGGAGCAACCGGTGTGCCCGCAACTGCCCCGCGAGTGCGCGCGGGCCGGACTGGATGCCCTGGTAGAGGCGTGCGGCGCCGATCTTGTTGCCGCGCGCCTCGGCGATGCGGCCCTGCTGCCAGCGCAGGCCATCGGCCTGCTGCGGATCGCGCGCCGCATCCTCGAGCAGGCGCGACGCGTCGTCAAAGCGCTTCTCGTCCACCGCGATCGAGGCGAGCGCGGAAGCCGCATCCGCGGCCGCAGGCCCGCCGCCGCGGCGCAGTTCTTCGAACAGCGCCACCGCTTCATCCTGGCGGTCGTCGCCGAGCAGCTGCCAGGCGTGGGAGAGCTGCATGAACGGATCGCCGGACGCCGCGAGCATCGCCGAGTGCTCGAGCGCCTCGTCATTCCGGCCCATCGAGGTCAGCGCGTGGACGCGCGCGAATTCGGCCTGCGGGTAACCGGGTCGCAAGGCGAGCGCGCGCTCGGCCGCGGCGAGCGCCTTGGCGCCGTTCTCGGCGCGGTTCCACAGCATGCTCGCGGCGTACTGCGCCTCGGGCAGCGTCGCGTCGCCGGCCGCCAGCTTGTCCATCACGCGCGCGGCGCCGGTTTCGTTGTCTTCCGCGGAGAGGATGCCGAGCAGCACGAGATAGCCGCGCGCGCGGTCGGCATAGGAGGTCTTCAGCAGCTCCGCGAACTGGACTGCCGCCTCGTCCTCGTCGTAGAGGCGCAGCAGCGAAGTCGCGAGATAGCGCCGCGCGACCTCGCTCGTGGGTGCAAGCTCGAGCCAGCGCTTCGCCGACTCGACGGCGCGCTCCAGCTGCAGGTTGTCATAGGCCTCGCGCGTCGCGCGCTCGGCGACCACCGGATCGTCGCTGGCGCGCGCGGCGCAGGCGTACTGGCGGGCGGCCTCGGGCCACGCGCCGCGCTCGAGCGCGCGCTCGGCGTCCATCGAGAGCGACCAGGCATCGCCGCGCGCGCAACTGTCGGCGGATGCCGACGCCTGGGCCGCGGATGCGGCCGACACCGCCAGCAGGAGGGCCACAGCGTGACGTGATGCAACGTGCATCACGTCACTATAGCCCAGCGCTTGTGCTGCCGGGATCGTTACCGGACAATCCGGCGGATTTCCGCAGCCGGTTCAATCATGTCCCTCCTCGTCATCGGCTTGAATCACCGCACCGCGCCGATCGAGGTGCGCGAGCGCATCGTGTTCGATGCCGAGCGCCTGCCGCGCGCGCTGGCCTCGCTCCGTGCGCTGCCCGGAATCGCCGAGGCGCTGATCGTCTCGACCTGCAACCGGACCGAGCTCTACTGCGTGGGCGAAGCCGCCCCGCCGCTCGCCGACTGGCTCGTCGCCGAGTCGGGCGGCGACCGGGCGATCGCGGACTGCCTGTACCGCATCGAGGGTGCGGAGGCCGTGCGACATGCCTACTCCGTCGCCGCGGGGCTCGACTCGATGATCCTCGGCGAGCCGCAGATCCTCGGCCAGCTCAAGGATTCCTATCGCGCGGCGCAGCAGGCGGGCACTGCGGGCGCCCTGCTCAACCGCCTGTTCCAGTCGACCTTCGCCGTCGCCAAGCGCGTGCGCACGGAAACGGCGATCGGCGCGAGCGCGGTCTCGGTCGCCTCGGCCGGCATCCAGCTCGCGCGACGCGTGTTCTCCGGCTTCGAGCGGCACACGGCGCTGCTCGTCGGCGCCGGCGAGATGATCGAACTCACGGCGCGCCACCTGCACGCGCAGAAGATCGGCCGCCTGATCATCGCGAACCGCAGCACGAACCGCGCCGAGCGCATTGCCGAAGGATTGCCGGCCTCGGTGATCCGGCTCGAGGCGCTCGCGGCGCACCTGCCGCAGGCCGACGTCGTCATCGCCTCGACCGCGCGGCCGGGTCACGTGATCTCGCTCGCGGACGTGCGGCGCGCCCTGAAGGAACGGCGGCATCGGCCCATGTTCATGCTCGACCTCGCCGTGCCGCGCGACATCGACCCCGCCGTCAGCAAGCTCGAGGACGTCTATCTCTACACGATCGACGACCTGCGGCAGGTCGTGGACGAGAACGTGAAGGCGCGCGAAGCCGAGGCCGCGATCGCGCGCCGGCTGATCGACGAGGATGTCGCCGAGTTCATGGCGGGCCTCAAGGTGCGGGATGCCGTGCCGATGATCCGCGAGCTGCGCGGCCAGGGCGAGGCTGCGCGCGATGCGGCGCTCGCGGAGGCGCGGCGGATGCTCGCAGCCGGCCATCCGCCCGAGCAGGTGCTCGAGCAGCTCGCGGCGACGCTGACGAACCGCCTGCTGCACGCACCGTCTGCGGCCTTGCGCGAGGCGGCCGAGAGCGGCGATGCCTCGCTCGCCGACGCGGCGGCGCGCCTGTTCCGCCGCGACCCGCCATGAAGGAAGCGATCCGCCGCCGGCTCGAGCGCGTCGCCGACCGCCATGCCGAGATCGAGCGCATGCTCGCCGATCCCGCGGTGCTCGGCCGTTCGGACAAGTTCCGCGAGCTGTCCATGGAGTTCGCGCGCATCGACCCGGTCGCGCGCGGCCTTGAACGACTCTCCGGGCGCGAACGCGAACTGGCGGCGGCGCGCGCGATGGCGGCCGACCCTGACGCGGGCCTGAGGACGCTCGCCGAGCAGGAAATCGCCGCGCTCGAGAGCGCAGCGGCCGAGGACGAGGCGACGCTGCAGCGCCTGCTCGTGCCGCCGGACCCGCTCGACGACCACAACGTATTCCTCGAGATCCGCGCGGCGGCGGGCGGCGACGAGGCGGCGATCTTCGCCGGCGACCTCCACCGCATGTATACGCGCTATGCCGAACGCCTCGGCTGGAGCGTCGAGATCCTGTCGGAGAGCCGCGGGGAGCATGGCGGATACCGCGAAGTCATCAGCCGCATCGGCGGCCGCGGCGTCTTTGCTGCGCTCAAGTTCGAGTCCGGCACGCACCGCGTGCAGCGCGTGCCCGCGACCGAGTCGCAGGGCCGCATCCACACCTCCACCTGCACGGTCGCGGTGCTGCCGGAGATCGCGGAGGTCGAGAGCGTCGAGATCAACCCGGCCGAGCTTCGCATCGACACCTACCGCTCCTCCGGCGCCGGCGGCCAGCACGTCAACAAGACGGACTCCGCCGTGCGCATCACGCACCTGCCGACGGGCATCGTCGTCGAGTGCCAGGACGAACGCTCCCAGCACAAGAATCGCTCGCGCGCGATGTCCTTGCTGCGCGCGCGGCTGCTCGCCGCCGAGCAGGAGCGCCTCGCCGCGCAGAAAGCCGAGAAGCGCCGGCTGCAGGTCGGCACCGGCGACCGCTCCGAGCGCATCCGCACGTACAACGTTCCCCAGGGGCGCCTGACGGACCACCGCATCGAGCTGACGCTCTACCGTCTCGACAGCATCCTCGACGGCAACCTCGACGAGGTGATCGAGACGCTTGCGCGTGAGCACCAGGCCGAAGAGCTGGCCTCGCTCGAATGATCCGCGTCGCCGATGCGCTCGCGGCGCTGCGGGCGCGGCTTGCTGCCGCCTCCCCGAGCGCCGATCTCGACGCCGAATTGCTGGTCGCGCAGGTGCTGGGGACCGGGCGCGCCTCGCTCGCCGCCGACCCGGACCGCGGCCTGGCGCCCGAGGAGCTGCTGGCGCTCGAGTCGCTCGTGCGCCGGCGCCTCGCGGGCGAGCCGGTGGCCTACCTGACCGGCCGGCGCGAGTTCTGGTCCATCGAACTTGAGGTTTCGCCGGACGTCCTCGTGCCGCGGCCGGAGACCGAGCTGCTCGTCGAGCGCGCGCTCGCCGCGATCGCCGGGCTCGAGAACCCCGCCGTGCTCGACCTCGGCACCGGCAGCGGCGCGATTGCGATCGCGATCGCCGCCGAGCGCCCCGATGCCGCGGTCACCGCGACCGACGTCAGCGCCGCCGCGCTTGGCGTCGCGAAGCGCAATGCCGCCGGCCTTGGCCTTCGCAACCTCCGTTTTTGCGAAGGCGCCTGGTACACGCCGCTTGCGGGCGCGCGCTTCGATGCCATCGTCTCCAATCCGCCGTACGTCGCGGCCGGCGACCCGGCGCTCGATGCGCTGACGCATGAGCCGCGGCTCGCGCTCGTCGGCGGCAGCGACGGCCTCGAGGCCCTCACGGCCGTCGCATCCGGGGCGCCGCGCCATCTCGCGCCGGGCGGCTGGCTCCTCGTCGAACACGGCGCGAGCCAGGGCGATGCGGTTCGCGGCCTGCTGCGGTCTGCGGGCCTTGAGAAAATCACGACCCGGGCCGATCTCGCCGGCCTTGATCGCGTGACCGAAGGCGCAATGGCCGGATAGCCGGTAGAATCCGCCCATGGCAGACGAAAACCCGATCGTTCGATTCGAGACTTCCCACGGCGACTTCACCGTCGAGGTGGACGAGGAGTCCGCGCCGATTTCGTCGAAGAACTTCCTGCGTTACGTGGACGAGGGCTTCTTCAACGGCACGATCTTCCACCGCGTGATACCGGGATTCATGGTCCAGTGCGGCGGATTCACGGCCGACATGGCTCACAAGGACGGCCACGAGCCGATCAAGAACGAGGCGGCCAACGGGCTCAAGAACCTGCGCGGCTCGCTCGCCATGGCGCGCACGAACGACCTGCACAGCGCGACCTCGCAGTTCTTCGTCAACCTCGTGGACAACGCCTTCCTCGACCACCGCACCGGCAGTTTCGGCTACGCGGTCTTCGGCCGCGTCGTCGGCGGCATCGACGTCATCGACAAGATCGCCAAGGTGAAGACGGGACGCCGCCACGGCCACGACGACGTGCCCGCCGAGACCGTGCTCATCAACGTGGCCCGGCGCGCGAGCGCCGCCTGAGGTCCCGCCGCCGATGAAGCGCTCCCTGCCGGCGCGGGTCGCCCGGTGGGTGGCGATCGCAATCCTCGCCGCCGCCGTCGGCAGCATCGTGGTCGTCGCCGCGTTCCGCTGGCTGCCCGTGCCGGTGACGGCATTCATGGTCGAGGAGAAGTTCGCGTCCTGGGGCGCGGAACCTGCGCTCGAGCAAAAGCATGCCTGGGTCCCGTGGCCGCAGATCTCGCGCCAGGCCGCGATCGCGGTGATCGCAGCCGAAGACCAGAAATTCCTGCTGCACGATGGCTTCGACTTCGAGCAGATCGAGAAAGCCGTGAACGACGCGCAGCGCGGACGGCGGCTGCGCGGCGCGAGCACGATCAGCCAGCAGGTCGCGAAAAATCTATTCCTCTGGTCCGGCCAGAGCTGGGTCCGCAAGGGGCTCGAGGTCTGGTTCACCCTGTGGATCGAGTGCCTCTGGACCAAGGAGCGCATCCTCGAGGTCTACCTCAACAGCGCGCAGTTCGGCCGCGGCGTCTGGGGCGTGCAGGCGGCGAGCCGGCATTACTTCGGCAAGGATGCGGCGCGGCTCTCACGCCCGGAGGCGGCGCTCCTCGCCGCCGTGCTGCCGAGCCCGACGCGCTATCGCGTGACGAACCCGTCCGCCTACGTGCGCAATCGCCAGGCCTGGATCCTCGGCCAGATGAACCGCCTCTCGGCGGCCGGCCTGCTGCAGGGCCTGAAGTGAAGGGGACTGTCCCCTCCGGACTCTGCCTACTTCGCGACCTCGTCCGGCAGCTTCAGTGAGGCCTGGCCGAAGAAGTACTTCCAGCCGTCCGGCGTCCGCACGTAGGTGTCGCTGAACCAGAGGCGCCGGTCGAAAGGCGCGCCTTCACTCGTGCCCTTGAGCCAGAGCCGCGCCGTCACGACGGCCGTGTCCCCGAGCACGCGCACGGTCTGCGTGCCCGGATCCTCGTCCTGGATCTCGTAGTGGATCTTCTTGTCGAGCGCAGCCTGGACGTGGTCGGCCTTGGTGAAGACTCGCCCGTCACCGAGCACGAGGATCATGTCCGGGTGCTGGATGCGGTCGATGGTCGCGGCATCGTGTGCTTGACGGCCGCCTGGAATTCCGTGTCGAGCGCGGCGACAGCACGGCGATCTTCTTCGGGTGACGCCGCAGCGACGCGAATCATGGCGATACCCGCGGCGATGATCCCCGCGCACGCGATGGCCTTGATCTGCATGAAACCGTCCTCCTGGCCATGGCTTGCAACCATGGCCTTCACTTTATGCCGCCCTGCGCCGCCTCGCCAGCCCGCGACGGATGCAATTGGCGAGCGTGAGAGATCCCTACTAGTGCAGTCCCTTGGGCGCCTGCTGCGGCGCGCCCGGCGAGAAGATGCCGGCCACGTCGACGGCATCGAAGCGCCAGGCGCGGTTGCAGAACTCGCAGCGCACTTCCACGTCGCCGCGCTCGCGCAGCAACGCATCAACTTCCTCGCCGCCGAGCGCCTGCAGGATCCCCGCGACGCGCTCGCGCGAGCAGCTGCACTGGAAGAAAACGGGCGTGCCCTCGAACAGGCGGATGTCGTCCTCGCGGAAGAGCCGGCGCAGGAGCTCGCGGCAGGGCATGTCGAGGAGCTCGCGCGCCGTCACGGTCGCCGCGAGCAGCCCGATGCGCCGCCAGGCGTCGTCGGCCTCGGCGATCTCGGCCGCCGTGCCGGCATCGCCGAGCGCGACGCGTTGCAGCAGGAGGCCCGCCGCGCGATCGGGCGTCGCCGCGAGCATGAGCCGCGAGGGCAGCTGTTCCGATCGCGCGAAGTATTGTTCGAGGTTGTCCGACAGCCGCGGCGACTCGAGCGGCACCACGCCCTGGTAGCGATCGGTTCCTTCGCTCTGCTCGATCGTGACGGCGAGCTGGCCGGCGCCGAAGAGGCCGCCTTCCGGCGGCGGCTCCACCAGCGATTCGTCATGGCGCGCGACGCCGCGGATCGCGTGGCGGTGCGTGCACTGCGCGAGCATGAGCCGCACCGGGCCCGGGCCCTCGAACTGCAGCGAGAGGCGCCCCTCGAACTTCAGCGCGCCGGCCATCAGCGTCGAGGCGGCCATCGCCTCGCCGAGCGCGGTGCTGACCGCTTCCGGGTATTCGTGGTGCTCGATCGCCGCGCGCCAGCTGGCGTCGAGGCGCACCAGGTGCCCGCGGACCGGGAGATTCTCGAACAGGAAGCGGTGCAGCAGGTCGCCCGTGGCCGTCATGAGCCTGAGAGCATGCGCTTCAGGAGATCGTTCACCTGCGCCGGGTTCGCCTTCCCGCCGCTCGCCTTCATCACCTGGCCGACGAAGAAGCCGAACAGCTTGTCCTTTCCTGCGCGGTAATCCGCGAGCTGGCCCGGGTTCGCGGCCATGACCTCGGCGATGACTTTTTCGATGGCGCCGCTGTCGGTGATCTGGCGCAGGCCCTTCGCATCGATGATCGCGTCGGCGGCCTTCCTTTCCGTCCACATCGCCTCGAACACGTCCTTGGCGAGCTTGCCCGAGATCGTCCCGTCCACGATGCGCTTCAGGAGCCCTGCGAGCGCGGACGCCGACACCGGCGATGCGCCGATCTCGAGGCCGTCGCGGTTCAGGAATCCCGAGAGCTCGCCCATCACCCAGTTCGCCGCGAGCTTCGGCTCGCCGCCGATGTCCGCGACGACGCGTTCGTAGAACGCCGCGATTTCGCGGCTCGCGGTCAGGACGCCCGCGTCGTACTCCGAAAGGCCGTGCTCGCGCGCGAAGCGCGCGGCCTTGGCGTCCGGCAGTTCCGGCAGGCCCTCGCGCACGCGATCGACGAAGGCGTCGTCGAGCGCGAGCGGCAGGAGGTCCGGGTCCGGGAAGTAACGATAGTCGTTGGCTTCCTCCTTGCTCCGCATCGGGCGCGTCTCGTCGCGGTCGGCATCGTACAGGCGCGTCTCCTGCACCACGCTGCCGCCGCCCTCGATCAGCTCGACCTGGCGTTCGACCTCGTGGTTGATCGCACGCTCGACGAAGCGGAACGAGTTCAGGTTCTTGATCTCGCAGCGCGTGCCGAGCTCGGACTTGCCCTTCGGCCGCACGGAGACGTTCGCGTCGCAGCGGAACGATCCTTCCTGCATGTTGCCGTCGCAGATCTCGAGGTAGCGCACGAGCGTGTGGATCTTCTTCATGTACGCGATCGCCTCGCGGGCCGAGCGCATGTCGGGCTCCGAGACGATCTCGAGCAGCGGCGTGCCGGCGCGGTTGAGGTCGATGCCGCTCATGCGGCCGAGCCCCTCGTGCAGCGACTTGCCCGCGTCCTCCTCGAGATGGGCGCGCGTGACGCCGACCACCTTGCGGACGCCGTCCTCGAGCAGGATCTCGACCGTGCCGTCCTCGACGATCGGCTGCTCGAACTGGCTGATCTGGTAGCCCTTCGGCAGGTCGGGATAGAAGTAGTTCTTGCGCGCAAAGATCGAGCGCCGCGCGACGGTCGCGCCGATCGCGAGCCCGAACTTCACGGCCATCCGCACCGCCTCGCCATTCAGGACCGGCAGCACGCCGGGGTAGCCGAGGTCGACGAGGTTCGCCTGCACGTTCGGCGCCGCGCCGTACGCGGTCGACGAGCCGGAGAAGATCTTCGAGCGCGTCGCGAGCTGCGCGTGGATCTCGAGGCCGATGACGGTTTCCCATTCCATGGCGGCGCTCACGCGTAGGCCGGCGGCAGCCGGCGATGCCAGTCGGTCGCCCGCTGCCAGGCGTGCGCGGCCGCGAGCAGCCGCTCTTCCGCGAAATGCGGGCCGATGATCTGCAGGCCGACCGGCAGCCCGCCGACGAGCCCGCAGGGCACGGACACCGCCGGCAAGCCGGCGAGGTTGGCGCCGATCGTGTAGATGTCGTTCAGGTACATGAGGATCGGATCGTCCGTCTTCGCGCCGATCTCGAATGCGGGCGTCGGCGCCGTCGGCCCCATCAGGACGTCGACCTCGCCGAACGCGCGGCGGAAGTCCGCATTGATGAGGCTGCGCACTTTCTGCGCCTTCAGGTAGTACGCATCGTAGTAGCCGGCGGACAGCACATAGGTGCCGGTCATGATGCGGCGCTTGACCTCGTCGCCAAAGCCCTCGCCGCGCGAGCGCTTGTAGAGGTCCGTCAGGTCGCGCGGGTCGTCGCAGCGGTGGCCGAAGCGCACGCCGTCGAATCGCGAGAGGTTCGAGGAGCATTCGGCCGGCGCGACGACGTAGTAGGTCGGAACCGAGAGCGGCAGGTTCGGCAGCGACAGCTCGACGACCTTCGCGCCCTCGGCGCGGAAGGTTTCGATCGCGGCGCGCACGGCGGCGCCCGTGCCCGCCTCGAGTCCCTCGCCGAAGAACTCGCGGATGATGCCGATTTTCAGGCCTTTGACCGGCTTTTCGAGGCCCGCTGAGTAGTCAGGCACTGGTGTATTTACACTCGTCGAATCGCGCGGGTCATGGCCCGCCATCGCGGCGAGCACATGCGCCGCGTCCTCCGCGGACTGCGAAAGCACGCCCGCCTGGTCGAGGCTGGACGCGAACGCGACCATGCCGTAGCGCGACACGCGCCCGTAGGTCGGCTTGAATCCGGTCAGTCCCGTGAGCGCGCCGGGCTGGCGGATGGATCCGCCCGTGTCCGTGCCGGTCGCGACCGGCGCGATGCGCGCCGCGACCGCGGCCGCGGACCCGCCTGACGATCCGCCCGGCACGCGCGTCGCGTCCCAGGGATTCTTCACCGGCCCGTAGAAGCTCGTCTCGTTCGACGATCCCATCGCGAACTCGTCCATGTTCGTCTTGCCGAGCAGCACCATGCCGGCGGCATCGAGCCGCTCGACGACGGTCGCGTCGTAGGGCGAGACGAAGTTCGAGAGCATGCGCGAGCCGCAGCTCGTCAGGATCCCGTTCGTGCAGAAGATGTCCTTGTGCGCGAGCGGCACGCCGGTGAGCGGGCCGCCCTCGCCGCGCGCGATGCGCGCATCCGCGCGGCGCGCGTCGGCGAGCGCGCGCTCGCCCGTGATCGTGACGAACGCGTTCAGCGCGGGGTTCGCACGCTCGATCCGGTCGAGGAAGTGGCGCGTGACCTCGACGCTCGAATACTCGCGCGCCCTGAGCCCCCGGCCGATCTCGCTGGCGGTCGAATGATGCAGGCTCACTCGATCACCTTGGGCACGAGGTAGAGGCCGGCCTCCACGGAGGCCGCATTGGCCTGGTAGGCCTCGCGCCGGTCCGTTTCCGTGACGGAGTCCTCACGGAGCACCTGCACCTGGCCCTCCAGCGGGTGCGCCATCGGCACGACATCCTCGGTCGGCGCGCCGGCAAGCTGCTCCACGAACGCGAGGATCGCGGAGAGGCTGCCGACGTAGACCGGCATCTGCGCCTCGGTGATCTCGAGGCGGGCGAGATGCGCGATCTTTTCGACGTCGCGGCGGGTCAGCGTCATGTGCGCACCACAGCGGAAAAATAGGGAAAAACTTGACGGAAATCATACATGTCGGCTTGTGGAAAGTCGCGCCCGCGGATAGACTCGCGGCGCTCCATTCACGGAGCGTCGCGGCCGATTCCAGCCATGTTCAAGAGCCTCCGGGGTTACTTCTCAAGCGACATCTCGATCGACCTCGGTACGGCGAATACGCTCATCTACGTCCGTGGCCAGGGCATCGTCCTGAATGAACCCTCGGTCGTCGCGGTGCAGGACGAACCGGGACGCGGCGGCAAGGTCATCGTGGCCGTGGGCGCCGAGGCGAAGGGCATGCTCGGACGCACGCCGGGACACATCACCGCGGTCCGGCCGATGAAGGACGGCGTCATCGCCGACTTCACCTACACGGAGCGGATGCTCCAGTACTTCATCAGCAAGGTGCACGGCAACCGGTGGCTGCGCCCCTCGCCGCGCGTCCTGATCTGCGTACCCTTCGGCTCGACCCAGGTCGAGCGCCGCGCGATCCAGGAGTCCGCCGAAGGCGCGGGCGCCCGTCGCGTGGACGTGATCCCGGAACCGATGGCAGCCGCGGTGGGCGCGGGCCTGCCGGTCAACGAGGCGCGCGGCTCGATGGTGCTCGACATCGGCGGCGGCACCTCCGAGGTCGCGGTCATCTCCCTGAACGGCATCGTCTACGCGGAGTCGGTCCGCGTCGGCGGCGATCGCTTCGACGAGGCGATCACGAACTACGTGCGCCGCAACTACGGCATCCTGATCGGCGAGGCGACCGCTGAGCGGATCAAGATCGAGATCGGCTCCGCCTATCCAGGCCAGCAGGTGCGCGAGATGTCGGTCAAGGGCCGCAATCTCTCCGAGGGCGTGCCGCGCAGCTTCACGCTGAATTCGAACGAAATCCTCGAGGCCATGCAGGAACCGCTCCAGGGCATCGTGCAGGCGGTCAAGAAAGCGCTCGAGCAGACTCCGCCGGAACTCGGCTCCGATGTCGCCGAGCGCGGCATCGTGCTGACGGGCGGCGGCGCGCTCCTCAAGGACATCGACAAGCTCCTGATGGAAGAAACCGGATTGCCGGTGATCATCGCCGAGGATCCGCTCACCTGCGTCGCCCGCGGCGGCGGCCGAATCCTCGAGTTGAACGAAGAGCATCCGGGGCTGTTCGGCCTCCGCTAGAGGCCGCATTGAGCTCGCACGACTCGGATCCCAGGCCCCTCCTTCTCGGCGGCCCCGCGCTGGGGCTGCGCCTCATCGTGCTCGCCGCGATGGCCGCAGGACTCATGGTCGCGGACCATCGCCAGCACCACCTCGCCGCCATCCGCGATGGCGTTGCAACCCTCGCCTACCCGATCCAGTGGGCCGTGCAGGCGCCGTTGCAGGCCTGGTCCTCGATGCGCGAGTCGTTCGCGACCCGGACCCGCGTCGAAGCCGAAAACGTCAAGCTCGCCTCCGACAATCTCGTGCTGCGCCTCAAGCTCCTGCGCTTCGAATCGCTCGAGCAGGAGAACCAGCGGCTGCGCGCCGTGCGCGAGAGTTCGGCCCGCGTCGTGCAGCGTTCGCTGGTCGCCGAGATCGTGCGCGTGGACCTCGACCCGTTCCGCCAGCGCGTGCTCATCAACAAGGGCACGCGCGACGGCGTCTTCAGAGGCCAGGCCGCGATCGACGCGGCCGGCATCTTCGGCCAGGTCACGCGCGCCGGCCCGATCTCGGCCGAGATCATCCTGATCTCCGATCCCGAGCACGCGATACCGGTGCAGGTGAACCGCACCGGGGTGCGCAGCATCGCGCTCGGCACCGGCCGCTCGGGACTCCTGTCGCTGCCCTACCTGCCGCAGAACTCGGACGTCATCGTCGGCGACCTGCTCGTGAGCTCGGGCCTCGGCGGCGTCTATCCGCCGGGTTACCCGGTCGGCAAGGTCACGGCGGTCACGCGCGACCCCGGCCAGCCGCTGCTCGCAGTCGAGGCGGCGCCGCTCGCAGGACTCGACCGGGACCCGGAGATCCTGCTGGTCTGGTTCGACAGCGCGGTCGTCGAGCCGGAGACGCAAGCCGAGGCGAAGCCGGCAGCGTCGACGCCGCCGGCGAAGCAGCCATCGCAACAGCCGGCGCCGCAGCCGGCGCCCACGCCGACACCACCGCCAGCGGCGCAAGGCGCGACGCAAACGACGCAAGCGGCATCGCCCGCCGCGCAGGACACGACGCCCGCGCCCGCGCCAGCGCCAGCGCCCGTCGAGACATCGCCACAACCTGAAGCAGAGCCGCAACAGCCGCCGCCGGGGAACGCCCCATGATGCGCGGCACCCGCAGCGTATTCGGCTGGGGCCGGGTCATCGTGCTCACGATCCTCGCGCTCGCGGCGACCGTCGCACCGCTGCCGTCGTTCCTCGAGCTCTTCCGGCCCGACTTCGTCGCGCTGACGGTGCTTTGGTTCTGCCTGCTGTCGCCGCGCCTGCTCGGACTCTCCTACGGCTGGTGCGCCGGCCTTGCACTCGACGGCTTCAAGGGCGTTCTGCTTGGCGAGCACGCGCTGACGCTCACCGTCATCGCCTACGTCGCTTCGAAGCTGCGGCTGCAGATCCGCGCCTTTCCGCCGCTGCAGCAGTCGGCGGTGATCCTGTGCCTGCTCTGGCTGCACGAGTTCCTGCTGTTCTGGATCGACGGCGTCGCCGGCCACGCGGTGACCGACTGGCGCCGCTGGCTCGCGGTGCCGGTCGGGGCCGCCTGCTGGCCGCTGCTCACCGCATTCTTCGCGCGCTTCGCGGCGCGGCGCTGACCGGATGCGTCGCGTACGCGTCAAGGACGACGCCCTCGAGCAGAGGATGTTCTTCCAGCGCTCGCTGGTCGCGATCCTCATCGTCGTCCTGATCGCGCTCCTGCTCGTCGGCCGCGCGTTCTGGCTGCAGGTCGTGCAGCACGACCACTACCTCGAACTCTCGCTCGGCAATCGCGCCCGCATCGAGCCGCTGCCGCCGAACCGCGGGATCATCTTCGACCGCGCGGGGCGCGTCATCGCCGAAAACACGCCGGCCTACCAGCTCGAGCTCGTGCGCGAGCAGGCGGGCGACCTCGAGGAAACGCTTTCGCACCTCGTCAGCTTCGGGCTACTCGACCCGGGCGATGTCGGCCGCGTGCGCCAGCTTGCGCTGTCGCGGCGCTCGTTCGAGGCCGTGCCGTTCCTGCTGCAGCTCAATGACGAAGAGATCGCACGCTACGCCGTGCACCGCCACGAGCTGCCGGGCGTCCTGCTCGAGACCCGCATGGCGCGCCACTATCCGTACGGCACGATCGGCGCGCACGCACTCGGCTATGTCGGAACGATCAGCGAGGAGGACCTCGCCCGCGTCGACCGCGAGCGCTACTTCGGCACCGGCGTGATCGGCAAGACCGGCGTCGAGCGAGCCTACGAGAAGGACCTGCTCGGCACCGGCGGCTACCGCGAGGTGCTCGTGAACGCGGAGGGCCGCCCTGCGAAGCTGCCCGAGGGCGTGGACGCGCAGCTCAAGACGCGCGATCCGCTGGCCGGCAAGGACCTGCGGATGACGATCGACATCGAGCTGCAGCGCGTCGCCGAAGAGGCCTTCGCCGGCCGGCGCGGCGGCGTGGTCGCGATCGACCCGTCGAATGGCGACGTCCTCGTCTTCGCGAGCCTCCCCTCCTTCGACCCGAACGGCTTCGCCCGCGGCATCACGCGCAGCGAATACCTCGCGCTCACCGAGAATCCGGACCAGCCGCTCTTCAACCGCGTGATGCGCGGCACCTATCCGCCGGGTTCGACGATCAAGCCGCTGATGGCGCTCGCCGGGCTCGAGTACGACGTCATCAAGCCGGAGGATCATGTCTATTGCCCCGGCAGCTACTCGCTGCCCGGCTCGCGCCACCGCTTCCGCGACTTCAAGCGCGAAGGGCATGGCTCGATGGACATGGAAAACGCGGTGATGCAGTCCTGCGACGTGTACTTCTACCGGCTCGCGAACACGCTCGGCATCGAGCGAATCCACGACTCGATGACGCGCATGGGCTTCGGCCTTCCGACCGGCATCGACATCGCCGGCGAGCGCAGCGGCATCATGCCCTCGCCCGAATGGAAGAAAGGCGCGTTTCCGCGCAAGGAACAGCAGGTCTGGTTCCCCGGCGAGACCGTGATCGTCGGCATCGGCCAGGGCTACTGGACGGCGACGCTCCTGCAGCTCGCGAAGGCGACGGCGCTCCTCGCGACGCGCGGCCAGCCCCACCGGCCGCGGCTCGTCAGCGCGCTCGTGGATCCGGCGACCGGCCAGGTCGAGCAGAAGAAGCCGGAGGCGCTGCCGCGCATCGAGCTCAAGAACCAGGCCAACTGGGAGATCATCGTCAACGCGATGGTGGCGGTGACGAGCGGTCCGCGCGGCACGGCGCTGCGCGTCGGCCGCGGCGCCACGTATTCGATCGCCGGCAAGACCGGCACGGCGCAGGTGTTCTCGGTCGGCCAGACCGAGAAATACAACGAGAAAGAGGTCTCCGAACGGCTGCGCGACCACGCACTCTTCATCGCATTCGCGCCGGCGGAGGCGCCGAAGATCGCGATCGCGGTGCTGGTCGAGAACGGCGGCTTCGGCTGCCTCGGCGGCGGCGCCGATCGCGCGCGCGATTTTCGACGCCTACCTCAACAAGGCGGCCCCATGATCTACGGCGAGCTCGGCGACTCCCGGACGAAGCGCACCGTCACCGGCATGGCGCGGCTGCTGCGCGCGCTCAGGCTCGACGGCATGCTGCTCTCCGCCCTGATCGCCGTGAGCCTGTTCGGCCTGTTCGTGCTCTACAGCGCCGCGGGCGAGAACACCTCGCTCTGGCTCAACCAGCTCGCGCGCATCGGCATCGGCTTCACGCTCCTCGTCGTGCTGGCGCAGGTGCCGGATCATTTCCTGCGCATGCTCTCGCCGGTCGCCTACCTGATAGGCCTCATCCTTCTCGTCATAGTGGCGATCGCGGGCGACGTCGGCAAGGGCGCGCAGCGCTGGCTCGACCTCGGCGTCATCCGCTTCCAGCCCTCCGAGATCATGAAGCTCGCGGTGCCGATGATGTGCGCCTGGTACCTGCACCAGCGGCCGCTGCCGCCCTCGTTCAGGGACGTCTGCGTCGTCATGCTGCTCGTGCTGCTGCCGGTCGGGCTGGTCGCCGAGCAGCCGGACCTCGGCACCGCGCTCCTGGTCGCGGCCTCCGGGATGATCGTGCTGGTGATGGGCGGAATCTCGCCGCTCTACGTCGCGGGCGGCGTCGCGCTCATCGGCGCGGCCGTGCCGGTCGCCTGGCATTTCATGCACGACTACCAGCGGCAGCGCGTGCTGACGCTGCTCGACCCGCAGAGCGACGCGCTCGGCGCCGGCTACCACATCATCCAGTCGCAGATCGCGATCGGCTCGGGCGGCGTGTTCGGCAAGGGCTGGATGAACGGCAGCCAGGCGCAGCTCGAGTTCCTGCCCGAGCGCTCGACCGATTTCATCTACGCCGTGATCGGCGAGGAACTCGGGCTGCTCGGGCTGATTGCGCTCCTGATCGGCTACCTGTTCATCGTCAGCCGCGGCATGTACATGGCCATGCAGTGCCGCGACGCGTTCGCGCGCCTGCTCGCGGGCAGTATCGCGCTCACTTTTTTCGTGTACGCCTGCGTGAACGCCGGCATGGTCATGGGGCTCCTGCCGGTGGTCGGCGTGCCGCTGCCGCTCGTCAGCTACGGCGGCACGTCGTTCGTGACCCTGATGGCCGGCTTCGGTATCCTGATGTCGCTGCATTCCAGCAGAAAGCTCGTGGGATGAGGATGAAGCACGCGACAGCGACGCTCTGTGCGCCTGGGCTTGCCATTGCCCTTGCGGCGGCCGCGCTTCCGGCCGCGGCGCTCGATCTCGCGCGCGAGGACGTGAAGAGCTTCGCCGCGGAGATGGAGAAGAAGCACGGCTTCGACGCGGCCTGGCTCGACGGAGTGCTTGCGGACGCGACGAGCCAGCCGCGCATCATCGAGCTCATGTCGAAGCCCGCCGAGGCGGTCATGCCCTGGCACGCGTATCGCGACCATTTCCTGACCGCCGAGCGCATCGACGCCGGCGTCGCCTTCTGGACCGAGCACCGCGACGACGTCGCCAGGGTCGCGAAGGACACGGGCGTCGCGCCGCACGTGATCATCGGCATCCTCGGCGCCGAGACGTACTTCGGCCGCATCACCGGCAAGTACCGCGTCGTGGACGCGCTCTCGACGCTCGCCTTCGACTACCCGCCGCGCGCGAGCTACTTCCGCGGCGAGCTCGAGCAGTTCCTGCTGCTCGCGAACGACGAGAAGCTGGATATCGCGTCGGTCCAGGGCTCCTACGCCGGCGCGATGGGCGGCGGCCAGTTCATGCCGAGCAGCTACCGCGCCTACGCCGTGGACGGCGACGGTGACGGCAGGCGCGACCTCTGGGGCAGCTGGGACGACGTCATCGCGAGCGTCGCGAACTACCTCGCAAAGCACGGCTGGCGCGCCGGCGAGCCGGTCGTCGTGCCGGCGAGCCTCTGGTTCCCGAAAGCCGACGGCCTCGTCGCCGGCAAGCTCTCGCCGGACTCCACGGTGAAGGCGCTGCGCGACCGCGGGCTCGAATTCGACACGACCCAGGGCGACAAGGCGCCTGCCCTCTTCATCCGCGTGGATGGCGAGACCGGGCCGGAGCTGCGCGCGGGCTTCCACAACTTCGGCGTCATCACGCGCTACAACCGCAGCATCCTCTATGCCCTCGCCGTGAACGACCTCGGCCGTCGCATCGAGTCGCTGCTGCCGCCGCCGGACGCGCCGCCCGCGGCCGCCGCGCCATGAAAAAGCTCCCGAGCGCCTGTGCCTTGGCACTCCTCGCACTCGCAGGCTGTGCACGCGAGCCGCTGCGGCCGGCGCCGCCACCGGCGCCCGCGCCGGCGCCGGGCAGCGCGGCCGTGCCCCACGACGAGCCGCGCTCGAAGTACGGCAATCCGCCCTTCTACGAAGTGGGCGGACGACGCTATGCCGTGCTGCAGAGTGCCGTAGGCTTTGTCGAGCAGGGCGTCGCGTCCTGGTACGGGCCGGATTTCCACGGCGGACGCACGGCGACCGGCGAGACCTACGACATGAACGCGATGACCGGCGCGCACCCGACGCTGCCGCTGCCGACCTGGGTCCGCGTCACCAACCTCGAGAATGGCCGCAGCGTCGTCGTGCGCCTGAACGACCGCGGGCCATTCGCCAAGGACCGCATCATTGACCTGTCGCACGCGGCAGCCGAACAGCTCGACATGATCCGGAAGGGCACGGCGCGCGTGGAGGTGCGAAGCCTCGCCGCCGGCGACACGGCTCCCCCGCCCGCGGCGATGCCGGCCTACTACGCCCAGGCCGGCGCCTTCGGCAGCCGCGAGAATGCCGAGGCGCTCGCCACGCGCCTGCGCGCCGCGGGCATCGCGAACGTCACGGTCACGGAGTCCACCGTGGACGGCCGCCCGATGTTCCGCGTGCGAGCCGGCCCCGCCGCGAACTTCGCCGAATTCGACGCCCTCGCCGAGCGCATGCGCCTTGCCGGCGCCGATAGCGTTCGCCTGGCCCTGTAATAATGAATCGCATCCATCCATGAGGTCTGCCTTGAGAATCCTCCCTGCCCTGCTGCTCCTTGCCGCTTCCGCCGTCGCCCACGCCGCCGCGCAACCGGTCCCGCCACCGCCGACGCTGGAGGCCACGGCCTGGGTGCTCGTCGACAACCAGAGCGGGCAGGTCCTCGTCGGCCACCGCGCGAACGAGGCGGTCGAGCCGGCGAGCATCACGAAGCTCATGACCGCCTATGCGGTGTTTCACGCGCTGAAGGAAGGCAAGCTCAAGCTCGACACCGAGGTGCCGGTCAGCGAGCACGCCTGGCGCTCGGAGGGCTCGCGCACTTACCTCGACCTCAATTCGCGCGTGCCGGTCGAGGTGCTGATCCAGGGCATGATCGTGCAGAGCGGCAACGACGCGACGATCGCGCTCGCCGAGGCGATCGCGGGCACGGAAGACACCTTCGCCGCGCTCATGAACCAGTACGCGGAGCGGCTCGGCATGACCCAGAGCCACTTCCAGAATGCGACGGGCCTGCCCGGCGACAACCACAAGATGTCGACCGCCGACATCGCGAAGCTGGCGCGCGCCATCATCCGGGAGTTCCCGGAATACTACCGCTGGTACTCGCAGCGCGAGTTCACCTGGAACAACATCCGGCAGGAAAACCGCAACGGCCTGCTCGATCGCGACCCGAGCGTCGACGGCATGAAGACCGGCATGACCGACGCGGCCGGGTACTGCCTGGTGTCGTCGGCCAAGCGCGACGGGATGCGCCTGATCGCGGTCGTCACCGGCACCAAGAGCATGAAGGCGCGCGAGGACGCGAGCCTTGCGCTGCTCAACTACGGCTTCAACTTCTTCGAGACGCGCGTGCTCAAGAAGGCCGGGACCCAGCTTGCGGTCCACCGCGTCTACAAGGCGCCGGACGGGCAGGCCGCGGTCGGCGTCGCCGAGGATCTCGCCGTCACGCTGCCGCGCGGCCAGGCGGACCGCATCGAGTACCAGGTGGAACTCGCGCCGAAGGTCTTTGCGCCGCTGACGAAGGCCGACCGCGTCGGCACGCTCCGCGCCACGATCGACGGCAAGGTCATCGCCGAGGTGCCGCTGCATCCGCTCGCGGACGTGCCGCGCGGCAACATCTTCCGCAGGATCTGGGACACGATCCTGTCCTGGTTCGCCTGAAGCACGCGCATGCCCCTGCCGCTCGTCTGGCTCGACGGGAAGTTGCTGCCCCTCGCTGAGGCGCGCATCTCGCCGCTCGATCGCGGCTTCCTGTTCGGCGACGGCGCCTACGAGGTGCTGCCGGTCTACGACGGGCGCGCCTACCGTTTCGAGGCGCACATGGCGCGCCTCGATCGCAGCCTGGCCGAGATCCGGATGCCCCCGCCGCTCGACCGCGCGGGCTGGCTCGCGGCTTTCGGCAAGCTGGTGCACGGCAACGGCGGCGGCGACCAGCTCCTCTACGTGCAGGTCACCCGCGGCGTCGAGCCCGAGCGCAATCACGTGCCGACGCCGGGCACCCGACCGACGATCTTCGCGAGCGTGCAGAAGCTCCCCGTGGTGTCGGCGACGGCCATCGAAAATGGCGTCGCGGCGATCTCCGCCGAGGACATCCGCTGGTCGCGCTGCGACATCAAGTCCACGTCGCTCCTCGGCAACGTGCTGCTGCGCTGGCTCGCGGCGGATGCCGGCGCGACGGAGACGATCCTGCTTCGCGGCGGCATGCTGACGGAAGGGAGCGCGAGCAGCGCGCACGTCGTCAAGGACGGGCGCGTCATCACGCCGCCGCAGACCAATGCAATCCTTCCGGGCACGACGCGCGGCGTCATCCTCGAACTCGCCGGCCGGGAAGGAATTCCTTCCGAGCGGCGCCCCGTCACGGAGGGCGAACTGCGCACCGCGGATGAACTCCTCATCGCCTCCGCGGGCGGGGGCATCCGCGCCATCTCGACGCTCGACGGCCGCCCGGTCGGATCCGGCGCGCCCGGACCCGTGTACCGGAAGATCTACGCCGCCTTCAAGGCCACGCAGCGGGAATTCTCGACCGTACTGCCGGCATGACCGACACCGACGCGCTGTTCCAGTTTCCCTGCGAATTCCCGATCAAGGTGATGGGCCGCGACTCGGAGTCGTTCCGCACGCTCACGCTCGCGATCATCGAGCGTCACGCGGGGGCGCTCGCGCCCGATCGCATCAGCGAGCGCATGAGCAGCAAGGGCCGCTTCCTCGCGCTGACTTACACGATCGAGGCCAGGAGCCGGGCGCAGCTCGACGAGATCTACCAGGACCTGACCGACAGCGGCGTGGTGCTGGTCGCGCTCTGAATCGGAGCTGCAGCAGGCGGCCCGCTCCAGATCCCGCTCCATTCGAGGCCGAGCGCGGCGACCGCGAGCGGCGCAAGCTCGCGCGCCGCGCCGGCGACATCGGTCGTCGCGCCTTCCGACACGAGCTGCGTCATCGCGAGGCCCGCCATGCCGCAGGGATTGATGCGATGGAACGGCTCGAGGTCCATGTCCACGTTGAGGGCGAGGCCGTGGTAGCTGCAGCCGCGCCGGACCCGAAGCCCGATGCTCGCGAGCTTGCGCGCCCCGACGTAGACGCCCGGCGCCGTGCGCCGGCCGGCAGCCGCGATGCCGTGGCGCGCCGCTTGCGTCGACCACGGAATTCTCGAGTGCGACGACGAGCTCGCGCACGCCGATGCCACGGCGACGAAGGTCGACCAGCGCATACATCACGAGCTGGCCCAGGCCCGTGGTAGGTCACCTGGCCGCCGCGGTCGATGCCGACGACCGGGATGTCGCCGGTTGCGAGCAGGTGCTCGGGCTTGCCATTCAGTCCCTGCGTGAAGACCGGCTCGTGCTCGAGAAACCAGAGCTCGTCCGGCGTATCCGCGTCGCGCGCGTCGGTCAGCGCCTGCATGGCGCGCCAGGTCGGTGCATAGTCCACGCGGCCGAGCTGGCGGACGATGGCGCTCATGCTGCCTCGACGATCTCGGCCTCGATGTGCTTCGCTGGCCGTGAGTGAGTTCGAGACCGGGCAGCCTTTCTCGGATTTCTCGAGCAGGTGCCGCGCGCGCGCGGCGTCGGTGCCCGGCGGCACGACGAGGCGCACGCGGGTCGTGATCTCGGTGAAGCGGCTGTTGCCGTCGATGCGCTCGAGCTTGCCCTCGACTTCGGCCGAGAGCTCGCGCCACTCGAAGCGCGAGGCCTTCGCGATCGCGCGGAACGTCAGCATCGTGCAGTCGCCGAGCGCGGCGAGCAGCAGCGTCTCGGGCGACCAGTAGCCGCCCGGCCCGCCCCACTCCGGCGGCGGCAGCGAGCGCAGTTGCGGAAGCCCCTCGGAGTCCAGGCTGACCTCGCCCTCGGGCTTGATCCCGACGCGGACGCGATAGTGATGCGGGAACGGGTGCATCAGGCGGCCGGGATGCCGCAGTTGTTGCCCGCGAGCGCGCGCTCGGCGCGATAGCTCGAGCGCACCATCGGGCCCGAGACGCATTCGAGAAAGCCGCGCTCGAGTGCCGACTCGCGCAACTCGAGGAACTGCTCCGGCGTCACGTAGCGCTCGACCGGCAGGTGATTCGCGGTCGGCCGCAGGTACTGCCCGAGCGTCAGGATGTCGCAGCCGATCGCGCGCAGGTCGTCCATCGTGGCGAGGAGTTCGTCCGTGGTCTCGCCGAGCCCGAGCATCAGGCTCGTCTTGGCGAGCACCTGCGGGCGGTGCCGCTTCGCATGGGCGAGCACGTCGAGCGTCTGGCGGTAGCCCGCGCGCGGGTCGCGCACCGGGTGCGTGAGACGCTCGACCGTCTCCACGTTCTGCGCGAAGACCTCGATTCCGGAATCCACGACGGTCTCGACGTCGGCAAGCACGCCCTGGAAGTCCGGTGTCAGCGCTTCGACCGCGGTCGCGGGATTCGCCGCCTTGATCGCGCGAACGCAGGCAGCGAGATGCGAGGCGCCGCCGTCCGGCAGGTCGTCGCGATCCACCGAGGTCAGCACGACGTAGCCGAGGCCCATCAGTGAAACCGTGCGCGCGGCGTTCGCGGGCTCGTCAGCGTCGAGCCAGCCGCGCGGATTGCCGGTGTCCACCGCGCAGAAGCGGCAGGCGCGCGTGCACACCGAGCCCATGAGGAGGAGCGTCGCGGTGCCGGCATTCCAGCACTCGCCGATGTTCGGGCAATGCGCTTCTTCGCAGACCGTGCTGAGGCGGTGCTCGCGCACGGTCTGCCGCAGCATCTCGTAGCGCGCTCCGGCCGCGAGCGGGGCACGCAGCCAGCGCGGCTTCTGGCCAGGCGCGAACGGCAGCGCGCCCGCGGTCTTCTTGATGCCGTCTCGAATCGCCGTAAAACCCTGGGGCGTGACGAATTTCTCGCCACTCTTCGCGGGACGCGGCTCGACCTGGATGGGAATGCCTTTTAGATCAGCCACTTGTCATGCGTCCCGCGCTCGCGAGACGCACATTTTAGCCGACCGGGGACGAGAGTACGGGGTGTCTCGCCTTGCCGAGCCGAAGCTCGGAATCGAGCGCCGCAAGCCGCGCGGGCGTGCCGACATCGCGCCAGGCGCCGCCGTAGCGCTGGCCGGTCAGGAGCTGCGCCGCGAGCGCGCGATCCAGCAGCGGCTTCAGCGCAAAGCTGCCCGGTGTGCAGCCCTCGAAGAGCCTCGGGTCGAGCATCGAGATGCCGGAGAACGTCAGCCTGGACGGTCCCTCCGTCGCCCGGCCACCGGGCTCGAGCCCATAGTCGCCGCCGGGATGGTGCTCCGGATTCTCGACCAGCACGAGATGCGCGAGCGAATCGGGCAGCACCTTGAGCGAGCGAAGCGGAAAGTCAGTCCACACGTCGCCGTTCACGACGAGGAAAGGCGAATCGCCGAGGAGCGGCAGCGCCGCGAACAGTCCGCCGCCGGTGCCGAGCGGCTCGGGGCCCTCCTCGCTGTAGCGGATTCGAAAGGCCGAGCGCCGCACCGTCGCCAAACGCCTCGCGGATGAGTTCGCCGTGCCAGGAGAGATTGATGACGACGTCGTGCACGCCGAATTCGCGCAGCGCCGCGAGGTGGTACTCGATCAGCCGGTGGCCCCCGACTTCGAGCAGCGGCTTCGGAAGCCGCTCGGTCAGCGGGCGCATGCGCTCGCCGCGCCCCGCCGCGAGGATCATGGCCTTCAACGCGAATGACCCGCGCGACGCGAGGCGTTCATGAAGGCCGGCACCACCTGCCGTCGCAGGTATGCGTCGAATTCGGCGAGCTCCGGCGTCGCCGCGGTCACCTCGAGCGTGTAGTCGAGCACGCGCGGCAGGTCGCCGAGGTAGCCCGACTTGCCATCGCGATGCCACAGGCGCGCGAAAATGCCGAGCACCTTGAGGTGGCGCTGCAGTCCCATCCGGTCGAACCCGCGCAGGAACCCGGCGCGATCGCGGCCGACGTCAAGGCCCGCCGCGGCGGCTTTCTCGCGATAGCGGTCGAGCCATGCGAGCAGGCGCTTCTTCGGCCACACGACGTAGCAATCCTTGAGAAGCGAGACGAGGTCGTAGCTGATCGGGCCCTGGACGGCGTCCTGGAAATCCACGATGCCGGGATTGCGTTCGGCATTTACAAGGAGATTGCGCGAGTGGTAGTCGCGGTGAACGAGCACGACGGGCTGCGCGAGCGCCTCGTCGCAGAGCCAGTCGAAAGCTGCGCGATCACCGCGCGCTCGCCGTCATCCGGCGCAAGCGCAAGATGGCGCGACAGGAACCATTCCGGAAAGAGCTCGAGCTCGCGCATCAGGTGTTCGCGGTCGTAGGGCGGCAGTTCCGCGACGGCCGCCGCGTCGCCGGACTGCATGCGCACCAGCGCATCGATCGCGTCCGCGTAGAGCGGTTCCGGGTCGGCGCCCTGGCCGAGCGCCTCGAGGTAATGATGCCGGCCGAGGTCGCCGATCAGCACGAATCCCTGCTCGGCATCGACCGCGATCACCGGCGGCACGTGCACGCCGGTCGCCGCGAGGATGCGGACGACGCGCAGCCACGCATCGAGGCTCTCGCGCTCGGGCGGCGCGTCCATCGCGATCTGCGTGCCGTCGCCGCGATGCACGCGGAAATAGCGCCGGAAGCTCGCGTCGGCAGATGCCGGCAGCATGCGCTCGACTGGCGGGCCCGGAAGGCCCGCGATCCATCGTTCAAGTTTTTGCAGCCGCGGATCGGCGTTGTCGTTAGTTGTCATGCAGAGGCGACGGCCGGGGTGCCCGCATTATAGACTTCCCGAACCCCGTGATTTCCCGACACTTCATCGCCTTGCTCGCAACCGTCGGCGCGCTGCCGCCGGCCCTCGCGAGCGAATGCATCTGGCCGGTGGCCGGCCCGCCGCCGGCGGCCGCGCCCGCGGCCGCGCCGGAGGGCACGCCGGCCAAGAGCCCGGACGAGCTTCCGGTGCAGGTCAAGAGCGGCAGCGCCGAGATGACGCGCGAGGGTGATGCCAAGCTCACGGGCGGCGTCGCGATCTCGCAGGGAGACCGCGAGGTGACCGCCGAGTCGGCGACCTACGACGCCTCGGAGCGTCGCTTCGAGGTCGAGGGCAACGTCGAGTATCGCTCGCCCGAAGTCCGCCTGAAGGGCGGGACCGGCAGCTGGAACGCACTCGGCACCGGCAAGTTCACGGGCGCCGAGTTCGAGCTGCCGCAGCGTCCCGCACGCGGCTCCGCGAGCGAACTCGAGATGACGGACCAGGGCGAGATCAAGATGCAGCGACGTGCGCTTCACGACCTGCCCTGCCGGAAACACCGACTGGGAGCTGCGGGCCTCGAGCATCGACATCGACCAGCGCACCCAGCAGGGCAAGGGACGCAACGTCCGCGTGGACCTCAAGGGCATCCCGATCCTCTACACGCCCGTCATCTCGTTTCCGGTCGGCAACATCCGCAAGTCCGGCTTCCTGTTCCCGTCGTTCGGGAACTCGGACAAGAGCGGCTTCGAGATCGGCGTGCCCTATTACTACAACCTCGCGCCGAACTACGACTTGACGCTCACGCCGTTCCTGCTTTCGCGCCGCGGCTTCGGAGTCGGCGTTGACTACCGCTACCTTACGGAGCGCAGCCGCGGCAAGCTCGACAACACCTACCTGCCGGGCGACGACCTCGCGGGCGACGACCGGCGGCTGTCGACGCTCTGGCATCGCACCGATTTCACGGACCGGCTGCGTCTCGAGGCGGACCTTGCCGACGTGAGCGACACCAACTACTTCGAGGATTTCGGGCTCGGCCCGGACGGCACGAGCATCACCTTCCTCGACCGCCACATCCACCTCGCCTGGCTCGGCGACCGCTGGCGGCTCGACGGCGAGGTGCAGGACTTCCAGACCATTGACCTCGCGGTCGACCCGCTCGACCGGCCGTACTCGCGCCTGCCGCAGCTCGACTTCACGGGGCTCTGGCCCATGCCGGGCGGATTCGAAGCGTCCCTCGATGCCGAAACCGTGTGGTTTGAACGCAATGCAGGCGTCACCGGCCTTCGCGCCGATGCGACGCCGCAAATCGCCTGGGCGCTGCGCGGCCCGGGCTATCACTTCGAGCCGAGCGCCGCCTGGCGCGTCACGGCCTACGAGCTCTCGGATACGGCGCCCGGCGCGGACGACTCGCCGGACCGCTCGGCGCCGATCCTCTCGCTCGACACAGGCCTCGTGTTCGAGCGCGAGGCCGGCGAGCAGCGGCAGTTCGTGCACACGCTCGAGCCGCGGCTGCGCTACAACTGGATCCCGTTCCGCGACCAGGACGACTTGCCGCTTGTTCGACACGGCGCTGCCGGATCTCAACCTCGTGCAGCTGTTCCGCACCAACCGCTACGTCGGCGCCGACCGCCTCGGGGACGCCAACGAGCTCGCCGCCGGCCTCACGACGCGACTCCTGCGCGCAGAGAGCGGCCAGCAGTACCTGACGGCGACGGTCGGCCAGCGCTTCTATTTCGACAGCCCGCGCGTCGTGCTGCCCGGCGAGGTGCCCGAGCAGCGCAGCGCCTCGAACATGGTCGGCGAAGTCGAGCTCACGGCCTGGCGGAACTGGAGTTCGCGCGCTCGCGATGGAATGGGACTACGAGGAGTCGAACACGCTGCGCGGCGAGGCCAGCGTGCAGTACAAGCCAGGCCCGGACACGGTCGTGAACCTCGGCTACCGCTATCGCGAGAATCTCCTCGAGCAGTGGGACGCCGGCTTTGCCTGGCGCATCTCCGAGAACTGGCAGCTGTACGCGCGCCAGGTGTATTCGACCGCGCGAAGACAAGTCGCTCGACCGGTTCGCCGGCTTCGAGTACGGCGGCTGCTGCTGGAGCGTGCGCCTGCTGGCCCGCAACTACGTGTCGAACCGAACCGGCGAAAGCGACAATTCGGTGCTCCTGCAGGTGGAACTCAAGGGCCTGTCGTCGGTCGGAACCCAGAACGACACTTTCCTGGAGCGCGGCATTCGGGGATACTCACCCGCCTCCGCATCCACTGACCCCTGACTCAGGCTGACCATGAGCCGAATCCTGACCGGTTTCCTTTGCACGTTCCTGCTGGCGGGCGCCGCCCTTGCGCAGACGCGCGACATGTCCGCAAGCGGCGTCGCGCTCGACCGCGTGATCGCCGTCGTCAATGACGGCATCGTGCTGCAGAGCCAGCTCGACACGCAGACGGCGCTCATCGGCGAGCGCCTGCGCGGCCAGGGCACGCAGATGCCGCCGGCCGACGTCATCCGCCAGCAGGTGCTCGAGCGCCTGATCCTGCAGGAGATCCAGGTGCAGCGCGCGACGCGCCTCGGCGTGCAGGTGTCCGACGAAATGCTGAACGAGGCGCTGCGCGACGTCGCCAAGCGCAACAACATCCCGTTCGAGCAGATGCCCGTGGCGCTCGAGCAGCAGGGCCTCGACTACGCCAGCTATCGCGAGGAGATGCGGCGCGAGATCATGCTGACGCTGCTGCGCCAGCGCGACGTGTATCCGCGCATCTATGTCTCGCCGCGCGAGCTCGACCAGGCGCTCGAGCGCGATGCGGGCCAGGCGAACACGAACACCGAATACGACGTCTCGCACATCCTGCTCTCGCTGCCCGAGTCGGCGACGACGGAGGAAATGGCGAAGGTCGAGGACCTCGCGCACGACATCCACCGCCGCGCCCTGCAGGGCGAGGACTTCGGCCAGCTCGCGCTCGCCTATTCGAAGGCGCAGACGGCGCTCGAGCGCGGCAAGCTCGGCTGGCGGCGCATGAACCAGCTGCCGCAGTTCATCGGCGACCTGGTCGCCAACATGAAGCCCGGCGACGTCAGCGAGCCGATACGCACGCCGACCGGCTTCCACCTCGTGCGGCTCGACGACACCCGCGGCGGCGACAGCGGCCCGGTCATGGTCGAGCAGATCCACTCGCGCCACATCCTGATGCGCCCGAACGAGGTGCAGGACGACGCCACGACGCGCCAGCGCCTCGAGGCGATCCGCACGCGCATCCTCGCGGGCGAGGACTTCGGCGCGCTGGCGAGCGTCACTTCGGAGGACCCGGGTTCCGCGAGCCGCGGCGGCGACCTCGACTGGAACGTGCCCGGCACCTTCGCCCCGGAGTTCGAGAACGCCCTCGCCGGGCTCAAGGAGAACGAGATCAGCGAGCCATTCCGCACCCAGTTCGGATGGCATATCGTTCAGCTCCTGGGCCGGCGCACGCATGACCAGAGCGACGAGCTGCGCCGCCAGCGCGTGCTGAGCGCCTTGCGCGAGAGCAAGGTGGACGAGGAGACCGAGCTGTGGCTGCGACGACTGCGCGACGAGGCTTACGTCGAGATCAGGAATCCCTGATCGCGCGGCGTATTGTCGTCACGACCGGCGAGCCTGCCGGCATCGGGCCGGACCTCTCGCTCGCCGCCGCCCTCGTCGACTGGCCGTGTGAACTCGTCTTCGCGGCAGACCCGGCGCTCCTCGCGGCGCGCGCCGGGCAGCTTCGCATTTCGCTGCGGCCCACCGAATGGCGTGAAGGGGCGCGGCCCGTGCCGCACCGCGCCGGCACCCTGCCGGTGCTCGAATCGAAGCTCGCCCGCGAGGCATCGCCCGGCCGGCCGGATCCCGCCAATGCGCGCTATGTCCTCGCGACGATCGATGCGGCGGCCGAGGGTTGCCTCGCCGGGCGCTTCGACGCGATGGTGACCGGCCCGGTCCAGAAGTCCTCGATCAACGACGCCGGCATTCCCTTCCAGGGCCACACGGAATACCTCGCCGCAAAGAGCCGGCGGCGCGCACCCGGTGATGTTGCTGGTCGCCGGGACGCTGCGCGTCGCGCTCGCGACCACGCACCTGCCGCTCGCGGACGTATCCCGCCACCTGACGCGCGAATCGCTCGAGCAGACTATCGTCGTGCTCGAACGGGGGCTGCGCGAGTCGCTTCGCATCGAGGCGCCGCGCATCCTCGTCTGCGGGCTCAATCCGCATGCCGGCGAAGGCGGACACCTCGGCCGCGAGGAAATCGAGGTCATCGCGCCTGTCGTCGCGGCGCTGCGGGCGCAGGGCCTCGCATTGACGGGCCCCGTGCCGGCGGACACGGCGTTCACGCCGGCCTCGCTCGCGAACGCCGACGCCGTGCTTGCGATGTACCACGACCAGGGACTGCCGGTGATCAAGCACACGGGATTCGGCCACGCGGTCAACGTGACGCTCGGCCTGCCGTTCCAGCGCGCATCCGTGGATCACGGCACGGCGCTCGATCTCGCCGGGACCGGCCGCGCGGACCCGGGCAGCCTGTTCGAGGCGATCCGGCTGGCCGAGCGCCTGGGGGCGGGTGGCGGAACCCCGGGATGATCCGCGCGCGCAAGCGCTTCGGCCAGCATTTCCTGCATGACCCGGGCGTCCTCGCGCGAATCGTCGCGGCGATCGACCCGAAGCCCGGCGAACGCGTCGTCGAGATCGGCCCGGGGCGCGGGGCGCTCACCTTTCCCCTCCTCGAGCGCTGCAAGCGCCTCGAGGTCATCGAGATCGACCGCGACCTGGCCCGGCTGCTGCGGGAGCGCGCGGCAGGTGCCGGCGAACTCATCGTCCACGAGGCCGACGTGCTCGACGTCGACTTCGCCGCCTTGCACGGCGGCGGACCGCCGCTTCGCGTCTGCGGCAACCTGCCGTACAACATCTCGACGCCGCTGCTCTTTCACCTGCTCGAATCGCGCGCCGTCATCGCCGACATGCATTTCATGCTGCAGAAGGAGGTCGTCGATCGCATCGTCGCGCCGCCCGGCGGCAAGACCTACGGTCGCCTGACCGTGATGCTCGCCGCGGCCTGCCGGGCCGAAGGGCTGTTTCGCGTCGGCCGCGGCGCGTTCCAGCCGCCGCCGGCGGTGGATTCCGCGGTCGTGCGGCTCGTGCCGCACGCGGCGGATCCGTTCCCGCTGCCGGACCCGGAACGCTTCGCGCGCGTGGTCGCGGCGGCGTTTTCGATGCGGCGCAAGACGCTCAGGAACTCGCTGCGCGGCCTCATCGACAGCTCGCAGTTCGCCGCGGCCGGCATCGACGCCGGCCGGCGCCCCGAGACGCTTGCTCCCGCCGAGTTCGCGAGCCTGGCGGCGCTATAATGACGGCATGACCCAGTACCGGCGGATCCTGCTCGTCGTGGACCTCGGTGAACAATGCGAGGCTGTCGGCGCGCGCGCGCGCGACATCGCCGCGATGACGGGCGCCGAGCTCTCGGTGCTGCACGTCGTCGAGTACGTCCCGGTCGAACCGATGGGCGAGACGCTCCTGCCCGCCGTGCAGATCGAGGAGGAGCTCGTGCAGCGCGCGACGGCGAGGCTCGCCGAGTTCGCCGACAAGCTCGGCATCGCCGCCTCGCGACGCCAGGTCACGGCCGGCAACATCAAGGCCGAGATCGTCCGCGCGGCCCAGGAGCAGAAAGCCGACCTCATCGTGCTCGGCAGCCGCGAGCGGCGCGGCCCCTCGATCCTCGTCAACTTCACGGAAGACACCGTGCTGCATGCCGCTCCCTGCGACGTGCTGGCTGTCCGTCTGCGCTAGGCCCGGCATGGACGAACCTGCGGAAAACAACATCTCGGTCGACGTCGATACGCGTTACCTCGAGGACCAGTCGGATCCCGCGGAACAACGCTACGTGTTCGCCTACACGATCACGATCCGCAATCGCGGCACCGTGCCGGCGAAGCTGCTGAGCCGCCATTGGCTCATCACCGATGCGGACGGCAAGGTGCAGGAGGTCCGCGGCGAGGGCGTGGTCGGCGAGCAGCCGCACCTGATGCCCGGCCAGGGCTTCCGCTACACGAGCGGCGCCGTGCTGGAGACGCCGGTCGGCTCGATGCAGGGCGCCTACCAGATGCTCGCGGACAATGGCGTGCAGTTCGACGCGCCGGTCCCGGCATTCACGCTCGCGATACCCGGCAAGATCCACTAGTCCGCCGTGGCCCTCTACGCGATCGGCGACCTGCAAGGCTGCCATGCGGAGTTCATGGCGCTGCTCGAGCGGATCCGCTTCGACGCGGGCCGCGACCGGCTCTGGCTCACCGGCGACCTCGTCAATCGCGGACCCGCCTCGCTGGCGGCGCTGCGCGCGGTGAAGTCGCTCGGGCGCGCGGTCACGGTCGTGCTCGGCAACCACGACCTGCACCTGCTCGCGATGGCCTTCGCGCCGAAGACCGTTCGCAAGCGCGAGCGCGACCTCGAGGCCATCCTCGATGCACCGGATGCCTCGGAGCTCCTCGCGTGGCTCGCCTCGCGCCCGCTCATGCACCGCGAGAGCGGCATCGAATGGACGCTCATTCACGCCGGCCTGCCGCCGCAGTGGACGCTCGATCTCGCCCTGCGCTGCGCGCGCGAAGTCGAGCAGGCGCTGCGCAAGGATGCCGCGGGATTCCTGGACGGACATGTACGGCGACGAGCCCGACCGCTGGACGCCGGAACTCAAGGGTGCCGAGCGCCTGCGATTCGCAGTGAACTGCCTGACGCGGCTGCGGCTCGTCGACCGCAAGGGCCGGCTCGTGCTGTCGCACAAGGGCACGGTCGAGGATGCGCCGGCCGGCACCGTGCCGTGGTTCCGCCACCCGGAGCGCGCGACGCGGAATGACGCCTTCGTGTTCGGGCACTGGTCCGCGCTCGGTTACCTGGCGGAGCCGGGGCTGCGCTGCCTCGATACCGGATGCGTCTGGGGCGGCGCGCTGACTGCGCTGCGGCTCGATCGCGAGGAGGAGCCCGTCAGCCTGCCCTGCGGCATGCCGAAGCGGGCCGGCGACTGATCAGCGGTTCAGGGCCTGGGCCGTGTCGACCGACTGCACGCCGGTCAGCACTTCGAAGCGCAGGTCGATGCGATTGCCCACGAGCTGGTGCGGGATGCAGTTGATGCCGCCCTGCAGGTCGCGCGTCAGGAATTTCGGCAGGACGCGGTCGCGGAAGATTTCGACGAGCTCGCAGTCGCCCATCTCGAGGCCCTTCGGCGAGTCACGCTTGATGGTGACGGCCTTCCAGACGCCGAGCACCGGATCGCCGACGTCCTTGTCGCCCTGCTTCGGGATCGTCGGGGCCCAGAACGTGATCTTGAGCCGCGGGAAATCGGCGACTTTCTGATAGCCGAATTCGCAGCCGCGCTCGAGGATCTTCACGTCGTCGCGCACGCCCATGTGCTTGAGCAGCAGCTTGACCTTGCTCTTGAGGCCGCCGCAGGTGTAGCGCGTCGTGAATCCCATGTACTGGAGATCCACCTCGTGCTTGGTCCACGCTGCGGGTTCCTCGGCAGGCTGGCTTTCGTCCGCGATCGCGGGCAGCGCGGCGAGCAGGGCAAGGCTCAGGAATGACGGCGCGAAGCGCCATCAGGAGGCTCCTTTCAGGTTCCGTAACTCAGACTCGGGGGCGGCCTGTCCGGTTCCATCGGGTGACTATAATTACACGATCAGCGCCACGAGCGACACGATGAACGTCATGCGATTCGAGGCCCATGGCAGGCGGCTGCGGGTTGACTTTTCCAAACCCGCTTGCATCGCGATTCCCCTGGATTTCACGGGACCGCAGCCGTCCTGCTTCGGCGCGCCGCCTGCCGAGGCCCGACCGCTCGCAGCCGGCGACTTTGTGGGCGACACCCGCGCCGGCGGCAGCTGCAACTGCGAGGTCCTGACTCTGGCGCCGCATTGCAACGGCACGCACACCGAATGCGTCGGTCACGTCACCCTGGATCGCGTCGCCGTCAGCGAGCGCTTGCCGGGCGGCCTCGAACTCGCGCTCCTCGTCACGGTTGCGCCCGCGACCGCAGCCGATTCGGCCGAGGACAGCGATCCTGCGCCCATGCCGGGCGATCGCCTGGTGACTGGCGCAGCGCTGCGCAAGGCATTCGATGAATACGATGGACCCGTGCCCTCTGCCCTCATCGTGCGAACGGCGGGCAGCAAGAACCCTCACCATGCGTACAGCGGCCCGGCGCCCGCGCCCTACCTCACGCGCCAGGCGGCGGCCTTCCTGGTCGAGCGCGGGATCGCGACGCTCGTGCTCGACCTGCCCTCGGCGGATCGCGCCGACGACGGCGGGAAGCTGACGGCGCACCGGATCTTCTTCGGCCTGCCGCCCGGCTCGCGGCGCGCGAGCGAGGCGCAAAGGCCGCGCGCGAGCATCACCGAACTCGCCTGGATCGCGCCCGCGATCGCGGACGGGCTCTACGTCCTCGACCTGCAGTTGCCGGCATTCCTCTCGGACGCCGCGCCTTCACGGCCGCTGCTCTACGCCGTGCAGCCCGAATGAATCCCGAACACTCGCTCGAGGCCGCGCGCGCGCGCGACGCGGCCGATCCCGCGACCGCCCGGCGCCGCGAATTCCACTTTCCGCGCAAGGCCGACGGCGGCGAAGTCCTCTACCTCTGCGGCAATTCGCTCGGCCTGCAGCCGCGGCGCGCCGCCGAAGACGTGATGGCCTTCATGACGGAATGGCAGCGGCTCGGCGTGCTCGGCTACCACGACCGGCAGGCCGACTGGCTGAACCTGCACGAGCGGCTCGCGCCGACCGCAGCCGCACTCGCCGGCGCCCGGCTGCCGGAAGTCGTCGTGATGAACTCGCTCACGATCAACCTGCACCTCTTCATGGCGAGCTTCTACCGCCCGGTGCGCGAGCGATCGGTGATCCTCATCGAGCATGGCGCGTTTCCGTCGGACCGTTACGCCGTCATGTCCCAGCTCGGCTGGCACGGCCTCGATCCGGCGACCTCGTTCGTGCAGGTCGCGCCGCGTGCCGGCGAGCAGCTCCTTCGCCATGAAGACCTCATCGCCGAGATCGAGCGCCTGGGATCGCGGCTCGCACTCGTGCTGCTGCCGGGCGTCCAGTACCTGACCGGGCAGCGGCTCGACATCCGCTCGCTCACGGACGCTGCGCATCGTGTCGGCGCCATCGCGGGCTTCGACCTCGCGCACGCGATCGGCAATCTTCCGCTCGCCTTGCACGACTGGAACGTCGATTTCGCGGCCTGGTGTTCTTACAAGTACCTGAACGGCGGGCCGGGCGCGACGGCCGGCGCCTTCGTGCACGAGCGGCATTTCGATTCGAAGGCGCCGCGACTCTCCGGCTGGTGGGGCAATGACATCGATTCGCGCTTCGAGATGGCGGCGGAATTCCGGCCGTACCGCGGCGCGGCCGGCTGGCAGGTCAGCAACCACCCGCTGCTCGGCATGGTGCCGCTGCAGGCCTCGTTCGCACAGTTCGCGGCGGTGGGCCTGCCCGCACTTCGCGAGCGATCGATCGCACTGACCGGCTGGCTGGAGGCGCTCCTCGAGACGCGCCTCGGCGACCGCATCGAGATCCTGACGCCGCGCGATCCCGAGGCGCGGGGCGCACAGCTCTCGGTTCGCCTGCGCGGTACCCAGGGCGGCGGCCGCGCCCTCTTCGACCGGATGCTGGCGCGCGGCCTCACCTGCGACTGGCGCGAACCCGACGTCATCCGGCTCGCACCCGCCCCCCTCTACAACTCCTATGAGGATTGCTGGCAGGCGGTGGCCCTGATCGAGGGCGAACTCGGCGCCCATTGAGGAAAGTCACCAACTTCTTCCCGCCGGCACCGTATTTGGTACATTGAATCACCATTGCCGGCCGTTCCGGCCAAGTCAGGGGAGAGGCAAGATGGCAATTTCGGAGAGCAGCGCGCCCAAGTCCAAGATCGGGCTGGTCGTCGTCGGGATCCTCGTACTGGCCGGGGCGGCCTACGTGGCGAAGATCTACCCCCCTTCCGACAAGTCACTCTCCGGATCGGTCGTCCCCGCCGATCGCTATCGGGCCGACGTCAAGGCGACGGACCTCACGACCCTGCCCCTGGGCGACCAGGGCGTGTCGCAGTTCATGCAGACCGACCTCTACCAGAGGATCGTGTCCGACAAGGCCATTGCCGCGGCCTTTGCGAGCGATGCTTCCCGCGACGCCTTCAAGAGCCAGGCCGCCCGCGATGCGTTCGCGAGCCAGGCCTCCCGCGACGCGTTCGCGAGCCAGGCGTCCCGCGACGCCTTCAAGAGCCAGGCGTCCCGCGATGCTTTCAAGAGCCAGGCCTCCCGTGACGCGTTCGCGAGCCAGGCGGCCCGCGATGCCTTCGCGAGCCAGGCGGCGCGCGATGCCTTCGCCAACCAGGCGTTCCGCGACGCGATGGGCAACCAGGCCTTCCGCGATGCCATGAGCAACCAGGCGTTCCGCGACGCGATGGGCAACCAGGCGTTCCGCGATGCGATGGGCAGCCAGGCCTTCCGCGACGCGTTCAAGGACCAGGCCTCCCGTGACGCGTTCGCGAGCCAGGCCTCGCGCGATGCGTTTGCCAACCAGGCTTTCCGCGACGCAGCCGCCAAGCAGGCGTTCCGCGATGCGATGGGCCACCAGGCCTTCCGCGACGCGATGGGCAACCAGGCGTTCCGCGATGCGATGGCGAGCCAGGCCTTCCGCGATGCGATGGGCAACCAGGCGTTCCGTGACGCCATGGGCAACCAGGCGTTCCGCGACGCGATGGGCAACCAGGCGTTCCGTGATGCCATGGGCAACCAGGCCTTCCGCGACGCGATGGGCAACCAGGCGTTCCGCGACGCCATGGGCAACCAGGCGTTCCGCGACGCCATGGGCAACCAGGCGTTCCGCGACGCGATGGGCAACCAGGCCTTCCGCGACGCCATGGGCAGCCAGGCCTTCCGCGATGCCTTCGCGAGCCAGGCGTTCCGCGATGCGCTGGCGAGCCAGGCCTTCCGCGACGCCATGAAGAACGACGCGCTGAAGAACGATTCCATGAGGGGCGCCTCGCAGTAAGTACTGCCGGCCGACCTCGGAGTGCCTTCGTGACAGGGCCGCCTGCAGGCATGCTGGCGGCCCTGTTTTCGTTACGGGTCCTGTTGGCTGAGCTCCTGCTGGCCGGGTTCCTGGCGAGCGCGCCGGTCCACGCCGAGTCCTTCCAGATGGACCTGCTCGAAACCGACGACTTCCGGCTGCTCTACTTCGATCCTTTCCAGACCTACCTGACGCCCCTCGTCGCCAGCACCTTCTACAACTCGCTGCAGTTCCAGCGCCGCGTCTTCGACTGGACGCCGTACGAGAAGAGCACGCTGGTGCTGACGGACCTCGCCGACTACGGCAATGCCGGCGCCAGCGCCTCGCCGCGCAACGGCGTGACGCTCTACATCGCCCCTGCGAGCCACACGCTCGAGACCCTGCCGGGCAGCGAGCGCATGTACTCGACGATGAACCACGAGGCCGTGCATCTCGCCAACATGGATGCGGCCAACACCCGCGACCTGCGCTGGCGGCGGCTGTTCGGCGGCAAGCCGCGGCAGACCGACGAGCACCCGGAATCGATTCTCTACAACTACCTCACGGTGCCGCGCCTCAGCACGCCGCGCTGGTACCTCGAGGGCGCGGCGTCATTCATGGAGACCTGGATGGCCGGCGGCGTCGGCCGCGCCCAGGGCGCCTACGATGAGATGGTGTTCCGCGCGATGGTCCGCGACGGCGCGCATTTCTACAGCAACCTCGGCCTGGTCTCGAAGGGCGTCATCGCCGATTTCCAGACCGGCACCAACGCCTACCTGTACGGCACCCGTTTCTTCAGCTATCTCGCCTACGTTCACTCGCCACAGGACGTGGTGGAGTGGCTGAAGCGCGGCGAGGACAGCGAGGCGTACTACTCGGACCAGTTCGCCAAGGTCTTCGGCGAGCCGCTCGAGACCGCCTGGAACGAGTGGATCGCCTGGGAGCACGAATTCCAGGCGGCCAACCTGCAATCGGTCCGGGAGCACCCGCTGACGCAAGGCCAGCGCCTGATCCGGCAGGGGCTCGGCTCCGTATCGCGCTCCTACTACGAGCCCGCGACGAACACGCTGGTCGGCGCATTCCAGTACCCCGGCGTCGTCGCCTATGCCGGCGTCGTTTCGCTGGGCGACGACAGCATCCGCAAGCTCGTCGACATCAAGGGGCCGATGAAATACCGGGTGACGTCGACCGCTTTCGATCCGGCCACCCGCACGCTGTTCTACGCCGCGGACAACAACGCCTGGCGCGACCTGATGTCGGTGGATGTCGCCACGGGCAAGGCGCGCATGCTGCTCCGGGACGCGCGCATCGGCGACATCTGCTTCGACGAGTCGGACCGTTCGCTCTGGGGCCTCAGGCACCTCAACGGCTACGTGACCCTGGTGCACATCCCCTACCCGTACACGAGCTGGGCCCAGGTCCACACCTGGCCTTACGGGGACGAACCCTTCGAACTCGACGTGTCGGCCGACGGCTCGATGCTCTCGATGTCCATCGGGCAGCTCGACGGCTCGCAGTTCCTGCGCGTGTTCCGCCGCGCGGACCTCGAGGCCGGCAACGTGACGCCGATGGCCCAGTTCGATTTCGGCAAGGCCATCCCGGAGGGCTTCGTATTCACGCGCGACGGCCGCTACCTGTACGGCAGCTCCTACTTCACCGGCGTTTCCAACATCTTCCGCTACGAGCTCGCGACCGGCGAACTCGAGGCCGTCAGCAATGCGGAGACGGGATTCTTCCGCCCGATCCCGATGGCGGACGGCAGGCTGATCGTCCAGGAGTACACGGGCGACGGCTTCGCGCCGATGATCATCGATCCGAAGCCGCTCGAGGACGTCAGCGCCATCACCTTCCTCGGCGCGCAGATCGCGAAGAAGCACCCGATCGTCCGCGAGTGGGTCGTCGGCTCGCCCGCGGGCGTCGACCTCGAGTCCATGATCACGCGCCGCGGCAAGTACAAGCCGATGCACGAGCTCGCGTCTCGGCGACAGCTATCCCATCCTCGAGGGCTATCGCGATTCGATTGCGCTCGGCTGGCATGTGCGCTTCGAAGACCCGGCGCAGTTCCACCGGCTCGACATGTCCGCGAGCTACTCGCCGGACCCGGACCTGCCCTCGGAAGAGAGGCCGCACGTCAACCTGCGCTACCAGACGCCGGTCTGGCGCTGGGAGTACTGGCACAACGGCGCGGATTTCTACGACCTGTTCGGCCCGACCAAGCGCAGCCGCAAGGGCGACGCGTTCGTCGGCGAATACGACAAGGCGCTGATCTACGACGATCCGCGCCGGCTCGACCTGAAGATCGGGGCCGGGTATTTCAGCGGCCTCGACACCTTGCCGGTCAACCAGAACGTGCCGTCCGGGTTCAGCGAGATCACCTCGGGAAGGGCGTCGCTCGCCTACACCGACACGCGCCGCTCGCAGGGATCCGTGGACCACGAGAAGGGCTACCGCTGGGAACTCGTCACCAACCTCGATCACGCCGGCGGCGACAGCGTGCCGAAGTACCACGGCAGCTTCGATTTCGGCTTCGCGCTTCCGCTCGGGAATTCGTCCGTGTGGCTCTACAACTCGGCCGGCGTCGCCGACGGCGACCGGGACAACCCGCTGGCGAGCTTCTATTTCGGCGGCTTCGGCAACAACTATGTGGATGACGGCGAGATCAAGCGCTATCGGGACTACGACCGCTTCCCGGGTTTCGATATCGACGCGCTCGCCGCCGCAGAGCTTCGGCAAGAGCGTGCTGGAGCTCAACCTGCCGCCGATGCGGTTCGAGGAGGTCGGGTCGCCGGGCTTCTTCCTCGGCTGGGCGCGGCCTGCCCTGTTCGTCGGCGCGCTGTCTGCCAAGCCGGGCGACGGCTCGGAACGACGCACCGTCTACGATGCCGGCGCGCAGGTGGACCTGAAATTCACGGTGCTCAACCACCTGGACATGACCCTGTCGCTCGGCTACGCGGCCGGCTTCGAGGACGGCAGCAAGCGCGACGACGAGTGGATGCTGTCGCTCAAGATCCTCTAGGTCGAACGCTTCCTGAGCCTGCCGACATACGTCTCGTGGACACGCCGCGCCGAAATCGCCCCGATTTTCTCGCGGTTGGTCTTCAGGCCGAGCAGGTAATACAGGAAGGCGCAGCCGGCGGCGACCAGCACCAGCATGATGCTGACCCGGCCCTCGCTCGCCGCGAGATTGAAGGTCGCATGATAGGCGCCCGCAAGGACCAGCCCCTCGAACATCTTGGCTTCGTGATAAAGGCGCTCGCGCCGGAACAGGAAGACCCGGTGCAGCATGCGATACGCAGGCCCCCTGCCGCCGTGGCCGCTGCCTGACCTCCTCGGCCGAGAAGTGCGCGAGTCCGTAGAAATAGCCGAGGATTCCCGAGGCGACGGCGTGCATCAGCACGGTCAGCACCGAGCGCAGCAGCAAGGTCGGCATGTCCCCGTCGGCGAGCAGCCGCGGGAAGTAGAAGAGCACGTTCTCGGCAAAGGCAAAGGCGAGCCCGACGATGATGGAAAACTCGATCGCGTCGTCGATCGACTGGATGCTGTCGTCGTCGGTGAAGCGGACGATCAGGTGCTTGGAATATTCCTCGGCAAAGGCGAGGAAGATCAGGCTGAAAGCCGCCACCGAGAGCCCGAACCAGTGGAATACGGCGATGAACAGCGTCAGGAACAGCCCGACGCCGAGGAAGTTCAGCGGCTCTTCGTAGAGCCCGTTGAAGAGGCCGAACGCCGCCGCACCCGACTGGCGGACGAAGCCGACGATCGACCAGGCCGACAGCGCGGCCAGGAGCGCGATGTTGGCGTACCAGGCGATCTCGACGGACCGGGGCGCCCCGTGGATCGCGCCGGCCAGCGGCAAGTCGGGGCTGACCGTCGCCATGGCCCACAGGAGGAACGGCAGCGAGAAGAACGCCAGCGACGCGCCGTGCACGACCTTGATCCAGCGGTTCTCGTGCAGCAGGTAGATCACGTGGACCAGCGCAACGACCAGCAGCGTGCAGATCGCCATCACCGCGAAGGTCAGGTAGACCTGCATGAAATTCAGGATTCGCAGCGTCAGCATGTCCTGCTCGACGACGTCGAGCAGGAACGGCAGGCTGAAGATCGTGGAGATCGAGCTCAGTTCGACCTCGTGGCCGGTCGCGAGGCGGGCGTCGGCATTGATCACGACCAGGACGAGCACGGCGGCGAGCGCCGCGACCGCGGCGTTGGCGACGGTCCGGGTCGAGAACCGCTCCAGCAGGAACATGAACAGCGAAAACATCACGAGGAAATGGAACAGGTCGGCGAGCGGCGCGCCGAGCAGCGCCGAGGTTCTCGCGCAGCTGGTTGTGGCTGAGGGTCGCCGCGAGCAGCAGGAGCGCGGCCAGCAGCATCGCGCCGAGGCGCAGCGAGTGTCGCGTCACCCGCCTTGAGATCAGCTGAAACAGCTTGATGACGCCGACCAGCACCAGCGCGACGCCCGCGAGGAAGGCCAGCATGCTGAGCGCCTGCTTCATCGAGACCTGGCCGCCCTGCTGCACGGCCTCGGCCTCGTGGCTTTGCAGCTGGACTCCGAGCCCGGCCATGAAGAGCAGGAGCGGCACCACGGCCAGGGTGCCCAGCAGGAAGGTCACGACGACCAGCTGCTTCGATTCGGGATTGCGGGAGACGAAAAACCAGCCCCACACCAGCGAGGGGATCATGGCGATCCCGGCAGCCTGCAGGAATGTCAACGCGGTCACGTTTCGTGACGCCCCCTGGACCCCACCCGACGGCATCGTAGCCGGGACCCGCCGAGCTTGTCGCGCGCTCCAGACGGACGCTAGAGTGCCCGAAAATCGGCGGTTGCAGGCCCCCTGCCCCGCCAACTTGCCGGTCCGCCGCGTGTAATTATTATGAATGAGAACGTCGACGCAGCGCGGGTCCGGGACTGCCTGGCGGGCGATCCGCAGGCCTTCGCCGCTCTCGTCGAGCAGTACGAAAAGCCGGTTTACAACGTGGCATTGCGCATGCTGCGCAATCCCGAGGATGCGCGCGACATCGCACAGTCTGTCTTCATGAAGGCCTACCAGAACCTCGCGAACTATGATCCCGCAGTACAAGTTCTACAGCTGGATCTACCGGATGGCGATCAACGAATCGCTCAACATCCTGCGCGTGCGCGACCGCAATGCGGGGCCCGTCGACGAGCGCCTCCCTGCGGATGACGCCGGCCCGTCCGACTTGCTGGCCGACGATCAGCAGCGCGACGTGGTGCTGGAAGCCGTCGAGCGGCTCAAGCCGGAGCACCGCGCCGTGATCGTGCTCAGGTACTTCGTCGACCGGAACTACGAGGACATCGGCGAGATCCTCGGGATCGACGCGAAGACCGTCAAGTCGCGCCTGTACACGGCGCGGCAGCTCCTGAAGGAGCAGCTGGGCACGCGCGGGCTCCTGTGACCATGGACAAGGGCCAGCTCCAGGAACTGATTCAGGCGGACCTCGACGGCGAACTGTCCGTCGCGGAGCGCGCCGTGCTCGCTCGCCTGCTGTTGCAGGATCCGGAGGCCCGGCGCCTGCACGCGGAATTCCGCCGCACCGACCAGCTGCTGCGCAACGTGGCCGCGGCCGAGCCGCCGCCCGGCCTTCGCGCGGACATCCTCGCGGGATCCGCACAGGTCCCTGCGCACGGGCAATTCCGGTCAGCGGCAATACGGCCTGCCCCTCTACCGCATGGCCGCCGTCATCCTCGGGGGACTGCTGATCGCGGGCCTCAGTTACGTCCTGATCGACGCCCACGTGCCGGGAACGAACCTGCAGGGATCGCTCATCGCGCCGCAGGGCCATCTGTCGTTGCGGGCGGAAGGTGCCGAGATCAGCGCTTACCTCCGGCGCGACGGAGAGAGGCTCAGGCTCGAACTCAACTCGTCGACGACGATTCCCTGCGAGATCATCGCGAAGATCGACCCGGCGACGACGACCTTTGTCGGCAAGACGGGCGATGCCGCGCTGACCGCCGCGAGCGGCCAGGTCACCGTCGTGCCCGCAGACGGGGAGCCGGAAAGTCGTGCTGGATTTCTCCGGCGCGGCGCCGATCCAGCTGGAATTGCGCGCAGGTGGGCGGCTGCTCGGCGAAGGCAGCCTGTCGGTCAGCAACGCCCGCTAAGTCGCCGCAGAACGCCTGACGAGCGTCACGAAGCTGAATGGCCAGGCGTGCCTCGCATCGGCGGCATGCGCCTCGCGGAATATTTCACGCCATTCCGCGCGCCTGAATCCCGCAAGCCGCGTATCGCCTTCGACGTCGCCATGGACCTCGGTGAGTTCGAGCCGGTCGATGACCGGCCAGCAGAGGGAAAAGACTTCCGCACCGCCGATCACGAAGAGTTTCGAGCTGCCGGCGATTGCGCGGGCCGCGTCGACTGAGGTCACCGTCTCGCAGCCGGGGGCGTTCCAGGCGGGATTGCGGGTCAACACCAGGTTGCGCCGGCCGGGAAGCGCCTTGCCGATCGATTCGAAGGTCCGCCGCCCCATCAGCACGCTGTGGCCGAGCGTGATCGCCTTGAAGCGCTTCAGGTCGTCAGGCAGATGCCAGGGCAGGCCATTGTCGCGCCCGATCACGCCGTTGTCGGCCATCGCGACGAGCGCGACCGGCGCATCGCTCATGCTGCCCGCTCAGACCGCGACGGTCGCGCGGATCGCGGCCTGCGGCTCGTAGCCGAGGACCTGGAAATCCTCGAACCGGTAGTCGGAGACATCCGCGGGCCGGCGCAGCAGCGCCAGCGTCGGGAGCGCCTGCGGCGTGCGCGCGAGCTGCAGGTCGGCCTGTTCGAGGTGGTTGAGGTACAGGTGGCAGTCGCCGCCCGTCCAGATGAGGTCGCCCACCAGCAGGTCCGCCTGCTGCGCGAGGATGTGCGTCAGGAACGCATAGGAAGCGATGTTGAAGGGCACGCCGAGGAAGATGTCGCAGCTGCGCTGGTAGACCTGGCAGGACAGGCGACCGTCCGCGACGTGAAACTGCATGAAGCAGTGGCAGGGCGGGAGCGCCATCTTCTCGAGGTCGCCGACGTTCCAGGCGCTGACGATGATGCGCCGCGAATCCGGCTCCTCGCGCAGCTGCTGGATCACGCGGGCGACCTGGTCCACGTGCCGGCCATCCGCCGTTTCCCACGCGCGCCACTGGCGGCCGTACACGGGCCCGAGCTCGCCGTCGGCGTCGGCCCATTCGTTCCAGATCGTGACGCCCTTCTCCTGCAGCGAGCGCACGTTCGTCTCGCCGCGCAGGAACCAGAGGAGCTCCTCGATCACGGACTTCAGGTGCACGCGCTTGGTCGTGACGAGCGGGAAGCCGGCCGAGAGATCAAAGCGCAGCTGATGCCCGAACACGGACAACGTGCCCGTGCCCGTGCGGTCCGTCTTGCGGCTGCCGCGCTCCCGCACGTGGCGCATCAGGTCGAGGTAGGCGCGCATCTCAGGCGTGGTTCCCGGAAGTTTCGCGCCGAGTGTACGCGAAGGCGAGCATCGAGAGACCCGCGGCCAGCACGGGCAGGGACAGGATCTGGCCCATGGTCAGCCAGCCGAAGGCGAGATAGCCGATGTCCTGGTCGGGCACGCGTACGAACTCCACGGCAATCCGGAATATCGCATAGAGCGTCAGGAAGAGTCCCGCCGGCGCGAGCCTCGGCCGCGGCCTGGACGTGAACCACCACAGGACCGCGAACATCACGAGGCCTTCGAGTGCGGCCTCATAGAGCTGGGAGGGATGCAGCACCTCGCCCTTGTACAGGAAGCCCCAGGGCAGCTCCGTCGGCTTGCCCCAGAGCTCGCCGTTGATGAAATTGCCGATCCGGCCCGCGAAGAGCCCGATGGCGGGCAGCGGGGCCATGAAATCGAAGACGTCCGCAATACGGCGGTGGCGGCGGCGGGCGAAGAGCGCGATCGCCACCATGACGCCGACGAGGCCCCCGTGGAACGACATGCCGCCCTGCCACACGCGGATGATCGCGAGCGGATCCGCGCGCAGCGCATCGAAGCCGTAGAAGAGAATCCAGCCGATTCGACCGCCGACGATGACGCCGACCGCGGCGAAGAAGATGAGGTCGTCCACGTCGATCGGCTTCCAGGTGGAGCCCGGCATGGCGGCCCGCCGGCGCGCGAGCCACCAGCCCGCGACGAAGCCGACGACGTACATGATCCCGTACCAGTGCACCTTGACCGGGCCGATCGCGAATGCGACCGGGTCGATGTCGGGATAGACGAGCATCAGTGGTCACCCGGAACAGGAAGGCGCGCAGGTAGCGTGTCTCGTCGATGGCCGGGTGCACGGGATGGTCCGGCGACTGGCCGCCGACGCGTGACGAGCTGCGCGAAGCGGTCGAGGTGGCGCGATGCGCGCTGGACGGCGTCCACGAGTTCGCCCGGCGCGAGGTGGTAGGAACAGGAACAGGCCAGGAGCAGCCCGTCGCGGTCGAGGAGCTGCAGGGCGAGCTGGTTGATGCGCCGGTACGCCGCGAGGCCCTTCGGGTGGTCCTTCTTGCGCTTGATGAAGGCCGGCGGGTCCACGACGATGGCGTCGAAGCGGCGCCGTTCGGCGATGAGCGCCTCGAGCGTCTCGAAGGCGTCGCCCTCCAGCAGCTCGACGTCGAGCGCGTTCGCATCCGCGGTCGCCGACGCCGACGTGAGCGCCGGTCCCGACGAATCGACGCAGGTCGCGCTCGCCGCGCCCGCGCGCAGGGCCTGCAGCGCGAAGCCGCCGGCATAGCTGAAGACATCGAGCACCCGCGCGCCCCTGGCATGTCGCGCGAACAGCGCGCGGTTCGCCGTCTGGTCGAAGTACCAGCCGGTCTTCTGCCCCGTGGTGAGCGGCAGGCGGAAATTGACGCCGCCTTCGGGCACCTCGACGACCTCCGGAATCTCGCCGAAGGCCGCTGCCACGCCCCGCTCCAGGCCCTCGAGCTCGCGCATGGGCGAATCGTTCTTCCAGAGCAGCGCCTTCGGCGCGACGACCTTGACCAGCGCCTCCTCGATCTCGGCCTTCAGGGCCTCCATGCCGGCCGTGCCGATCTGCGCGACGAGCACATCGCCATAACGATCGACGACGAGGCCCGGCAGCAGGTCGGCTTCGCCGAAGACGAGACGGTAGTACGGCGAATCGTAAAAACGTTCGCGCAGCGCAAGCGCCACCTTGAGGCGGTGCACGAGCAGTGACTTGCCAGGCACGTAATCCGGATCGCGCCCGAGCAGGCGCGCGCTGATGAGGGTGCGCGGGTTGACGTAGGCGTAGCCGAGGAACCGCCCTGCGTGCGAGAGCACCCGGACCTGCGCGCCGGGCTCGAACGCCGTGAGCGGCGTCGCGTCGACGTCCACCTCGTTCGAGAAGATCCAGAGATGACCCGCGTGGAGGCGACGCTCTTCCTCCCGCTTCAATACGAGCGGGGGCAGCGCTGCTTGCGGCCGCGGCGGCGGGTTCAGGGAGGCTCGACATGCGGGGAGAGAGCGCGGTGGCTATAGTGAACGCAATTCTACCCGACCGCGGCAGCATCGCCATGCAGGGAAAGGCAACGGGAGCGCCGCGCAATCGCCTCGCGGACGAAACGAGCCCGTATCTCGCGCAGCACGCCGCGAATCCGGTGGACTGGTATCCCTGGGGCGAGGCGGCGATCGGGCGCGCGCGCGAGCTCGACCGTCCCATCCTGCTCTCGATCGGCTACTCGGCCTGCCATTGGTGCCACGTGATGGCGCACGAGTCCTTCGAGGACGAGGCGACCGCGGCCGCGATGAACCGGCTCTTCGTCAACGTGAAAGTCGATCGCGAGGAGCGGCCCGACCTCGACAAGGTCTACCAGCTCGCGCACCAGGTGCTGACGCAGCGCGGCGGCGGCTGGCCGCTCACGATGTTCCTCGCGCCGGACGACCTCACGCCGTTCTTTGGCGGCACCTATTTTCCGGACACGCCGCGCTACGGCATGCCGGCGTTCGCGGACCTCATCGAGCGCGTCGCTGCCTTCTACCGCGACGAGCGCGCGGGTGTCGCCTCGCAGAACGCCGCCTTGCGCGGCGTATTCGCGGACCTCGCGCCGCCGGCCGCCGACGCGGCAGCGGCGATCACTCGCGCGCCGCTCGACAAGGCGCGCGCGAACCTCGCGGCCTCCTTCGACCCGCGCTTCGGCGGCTTCGGGCCCGCGCCCAAGTTCCCGCATGCCGCCTCGATCGAGCTGCTGCTGCGCGAATGGCAGGCGAGCGCTGCGCAGCCCGAGCCCGACCTCGAGGCGCGGCACATGGCAGTGCTGACGCTCCGTCGCATGGCGGAAGGCGGGATCTTCGATCAGCTGGGCGGCGGCTTCTGCCGCTACTCGGTCGATCCGTTCTGGATGATTCCGCACTTCGAGAAGATGCTCTACGACAACGGGCCCCTGCTCGCCCTCTGCGCGCAGGCTGCGGTTGCCACCGGCGACGACTGCTCCGCGAGGCCGCGCTCGCGACGGCCGGCTGGGCACTGCGCGAGATGCGCGCCCCGGACGGCGGCTTTTTTGCCGCGCTCGACGCGGACTCCGAAGGGCACGAGGGTCGCTTCTACGTCTGGCAGCGGGACGAGGTCCAGTCGCTCCTCGCTCCCGACGAATACCCTGTGTTTGCGCGCCGCTACGGTCTCGACCGCGAGCCGAATTTCGAGGGCGCCTGGCACCTGCACGCCTTCGTCACGCTGGAGCAAGTTGCAGAGGAACTCGCGATCACGATTGAAGGACGCAGAGGCCCTGCTCGATTCCGCGCGCGGGAAGCTCCTCGCAGCGCGCGCAAAGCGCATCCGGCCGGCGCTCGACGACAAGATCCTGACGGCGTGGAATGCGCTCCTGGTCCGCGGCCTCGCGATCGCGGGACGCCTGCTCGAGGCGCCGGCGCTCGTGGATGCGGCGCTCCGCGCCGTGGATTTCCTGCGCGCCAACGCCTGGCGCGACGGCCAGCTGTACGCGAGCTGGAAAGGCGGCGCTGCGCGCTTCCCCGCTTACCTCGACGATCACGCATTTCTCCTCGACGCCCTGATCGAGGCGATGCAGGCGCGCTTTCGCGTGGAGGACCTGCACTTCGCCCGGCGAGGTCGCCGACGCGCTCCTGTCGAAGTTCGCCGATCGTGAGCGCGGCGGATTCTGGTTCACGGCCGCGGGCGAGGATCCCCCGCTCCACCGGCCGAAGAATTTCGCCGACGATGCGATGCCTTCCGGCAACGGGATCGGCGCCCAGGCGCTCGCGCGCCTCGGCTGGCTCACGGGCGAGAGCCGCTACCTTGCCGCCGCGGAAGCGGCGATCCGCGGCGGGTACGCCTCGCTCGCGCGCGCGCCGGAGGCGCATGCCGCGATGCTGAATGCGCTCGACGAGTACCTGGAGCCTGTCGAGATCGTGGTCATCCGCGGAGAAGCGGCAGAAGCGCAGGCCTGGCAGGCGGCGCTTGCGCGCGAATACGCGCCGCGGCGCCTGGTCCTTGCGATTCCGTCAGGTGCAGAAGGCCTTCCGGAGGCGCTTGCGGCCAAGCGCCCGCAGGGGCGCACGGTCGCCTATGTCTGCCGCGGCCCGCAGTGCTCGGCGCCGATCGAGTCGCTCGCGGCGCTTTCGCTCAACGCCGCACGGCCTTGAACTTCGCGAGTCCCGGGTCATCGGTCGCATAGCGCGGCAGCCGGTCGCCGACTTCGCACCACGGGGAGCGCTGGTCATAGAAGACGTGGCATTGCGGCTCGCGGTCGATCGGGCCCGGGATCGCCGTGCGCACGACGTGCATTTCGCCCGGACAGAGGGTCGAGGCGAAAAAGAGCGTGGTACCGCAGGTCGGGCAGAAGCCGCGCCGGCTCTGCTGCGAGGACGCGTACCAGCGCGGCTCCGCCGATCCCGGCAGGAAGCGGAAGCGCTCTTCGGCCGAGCCGACCCAGCTGACGAAGGCCGCGCCATGCGCCTCGCGGCAGTAGCGGCAGTGGCAGTGGGCAAAGAAGAGCGTCGGCGGCGCGATGGCAAACCGCACCGCGCCGCAGAGGCAGCGTCCCTCGAATTCCGTCATGGCCCGGCCCGTCGCCCGACGAGGCTCGCGAGCGCGTAGAGCAGGACGCCGCCGAAGAGCGCGAACAGGCCGTAGCCGCTCAGTGCCTCCCGGCAAGCGGCCCGCCATCGGCTCGGCGAAGAATGCAAAGAACAGCAGCACGGCGCTCCCGAGCGCCAGCAGCGAGCCGAATATCGCGGCGATACGCCGCGCGCGCGCCGTCGGCAGCAGATAGTGGACGCCCATCGCGAGGTTCACGAGCCCCGCCGACATCAGGTAGATGTGGCGCGAATTGAATAGCAGGCGCTGGTCCCAGCCCATCTTCATGACCGGCGGCTCGTGCGCGTTCATCAGCAGCCCCGTGATGAGGAACCCGGCGATCGCGACCGCGCCGACGACGAGGTGCGCCATGCGCAAGCTGGGCTGCATGCGGATAACATAGCACCCGATGAATGCGCAGCACGAATTCCTCCCCCTGCCCGGCATGGCCGAGGTGCAGGCTGCGGCCGGCCGGCTGGCCGGCGTCGCCCGGCGCACGCCGCTCCTCGTCGCCACGCCGCTCGACGACAAGACGGGCGGGCGGCTGCTCTTCAAGGTCGAGTCGCTGCAGCGCACCGGCTCATTCAAGTTCCGCGGCGCCTACAACCGGCTCGTGCAGCTCGACGGCGCCGCAAGGCGCGCCGGCGTCGTCGCCTTCTCCTCCGGCAACCACGCCCAGGGCGTCGCCGCGGCGGCGAAGATGCTCGGCATTCCGGCGACCATCGTGATGCCATCGAACGCGCCGGCGACCAAGCTCGAGAACACGCGCGCGCTCGGCGCCGAAGTCGTGCTCTACGACCGCTTTACCGAGGACCGCGAGCAGATCGCGCGGAAGATCGTCGCCGAGCGCGGCGCGACGCTCGTTCCGGCCTACGACGATGCGCAAGTCGTCGCCGGCCAGGGCACGGTCGGGCTCGAATTGATGCAGCAGGCGGCCGAGTTCGGGCTGAAACCGGACCAGGTGCTCGTGCCGACGAGCGGCGGCGGCCTCACGGCCGGCACGGCGATCGCGGTCCGCGGGCTCGCGCCTGAGGCCGTCGTGTACGGCGTCGAGCCCGAGGCCTTCGACGACACGCGCCGTTCGCTCGCGGCCGGCACGCTGCTCACGAATCCGCCCGAGGCACGCTCGATCTGCGACGCCCTGCAGTCCTCGCCGCCGGGCAGGATCACGTTCGCGCTCAACCGCAAGCTGCTCGCCGGCATCCTGACGGTCAGCGATCCGGAGGTCGAGACGGCGATGGCAATGGCCTTCCGTCACCTGCGGCTCGTGGTCGAGCCGGGCGGCGCGGTCGCGCTCGCGGCGGCACTGGCGGGCCGGATCCCGCTTGCGGGCCGGATCACGGCGATCGTGCTGAGCGGCGGCAACGTCGATGCCGCGACCTTCATCGCGGCGCTAAGCCGGTAAGGTTTCCTCGAGGAATTCGACCTTGCCGGTCTCCAGCGAGTACCAGGCGCCCGTCACGACGAGCCCGTCGGTCGCGATCAGGCCCTCGATGATCGCGGAACCGTGCCGCAGCTGCTTGACCGAAGCGCGCACGTTGGCCGTCATCGCCGCATGCTCGACCGCCAGCGCGCCCTCCGCTGCATGGCGCTTGATGAGCTCCTCGACCCCTGGCCGGATGCGGTTCACGATGGCCCGCAGGTTGGGCGACTGGTTCGTCGTCGGGCGGTGAAGCTCCTCGATCGTCGCCTCGATCGCCCCGCAGGACGAATGCCCGAGCACCACGACAAGGCGGGTCCCGAATCGCTCCGCCGCGAATTCGACGCTTCCGATCAGCGATGGCGCGACGATGTTGCCGGCGACCCGTATCACGAAGAGATCGCCCGGCCCCTGGTTGAACACGAGCTCGACCGGCACGCGCGAGTCGGAACAGCCGAGCACGATCGCGAACGGCTCCTGCGCGCCGGTCAGCTGCGCACGGCGCGCGGCGGTCAGGAGCGTCCCGGTGCCGCGCGCGTGCGCGGCAAAGCGGGCATTGCCTTCGCGCAGCTTCTGCAGCGCAGCCGCCGCACTCAGGCGATTCACGGTGCCAGCTCCGATTCGAGCTGCGCGATGAAGGCCCGGAGGAATGCCGTGCGACGTTCCGCCTCGCGCCGGCCCGCGGGGGTCTGCATCGTGTCCGCGAGCGTCAACAGCTTGGTGTAGAAGTGGTCGACCGAAGCGCCGCTATCGTCCGGCGCGCGCGACCTGCAGAACGGATCGTCGGGCTCATAGAGCGGGCGGCCGAGCGCAGCGCCCACCGCGATGCAGCGCGCGAGGCCGACGGCGCCGAGTGCATCGAGCCGGTCGGCATCCTGCACGACTTTCGCCTCGACGGTACGCGGTGAAATGCCCGCTGAGTAGCTATGCGCCTCGATGGCGTGCCGGATGTCCGGCAGCAAGGCAGCCGGGTAGCCGGCGGCCTCGAGGAATCGCACGGCGTGCTCCGCGGCAAGCCGCGAGGCGCGCGGACGATCGGGCGAATCCTTGGCGACGTGCACGCAGTCGTGCAGCCAGGCGGCCGGCAGCACGATCTCGAGGCGCGCGCCCTCCTCGGCGGCGAGCTTCATCGCCGTCGCGACGACACGCTCGAGGTGCACGGGACCGTGGCCGGGATCCGCACCTGGCTGCGTGGAAGCGAATTCACGCAGGCGCGGCTCCCAGTCGCCGCGCAGGCGCAAGCCCAGGTCCTCGGGCCGCGCGCTCATCGCCGCACCGGGCTGCGCCGCGCCGGCGCGCGGCGCCGCGCTGAACGAGCGCTCCGCTTCGCGAGCGCAACGCCCATCGCCTCGCGCGCCCAGGCGGCGAGCTCGTCCGGATCCTCGAGCACCTCGGCCGGCACCTGCCAGTAGCCCATCGGTTTGTCAGGCTGGTCAGGGTACGGACAGAACGGCTTCGACCCGGCCTTCTCGTAGCGCGAACGCGTCGCATCGTCCGCCTTGAAGTAGAGCGTGTCGTCGTCGATCAGCGCGAAGAAGAGCCCGTCGAGGTAGAGACCGACGCCCCCGAACATGGCCCGCGGCGTGACGCGCCCCGCCGGCGCCAGTTGTTCAAGCACGAAGTCTCGGAAGTCGTCGCTGACGGCCATGCGGCTAGTCTAAGCCGGCCGGGCCGCGAACGCGCCGAGCACGCCGGCCACATTGGCGCCGATCTCGGCGACCGCGTAGCCGCCTTCCTGCACCAGGACCGTCGGTAGCCCGAGCCCGGCGAGACGGGACCCGATCAGGGGGTAGTGACCGGTGGCGAGCTTGAAACCGCTGATCGGGTCTCGTTCGAATGTGTCGACACCAAGCGATACGACGAGCGCATCCGGCGCGAAGCGGCCGATCGCTTCGAGTGCGACGTCGAGCGCGCCAGAGTATGTGTCCCAGCCCGTGCCGAGCGGCAACGGCAGGTTCAGCGTGTACCCCGTGCCGCGCCCGGCGCCGCGTTCGTCGTCGTAGCCGAGAAAGTACGGATACTCCGAGTCCGGCGTGCCGTGCAGCGACACGAACAGCACGTCATCGCGCTCCCAGAAGATCTCCTGCGAGCCATTGCCGTGGTGATAATCGATGTCGAGCAGGGCGACGCGGCCGCAACCTTCGTCGATGAGGTACTGCGCGGCCAGCGCCGCGTTGTTGAGATAGCAATAGCCGCCATAGACGCTGGTGGACGCATGATGGCCCGGCGGCCGGCAAAGCGCGTACACCGCGGACTTGCCTTCGCGCACCATTGCCGCCGCTGTCATCGCCGAGTGCGCCGCAGCGAGGGCGGCATCCCAGGTGCCTTCCATGATCGGCGTGCTGGCGTCGAATGCGTAATAGCCCATGGACCCGCTGATCCCCTTGGGCTTGCGGTCACGCCGCAGGCCGCGCGCGGGAAAGCCGCTCGGCAACATGCAGCCTTCCCGCTCCTCCGCGCGCCAGCGCGCGAAGGCCGTGCGCAGGAATTCGACGAAGTCGGCGTCGTGCACGCGATGCAGCCGGGATTCCGGGAATTCGCGCGGCGGCGCCTGCTCGAACGGGCCTGCCTGCAGGGCCGCGAGGATGTGATCGACGCGGGCAGGCGTCTCGAAAGTCGGCACGAACTCGCCGCGGTAGAGCTCCTTGCCGCCGTCGTGGCGGGCATGCAGGGGCGAATAGACGAAGTTCATGCGGGCCCCGCTCATGTGGATTTTCCGAGTGCGGCGTGAATGCGGTCCCGCAGGTCGCGATGGCGGTCCGCGTCGAAGGCGGGCGCAGCGTCCCAGTCGTAAGCCCAGGGCTGCGCGTGCCGAAGCTCCGGCGATTCGTCATGAAAACGCGGGATCACGTGCGCATGCAGCGCCGGATCCTGGTTGCCGTAGATCGCATAGTTGATGCGCACGGCGTGCGTGACGGCAAGGACCGCATCGCCGAGCGCGGCCATGTCGGCGAGGAAAGCGGCGCGCTCCGCGCCCGTGAGCGCGTTCAGCGTCGGCACGACCGGGTCCGGCAACAGCAGGCAATACCCCGGCAGGAACTGCCGTTCCCCGAGCACGGCCCAGCCGGAGGCGAGCCGCGCGACGAAGGCCGGATCCTTCCCTTCCCGCAGGGCGTCGACGCGCCGGTGGATGGATGTGTTCACTACCAGCTTCGCACCCGACCGACATCGAGGTGCACGAAATCCGAGTCGGGATAATAGCCCACGCCGCCTGCCGCTTCGCGAGCGCGAGGTCGCGCAGCTTCTCGAGCGCAAGGCCCTCGAGCCGCACGTCGATCGCCTTGCCTTCCATGTGCAGGCTCTTCGACGACACGCCGTCGGTGGTTGCGACGAGCATCGCGTTCGTCGCAGGCGAGCGGTAGCCCGAGATGATCTGGTAGCGCGGCTCGAGGCCGGCCGCTTCCGCGAGCGATGCAAGGAGATCGAAGAGGCGCGGATCGAGCGGCAGCACGTCGCCGGTGCGGAAATCGCGGAGCAGCCAGTCGAGCCGGCCGAGCTCGCCGGGCCGATAACCCGCAGCCGTCCCGAACACCGTGTCGAGGATCTCGCCCGTATGCGTGTGCACGAGGACGAGCCGGCGCCCCGCCGGAAGCTGGGCGCGCGCCGGACGCGTCACGAGGATCGCGGCGCCGAGAATGGCGGTGAGCACGCGCCGCCGCGCGCGGCAGCCGCAGGCCGGCTCAGGTTTTTCCGGGCTCGACATTGACCGCGATGACCTTGGCGCGCGGGAAGAAGTTGAAGTCGGTCGCGCAGGCCACCGTGTAAGCACCGATCTGGCGCGCGAGCAGGCGTTCGCCGATTTCGAGCACGGGCATCGGCAGGTCTTCCGCGACGACATCGAGGCTGTCGCAGGTCGGGCCCGAGATCACGCAGGCCTCGCGCGGTCGATCGGTGCCGCACAGCGGTTCCACCGGAAATCGCATCTTGTCGTACAGCTGGCCACTGAACGTGCCGTAGATGCCGTCGTCGAGGTAATACCACCAGCGTCCCTCGCGCCGCGCGCGGCCCATCACGGTCGAGAGGCTGATGGCCGCCGGCCCGCAGATGAACCGGCCGGGCTCGGCAATCACGCGTATGCCGTCGGGCAGGCGCGCCAGCGCCGCGCGAATCGGGGCGCAATAGCCTTCTATCGCCGGCACGGGTTCCAGGTAGTCGATCGGGAAGCCGCCGCCGATGTCGAGCACTTCGAGCGCGAATCCGCGCGCCCGCGCCTCCGAGATCAGGCGGCCGCAGGTGTCGATCGCCTCGACGTACTTGTCCGGCTTGACGAGCTGCGAACCCGCGTGGAACGAGAAGCCCGTGATCCTGATCCCGCGCTTGGCCGCGTACTCGACCAGCCCGACGGCCGCGTCCGCGTCGCAGCCGAACTTGCGCGACAGGTCGATGACCGTGTCGGGATTCCGGAAGGAGATGCGCAGCAGCAAGCGGACCCGCGCGCGGCAGGCGTCGAACTTGGCGATCTCCTCGGCGTTGTCGACGACGAAGGTCGTGACGCCGCAGTCGAGCGCGTGGCGGATGTCCGAACCGCGCTTGATCGGGTGGGTGTGGACGCAGCGGCTCGCCGGGATGCCGGCGTCCCGGACGAGGTCCACCTCGCCGTTCGTCGCGAGGTCAAACCAGGATCCCTCGCGCGCAAGCACCTGGACCACGGTCCGGTCGGGCAAGGGCTTCAACGCGTAGTGCAGGTCGACGCCGGGCAATGCCTTTGCGAGCGCGTGGTACTGGCGTCGCAGGAGCTCGCAGTCGATCACGAACAGCGGCGAGCCGAACTGGACGACGAGCGCCTCGAGGGCGTCAGGTGCATAGGGCGCCGCAAGGCGCAGGTCCGTCTTCAATCCGTGTTCTCCCTCAATCGAGCAGAGGATCGACCAGAGTCAGCAGGCGATCAAGTGCGCCGCGGTTCGCATCGAGCACGGCCTTGCCGGCCGCGCCCATGACCTGGCGCAGGCTGCTGTCTTCGAGGAGGCCGATGACCGCGTGCGCGAGCTGCGCGGACTCCGACACGACGAAGGCGGCGCCGGCATCCATCAGGAGCTGGGCAATTTCCTCGCCATTGAAGTTGTGCGGCCCGGTCAGCACCGGGCATCCGACGGAAGCAGGCTCCAGCAGGTTGTGCCCGCCGATCGGCACGAGGCTTCCGGCGACGAAGGCGACGTCGGCGGCGGCATAGAAGGTCATGAGTTCGCCCATCGAATCGCCGAGCAGCACGTTCGTCGCCGGCGCGATCGCCGCGCCCGAGGAGCGGTTGGCGGAGCGTTCGTGGCGCTTGGCGAGCAGGTCGCGCACGGTCTCGAAGCGCTGCGGGTGGCGCGGCACGAGCACGAGCAGCGCATCCGGGAACTTCTCGATCACGCGGCGGTGCGCATCGAGCACGATCGTCTCCTCGCCTTCGTGCGTGCTGCCCGCCACCCAGATGGGCCGGCCCGGGGCATACCGCTCGCGCCAGCGCTTGCCCTGCGCCTCGATGCCGGCGGGCGGCTGGAAATCGAACTTGATGTTGCCGGTGATGTGGGTGCGGCCCGTCGCCGCGCCGATGGACTGGAAGCGTTCGGCGTCCGACTCGCTCTGCGCGGCGATCAGGATCCCGTGCGAGAGCGTCTTGCGAAAGAGCGGCACGAGCCGGCGGTACTTGCCGACCGAACGCGGCGAGATGCGCGCGCTCGCGAGCACGAGCGGCACGCCGCGCCGGCCGCACTCGCCGTACAGGTTCGGCCAGAGCTCGGTTTCGAGGATCATCGCGAGCTTCGGCTGCACGCGGTCGAAGAATCGCCTGACCGAGCCCGGCAGGTCGAAGGGCACGTAGCGCAGCAGCGCCTGCTCTCCGAACAGCAGGCGCGCGCGCGCAGCCCCCGTCGGCGTCACGGTCGTGAGCAGGATCTTGTAGCCCGGGTGGCGCTTGCGAAGCTGCGCGATGAGCGGCTGCGCGGCCTGCACCTCGCCGACCGAGACCGCATGAATCCAGATCGTCGGGCCGGCGATGGTCGGCCCGAAGCCGAATCGTTCGCGCAGGCTTCCGCGGTAGGTGGGATCACGCAGGCCCCGCCAGAGCTGCACGAGGACGGCGAAGGGCGCGGCAAGGTAGATCAGTACGTTGTAGAGGTAGTACATCGCGCCTCACGCATCGTGCGCGAGGCGCAGGAGCGCGAAGCCGACCTTCCAGTCGCCCGCATCGCCGCTGATCTTGGCCAGGCTGCGCGCGAGGCGGTTCAGCACGCGCTCGCGCCATGAGCCGGGCTGCCGGAGCCGGCCGCGGTCGAAGTCGAGCACCCAGACCTCGCGATGCTCCCCGAGCATGATGTTGCTCGCGTTGAGGTCGGCGTGCTGCACGCCGGCGTCGTGGAAATGGCGAAGACAGCGCCCGATCGCGGCCCAGCGCGCGTCGTCCATCCGGCCGGCCGCCAGCATCTCGGACAGCGGGCGGGCGCCCTCGAGACGCTCGGTGATGAGCTCCGCGCCGTATGCCAGGAATCCGCGCCGGTAACGCGCCGCGATCGGCGCCGGCACCGGAAGCCCGCGCTCACGCAGCGTCGCGAGCAGGCGAAGCTCGCGGAACGAACGCGTGCGCTCCTCGCCGAGCCAGAGGTAGCGGTCACGCGCGAAGCGCGCCGCCATGCCGCCGCGCAGGTAGTGGCGCATGACCCAGCGGTGGTCCTCGTTGTCGATGAACTGGATGGAGCCGCGCCCGCCCGACTGCTCGGTCAGCGCCCCCTGCGCGTGCCAGTGCGCGGGATCGAACAGGAGCCCGCCCGGGATGGCGACGCGTTCGGGATCGAAGAGGATCGCGCCGCGGTCGATTGCGAGCCGCTCAAGCATCGTCAGTCAGCGCTTGAGGACGTACTCGGCGCTGCAATACGGGCATTTCGCGAAGCCCGTCGCCTCGATCGGGAGGTAAACGCGAGGGTGGCTGTTCCAGAGCGACATCGAGGGCATCGGGCAGGCGAGCGGGAGGTCCGCCGTCGTGACGTCGTAGCGTTCGCGCGCGTTCGGCGGTTGCAGGTGGCTCTCGGCGCTCATCGCGTGATTATACGGGCGCCGGGTCCTCGCCCGCGACCATCACGCGCTCCCAGACGGCCGCGACCTCCGACCGGATCGCCGCATGTTCCCGCGCGTCCACGACGGCCGGGCGCTGCTCCAGCGACAGGTGGTGCGCCGCCTGCCGGTACGCGCGGTACGCATCCACCAGCCGGTCAATCACGCGGTGATCCACGAGCGCCGCGGAGCCGACGGACTCGAGCTGGCGGATGGTATCGGGAAATTCCGCGAGCGGCGGGTATTGGGCGACGTGCGCAAGGACCCAGTACTGGGCGAGGAACTCGATGTCCGCGATGCCGCCGCGGTCCTGCTTGAGGTCGAACAGCTCATCCCGCGGCCGCGCATGCTCGCCGCGCATGCGCTCGCGCATGGCGACGATTTCCTCGCGCAGCGTCTCGCGCTTGACCGCCTCGATCAGCACGGACGTGCGGATGCCTGCGAAGGCGGCGCCGAGGGCGGCGTCCCCGGCGATCCAGCGGGAATGCAGCAGCGCCTGGTGTTCCCAGGTCCAGGCCTCGCGCCGCTGGTAATTTTCGAAGACGCCGATCTGGGTGAACGCAAGGCCGCCCTTGCCCGAGGGCCGCAGGCGCACGTCCACCTCGTAGAGACGTCCGGCCGCCGTGTGGACCGTCAGGAGGTGCACGAGGCGCTGCGCGAGCCGCAGGAAGAACACTTCGTTGTCGACGACCTTCGGGCCGGCGGTCTGCTGGCGCTCGCCGGCGGAATCATGCAGGAACACGAGGTCGAGATCCGAGGCGTAGCCGAGTTCCATGCCGCCGAGCTTGCCGTAGCCCGCGATCCCGACACGTGCGGTCCGGAGTCCCTCTGCGTCTTCGCAGCGCGGCTCGCCGTATTGCGTGGCGGTGTGCCGCCAGGCGAGCGCGAGCGCCTGCTCCAGGATCAGTTCGGCGACATCCGTCAGCCGGTCGCTCACCTGCATCAGGGGCAGGCGGCCCGTGAGGTCCTGCATCGCGACGCGAAACGTCGCGGCGCGGCGGAACTGGCGCAGCGCATCCACGCGCAGTTCCTCGTCGCTGCCCGCATGCTCGAGGCGGGCCGCGAGCTCGGCGGCGAACTGCGCGCGGTCCGGCAGGGACTCGGCGACGCGCGCATCGAGCAATTCGTCCAGCAGGAGCGGATGTGCGGCGACCTGGCGCGCGAGGTAATCGCCGAGGTTGCAGATCTCGACGAGCCGCTCGAGCGCCTGGGCATTTTCGTTCAGGAGCGCAAGGTACGCCGTTCGCCCGCCGATCGACTCGATGATGCGAAGCAGCCGCGTGAGCACGACCTGCCCTGCGCCCGCTGCCCGCTCCTCGATCCTTGCGACGGCTGAGAGGATCCGCGGCAGCAGCGTCGCAAGCCGGCGCCTCCCGAATTCGTCGAGGCGCCGGAAGTAGGCGGACTTTCTGAGCTCGAGCAGCATGCGGGCCGCGGCGGCCGGATCGGCGAGGCCGAGGCCCCCGAGGTCTTCCTCCACCTGCAGGACGGACGGCTCGTCGGCCCACAGGGCCTCGAAGCGCGCGGCGGTCCCGCGCTCCAGAGGACTGCCGCGGCCCAGCACCACGTTGCCGAAGTGGCTCGTGACGCGCCCTCGCTCGGCCTCCAGCGCGGCCGCGAAGTCGTTCCAGCCCGGGAAACCCATCGCGAGAGCGAGGCGCAGGCGACCCGTCTCATCGACCGGCAGCGCATGGGTCTGGGCGTCGTCCACCATCTGCAGGCGGTTCTCGACGCGCCGCAGGAATGCGTAGGCCTGCTGCAACTCGCTGACGGTCTGCGCCGGCAGGAGTTTTGCGCCCGCAAGCCGGGGCAAGGCGGCCAGCAAGGAGGCCGTCTGCAACGCGGGCTCCGTGCCGCCGCGGATGAGCTGCTGCGACTGGACGATGAATTCGATTTCCCGGATGCCGCCCGGGCCGAGCTTGACGTTGTCCGAAAGCTCGCGCCGCTCCACCTCGCGGGCGATCATCGCCTTCATGTCGCGCAGGCTCTCGTAGACGCCGAAATCCAGGTAACGGCGGTACACGAACGGCCGCACGGCCTCGTCATACAGCGCGCGATAGCGCGCGGCGCCCGTGATCGCACGCGCCTTGACCCAGGCATAGCGCTCCCAGTCGCGGCCGTGCTGCTGGAGGTAGTCCTCGAACGCGCCGAAGTTCATCGCGAGCGGCCCGGGCTCGCCGAGCGGGCGCAGCCGCATGTCCACGCGGAATACGATCCCCTCGGCCGTGCGCGCATCCAGCAGCCGGATCAGCGACTGCCCGAGCCGCGTGAAGTATTCCTCGTTCGAGACGACGCGGGCACCGTCCGTCTCGCCCGCTTCGGGAAAGAGGAATATGAGGTCGATGTCGGAGGAGAAATTGAGCTCTCCTCCGCCGAGCTTGCCCATGCCGACGACGAGGAGTTCCTGCGCCTCCCCTTTCGCCGAGCGCGGCGTCCCGAAGCGCGCATCGAGGCTTCGCCTTGCGAAGTCGAGCGCGGCGACGATCGCGGCGTCCGCAAGCGCGGACAGCTCGCGCAGGGTCTCGTCGAGCGGTGCAAGGCCGGCGAGGTCGCGCCAGGCGATGCGCACGAGCTCGCGGCGTCGCAGCCGGCGCAGCGCATCCATGAAAGCCGCCTCGTCGGGGCCGGCGATCCCCGCCGCGAGCGCGGCGATTTCGCCGGCGCGCCGCGCGCGTTCGAGCTCGCCCGTCCCCGCGAGCCCCGGGAGCAGGCCGGGATCCCGCTCCGCGGCTTCGGCGACAAAGCGGCTTGCCGCGAAGACCGCCGGACGCGCGGCCGCAACGCCAGCCGGCAGGCCTGCGGGGCTCTCGCTCAATCGGCTTTCACGGCGGGGGTGCGGGAGCCGCGGTCGTAGGGGCGGCAGTCGTAGCAGGCCGCGCCGTCTTCAGCGCCTCGTCCAGCATGCCGATGAGCGCTTCGCGGCTGTAGGTATGGTCCTGGCCCTCGTTGAGCTGCACGAGCTCCTGGATAGCCTTGCGAATCGTGATCTCCGCCTCGTGCTGGTCGGGCACGACCATGTAGCGGCGCTTCGGCACCGGCTCGAAAAGCGCCTGCTCGACGGCCAGCGCGACCTCGTCCGGTTCCTTGTAGCGCGAGCGATCGGCGAGCTTCGGGTCGCCTCCCGTGCGAGCGACCGCCGAGACACCGATCTGCGAGTTGTAATTGCCCGGCTCGATGAGGCTGACGGCAACGCCGAGCGGCTCTACCTGGGCGGCGAGCGAGTCACCGAACGCCTCCACCGCGTGCTTGCTCATGCTGTACACGCCGAGGTTGCCGGACGAGAGGATCCCCGAGATCGAGCTGATCGTCACGATCCGCCCCTTCGAGGCGGCGATGAGCGGCAGGAAAGCCTTGGTCATGCGGAATGGACCGTAGGCGTTCACGTTCATCACGAAGTCGAAGTCCTCGTCTTTCAGGTCCGCGAACGGCCCTGCAACCGCCACGCCGGCGTTGTTGACGAGTCCCCACAGCCCGCGCCCGCCCTGCGTCACGGTCGCGACAGCGGCAGCGATTTCGTCGGGCTTCGTGACGTCGAGGCGCATCGCCTGCACGTTCTTGATGGCGTTGAGCGCCGCGATGTCGGCGTCCTTGCGCGCGCCGGCGTAGACGAAGTAGCCGTCGGCCGCGAGGCGATCCGTGATCTTGCGGCCGATGCCCGTGCTCGCGCCGGTCACGAGGATGGCCTTCTGGCCTTCGGTGGCGGGTGCTTCGGCATGCGCGTACGGGACGGCAAGCGACAGGAGGACCAGGGCCAATGCTGCAATTCTCATGCGTGTTCTCCAGCGTATAGGGCATTGAGCCGGTTCAAGGCCGGCCGGGCGTAGGCTTCGATTGCGCGCCGCAGTTCGTCGCTCGCCGCGGCTTGCTTGTCCGCGGCGTCACCCGCGAACTTCGCCGGCCGCCCGACCGGCGCCTTCGAGTTCATGGTGGCGGTCTCCTGCATGCGCGCGCGCAGGGTCGCATCGATCGGGCAGCCCGAAGTGTGGCGCGACGACGTCCCACACGGCCGCCGGCAGTGATTCGTAATCCACCAGCCGGCCGCGCGCGGGGTCGAGGCGGCTCGCCGCTTCGCAGAAGGCGCCAAAGAGCCGCGCGACGTATTCCTCGCGCGAGCGCGAGGCGCCTTCGGGATCGATGTACTTCTGGAACGGCGCGCTGGGACCCTCCGCGTCCCAGATCCAGCCGGCGGGCTGGCCAAGCAGCGACACGCCGACTTCGGCGGGATCGCGCAGGCACAGCACCCAGGGCGTGGTCGGGAACGCCTCGGCGACGAGGTCGGCCAGGAGCGTGTTCCAGCTCGTGAGCTTCAGCACGTAGGGCTTGCGCGCATGGCCCGCAAACGCGGCCCCGAGCGAACGCAGCGCGGCGACGAGATCCGATCGCGACCACTTGTGCGGCGGCAGCAGGATCTCGTTGACCGGCAGAGGTTCGGCATAGACGACGACGCCGACATGCTGCTTGAGGAGTTGCGAGACGAGCGTCGAGCCGCAGCGCGAGACGTGGAAGATGATGCCGGCGGGCGAGGTTCCCGCAGATCCCTTGCCGAGGTCCTCGCGCGCGATCTGCACCACTGACTCGCGCGCGGGGATGCGCGCGATCGTCTCCTGCATGAAGGGATCCTGCAGTTCCGAGGGCCGGATCTCGCGCAGCGAGAAATAGAGGCCCGTGGGGTGCAGGGCCGCGCGCGCCGGCAGCCAGTCGCCTTGCATCGCCTGCATCCGGGAGTCTTCCTCGACAGGAGCGGATGGCCAATGGTAACGTCCGGGCGCCATGGAATTCGCGGAATTTCTCGCGCCGTTCGATGCGGGCACGTTCCGCTCCCAGGTCTTCGGCCAGCGCCCGCTGCATATCGGGCGAAATGGCGCGGGAGCGGCACTCCTGCCCTGGAAGCGCTTCAACGAAGTGCTCGCGCTCACGCCGTACTGGAACGAGGAATCGCTCAAGGTCTATTTCAAGAGCCGCGCGGCGCTGCGCGAGAATTACTGCGACACCGAGGACCTGCGGCCCGGCGCGAACGCCCCGGTCAACCCGGCGAAGCTGAAGGCGCTCATGGGGCTCGGCGCGAGCCTCGTCGCAAACCAGTTCCACCGCGTGTGCCCGGAAGTCGGCGCGGTCGCCGCCCTGCTCGAGCGCGAGTTCGCCTCGCGCGTCGTCGCGAACGTGTATTGCTCATTCAAGGGCATCCAGGCGTTCCAGACCCATTTCGACCTGCACGACGTCTTTGCCGTGCAGGCCGAGGGTGAAAAGACGTGGCGTGTCTATGAATCCCGGGCCGACGCGCCGGTCAACCCGGTGCCGCCGGGCGACGAGTGGGAGAAGTGGCTCACCGACACGCGCGGCAAGCTCCTGTTCGAGGCGCACATGAAGCCGGGCGACATCCTCTACCTGCCGCGCGGCCAGTACCACGATGCCCTGACAGGCGCAGCAGGCATCGTTGCACGTGACCTTCGGGGTCTCGCCGGCCACGGGCCTTTCGGTGTTCAAGCTGCTCGAGAACGCGCTGTCACGCGAAAGCGAGTTCCGCGCCTACCTGCCCGATGCGCGCTCCGAGCCGCAGCTGCGCGAGCGGCTCTCGAAGCTCGCGGACCGCATCCGCGCGGTGATGACCTCGCCGGCCTTTGCCGTCGACGTGACGAATCTCCAGCGCGACCTCGCGCGCCCGCCCGCCGAGTACGAACTGCCGGCGCAGCGCCGGCCTGCCTGGTACTCCGTCGCGCGCCGCGCGCAGGTCTTGCGCCGTGACGGCGGCTATGCGGTCGCCTTCGAGGGCGGCGAGATCCCGGTCGGTGCGACCTACCCGACGATCGAGTGGATGCTGAAGCAGCGCATGTTCTCCGTGGACGACGCACTCGCGCGCCAGCCGGGCGTGGATCGCGCCGCGGTCGCGGCCGATCTCGAGCGCCTCGAGAAAGCGGGCGTCATCGTCGCGACCGAAATGCGGTGAATCGCGCCGACGCGATCGCGATCGCCGCCGCGCTCCTTCCGGCCGCTTGCGCCTGGGCGGCGGACGCGGGCGATGCGCTGCCGCGGACGTCCGCCGTGCCGGGCGGCGTCGTGACGATTCCGATCGACGCGCCCGCCGACGCCCGTCCGGTCGCGACACTCGACGGCGCCCGCGTCATGGTGCTGCGCGAGGACGGGCGCTGGCTCGCGGTCGTCGGCATTCCGCTCGACACGAAGCCGGGGCGCCGGGAGCTCGTCGTCGGCCAGGGCGGCAAGTCGCAGCGCCTCGGATTCGACGTTGCCGCGAAGACCTACGACGTCCAGAAGCTCACGGTGGCGCCGGGACAGGTCGATCTCTCGAAGCGCGACCTCGAGCGCGTTGAGGGCGAGAAGCAGAAGATCCGCGCGGCCCTCAGGACGTTTACGGATCGGCCGCCTGCGTCGCTCCGCCTGCTGCCGCCGGTGCCCGGACCGCGCTCGAGCTCCTACGGTCTTCGCCGCTACTTCAACGGCCAGGCGCGCAGCCCGCACACCGGGATGGACATCGCTGCCGCGACCGGCACGCCGATCGAGGCCGCCGCGTCGGGGACTGTCGCCGACGTCGGCGACTACTTCTTCAACGGGAACACGGTCATCCTCAACCACGGCTCGGGGCTCGTCACGATGTACTGCCACCTGAGCCGCATCGACGTGAAGCCGGGCCAGGGCGTCGCCGCGGGCGAGACGATCGGCGCCGTCGGCGCCACGGGTCGCGTCACCGGCGCGCACCTGCACTTCGGCGTGACGCTGAACGGCACGATGGTGGACCCGGCGCTGTTCCTGCCGGCAGAGGCCCAGCGATGCCGGAATGAGCGATGCCGGGGAGATGCGACTCATGAACCTCGCTCTCGCACGCGCCTCAGCGGTCGGCCTCCTCGTTGACGCTGGCCTCCTGCGTCCCCACGGGCGCATCTGTCGTCAAGCCGCCCGAAGACGGCATTTACTTCCCGGCCGCCGCGACCCAGACCGAAGCGGACGAATACACGCGCTACGAGCTGCTCGCGCCCGACAGCGGCAAGTTCAGGATCACCTACGAGGTCACCGCCACCACCGCCGGCGCCCGGACGTTCTACAACCCCATCCGAAAGGGCAGCGCCGCGAGCGACGAGGCCGTGCTCGACGCGATGACCGGCAAGCCGCTGCACTTCGAGGTCGTCAGCGGCGCCGACGCACGCAAGGATCCCTTGATGCCTGACGCCGACCTCGACACCGACTACATCAAGGTGACGCTGGCGCGCCCCGTGCCGACGAATGGCCAGGGACGCCTCATCATCCTCAAGACCTACGAGGACCGGAAGAGCTACTACGTCGACGGCAAGGCGATCGTGTTCGACCGGCCACTCGGCATACGTCGGAACAAGGTCGTGCTGCCCGCGGGCTACGAAGTCGTCGGACTGACGGTGCCTTCGCAGATCATCACCGAAGCGGATGGCCGAATCGGCATCAGCTTCGTGAACGGCACCGAAGGCGAGGCACCGTTGGTGCTCCGCGCGGCCAAAGGCGCGCGGACCGGAGCAGCGGCAGCGCCGAAGGTTGCCGGCAAGCAGCGCAGCTGGGAATCGCCATTCGAAGGCGAGACCGAGGAGGATCGCCTCTCCGAGCGCGCGCATCAGGATCGCGACATCGTCTACTTCCTGCAACAGCCTGAGTCGCACTCGTTCGCGCTCTATCACGACTACACCGAGTCGCGTCCGGGCATCAACGGCTACGCCAACGTCGTGCGCAAGGGCAGCACGGCCAGCCATCCGTCGGCGAGCATTCTCGATACCGGCGAGCCACTGGAGGCGAAGGAGATGAGCGGAGCCGAGATGGCCGCGCTCGGGATCAATGCCGGCGAGCCCGTCGACCCCGACGCGCGCGTCGTCGTGATTCCCTTCACCCCCGTGCAATCGGGACAGTCGCTGCGGCTCCGGATCGCCGAGACCTATACCGCGCCGGTCAGCTACGGGCTGGACGGCGACGAGCTGGTGTTCGACCGCAGCCTCGGCAGGCCGCGCAACGCCGTCGTGCTGCCGTCGGGCTGGTACTGCACGTTCAGCTCGATTCCCGCGACGGTGAGTCAGCTCCCGGATGGACGCGTGCGGCTCGACTACTGGAACGGCCGGCCCGAGCCGGTGGCCGTGCTGCTCAAGGCCCGTCGTCGCGTCGCCCCGTAACAAAAAAGGCCCGGGAGTCGCCTCCCGGGCCTTTCATTCGAGCCGTAAAGCCTGGCGGCTTTACATGTCCATGCCACCCATGCCGCCCATGCCGCCGCCCGGCGACGGATGGTCGTGCTCCTCCTTCGGAGCGTCGGCCACCATCACTTCGGTCGTCAGCAGGAGACCGGCGACGGATGCCGCATTCTGGAGCGCCAGGCGCGTGACCTTGGTCGGATCCAGGATGCCCATGTCGATCATGTCGCCGTACTCGCCGGTCGCGGCGTTGTAGCCGAAGCTGCCCTTGCCCTCGCGGACCTTGGCGAGCACGACCGAGCCGTCTTCACCGGCGTTCTGCACGATCTGGCGCAGCGGCTCTTCGATCGCGCGCGACAGGATGCGAATGCCGACGTTCTGGTCCTCGTTGGCACCGTGAGCTTGTCGAGCGACTTCTGCACCCGGACCAGCGCAACGCCACCACCCGGAACCACGCCCTCCTCGACTGCCGCACGCGTGGCGTGCAGCGCGTCCTCGAGACGGGCCTTCTTCTCCTTCATCTCGATCTCGGTGGCCGCACCGACCTTGATCACGGCGACGCCGCCTGAGAGCTTCGCAACGCGCTCCTGCAGCTTCTCCTTGTCGTAGTCGGAGGTGGCCTCCTCGACCTGGCGGCGGATCTGCTCGATCCGGCCCTTGATGTCGCCCGGCTTGCCGGCGCCGTCGATGATCGTCGTGTTTTCCTTGTCGGCGACGATCTTCTTGGCCTTGCCGAGGTCATTGAGCGTCGCCTTCTCGAGCGACAGGCCCACTTCCTCGGCAATCACGGTGCCGCCCGTCAGGATCGCGATGTCCTTCAGCATTTCCTTGCGACGGTCGCCGAAGCCCGGCGCCTTGACGGCGCAGACCTTCACGATGCCGCGGATGGTGTTGACCACGAGCGTCGCGAGCGCCTCGCCCTCGACGTCTTCGGCGATCACGAGCAGCGGCTTGCCGGCCTTCGCGATGCTCTCGAGCAGCGGCAGCATCTCGCGGATGTTCGAGATCTTCTTGTCGTACAGCAGGACGTACGGGCCTTCGAGCTCGCTGGTCTGGTTCTGCGCGCTGTTGATGAAATACGGCGACAGGTAGCCGCGGTCGAACTGCATGCCCTCGACGACCTCGAGTTCGTTCTCGAGACCCGAGCCTTCCTCGACCGTGATCACGCCTTCCTTGCCGACCTTTTCCATCGCGTCGGCAATCTTCCTGCCGATCGCCTCGTCGCTGTTCGCCGAGATCGTGCCGACCTGGGCAATGGCCTTCGAGTCCTTGCAGGGCTTGGAGAGCTTCTTGAGCTCCTCGACCGCGGCGTCACGGCCAGGTCGACGCCGCGCTTGACGTCCATCGGGTTGATGCCCGACGCGACGGCCTTCATGCCTTCGCGGATGATCGCCTGCGCGAGCAGCGGTCGCGGTGGTCGTGCCGTCGCCGGCTTCATCGGAGGTCGACGAGGCGACTTCCTTGACCATCTGCGCGCCCATGTTCTCGAACTTGTCCTTCAGTTCGATTTCCTTGGCGACTGAAACGCCGTCCTTGGTGATGGTCGGCGCGCCGAAGCTCTTCTCGAGCACGGCGTTGCGACCCTTCGGGCCCAGCGTCGCCTTGACGGCGTTCGCGAGCAGGTTGACGCCGCGGACCATGCGGGTGCGCGCGTCGTCTGAAAATCTGACTTCCTTGGCTGCCATGTTTGCGATGTCCTCTGGATTACTTTTCGATGACGGCCATGACGTCTTCCTCGCGCATCACGAGGAGCTCGTCGCCGTCGACCTTGACTTCGGTTCCGCCGTACTTGCCGAACAGGATCTTGTCGCCGACCTTGAGGTCTAGCGGACGGATGCTCCCGTTCTCGAGAATCTTGCCCTTGCCGACTGCGACGATCTTGCCGCGGATGGGCTTCTCGGCAGCGGTGTCAGGGATCACGATGCCGCCGGGTGATTTGCGCTCTTCGTCTTCGCGCTTGACGATCACACGATCATGAAGCGGACGGATCTTCATGGTTCAACACTCCTTGGAAAATCGGTTGTTTAGTGCCCAGGAAAGCTCCGCTCTGGCGGTTAGCACTCTCCCCGGTCGGGTGCTAATGATAGGGCCCAAAGTTCCAAATTCAAGCACTGTCGAGCGCCGAGTGATAAAGAAAGGTAACTGATTGAAATACAAGGGCTATATGGCATTCTGCGGGCGATCCCCTGGGCAGCGCCGATGCGCGAAATCGGGCAGGCCGTCGCGACAAGCCGGCGACAGGCGGCTAACCTCTTGCCCGCTATGACGAAATTCAAGACGGTGCTCGCCTCTTTTGCGCTCGCCATCTCAGGCAGCGCCGCCGCGCAGGGCTTGCTGGGACCGGCCTCCAACGAGGACCAGTTCCTCCACGTGGACAAGGCCTTCGTCTTCGGCGCCAGTGCGGATGGTGGCGATCGCCTGAGGCTCGACTGGCAGATCGCGCCCGGCTACTACCTCTACCGCCACCGGGTCTCCGTAAAAACGGCGACCGCGGGCTTCACGCTCGGCGCGCTCGCGATGCCGGACGGCCACAAGAAGACAGACGAGTTCTTCGGCGACGTCGAGGTGTACTACGACTTCCTGAGCGCGACCGTGCCGGTCGCGCGCCTCCCGGACGTCACTGCGCCCATCGAGATCACCGTCAGCTACCAGGGCTGTGCCGATGCGGGCCTCTGCTACCCGCCGGTCACGAAGACGGTCTCGGTGCAGCTGCCGGCGGCCGGGACACCTGCGCCCGGCGCCGATCCGCCCGGCGGCGGGACAGCGATGGTGTCGGAACAGGACAGCCTCGCGGACCTCATCACGGGCGGCAGCCTCTTCGCGGTCATCCTGAAGTTCTTCGGCTGGGGGCTCGTGCTCGCGTTCACGCCCTGCGTCCTGCCGATGATCCCGATCCTGTCCGGGATCATCGCCGGGCAAGGCGAATCGGCGACGCCGGCGCGGTCTTTCCTGCTCTCCGTCGTCTATGTGCTCGGCATGGCCCTGACCTATGCGATCGCTGGCGCGGCTTTCGCGGCCGCCGGACAGCAGGCGCAGGCGTTCTTCCAGCAGCCCTGGATCATCATCTCCTTCGCCGCGCTGTTCGTCGTTCTCGCGCTCGCGATGTTCGGCCTCTACGACCTCAAGATTCCATCGGCACTCGAGACGCGGCTCGCGGGCGCCTCCGGCCGACAGCGATCGGGGACCTTCGCCGGCACGGCGATCATGGGCGTGCTGTCGGCGCTGGTCGTCAGCGCCTGTGTCGCGCCGCCGATGGTCGCGGCGCTGGCCGTGATCGGCCAGAAGGGCGAGATCCTGCGCGGCGCGATCGCACTCTTCGCCATGGCCATCGGCATGGGATCCCCGCTGCTCGTCGTCGGCGCTGGCGGCGGCCGCTTCCTGCCCCATGCGGGTCCCTGGATGACGACGATCAAGGCGCTGTTTGGCGTCCTGTTCCTCGGCGTCGCCGTGTGGATGCTGTCGCGTGTCCTGCCGGGCACCTTGACGCTCGCACTCTGGGCACTGCTCGTCATCGTGGGCGGCTACTACTTCGGCGGATTCGGGCGCGCGAGCCCGAGCGGCGATTCGGGCGGCTCGTCGCGCGCGGCTTCGGACTCGCAGCGATCGTCTGGGGAATCCTCATGCTGGTCGGCGCGGCGGCCGGCGGGCAGGACCCGTTCCAGCCGCTGCGCGGTGCGAGCTTGCCCGGGCTCGCCGGCGCGAGGCCGGCCGCGGGGGCAGAAACGCTGCCTTTCCGAAAGATCGCTTCGGTCGAGGACCTCGACCGGGAACTCGCGGCCGCCCAGGCAGCCGGCAAGCCCGCGATGCTCGATTTCTATGCGGACTGGTGCGTCTCCTGCAAGGAGATGGAGAAGTACACCTTCTCCCTGCCCGAGGTTCAGGAGGATCTCGCCGGCTTCGTGCTGCTCAAGGCGGACGTGACGGCGAGCAACGAGGCGGACCAGGCGCTGTTTCGCCGCTTCGGCGTTTACGGTCCGCCCACCACCGCATTCTTCGGCGCGCACGGCGGCGAGTGCCGCGCATTCCGTCTCGTCGGTTTCGTGAAAGCGGACGCTTTCCGCTCGCATCTCGCTCGTTTCGCGCGCGAATGCTGAAATGACGCGCGGCGGCCGCTGGGTTCTCGTCTTTCTCCTCGCATTGGCCGCAGGCATCGGCGCTTACTACGCGAGCCGTGCCTGGCTTGTGCCGGCGCCGGTCGAAAAGCCCGCCATGCCGACGGTGCCGGCGGCGCCTGCTGCCGTCATCCCCGACCGGCGGCCCGATGTGACGCTCGCCGACCGCGACGGCAAGCTGCGCAGCCTCTCCGAGTGGAACGGCCGTCCGCAGGTCATCAATTTCTGGGCGACCTGGTGCGCGCCCTGCCGCCGTGAAATCCCGATGCTGAACCAGCTCGCGACGGACGGCGCTCATCCGCAGATCGCCCTGATCGGCATCGCGATCGATTTTCGCGAAGATGTCCTGACCTACCTGGAGAAGACCCCGATCGATTACACGGTGCTGATCGGTGAAGAGGACGGGCTCGACGCGGCCCGTGCCTTCGGGATGGAGTCGCTCGGCCTTCCGTTCACGGCCTTCATCGACAAGCAGGGCCGCATCGTCACCATGCACCTGGGCGAGTTGCATCGGCCGCAGGCCGACTTCATCCTGTCGATCGTCGAGGCCCTGGACGCCGGCCAGATCGATCTCAAGACCGCCCAGGCCCGGATCAAGGCAGAGATCCCGAAAATCGGCTAGCTGGGCGCTAGATCGCTGCAGTTCGACCCCCAATCGACGCTTTTTCTGGACAATCGCTGCATAGTCCAGTTGAATGGCGCCCCATGGCCCGGATCCTGCTCATCAATGGACCCAACCTGAACCTGCTCGGCCGCCGGGAGCCCGGCTGGTACGGCGACGTGACCCTGCCGGCGATCGAGGAGCGGCTGCGGCTGCTCGCGACGAAGCGGGGGGCGACGCTCGAGAGCTTCCAGAGCAATGCCGAGCACGAGCTGGTTGACCGGGTCCAGGCGCTCGCGACCTCGCCCATGGACTTCGCGATCGTGAACCCGGGCGCCTTCACCCACACGAGCATCGCCTTGCGGGACGCCCTGCTCGCGGTCGCCGTGCCCTTCATCGAGGTGCACCTGTCCAACGTGCACGCGCGGGAGCCGTTCCGGCAGCACTCTTATTTTTCGGACATCGCGGTGGGCAGCATCGTCGGACTTGGCGCGCAGGGCTACGAGCTCGCGCTTGCGGCGGCGCTCGACCGCCTCGAACGTCCTTCCGGGGGAACGTGATGGATATACGCAAGATCAAGAAACTCATCGAACTCCTCGAGGAGTCGGGCCTCGCCGAGATCGAGATCACCGAGGGCGAGGAGTCGGTCCGCATCGCGCGCGTGATGCACAGCGCCCCGGTCGTGACCCAGTACGCGGCGGCCCCGGCCGCTGCCCCGGCGGCGGCCCCGCCCCGGCCGCGCAGGCCGCGGCGCCCGCAGCAGCGCCGGCTGCGCGTGACGAGAACCTCGTGACGGCGCCGATGGTCGGCACGTTCTACGCCTCGCCGGCGCCGGGCGCGAAGTCCTTCGTCGAGGTCGGCGAGGAGGTCCGCGTCGGCCAGGTGCTCTGCATCATCGAGGCGATGAAGATGATGAACCAGATCGAGAGCGAGCGCGCCGGCAAGGTCGTCGCCGTGCTCGCCAAGAACGGCGAACCGGTCGAGTTCGGCCAGCCGCTCTTCGCGATCGAGTAAGCGGGATGCTGGACAAGATTGTCATCGCCAACCGCGGCGAGATCGCGCTTCGCATCCTGCGCGCCTGCCGCGAGCTCGGCATCAAGACGGTTGCCGTGCATTCGACGGCCGACCAGAACCTGAAGCACGTGCTGCTCGCCGACGAGACCGTCTGCATCGGTCCGCCGGCCTCCCGCGACAGCTACCTCAACATGCCGGCGATCATCAGCGCCGCCGAGGTGACCGACGCGGTCGGCATTCACCCGGGCTACGGCTTCCTGTCCGAGAACGCCGACTTCGCCGAGCGCGTCGAGAACAGCGGCTTCGTCTTCATCGGGCCGAAGAGCGAGACGATCCGCCAGATGGGCGACAAGGTCTCCGCGATCCGCGCGATGAAGGCGCACGGCGTGCCCTGCGTGCCCGGCTCCGACGGGCCGCTGCCCGAGGACCAGGACGAATGCTTCCGGATGGCCCGCAGCATCGGCTATCCCGTGATCATCAAGGCCTCCGGCGGCGGCGGCGGGCGCGGCATGCGGGTCGTGCACAGCGATGCGACGCTCGTGAACGCGATCAATGTCGCCAAGACCGAGGCCCTCGCGGCCTTCGGCAACGACATGGTCTACATGGAGAAATTCCTCGAGAAGCCGCGCCACATCGAGTTCCAGATGCTCGGCGACAACTACGGCAGCGTCGTCTGCCTCGGCGAGCGCGACTGCTCGATGCAGCGCCGGCGCCAGAAGATCATCGAGGAGTCCCCGGCCCCCGGCATCACGGCCCGGCAGCGCGCCGAGATGACCGAGAAGCTCGTCGCCGCCTGCACGGCGGTCAACTATCGCAGCGCCGGCACGCTCGAGTTCCTCTACGAGGACGGCAACTTCTACTTCATCGAGATGAACACGCGCGTGCAGGTCGAGCACCCGGTCACCGAGCTCGTGACCGGCGTGGACATCGTCAAGATGCAGCTGCGCATCGCCGCCGGCGAGCCGTTGCCCTTCAAGCAGGAGGACATCGTGCTGCGCGGCTGGTCGATGGAATGCCGCATCAACGCCGAGGACCCGAAGTCCTTCGCGCCCTCGCCCGGCCCCGTGCGCCTCTGGCACGCGCCCGGCGGACCGGGGATCCGCGTCGACAGCCATCTTTACTCCGGCTACTCCGTGCCGCCTTTCTATGACTCGCTGATCGCGAAGCTCATTTCCTACGGCGAGACGCGCGACACCGCGATCGCACGGATGCGGAACGCCCTCTCCGAAATGGTGGTCGAGGGCATCAAGACGAATGCGCCGCTGCACCAGGAAATCTTCGGCCACTCCGCCTTCCGCCAGGGCGGGCTCGACATTCACTACCTCGAGCGGCGCCTCGGCCTGAAGTAGGCCGATGCCTTTCCACCAGCTCGTCATCGAGCTTCCCGGCGCGGAACTCGAGCGCATCGAGGACGCCTGCGTCCGTCTCGGCGCCATCGCGGTTTCGCTGTTCGACGCGGGCGATGAGCCGCTGCTCGAGCCCGGGCCCGGCGAGACGCCGCTCTGGCAGTCCGTGCGCCTGCGCGCGCTGTTCACCGAGTCCGTGGATCCGGATCTCACGGCCGCGACGATCGCGGCCGTGCTCGGGCTCGCGCCCGCCCGCATCGCCGTCGAACATGTCGAGGATCGCGCCTGGGAGCGCGAATGGCTCAAGGACTTCCGGCCGATGCGGTTCGGCCGGCGGCTCTGGGTCGTGCCCGCCGGCCAGCAGCCCGAAGGCCATGCGGTCGCGCTCCTCGAGCTCGACCCGGGACTCGCCTTTGGCACCGGCACGCACGCGACGACCGCACTCTGCCTCGAATGGCTCGACGCGCACGTGCAGGGCGGCGAGCGCGTGCTCGACTACGGCAGCGGCTCCGGCATCCTCGCGCTCGCCGCGCTCAAGCTCGGCGCCTCAGCCGCCGTCGCCTTCGACATCGATCCGCAGGCGCTCATCGCGACGCGGGAGAACGCCGCCAAGAACGGCCTGGGTGGAAAAATCACGGTCGCCGAGCGCGCGGAGCGCATCGCCGGCCCCTTCGACATCGTGCTCGCGAACATCCTCGCGGGCCCGCTCGTCGAACTCGCGCCGCGCCTCGCGCCGATGGCGCGCACGGGCGGCGACCTCGTGCTCGCGGGCCTGCTCGAGCGGCAGGCGGCCGAGGTAGCGCAGGCCTATCGGCCGTGGTTTGATATCGGCCCGGCGGCGGAGCGCGAGGGCTGGACCCTGCTCGCAGGCCGTCGCCGCGCGGAGTAGGCGTGTATACCCAGTGCCCTGATTGCGCAACGATCTTTCGCGTCACCGCCGAGGCGCTGCGCTTCGCGCAGGGCGACGTGCGCTGCGGCGTCTGCGCGACGAGCTTCAACGCGCTCGAGAACCTGAGCGAACAGCCTTTCCGGCCGGCGCCGGCGGGCGATACGCCCTCGCCCGACGATTCGATGACCGTCGAGGAGTTGCCGGGCAACGAGAACATCGAGTTGTCCGCGCCCGTCGAGCTCGCCGCCGTTCCCGACCTGCCGCCCGCCGAGCCTGCCGAAGCCGGGTCGGACGAAGAACCCGACGACGAAGCGCGCGCCATGGAGTTTCACGGCAGCGCTGCCGACCTCGATCGCCTGTTCGTCGTCGAGGATGCCGCGCTCCAGCGCTTCGAACCGGCGGAGGTTGCCGCCGAACCCGACGACGCCGAACCCGCACACGACCTCGACAGCACCGACGAGCACCCGATCCTCGTGCTCGACGAACGGGACGAGGACGTCGAAGAGGAAGGCGAGTCGATCGTGCTCGAGACACTCGGGCCGATTGAGGCGCCGTTGCCTGTGGTCCCGCCCACGCCCGCGGCGGCGAACCTGACTGCGCCCCGCATCCTGATTCCCGACGAGATGCGGCGCCGCCTCGCGGAGGAAGCCTCGGCACGCGAGACCGCGGCGCGGGAGTTCGAGCCGGTGGATGCCTCGGACGGATTCCTGTCGCAACGCTGGCCCTGGGTCGCGGGCGTCGCCGTGCTCGCCCTGCTCTTCGTGCTGCAGGTGCTCCACAGCGAGCGCAACGACCTGGTGCGCAGCCCGACCTGGGGCGCCGCGGTCGCGCGCACCTACGCTTTCCTCGGCCTGTCAGTGCTCGCACCCACGGATCTCACGGCCTACGAACTGCGTCAGCTGGGCGCGGCCAGCGACCCGAACGAGGCGAATCGCCTGATGCTGCGCGCCAGCATCGTCAACCGCGCGTCCTATGCGCAGCCCTTCCCGTTCCTGCGGCTGTCCTTGCAGGACCGGTTCGGCGGCACGCTCGGCACGCTCGACATCGCGCCCGCCGACTACCTGCCGGGCGCGGGCGGCACCGGGCTCCTGGAGCCGGGCCAGCGCGCCGATGCCCTGATCCGCATCGTCGATCCCGGCGCCGAAGCCGTCGGCTTCGAGCTCGACGTCTGCCTGCCCGCCCAGGGCGGCGTGCGCTGCGCGAACGCGCTCAAGACCGCGCAGCAATGAAAATAGGCCCCTACGAGATCGCGGCGCCGCTCGCGCTCGCGCCGATGGCGGGCGTCACGGACCTGCCGTTTCGCAAGCTCTGCCGGAGCATGGGCGCGGGCATCGCGGCGTCCGAGATGGTCACGTCCGACGTGCGCCTCTGGAACACGGGGAAGTCGCGCCACCGCCTCGACCACCGCGACGAGCCCGAGCCGCGCATCGTGCAGATCGCCGGCTACGATCCCGACATGATGTCCGAGGCCGCGCGCATGAACGTCGAGCTCGGCGCCCAGGTCATCGACATCAACTTCGGCTGCCCCGCCAAGAAGGTCTGCAATCGTGCCGCGGGCTCCGCGCTCATGCGCGATGAATCGCTGGTCGGACGAATCCTCGGCGCCGTCGTCGCGGCCGCAGGCGTGCCGGTCACGCTCAAGATGCGGACCGGCTGGGACCGCGAGAATCGGAATGCAGTCGGAATCGCGCGCATCGCCGAAGGCGAAGGCATCGCGGGTCTCGCCGTGCATGGCCGCACCCGCGCCGACTTTTTCGCGGGCGAGGCCGAATACGAAACGGTCGCTGCCGTCAAGCAGGCCGTGCGCCTGCCTGTCTTCGTGAATGGCGACATCGATTGTGCCGCCAAGGCCTTGAAGGCGCTGGAAACAAGCGGCGCCGACGGCGTGATGATCGGCCGCGCAGCGCAAGGCCGGCCCTGGATCTTCCGGGAAATCCGCGCGGGACTCGCCGGAAAAGTTTCTGCGCCGGCTTCGCTCGAAGAGGTCCGTGGTATCATGCTTTCGCACCTCGAGGCCCTTTACTCGTTCTACGGCGAGATGAAAGGGGTCCGCGTGGCGCGCAAGCATCTCGGTTGGTATTGCCGTCTCCACCCGGAGGTCGGACACTTGCCAGCCGGGCTGTTGACGACGGAATGCGCGAAGGAGCAGTTGGGGCTCACCCGCGCATTCCTGTCAGGACTGATCGGCAGCAATGCACGGGCGGCCTGACCGACAAAGACGGGGAAATCGGGGACCAGTTGGCAATGACCGCGAAGCACAGGGCGCTCACATCGCGCCGCCCGCACCTTTACCGTCCCGTCAACGGACACTCCCGCGACATCCCGCTGCGCGACCACACCGAGCAGGCCCTCAGCACCTACTTCGACAGCCTCAATGGCCATCGCCCGGGCCGCCTGTACGATCTCGTGATGCGCGAGGTCGAGCTGCCGCTGTTCCAGGCCGTGATGGATTACGCGGATGGCAACCAGAGCCGCGCGGCGACGATCCTCGGCATCAACCGCGGCACCCTGCGCAAGAAGCTGCGCGAGTACGGCCTGGCCTCCTGAGCCGATGGCGAGGCCTGGCGCCCGGCGGGCGTTGCTCTCCGTTTCCGACAAGACCGGCATCGTCGAACTCGCGCGTGAGCTGCACGCGTCCGGCTTCGAGCTGATCTCGACGGGCGGCACGGCACGCGCGATTGCCGCGGCGGGCCTGCCGGTCACCGAAGTCGCCGAGCTCACGGGATCCCCGGAGATCATGGACGGGCGCGTGAAGACGCTGCACCCGAAGGTGCACGGCGCCCTCCTCGGCCGCGCCGGCACGGACGACGCCGTGATGCGCGAGCAGGGCATTGCGCCCATCGATCTGCTCGTCATCAACCTCTACCCGTTTGCGCGGACGATCGCCGAGCCCGGCTGCCGCTACGAGGATGCGATCGAGAACATCGACGTCGGCGGCCCGGCGATGCTGCGCGCCGCCGCCAAGAACCACGAGCGCGTGACGGTGCTCGTGGACCCGGCGGACTACGCGGGTACGCTGGCGGAGCTTCGCGCCGGTGGCGTCTCCGAGGCGACGCGACGGCGCCTCGCGGCAAAAGCGTTTGGACACACGGCCCAGTACGACGCCCTCGTGTCCGGCTGGCTCCGTCGCCAGCAGGGCGATGCGTCGTTCCCGGATGCGTTTGCGGCGGGCTTTCGGAAGCTGCAGGACCTGCGCTACGGCGAGAATCCGCACCAGTCCGCTGCGTTCTACGCCGATCCGCTCGCGGCGGGCGCATCCATCGCGACGGCACGGCAGCTCCAGGGCAAGGAACTCTCCTACAACAACATCGCAGATGCCGACACGGCGCTCGAGTGCGTGCGCCAGTTCGAGGCGCGCCGCCTGCGTGATCGTGAAGCACGCGAATCCCTGCGGCGCGGCCATCGCCTCCACCGTGGAAGAGGCTTACCTGCGGGCGTACGAAGCGGACACGACATCCGCTTTCGGCGGCATCATCGCTTTCAATCGCCCGCTCGACGCGGCGACCGCCGCCGCCATCGTCGGGCGCCAGTTCGTCGAGGTGATCGTAGCGCCCGCATTCGCGCCCGACGCACTCGCGGCACTCGGAGCGAAAGAGAACATCCGCCTGCTGGAGACCGGTCCGCTCGATCGCGCGACAGCCGCCGCGGTCGAGCTGAGGTCCGTCGCCGGCGGCCTGCTGGCGCAGACCCGCGATGACGGCGTCATTGACGCGAAGGCGCTGAAGCACGTGACACGCCGCGCACCCGACGGCGGCCGAGCTTGCGGACCTGCTCTTTGCCTGGCGAGTCTGCAAGTACGTCAAGTCGAACGCGATCGTGTTTGCATCGGGCGGCCGGACGATCGGCATCGGCGCGGGCCAGTCGAGCCGTGTCGTCTCGACGCGCATCGCCGCGATGAAGGCGGCCGACGCCAAGCTCTCGATTGCGGGCAGCGTCATGGCCTCCGACGCCTTCTTCCCGTTCCGCGACGGCCTCGACGCCGCCGCGGAGCTTGGCATCCGCGCCGTGATACAGCCCGGCGGCTCCATGCGTGACGCCGAGATCATCGCCGCCGCGGACGAGCGCGGCATTGCGATGGTGTTCACCGGCATGCGGCATTTCCGCCATTGAGCGCCATGAAAGTCCTCGTCGTGGGCGGCGGCGGCCGCGAACACGCGCTGGCCTGGAAGCTCGCCCAGTCGCCGCGCGTCGCTGAAGTCCTCGTCGCGCCCGGCAATGCGGGCACGGCCCGGGAGCCGAAGTGCCGCAACGTCGCCATCGCCGCGACGGACATCGCCGCGCTCGTCAACCTCGCCCGCGCCGAGGGCGTCGGCCTCACGGTCATCGGGCCGGAAGGGCCGCTCGTCGCCGGCATCGTGGACGCCTTCGAAGCGGCGGGCCTGCCCTGTTTCGGTCCGCGCAAGCTCGCGGCGCGCCTCGAGGGCAGCAAGCAGTTCACCAAGGAATTCCTGGTGCGCCACGGCATCCCCACGGCGGGGTACGCGGCGTTCACGCAGGCGACCTTTGATCCGGCGATGATCCGCCGGCAGCGCCCGCCGATCGTCGTGAAGGCCGACGGCCTCGCGGCCGGCAAGGGCGTCATCATCGCCGCCAGCGCCGACGAGGCGATCCGCGCCGCCGAAGGGATGTTCGCCGGCGACTTCGGCGAGGCGGGCCGCGTCGTCGTCGTCGAGGAATTCCTCGAGGGCGAGGAAGCGAGCTTCATCGTCATGGCGGACGGCGCGCACGTGCTGCCGCTCGCGACGTCGCAGGACCACAAGCGGCTCAAGGACGGCGACGCCGGGCCCAACACCGGGGGCATGGGCGCCTACTCTCCCGCGCCGGTCGTAACGCCGGCGCTGCACGCGCGGATCATGCGCGAGGTGATCACGCCGACGCTGCGCGGGCTTGCCGCCGAGGGCATGCCGTACACCGGCTTCCTGTACGCCGGGATCATGATCGCGAAGGACGGCACGCCGAACGTGCTCGAGTTCAACTGCCGCTTCGGCGATCCCGAGACGCAGCCCGTGCTCTCGCGGCTCACGAGCGACCTCGTGCCGCTGCTCACGGCCGCGCTCGCCGGGCGCCTGCATGAGGTGCAGGCCGACTGGGACCCGCGCGCCGCGCTCGGCGTCGTGCTCGCGGCGGGAGGCTATCCCGACGACCCGCGCACGGGCGATGCGATCACGGGCCTCGAGGAAGCCGCGGCACTGCCGGGCAAGGTCTTCCACGCGGCGACGCGTGCCGACGGCGAGCGCATCCTGACCGCGGGCGGACGCGTGCTCTGCGCGGTCGGACTCGGTGACGGCGTCGCCGAGGCGCAACGAGCCGCCTACGCCCTCGTCGACCGGATCCGCTGGGACGGCATGCAGTGCCGCCGCGACATCGGCTGGCGGGCGCTGTGAGCCGGATACTCCTCCGCCGGGAGCACGATCTCACGCGCGAGGCAGCTCGCAAGAAAGTCGAACGCGTCGCCGACGTGCTGGCAAAGCGCTTCGACGCGGACTGCGAATGGCATGGCGACGTGCTGAAGATCAAGCACCCGACCGTCAGCGGCACGGTCACGCTCGGCAAGAACGACGTCGTCGTCGCGGCCAAGCTCGGCCTCATGCTCTCGATGTTCCGCGGGCGCATCGACGAGGAGCTCGAGCGCGTCCTCGACCGCGAGTTCCCCAAGGCGAATACCTAGCACCTGATGCGGCGCCGGCTGACAGACCGGGCGCCAGGCCGTCCGGGATCCTGCGACCAGCCATGCGCACGCATCTACAGGCCGTTACTTGCAGTCGTCGCCGCGTTCGCGCTCGGCAGCTGCGGCAGCGCGGCAAGACTTGAGGTCGAGAACGGCACCGGGCCCGATCCGGTGCTCCCGCCTCCCGAGAAGTCGCTCATCCCGACCGTGAAGATCGCGCCCGCCGTGGGCTGGCCCGACGGCGGCATGCCGGTCGCCGCGGACGGCACGCAGGTCGTCGCTTTCGCGGACAAGCTCGACCACCCGCGCTGGCTCTACGTGCTGCCGAACGGCGATGTCCTCGTCGCGGAAACGGCCGCACCCGAGCGCCCGGAGGACGGCAAGGGCATCAAGGGCTTCTTCATGAAGAAGGCGATGAAGCGCGCGGGCTCCGCGGTTCCGAGCGCGAATCGCATCACGCTGTTGCGCGACAGCGATGGCGACGGCCGCGCGGACCTGCGCTCCACGTTCCTCTCGAACCTCAATTCGCCGTTCGGCATCGACCTCGTCGGCGGCACGCTCTACGTCGCGAACACCGATGCGCTGATGCGGTTCCCGTACCGGGACGGCGACACGGCGATCACGGCCGCGGGCGCGCAAGGTCGCCGACCTTCCGGGCGGCGCGATCAACCATCACTGGACCAAGAATGTCATCGCGAGCCGCGACGGATCGCGGCTCTACGTGACCGTCGGATCGAACAGCAACGTCGCCGAGAACGGCATCGAACAGGAAGTCGACCGCGCGGCGATCCTCGAGATCGATGCGAAGACGGGCGCGCGCAGGGTCTACGCCTCGGGGCTGCGCAACCCCAACGGGCTCGTGTGGGAGCCGGTGACCGGCAAGCTGTGGACGGTCGTCAACGAGCGCGATGAGCTCGGCAGCGATCTCGTGCCGGACTACCTGACGTCGGTGCAGGAAGGCGGCTTCTACGGCTGGCCGTACAGCTATTACGGGCAGATCGTCGACACGCGCGTCGAGCCGCCGCGTCCGGACCTCGTCGCGAAGGCGATCAAGCCCGACTACGCGCTCGGTCCGCACACGGCGTCGCTCGGCCTCGCCCTTTCGACGAATGCGCGATTGCCGGAACGGTTCCGGACCGGCATGTTCATCGGGCAGCACGGTTCGTGGAATCGTGAACCGCGTTCCGGCTACAAGGTGATCTTCGTGCCGTTCAGCGGCGGCAAGCCTTCCGGCATGCCGATCGACGTGCTGACGGGCTTCGTCGATGGCGAGGGCCATGCGAAAGGCCGCCCTGTCGGCGTCGTGGTTGACCGGCAGGGCGGGCTGCTCGTCGCCGACGACGTCGGCAACGTCATCTGGCGGGTCTCCGAAGGCCCGGGCAGCTAGCGAAACATCCCCCGATCCGCGTCGGCTATAGTCCCGATCCGGGGAGGGACCATGAAAAAAGCATTCAGGATCCTGGGCTGGTCGCTGCTCGGGATCGTCGGTCTTGCCATCGTCGCCTACGGCATCGCCTGGGGCATCGCGAAATCCCGTTACGAGAAGCAGTGGGTCGCCCATGACGGCGGACTTCCCGATCCCATTCCCGTCGAGCGATGCCGAGCTCGCGGCGCTCCGTGCTGAGCGCATCGCGGGCGGCGCATCCGCGGACGATCCGCTCGCGGGGATGGACCTCCAGGCGATCGCGCTCGCACGCGCCATCGAACGCGGCGAGAACATCGTTGCCAGCCGCACCGGTTGCAGCGGCTGCCATCGCAAGGACTTCGGCGGCGCGTACGCTCGTCGACTCACCCCTGTTGGGCCGCTGGGCAGCGCCCAACCTGACGACGGGCAAGGGCAGCGTCACGCTGACCTATACCGCTTCGGACTGGGATCACGCGGTGCGCCATGGACTGCGACAGAACGGCCGCACCTCGAGCATGCCTGCGGTCGAATTCACCAATCTCTCGGACCGGGAACTGTCGGACATCGTCGCCTATATCCGCAGCAAGCCTCCGGTCGACCGGCAGATCGCGGCACGATGAGATACGGTCCCGTCTTCGCGTTCGTTTTCGCGGCCGCGCCGGACTACGTCGTGGCATTCAGCGTGGACCACCAGAAGGAACATGCGAGAGAGCCCCCGCAGGCCGCGCCGACGGCGCAGTTCGGCGAGCACCTCGTTCAGGTCTGCCGCGGCTGCCACGGCCCGGGCCTGTCGGGCGGAAAGATCCAGGGCGACCCGGACATGCCGATCGTCGCGAACCTGACCCCGCATGAAACGGGGCTGAAGGACTGGACCGAGGCCGACTTCATCCGCGCGCTGCGCGAAGGCAAGCGCAAGGACGGCACCGCGATCTCCGAGTACATGCCGTGGAAAGCCTACGGGCAGATGAGCGACGACGAGCTGAAGGCGATCTACGCGTACCTGCGGACGGTGCCGCCGAAGCCGAAAGGCAATCGCTGAGCGTCGCGTCAGGCGAGTGCGTCGATCGCCTTGCGCATCGCCGCGATGTGCTCCGGCGTGCTGCCGCAGCAGCCGCCAATGATGTTCACGCCGAGCTCTGCCACGTGCTTCGCGTAGTCCGCCATGATCTCCGGCGTGCCGCCGTAGGTGATCCGGTCGTCCTTCCAGCGCGGCATGCCGGCGTTGGACTTCGCCATGAGCTTGACGCCGGCGGGCCGCGACTTCGCCATTTCCGACATGACGCGCTCGATCTCCGCGGGGCCATTGCCGCAGTTGGCGCCGATGACCTGGACGCCCCAACCGCTGATCGTCTCGACGGCTTTGGCGGGCTTGATGCCCATCATCGTGTGGAAATTCGTGTCGAAGCTCATCGTGACGGCGATCGGCAAGCCCGGCCTCGCGCGCGCCGTCGATGGCGGCATGCACTTCTTCGAGCGCGCTCATGGTCTCGATCAGCGCGAAATCGACGCCGCCGGCCGCGAGCGCCTTCGCCTGCTCTGCAAACGACGCCCTCGCCCCCTCTGCGGTCAGGAGGCCGAGCGGCTCCATCAACTCGCCCGTCGGGCCCATCGAGCCTGCGACGAGCCGGTCGCCGGCGGCTTCGCGCGCAAGCCGCGCGCCGGCCTCGTTGAGCTCCGCGACGCGGTCCGCGAGTCCGTCGAGCGCGAGGCGATTGCGCGTGCCGCCGAAGGTGTTGGTCGAGATGAAATCGCTGCCGGCCTCGACGTAGGCGCGATGGATGGACGAAACGACATCCGGGCGCTCGACATTCCAGCGCTCCGGCGCGCCGTCGGTCAGCTTGGCCATGTGCAGCATCGTGCCCATGGCGCCGTCGCCGAGGATCACTTTCCGCCGTTCGAGCAGTTCAGTCAGCCGGTCCACGCGATTTCCTGTGGAGATCCACCGCCCGCCAAAGGTACCACGAGGCCGTCGTGCGATAAGGCGCCCAGCGCTCGCCGAACTTCGCGAGTGATTTCGGCTTCGGCAGCGTGCGCTTGCCGTAGGCGATCTTGTAGCCGAGGCGGATGCCGTAATCGTCGACCGGCAGCACGTCCGGCCGTCCGAGCGTGAACATCAGGAACATCTCGACGGTCCAGCGGCCGACGCCGCGCGCCTCGACGAGGCGCTCGATGATGGTTTCGTTCTTCATGCGCGCGAGCGCCCGGCGCGGCGGAATCGTCCCGTCGAGCGTGCGGGCCGCGATGTCCTTGAGGGAGGCCGCCTTGGCGCGCGAGAAGCCGCAACCGCGCAGCGCCTCGTCCGGCGTCTCCACGAGCCGCGCGGGCTCTGGACAGCAGTCGGCGCCATAGAGCGCGTAAAACCGCCCGAGGATGGTTTTCGCGGCCTTGCCGGTGAGCTGCTGGTGCGCGACCGCCTGGACGAGCGCCTCGTAGGGGCCGACCCCGCGTTCGGGATTCACCGAGAACGGGCCAGCCTGGCGGATGAGCTGCGCCATCACCGGATCGGACCGGCGAAGGAAGCGCAGCGCTTCCGTCATCCGCGCTTCATGGAATCGAAGAACTCGGCGTTGGTCTTCGTGTCCTTCATCTTGTCGATCAGGAACTCGACCGCGGCCAGTTCGTCCATCGGGTGCAGGAGCTTGCGCAGGATCCAGATCTTCGCCAGCTCGTCCTGGGACGTGATCAGCTCCTCGCGGCGCGTGCCCGAGCGGTTGATGTTGAAGGCCGGGAAGACGCGCTTCTCGGAGATGCGCCGGTCCAGGTGGATTTCACTGTTGCCGGTGCCCTTGAACTCCTCGTAGATCACGTCGTCCATGCGCGAGCCCGTGTCGATCAGCGCCGTCGCGATGATCGTGAGCGAGCCGCCTTCCTCGACGTTGCGCGCCGCGCCGAAGAACCGCTTCGGGCGCTGCAGCGCATTCGCGTCCACGCCGCCCGTCAGCACCTTGCCGGAGCTCGGCACGACGGTGTTGTAGGCGCGCGCGAGGCGCGTGATCGAGTCGAGCAGCACGACCACGTCGCGCTTGTGCTCGACGAGGCGCTTGGCCTTCTCGATGACCATCTCCGCGACCTGCACGTGCCGGCTCGCCGGCTCGTCGAAGGTCGAGGCGACGACCTCGCCCTTCACCGTGCGCGACATCTCGGTCACTTCCTCGGGCCGCTCGTCGATGAGCAGCACGATCAGGTAGACGTCGGGGTGGTTCCAGGTGATGGAGGTCGCGATGTTCTGGAGCAGCATCGTCTTGCCGGCTTTCGGCGGCGAGATGATGAGTCCGCGCTGGCCCTTTCCGAGCGGCGCCATGAGGTCGATCATTCGCGCCGTCAGGTCCTCGGTCGAGCCGTTGCCGCGCTCGAGCTTGAGCCGCTTGGTCGGATGCAGCGGCGTCAGGTTCTCGAACAGCAGCTTGTGGCGCGCGGATTCCGGCGTGTCGAAGTTGATCTCGCCGACCTTCAGCAGCGCGAAGTAGCGCTCGCCGTCCTTCGGCGGGCGGATCAGGCCCGAAATCGAGTCGCCGGTGCGGAGGTTGAAGCGGCGGATCTGGCTCGGGCTGACGTAGATGTCGTCCGGGCCCGCGAGGTAGGAACTGTCGGAAGAGCGGAGGAAACCGAAGCCGTCCTGGAGGATTTCGAGGACGCCGTCGCCGTAGATGTCCTCGCCGCCCCGCGCATGCGTCTTCAGGATCGAGAAGATGACGTCCTGCTTGCGCTGCCTCGCCATGTTCTCGAGGCCCATGGACTCGGCCATCGTCACGAGCTCGTGGACGGGCTTCGTCTTGAGCACCGTCAGGCTCATGGCGCTGCGGGATGCTGCGAGCTCCTCCGGCGAGATGATGTCGGCTTCGCCGCCCTCCATCACATGGTCATCGACCGGCAGCCCCTCGTTTCCGTGCCGAGGACCGCCACCGCCGCGATTGCGATGTCCCTTCTGGCGATTGCGCGCCTGGTTGCCGAGATAGCCCCTCATAGGTGCTGGTCCAGCAGGGCGGACAATTTCGACTTCCCGACGAGGCCCACCTGCTGCGCCTCCGGGGCGCCGTTCTTGAACAGGATCAGCGTCGGGATGCCGCGCACGCCGTACTTGACGGGCGTGTGGCGGTTGTCATCGATATTGAGCTTCGCCACCTTGACCCGACCCGCGTAGTCTTTCGCGATGTCGTCGAGTATCGGGGCGATGGCTTTGCAGGGACCGCACCATTCCGCCCAGAAATCGAGCAAAACGGGTGTTTCGGACTTGAGGACGTCGGATTCGAACGTCGCGTCTGTCGTATGGACGATATTGCCGCTCACGCGGGCATTTCTCCTGATTTCAAGTTGATCGGTGCGGGCGAACGCCCGATACGGCACAATATTTGGCGCGGTTGGGAGCAATACGTGCGGGAATCCGCACCGCTAAGGTCCTTTTGTAGCGCGTCGGAGGGCAATTTTCAAGTGATGAGCGTCAAAGTGGTAAACCGGTGACACAACAGCAATTCTCGGACCTTTCCTTCACAGCCCTGCATTTGCCTGAATCCGTCGCCCGTGGAGTCGCCGATGCGGGCTTCGAGCGATGCACGCCGATCCAGGCCGCGGCGCTGCCCAAGGCGCTTGCGGGGCTCGATGTCGCAGGGCAGGCGCAGACCGGCACGGGCAAGACGGCCGCATTCCTGGTCGCCCTCTTCGCCCATCTGCTGCGCTATCCGGCGTCTGCGGGAAAGCCCAGCACGTCCCCGCGCGCGCTCATTCTCGCGCCGACGCGAGAGCTCGCGATCCAGATCCACCACGACGCCGAGATCCTCGTGCAGTACACGGGCCTCACGCTCGGGCTTGCCTTCGGCGGCGTGGATTACGACAAGCAGCGGCGCACGCTCGACGCGGGCGTCGATGTCCTGATCGGCACGCCGGGCCGGATCATCGATTTCTTCCGGCAGCACGTCTTTGACCTGCGTCACGTGCAGGTGCTGGTTCTCGACGAGGCCGACCGCATGTTCGACCTCGGCTTCATCAAGGACATCCGGTTCCTGCTGCGCCGCCTGCCGGACCCGGAATTCCGCCTGAACATGCTGTTTTCGGCGACGCTCTCGCATCGCGTGCTCGAGCTCGCCTACGAGCACATGAACGACCCGGAGCTGATCCGCATCGAGCCCGAGCGCATCACCGCGGAGCTCGTGCGGCAGGTGATCTACTACCCGGCGATGGAGGAAAAGGCCTCGCTGCTCGTGCACCTGATGCGCAAGGGCGCGGCGACGCGCACGATGGTCTTCGTCAACACCAAGCGCCTGGCCGAGCGCCTCGAGCGCCTGTTGCGGGCGAATGGCGTCGCGGCCGCGGCCATGTCCGGCGACGTGCCGCAGCGAAAGCGCATGCGGATGCTGCGCGAGTTCCACGACGGCAAGCTGGCGGCGCTCGTCGCGACCGATGTCGCCGCGCGCGGCCTGCATATCGCCGACGTCAGCCACGTCGTCAATTACGACCTGCCCCAGGATCCCGAGGATTACGTGCATCGCATCGGCCGCACCGCGCGGGCGGGCGCCGCGGGCGATGCGGTCAGTTTCGGCTGCGAGCAGTACGTCGAGTCGCTGCCGGAGATCGAGGCGTTCATCGGGCAGCGGATCCCGGTCGGCAGTTTCGATCCTGCCGACCTGCCCTACCTGAAATCGGCGCATCACGCGCCGCGCTCGTATGGCGACGAGGAAGACGACGGCCCGCCGCCGAGCCAGATTCACCGCCCACCCGCGCGGCAAGGCCAGCCGGGACAGGGCCGGGGCCGGCGGCGCCCCGCGCGCTAGGGTCCCTTCGCGGGCGGCGTGAGGCCCGCGGCCAGTTCCAGCACCGATTCCACGCCCGGGAATCCGTTCGCCGCGCGCGCAGGCATGCGATGCACCGGCCGGCGCACGGCGTACACCCAGCGGATGCCGTGGTCCCGGGCGGCGCCGAGCACGTCCGCGTTGTCGTCGACGAACAGCGTTCGCCCGCGATCGAAGGGCTCGCGCGCAGCGAGCTTCGGCCAGAACGCAGCGCTCTCCTTCGCCTCGCCGAAGTCGTGGGATGTGTACACGGCGTCGAAGCGCCGGCGGATGCCGAGGTGGGCGTCCTTGATCGCGAGGATGTCGGGATGCGCGTTGGTGACGAGCACGACGCGCCGGCCCGCGGCTTTCAGGCGCGCGAGGAAATCGCGCGCCTCGGGCAGCCAGTCGATCTCGTGGCGCGTCGCGCGATTCAATGCGACGATGTCGAGCGAAAGCGCGCGGCTCCAGTAATTGACGCAGTACCAGTCGAGCGTGCCGGCCGTCGACTCGAAGATCGGCCGCATGAGGCGCTGCGCTTCCTCGACCGGGATGCCGCGGCTGTCCGCAAAGCGGCGCGGCAGGTACTCGCCCCAGAAGTGCTTGTCGTAGCCGAGGTCGAGCAAGGTCCCGTCCATGTCGAGGAGGACGGTGTCGATGGCGGACCAGTCCGGGAGATGGGCGCTTCCCTGCACGCGCCTATGATATAACGCGCCACTTTCCGGAGCCGAAATGACCAGCGACACGAACCAGCTTCTGCTCGAAGTGACGGCGCTCGCGCGCGAGGCCGGCCGCGCGATCCTCGAGGTCTACGCGTCGTCGTTCAGCGTCCAGGAGAAGGAAGACCGCTCGCCGCTGACCGAGGCGGACCTGCGCTCCGAGAAGCTGATCCTCGCGGGCCTGCGCCGCATCGCGCCCGAGATCCCGGTGCTCTCCGAAGAATCCGTGCAGCTGCCCTACTCCACGCGCAAGCACTGGAGCCGGCTCTGGATCGTCGATCCGCTCGACGGCACGAAGGAGTTCGTGCAGCGAAACGGCGACTTCACCGTGAACATCGCGCTGGTCGACAACCACCGGCCCGTGCTCGGCGTCGTGCACGCCCCGGTGCACGGGCGCGACTACTACGCCTGCGAGGGCGTCGGCGCCTTCCGCTCGGACGCACAGGCGTCGGGCCGCCCGATCCGCGTCGCGAAACGCGGCGCCGGCGCCGTCCGGGTCGTCGGCAGCCGCTCGCACCGCGGCAGCTCGCTCGACGGCTTCCTGGCGCGCGTCGGGCCGCACGAACTCGTCGAGGTCGGCAGCTCCCTGAAGCTCTGCCTCGTCGCCGAGGGCCAGGCCGACGTCTACCCGCGCATGGGCCCGACGAGCGAGTGGGACACCGCGGCCGGCCAGTGCGTGCTCGAGCAGGCCGGCGGCCACGTGCTGAAGCTCGATGGCGAGCCGCTCGCCTACAACCGCGAGGACACGCTCAACCCGAGCTTCATGGCCTATGCCGACGCCGAGACGGACTGGCTCGCGCTCGTGCGATGACCTGGGGGCTCCTGCTCTCGGTCGCCGCGCTCGCCGTGATCGTGGCGTTCTGGCACTCGAGCCTCGCGGCGCGCGAGACCGCCAATCGCGTCGCGCAGGACACCTGCGCCGGCGCGAACGTCCAGATGCTGGACGGGACCGTCGCGATCCATCGGCTGCGCATCGTGCGCGGTGACCACGCGCCGCTCGCCTGGCACCGCACCTACGTTTTCGACTACACGGCGGACGGCTACCAGCGCCAGCGCGGGTTCGTCGTCCTCACCGGCGACCAGGTGGACACCGTCGGCCTCGGACCGCGCGCCGTATGACCCCGCAGTCGCCGGTTGACCTGCACCTGCATTCGACGGCCTCCGACGGCACGCTCGACCCGGCCGCGCTCGTCGCGCGCGTCGCGGCCTGCGGCGTGAAGCTCATGGCACTCACGGATCACGACACCGTGGCGGGCGTCGAGGCCGCGGCTTCGGCAGCGCGCCAGCATCGGCATCGCATTCGTCGCAGGCGTCGAGATTTCGGCCGACTGGCGCGGCAGGACCATCCATGTCCTCGGCCTCGCCATCGACCCCGGGAACCCGCTGCTCGAGCGCGGGCTCGAGGCCCAGCAGCGGTTGCGCGACGCGCGCGCGATTCGCATCGCGGAGAAGCTCGACTCCGCCGGCGCCCCGGGGAGCGCGGCGCTCGCCGCGATCCGCGCACAGGGGAGCCTGCCGACGCGCACGCATTTCGCGCGCGCGCTCGTCGCCGAGGGCGCCGCAAAGGACCTTCGCGCCGCATTCGACCGCTGGCTCGGGCGCGGCAAGCCCGGCCACGTGAAGGGAGAGTGGGCGGAGCTCGCCGAGGCGACCGCCTGGATCGTCGCTGCAGGCGGCAAGGCCGTGATCGCGCACCCGATGCGCTATCCCCTCTCCGCCGGCGCGCGGCGCGAGCTGTGCGCCGACTTCGCGGCCGCGGGCGGCCGCGGCGTCGAGGTCGTCACCGGAGGCGGCAGCCCGCGCGACCGCGAGCAGGCGATCGCGCTCGCCGTGCGCTGCCGGCTCGAGGGCTCGGTCGGCTCCGACTTCCACGACCCTGCCATGCCGTGGAATCCGCCCGGTCGTTTGGCTAAGCTGCCCGGGTCGGTCCGCCCGGTGTGGTCGGACCCGCCGTTCCCCGCCTTCGAGACCGACGGCCTGCCGGCATGACGGACGAAGATAAGGTCAACACGCAGTTGTTCGAACGAATGACGCGCCTGCGCGAGCTGCGCATCGAGCATCGCGATCTCGACGACGTGATCTGCCGCCTGTCGCTCGACATCTATGTGGACGAGCTGCAGCTGCGGCGCCTCAAGAAGCGCAAGCTCCTGCTGAAGGACCAGATCCTGCGGCTCGAGAGCGAACTGATTCCGGATCTCAACGCCTGATGGATCGCGCGGCCGCCGTTGCTCGCCTCGATCTGGGCCTTCATCGGCAATCCGCAGTTCCCCGTCATCTTCGTCACCGCCGTCCTCGTGACGGCCGGCGTGCTCTGGGGACGGCGCTGGTATCTCGCGCACGGGAACGGCGGACACGCGCGCAGCATCCTGGCGGATGCATTCGCGGTCGTCGCCCCCTACCTCGCGGGCCTCGCGATCATCGCGGTCGCGCAGCTTGCGGCCGGCGACGCACCGCGGCCCTGGTACGCGACGGCCTGGACGCTGCTTGCGCTCCTCGCCGCTGATCCGCCTCGTGATGTTCCTGCTGCGCCTGTCGCTCGGGAAGAGCCGCAGCATCAAGGCCTGGGAACTGCGCGCGACGCTGATCGTGTGGGCGCTGATCGCCGCCGAGGTGCTCGGCTGGCTCGACCCGATGGTCGCGGCGCTCGATTCGATCGGGCTCACCAAGGGCGCGACGCGGATCACGATCTGGTCGGTGCTGAAGGCCATTGCGACGGTGACCGTGTTCGTCGTCGTCAGCGTCTGGATCGCGCGCTGGATCGACAAGCGCATCAACGCGGTGAAGGAACTCGCGCCCTCGACGCGCATCGGCATCGGCAAGTTCGCCTACGCCTTTCTGATCGCATTCGGCGTGCTGTTCGGCTTGCAGGCCTCGGGCGTCGACCTCACGGCGCTCACGGTCTTCTCCGGCGCCATCGGCCTCGGGCTCGGCTTCGGCCTGCAGGCCGATCGCCGCGAACTTCGTGAGCGGCTTCGTGCTCCTGATCGACCGCTCGGTCAAGCCCGGCGACGTGATCAGTTTCACCGGCACGACCGGCACCAGCACGACCGGCTTCGGCTGGGTCGAGGAGCTGCGCGGCCGCCACGTCGTGATCCGCGACCGCGACGGCGTCGCGACGCTCGTCCCGAACCAGAACGTGATCACGAATCCGCTCATCAACTGGAGCTACGGCCACCCGCGCGTGCGGCTGCGGCTTCCCGTGCGCATCGCCTACCACGATGACGTCGAGCTCGCGCTCTCGCTGCTGCAGAAGGCCGCCGATCACCCGCGGATCCTGCGCGACCCGCCGGCCGTCACGCGCCTGCTCGAGTTCGCCGACTACGGCATGGAGATCGAGCTGCGCTTCTGGATCGGCGATCCCGCCGAGGGCGTCAACAACGTGCGCTCCGACGTGAACCGGCGCATCTGGGCGCTCTTCCGCGAGCACGGCATCAGCGATTCCGCCGGCCCAGCGCGAGATCCGCATCCTCGAGGGCGGCAAGTCCGCCTCAATGCTTGCGCCGCGCGCGACAACGCCGATCGAGCCGTCCGCAGACGGCCAGGACTGAGCATGATTCCCGAGGGCGAATACACGCTCTCCTACGTGCGCAGTCCCGGCCCTGGCGGCCAGAACGTCAACAAGGTCTCGAGCGCCTGCGAACTTCGCTTCTACGTCGCAGCGACATCCTTGCTCGACGAAGCCGGCAAGCAGCGATTGCGCCATCTCGCGGGCCGCCGGCTCACGCAGAACGACGAGATCGTGATCGAGGCGCATCGCCATCGCGGCCAGGAAGCGAACCGCCGGGACGCGATCGAGAGGCTCGAAGAGCTCATCACGCGCGCGCGACATGTGCCGAAGCCGCGCAAGAAGACGCGGCCGAGCCGCGCGGCGAAAGCGCGCCGGCTCGATGGCAAGCGGCGGCACAGTGACCAGAAAAAGCTTCGGGGGCGGCCCTCGACTGATTGAATCAAGGATTCCTACGTTTCCGCGGAAACGTTATCCATCCTTCGCACCATCAGGGTGCTGATCGCAAGATCCAGGTCGAGCGCCTCGCCGGTCCAATGAGTAACTGCGGTTGCAGGCGAGATGCGCAGGCTGCTCGCGTCGTGAGCGCAGAGTAGCGCGGCCCAATCCACGGGCTGCGGCACGGAACTCTCAAATGTCTTGCCACCCGGTTTCGTACGAACCGGAACGCTCCATCGTCGAGCGTTTGAATGACGACCCCACCTTCGTGCACCAGCCGATGGTGGAAACGGCAGAGCGTGACGAGGTTCGAAAGCTTCGTTTCGCCTCCGTTCGCCCAGTGCTTCACGTGATGGCCATCGACGTAGCGCTTGAACGTGCAGCCGGGGAAGCGGCAGCCCTTGTCGCGTGTATTCAGCGCTCGGCGGATCGCCGGCGGGATAGTCCGAGTCTTGCGTCCGACGTCGAGCGGTTCGCCCTGCTCGTCTTCGATGATCCGGACCACGCTCGAATCGCAGGAGAGTCGTCGAGCCGTCTCCGCGGCAATCGAAGGTCCATGTTCGAGCTCGCAGCGGCCGGCGTGGCTGTGCTTCAGCGTCTCGACATCCACGTGCACCACGATCTGCTGGCGGTCGGCGCCTGATAAATCCCGCGGACCGGTCGCGAGAAAGCACTCCGCCATCGTGGCGAGCGCCGCGACCCGGCGTTTACGGACGCGAATGCAATTCGTCGGAAGACGTTTCCGCAGAAACGTTTCTAGGAATCGGCAGGTTGTCCTCGGCCGCCTCGAGTGCCCGCTTGAACAAAGCGCCCACCTCCGCCGGCAGCCGGCCCCGAAGCACCAGCGAACCATCCGCTTCAGTGTGAAACCAGAGTGACTGGTCGCGTTGTTGAACTGCTTCCCGCGACAACTCCGCGGCGTCCAACGTCCGGCGATAGACGCGCACCACGTCCTCCACGTGACTCGCGGTACCGCAGAGCGCGATGTTGAGCAGATAGTCCTCGTTGGCGGCATCGGCAACGCGCGTCATGGCGCGGACCTTGGCGTAACTGATCCGACCTTCGGCCATCGTGGCAGCCATACGGGGAAGCTTCTCGAGCGCATGGGCCACGCGGACCTTCTCCCGGGCAGCACCGAGATCAATCCCGCATTTCCAGTTGAGCCAGTGCGCGCAGGACTTCACGCCCCATTCGGCCCAGCCGCGCCTTCGATCGAGCTCGGCAATCAGCGCCAGGAACCGCGCGTTCGCCGCATTCAAATGTCCGGCGAGCGTCGTGATCTCGGCCACGAGATCCGGCGTCGTAACCTTCGAAAACTCCCCTTCCATGGCGGTCTCCAGCAGGCTGTTGTTATATACAGTATCCTACCAGAAACCCCTGCTATGGCAAGCAGTTACGCTACTTTTTTCGGCCTCAGCAGCCACGCCCCCAGCGCCGGCAAGAGCAGCATCGCGCCCAGCATGTTCACGAGGAACATGAACGTCAGCATGAGTCCGACGTCCGCCTGGAACTTGAGCGGCGAGAACACCCAGGTCGCGACGCCGAGCGCGAGCGTGATGCCCGTAAAGAAGATTGCGGCACCCGTGACGTGCAGCGCCGCGAGATAGGCGTAGTGCACGTCGTGCCCGCGATCCAGGTGTTCCTGCATGCGGCTGAAGAGATAGATCCCGTAGTCGACGCCGATGCCGGCACCGAGCGCGACCATCGGCAGCGTGTTGACCTTGAGGCCGATGCCGACGAGGGCCATGACCGCGTACACCAGGATCGAGACCAGCGCGAGCGGGACGATGACCATGATCGTCCCGATGAGGGAGCGGAAGTTCACGAGGCACATGATCGTGACCGCCGCGAACACCCAGCCGAGGATCACGAATTCCTTGGCTTTCACTTCCTCGTTCTGCGCCGCCATCACGCCGACGTTGCCGGTCGCGAGCCGGTAGGTCACGTCGGCCGTCGGCGTCTTCGCGCGGTATTCCTTGACCGCGGCGACGACCCGCTCGATCGTCTCGGCGCGGTGGTCCGAGAGGAAGAGCATCACCGGCATCACGCTGCAGTCGCGGTTGAGTAGCCCGGTGCTGGTTTCGATGTAGTTCTGGGCCTGCACGAGCTGGCGCTCGTCGTGCGGCAGGTTCCGCCACTTGAGGCTGCCCTCGCTCCAGCCCGCGCTCACGACCTTCGACACGCCGGCGAGCGACATGACGTCGCGCACGCCCTCGACATTCGCCATGTGCCAGGCGAAGCGGTCGATCGCGTCGATGATGCGAAAATCGATGCAGCCGTCCGGCTTCGTCTCGACGATGACATTGATGATGTCGGTGCCGACGGAAAAGCGGCTGCTGATCAGGTTGCTGTCGCGGTTGTAACGGGAATCAGCGCGGAGCTCGGGTACCCCGGCCTGCGTGTCGCCGATCGGCGTCTTGTGGCCCTCGATCGCCCCGAACACGCCGAGCACCAGCGCGACCACGATGATCACGGCCGCAGGCCCGCGGTGGGTGATGCGGGCGAGGCCCGTCCACACTTTCAGCAGCGCCTGCTGGCGGCGTTCCACGCGCTCCCGGAAGCGCCCGCTGATCGGCACATAGGAGACGAGCACCGGCAGCAGGATGAGGTCGGTCAGGATGATCACGCCGATGCCGAGGCTCGCGGTGACCGCCATCTCGCGGATGACCTGCACCGGGATCAGCAGGATCGTGATGAACCCGACGAGGTTCGCGAGCAGCGCCACGATCGCCGGCAGGAACAGCAGGCGGAACGTGCGGCGCGCGGCCTCGTTGCTGTCGGCCCCGCTCATCGCGGCGTCGCTCACGGCGCTGATCTTCTGCACGCCGTGGCTGGTGCCGATCGCGAAGATGATGAACGGCACCAGGATGCCGAGCGGGTCGACGCCGTAGCCGAGCAGCACGAGTAGCCCGAGCATCCAGACCATCGCGACGAGCGAGGAGATGACCGGCACGAGCGCGATCCTGAGCGACTGGATGTAGATCCAGACCAGGAGCAGCGTGAGCGTCACGGTCGCGATCGCGAAGCGTCACGACCGAGAGCGCGCCATCGGCGACGTCGCCGACGACCTTCGCGAATCCGATCATGTGCACCGACACCGGCGCCGCCACCGAGACGTCGACCTTGCCGCCCTCGATGCGCGCGCGGACCTTGCGCTCGAGCTCGCGGGAGATGGCGATGTAGTCGACCGGCTTGCCGGTCTCCGGGTCGGCGTCGAGGAGCTGGGCGCTCACCATCGCGCCGGAGAAGTCGTTCGCGACCAGGCGGCCGACGATGCCGGCCTTCAGGATGTTCTCGCGCACGCGCGCAAGGCCCGCGGCGTCCGCCTTGAAGTCCGGCGGAATCACGTCGCCCGCCTCGATGCCGCCCTCGACGACCTCGGTGTAGCGCGTGTTCGGCGTCCACAGCGACTGCACGCGCGCGCGATCCACGCCCTTGATGAAGAAGACCTCGTCGGTCGCGATCTTGAGCGCCTGGAAGAACTCCGGCGTGAACATGTTGCCGTCGCGGGCCATGACCGCGATCAGGAGCCGGTTCGCGCCGCCGAACTCCTCCTTGTGGTCGAGGTAGGTGCGGATGTACTCGTGCTGCAGCGGGAGCTGCTTGTTGAAGTTCGTGTCGAGCTTGAGCCCGGTCACGGCGATCCAGCCGAGCGCGGCCGTGACGAGCGCAAAGGCGACGAGGATCAGCTTGCGGTGCCCGAAGACCCGCGGCTCGAGCCAGGCCGCGATCTTTGCGTCGCCCGCGTGCTTCACGGCTTGCCGCCGGGCAGCGACAGCCGACGAACCCCGCCCTCGCCGGCCACGATCAGCGCGCCGTCGCCCGAGGCAACGACCGACGAGATCGCCTTGCGGTCGTCCTGCTGCGTGAGCGTGAAGCTGCGCCCGCCGTCATGGCTCACGAGGATGACTCCGGCGAGGCCGGCCACGACGACCGTTCGTTCGTCGATGCGCGCGCCGGCGTCGAGGAGCGCCGTCGTGCCGGTCGGGATCGCGGTCCAGGTCGTGCCGCCGTCCTCGGAACGGAACAGGTTTCCGCGCAGGCCGAAGGCGAGCAGCGCATCGCCCTCGAGCGGCAGGATGCCGTGGAAAGAACCGTCGTAAGGTGAAGGCAGCTCGCGCCAGTGCGTCCCGTCGTCGTCAGACCGGAAGAGGCGCCCCGCCTCCGCGCCGAGGTACATGCGATGTCCCGGACCGCGTGCGATCGCGTTCAGGTGGAACTCGAAGCCGAGGTCGACCTCCGTTTCCATCTCGTCCTCGGACTGCGCGACTTTCTCGGCGCCGGGCAGGGGCTCAGGCTCGAACGGCACCTGGCTCCACACCGCGCCGCCATCCGTCGTCACGTAGATGACGCCGTAGGCGCCGACGGCGACGCCGTGCGAGGCGTCGGTGAAGCAGACGTCGAGGAGCGGCTGCGGGTTTTCAGGCTCGAAGTGGACGAGATTCCAGGACTGGCCGCCGTCCTGCGTGCGCAGGATCGTCTCCACGTGGCCGACGGCCCAGCCGTTCTTCCCGTCCGCGAACCAGACGGCGGTCAGGTTCGCGCTCGCGGGCACCTCGGCCTGCGTCCAGGTCTTGCCCTCATCGTCGGAGTGCAGGATGTGGCCGCGCTCGCCCACCGCGACGACGCGCTTGCCTGCAAAGGCGAGGTCGAGCAGGAGCGACTTGACCGCGAGCGGCGCGATGACCGCCGGCTGCGCTGCGGGATCCCGGGGGGCCGCGTCCTGCGGCAAGGCCTGCGGCGCCACCGCAAGGGCGAACGCCGCAAGCGCGAGCCTGCTCACCTCAGCGCGTGCCGCGCCTTGCGATCGCGGCCGGCGTGAAGTCGGCGGCCGTGCGCTTCACGTTGAAGTCGACGGTCTGCGGCTCCTCGTTGTCGAGGCCGAGCGCGAGGTAGCGGCCCGCCTGCAGGTCGTAGGTCAGCTCGAGCGTGGTCCAGAAGGTCGGCACGTCGTAATACTCGACGGAGTGGCCTTCCTGGATGCGCCAGAGCTGGTCGCGATCGTCGTAGCAGTCCACCACGAGGATCTGCCACGAGTCCTCGTCGATGTAGAACGTGCGGCGCTTGTAGAGGTGGCGCTGGCCGGCCTTCAGCGTCGCGTCCACGACCCAGACGCGGTGCAGCTCGTAGCGCGCGAGGTCCTGGTTGATGTGCAGCGGCTTGATGATGTCGTCGTTCTTGACCTTGTTGCTGTGCAGCTTGTAGGCGTTGTACGGAACGACGATTTCCTGCTTGCCGACGAGCTTCCAGTCGTAGCGCTCGGGGCTGCCGTTGTAGAGGTCGAACTGGTCGGAGGTGCGAAGCCCGTCCGAGCCGGTTCCCGGGTTGTCGAAGGCGACGTTCGGCGCGCGGCGCACGCGTCGCTGGCCCGGGTTGTAGAGCCAGGCGCGGCGCTGCTCCTTGCTCTGGTCGAGCGTCTCGTGCACGAGGAGGATCTCGCCCGCCAGGCGCGCCGGCGCCGTCGTCTCCTGGATGAACAGCACGATCACGTTGTCGAGGGCAGCCTCGGTCGCGCCCGGGAGCGCATAGGTGACCATCGTCTCGTCGTGGAACTTGACGAGGTTGTAGGTGCCCGTCCGCGAGACCGCCGCCTGGCCGATGAAGCGCTCGGCGACGTCGGCGCGATAGCGCAGGATGTGGTTCCAGATCACCTCGATGCCCGACTGCGGGATCGGGAACGGCGGCCCGCCGATCGCGCCCGTGACGCCGGTGCCGGTGCCCGTGAGCTTGGCGGTGGTCGCATTGCCCTTGACCGCGTCATAGATGCGCTGCGGGAACGCCGCGCTGCGGTGCGAGGGGTAGACGTTGAGGAAGTAGTCCGTCTTGTACGCCGCGAGCAGCGCCTTGTGCCCCGCCGTGAGGTTCGCGGCGTACTTCGACATGTTCGAGGCGTCGATCTTGTAGAGCGGCTTGTCGTTCGCGTACGGGTCCGGGTGGTGACCGCCCGGCTTGAAGCCCGGTGCGCCCGCTTCCGCCGCCGACTTGATGCCGCCGTTCCAGGCCGGGATCGTGCCCGCCGCATTGCCGGCTTTCTCGGCGCCCATCGGCGTCAGGTCCGCGCCGAGGCGGGCCGCCTGCTCCGCCGTGACCCCCGCTGCCGCGATCCCCGCGACACCCGCCGCGGCCAGCACGCCCGCACCGAGGATGGTCTTCAGCTTCGTCATGGCTTGTCTCCGCCCCGAATCAGAACGAGTACTTGATCGTCGCCGCCAGGAAGTCGCGGTCGGTCAGCTCGTTGTAGCGGCCTGCGCCGTCGAAGGCCGTGTAGCTGACGTCGAACTCGAGTTGTGACTGGTAGCTCGCGAGCACGCCGAAGGTCGCGGCGCGGCGGCCGTCGACGAAATTGCCGCCCGGACCCGGCGTCGTGCCGTCGACGTCCTGCGACCAGATGAAGCGCGGCGAGAAATTCCAGGCGCCGATGAGGCCGAGGTAGTCGAGCCGCAGCGCCAGCCGATAGCCCCAGGAATTCGCGTCCGCGAAGCGGTTCGAGCGGCTCGACTTCGCCGAAGTGCCGCCCGGCAAGCGCCTCGTTGCCGGAGACCGAGGTGCCCGGCCCGTTGAGGCGCAGGCCGCTGGCCGTTCGGGCCGCCCTCCGTCTTGCTCGGCATGCTGTCGACGTGCGTCATGCCCGCTTCGATGACGGCGACAAGCTGCGATGCGCCGAGCATCGGCGGGAAGGCCTTGGTCGCGGTCATCTGGCCCTGCCAGACATCGAACTCGCCCCAGCCCTTGCACTTCCTGGTCGACGCCAGTAAGGCGCCGAGCTGACCGCAGCGCGACGAGCGTTCGGCAGCGCCGGTGCGCAGGTCGCCGGCATCGGGATGCCCTGTGCGCCGATCGCGACCGCCTCGAACGGCGTCAGCGCGGCGAACAGGAGCTCGACGTCGTCGTACTGCAGCGGCACGTCCTGGCGATAGGACACCTCGCCCTGCAACGCGACGCCGGTCGTTCCGAGCTGCGTGTTGAAGGAGACGCCGAAGAGCTGGATGTCGTCCGGGTACTCCGTGAAGTAGTGCGCCGTCTGCGCGTACTCGTGCGTCGCGAGGGCCGTCGCCTGCGCGGTCACGTTGCCGCCCGCGAGCACGGTGTTGCCCGCGATGGTCGCGTAGCCCGGTCGGCAGTCTCAGGCGAGAGATCGCCGCCGGTTTGCCGGCCGCTGCATCGCGACGCCGGCATTCGCCCCGATCGCGACCGCCGTATCAAACGGCAAGTCCGGAGGCGAGACCCAGTGCCGTCGCGATCGACCGCCGTCAGCGTGCCGAGCGAGTTGCCGATGCCGGCCTGCGTGCCGGTGCGGCCGCTGATCACCGGCAGCTTGCTGTGGTAGTTGACGAAGAAGAAGCCGAACTCGGTGCCCTGCGCGAAGTCCGGCATGAACCAGCGCAGCGACACGCCGTACTGCCCCGAGTCCGAAGGCACGGTCGAGCGCCCGCGCGGCACCGCCTGGAAATTCTTGATGTAAGGGGCCGCCGAGCGAGGTGAAGTCCGTGCCCTGGTCCGAAAAGGCGCCGAAGCCGAGGAACACCTGCTCGCCGCCCCGCGGCACGAAGTCATTGCTCGAGAAATACGTGCCGACCGGTTCCGGTTGCGTCGGATCCCAGTCGAAGAGCGCGATCGCCTCGGCCGTGAGGTTCTCGGTGACGCCGAAGGAGACTTTCAGCATTTCCTGCGGCAGGTAGGCTTCGCGCAGTTCCGAGCCCGGAACGCGCAGCGCCGACACGTCGAAATGGTTGATCGCGGCGTTGATGCCGCCCTGGATGAACGTGCTCTCGCCCCAGTTCACCACCTGGTTGCCCGCGCGGATGTCGAGCTCGTGCCCGCCGAGGTCCCAGCGCCCGTACACGAAGGCGTCGAGCAGGCGCAGGTATTTGCCCGCCAGGTCCTTGCCCGCCTCGGAAATCGGCGTACGCGCGGTCTTCGAATCCTCGACGAGGTCGTCGTAGAGCAGCGAGCCGCGCACGAAGAGCCCGTAGTTGTCGTGGTCGAGCGAGAGTTCCGCCACCGATCTTGTAGGCGCTCGAGACGCGACCCTTCTTGTAGTTGAGGTCGCCGTCATCGATGTTGGGCGAACGGCCCGTGCCGCCATCGGCCGTGCCGATCAGCCGCGGATCGCGACCCTGCTCACGCCAGGACTGGCCGAAAGACAACGTCGTGTCGAAGCTGCCGTTCCAGCCGCCGGACGCGAAATCGACCGCGTGGGCGAGGCCCGGCGCGAGGATCGCCGCCACGAGCGCGGTCACGGGACGCAGGAAAGTCTTGGTCATGTGGTTCCCCAGGGCCAGGACCGCTTGGAAGTTCGCGCAAGGATATATCAGCGGTTCCGCTTTGCACTGCAAAACGGGACCGCGGATCAGCTGTGCGTGACCTGCAGGATGCTGTTCCGGATCTGCTCGGAGAGCACGACGCGTGCGTCATCGGCGACCGCGACCAGCGCGTCGTCGAAGGTCAGCTTGCCGTCGCCGTCCAGGCGAATGACGCCTCGCTGCCGGAGCAGGTCGAGGAAGTCGCGGAACATCGCCTTGTCGAAGAATTCCGGGGCCGCGAGTCCGTAGAGCATGGACATGCGCTGCGCCATCGCGACGCAGCGCTGCTCGAGCGCCTCGGGCGTCAGCGTCGAGCGGCCGGCGCGCAAGAGGAGCGCGATCGCGAGGTAGTAGCGCTCCACCGCCTGGATCGTCGCCTGCGCCAGCACACTCAGGCGCACTGCCTCGGCGCTGCCGGTCGTCGAGCGCCGCCAGACCGCGCCATCGGCGTCGCGCTCGAGCAGGCCCAGCTTCGCGAGCGCTGCGAGCACGCCGTCCACGACGCCCGGCAGCTCGTCATCGCGCCAGCGCAGGCAGAGCTCCGCACGCACGTACGGATAGACGCGCCACAGCAGGCGCTGGATGTCTTCGTGCCGCATCGCGGAGTTGTTGAGGAAGGCGCAGGCGACGAGCGAGGGCATGGCGAAGAGATGCAGGACGTTGTTGCGGTAATAGGTCGCAAGCACCGCGTTCCTCTCCTCCATCCGCAGCACGTCGCCCAGCGGGTGCTTGCGCCGCTCGAGCAGGCCCATCTGCTCGCCGTGCTTGATGATCGATGAGCCGTCGGTCGCCGCGACCGACACGTCCGGCGAATACGGAAAGCTCTTCAGCAGGTCGATGTAGAGCTGGAGCTGCCGTTCGAGGTCGTGTCTCGAGCATCGCCTGGCGCGGCGCCGCGAGCAGCGCGACGGACAGGAGGTTCACGGGCGTGACCGCCGCCGCCGCATTGATGCGCCGCATGATCTCGCCCGCGACCGCATCCACCGCTTCGCCGAACCAGGCGGGACGCGAGTCCTCGTCGAGCGGGTCCTGGCGCCACCCGGCGTGCACCTTGTCCAGCATGCTGTCGAGCAGGAGCGGCTCGCCGAAGGACACGTGGACCCGCCCGAGCTCGCTGCGCAGCTGCGGCAGCACGCCCAGGAGTCCGCCGACCGATTCCTTGTCTTTCGGCCGGCCCATCAGCTCGTCGATGTAGGCCTCGCCTTCCAGCAACTTGTCGTAGCCGAAGTAGACCGGCACGTAGGCGACCGGGCGGCGCGTGTCGCGCAGGTAGCTGCGCACCGTCATTCCGAGCATGCCGGTGCGCGGGCGCAGCAGCCTGCCGGTGCGGCTGCGGCCTCCCTCGATGAAGAACTCGATCGGGTGCCCGCGGTTCATCATCACGTCCACGTACTTCATGAAGACGATCGGGTAGAGGCCCGAGCCGCGGAAGCTGCGGCGGATGTAGAACGCGCCGCCCTTGCGCAGCAGCCGGCCGATCACCGGCAGGTTCAGGTTCAGGCCCGCCGCGACGTACGGCACCGCATAGCCGCGCTGGTAGATCACGTAGGACAGGAGCAGGTAGTCCACGTGGCTCCGGTGGCAGGGCATGTAGACGATCTCGCAGGCGGGCGGCAGGCGGTCGAGGTACTCGGCGTTCCTGACCTCGATGCCGTCGTAAACGCGCGTCAGGAAGCGGCTCAGGATCCGCTCGGCGATGCGCACGAAGGTGTGCGAATAGTTGGCCGCGATCTCGAGCGCGTGGCGGCGCGCGACGAGCAGCCCGTCGCGGCGCGTGCGCTTCGTGTCGCGGATCTCCTGGCGCACCGCCTGGCGCACCGCGCGCGTGCGCAGCACCTGCGCGATGATCGCGCGGCGGCGCGAGAGGTCGGGCCCGAGCGTGTCGATCCGCATGTGGCGGAACTCCGCGCGCATGTCCTTCAGGAGCTTGCGCGCGCCGCGCGCGCCGTCAGGACCCGCCGCCACGTAGCCGCGGATCGAGCGCGGCTCGCCGAAGCGGATCAGCGTGCTCCGCCCGTTGAAGAGGATGGACAGCAGGCGGCGGAACGGGCCCGACGAAGGCCCAGTTCTCCGAGAACATGAGGCCGAGCCAGGACTTCTCGCGCTGCGGCGCGCGGCCCCAGTAGACCGCGACCGGCACGATGTCGAGCTCGAGCGCTTCATCGCTGCCTGCCGCCGCCACGGCGCTCGCGAGTTCGGGCGGCGTGCGCCGGTCCGCGCGCCGTCGCAGCACGCCCGCGCGCTTCTCGAGCGCGACCGCGGAATCCGGCTGGTCGAGGCCCCTCACCTTCAGCCGCTTGCCGGGACGGCGCAGCCCGCCCTCCATGCAGGCGATTTCGAGCGCGAGCAGGTCGGAGATGCTGCGCTCCTCGAGCACGTAGAGCAGCGGCCTCGCGCGCCCGTGCAGGCGCTGCAGGGAATCCTCCGGCACGACGGTCGGGCGCACGAACACGCGCATGAGCCCGCGCAGCATCCACATCAGGGTGCGGTTCAAGGCGGGGCCCGCTCAGTCCTGGGGCGGCTCGTCTTTCTTGTTCGCGCCCTCGTCTTCATCCAGGCGCTCGTTGAGGTTGTCGCGGTACTTCTCGGCGGCCGCATCGGTCTCGTCCTGCACCTTCTTCGGCGTGCCGACCAGCGGCCCGAACGCCGTATCCTCGACTTTCATCGGCGGCTCTTCCTTCTTCTCCGGCTCGTCACTGCTGCCGCAACCGGTCAGCGCGATCGCCATCACTCCCACCGCCAGAATCACGCGCATCGCAGGCACTCCCGTTCGGCAATCCGGCAAGTCTAGCGCGTAACCGCGACGGCACCCTCGCGGGCGCGGACTTCGCGCCGGGCGGGGACCCTCGCTCGCTCAGGGCGGCGACCGCATTCGCTCGCTCGGGGACCCGCCCGGCGCTCGTCCGCGCGCGCACGAGCCGTTGCGGGACCCCGGAGCGAGCGAATGTCCGTTCTTCCGAGCGAGCGAAGGTGGTCCCGCCGGCGAAGTGCGCGCGCTGATCTCAGCGGCGTTTGGGAAGGTCGAGTGCGACGAGGAAGTATTCGAAGAGGTAGTTGACGAGCGAGAGCTCGCTGTGCAGCCGATGGTCCGAGTCCAGGATGTGCAGCGTCGCCGAATGCTCGCGCGCGAATTTCATGCTGTTCTCGACCGGCACGACCTCATCGCGCCACCCGTGCACGATCGTCTTCGGGCAGGGCGCCGGCTTCGCGGTCAGCTGCTCCATGCCGGGCACGTAGAACGCCGGCGCCATCAGGAAGAGGCCGCGCGCATGCAGCAGGGCCGACGCCGAGGCCGACACATAGCCGCCCATGCTCGAGCCGACGAGCACGAGGTCGCCGCGCAGGTCGCGGCAGAAGCTGAGCAGCCGCGTGACCCGGTCGCGCGCGTCGTTGACGCCGCGATAGTCGACCGAATCGACGTTCCAGCCCTCGCTCTTCGCGACCTCCGACATCGCGGAGATCTTCGTTCCCCACGGGCCGCTTTCGAGCCCGTGCGAGAACACGACGTGACGACTCGCCATGCGGCGATGTTATCAGTCCCTGCGCGGACGCCACAGCAGCGCGTCGAGGTCGAGGCCCCCGGCTCGCGCGAGATCGACCCGGCCATTGCGGAACACGACGCCCTCCTCCTCGAGCAGGCGGCGCTGCATCCGGTTCGCTTTCGAGCCGGCGGGCAGGCTGATCCTGCCCTGCGCGTTCAGGACGCGATGCCACGGGAGCTTCAAGCCCGCCGGCGCGACCTTGAGCGCGTGGCCGACGAGCCGCGCGCGCCGGGGTGCGCCCGCGCGCCGCGCGATGCCGCCGTAGCTCGCGACCTGGCCGTAGGGAATCTCGGCGACCGCCTTCCAGATGCGCTCGAGCAGCTTGCGGTCCGTCACAGTCATGTGCGCCGATTCTAGCGGCCGCGGCGCTGCGTGTTATCGTGCCGCTGCCGTGGACGCCGAGGACGACCGGACCCAGATCGACCCGCGGGCCAATCCCTGGGCGATGCTCGCGGCTTTGCCGTTGTTCTCGGGCCTGCCGAAAAACATCGTCGACGAGGCCGTCACCGAACTCGAGTGGGTGTCGCTGCCCGGCGGTCGCGTGTTGTTCGAGGCAGGGGCACCAGCCGATGCCGTCTACTTCGTCGTCAGCGGCTGTCTCGGGGTCTACGGCAGCGGTGGCGAGCTGATCGGGCGCATCGCGGCCGGGGAGTCCGTCGGCGAGATGGGGCTGATCGTCTCGCAGCCCCGGACGAAAACGGTGCGGGCGCTGCGCGATTCCGAGCTCGCGACGCTGTCCGCGGGCACCTTCGAGCGAGTCCTGCTCGGGCACCCGGAAGCGATCCTGCGGCTCGCGCGCCTGACCGTCACGCGCCTGGATGAGCGCGACGCTTATCGCGACCGTATCCTGACGCCGCGCACACTGGCGATGCTGCCGCAGGACGATGGCATCGACCTCACGATGCACGCGGAGCGCCTGGTCAAGTCGCTCATGCGCTATGGCCGCGTCGATCTCGTCGGCCGGGAGCGCGCCGGCAGCCACAGCCCGCAATGGTTTCACGAGCGCGAATCGCGGAACGACTTCGTCGTCTACGCCGCCGATGCCGGGGACACGCCCTGGACGCGGCTCTGCCTGCGCCAGGCAGATGTCGTCCTGATCGCGGCGCGCGCGTCCGGCGAAAGCGCCAGCTGGAGCAGCTCACCGTGGCTGGACGGCAGCATGCGCCGCGCGGAGTTGCTGCTGCTGCATGAAAATGGATTTGTGAATGGCGCCGCGGCGCGCTGGCATGCCGTGCTGCCCGGCATGCCGCACCATCACATGCGCGGACCCGCGGACTACGACCGCCTGGTGCGCCTGCTGACCGGACGCGCGGTCGGCCTCGTGCTCTCGGGCGGCGGCGCGCGCGGCTTTGCCCACCTCGGCGTCGTGCGGGCGCTGCGCGAGCACGGCGTCCCGATCGACCTCGTCGGCGGCACCAGCATGGGCGGCATCCTCGCGGCCGGCGTCGCCGCGGACTGGAGCGACGACGAACTCGTCCAGCGATTCAAGCGCAGCTTCGTCGACACCAATCCGCTTTCAGACTACACGCTGCCGCTCGTGTCCCTCGTGTCCGGCCGCAAGGTCGGGATGCTGCTCCGGCGCGAGCTCGGCGACATCGACATCGAGGACCTGCCGCTGCCCTTCTTCTGCGTCTCGTCGAACCTGACGACCGGACGCATCGCCGTCCATCAGCAGGGACCGCTCTGGCGGTGGCTGCGCGCCTCGGTCGCGATCCCGGGCGTGCTGCCGCCCGTCTTCCAGGGCGGCGAAGTCTTCGTGGATGGCGGCGCCATGAACAACCTGCCCGTCGACGTGATGCGCGCGAAGGGCCGCGGACCCGTGATCGGCGTCGACGTCGGAACCGACCGCACCTTCACGACCGACGTCGAGGCGACCGAGATGCCGTTCCTCTGGAACCTGTTCCGCGGTCGCGGCGGACACCGGCGCCCGAACATCCTGCAGATCCTCTGGCGGGCGGGCATGGTGAACAGCACGACGGCGACGCTCGAGCGGCGCCTGCAGAGCGACCTCCTGATCACGCCGGCGCTCGAGTCGCTCGACCTGCTCGACTGGAAAGGGTTCGAGCGCGCCATCGATATCGGCTACCGGGACGCCTGCGAACGCCTCGCGGGCGGGGCGCTCGCGCAGCTTCGAAAGGTGTACGCCGCCGACAAGTTATCCTGAGCCCCATGGGCGAAGGGCGCGGCTGGCAGTTCTGGATCGACCGGGGCGGCACGTTCACCGACATCATCGGCAGGGCGCCCGGCGGGCGGCTGCATGTCGAGAAGCGGCTGTCGGAGGACGGCGGCGCGGCGGACCCGGGCGTCGCGGGCATCCTCGACATCGCCCGGCGCGAAGGCGGCGCGGATGCGGCGATCGACGTGATCCGCATCGGCACGACCGTCGCGACCAATGCCCTCCTCGAACGACGCGGCGTACCGACCGCGCTCGTCGCGACGGCCGGTTTCGGCGACGCGCTCGCGATCGGCTACCAGAACCGGCCGCGCCTGTTCGACCTTCGCATCGAGCTGCCCGCGCCGCTCTATGCCGAGGTCATCGAGGCCGACGAGCGCCACACGGCCGAGGGCGAAGTGCTGAAGCCCCTCGACGAGGCGCGCCTCGCGGCAGATCTCTCTCGCCTGCGCGGGCGCGGCATCGAGAGCGTCGCGATCGTCTTCATGCATGGCTACCGCCATCCGGCGCACGAGCGGCGCGCGGCAGAGCTCGCGCGCGAACTCGGCTTCACGGAAGTGATCGCCTCGCACGAGGCCTCGCCGCTGATCCGGTTCGTGAGCCGTGGCGACACCACGGTCGTGGATGCCTACCTGACGCCGCTTCTCGCCCGCTACGTGCGCGCCTTCCGCGCCGGCCTCGGCGAACGCCACGCGGCGACGCGCCTCGAGTTCATGCAGAGCAATGGCGGCCTCGTCGCTCCAGACGGATTTCGCGCCTGCAACGCGGTGCTCTCGGGCCCCGCCGGCGGCCTCGTCGCGACCGCGCGAATCGCGGAAGTCCAGGATCGGCGCCGGCTGATCGCCTTCGACATGGGCGGGACTTCGACGGACGTCGCGCTCTACGACGGCGCGCTGCCCCAGCGCTTCGAGACGAACGTCGCGGGCGTACGGCTGCAGGCGCCGATGATGAATATCCACACCGTCGCGGCCGGCGGCGGATCCGTGCTCGCCTTCGACGGCGGAAGGCTGCTCGTCGGTCCGCAGTCGGCGGGCTCCCGGCCCGGTCCCGCGTGCTACCGGAACGGCGGCCCGCTCACGGTCACGGACGTGCAGGTGCTGCTCGGGCGCATCCGGCCGGAGAACTTTCCGGCAATCTTCGGCCCGCGCGGGGACGAGACGCTCGACGCGGGCATCGTGCGGCGGCGCTTCGAATCGCTCGCGGAGTCGATGCCCGCTCCGACGCGGACGGGAATCGAGGGGATTGCCGCGGGTTTCCTCGACGTCGCGGTCGAATCCATGGCCCGCGCAATCCGTCACGTGTCGGTGCGCGAAGGCCACGATCCGGCCGACTTCGCGCTCCTGTGCTACGGCGGAGCCGCGCCCCAGCACGCCTGCCGCGTCGCCGACTCGCTCGGCATCGCCGAGATCCTGATCCATCCGCTCGCAGGCGTCCTCTCCGCCTGGGGCATCGGCCTTGCCGACCGGCGCCTCGTGCGGCGCCAGAGCCTCGAGCGGCCGCTCTCGCGGGAAACGCATGCCGGGCTCGACGACGCATTCGCGGCCCTTGCCGCGCCGCTCGTCGAGGCGATGACGGCGCAGGGCGCCGCGGCGACCGACGTGCAGCTGCATCGCTCACTCGAGATCCGCGCACCCGGCACGGAGACCGCCCTCGAGATCCCGCACGGGACGCTTGCGGACGTGGCCCGGAAATTTCGCGCCGAGTTCGCCCGCCGCTTCGGCTTCGCAGCGCCGGAAGATGCGCCGCAGGTCGCGACGCTCCGCGTCGAGGCCGTCGTCGCGGGTGAGCGCGAGGCAGCCTTCGCTTCCGTCACGGCACCGTCCCGTGCACGAAGTCGCGGTGAATGCCTGGTTCGACGGCTGGCGCGAGGTTCCGCTCGTCGCGCGCGATTCGCTCGCCGTGGGGCGCCGCGTGGCCGGCCCGGCGCTCATCGTCGAGCCGAACTCGACGACGGTGGTCGAGCGCGACTGGTCGGCCGAGCGGCAGGACGACGGCACGCTCAGGCTCGCGCGGGTCGGGCGCCTGCGGGCCGCGGCCATCGATGCGCGGAGCGCCGATCCGGCGCAGCTCGAGCTCTTCAATCACCGTTTCATGCAGGTCGCCGAGCAGATGGGCGCCGTGCTGCAGGCGACCGCGGTTTCGGTGAACATCCGCGAGCGCCTCGACTTCTCCTGCGCCCTCTTCGACGCCGCAGGCGCGCTCATCGCGAATGCGCCGCACATGCCCGTGCACCTCGGCTCGATGGGCGCGAGCGTCCGCGCCGTCATCGCCGCGAACGCGGGTGAAATGCGCCGCGGCCGCGCCTGGATGCTGAACGCGCCCTATGCGGGCGGCACGCACCTGCCCGACGTCACGGTCGTGAGCCCCGTATTCAACGGCGACGAGGCGGCGCCCGCCTTCTTCGTCGCCTCGCGGGCGCATCACGCCGACATCGGCGGAATCACGCCCGGCTCCATGCCGCCCGCCTCGCGCACGATCGACGAGGAAGGCGTGCTGTTCGACAACTTCCTGCTGCTCGATGGCGGCGCCATCCGCGAGCAGGCGCTGCGCGACCGCCTCGCGACCGGCCCCTGGCCTGCGCGGAATCCCGCGCAGAACGTCGCGGACCTCAAGGCGCAGCTCGCCGCGAACGCGCGCGGCATCGCGGAGCTCGAGGCGCTGATCGCGCGCACGGGCCGCGACGCAGTCGTGCGCTACATGGGCCACGTGCAGGACAACGCCGAGGCCTGCGTGCGCGAGGTGATCGGCCGCCTCGGCAGCGGCCGCATGCGCTACGAGATGGACGACGGCAGCGCCATCGAGGTCGCGGTCACGGTCGACCGCGAGCGGCGGAGCGCCGTCGTCGACTTCGCCGGCACCTCGGCGCAGCAGCCCGGCAATTTCAATGCGCCGTTCGCGGTCTGCACCGCCGCGGTGCTCTACGTGTTCCGCACGCTCGTGAATGCCGACTTTCCGCTGAACGAAGGCTGCCTGCGGCCGCTCACGATCCGCGTCGAGCGCGGCTCGATGCTGAACCCGGTGCCGCCGGCCGCCGTCGTCGCCGGCAACGTCGAAACCTCGCAATGCATCGTGGATGCGCTCTTCGGCGCGCTCGGCGTGCTCGCCGCGTCGCAGGGCACGATGAACAACTTCACCTTTGGCGACGCCAGCCACCAGTATTACGAGACCATCGCCGGGGGCTCCGGCGCCGGCCCCACGTTCGACGGCGCTTCGGGCGTGCAGACGCACATGACGAACTCGCGCCTCACCGATCCCGAAGTGCTCGAGAGCCGTCACCCCGTGCTCGTGCGCGAGTTCCGCTACCGCCGCGGCTCGGGCGGGGCCGGGGCGCACCGCGGCGGCGACGGACTCGTGCGCGCCATCCGGTTTCGCGCACCCATGACGTTCGCCGTGCTCTCGAACCATCGCCGCATCGCGCCCTTCGGCCTCGCCGGCGGTGCCGCGGGCGCGACCGGCATCAACCGGCTGCTGCGAATAAATGGCGAGGCGCTCGTGCTGCCGGCTTGCGTTGCCGAGCACGTCGAGGCGGGCGATGAACTGGTGATCGAGACGCCGGGCGGCGGCGGATTCGGCTAGGGGCCGTCGGGCGACAGGTCGAGCTCGGCGAGCACCTGCGTCAGTCCCGTGTCCGGCACGCCCACGAGATTCGGGCTCACGGTCTGCACGCGGCTGCCGCCGGCGCGGTGGCTCACGAGCCAGGCGTGGAAGCCGCCGGGACGCTGCGCGGGAATGCCGAACATCAGGTTGACGATGCCCTGCTCGCGGTGGCGCTCGCGATTCACGCGCTCGTCGCAGATCACGAACCAGCGGTCGCCGGACTCGCGCTCGGCGAATGCGCCGCGTTCCTCGAGCGCCATCATGAACTCGCGCAGCTGCTGCGTCGCGCGCCGCCAGGCGGCCGGCTCGTTGGGCTCGAACACCATCCAGCGCGTGCCGCGTTCGATGCTGTTGACGACGAGCAGCGCGAGTCGCTTCGTCGACAACGAACGCCAGTCGGCCGCGATCGCACCGGGTCCCGCGAGCGTGCAGGCCTTGGGGCCCTCGCGCCCCGGCCGGCGCACGGCCTGCACCGTGTTGACGCCGATCGCCGCGAGCCGGCCGCGCTGCTCGTCGTCGACGGCGCATGCGGGCCGCAGGCCCGGGCGCACGATCGCATCCTCGCCGCAGGCGCTCGTCCACACCGGCCAGTGCTCCGAGGCGCGCGACAGCGTGCCGGCGATCGCGCCCGAGGGCGCGAAGGCCTCGAAGCGCCCGCGCAGCTTGTCGTAGCCGAGCAGGCGCGGGAAGAACATGCAGGCCGAGTCGGATGGCAATGGCCAGTGCCGCATCTCGGCGAGCGCCTTGGCCGCGCTGTCCCATGAAACCGGCGGGTCCACGAACAGGATGGCGCGGCGCTCGCGGCAATAGCGGTTCGCGACGAGCAGCGTGCTCGCGCCGAGGTCCACGTCGCGCGCAAGCGGCGGGATGCAGAGCAGGTTGAAGCCGTCCGCGGTATTGAGCGCAAACAGGCCCGTTTCCTGCGCGGCCGAACCGATGATGTCGTAGTCCGTGAGCGGCGCGCCGTCGTCGGCGTCGGTGCCCGAGAAGACATAGCCCGCGATGCCGCGCGGGTCGTGACGCGGCGTCGGGTCGGGCCGAAGGCGCGGCAGCTCGCCGATGACGCGCGCAAGCGCGGATTCCGCCAGCAGCGCCGCGACCGAGCGCGGCGAATCCGGCTGGATCGACACGCGCCGGTAGATTTCCTGGTCCTCGATGTGCTCGGAGCCCGGCGTGCGCACGCGCTGGATCACGAGGTTGAACGCGTCTTCCTCGTTGTCGCCGATGCCGTCGTAGTCGACCGCGGCGCGCAGGAATTCGCGCGTGCCGGGCGCGAGCGCCTGCAGCACCAGCGCCTCGTTCGCCGCGGGAAGGCTGAGCGTGCAGCAGCGCGCGCCGTTCGTGACGCGCACGATGATCGCGGCGCGTCCGCCGTTCTCGAAGAACTGCTCGACGGCATAGGAAAGCGTGGATGGCTGCCAGAGGCCGCCGAAGATGCGCTGGAACTCGTTGAAACCGGCGATGCGCACGGGGCGGTTCACGGGTCCGCGCAGGCAACGCCCGACGAAGGCCGTGACGGCCGTCGGTGCTTCTGCGATGGATTGCCCGGAGCCGGCTTCTTCTTGAACCTGGATGCCGGCCAGTCGCTCAGTCACGGCTGATTCCCCCAGCTCGCGCGCAGACTATCATGAATGGACATGACAAAAGGCTCCACCAACTGGCGGCTCGGGTTCACGCTCGCCCTCGCGACCTCCGCACTCTGGGGCCTCCTGCCCATCGCGCTCAAGGTCGTCCTCCAGGGCATGGATGCATTCACGATCGTCTGGTGGCGCTTTGCCGCGGCGATGGCGGGCCTCGGCATCTTTCTCGCGCTGCGCGGCGCGCTGCCGCGGCTGGCCGGCAAGGGCCGCACGGCGATCACGCTGCTCATCATCGGGACGCTCACGCTGATCGGGAACTTCGTCCTCTACCTCATCGCGCTCGATCACGTGACGCCCTCGGTGACCCAGGTCGTGATCCAGATCGCGCCGCTTCTCCTCCTCATCGGCGGCGTGCTCGTCTTCCACGAGCGGTTCGTGCGCGCGCAGTGGATCGGTTTCGCCGTGCTCGGCGCGGGGCTCCTGCTCTTCTTCAACGAGCGGCTGCCGCTCCTCGCGCACCCGTCGGTGGGCCTCGGCCTCGGCGTTGCGCTCACCCTGGGCGCCGCCGTGTCGTGGGCGACTTACGGCCTCGCGCAGAAGCAGCTGCTGCGGCATTTCACCGCGCAGCAGGTGCTCTGGATGATCTACGTCGGCGCCACCGTCCTGCTGCTCCCGCTGGCCCATCCGGCGGCGATCCGCTCGCTCGACGGCCTGCAGCTCGGCATGTTCGCGTTCTGCTGCCTCAACACGCTCCTCGCCTACGGCGCTTTCGTCGAGTCGCTCTATTACTGGGACGTGTCGCGCGTGAGCGCCGTGCTCGCGACCGCGCCGCTCTTCACCATCGGCGCGATGTGGGTCGTCGAGCATGCGGGGCTCGGCCTCGTCGCGGCGGAAGGATTGAACGCGCTGTCGGTCACGGGCGCGCTGATGGTGGTCAGCGGATCGATGGCCTGCGCGCTTGTCGCGCGGAGATAACAAGGGACGTTCACCTTGATGCGCATCAGGTGAACGTCCCTTTCAGTTCCGGTGCTTGCCTTGGCGCCTTCGGGTTGCGCGGGCTTCGCGAACTTCGGGTCGCCGGCGTACTGGTCCTCGACGCCGTTCCAGGTCGCGCCGACGGGAATCGCGTTCCGGACGCGCGGCGCCTGCGCGATCGTCGCCGCGATGTCGCGTTCGGCGCCCGGACCGACGCCGAACGCGATGCCGCGCGGTTCGGCCGCCGCGGCCTGCACGGCCGCCCAGTCGATCGCCTTTTCCTGCTCGGCCATCTTCTTCCAGAGCGGCAACTTCGGCTTCTTGAGCTTCTGCTGCATCATCTTCGGCACATCGGACCAGTCGCGCTTGTCGTCGACGAGCGGCTCGTAGGTCTGCACCAGCAGGCGGTCGCCGTGCCAGCCGAGCAGCACCGGCTGGTTCACGACCGTGACCTTGGTGCCGTCCGGCACGGCATCGAAGAGGAGCGCAATGTCCTCGGGATAGAGCCGGACGCAGCCGGCGCTTGCGCGCATGCCGACCGCGGGCGGCTTGTTCGTGCCGTGCATCAGGTAGCTCGGCCAGCCGAGCCGCATCATGTGGCGGCCGAGCGGATTGTCCGGCCCGGGCGGCACGGTCGGCGGGAGGATGTCGCCGTCCTTCGCATGCTGCTCGCGCACGGAGACGGGCGGCGTCCAGGTCGGGTCCTTGACGTGCGAGACGACCTTGGTCGTGCCCTCGGGCGTCGCCCAGCCGACCTTGCCGATGCCGATCGGGTGCGTGATGACCTCGACCGGGCCTTCCTTCTTCGGCTTCGGGAAGTAATAGAGGCGCATCTGCGCGAGGTTCAGCACGATGCCCTCGCGCGGCGCGTCCGGCAGGATGAACTCGGTCGGCAGCACGATCTCGGTGCCCTCGCCCGGCAGCCAGGGATCGACGCCCGGGTTCGCGCGCACGAGCTCCGTGTAGCCCACGTTGAAGCGGCGCGCGATGTCGGCGAAGGTGTCTTCCTTCTTGGACACCGTGACCTGGGCGTGTCCGACGACGTCCTGGTCCGGCGCGATGAAGAAGCGGTGGGTCGCCTCGCCGAGCGGCAGCTCCGGCTTGGGCGCGACTGCGGCTGCCGGTCTTCTGCTCGGCCTTCGGCGGCTTTTTCCAGAGCGACTCGAACGGCGTGCAGGCGGCGATGAGCGCCGCCAGCACCGGGATCGCGAGTCGAAGGGCGGGCCGGGTCATGATCCGCGCATTATCCCCGGCCCGGCGGCCGATCACCAGATCTTGACGCGCTCCGCCGCCGGCCGCCAGAGCTTGTCGCCCTGCTTGACGCCGAAGGCCGCGTAGAACTCATCCATGTTGCCGACCACGCCGTTCGCGCGGAATTCGCTCGGCGCGTGCGGGTCGCTCAGCACGACCTCGCGCATGAGCCCGTCGCGCCACTTGGTGCGCCAGGCCTGGCCGTATCCCAGGAAGAATCGCTGCGGCCCCGTGTAGCCGTCGATGACCGGCGCCTCGGCGCCGTTCAGCGAGTGGACGTAGGCGCCGTAGGCGATCGCGGCACCCGACAGGTCGCCGATGTTCTCGCCGAGCGTCAGCTCGCCGTTGACGTTGAGGCCGGGCAGCGCCTGGAATGCGGAGTACTGCTTCACGAGGCCCGCGGCCTTCGCCTTGAACTTGTCGTCGTCCTCGGGCGTCCACCAGTCGCGCAGGTTCCCGTCGCCGTCGAACTGCCGGCCGCGGTCGTCGAAGCCGTGGCTGATCTCGTGGCCGATCACCGAGCCGATGGCGCCGTAGTTCGCGGCGTCGTCCGCCTGCATGTTGAAGTAAGGCGGCTGCAGGAACGCGGCCGGGAACACGATCTCGTTGTTGGTCGGCAGGTAGTAGGCGTTGACCGTCTGCGGCGTCATGAACCACTCGGTCGGGTCCTTCGGCTTGCCCGCGCGCGCGGCCTGCCAGGCCCACTCGAACTGGTTCGCGCGCATCACGTTGCCGACCAGGTCGCCGGGGCGGATCTCGAGGCCGGTGTAGTCGCGCCACTTGTCCGGGTAGGCGATCTTGACGTTGATCTTCCTGAGCTTCGTGTGCGCCTCGGCCTTGGTCGGCGCGCTCATCCAGTCGAGGCGGTCGATGCCGCGGTCGAACTCGGCGAGCAGGTTGTTGACGAGCGTCAGCATCCGCGCCTTCGCTTCCGGCGGGAAGTGGCGCGCGACGTAGGCGGCGCCGATCGCCTCGCCCATCGCATTGTCGGTTTCCTGCACGCCGCGCTTCCAGCGCGGGCGCAGCGTCTCGGTGCCGCGGAGCGTGCGCGAATTGAAGTCGAACGAGGCCTCGACGAATGCGGCCGGCAGCAGCCGCGCGTAGGCGCCGATCGTGCGCACGGTCAGGTAGTCCTTCCACACCGCGAGGTCGGTGCCGTTCACGTGCTTGCCGAGCGCCGTCGCGTAGCTCGGCTGGCGGATGATGAAGTCGCCGGCCGGCAGGCCGCTGGCGGCGAACCAGGCGTTCCAGTCGAAGTCGGGCGCGAGCTTCGCCACCGACTCCAGGCTGTGCTTGTTGTAGGTCGCGACCGGGTCGCGGTTCTGCACCGGCGTCCACTGGTCGGTTGCGAGCTTCGTCTCGAGGTCGAGGATCTTCGCCGCGCGCGCCGGTCCGTCCGCCTCGCCCGCGAGCGTCAGCAGCTTCGCCAGGTAGTCGACGTACTTCTTCCGGAATTCGACGTACGTATCCTCGGTCTTGAGGTAGTAGTCGCGGTTCGGCATGCCGAGGCCGTCCTGGTCGAAATACGCGACGTTGTAGGCGGAGTTGCGCGCGTCCGGGTAAACGTAGGCGCCGATCGGCACCGAGATGCTGCGGCCGAGCGCGCGGCCGAAATACGTCGCGAGCGCCTTCGGGCCGTCGATCGCGGCGATCTCGGCAAAGAGCGGCTTCAAGGGCTCGATGCCGCGCGCCTCGACCGCCTTCTCGTCCATGAAGCTCGTGTACATGGCGCCGAGGCGCTGCATGTCCGGCGTCGCCTTGTCGCCCGCCGCCGCGGCCTCGAGCAGGATCGCCTGCACGTCGGCCTGCGCCTTCTCGAACAGCATGATGCCGACGCCCGCGCTCGCGTACTCCGCGGGGAACGGCGTGTTCGCGAGCCAGGTGCCGTTCACGAACCGGAACAGGTCGTCCTGCGGCCGTACGTTCTTGTCCATCGCGGTCGGGTCGATGCCCGAGGCGAGCGGCGCGGCAGCGGTGTCGGCGAGGGCCGCACCGGCGAATGAAAGGCACAGGAAAGCAGGCAGCAGCTTGCGCAGGGACATTCCGGATCTCCAGTCTGGGAGGGCGCGGATTATAAGGGCAGCGCTCGCCAGCCGGGTTCCCGCCCGCGACCAAGCGTGGCTCAGGCGCGACCGGCCCTGAGGGTCAAGGGCCAGCGCATGTCCCGCGATCCGTCGCCCCAGGCTTGCGCGAGCGGCGCGGCCAGGAGGCGGAGCGGATCGCGGCCGGTGCGTGCCCGGCAGCGGCGCACCGCGGACCAGGTGTCGAGGTAATTAAGCATCGCGCCTGCATCCCAATGCGTCTGCATCTCGAAATCGGGCGCGTCGATCAATGGAAATGGCAGCACGAGGTCGCGATAGGCCTCGTCCACGTGACGGCGCTCACGCGGCCAGTAGGGACCGACGACGTCGCGCGAGAAATCGGCGACGAGGCGGTCGATGGCGGGCGAGACGTGGCAGTTGCCGTAGCTCCAGACCGCGAGCACGCCGCCCGGGCGCAGCACGCGCGCGGCTTCGACGCAAAAGCGCGGCCAGTCGAACCAGTGTGCGGCCTGTGCCGCCGTCAGGAGATCGGCGGTGCCCGACTCGACCGCGATCGCCTCCGCCGCTTCCTGCCGGTACTCGACGCCGGGATGCACGCGCGCCTCGCGCAGCTGCGCCGCGGAGGGCTCGGTCGCGATCACCCGGTCGAAATACGGCGCGAGTGCGACGGCCGCCTGGCCGTTGCCGGTCGCGACGTCGATCGCGAGCCGTCGCGCCGGCGCCTCTGCGGCGAGCCATTCGAAGAGCGCAGGCGGATAGTCGGGACGGTACTTCTGGTACGCGTCCGACTGGCCGGAGAAGTGGTCCTTGAAAACGGGCGGCGCCGTCACGCGCGCAATTGTAGCGGGCGCGAAAAAAAGCCCCGGGATTTTGGCCCGGGGCTGAAGTGCGGACTTTCGGTGAAGGGAAGGAAGTCCGCTAGGGGATACTGACGTAGGCAGAAATAACGGCCTCAAGGCTATAGGCCCCCTTGCAGGCACGGCGTGAACCGCGCCACAGTTTGGGCAGCCGATTTAGTTGAATCGAAAAAGCCTTTCCAGTCATATGGTTACAAGTCGCCCGCGGCCCGGATCCAAGTACGCCACCCCGGAAGGGGCCCGGCGCCTGCGCGCCGAGCTCGATGAGCTGTGGCTGGTGGAGCGCCCCGCGGTCACGAAAGCCGTGTCCGAGGCGGCGGCGATGGGCGACCGCTCGGAGAACGCGGAATACATTTATGGGAAGCGGCGCCTGCGGGAGATCGACCGGCGCGTGCGCTTCCTGCGCGGGCGCCTGGACGGCCTGAAGGTCGTCTCGGAGACGCCCTCCGACCGCAGCCGGGTGTTCTTCGGCGCCTGGGTCACGATTGAAGGAGCGAACGGCGACTCACGCCGCCACCGCATCGTCGGCCCGGACGAGTTCGACCGCGAGCCCGGCTACGTCAGCATGGACTCGCCGCTCGGCCGCGCCCTGCTCGGCAAGCGCGTCGGCGACGACCTCGAGGTCGTGCTGCCGGCCGGCGCCGTCACGATCGAGATCACCGCCATCGAGTACGAGGAAAGGGGACGTGACCTTTTCCTCGACCAGGAAAAGGTGACGTCCCCTTTCTCGTCAGACGACGCGGATATTCTTGAACTGCCAGGGATCGCTTTCGTCGAGGTCCTCGGGGAAGAGGCGCCCGCGGTCGAAGAGCGGCGTCCAGTCCGTGTACTTGCCGACGACCGGCCCGAGGTAGGGCCGGCAGACCTCGAGGTTCCGCCGGAAGTCGATGTCGTCCGGCTCGACGATGCCGGCGGCCGGGTTCTCGATCGCCCAGATCATCCCGGAGAGCGCCGCGACCGTGACCTGCAGCGAAGTCGCGCTGTTGTAGGGCGCGAGCTTGCGCGCTTCCTGGATGGAGAGCTGCGAGCCGTACCAGTAGGCGTTCTTTCCATGGCCCGCGAGCAGCACGCCGAGCTCGTCGATGCCGGACGTGATGTCGCCCATCATGATCCGCTTCTTTTCCTGGAGCTGGAAATTGCGCCCGCTGAATTCGTGCACGGAGAGCACGGCGTTGTCCGACGGGTGATAGGCGTAGTGCACCGTCGGCCGGTACACGGCGCGGTCGTTCTGCCGCACCGTCAGGAAATCGGAGATCGAGATCGCCTCGCCGTGCGTGATCAGGAAGCCGTGGAAATGCCCCGCCTCCGGCGTCCAGGTGCGCACGCGCGTCGCGCAGCCCGGTTGCGTCAGGTAGATCGCGCTCTTGCGGCCGAAGTCGTGCTGGCGGCCGTCGCGCGGGAAGTGCCGCTCGTGCGTGCCCCAGCCGAGCTCGGCCGGCTGGCTGCCCTCGCTGACGAATCCGTCCACCGACCAGGTGTTGACGAACTCGCCGGGCATCTTCGGCTGGCTCGAGACCTGCGTGTCGCGCTCGGCGATGTGGATCACCTTGACGCCGAGGCCCTTGGCGATGTTCGCCCAGTCGTCGCGGCTCTGCGGATTGCCCGCATCGAAGCCGGTGTCCTCGGCGATGTTGAGCAGCGCCTGCTTCACGAAGTGCGAGACGAGCCCCGGGTTCGCGCCGTGCGTGATCACCGCGGTCGGGCCGTTGCTCCAGCCCTTCTTCAGCTCGAGCACTTCCTCGCGCAGCGCGTAGTTCGTGCGCCGGCTCGCCGGAATGTTCGGGTCGGTGTAGCCGCCCGGCCAGGGCTCGATGCAGGTGTCGAGGTAGAGCGCGCCCTTTTCATGGCAGAGCTTGATGAGCGCGATGCTCGAGACGTCCACGGACAGGTTCAGCACGAAGTCGCCGCGGCCGATCAGCGGGTCGAGGACGTGCCTGAAGTTCTCGCGCGTCAGCGGATGATTGAGGAACTTGATTCCGTACTTGCCCGCCTCCTCGCGGCCCGCGTCGTCGGCGGTCACGATCGTGATGCGGTCCGCGGTCAGCCCGCCGAGGTGGCGCAGGATCAGCGGCAGGACGCCCTGGCCGATGCTGCCGAAGCCGATGAAGATCAGCCGGCCCGGGAAGTGCGTGTGGATCGCGTGCTCGCTCATGATGTCGGCAAATCCGTTATCTTGGGAATCGACGGCGCAGAATGTACCCCAAAACCAACCCATCGTGGCGCTATCCGACCGGCCTGCTCGCGGCCTACGGCGCGATCTGGTTCGCGCTTGCGATCGACCCGGTTTTCCGCAAGGACTGGCTGCTCGAGAACGCGATCGTGTTCGTCGCGATTCCGCTCTTCGTCCTGACGGCGCGACGACTTCGCTTCAGCGATTTCGCCTACACCTGCCTGTTCGTGTTCTTCGTGTTCCACGCGATCGGCGCGCACTACACCTACTCGCTCGTGCCATACGCCGACTGGTGGCAGTCGATCGGCGGCGCGGCGCCCGAGGGACGCAATCACTACGACCGCGCCGTGCATTTTCTCTATGGCCTGCTCGTGACGCCGGCGGCGGTCGAGATCTTCGCGCACTATGGACGCTACGCGCGGCCCTGGGCATTCCTCCTGCCCTGCATGTTCATGGCCGGTCACTCGGTCGTCTACGAGACGATCGAATTCGCCGCGGCGCTGGTCTTCGGCGGCGACCTCGGGCAGGCCTACCTCGGGACGCAGGGCGACGTCTGGGACAGCCAGAAGGACATGGCGCTCGCCCTGCTCGGCACGACGATCACGCTGACGGCGCTCGCCGCCGTGAAGCGCCTGCCGGTCCTGCGCAAATAAATGCAAAGGTGACCGGTCCCCTTTTATTTCAGGCGGGCTGGAAGGGAAACGGCGCCGGCCGGCCGCAGCGCTGGCGCGCGCGTTCGATCTCGACGGCGCGGCGCCAGAATGCCCGCTCGTCGTTGGTCACGAGCGGCAGCGGCGCGCGCTGACGGGATCCCCCGGCATCCGGCGACTGGCGCTTTGCGGTGTCTTGCAATTCGGCCATGGCGAGTAAGATGCAGCGGGCGGAAAAAAGGTTGCGTACCCCCCTCATCTCGACGGCCGAGCTCGCTGGACACCTCTCCGCCGCGGACTGGTTCGTCGCCGACTGCCGGTTCGAGCTCGGCAAGCCCGATGCCGGCCGGGACGCCTGGCGCGCCGGTCATATCCCGGGCGCCGTTTACGTGGACCTCGAGCGCGATCTGTCCGTGCCGGTCACGCCGGCGTCGGGACGTCATCCCCTGCCGGATCCCGCGGATTTCGCGCAGACGCTCTCGCGGCTCGGCATCGGCAACGAGACGCGCGTCGTCTGTTACGACGCAGGCCCGGGCGCATTCGCCGCCCGCCTCTGGTGGATGCTGCGCTGGGTCGGCCACGACGCGGTCGCCGTGCTCGACGGCGGATTCGCCGCATGGACCGCCGAGGGCCGGCCGGTCTCGACCGCGACGCCGGCTCGCGCACCGGCACGCTTCACGCCGCAGCCGCGGCCAGACTGGGTCCTCGACACCGACGGCGTCATGCGCGCGCTCGCGCAAGGCGAGACGCTCGTCGACGTGCGAGCGGCGGAGCGATTCGCGGGCAAGGTGGAGCCGATCGACGCGGTCGCAGGTCACGTGCCGGGGGCCGTCAACCTGCCGTTCCTGGAGAATGTCGACGGCAGCGGCCGGTTCCGCGATCCCGCCGCGCTCGCGGAGCTCTGGCGCTCACGCACCGGAGCCAGGCCCGGCGCGGCGCCGATCTGCATGTGCGGCTCGGGCGTGACGGCCTGCCACGGATTGCTCGCGCTCGAGGCCGCCGGAATCGCCGGCGCGCGCCTCTATGCGGGCTCGTGGAGCGAGTGGATCCGGGACCCCTCGCGGCCCGTCGCGCGCGGCGCGACATGATCTGCTATCTTCCGCGCCCTCTGGCATCGCACAGGATCGCCAATTGGACAGCGTGACGCGCGGACCGGTCACCCCGCGGGCTCCCTGGAGCATCGAGGATTCCGAGCAGCTTGTACGCCGCCGGATCCTGGGGTGGCGGCTATTTCGGAATCAATGCGGCGGGCCACGTCGTCTGCCGTCCCGGCCGCGACGAGAAGCGCGAGATCGACCTCTATGAGGTCGTGCGCGAGCTCGAGGCCCGCGACCTCACCGCGCCGATGGTGCTGCGCTTCTCCGACATCCTGCGCGACCGGCTGCAGTCGCTGCACAACGCGTTCGCCACGGCGATCACCGAGAACGACTACAAGAACCGCTACGCCGCCGTCTTCCCGATCAAGGTCAACCAGCAGCGGCTCGTGGTCGAGGAGGTCTACCGCGGCAGCGCCGACCTCGGCTTTGGCCTCGAGTGCGGCAGCAAGCCCGAACTCCTCGCGGTGATGGCGATGACCGCCGACGCGCCCGGGCGGCTCATCATCTGCAACGGCTTCAAGGACGACAGCTACATCGAGGCCGTGATCCTCGCGACCAAGCTCGGTCGCTCCATCATCCCGGTGATCGAGAATTTCTCCGAGCTCGGCTACATCCTGCGCCACGCCGAGAAGTACCAGGTGCGGCCGAAGATCGGCGTGCGCGTGAAGCTCGCCGCCGAGGGTGCGGGCCGCTGGCGCGAATCGGCCGGAGACCGCTCGAAGTTCGGCCTGTTTACGACGGAAATCCTGGAGCTGGTCGAGGTCCTGCGCTCGCACGGCATGCTCGACTGCCTGAAGCTCGTGCACTGCCACCCGGGCTCGCAGCTGCACGACATCCGCCGCGTCAAGGACGCCGTCAACGAGCTGGCGCAGGTCTACGCGGAGCTCGCGCGCCTCGGCGCCGGGCTCGAGTACATCGACGTCGGCGGCGGGCTCGGCATCGACTACGACGGGTCGCGCACGAACTTCGAGTCCTCGACGAACTATTCGCTGCGCGAATACGCGAGCGACGTCGTCTATCGCGTCGCGAGCGTCTGCAACGCCCGCGGCCTCGCGCACCCGATGATCATCAGCGAGTCCGGCCGCGCGATCGCCGCGCATCACAGCGTGCTCGTGTTCAACGTGCTCGGCGCCGCCCGGCTCGACCTCTTCAGCGTGCCGGACCGCGCGAAGGCCGACGACGGCAAGCTGCCGCAGCCCGTCGCGGACCTGTTCGACGCCTATGCGACCGTCAGCGAACGGCGGCTGGTCGAGTGCTGGCACGACGCCCAGCAGGCGCGCGAGCAGGCGCAGCAGATGTTCAGCCTCGGCTACCTCAACATCGAGATGCGCAGCCTCGCCGAACGGCTCTACTGGGCGACCTGCGCGAAGGTGCGCGACCTGACGCGCAAGCTCGGGAAGATTCCCGAGGAGCTCGAGGATGTCGAGGCCGCGCTCTCCGACATCTACTTCTGCAACATGTCGGTGTTCCAGTCGCTGCCGGACAGCTGGGCGATCGACCAGCTGTTCCCGATCATGCCGCTGCACCGGCTCGACGAGAAGCCGACCCGCAGCTGCGTGCTCGCCGACATCACCTGCGATTCCGACGGCAAGATCGACCGCTTCGTGTCGCAGCGCGACGTCAAGCGTTCCCTCGAGGTGCACGAGCTCGCGCCGAACGAGGAGTACTTCCTCGCCGCGTTCCTGGTCGGCGCCTACCAGGAGACGCTCGGCGACCTGCACAACCTCTTCGGCGACACCCATGTCGCGCACATCCGCCTCGACGACGAGCACGGCTGGTGGATCGAGGAGATCGTCAAGGGCGACACCGCGAGCACCGTGCTCGGCTACATGCAATACGACCCGGGCGAGCTCTACCCGCCCTTCGCGCGCGACTGCGAGCGGGCCATGCGTGCGGGAAGCCTGTCGGTCGCCGAGGGCCAGGCCCTCAAGCGTTTCTACGAGTCGGAACTTGCCGGCTACACCTACCTCGAACCGGATGGCGCCGCCTGAGGGCGCAAGCAAGGAGCACTCTGATGAGCCTGACGCACCGCCTGTCCCTGGCCGCCCTCTCTGCGGTCGCCTGCCTTGCCGCGTTTGCGGCGGCGGCATCTGATCCGCCCGTCACCGACGCGGCGACGCTCGCAACCCTCGACAAGGTGCTCGCGGGCGAGCATCGCTCCGCGCAGAACAAGGCGCGGGATGCCTGGCGCCATCCGAAGGAGACGCTCACGTTCTTCGGCCTGCGCCAGGACATGACCGTCCTCGAAGTCTGGCCGGGCGGCGGCGGCTGGTACACCGAAGTGCTCGCACCGGTGCTCCGCGAACACGGCCACTACATCGCGGCGAACATGGACTCGAAGTCGACGAGCAAGTACGTGCAGGACAACCTGAAGAAGTTCGCCGACAAGGTCGCCGCGCGCCCGGACCTCTATGACCGCGCCAAGGAGACCGCGCTGCAGGCGCCGAACGAGCTGCATCCGGTGCCGGACGGCAGCGTCGACATGGTGCTGACGTTCAGGAACGTCCACAACTGGATGGGCAACGGCAGCGAGGACGCGATGTTCAAGGCGATGTACGCGGCGCTGAAGCCGGGCGGCATCCTCGGCGTCGAGGAACATCGCGCGAAGAACACCGAGCCGCAGGACCCGAAGGCGAAGTCGGGCTATGTGCGCACGGACTACCTGGTCGCGCTCGCGGAGAAAGCGGGCTTCAAGCTGATCGGCGAGAGCGAGATCAACGCGAACCCGAAGGATACGGCCGATCACCCGAATGGCGTGTGGTCGCTGCCGCCGACTCTCGACGGTGGCGACACCGACCGCGACAAGTTCATCGCGATCGGCGAGAGCGACCGCCAGACGCTGCGCTTCCGCAAGCCGCTCTAGTTTGACGCGACGGTGACGGGCTGCGCCGCGGCGCAGTGCAGGTACTTCGACGTCGCGAGCCAGGCGGGATCGGGATAGTAGGAGAAGATCACGCCGCCGCCGCGGACGGTGTCGATCACCTGCCGCGCGATGGCTTCGCGAAGCGCCGGACATCCCCAGCTCCGGCCCACGCGGCCGCTCGCGCTCGCGACCGCGGGATCCACGTACTTCGCGCCGTGCATCACGATCGCCCGCGCCCGCGCCTGGCTGTTGAAGCCGGGCTCGAGGCCGTCGAGGCGCAGCGAATAGCCGTTGTGCCCGACATAGACGTCGGCCGTCCGGAAGAGGCCCAGGCTCGACTGGCGGCTGCCCGACACGTCGGAAAAGCGCGTGGCCGCCGCATCGCCGCTGTTGCGTCCGTGGGCCACCAGTTCCTTGAAGAGGAGCTGGCCCGAGCGCAGGTCAAAGACCCACAAGCGCGGGCTCGCCGACGGCAATGAATAGTCGATCAGCGTCAGCGTGGGCGGCGACGCCAGGTCGCCGGACGCGAGCCCGCAGCTGACCGCATTCATGGCGAGGTCGAGCACCGGCGCCGAGACGCCCGCGCGGATCGCCATGTCGCGGTCGAGGCGCGGCGCCAGGGCGGTCTCGGTGCGCGCCAGCGACTGCTGCGCGCAGATGCCCGCGAGTGCAACCAGCAAGCAAGAAGTAATTCCGTTACGGATCAACAGGATATTCCCAAGCACCGACCTCGGTGAGCCGCGCATACTACGGACCCCGAGCCCCTCGATCAACCCACGGCTTCACACATGATTACGTACGCTCCGGCCCGCGCCTGTCTTGCCTTGCTGCTCACGGTCTCTGCCCTGGCTTTCGCAGGCCAGACGCCTCCCAAGCACACCTCGACGCTCGGCACCGCAAAGACGATCCTGCCGTCAGAGCTGAAGCCGGGCGAATACGCCTGGCATCCCGAGTTCTCGCCGAAGGGCCCGATCGTGCTGATCGTGTCGCTGCCGGAGCAACTCGCCTACGTGTACCGGAATGGCGTGATCATCGGCGCATCCACGGTCTCGACCGGAAAGAAAGGTCACGAGACGCCGACCGGCGTCTTCACGATCCTGCAGAAGCACGAGGATCATTACTCGAATCTCTACAACAACGCGCCGATGCCCTACATGCAGCGGCTCACCTGGTCGGGCGTCGCACTGCATGCGGGCAAGCTGCCGGGCTACCCGGCTTCCCACGGCTGCGTGCGCATGCCCTATGAGTTCGCACAGTTGCTGTATGGCGAGACGAAGACCGGGCTCACCGTCATCGTCTCCGACGAGAAGGAATTCCCGAGCACGGTTGCGCATCCGGGACTGGTCGCGCCGGTGGACACGAAGGGCGCGCTGGCCGGCCCCTTGCCGAGTGCGGGTGACACGATGTGGCGGCCGGAAGCGGCGCTGGCAGGTCCCGTCACGATTCTCATCACCAATGAGGACCGTCGGATCCGCATTTTCCGGGCGGGCGTCGAGATCGGCCATGCCCCGTTCACCCTGACGGACCCGAATCGCAGGTTCACGCTGCATGTTCTGACTCGTCTCGAGCCTTCGCCGACGGATCCGATTTCGCCAACGACCGGCACGCAGGTTGCCCGCTGGCTGGCAGTCTCCGGAAACGTTGCAAACCACCGTGACGGTGGACGACCTGCTGGCCGTCATCCACGTGGCGCCGGAATTCCTGCGTCAGGCGGCGACCGTGGTCAGCCCCGGCACGACGATGGTGATCGCACAGCCGGCATCGACGACCTCGACGACCACGCCGGCTGAAACCGATTTCACCGTCATCACCGGCGAAAAATAGCCACCTGTACATCCATCCAGCCCTGCGGCCCCTGCGGGCACCCCCGTTATGTGAAGGCCTTCGCGGAACGCCCGCCGTCGCTCCGCTACCGTTTGCCGGGTAGGCGGAGGTACCGCGCGGCAACCCGATGGGCGATAACGACAAATCACGGAAGATCTCCGGCGACGCGAAGGAGATGTCCCATTACGCCGAGGAGCAGAGGCTCGGCCATGGGCGCATCGAGTTCGACGAGCTCGGCAATGCGATCTGGGTGCCGTTCACCGGCAACACCAGCGAAGAGGTCATGCGCCGCCTGCTTGACGACCCCACGCTCGCGTTCAGCACCGATTATTCGCAAGGCACACAGAAGCGCATCCAGCAGAACCAGGTCGGCGTGAAGAAGGGCTACGACCCCTACGACAGCGGGCTGCTCGTCAAGAAGGAATGGAAGAAAAAGAAGGACCTTCGCAAGCTCTCGCAGTGGATCAAGTCGCGCAAGCCCAAGGAAGAATGACCGGTTGACCCTCCGCGCCGGGACGCGCAGTCTCGGCCGCATGAGCGCGCTCCTGCTGGTCGTCGGCACCCGCAACTACAGTTCCTGGTCGCTCCGGCCCTGGATGCTGCTCCGGCATCTCGGCCTCGAATTCACGGTCCGCCAGATCCATTTCGACACGCCGGAATTCGAGGCGGAGCTCCCGAAGCTTTCGCCCACGCGTCGCGTGCCCGTGCTGATCCACGGCGAGCTTCGCCTCTGGGAATCGATCGCGATCTGCGAATACATCTCCGAGCTCGCGGGCGGGCGCGGCTGGCCCGCGGATCCGGCGCGCCGCGCGATCGCGCGCTCGGTCGCGGCCGAGATGCATTCCGGCTTTGCGGCGCTGCGCAGCAGCTGCCCGATGAATGCGCGCGCGACCGGCCGCCGGGTGCCGATGACGGCGCCGCTCGAGCGCGACCTCAAGCGGCTCGACGCGATCTGGTCCGGTTTCCGCCGCGACTACGGCGATCTCGGGCCATTCCTGTTCGGCGACTTCAGTGCGGCCGACGCGATGTTCGCGCCGGTTGCGCTGCGCGTGCGCAGCTACGGCCTGCCGCTGTCGGAGCTCGCGAATCGCTACCTCGACACGATGCTCACCGATCCGCACCTCTGCGACTGGGTCGAGGAGTCCTGCCGCGAGACGGTCGTGATTCCCTACGAGGAAGTCGGTGCCGGCGCCTGAGCCGCACAAGCGGATGTCCTTCGCGAGCGCCATCGGCCTCGGCGCGCGGCTCGACGCAGCGGTCACCGAGGCGGTCGAGCAGTTGCAGGGCGAATCGGGCGACGCACGCATGACGTCGCGATCGCCTTCGTCTCCGCCGCGTACGGCTCGGCCATCGAGCAGCTTCCGCAGATGCTGCGCCCGCACCTCGGCGACTGCCTGCTGCTCGGCTGCAACGCCGGCGGCCTGATCGGCGGCGGCAGCGAGGAAGAAGAAGAGCCCGGCGTCGCCCTGCTCTGCGGCAGGCTCCCGGACGCCGTGCTCACCGGCATTCACCTCGAGCAGGCGACGCTGCCGCCGCTTTCGGCCTCGCGCGAAAACTGGTGGCGGCTGCTCGACCTCGACCCGGAATCCGAAGCGAGCTTCCTGCTGCTCGCGGATCCCGCGACGCTCGACGCGGAAGCCTGCGCGCGCGGCCTCGACCGCGCATTCCCGGGCTCGACCGTCATCGGCGGGCTCACGAGCGGCGTGCTCGATCCCGGCGCCTCGCGGCTTTTCACGCAAAGCCAGGTTCACCGCTCCGGGGCCTTGCTCCTCGCGCTCTCCGGCAACGTCGTCATCGATTCCGTGCTCGCCCAGGGCTGCCGGCCGGTCGGCGATCCCCTCTTCGTCACCGCCTGCGAGGGAAACCTCATCAGCGAACTCGACGGCCGCCCGCCCAAGGAACTGCTGTCGGCGCTCTTCGAGACGCTGGACGAGGCGGACCGCGCGCGTTTCGGCGACGCGCTCTGCATCGGCCTCGCCTTGCCGGGCCCGCGGCAGACGATCGGCGCCGGCGATTTCCTGATGCGCAACGTCCTCGGCCTCGATCCGGACAATGGCGCACTCTGGATCGGCTCGCGCATCGCGCCGAACGCGATCGTCCAGTTCCACCTGCGCGACGGGCAGGCCGCCTCCGACGAGCTGGAGGAGCGCCTCGCGTTGTCGCTCGCGGGCGATCTCGCGCCTTCGGCCGCCCTGCTCTTCGCCTGCGTCGGCCGCGGCCGCAACCTGTTCGGCGTGAGCGGACATGATTCGGGCACGCTGCGGCGCATGATCGACATCCCGGTCGCCGGCATGTTCAGCGCGGGCGAGATCGCGCCGGTGCAGGGAGCGACCTTCGTGCACGGCTATTCGAGCGTGTTCGGCCTCATCCGGCCGAGGGCGGCAGTCGGCGGCTGATAGAATCGGCCCGCGTATTCGGGGGAATACCATGCGAAGGCACTTGCTGGCTGCCGCCCTGGCGGCAATTCCGTTCATCGCCCAGGCGGCGCCGCACGGCCTGACCGCGGCGGATCTCGTCGGCTTCGCGCGACTCGCGGAGCCGGCGCTGTCGCCCGACGGCAAGCGGGTCGTCTACACGCTGCGGGAAACCGACCTCGCCGCCGACCGCGGCCGCACCGACCTGTGGCTGCTCGAGCTCGACGGCGACGCGGCGCCCCGGCGCGTCACGAGCAACGAAGAGAACGACAGCGCGGCCGACTGGGCGGCCGACGGCAGCGGAGTCTATTTTCTTTCCACGCGCACGGGATCGGCCCAGGTCTGGTTCCTGCCCATCTCCGGCGGCGAGGCGACGCAGGTCACGCGCCTGCCGCTCGATGTCGCGGGATTTCGCGCATCGCCGCGCGGCGATCGCCTCGCCGTCGCGATCGAGGTCTTCCCCGACTGCCGCGACCTCGAATGCACGCGCAAGCGCGTCGAGGAAAGGCAGGGGGCGAAGGGACACGGCCAGGCCTACGACCAGCTGTTCGTGCGCCACTGGGACAAGTGGGAGGATGGGCGCATCTCGAAGCTTTTCGCGGTCACGCTCGATGCGGAGCACAGGACGCGCGGGGATCCGGTGCCGCTCACCGCGGCGCTCGATGCGGACGTTCCCTCGAAACCCTTCGGCGGGCGCCCGGATTACGCTTTCAGCCCGGACGGGGCGCAGGTCGTGTTCTCCGCGCGCGTGCGCGGCCGGAGCGAGGCGACCTCGACGAACTTCGACATCTATCGCGTGCCGGTGGACGGAAGCGCCGCCCCGGTCAACCTGACCGCCGACAATCCGGCCTGGGACGCGCAGCCGGCGTATTCGCCGGACGGCAGCCTGCTTGCGCACGTTTCGATGGAGCGCGCGGGATTCGAGGCCGACCGCTTCCGCCTCGTCGTGCGCGATGCCGGCAGCGGCGCGATCCGCTTCACGACGCGCGACTGGGACCGCTCGATCGCGGAATTCCGCTTCTCGGCGGACGGGCGCGAGGTCTATGCGATCGCGGATGACATCGGCCAGCGGCCGCTCTTCTCGATCAATCTCGGCAGCGGCGAGCGCAGGAAGCTCACCAGCGCCGGCAACGTCACGGAGTTCGAGGTCGCGGGCAAGCGCATCGTCTACGGGCTGCAGAATCTCTCGGCACCGGCCGATCTCTACCAGATCGACGGCGGCGGGCCGTCGCGCCAGGTGACGAGCGTCAACGCATCGCGGCTCACGGACGTCCGGTTCGGCGCGTTCGAGCAGTTCAGCTTCGAGGGCGCGGGCGGCGAGAGAGTCTACGGCTACGCGATGAAGCCCTGGAATTTCGCGGCCGACCGGCGCTACCCGGTCGCCTTCATCGTGCACGGCGGGCCGCAGTCGAGTTTCGCCAACACCTGGAGTTATCGCTGGAACCCGGAGGTCTTTGCGGGCGCGGGCTATGGCGTCGTCTTCATCGACTTCCACGGCTCGACCGGCTACGGCCAGGCCTTCACCGACTCGATCAGCGGCGACTGGGGCGGCAAGCCGCTCGAGGACCTGCAGAAGGGCCTCGCGGCTGCGGCCGAAAAATTCCCGTGGCTGGACCGCGATCGCGCCTGCGCGCTCGGCGGCTCATACGGCGGGTACATGATGAACTGGATCGCGGGCAACTGGCCGGACGGCTTCCGCTGCCTCGTCAATCACTCGGGGCTCTTCGACCACCGCTCGATGTACTACACGACCGAGGAACTGTGGTTCCCGGAGTGGGACCACGGCGGGCCGTATTACGACAATCCCGAGGGCCACGAGAAATCCAATCCCGCGAACTTCGTGAAGGCCTGGAAGACGCCGATGCTCGTGATCCACGGCGCGCTCGACTACCGCGTGCCCTACACCCAGGGACTCGCGACCTTCACGGCGCTGCAGCGGCGCGGCATCGAAAGCCGCTTCCTGTACTTCCCCGACGAGAACCACTGGATCCTGAAGCCCGCGAACAGCCTGCAGTGGCACCAGGAAGTCATCGGCTGGCTGGACCACTACCTGAAGTAGCACCAAGGGGACGTTCACCTTGGACCAAGGTGAACGTCCCCTTGGTGCTCAATCCTCCCGCCACTCCGCCCGATAACCGCGCCCGAGCGACATGAGGCGCCCGAGCAGCGCCGGATACGGGATGCCATCGTGCAGCGCGGCGTCGGCGAAGTCCTCCTCGCGCTCGAGGTTCGGGTTGGCATTCGCCTCGAGCACGAATGGCGTGCCGTCCGCGCGCACGCGGAAGTCGATGCGCGCGTAGCCGGTCATGTGCAGCGCGCGGTAGATGCGCCGCGCCAGGCGGTCGATCTTCTCGGCGAGCCCCGCCGGCAGGTCTTCCGCCTTGCCGCTCGTGATGCCGTGCCGCTTCTGGTAGGCGCGGTCCCACTTGGCCTTGCGCGTCGCGATCGCGGCGCGCCCCGCCTTCAGCTCGCCGAAGATGAATTCCCAGGGCGTCAGCGTGCGGATCCGCTCGTTGCCGAGCACGCCGACGTAGAGCTCGCGTCCCTCGATGTATTCCTCGACCAGCGCATCGGACTGCGTGTGCTCGTGGATGAACTCGATGCGTTCGCGCAATCGCGGCGCGTCCTCGACGATGGACGCCTGCGCGATGCCGAGCGAGGCATCCTCGGTCGCGGATTTCACGAACAGCGGGAAACGCAGCATCTTCGGGATCCGGATCGCCGGCCCGCGCCGGAACACCGCGAAGTGCGGCGTCGGGATGCGGTGGTAGGCGAGGATCTGCTTGGAGAGCACCTTGTCGCGCGAGAGCATCATCCCGCGCGGGTTGCAGCCGGTGTAGGACTGGCGCAGCAGCTCGAGGTAGGCGACGACGTGCTGGTCGTAGGTGACGATGCCGCCGAATTCCTCGAGCAGGTTGAAGCAGACCTGCGGCTGCCAGTCCTGGATCGTGGCGCGCAGCTCCGTCAGGCTGTCGCCGATCCCGATGGGCCGCACGTCGTGTCCCGATTCGCGCAGGCAGCTCACGACGTCGTATTCGGTGCGGTACTCCGCGGCCGCCTCCTCGCCGACGCCCTCGAGCGTCTCCGGCGGCACCAGCGTCTCGTGGACGAGGACGAGGACGCGCTGCTTCTGCATGTATCAGCCGGCCCGCGCGCGCGGCGCCGCGTCGACCAGCCGGTCGGCGAGCGCCTCGATCTCGGCGGCTCGCGCAAGGCCCGCGCGCATCGACGCGGGCAGCGACGCGGCGCCGTAGTACGCCCCCGCGAGCTGGCCGACGATGGCGGCCGCCACCTGCGCATCGCCCGGGCGCGAGGCCGCGGCCTCCAGGCACTGCGCGAGATCGCCGCCGCCCTCGAACGCGGCGAGCGCCGACTCGAGCGCGGCAACGGCCGCGAACTTTCCGCGCAGCATCCTGCGCGGCCGGCGTCCGCGCCAGGCGCCGGATGCCAGCTCGCGCACCGGCGAGCGCAGCACGTCCACGCTCCAGGCGCCGGGTTCGGGGCTGAAATCCGGCGCGAGCAGCGCCTCCTTCTCGACGCCCGCGAGCGCGCCGGCGAGCAGCGCGGCCAGGAAGCGCACGGCGTCGAGCGTGAGCGGCGCCTGGTGCGTGACGCGCGCCGCATTGACGGCGCCGTCGATCGCCGCGCGCGGCGTGGCGTGGAACCAGGCGACGACCGGGCCGAAGCGCGCGAGCGGCTCGGCGTCGGCGTGCGCCGGGTCGTGCGAGCCGGCGTACGGATTGCCGGACCACTGCGCCGCCGCAAGCGCGCGCGTGGTCGCCGCGCTGATGCCGACGCAGGTGCCGGTGCTCGACCAGAGCCCGGCGCGCTGCCACTCGCGGTAGTGATCGACCTGGCCGGCGGGATCGGCCCCATCCTGCGCGACGAGGCTGTCCGCAAGGCAGAGCGCCATCGCCGTCTTGTCCGACCAGGCGCCCGTGGGCAGTCCGTGGACCGCGTGGCCGAGCGCGTCGCCGGCCGCAAGGCCGAGCATCATGCCGCGCACGCGGTCGCGCAGGTCGCGGCGCCCGGAGGATTTCGCAGCGGCGGCCACGGGTCGCGGGCCCGCGGCAGGCTTTTCCTTGAGTGGCAGCCAGCCGCGCACGAATTCGGACTGTTCGACGGTCTCGGGCACGGTCGGCCAGGAACGCGAGCGCGCATTGGCGCGCCACAGGCGGTTGAGCCGCTCGAGCGCGGCCGCGCCGCCGCCGCCCTGGTTTGCGATCCAGCAACCCGCGACCAGGTTCGTGCGGCCGATTCCGGCGCGGCAGTGCAGGTACACGCAACGGCCCGCGGCGAGCGCGCCGTCGAGCGCATCGAGGATCTCGCGCATCTTCACGTCGGAGGCCGGCACGGAGTGGTCGCGGACCGGACGGCGGAGATATTCGATCGCGCGTCCGTCCGCCGCCGCGGCGAGCAGCGGCTGGTAGGACGCGGACTCGGCGGGCTCGGTCAGGTCGAGGAAGCAGTCGACGCCGGCATCGATGAGCTTCGCGAGGCGCCGTGTCGTCGCCGCGTCGTCATCTGCCGCAGGGTGCTCACCGGCGAGCACGCGCTCCGGCTCGATCCAGTGGCTGTTCGGCAGCGGCATGCGCGCCATGTCAGGGACCGGCCGGCGGCGCACGTTCGAGCGCGCCGAAATCGAAGGCGACGGGATCCGCCAGGTGCGCAGGCTCGACGTTGCAGAGCGCCGTGAAGATGGAATCGACGCGGCCCGGGCTTTCCCGGTCCCACTCCGCCAGCATGCGGGCGATCGCCTCGCGCTGCAGGTTCGGCTGCGAGCCGCAGAGCGTGCAGGGAATGATCGGGAACTGCCGTGCCCGCGCGTAGCGCGCGATCTCGCGCTCCGGCACGTAGCAGAGCGGGCGGATCACCACGTTCGCGCCGTCGTCGGAGCGAAGCTTCGGCGGCATCGCCTTGAGCCGGCCGCCGTGGAACAGGTTCAGGAACAGCGTCTCGACCAGGTCCTCGCGATGATGGCCGAGCGCGATCCGCGTGAAGCCCTGCTCGCGGGCGTAGCGGTACAGCGCGCCGCGCCGCAGGCGGCTGCAGAGCCCGCACTGCGTGCGGCCCTCGGGGATCACGCGGCGCACGACCGAATACGTGTCCTGCTCGATCACGTGAAACGGCACGCCGAGCGCCTGGAGATAGTCGGGCAGGACGTGCGCGGGAAAGCCCGGGTGCTTCTGGTCGAGATTCACCGCGAAGAGCTCGAAGGACACGGGCGCCGCGCGCTGCAGCGAGAGCAGCATGTCGAGCAGCGTGTAGGAATCCTTGCCGCCGGAGAGGCAGACCATGACGCGGTCGCCCTCCCCGATCATGCTGAAGTCGGCGATCGCCTTGCCGACGAGGCCGCGAATGCGCGCCGAGAGGCGCTTGAAGTTCGAGGAGGGTTCGCGGGTCGCGGGAATCATGCGGCGATTCTATGTTTCCGCGAGGTACTTGCGCTCCAGGTAACGCAAAAACGGCGCAGAAGTCAGAGGGCGGCCGGTCGCGTGCTGCACCAGCTGCGGCACGCCGAGGCTCGCGCCCATGGCATGCACGCGCTCGCGCAGCCACGCGAGCAACCCGCCGAACTGGCCGGTGGCGATCTCGTCCTCGATGCCGGGCAGCTGTTCGCGGATCGTCTCCCAGAGCTGGCCGGCGATGACGGCGCCCACGCCATAGGAAGGGAAATGGCCGAATGAACCCGTCGCCCAGTGGATGTCCTGGAGGCAGCCCTCGAGGTCGCTCGCGGGCACGAGCCCGAGGCGATCGGATGAGAGCGCGTTCCAGGCCTCGCGCAGGTCCTTGACCGCGAGCTCGCCCGAGAGGAGCCGCCGCTCGAGTTCGTAGCGCATCCAGATGTGCGTCTGGTAGGTCAGCTCGTCGGCGTCCATGCGGTTCGGGCCGCGCGCGACGCGATTGAGGTAGCGGTAGAGGTTTTCCTCCGTCCATTCCGGTCCCGCGGCGCCGTAATGCTTCTCGAGCAGCGGCCGCAGGTACGTGACGAAGGCGCGACTCCTGCCCACCATCATCTCGAGCAGCAGCGACTGGCTCTCCTCCATCGCCATGCCGCGGTCCTGGCCGACGGGCTGGTCCACCCATTCCGACGGCAGGCCGAGGTCGTAGAGCGCCTGGCCCGTCTCGTGCAGCGCGCCGAGCAGGCCCTGGAACGGATCCTTCAGCGCGAACTTGGTCGCGACGCGGATGTCGCCCGGCACGCCCTCGGTGAACGGATGGTCGCTTTCGTCGAAGCGGCCGCGATCGAACGGGAAGCCGAGCGCCTTCATGACGTCGACGCAGATGTTGCGCTGGCGGCTGGCCGAAAAGCGGCCATCGATCGGAAGCGCAGGCGCTGCGGCCTGCAGCTCGATCGCCTCCGTCACGAGGGCCGGCAGGCGCTGCGTCAGCGGCGTGAAGATCGTCTCGATGTCGCGCGCCAGCAGTCCCGGCGTGAATTCGTCGGCGAGCGCATCCCAGGGCTCGAGCGAGAAGCGCTGGCCGAGAAGCTCGGCCTTGCTCCGCACGAGCTTGACCGTCTCGTCGAGCTGCGGCGCGAGCACGTTGAAGTCGTTCGCCTCGCGCGCCTCGCGCCAGCGCACCTCGGCGCGGGCGAAGGCCTTGGCCATGCGCACGATCAGCGACTGCGGCGTCGCGATCGCGTGATCGTGCAGCCGGCGCATCTCCTTGAGGTTTGCGGCCTGCCAGCCGGCGAGCGATTGCGAATTGGCGTCCGCGCGGTCGAGCAGGCGCGAGATGCGCGGCGAGACGAGGAGCGTGTGCGTCTCGATTTCCAGTGCCGCAAGTTGGTCACCCCGCAGGTCCGCGCTCGCGCGCGGCATCGTCACGGCCGCGTCCCAGCGCAGGAGCGAAAGCACGCCCCGGAACGCGTGGAGCCTCCGGAATTCCTGCTCGAGCTGCTGATACGGGGTCGCCGTCGCCAAGACCACTCCTCTCGCCGCCGCGTGGGCGGCAGGCCCCATGCCAGTGGAAGCCCCGGTGGGCACCGGGACCGGCTGTCGGGGCCGCGTTGTTGGTTCCCCGCAGGACCTGCGAGGCCTTCTCTTCAGGCGTTCGATTCTACCAGCGCGGGCCTTGACGGCAGCCGCAGAATCAGAAGTTATCATTATTTTTCAATGGGTTGAACTGACTCCGCTCGGCTTGACATGGACGGCGCTGCCGCAGCCCGCAGCCGCTCGATAAGCGCCGCCAGGTAGTGCGGCGAGCGATGCTCGCCAGCCGTCAGTGCATAGACGGCCGGCACCGCAAAGAGCGTCAGCAGAACGGCAATGGTGGTCCCGAAAAACACGACGACGCCGATTGGCTCGCGCTGTTCTGAGCCCGCTCCCGTCGCGAGCAGGAAAGGCAGCGACCCGAACGCAGTGCAGAGGCTCGTCATCAACACCGGGCGCAGCCGGATCGTCGCCGCCCGGATGACGGCGTCGATACGCGCAAGGCCCTCGTCGCGCAACTGGTTGGCGAACTCGACGATCAGCACGCCATTCTTGGCGGAAATTCCGACCAGCATGATCATCGCGATCTGGCTGAAGATGTTGAGCGACATTGGGCTGCCCGCCATCCGGAAGATCGCGAGGCCCGTGATCGCGCCGATCAGGGCGAGCGGCACGGTCGTCAGTATGATGGCTGGCTGCTTGAAACTCTCGAACAGCGCAGCCAGCACCAGGAACACGATCGCAATCGCAAAGGCGAACGTGGACCAGAAGTGGCCCTGGGTGCGCAGGTACTCGCGCGCCTCACCATCGAAGGACAGCCGCGCCGCCGGCGGCAGCTCCCTGGGCACCACCTCCTGGAAATACTTGACCGCATCGCCGAGCGTGTAGCCTGGCGCGAGCCCGGCGCTGATGGTGATGGAACGCATGCGGTCGAAGCGGTTGAGCTGCATCGCCCCGGATGTTTCCGTCAATCTCACCAGGTTCGACAGCGGCACCAGTTCATTGCTGCGATCGGAGCGGACATAGAGATTCTGCAGGTCTGAAGGCACGACCCGGTCCTGGGCCTGGCCCTGCAGGATCACCTTGTATTCGCGGCCGCGATCCACGTAGGTCGTGACCACGCGCGAGCCAAGCACCGTCTCGAGCGTGCGGCCGATCGATTCCAGCGAGATGCCAAGCTCCGCAGCGCGATCGCGGTCAACCGCGACGTCGATCTGCGGCTTGCGCTCCCGGAAATTGGTCTCAACGCCCACCAGCCCCGGATTCTTCTGCGCCAGCTCCAGGAGTCGATCGCTCCAGCCGGAAAGGGTCTGGTAGTCGGGACCGCCGATCACGACCTGCAACGGTCGGCCGATACCGCGTGCACCCAGGCCCTGCAGCGCGAAAATGCGGCTGCGCACGCCGGGCAGCACCTTGAACTCTTCGGTGAGCGCTGCCGCAACCTCCGCCGCGCTTCGATGGCGCTCGCTCCAGTCCTTCAGCAATACGAAGCCGCGGACTTCATTGACCTCGGTGCTGCCGGTGGCGCTGCCGCTGCCGATCCGCATGATGAAACGGCGGATATCTCCGTACTTTTCCACCTCGCTGAAAAGGATGCGCTCCGCCTTAAGCATCTCCCGTTCGGTGTATTCGAGGCTCGCACCTTCGGGCGCATCAAGTTCGATACGCACGAAACCGAGATCTCCGGCTGGCGCGAATTCACGCGGCAAGGAATTCAGGGCGAAGACGGCAATGCCGGCAAGCACCACGGTGCCGCCGATGATCAGCCACGGCCGGCCAAGCATGATTCGCAGGCGACGCTCGTAGGCCTGCGAGAGGGCGTGAAAGAACCGGTCCAGCCGTTGCGCGAACCTGCCGCGTTGCTGCCCCTGCCGGAACAGGCGCGACGTCATCACCGGCGTCAGCGTCAGCGCGACGAGCGCCGAGAACAGCACGGCTGATGCCAGCGTCAGGCCGAATTCACGGAACAGCCGGCCGATGGTGCCAGGCAGGAACGAGATCGGCACGAACACCGAAATCAGCACCAGAGTCGTTGCGATGACGGCAAAGCCGATTTCTCGGCTGCCGTCAATGGCGGCCAGCAAGGGCGCCTGGCCCTGCTCGACGCGGCGATAGATGTTCTCGAGCACGACGATCGCGTCGTCCACCACGAGCCCGATCGCGAGCACCAGGCCGAGGAGCGTCAGCACGTTGATCGAGTAGCCCATGACGTCCATGAACATGAATGTCGCAATGATCGAGATCGGAATCGTCACCGCCGGCACCAGTGTCGCGCGAAGGTCGCCGAGAAACAGGAAGATCACCACCAACACCATCGTCAGCGAGATGCCGAGTGCGATCTCGACTTCATGCAGCGATGCGTTGATGGAGTCCGCGCGATCGATGTTGATGGTCAGCGCCATGCCCGCGGGCAGTCCCGGCCGGATGCGATCCAGCGTCTTGTAGACCTGTTTCGCCACATCGAGCGTGTTCGCCTTCGAGTTCTGCTCGATGCCGAGGCTGATTCCAGGCAGGCCCATTGAACGGGAAACGCTGCGTTCATTTTCCGCGCCAAGCTCGACCCGTGCGACGTCGCCGAGCCTCACCAAGTAGCCGTCCGGACCGCGCCCGATCGTCAGCTTGCGGAAGTCCTCGACGCGCGAGAGGCCGGTGTCGGTGCGGAGCGCGAACTCGCGTTCGCTGGACTCGAGGCGGCCGGCTGGCAGTTCGACGTTCTCGCGCCGCAGCGCGCCCTCGATGTCGGCGACCGTCAGCGCACGGGCGGCAAGCGCCTGGCGATCGATCCAGATCCGCACGGCCTGCCGCCGCTCGCCGTTGATGTTGACGCGCGCGACGCCCGGCGTCGCGGACAGCTGGTCGACCAGCACCCGCTCGGCGTAGTCGGTCAACTCCAGCACCGATATGCGGTCGCTCGACAGGTTGAGGTATATGACCGCCTCGCCGATGGATTCGGCTTTCTGGATCTCCGGTGGATCAGCTTCTTCCGGCAGGTCGTCCATGACGCGCCCGACACGATCGCGGATGTCGTTGGCGGCGGCGTCCACGTCGCGATCGGGGCTGAATTCGACATTGATCGCCGAGCGCCCGTCCCGGGAGCTGGAGCGAAGTGTTTCAATGCCTTCGAGGCCCGAGATCCGATCCTCGATCACCTGCGTGATCTTGTTCTCGACGATCAGCGCGCCTGCGCCGAGGTAATTGGTCTGGACCGACACGAACACCGGGTCCACTTCCGGATATTCGCGCACGGTGAGCCGCGTCAGCGAAATGAGGCCCAGGATGACCAGCAACAGGCTGATGACCGTCGCGAAGACCGGCCGCCTGATCGAGAGTTCCGAGAGCTTCATCGGCCGGGCAGGCTAGTTCGCGGCGGCTGCGGCAGGCTCGAGCTCGTGCACGGCGCTGCTGTCACGAATCTGTTGTGTGCCTTCGACGACGACGCGTTCGCCCGCTGCGATGCCCGTGAGTATCTCGACTTCGCCGGGACTGCGCCGTCCAACTCTTCACGACCCGGCGCATCGCATGACCGTCCGCGACCACGAACACGTAGACTTCGCCACGCTCGGGCACCAGGGCCTGTTCCGGTATGACGAGGCCAGGCAGCGGATCGCGCGTGACGAGCACGGTCAGGAACATTCCGGCCCGGAGCTTGCCTTCGCGATTCGGCAACCTGGCGCGCACCTTGACGGAGCGCGTGACCGGATCGACCCGCGAATCCACGGACTCGATGCTGCCGTCGAACGCCTCGCCCGGATACGCGGCGCTCTTGGCCTTGACCTCGAGGCCCTGCTTCAGGATCGACAGGAAGATCTCCGGCACGTCGAAATCCACTTTCATGGTGCGGGTGTCATCGAGTGTCGTAATCACGGCTCCGGGGCTGACGAGCGCGCCCACGCTGACTCGCCGCAGTCCCGTGCGGCCGTCGAATGGCGCCCGGATCATCGTGTCCGAAAGCCGCGCCCTCGACGCAGCGACCCGCGCCTCGTTCGCGAGCAGCGTGGCTTCGATCTGCTCGAGCTGGGCCTGGGACAGCGCTTGCTGGGACAGCAGGGTGCGGCTGCGGGCGTAGGCACTCTTGGTCTCCGCAAGCGCCGCTTCTGAAGCGGCGAGGTCCGCCCGTGCCTGGGCCGCGTCGAGTTCAACCAGAAGATCGCCACGCTTGACGAGCTGGCCTTCGTCGAACCGGATCGCGATGATGGTGTTCGCGATCTTGGCCGTGATCTCGACCGCCTCGTTCGCCCGCGCGGTCCCGAGCGCCTCTACTTCGACCGCAAGCGGTTTTTCGACGACCGGCTTCGTCACGACGGCGACCGATTCCGGCCCGCCTCCCGTGCCACCCGCCGCGGCCGGCGCGTTGTCGCCGCAACCCGCGAGCAGCGCGGCGAGCGACGCCAAGAGGGCTGCCGCGCGGACCAGACGTTGCGAGTTGTTTCGGGCGCCAATCATCTGAATTCGCATGCTAACCGATGCCCGCGAAAATCGCGGGTCAGCGGCTTGCCAGCCATTGGGCGATGGTCCGCGGCAGGAGTTCCTGCGCACTCCGGCTGACATAAATGCCGATGTGCCCGCCGTCGAACGCGAACGGCGTGTAGTCCCGGCTCGCGGTCAGGTCCTTAAGCGGAGTCGAGGCCGAGGGCGGCACGAGATGGTCCTGCGAGGCATAGATGTTGAGGATCGGGCAGCTGATCGCGCCGAGGTCCACCGCGCGCCCGCCGATTTCGAGCCCGCCGCGCACCAGCCGGTTCTCCTGGAAGAATGCGCGGATGAATTCCCGGAACGCCGTGCCGGCCTGGTCCGGGCTGTCGTGGATCCAGCGTTCCATGCGCAGGAAATTCTCGAGCGCGGCGCGATCGTCCGCGATGTCGGCGAGTCCCGCGTACTTGCGCGCCGTGAGCCGAAGCGGCATCAGGGCGATGAAGGCGGCGTTCAGCAGCTCGCCCGGCACGTTGCCGAGCGCATTCACGAGGCGATCGACGTCGAGCTTGCGCGCCCACTTGGACAGCAGGTTCTCCTCGGTGTGGAAATCGACCGGCGTCACCATCGTGACGAGGTTCCTGACGCTGCGCCGGATGCAGCGCCGCGTGGCACAGCGACATCGTCCCGCCCTGGCAGACGCCGACGAGGTTCACGGCTTCGACGCCGTGCGCCTCGCGCACGCGATCGATGCAGGCCCCGAGGTCGCGATTCACGTAGTCATCGAGCGAATGATGCGCAGTCCTCCGGGCCGGGATAGCCCCAGTCGACGAGGTAGACGTCGAGCCCGTGCGCGAGCAGTCCCCGGATCAGCGAGCGGTCCGGCTGCAGGTCCATCATGTAAGGGCGATTCACGAGCGCGTAGCAGATGACGAGCGGCGCGAGTCCCGCGGGCGGCGCCGAAGGCTCGTAGCGCCACAGCACCATCTTGTCGCGCCGCAGCACCTCGCGGCGCGGCGAGCACCCCTCCGCGCGCACGTCGAGGGTTGCGAGCTGCTGCGCCGCGAGTGTCATGCGGCGGGAGAACTCGGCCATCTCCTCGGCCATGCGGGCCGGATCGAGCGCAAGGCGCGTCATGGCGCAGCGAGTCCCGCGCGCAGTTCAACGAATGCCGCGAGAAGCTCGGCCTGGGCATCGGCAAATTCCTCGCGATGCGCGGCCGCCGCATAGGCGGCTTCGCCGCAATCGATCCAGAGCGAGTGCAATTCGCGCAGCGTCGTGATGGGCGGTGCGTCGGGTCCCGATTGCGCGAGCGCCGCGGCAAGCCGCTCGCCGGCGTTGACTGCTATCGCATTCGCCTGGCGCGCGAACCGCTCCATCGCTTGCTGGTAGCGCAGGAATGCGGCGCCCGCCTGCGCCGGGCGGTCGCCCGTCGCGGCAAATCCGGGCGGCGTGAAGAGCCGCTGATAGCGCTCGATGAACGGCCTGCCCAGGGCTTCAAGGTCCGTCGGACCTGCCGGCACGGCACCGCTGAACGCCGCAGCGAGGCGCGCCAGGTCTTTCGCCTGCTCCGCGAGTGTGCGCTGCAACAAGCCAGGGTCCCGGAATAGATCGTCCTTGGACATCGATTGACTATATAACTATTTGTTTATAAACGTGTTTATCATACTACCTGCGCGCCGAACCAGGTCCTGCAATTTCCATGTTGCATTGCAACATGAGTGGCGCTACAATGCCGTCCATCGCGGATCGTCCCCAACCGATTTCAAGGATGCCAGAAATGACCAACCCGACTTTCGATTTCAACGCACTCATCGACGCCAGCAAGAAGGCGATGGCCCCGGCCGTCAAGCTGAACGAGCTGTCGCGTGCCGGCTTCGAGCGCATTGCGCGCCAGCAGTACGCCTTCGTGGGCGAAATGCTCGAGTTCTCGCTGCAGCAGTGGCAGGTCGCGAGCTCCGCCCGCGACATCAACGACCTGACCTCGCGTCAGATCGAGCTGTCGACGCAGTTCGCCGAGCGTGCGACGCAGCGTTCGCAGGACCTGTTCAAGCTCTCGACCGAGCACCAGGCCCAGCTGACGAAGTGGTTCGACCAGGCCGTCACCGAGACGACCCAGACCGTTTCCGACTCCGCCAAGGCCGCCAAGAAAGCCGCCTGACGGTTCAACCCTCCCCCCTCGGGACGGCGTGCCTCCGGGCCGCCGTCCTTTTTTTTGCCCTCGTGTGCGAATATTGCTCGCGAGCCATGACCAAACACGCCACCGATCCGGATGCGCTCGTCGACGCCGCGACCGCGCTGTACCAGCGCGGGCACTATGACGCGGCCGCATCCCGCTGCCGGCGGGCGCTCAAAGCGAGACCTGCACATCTGGGGGCACTCAATCTGCTGGGCGTTGCGCTGAACGCGCTGGGCCAGCACGCGAGAGCCTCGGAAATTTTCGCTGACCTGACATGCCGGGACCCCGGGCACGTCGATCATTGGATGAACCTCGGTACGGCACTGCTGGCGCAGCACCACCACGAAGGAGCGCTCGTCGCGTATGCGCAAGCAGCTGCGCTCGGCGAGGCGTCCGCGGACTTTTTCTACAACGTGGGGCTCGTTCATCTCGAAATGGGCAATTTCGAGGCCGCGCATGCGGTGCTCGCCGACGCCAGGCGGCTTGCGCCGGACGACGCCGACATCTGCTATCAGTACGCCGTCTGTTGCGATGAAACCATGCGCCATGCCGAAGCAATCGCCGCATTGAGGGATTGGACGCGAATGCGCGGCTTAAGGACCGACTTACTGGCGAAGGTCGGCTTGCTGCTGATGAAGCTGGGTGAGCTGCAAAGCGCCGAACAGGCGATCGAACTGGCCGCGCGCGACCCGCAACCCGATGCCGAGTCCGCACTGCGCATGATCCAGGTGCAGGAACGCACGAATCGACTGGCGCAGGCACGCAGCGGGCTGGCGCGCTTGAAGGCGGATCCGCGTTCAAGCGCGCTGGGAACCGACCTCTGGCTGGTCGAGGCACGCCTCGCAGAGCGTGAAGGTCGCCGCCAGGACGCGCACGATCTCTATGTCGAGGTGCTCGATTCGACGCCGCAGTTCCATCTCAGGCACAACCACCTGTTTCCTCTCGCGAAGATTCTCGACGCTTTGGGTCGCAGCGAGGAGGCATTTGCCGCGCTCGAAGAGGCGCATCGCTCGCAGGTGGCATACCTGAAGCTGACGCTGCCGGGCGCCGCGAGCCGGCAAAGTCCGCCATTCAGGCTTGCGGACCTTTGCAGCGACGCTGCCGACGTCGCGGCCTGGGATGCTGCAGGCTCCCCGTCGCTCGTGGAGAGCCCGATATTCATCGTGGGTTTTCCGCGCTCGGGCACGACGCTGCTCGAGCAGACGCTGGACGCGCACCCATCGCTCGCTTCGATGGACGAAACCTGGTTTCTGCACGAGACCGTCGATCGCATGATCCAGCGAGGATTCAGCTATCCGGACCGGCTGTCCGGCATTTCTGGCGCCGGGCTGGCAGAGCTGCGCGGTCTCTACTGGGAACGTGTCCGGGGCAAGGTCAAGCTGGCGCCGGGCCAGCGAGTGGTCGACAAGAATCCGCTGAACCTGCTCGCACTGCCGGCGATCCGGCGGCTGTTCCCGAACTCCCGGATCCTGCTCGCGGTGCGCCACCCCTGCGACGTCATCCTCAGCTGTTACATGCAGCACTTCGGCGCGCCCGACTTCGTCCTGCTTTGCCGCGACCTGCCGTCGCTCGCGGCGGCGTATCGCCGGGCATTCGACTGTTGGTACCGCGAGGCGGAGATCCTGCGGCCAGCCGCCCGCGAGGTGCGTTACGAGACGCTCGTCGCCGATTTCGAAGCGGAGGTGCGCGCCATCGCCGGGTACCTCGAGCTCGACTGGACGGACGCGATGCTGGAACCGGGCCGGCACGCAGCGAACAAGGGCTTCATCAGTGCGCCGAGCTACAGCCAGGTGGTCCAGCCGGTCAATACCCGCGCCGTCGGCCGGTGGAATTCTTACGCGAGTCACTTTGCGAGCGTCATTTCCCAGTTGCGGCCGTATCTCGACCGCTGGAGTTACGGCGCCTGACGCTCAAAACAACAGGTAGGTCGAGAGGATGTACTTCTCGCCG
>CAVVDL010000013.1:0-29348 GCA_963747035.1 uncultured Gammaproteobacteria bacterium
TCGTGCCGAACCTGAACGTCACCGAGTTTTCGGCCGGCCACACGTCCTCGTCGAATCCCTTCATCCGCGGCATCGGCCTGCAGGACCACCTGATCACGACCGACCCGGGCGTCGGCGTCTACGTGGATGGCGTCTACCTCGGGCGCCAGGTCGGCCAGAACTGGAGCCTCGCCAACATCGAGCGCGTCGAGGTGCTGCGCGGACCGCAGGGCACCCTCTACGGCCGCAACTCGATCGGCGGCGCCATCAACATCATCACGCGCAAGCCCGGCGACGAGGACGGCGGCCGTGTCTCGTTGACGGCGGGCGACCGCGGGCGCATGAACGCGGATTTCTACACCAACATGTCTTTCTCGGACCAGTTCGCGATGTCCGTGACGGGCGCCTTCCAGCACCGCGACGGCCTTGGCAGGTTCGTGAACATCGAAAACCCGCGCAAGGAAGTGGGCGAGATGGAGGACATCTCGGCGCGGGTCGCATTCAAGTGGTCGCCGACCGACCGCCTGTCGTTGCTCGTTTCCGCGGACGGCAATGACGGCGACGGCGGACTGCGTCCCTACGACACGCTGATCAACGAATTGGGCGCGGAGTGCCGGGCAACCGCGGCTGACCCGACGACCTGCGAGTCGGCAAACGGCGGACCCAATGGCGGCGTCTACGATGCGGGACATCGGAATTCCGATACGTCATCAAACCCGTACAACAACAATACCGGCCAGGAGTCGCAGACCGAGGTGACCAACTCGGCGAGCGGCGTGTCGCTCACCGTCGATTACACGATCGCCGACAACATGGCGGCGAAGCTGCTCCTGAGCGACCGGCATTCCGAGTACAAGGCCGGTCTCGACGACGACGGCTTCTTCGACGATTTCCTGAGCTTCCCGGAGCGCGGCCGGGCCGACCAGCAGTCGGCGGAACTGCAGCTGACGGGCGACTTCGGCGCAGTTTGACTATGTCGCGGGCCTCTACTGGTTCCACGAGAACGGCAAGAACGTCCAGGATCCGACGATCTTTTTCGGCGGCCCCGGTGACTTCCTGCTGAAACAGACGGTGGAGAGCGAGGCGATCTACGGCAATGTCGGCTACCACATCAACGATGCATTGCGTGTCTCCGCGGGCCTGCGCTACACGCAGGACGACAAGACTGCGCGGCGCGAACATCAACTCGCGGCCTGATCGACGAAACGCAGCAGCCGCGACTGGTCCGAGGTGAGCTGGGACCTCTCGGCGAACTACCAGCTGAGCGAGCGCATGAACGTGTACGGCACGATCCAGAACGGCTACCAGTCGGGCCAGTTCCCGCCGCGGCCGTAGTTCCTGCCGTCGGTTCGATCCTGTCCGATCCGAACTGCTTCGTCGCGAATGACAACGTCACGGCGCTGAACTACGAAGTCGGCCTCAAGGGCCAGCCGTTCGACAACCTGCAGATGAGTATCGCGGTGTTCTACACGGACTATTCCGATCTGCCGTATCAGGTGAGCGCGACGCTTCCTGGCGCCGGCTTCGACACCCGCAACATCCTCGTGGACCAGACGTCGATGGGTGTCGAGTGGGAAGGCATCTGGCTCGTGACCGACAACTTCCAGCATTCATTCGACTGTCGGCTATATCGATACGAATGCGGATGAGCACGTCGATGACCCGGCCAACCCGCCTCCGGCCGCGGTCGCGCCGCTGACGCCGGAGTGGACGATCTCGGTGAGCCCCGAGTTCAACTTCCCGCTCGGTGCCGGCAATATCACGCTGCGCGCCGACTGGTCGTTCCGTGACGACATGTTCGGCGAGCCGAGCGCGGACCCGAGCCGCTTCACACACATCGACAGCCGCGACCTGATCAACGTCGACATCACCTACCGGCCGACGGACGGTGACTGGTCGGTGTCGGCCTATGGCAAGAACGTGACCGACGAGCGCTACGACAACGCGCGGCTCAACCTGGCGGACTACGTCCTGGTGATCAAGTCGCTCGATGCGGCGGAGTTCGGGGTGCGGATCACGAAGGAGTTCTGAGCCGGGAGAGCCCTGAGTTCGCGCTGCGGCAAGGGACTGACTCAGGCCGGCTGGACGTTCGCGTTCAACCGGAAGAGGTTCGTCGGGTCGTACTTCTTCTTGATCTCGCGCAGGCGCGGCAGGTTGCCCTGGTAGTTGTCGTCGATCTTGCGCTGGCCTTCGTCGCCCGTCTCGTTCGTGTAGTAGCCGTCGGTGAAGGGCTCGAGCTTCGACCAGTAGTCCTTCACATAGCCGACGTGCGGCGCGCGGTCGTCGGCGAGGCTCCAGGCGACCGTCGCAAAGATGCCGTGCGTCGCGCGCCGGTGCGGGAACGCCGTCGCGTCGGCCGCGACGCGGCCGATCGCGCCGCCCGCCTGCTGGATGAAGAAAGCGGTCGTGCGCGCCGGGTCGGGCCGGAATTCGCCCACCACCTTGTCCACGAGCCCCGCCGGGAAGCCGTCGATGAAGCCGGCCTTGAGGTAGCTGCCTTCGTTGCGCGGGTCGAGGTTGTCGTTGGCGCGCTGCACGAGGCAGTAGTCCTGCGCCTTGAACGTGTCGGCAATCGGCTTGCCGAGCTGCGCGGATCGGAGCGAGGACGCGATCGGCGTCGCTGGCCTGCCCGGACCAGCAGCCCGCGATGATCACGGCGGCGGGCTTGCCGCCCGCCGGCGCGCGCATCACGAAGTCCGTCTGCAGCTCCTCGGGCGCGCTCGAGCTGAATTCGCCGTAGAAGGCGAGGAGCTCGCGCGCGCGCTCGAGCGGGAACACCGCGGCGCCCGCGACGACCTCGCGCTGCATCGGGTGCAGGCCGAACTCGAAGTTCGTCACGACGCCGAAGTTGCCGCCGCCGCCGCGGACGGCCCAGTAGAGGTCCGGGTTCTCGTCGGCATCCGCGTGCAGCAGGCGGCCGTCGGCGGTCACGACGTCCACGCCCTTCACGTTGTCGAGCGCAAGGCCGAAGCGCCGCGCGAGCCGGCCGAAGCCGCCGCCGAGCGTGAGGCCGCCGACGCCGGTGTGCGAGACCGTGCCGCAGGTCGTGACGAGGCCCTGCGCCATCGCCTCATGGTCGACCTCGCCGAGGAGGCTGCCGCCATCGACGTAGGCGCGTTGCGCTTTCGCGTCGACGCGCACGCCGCGAAAGCGGGACAGGTCGATCTGCATGCCTTTCTCGCAGGTGGACTTGCCGGAGGGGCTGTGCCCGCCGCACTTGACCGCGAGCAGGAGGTCGCGATCGCGCGCGAAGCGCACCGCGCTCATGACGTCCGCGACGCCGGTCGGCTGCACGACGAGGGCCGGGTGCATGTCGATGGATTCGTTCAGCACGTGGCGCGCCGCGTCGTAGCCCGCATCCCCGGCGAGGAGCAGGGGCCCGCGCAGGCTCGCCTTGAGATCCGCGAGCGCGGCCTGTTCGATGACTGTCGCCGTGCCGTCGAGCTTGACGGCGGCGAGGCCGCCCGCGGCCTGCGACGCGGCCTGGTCGAGGGCGTACAACCTCGGCGCCGGCAGCGCGTAAGCGACGGCGGCAGCCAGGGTCGACTGGAAGAAGTGACGGCGGTTCATGCGGCCTCCACGGCGGCGGTGAGTTTTCCCTTGAAGGCGGAACGAAGCAGCAGGATCGCGGCGTAGAGCACGACCACGACGACGCCCCAGCGCAGATTGCTCGAGCGAGAGCGACTTCACCAGGAAGGCGGCGACCAGCACGAGCGGTATGCCGCCGAGCGCGATGCCGATGACGACGCGGCGGTCGATGCGCTCCGTCTGCAGGAAGCGCATGCCGCAGGCCGACATCAGGAATGCGCATGAACCCATCATGATGGGGAATGCCGCGATCGGATTGAGCCCGAGCAGCGACAGCGTAATCAGTGACGGCGCATACATTCCTATGCCGAATGCCATCAGGGCGCCCAGGACAAAGTGCACGCCGATCGCAATCGCAAGCGGACCCGCCCCCAATGTCAGTGCGGTTCCGCCGCCCGGCATCATGCCGAGATTCGTCATTGCATAGAGACCTGCTGCGATCAGGAGTGCAACGCCGACGACGCCCTGGACGAATCGCACCGGCGCGCGCACGACGATCGGGGCGCCGACAAACGAGCCGACGACGGCCGCGGCAATGCAGGCGAGGAGCAGCACGGGATCGACCTGGACGAGCTTGATGAAGATGAGTCCCTGCACGATGGTCGGCAGGCAGTGGCCGGTGTTGAGGATCGCCGGTATGAAGCTGTCCGGCACCATCCGGCGCAGCTTGAGCCAGGCCGTCGACGGCGCAAACGAGCCGATTCCGAGCGTATCGAAGAAATTGGTGATCGCGCCGAGCGCGATCGCCTCGGCCTTCGGCTTGAGCTCGCCGTGCTTGCGTGCGGTGGTGAACAGGACGTATGTGAAAGCCGCCCCGAGGACCCAGAGCGCAGCAAGCAGGAGGGTGACGATCATGGAACCCCGCGTTTGCAGAACGCGCGTACTCTACCTCAGAATGTCGGGAACTGCCCCAAGGGTCCCCACTCATGCAATCAGTACATTCCGTGCGCCGCCTGGGCGCCATCGCCCTGTGCCTTCTTCCGTTCGCGGCCGTTGCCGCCAAGGACACCGCAATCCCGCCCGATATCTCGGCGCAGGCGCTCGAGCTCCTGAAGCGCTCGGTCGGCTTCAAGACGGTGGCCGGCGAAGGCAATGTCCCGGCCTACGCCGAGTACCTCGCAGGCGAGTTGAAGGCGCATGGATTCGCGGCGGGAGACATCGAGATCAAGCCGCGCGGCGAGACCGCGACGCTGACCGCCGTCTACCACGGCACCGACCCCAAGGCGAAGCCGATCCTGCTCGCGGCGCACATGGATGTCGTCGTGGCGAAACGCGAGGAATGGGAGCGGGACCCGTTCACGGCGGTCGTCGAGAACGGCTACGTGTACGGCCGCGGCACCGACGACAACAAGCTCGGGCTCGTCTCGATGGTGGCCGCGCTGCACTGGCTCAAGCAGGAAGGCTTCAAGCCGAGGCGCGACATCGTGCTCGCATTGACGGGCGACGAGGAAACGACGCAGACCACGACGGCCGCGCTCTCGAAGGAGTGGGCGAACGCGGAACTCCTGCTCAACAGCGATGCCGGCGGCGCCTACCTCGGCGATGACGGCAAGCCGACCCTGTACACGATGCAGGCCGCCGAGAAGACCTACATGGACTTCGAGGTCACGTACACGAGCCCGGGCGGGCACAGCAGCCGGCCCGGCCCGGACAATGCGATCTACAACCTCGCGCACGCGATCGACAAGGTCGCGGCATTCCGCTTCCCGGCGCGGATCAGCGAACTGACCCGGGCCTACTTCAAGGCGGCCGGGCCGATCACGCCCGCGCCCGTCGGGCCGGCGATGCTGCGCTACGAGCAGAATCCCGACGACAAGGAGGCCTACGAACTGCTGGCCTCCTATCCGGAGTACGTCGGCCAGCTCGGGACGACCTGCGTCGCGACGATGGCGCGGGCGGGCCACGCCCCGAACGCGCTGCCGCAGAGCGCGACGGTCAACATCAACTGCCGCGTGTTCCCGGGCGAGACCGTCGAGTACGTGCAGTCGACGCTGACGAAAGCCGTGGACGACCCGAAAGCGCAGGTCAAGCTCGTCAGCCATCCCGTGCCGAGCGATGCCTCGCCGCTGCGCGAGGACGTCTTAAAGGCGCTGCGCAAGGCGTGGACCTGCGCGCCCCGGGACTTCCGATCGTGCCGTCGATGTCGGCCGGCGCCACGGACAGCCTGTACTACCGGAACCTCGGCGTGCCGTGCTACGGCGTGTCGGGCATCTTCATGGCCGCGAAGGACAACTTCGCCCACGGCCTCAACGAGCGCGTGCCGGTCGCGACGATCGACGGCGCCGTGATCCAGTGGCGGAGCCTGATCAAGGACCTGTCGCGCTAGCGCGGCGCATCCCTGAAATGGCGCTTGCCGTGCAGCGCGAGCTGGTACTCGTCGCGGCTCAGGATGTTTTCCTCGAGCTGCATGTCGGTCTGGCAGTATCGGGCCAGGAATTCCTGGACCTTTTCCGCTGACGACAGCACGTCGTCGCGGACGTAGTTGATGTCGATGTTGATGCAGACCGCGCCGATCACGCCGTAATCCTTGCGGACGATCGGGATCGTCGTGCACTTGAACCGGCGCGCGCCGATGTTGAGTTCGTAGTTGAGCTTGTCCTGGTTGAGCGCGCGGCGGCGCTTGAGGTCGATCAGGAGCGTGGTCGTCCCCATGCCGAGCGAACGCCCGGTCGTGTCCCCGCCCTCGATGGCCGCGATCGAGCGGGTGGGATTCGACAGGTCGTGCAGCAGGACCTCGATGCCCATGTTCCGGTAGGTGCGGCCGATCAGCCGCACGATATTCCGGTAGTTCTCCAGGAACTCGTGGGTATCGTCCGCAATCGACTTGCCGTCGTACTTCGCGTACAGCTTTTCGTAGGCCGCGCGCTCGGCGGCATCGAGCTGCCCCCGCACGTCGTTCTGCTCGCCGATGAAGATCAGCTGGCGCGCGGCTCGCGCATCGCGGTTGCGCAGGAAGTAGTGCACGCCGAGCCGGAAGTCCTTGAGGCTGAACTCGGCGAAATTCTCGCGGGTCGATTCGTACGGATAGAAGTCATATTCGTCGAGGCTGCGGCCCTTCATGCTGCGCCGCTCCCGATAACTGCCGACCAGGTAGCCGCCCGCCACGAGCACGAGGCTGACGGTCAGTTCGACGATGAACTTCGAGATCCAGGGATTCTCGAGCAGGTCCATGGTTGCCGAGGATAGCCCGGATTTGCCGCCTCAGGGCCGCGCCCCCTGGCGATGCATGAGATAGAGCCCCGCGGCGACGACGATCGCCGCGCCGGCGAGGACGCGCGCGCCGGGCAGGGTGTGCCAGACGATCCAGTCGATGCCGAGCCCCCAGACGAGGGCCATGTATTCGTAGGGCGCGACCGTCACGGCCGGCGCGATGCGGAATGCCTCGGTGATCAGGTGCTGGCCGGCCCAGCCCGAGAGTCCGACGCAGATGAACCATAGCCAGTCCGCCTTTTCGATCGGCACCCAGCCGGGCGCCGCGAGGGCTCCGGCGCCGAGCGCGAGCATCAGCAGGAACCAGAAGACCATCGAGGCCGTGGTCTCCGTCGCCGACATCACCCGCACCATCACGACGACGAACGCGTAGGCGAGGGCGGAGGCGAGGGCAGCGAGCCCCGCGAGGCTCGCGAAGCCCGCGGCAGTCGGCGCCAGCATCACGAAGACGCCGATGAGCCCCACGACGATCGCGATCCAGATATGCCGGTTCGTCTTCTCGCCGAGCAGCCAGGAGGCCGCGAGCACGACGAGGAGCGGCGCGCACATGTACACCGCGTAGGTGTCCGTCATGCTCGCCCGCGCGAGCGCCCAGACGAATCCCCAGAGCATCAGGATCGCGAACACGGCGCGGATGACATGCAGTTTCCAGCGTACGGGCCGCAATTCGCGGATGCGCCCGGTGACCGCATAGGCCGCGAACACGAAGGGCAGCGAGCTCGCGCCGCGCAGGCACGCGATCTCGAGCGGCGGATAGCGCGCGGTCAGGAATTTCATCAGGGCGTCCATCACCGAGAAGATGCCGACGCCCGCGATCATGAGGAAGACGCCGCGCAGGGGGCCCGCGCGCTCAGTCATCGGGCCCCGGCAGGCGCTCGAGCAGGAGCTTCGCGAATCCGGCGAGCGCGGTCAGGTCCTGTTCGTCGGGCCCGTCCGGGTCCCGCCCGTTCGAGAACGCGGCGATGATGAGGCGCCGTCCGTCCGGGAGCTCGGCGTGGACGATCTCCGCGAGCGTGTCGTAGGCGTCGCCGATCTTGCTTTCGTAGGCGGTGCCTTCCGGGAAGCCGCCGCCCAGGCTGCTGTGCTCCGAGACGGGCGGCCGGCGCAGTCGCGAGCGGATGTATTCGGCGGCCGCGTTCGCCGAACTCGCCGGATACGAGCGCGAGCATGAGGTTTGCCGCGCCGTCCGCGTTCATCGCGTTCCGGCCGTAGCGCTCGCGCGCGAGCGCCTCGAGCCCGGTCGGCTCCTCGCCGGAATTCGTCGGGTAGGTCTTGTTGATGAACTTCTGGCCGGCCAGCAGGTTGTGCTCCGTAAGCAGGTTCTCGGTGTAGAGCCGCCGCGCGAACCAGGCGTCGTAGTCCGCGCCCTCGGCCGGCCCGTTCGGCGCGCCGGTGATCGCGTCCACGACGAACCCGGTCTCGACGTTGTCCGAAACCCGCAGCATCGGCCCGACGTGTTCATCGAGGCAGTCCGCCGCGCGCCCCCCGGCCTCGCACCAGTGCACGGCCGCGATCGCATAGCCGAGCTTCACGCAGCTCGCCGGATACCAGGACGTCGCGCCGCCGACGCTGCCGCGGCGCCACGAGCCGTCCTTCGCCGCGAGCAGCACGGTGACGTCGAGCCGGTCAAGGCGGCCGGACGGCAGGAACCGGGACCGCGCGTCCTCGACGGCCGCCTGCACGCGGGCGTCGTCGCGCACTGCCGGGCGGGTGTTCGCGGAAAAAGCGGGCATCGCCGCGAGTGCGAGCGCGAGGCCGGCGCCTGGCAGGCTGGTCCTGATCGTTCGCCAACGCACCGGCCGTCTCCCGCTACAATTCCGTCACACTAGCGTTCCCCGGCGAGAGCGACAACCACCCATGAAGGTCTTCGGCAACGTGCTCGAGATGATCGGCAGGACGCCGATGCTGGAATTGCGCCAGCTCGACACCGGTCCCTGCCGGCTCTTCCTCAAGCTCGAGCTCCAGAACCCGGCCGGCTCGATCAAGGACCGCATCGGCCTCACGATGATCGAGGAGGCCGAGCGCCGCGGCGACCTCAAGCCCGGCGGCACGATCATCGAGGCGACCGCGGGCAACACCGGCCTCGGGCTCGCGCTCGTCGCGGCGCAGAAGGGCTATCGCGTCGTGCTGGTGCTCCCGGACAAGATGAGCCAGGAGAAGATCTTCAACCTGCGCGCGATGGGCGCGGAGGTCGTGCTGACGCGCTCGGACGTCGAGAAGGGCCATCCGGAGTACTACCAGGACCTCGGCGCGCGGCTCGCGCGCGAGCATGGCTACTTCCACATCAACCAGTTCGGCAATCCCGACAACCCGAAAGCCCATGCGACGACGACGGGCCCGGAGATCCTCGAGCAGATGGAGGGCCGGGTGGACGCCGTCGTGGTCGGCATCGGTTCGAGCGGGACGATCGCGGGCCTCACGCAGTGCTTCCGCGAGCGGCTGCCGTCGGTCGAGATCATCCTCGCCGATCCCGAGGGCTCGGTGCTCGCGGACCAGGTGAACAAGGGCCGCTACGGCAAGGCCGGCTCATGGCTCGTCGAGGGCATCGGCGAGGATTTCATCCCGGACATCTGCGACTTCTCGATGTGCCGCAAGGCCTACAGCATCCCCGACGGCGAGTCCTTCGCGGTCGCGCGCGAGATCCTGCTGAAGGAGGGGCTGCTGGTCGGCTCCTCGACCGGCACGCTGGTGGCTGCGGCGCTGCGCTGGTGCCGCGAGCAGTCGACGCCAAAGCGCGTCGTCACCTTCGCCTGCGACACCGGCAACAAGTACCTGTCGAAGCTCTTCAACGACTTCTGGATGGAGGACCAGGGCTTCATCCAGCGCGAGCAGCATGGCGACCTGCGGGACCTCGTCGGGCGGCCGCACGGCGAGCGCGCGACGGTGACGGTCGGTCCCGGCGACGTGCTGACGACGGCGCACAACCGGCTGCGGAACGCCGGCTTCAGCCAGCTGCCGGTGATGCAGGGCGAGCGGCTCGTCGGCTTCATCGACGAGGACGACATCCTGCGGCACGCATTCGGCAAGCCCGAGCAATTCAACGACCCGGTGAGCTCGGCGATGCACACGAACTTCCCCGTGGTCGAGCCGACGCTGTCGCTCGGCGAGCTCGTCGCGATGCTGGAGTCGCAGCCCTACGCCGCCGTCATGGGCAAGGACGTTTTCTACGGACTGATCACGCGCGCCGACGTGCTGAACTACCTGCGCCGCCAGATGACCCCGCTACCTGCGCCCTGAGGCCACGATGAAAGAGAAGAAGACGACACACGGATTCTCGACCCGCGCGATCCACGCCGGCCAGTCGCCGGACCCGACGACGGGCGCCGTCATGCCGCCCATCTATGCGACGTCGACCTACGCGCAGTCGAGCCCCGGCGTGCACAAGGGCTACGAGTACTCGCGCACCCAGAACCCGACGCGCATGGCCTTCGAGCGCTGCATCGCCGACCTCGAGGGCGGCATCCGCGGCTTCGCCTTCGCCTCCGGCATGGCGACGACGGCGACGCTGCTCGAGCTGCTCGACTCCGGCTCCCACGTGGTCGCGATGGACGACCTCTACGGCGGCAGCTTCCGCCTGTTCGAGCGCGTGCGCCGCCGCTCGGCGAACCTCGACTTCACCTTCGTGGACCTGTCGGACCCGAAGGCGGCCGCCGCCGCGATCCGGCCGAACACGCGCATGATCTGGATCGAGACGCCGACCAATCCGCTGCTGCGCCTCGTCGACATCGCCGCGGTCGCCGAGATCGCGCGGGCGCGCAAGATCCTGCTGGTCGTGGACAACACGTTCGCGACGCCGTGGATCCAGCGGCCGCTCGAGCTCGGCGCCGACATCGTCATGCACTCGGCGACGAAGTTCCTGAACGGCCACTCGGACATGGTGGGCGGCGTCGCGGTCGTGGGCGATGCGGAGCTCGGCGAGCGCGTCGGCTTCCTGCACAACGCGATCGGCGCGATCGGCGGGCCCTTCGACAGCTTCCTCGCGCTGCGCGGCCTCAAGACGCTGCCGCTGCGGATGCGCCAGTCGAGCGAGTCGGCGCTCGCGATCGCATCCCGGCTCGAGCGCCACCCGCGCGTCGAGCGCGTGGTCTATCCGGACCTGCCTTCGCACCCGCAGCACGCGCTCGCGATGCGCCAGATGAAGAACGGCGGCAGCGGGATCGTGACGTTCTTCCTGAAAGGCGGCCTGCCGGAGGCGCGGCATTTCCTGGAGCGGCTTGAGCTCTTCACGCTTGCGGAGAGCCTGGGCGGCGTCGAGAGCCTGGTGGACCACCCGGCCATCATGACCCACGCCTCGGTGCCGCCCGAGGCGCGCGCGAAGCTCGGCATCAGCGATTCGCTGGTGCGGCTCTCGATCGGGATCGAGGACCTGGGCGACCTGGTCGCCGACCTCGAGTCGGCGCTCGGCTGAGCCTCAGCCGCCGGTCGTCGGGGTCGATGTCCTCGACGCGGCCGTCCTCGAAGATGACGAGCTTGTCGCCGGACTTCGCGGTCGTCGTGACGTTGCCGTCCGCGAACCCCACGGTCACGTCGTAGTCGCCCGGCCAGGGCGTGGCGACGAGGAGGTCGTACATGTTCTGGGCGCGCAGTCCCGAGCCCGAGTCCACGACCCGCGTCATGATCCGGTTCGGCGTGTCCTTCGGCACCACGCGGACGATGCGGCCCTGCTGGTTGCGATCGCCGCCGCTGCCGACGATGCGCAGCACGATCCGGTTCGTCAGCGTACCGGCGGTGCGCATGAGGCGGTAGGTTTCGCCCCAGCGCGCGAGGACGTCCATCATGCCGTCGCCGTTCTGGTCGCCGCAGGCGAGCTGCTCGTTTTTCGCGACGAGCCGGTCGGTGTCGGACGGAATGCCCTGCTGGGTCGCCGACAGCAGCAGCTCGCCGTTGACGTTCACCAGGATCTTCGGCGTGCCGCGGCCCGTCGACGCGAGATTGTTCGCGACGATCACGTCCTCGAAGCCGTCGTCGTTGATGTCGCAGACCGCGAGGCCCTCGCCGACGGTGCTGACGGCGGTCGCGCCGATGCGCACGCCGTCGTCGAAGACGCCGCCCGTGTTGCGGTACAGGCGCGTGATCGAGCCGGTGTGGTGGATGAGGTCGAGGTCGCCGTCGAGATCGACGTCGATCAGCTTGAGGCCGTTGTCCTCGCGCTGCGGCATGTGCGCCGCCGCGCTGCCATCCCGGAACGTGCCGTCGCCGTTGTTGAGCATGAGGCGCGAGCCGAAGAGGAGGTCCACGAAGCCGTCCTCGTCGAAATCCACGGCCTGGCCGCCGCGCGGAATGTAGGCCGCGCCCGCGGGATTGTTCGCGACGCCGGCTGCGTCGGCGGTGTCGTGGAAGACGCCGTTGCCGTCGTTGATGAGCAGCCAGTTGCGGGCGCCATCGCCGTTCGACTGGTCGTAGGGCGCGAAGATGTCGACGTCGCCGTCATTGTCGAAGTCCGCGGCCAGCAGCGTGCCGCCGACGCCGCGAATCCCGAGCGCCGAGATCGACGCCGAGGTCTGGTAGTTGCCGTCGCCCTGGTTCATGTGCAGCAGGGCGATGGATCCCGCGTTGCCGAACTTCGACTCGGTGTTGCTGAACATGTCGTCGAAGCCGTCGCCGTTGAAGTCGGCGAAGCGCACGTCGCTCACGTGGCGGGGATCCGCGACCAGGTCCGTGAGGCCGACGTCGGCGAGTACCCGCGCCGTGTAGGTGCCCGTGCAGACGCCGGTGTCGACGCCGCCGCCCGCGGTCGGCAGGTCGAGGCAGTCGTCGTCGTTCACGCGACCGAAGGCGGCGCCGGCGATCGTGAGGTCGTGCTCGCTGATGACGCTGGTCGGCGAGATGGCGACCGGGCCGCCCGTGCCGATGCGCGAGTCGTTCACGGCGATCACGCGGTAGTAGACCGGCGTGACGACCGTGATCGGTTTCCGTTCGAAGGGCGAGCCATCCGCCACCTCGAAGGCCGCGTTCGGCCGGCGGCCGGCGAGCTGCGACTCGAGGCCGGCGAAGTAGACGCGGTAGTGGGTCGCGTTGGCCGCCGGCGCGAAATAGATGGTGTGGCCCGGATCCTGGGTCGTCACGGCGGTCCATTCGACCGGACCCGGCACCGGTCCCGGTATCGCCCGCACCGGCAGGCTTTCCGGGCCCCGGCCGCCGCTCGTTTCCGCCGCGATCTTGTAGTGATAGACCTGCAGGTTCGTGAGACCGGTGTGGACGTAGGTCGTGCTCTTCTATGTTCTTGATTTCATTCTCGTAAGTCGGGTTCCCGGGGCTGCTGTCCCAGAGGATCACGTAGCGCTTGGCGTCGGTGACGGCGCCCCAGGTGAGCGCCACCTCGCCGTCCCCGCCTTCGGCGATCGGATTGGCCGGCGCCGCATGCGGGGCGCTCTCCCCGAGCGTACCCTCGCAGCCCGCGAGCCAGGCAAGGCCCAGCAGGGCACAGATTCCGGTGACCGCCCGGACGGCGGTGCGCGACTGTGAATGCCATTCGATTGAGGTCCCGTCTCAGTTGAAGAGGTGCGACCGATAGACGGCCGCGCTGCACGACAGTTCCGCCGGATTGGGCCCGGCGGGAGCCGCGGCATTATACCCCGCCCCGGGGGCAGTCCCTTCAGGCGGCGGCGATGCGAAGGTCGAGGCGGGTGGGCGATTCCATGCAGTAGATCTCGACCGGCCGCGTGCGGCCCCGGAGGACCAGCGGGGGCAGTTCCACGATGCCCGTCGGCACCGGATCGAGCGACTGCTTGACCGAGAGCGAGAAGAGGGCCTCGCCCGCGCGCGCACGCTGGACGAGGCGCGCGGCCACGTTGACCGTGTCGCCGATCAGCGTGTAGCTCGGCAGTTCCGGTGCGCCCACGTCGCCGACGATCACGTCGCCGGCGTTGATGCCGATGCCGATGCCGGTCTCGATGCCGAGCCGCGACTTCCAGTCGGCCGCGAGCTTGCCGAAGCCCGTGATCATGCCGCGCGCGGCCGAAACCGCCCGGCCGCTGGCGTCATCCGCGGGCAGCGGCAGGCCGAAGCCCGCCATGAGGCCGTCGCCCGCCATGTGGAAGACCGTGCCCCCGTGCTCGCGGGTGACGGCCGAGAGCATCGAAAAGTACTCGTTGAGGAGCGGCACGACGTCCGATGGCGAGAGGCGCTCGGCGACCGCGGTGAAGCCGCGCATGTCGGCAAAGAGCACCGTGCCCGAGACGCGCGCCTGGCCGACGCCGTCGCGGGCGCGGGCCGTGCAGCGGCAGGTTCCGAGCTGGTGCAGTTCGATCAGGTTGCCCGCGGGGTCCGCGAAGAACAGGCGCCGCGAGTCGGGACCGAGCCGCCCGTGGACGACCCGGTAGGGCACCGTGAGGCGGTCGAGTTCCGCCTGGGCGTCGTCGATCGAGGCGACGGCGCAGGCCATGTGGGGCGCCGAGATGTCGATCTCGCCGCTCCCGAGCGCCGCTTTCGACGTCCCCGGGACGAGGTGAATCTGGGCATGGGCACCGGCGTTGATCCGCTGGTTCTCGCCGGACCGGTCCCAGGGCACGTGGTCGGATTCGAGGCCGAGGACGTCGCTGTAGAAGCGAAGCGCCGCACCGACCGCGTCCGGGCCCGGCGTGATCCGGACGGCAAAATGGTGCAGTTCGGCGATCTTGAGCGTCATGCGCCCGACAACGGGTCGAAGATCTCGACGGTGAGTTCGACCTTGCGCTCTTCCCCCGGCGCGAGGCCGCCCACACCGATCACCTTGCGGGCGAGCTCGGCGCCGCCCGCGTCGCGGATCACGACGACGACGTGGTATTCCCCCGGACCCGACGCCGTCTTGCGCGCGAACTGGCCCGACACCTTGAGCGCCACCTCGCTGGCTTGCTGCGCCTCCTCTCCGCGCCGGTTCTCGAAGCGCAGGTGATGGCGGCAGGCCGGGCAGACCGCGGCGCTTTCGAGGATGGTCGCGCGGCAGTGCGGGCAGGACCGCGTCTTGCCGACCGTCGCGCGCCGTTCTACAGCACGCACCATGGCTTAACGGTTACCGCTGGCCTTGCCGCCGGTCTCGCTCCAGCCGAACTCGGCGCGGCCGCGCATGCGTGCGCCGTCCGCGACCGTCAGGGAGCCCGCGGCGATGTCGCCGTTCACGATGCCGCTCTGGTGCAGCTCGACGCGCTGCGCGCCTTCGATGTTGCCCTCGATCTCGCCCGCGACGACGACCGAGGCTGCGCGCACGGAGCCTGCCAGGTGCGCGCCGGCCTCGACCGTCAAGGTGCCGTCCACATGGACGTCGCCCTTGAAGCGGCCGGAGATCCGCACGTGGCCGGAGCCGTCGATCTTGCCTTCGAACGTCAGGCCCGTCGCGATGACCGATTCCTTGAGATCCTTGCGGTTCACGGATGCAGCCTGAGGCGCAGGGCTCGAGGGTACGGCTTCGGGGCGCGGCCGGTTGACCGGCGGCGGCGCGCTATCGGTCGCGTCGGCCTGCGTCGAATCCTTGGCGACAATGTCCTTCCAGATGGCCATGGGGAATCCTCCGTTGGGGGAGGATAAGAGTAGCCAGTTGGCCGCCCGCGAGCGAGCACGCAGTACCGTTTGGAAACGGTCTTACAACCTGTCGCCAAACGGCGACAGGAAAGGCGGGCCGGGCGGGCCCGGCTCAGGCGAGCTGGGCGCCCAGGACCTTCAGGCGGCGGTGCTGCATCCGCAGTTCCGCCAGCAGGACCCGGGATTCGGACCGGAAACGGGCCTCTTCCCAGCGCTGGGCGAGCTGTTCGCGGGTCTTCTGGTACCAGGCGTCGGTCAGCCTGGACCACTGGGCCAGGGTCGCGACGAACTGCTCGTACTCGCGGGCGACCGTCGCCCGGAGCCGCTCGAGGTCCACGTGGGGCAGGGACGCGCCCTTGTCCTTGCAGGCTCGCTTCCACGCGCCGGAACTGCATGGCGAGGCGCGCCCGCTGGATCGCGACGGCCGGCGTGCGGCGCAGCTTCTTCGTGATCCCGACCCAGGACAGCGAGCAGATGATCCACTTGCTCGGGTCCCACTGCCACCAGCGGATGCCGTTCCGGTAGTCGTGGGCGAACTGGTGATGGAAGTTGTGGTAGCCCTCGCCGTAGGTCAGGACGGCGAGCCAGCCGTTGTCGCGCGCGCTGTGCTCGTCGCTGTACGGCTGCCGGCCAAAGGCATGCGCTGCCGAATTGATCAGGAAGGTCAGGTGGTGACTGACGACCAGGCGCAGCACGCCCGCGAGCAGGAACACGCCCCACAGGTCGCCGTGCAGCCAGCCGAGCGCGAGCGGCACCAGGAAATTGAGCCCGATTGCGAGGACGTAGTAGTACTTGTGCTGGAACGCGACGATCGGGTCGCGCTGCAGGTCCCGGACATTGCTGAAGTCCGTCTCGCCGCTCGGATAGCGGCGCAGCATCCAGCCGATGTGCGAGAACCAGAGGCCGCGGCCCGCCGAATAGGGATCGCGGTCGTTGTCGTCCACGAACTGGTGATGGTTGCGGTGGCCCGAGGACCAGACCAGGATGCTGTTCTGCAGCGCCATCGCGCCGAGGATCATGCAGATGAACCGGAGCGACCAGTGGGCGTCGTAGGTCCGGTGCGACCAGAGGCGGTGATAGCCTGTCGTGATGGCAAGTCCGTTGCCATACAGCAGGATTCCGAACCAGGCCCAGGCGGCGATGCTGTAGCCGTGCGTGAATCCGTACCACGGCACGACGGTCACCGCGACCGCGAGCGTCAGTACGAACATCAGGGTCGTGGCCCAGATGATGGGTGCACGTTTCGGGGCAGCGGTCGCATTCATCCTGGATTTTCCGGTAAGGCAAAGACCGGGCATTGTGGACGAAGCGGCGCGGCATGCATACCCCGAATCCGGAGCCAATTCACTTTTTTGGGCCAAATAGCGATTCCAGCGCCGCCCGGGCCTCGTCTGCGGCGGGGTTACCGGGCCGAAACCGCCCGGCGACCGGCTCGAAATAGCCACAGAAATTGGCCCGTTCCTTGTTGAGAACCGGGTCGGCGACGGGCTCCGCGCATTGCTTCGCCTTCGAAAGGTCGTAGAACCGGCACATCCGGCAGACGTGTACTTCGGCGCGACAGGCGCGGCAGTACTCGGAGCGGCCGACCGGCAGGGGAAGGTCGGCAAGCGGCGCGCCGCATTTCCAGCAGCCAAGAGCATCAGGCATAGCCGAGGATCCGCCTCAGACCCGGAGCGGCGAATTCAACCAGGGCTTTCTGAATGTCAGGAAGCTCGCCTGGCACGTCTGCCGCAAGGCCATGCAGATTCTCGCGGGCCGTGCCGCTTTGCTCCCGGTCGGAACCCACGCGTACGCGCTCGCGCCAATCCTCAGGCAGCCTGTCGATACCGCAGTCCCTCAATAACGCGGCGAAATACATCTCGGCTGCTGGGGAGTCGAGATCGCGCAGGCTTGCCACGAGGTCTTCATAGCGCGTCAGCCGCGCCTGGGTGCCGAGCCAGCTCACGGCGTTGTGCAGGAATATCTCCTGCAGCGTGGGCGCCTTTTCGTGTACGCCAAAGATCATCATGTTGAGCGCCTCCTCGACGGAGACGTTGCCGCCCTTGATGTGTTCGAGCGCGCCCTTGAAAGATCCGGACAGGAAGAACCGGGCGCGGGCGAGCACCCAGTCATAGGGGTCGCGCACCAGCAGGACGTGATGTACGCGGCGTAGCGCAACGGCCGCATCGTCGGAAAACAGCAGATGACCCCAGCTGAGGCGCGGGGAATCCGGCGAAAAGGCAGCCCGGTGCTGTCGCAGGCCTGGATGCTGAATGAAGGCCTGGTGATACTGCTGCGCGACGGGGACAAACATTCGGAAAATGTTTCGCATCAGGTGCGTACCGCACTTCGGCACGCTGTTCAGGAATACCGGTGTTGCCAGCGGCGACTGCGCGTACTTCGGGTTGAGCTCGTTCAGGTTGTCGGGCTTGAGCGTGATGATCGGCATCCGGTGCGCTCCTCGGGCCAGCGAGCCGCTGAAGTATAAGCGCCGGCCCGGATGGTCCGGCCTCCGGTGGGCGGCGTCGAAAAAGACGTGCCGCCCGAAGGCGGCACGTCAGACACCTTGTTTGAAGTTCGCGGGCGCTCTAGAACGTCTTGGTGAGGTTCAGGTAGAAATTGCGGCCCACCCAGTCGTATTGCGAGTAAAAAGCAGAATTTCCGACGGTTTCGTTTTCGCCCGCCGTGTCGCCGATGGTCGACAGCCGCGGCGGCGGCTCGTCGAACAGGTTGGAGACACCAAACAGGACCGTCAGGCCCATGTCCTCGAACTCGCGCCTGACCGACGCGGTGTGATAGAAGACCTCATCCGTTTCCAGGAGGACGTCGTACTCGACACCGCGGTAGGTGCCGGTATTCGTCCCCGTCGTGTCGTTGTAGTGTTTCCGGTTCGAAGTTGAGCCGACGAACTGAACGCCCCAGAAGAATGACCAGGGTCCCCGGTCGAATGTCAGGTTGAGGTGCCCGACCCACTCCGGGTCGCCCAGCTGGCCGTTCAGGTCCTCGGGGGTGGATTCGAAAGAAGGCGAGCACGTCCTGGTCCTGGAATGTGTGCTGCGTTTCGATGCTCAGTTCGCCCCAGGGAGTCGTCGTGTGCCAGAGCGCAGCGAGATCCCAGCCGCTGTTCTTCTGCTGGGCGATGTTGATGAAACTGTCCTTGATGTTGTCGATACCATGCGTGAGATCGTCCCGCTCGAACAGGTCGCACAGCGGCTCGTTCGGGAAGAACGCGGATTCATAGCAACTGGAGACGATATTGTCGGCACCGAACTGGTCGACCTCGTCGCGGACTTCGATGTCGAAGTAGTCGACCGACACGCTGAGATCGGCGAACTGTCGGCTGCCAGACGAGGCCGATCGTCTTGGATGTCGAAGTCTCTGCCTTGAGGATGCCCGCGCCGCCGCCCGCGATGATCGTGGCGGTCACGCTTCCACCGACGAAGTCCGGTGCCAGGCCGTCGGCAGCGCAGTTGTCGGCGGTCAGCTGAGTGATCGCGCCGGCGGCCAGGGCGTCACCCCAGGAAATGCAGGGATCGACGAAGCGCTGCGCAATGAAACTCGTCTGGTCGGCCAGATAGAGCTCAAAAAGCGCCGGGGTGCGGAAGGAGGTCCCCTGGCTTGCGCGCAGACGAAAAGTCGGGGTGATGACCCCAACTGAGCCCGACCTTATACGTGTCGCCATAGCCGTAGGACTCGACGTCCGTATATCGACCGGAGGCCGTAAATACCAGGCTATCGGCCAGGAACTTGTCCTTCAGCAAGGGGACTTCGACCTCGGCAAACACCGCCTTGGTCGTGTCGTCGCCCTCGGTGATGCCTGCCGTCGACGATCCCCAGACATTGCCCGCCCTCGTGATCTTGCCCGGGATGTCCAGGATCTCGTCCTCCTGGTAATGGACGCCAACAGCAATCCCGAGCGAGCCGGCCGGCATGTCGACGATCGGACCGGATATGTAGGCTTCCACGGACATCTGGTCATACTGCGTGTTGCCCGATTCCCTGCCGAACAGGAAATCCTGCACGTCCGGCGAGATGTTGCCGCCCAGGAATTGCGGATCGAGCCACGGGACATCGATGCAGGGAACGCCGCGGACTGATGTGACGGTTCCCACGCAGGAGCCGCGTCCGTAATCGGTGTCCGTCACTGAATCGTTGAAAATCTGGTCGTCGGTGTAGTCGCCGTCAGACGTGCTGTACTGCGCCGATACTTCCCAGTTCCAGCCGGACTTCAGGTCGCCCCGCAGGCCGGCGACGTACCGCTGGTACTTGACGTCGATGAGGCTGTCTGCATGATCGGTAATCGACAACGGGCTCAGGAATACCGCGCCCGACCAGCCTGCGCTTAACGGATCGCCGGTCCCCGGCGATAGCCCGTTGACGAAATCGAAGTCCAACCCATATCGATACGCCCAGAACTGGCGGTACCCATTGGCCTTGGTCTTGCGCCGATTCAACAGGACCTCGGCGTAGGCGGTGACGTTGTCCGTCAGGTCGAATTCACCGTCGGCGAAGATTGTTATCAGCTCGTTTTGCGGGATGAGCGACTGTGCGTCCTGGAATGGATGATCGGCATTGGTCACGGCGTCCGATTGGGCGTCGTAGTTGACGAGGTACCAGCCCGGAGGCGCCGTCAGGTTCCAGGGCTGGTTCGGATCGGTGGTGATCCCAGGGATATAGTTGCCCAAGTCGCCGTCGTAGTCGTATTGCGCAAGGGTAAATCGCTGTGTCGGCACATTGCCGTCGCCCCCGTCAGTCGTGTAGGCGTACTGGTAGTTGTAGAGCCAGACATGACCCCACAGCGAGGTCATTGCAATGCCCCTTGCCGCTGCGCGGATCGATGATGTCAGCCCGGTGGCCGGTCTGCGTGTCGAATATGTTTTGCTGGGCGCACTTGAAATAGCTGCGATCGCCGCGCGCGAGTTCTTTCTCGAGGTGATAGTCGGCCGTGATGCGGAAATTTCCCCGATCGAAGCCCTTCCCCCAGGAGAAGTTGAATCTCGACTCCTCGCCGCCGCTTTCACTCGGTATCCCGATGAAGGCATCGGCCGTCGCGCCGGTGTCTTTCCTCGTGATCACGTTGACGACGCCAGCCACCGCGTCCGAACCGTAGATCGAGGAGGCGCCATCCTTGAGGATCTCGACTCGCTCGATGACCGAAAGTGGCAAGACATTGAAGTCGAACGAGGACACTTCGCCGCGCACGCCCGCGGGCCCGGCGCGGCGGCCGTTCAACAACACCAGCGTCCGATTGGCACCCAGGCCACGCAACGACAGGGTTTCCGCGCCGGTGCCACCGGCCTGCACGAAGGCTGTGGATGTCGCCGACGTGACTTGCGGCGAGCCCGCGGCGACCGTCGTCGTCTGAAGCATTCCGCTGACGCTGCCGATGCCCTGAACGGTGGCGGTTTCCGGGACGACAATGTCGACCGGCGCTGTACTCGTGAACCTGTCATGCCGGATACGCGAGCCCGTGACGGAGACAGGCTCGAGGGTAGTGGTGGCGGCAGTGTCGGAATCAGCTTGTTCCTGTGCGATAGCTTGTCCAGCAACGGCCATTCCACTCGTAGCAATGGCGCAACTGATGGCGTGCGCCAGCCTGGCGTTTTTCAGCATGCGTGTCCCCCTGCGCTGAAAACCGATTACGCTCCCGACGGCCGCGTCGAGCGGCGCGCCGGGCACCCCCAAGGCATTAGTTAATCGCTGGTAATGTCGCTTGTAAAGCAGAACGGTCGTTCGCAAACCCAAGTGGCATGGTCTGCCCGGGGTGCGTCGCCGCATGCGGATCCCTTTTCGGCCGATTACCTAGCCGGCGCGGGGGCGCCGTGGCGATAGCCCACGGTCACCGATTCGGTGGCCACATTTCCGGCAATCGAGCGCCGGAGCGTCCGTCTAGCTGACCCGTGTGACCCGCGTGGACTTCTTGGAGGGCCCGGAGAGGATGAAGGACTTCATTGAACCGGGCTGGATCTTGACGCGGTCCCCTTCCTTGAGCCGGAATTTCGAATCAGGGCTGTTCTGGCGCCACACCTGTCCGTTGTCGAGGGTAATGGTCATGAGGCCGTCCATTCGCGTCTCGATGCCGGTGACGTACGCTTCGAGCTCGCCGAGCGAACGCGCTTCGTCTTCGTGCCGCTTCTGTTCCTCGGCCGCGACCTGGTACTCGCGACCGAATTTGTCTTCCGCGCTTGCCGCGGCAGCGACCGGCGCAGAGGTTGCAGCGGCTGTAGCGGCGGGTGCCGGCGTCGCAGCGACTGGTGCCGCTGGTTTAGGCGCAGCAGTCGCCGTCGGGGCTGCAGCTCGCGTGCCGTCCGCAACGCGGTCGTAACAGGCGAGGCGGCGCGAGTCGTCGGTCTCGGCCCGGCAGGCGCGGATCGCAGCGGCGATGTCCGTCGCCGCGAGCGCGGGGCCGGCTGCAAGGATCAACAGTGCGAATGACTGGCACAAACGTCGCATCTCAAATCTCCCAGTCCGGTTTCTTGCCGCTGTGGGCGTCGATGGTCTCGAATAGCGAGACGACGAGCCGGCGCTCCTCGTCGCTCAGTTCCGGCCGCCACACGTCGAACAGCAGTATGACCCGTGTCTTGTCGCTGCCGTTCCACGCCTCGTGTTCAATCGAGTCGTCGAATGCCCAGCCCTTGCCTTCAATCCAGTCGCGCGTGTCGTTGCCGACGCGGAAGCGGCACTTGCCGGGGTTGATCACGGGCAGGTGACAAATGAACCGCGTGTTGACGAGGCCGTTGTGCGGCGGGATATGCGCGCCCGGGCGCAGCAGCGAGAAAAGAATCGAGGGTGAGCGATTGGGTACGTAGGCGAGCGGCGCATTCCTGAGCGCCCGCATCGTCTTCGGGAACCGCTCCACGTTTCCCGCCACCGGCTCGCCGTTCTTCCAGAGGTAGTAGGCGCTCCAGGCGGGGTTATTCATCATCCCCTGCTGGTCGTTCTTGGGCCGGTTTGCGTGGCCCTGCACGTAGGGCGCAAATGCATCCGGTTCGTGCAGGACAGCCTCCAGCTCGGCGCGGATATCGGCCGTCGCGGCCTCGAGGTCGTCGAACCAGGGGCAGAGGCCGCGCTCGTAGAACTGGACCTGGGGCAGCCCCGGAAAATAGTAGTACTTGGGCTCCTGCAGGTAGATGCGCTTCTGGCCGAGGATCAGGTCCACCGAGTCGGCGAAGCGCGGGCTCGATCGCTTCGGGTCGAAACCCTTCGCGGCGAGGTTGCGCAGCAGGAAATCCCGGTACTCGACCGCGTAACGGTCGCAGGCCTGCCTGGCGCGCGCGAGCTCTGCGGCGAGATCGCGTGGCAGGCCTGTCGCCGGCGCCGAACGGATCGCCGTCAGGTAGAAGGACGATGCCGAGCGGGCGTCACCTGCCGCCGCATAGAGGTCTGCGCGCCGCATCAGCGCCGGGATGTTGCGGGGGTCGGCCGCGAGCAACCGATCGAGGGCTGCCGCCTCAGCCGCCGCGTCACCCCGCTCGCGACAATCGCGAGCGAGCTTCTGGAGGGCGGCAGCGTTTGCGGTCGTGGCAGGGGTTCCCATGGCGGAGGGAATTATGGGGACTCGCACGGAAAGCGGCAAAACCTTAGGCTAGCCGCGCATGAAAGAAGAGGCCGCCCGCGCGAACAAGGCCGCCATCCAGGCGATGGCGACGGGCGACATGCGGGGCGCAGAAATCCTGCTGCGCGATGCCATCGCACAGGATCGCGGCGAGGTCCGGCTGTGGCTCAACCTCGCAACCGTGCGTCGGCAGCTCCAGGATTTCGACGGCGCGTTCCAGGCGCTGCGCGAGGCGCTCGCCCTCGACAACCGCAACTTCATCGCGCTCCTCATGCAGGCGGCGTTGCTCGACATGCTTGGGCGCGCCAAGGACGCTGCGCTCGCCTACGCGATCGCCCTCGTCCAGGCGCCGCCGGATGCGGAGCTCGACGGGCCGACGCGCCAGGCCGTCGCGCGCGCGCGCGAAGTGCACGGCAAGCACGTCGCAGAACTCGGGCATTACGTCCGCGACCACATCGGCCCGGCCCGCGACGCGCTTTCCGGCGCGGAGAAGCGTCGGCTTGAGTCGTTTATCGACACGACCCTGCGCACGCGGAAGCGCTACCGTCAGGAGCCGATGGAGTATGAGTATCCGGGGCTGCCCGCGATCGAATTCTATGAACGCGAGGAATTCCCCTGGCTGCCGGAATTCGAGGCGGCGACCGACGATATCCAGCGCGAGCTCGGCCGCATCCTCGTCGAGGACGAGGCGGGTTTCAGCCCCTACATTCAATACGACGACCACCTGCCGCTCGATCAGTGGCGGGAGCTCAACAAGTCGCCGCGCTGGAGTGCCTTCCACTTCTACGACAAGGGCCGCGCGATCGAGGAGCGCTGCGCCCGGGCGCCGGCGACGATGGCGGCGGTCCGGCGTCTGCCGCAGGCCGTGGTGGACCAGCGCTCGCCGACCGCGATGTTCTCCGTGCTGCAGCCGAAGACCCGCATCCCGCCGCATACCGGCATCGCCAACTTCCGCCTCGTCGTGCACCTGCCGCTCGTGCTTCCGGGCGGCTGCGGCTTTCGCGTGGGCGGCGAGCAGCGTGAATGGCGCCTCGGAGAGGCCTGGGTGTTCGACGACACGATCGAGCACGAGGCCTGGAACGAGAGCGACGAGATCCGGATCATCCTGATCTGCGACATCTGGAGCCCGCGGCTGTCGCCCGCCGAGCGCGAGGCGATCCGCGTCGTCATCGCCGCGACCGACGCCTTCCGCGGCACCGCGCCCGGCGCCCAGATATAATTCGCGTTCATGCTGCTCAAGATCAAGAACCTGCTGACCGCCGAGGAATGCGCCCGCCTGGTCGCGCTCGCCGGCGAGATCAAGTTCGTGGACGGACGCGCCTCGAACCCGGCGAACACGAGCAAGCAGAACCTGCAGGCCGATCCCGGCGACCCGAAATACCTCGAGTCGGTGCAGATCGTCGGCAACGCGATGGCGCGCTCGCGCGAGTTCGGCAGCTTCGCGATCCCGAAGCGGATCGCGCCGCCGCTGCTGTGCCGCTACGAGCCCGGCATGAAGTACGGCTCGCACGCCGATGCGGCGATCATCCAGCTGCCGAATGCCAAGATCCGCTCGGACCTGTCCTGCACCGTCTTCATCGGCGATCCCGCGGCCTACGAGGGCGGCGAGCTCGCGATGGTCCTCGGCAACCAGACGCTCGCCTTCAAGGGCGAGCCGGGCGAGGCGGTCGTCTATCCCTCGACGCTGCTGCACGAGGTCGTGCCCGTGCGCTCGGGCCAGCGGCTCGTCTCGATCACCTTCATCGAGAGCCACGTCGCCGACCAGCACGAGCGCATGCAGGTCTACGAGCTGAACGAGATCGCGGCGATCGAGGGATTGCGCATGAATCCCGAGAGCCGCGTGCGGCTCGACGTCGTGCGCCAGAACCTGCTCAGGAAGTGGTCGTCGACCTAGTGCGCCCCGAGCGCGGGCGCGAGCGCCGCGAGCTGGCGTTCGTAGTTCTTCCAGCGGCCTGACGACTTCCGGTAGATCGGCTCCCGGACCTGCGCGACGCTCGCGGTCCGCACTCGCGTCGCGTTCTTCTGGAACTCGAGGCAGCCCTCGTGCCAGTCGAGGCCGAGGAACGCGAGCAGCTTTTCCGTCACGGCGCGCGGATCCTGCACGTAGGCGTCGTAGTCGGCGTCGAAGATGCTCGCGCCGAAGAGGCCCCGCCAGTGCTCCATCAGCCGGACGTACTGCCGGTGGTGGTGCGCGATGTCGCCGAGATCGGCGGCATAGCCGAGCCGGCCGTCGAACTGCTGGAACAAGATCGAGAGCGCCGTGTCGCGCGGGTCGCGCACCGTGTTGACGAAGCGCGCGTTCGGGAACGAGGCTTTCAGCATGCCGAGCAGCGCGAACGCGTCCGGCCGCTTGTTCGTGACGAGCTCCTTGCCCGGGAAGCTGCGGCCGAGGTAGTCCACGTAGCCCTGGGCGACGGGCTGCCAGTCCGGCGGGTTGAACGAGAACGGGAAGCGCATGAAGTACTCGATTTCCCCGCCCGCCGTCACGCGCGGATGCGCGGCGAGCACCTGCTCGAAGAGCGTCGAGCCGGAACGGAACATGCCGGTGATGAAGACGAGCGGCGCCTCCGAGACCGGCGTCGCCCGCGCCATGAGTTCCGGCGCTGAATTCGCGGATGACCCGGCCCACGCGCCGCGTCCACCGCGCCGCGGTCGTAGCGCGACGAGGCGCGGCCGGCTCGCCGCATTGCCGAGCGCGAACTGCTCGAAAGCCTCGTCGTAGCGCGCGCAGTCGTCGAGGGCCTTGCCGAGCGCGAAGTGCAGGCTCTCGCGCGTGAGCGGATCGAGGTTCGAGCGGCGCAGCGCGCGACGGAGCTTCCGGACGATCTCGCCGTCGGGATCGCGCACGGTCTCGGCGTGCGCGATGCGCACGAGCGCATCGTGCCAGGCCGGGTCGATCTCGAGGATCTGGCGGAAGAGCTCGAGGGCCCGGTCGCGGTCGCCCTGTTCCTCGTACTGCAGGGCCAGGTTGAAGAGCGCCGGCGGATAGGTCGGGTTGACCGTGAGCGCGCGCTCGAGCAGGAGCTTCGCCGCCGCGTCGCGCCGCAGCTCCGCCTGGATCACGGCCATGTTCGAGAGCACTTCCTCGGGCTTCTCGATGCCGAGGTCGAGCGCCGCCTGGTGCTCTTCGAGCGCCTCTTCGAGCCGGCCGCGGCGCCGCAGGAAGCAGGCGAAGTTGAAGCGCGCGACGGCGTTCTGCGGCTCCTCGCCGATGCAACGGTGGTAGGCCGACTCGGCGTCGGCAAGCCTGCCCGACTGCTCGAGGCTTGCCGCGCAGTTCCAGGTGGGCCCCGGCGCCCGTGCTCATGCGACGCCGCCGCTCGAAGACTGCAGCGATGGATGCATCCGCCCGCGCCAGCCGCTCGAGCCAGGCGAGCCCTTGCGCGATCTCGCCTGAGTGGTCGCGGCGCGCGGCCGCGAGGCGCGCAGCGCGCTCTCCGGGCGGGAATGGCAGCTCGGGCGCCTTCGAATACTGGCGCAGCACCGCGCTTGCGGCAATCGCCGCGATCCACGGCTTCGTCGCGCGGCAGGCCGAAGTGCGCGAGCACGCTGCGAAATCTCGCCTGGCACGTCGGCGAGAAATGCGTCGAAGTCGAGCGCGAGCAGGCGCGGACCCGCCGCTTCCTGCGCGGCTGCCTGCGACAGGCTCTCGACCAGCCAGCCGAGCGCGGCGAGCTCGCCGGTGGAGAGCGCGTAGCAGCGGCGCGACCGGCAGCTCGCGGCCGGCCAGCAGGCGGCGCATGCGGCCGGGGCCGTGGCCGCGCAGGTCCGTCGGCCGAATTCGCGCCGCCGAGAAGCGTCGCGAGGTAGGGCTCAGCCGCCAGGTTCAGGTACACGGCGCGGGATGCCGGGGATCGCCCGAGCAGCCTTGGGGCGAGGCGCCCGGCGCTGCTCGTCGCCTTGACGACGACGGCACGCGTCGCCTCGTAGCCGCGGCTCCAGAGGCCAAGCAGCATGTCGAGCAGGCTCTCGAACTGCGGCGTGCCCAGCAGCGATTCCGGCTTGCCGAGCACGTCGTGCGCATCGGCGAGGGTTCGAAGCGGCAGCGGCTCGCGAAGGCCGAGGACGACGCCCGTTTCGTCGAGCAGGCGCGAGAGCAGCGTCGAGCCGACGTGCCCGGTGTGGAAGATGAAATGGAGCGGCCTGCGCACCCGCGACCTGCCGCGCCGCCTGCGTGACGGCGGCGCCCGGGATCCAGGCACCCTCGGTCGAGGGCCCGAGGATGCGGTCGTCGAGGAAGCTCGCCGCCCGGTAGGCCCGCGCGTCCATGCGGATCACGAGCACGAGCCCGCGCACGAGGTCCACGGCCTGCGGATAGGCGTCCGGGGAGACCGGCAGCAGGGTCTTCAGGTCCGGGAGGGCGGCGCCAGGCCGTGCGGCGTTCATGGACCGCTATGGTACGAAAAAAAGCGGCGGTCCCGAAGGACCGCCGCCTGAGTGGTCGAATCGAATCGTTCTGGGTCGGCTTTAGAAGTCCACCGTCGCCCGCAGGAAGACGTAACGACCGAGGGCGTCGTAGGTCTGCGGGTAGGTGTTGCCGTTGCCCGTCGTGCCAACCGCACCGCTGATCGACGGGTTGTCGTCCAGGATGTTGTTGATACCGAGCGTGACGCCGGCCTTCTCCGTGATCGCCCAGTTGGCGGCCAGGTCGAAGTAGTCCTCGGCCGGGAGCGTGTGGTCGAGCTGATCCAGGTGCATCTGCTGGTTCGGTGCCGCCAGAGCCGACGACTTCACCGTAATGACGCCAGGTGAAGGACAGGTCCACATCCCACGGAGTCTGCCAGCTCGTGCGGAACCGGTGACGCCACTGCGGGCTGGGGATACCGCACTCGCTCGAGTAGTAACCCACGCAGTCGTACGTGTCGCTGAAGATATCCGGATCCGGCTCGATATCGAGTCCCGGCGCCGGCTGCGTGATCAGGTCAACCAGGTACGTGCCGGTCAGGTTGAAAGCCAGGCTGCCGAAGCGGCCCATCTCCACACCCGTGTACCCGATGTTGATGTCGTAGCCCGTCGTCGACAACGTCCCGATGTTGATGTTCGTGTTCTCGACGTGGCCGGTGCCGAGCCACAGCGCACCGGTGCTCGGATCGCGGTTGATGCGATCGCAGGCCGCCTGGTCGCCGCCCGCGTAGCAGGCCGTCAGCGTGTTGTTCGCGACCGAAGGTCGAGATCGTGTCATCGATCGAGATGTCGAAGTAGTCGACCGTGATCGCGAGGCCCGGCACAAAGCGCGGCTGGAACACGACGCCGAACGAGTAGGTGTCCGACGTCTCCGGCTGCAGGTCCAGGTTGCCTCCCTGCAGGAAGCTGTACTGGCCTGCCGGGCTGTCGAGCAGCGGCATCGCCGACTGCGCCGGCCGGCACGCCTGTCGCGATGCAGTCCGCGTCGCTCGCGTTGGGATCGCGCGCCTGCGCGCCGCACGGGTCGCCCGGTGCGTCGAACAGGTTGAAGCCCTGCGCCGTGAACAGCTCGACGATGTTGGCCGCACGGACCGCACGCTGGTAGCTGCCACGCAGGCGGACGTCGGCAATCGGCGCCCACTCGAGGCCGAACTTGTACGTGTCGGTCTGGATGCCGTCGCCGTAGTCCGAGTACCGGTAGGCAGTGTCGAACGACAGGCTCTCGGCGAACGGCTGGTCCTGAGCGATCGGAACGCGGGCTTCCATGAAGAGCTCTTTGACCGTTGGTCGCGCCGCTGATGCCGATCGTCGGGCCGCCCGAGCCGGTCAGCTGGAAGGCCTCCTGCAGCGCGTCGACCGTGTTGCTGAGCGTATCGCGACGATACTCCGAGCCGAACACGACCTGGATGCCGTCGGAGGCCAGCGGCGACTTGATGCCGTAGACGCCGAGGTCGCCGTTGACGACGCCGTTGTAGATTTCCTGGGTGATGCGCCCGACCTGCACGCCCGTCACCTGCAGGTAAGCGAGCTGATCCTGCGTCATGCCGCCGACGACGAACGGGTTGTAGGGCACGCAATTCGGATCCGATTCGTCGATCACCGACAGGCAAGTCGGATCGCCGCCGACGTCGAGGACATTGAGCGCCTTGGCCACGCGATCTTTCTGGAAGTTGTTCAGCGTCGACTGCGTGCCGGTGCCCTGCGAGAACTGCATGGACGCGTCGTATCCCCAGGCCTCGTTGATCGCACCGCGAACGCCGGTCACGATGCGCAACGGAGTTCTCGAACGAGTGCTGCCGTCCGCCGCCTTCGATGTTGCGGCGCAGAATCAGGAACGGCACCGGGTCAGTCGCCGCGGAGCCGAAGGCGCCATCGCATCCCAGGGGTCCCACCAGGTTGGCTGGTATTTGGGGATTGCCGCAGTTGATCGACGACGTTTCGCCGAACAAGCCGCCCGGAGCGATCTGGGCGACCGACTGGTAGTCGGTGAACGACAGCTGCGTGTAGACGTCGGCGTGCTCGCCGAACTCGTAGTGACCGTTCGCGCCGATGGCGTAACGGCGCTCCGGACCATGGTAGTAGTTCAGCGGACCGAAGTTGTACAGGTCGTTTGCGAAGTCGTACGCACGCATGGTGT
>CAVVDL010000014.1:0-22500 GCA_963747035.1 uncultured Gammaproteobacteria bacterium
GGCGCTCGCTGAAAAGGCCGAGTGAAATCGTGACGTCGCGGCCATCGCCGGGCATCGCATACGCATCTCCGACACCGGCGCGCCGCAGCCGTTCGATGATGCTGCTCGCCGCCGTGCGGTCCGGCACGCCCTCGAGCGTCACCCAGAATCCCTTCCACACGACGCCCTCGCCCGCACGCTGGCGCGGATCCAGCTTGTTTTCGCGCAGGAGCGTCGAGGCGCGCGCGGCATCGGTCAGGTCAGTGAAGGGGCCGAGGCTGAAGCAATTGTTCGGGCTGCGGGCGGCGACGCGGGCCGGCGCCCTGGCGGGCGAGGCTTCGCGCGCGAGCACGAGACCCCTGCCCTGCGCGGCCGCAGCAGTCGCGCCCGGTTCGTCGGGCGACGCCACCCAGTGCGTCCACCCGTACCAGGCGATGTTCGCGAACAGCAGCAGTGCAAATGCGAGACGCATGGGCCGATTCTATTACCGAATGGGCCTGCACGCTCACTTCGCCGGAGACGATCCGCCGCCGGACGCCCTCCATTTCGAGAAGGAGTGCCCCATCCGGATCCACGCCGCGCGCAAGGCCGTCCAGCTGCTGCCCGCCATGCAGTACGCGCACGGCCCGCCCGACGAGCGCATCGGCGCCCTGCCACTCGTCGGCGAACGCGGCCATTCCGCGAGCGCCGAACTCGACGAGCGCCTGCGCAAGCTCCGCGACCAGCACCGCGGCGAGTGTATTCCGCGCAGGCGGCGCGCCGAGCGCCGCGAGGTCCACGGCATTCACGCCCTCGGCACGCAGCGCCGCATTCGCCGCGCGCGGCAGGCGCACGTTGATGCCGATGCCGACGACGACGAAGGCCGGCCCCGCCGCTTCGCCGCGCAGGTCAATGAGAATGCCGCCGAGCTTCGCGCCCTCATGCACGATGTCGTTCGGCCACTTGAGCGCAAGGCTCGAGAACCCAAGACGCGAGAGCGCCCGCAGCGCGGCGACGCCTGCAGCCAGCGACAGCGCGCCGAGCGTGGCCGGCGAGTCGCGGTAGCTCCAGCTCACGGAGAGGCACAGCCCCGAGCCAAACGGCGCGACCCAGCGCCGGCCGCGCCGGCCGCGACCTGCACTCTGGAACTCCGCGAGGCAGGCGTCGAAGCGTCCGGGCGGCAGGTCGCCCGCGGCGAGCAGGCGATCGCTCGTCGATTCGAGCGACTCGTGCACCTCGAGCACGCGGAGCTTCTCCGCGGCCGCAGGCGGCAGCAGCGCGCGGATCGCGGCCGCGTCGAGGAGATCCATCGGCGATTCGAGCTGGTAACCGCTGCCCGGCCGCGCCTCGACCGCGATGCCCCACTCCTCGAACTGCTGCAGGCGCTTCCAGACAGCGGCGCGCGAAATCGAGAGCGCGGCGGCGAGCTCTTCGCCCGAATGCAGCGCGCCGTCCGCCAGCAGGCGCAGCAGTTCGGTGCGGCCGCTCACCGCGCGCCCTCGCGCGGGCGGAACAGCCAGAGCTTCATTTCGCGCGGCTCGGTTCCCGCGCGCATGCGCGCGAAATTTCCGCGATGGGCAAAAGCGACGAGCGCCGCCATCGCGATCGCGTACGCGGCGAGCGCAACGGATGCGCGCGGCGAGAAGGACGCGGCGATGGCCGCCGTGACCGCGGCGAGCGTCGTCGCAAGGCCGACGAATGCCGTGAGCAGCAGGACCGCGACCCAGGCGGTCAGCGCGATCGCGAGCAGCATCGGTGCGAGCGCAATCAGGGTGCCGGCAAGCGTCGCGCCGCCCTTGCCGCCGCGAAATCCGTGCCAGAGCGGCCAGACGTGGCCGGCAACGGCTCCCGCCGCACAGCAGGCGGCGAGCCAGTCGCGCGCGATCGCAGGATCCGGCGCGATGCCCGGAATTGCGAGCCCCGGCAGCCAGGCCGCCGCGAGCCAGCCCTTGCCGATATCGATGACGACCGTCGCCGCGGCAAAGCCGAGGCCCTGGGTGCGCAGCGCATTCGTGCCGCCCGCGTTGCCGCTGCCCATCGTGCGGATGTCGACGCCGCGGAACTGGCCGATGAGCAGCGCGCCCACGACCGAGCCCATCAGGTAAGCGATCAGCGTCTTGAGCCCGAGTTCCAGCAAGTTCCGTGATTTCCCGAGGACGGGCGCCGATCTTATCAGCCGGCGCCCGTCATCCCGCGCGGAAGGAAGACTTCCGCGATCATGCAGCGCACGCTGCCGCCGCCGAGGCGCTCAATGGTCGGAATCGGCGCCGAGACGATCGCCCCGTGACGTTCGAGGCGGCGACGCCGGTCCGGCGCAAGCGCGCCCCATGCCGCGTCGGAGCCCGCGATCAGGGCGTCGCCATCGCGAGAACGCAGTGCGAGGAGATTGCCGGCAAAGCGGTTCATTTCCGCGATCGTCGATCTCGATGACCTCGTGGCCGGTTTCCTCGAGTGCGCGCAGCACCGCGGCACGCCGGTCGGCGTCCGGGATCGCCGCAGCGCAGAGGATGGCGAAGCGCTCCCCCACGGCCATCAGCACGTTGGTGTGGTACGCGGGGCGGCCGTCCGGCCCGAGCGCGTCGAACGCCACGACGCGGTAACCGAGCGCCGCCGCGAAATCCGCGAGCGCAGCGGCAGTCGTCCGTGGCGAGCGACAGGCGTAGGCGATGCGGTGGGATCGGTCGAGCACGAGGCTTCCCGTCCCTTCGAGGAATTCGCCGCGCACCTCGAGCGGGCGTCAAGTCAATCGTGCGCGCGACCTGGAAACCGGCGCGGCGCAGCTGCTCGATGGGCGCCTCGCGGCGCTCGGCGCGGCTCGAGGGCGCCATCATCGGGTAGAGCACGACGCTCCCGTCGGCATGGAAGCTCACCCAGTTGTTCGGAAAGCAGGCGTCCGGCTTCGACAGGCTCCGACGTGTCGTCGGCGACATGGACCTCGACGCCCGCCCTCTCCAGCGATCCGACGATCCCGTCGAACTCTCGCAGCGCCGCCTGCACATCGTCCGGCCTCGCGTTCGCCTGCTGGAAGCGGTTCGAATCGGCGGTCTCCGGGTTCGCGCCAAAGTGCGCCGGCCGCACCATCAGCACGGCACTCGCGCACTGCGCCTCTACCGGCAGCTGCGCGTCAGAATTCAATGCGGAAGCCCAGCTGGATGCGCCATACGGAGGGCAGCGATGCGATCGTCTCGAATGGCTTGACCGGGCCCGTCGCGCCCGAGCGCGGGCGGTAGACGTAGCAGCTCGCTGCGCCGTTCGGGCAGCCCAGCGTCGCGATGCGATTCACGTCCACGACCGGCGCGACGAACGGGAAGTTGACCTGGCGCAGCTGGCCCCAGTCGTTGTTCAGGAGATTCGCAAAATTCTCGACGTCGAAGGTCAGGACGCCGCGCGTCCCGCGGAAGACCGGAAGGTCCTGCGATACGCGCAGGTCGAGAATCGTTGCCCAGGGGCTGCGGTGCGAGTTGCGCGGCATGATCTTGCCGCGCCAGTGCTCGAGTTCCTGTTGCTGGATGTAGTCATCCATCTCCGAGGCGAATGCCGCCGCCGCGGCGTTCGCCGACGTGTAGCTCGCGATCGAGGCGCAGCCTGCGACGTCGTTCGTGACGTCCGCCCCCGAGCACGGCGCTTCGAAGATCACGTCGCCGTCCGGTACGTAGAAGAGCTGGCGCTGGCGCGCCGCCTGGCGCGGGTCGCCCCAGACGGCCTGCGGCGTGCCGCCGCCAAAGGTGTAGCTGTACGGGCGGCCCGAGCGCAGCTCGCCGAAGAGGCCAAGGCGCGTCTCGCTGTCGCGGAAGAACGCATGCGTCCACTCGAAGGTGCCGACGAAGCGATGCTCAATCTCGTAAGTTCGAGGTCGAAACGCGCGGGTTGTTCGGGTCGGACACGGCAACGTTGTCCCAGTTCGAGGACGCGGTCGAGCTCGTGCCGGGGTTGACGTCCTTCACGTCCTGGTAGCCGTAACCGAGGTAAGCGTCGAAGCGGCCGGCACCCGTGCGCCAGGTCTTGCTCGCGTCGATCGAGTACACCGTGCTCTCGCCTTCGTGCGTGTTCGTCAGCAGGAAGTCCTGGATGCTGGCGTTCGTGCGGCCGTCGGGCCGCGGTCCATAGATCGGGCGGCCGTCCGGCGCGGTGCCGACCTGCTGCAGGCGGATGTCCTGCCACAGCACCTCGTCGTGAACGCGCGAGTAGATGAAGTCCGCGGTCATCTCGATATCAAAGGGCAAGGTGTGCTTGACCCCGAGGTTCCAGCGGTACTGCGACGGGATCTCGAATTCCGGGTCGATGGCATTGACCGCCCCGTCATTGCGCTGGGTCGCATTGAAATCGAGTACGTCCTGCGGGATGTCGAATCCATTGCCGCCGACCAGGGAATCCACGAGCTGGGGATTGGGATTCCCCGCCGTATTGTCGACATCCGTGCGCACGACCGTCACGCCGTCGTTCGAGAAGCTGTTCGCGATCCACACGTTCGGCGTGCCGCCGCCGAACAGGCCCCAGCCGCCGTAGACGGTCGTGTCCGGCGTCCACTGCCAGTTGAAGCCGATGCGCGGCATGAACAGGTCCCGTCCGTCGAGCGTCTCCTGGTTGTTGAAGCCGTAGCGGCCGGTAAAATTCGGGTTGAGCAGCGGCTTGTCGTCGCCCGAGAACCGGTCGATGCGAACGCCCGCCTCGAACTTCAGGTCCGGTGTCGCCTGCCACTCGTCCTGCACGTAGAAGCTGTCGACGTCGTAGCCAAAGTTCGCCGCGGCGTCAGCCGCATTGTTCGTGAACGCATTGCTGTACGAGAAGCTGGACGCGACCTGGTTCTCGAAGTCGTCGATGCTGGCCGGCGAACGTCCACTGGCCCTGGCTCCGTCGGAACGAAGAGGTTGAAGACGTCGAGCATCTCACGCTCGTAGCCGGCCATGATCGTGTGGTCGCCGAGAAAAAAGCTGCCCTTCAGCTTGATCGAGTCCACGTCGTCCGAAAGCGCATTCGCATGGCGAAATTCGTCGGAACCGATGAACATCTGGCCGCCGCTCGGCGTGTCGATGATCATCTCGCCGAAATCGCTGCCGAACAGCGACACCTGCGCCGTTTCGACTTCCTTGTGCGCCAGCTTCAGCTCGGTCGAAAAGAATGCGTTCCAGTCCGAGAAGAGCTGCAGGGACTCCGTCTCCATCTGGATCGAGCGGTCATACCAGTTCGACGGAGCGCCGAGGCGATCGGTCGCCGGGTTGTTGTTGGTCGTATTGACGATGAGCTCGTTGCCCTCGGTGCGCTGGTAGGACAGCGATGCGCGGTGCAGGTCGTTGATGTTCCAGTCGAGCTTCGCGAGGATCTTCTCGTCCTCCTCGGGAGCCGACTGCAGGGTCTCGCCGATGTCGTAGTGGTAGACGTCGAGGCCGATCTGGCGGATGCGGTCGTATTCGGCCTGGGTCACGCCGGCGACCTGGACCGGGAATGTGGAGCCGGTGGCGCCGATGTCCTGCGGCGCCTTCCTGTCGAGCTTCTCGTAGGACAGGAAGAAGAACAGCCTGTCCTTCAGGATCGGGCCGCCGATCGTGCCGCCGTAGATGTCCTCGTCGAACACGAGATTGACGTCCGTGTCCCGGGTACGGTCGCCGAGCAGGCTGTCGTCGCCCTTGTAGTAAAAGGCGGAACCCTTGAACTGGTTGGTCCCGGACTTCGTCACGATGTTGATGGTGGAGCCGCGGAAGAACGAATACTCGACGGAGAATGGCGCGGTCAGCGCGGACACGGCCTCGATGGCGTCCACCGACAGCGGGCTGCGCTGCGTCGGGTAGCCATTGGCGTTGAGGCCGAAGTCGTCGCTCTGGCGCACGCCGTCAACCGTGATCGTGTTGTAGCGGGCATTGACGCCTGCAATTTCCATCGCGTCCGAGTTGGTCGGGTCGACCCAGGCTTTCGGGTCGATACGGACGACGTCCTTGATGTCGCGGCTGATGGACGGCATTTCCCTGATATCGCGGGGGCCGAACCGGGTCGCGGCGCCGATCGTCACATCGCGCGCGGCGGCGCCCGTCACCTCGATGCCCGTGAGCTGGGCGATCGGCAGCACGACCAGCGTCACCGAGTTCCGTTCCGAAAGTTGCGTATGGAGATCCTCGACCACGGCCTCCTGCATCCCTTCCGCCTGGACCGACACGCGATAAGGGCCGCCGACACGAAGGCCGGTCGCGGAAAACTGCCCGCTCGCGTTCGTGGTCGCGGAATCCGTCGTTCCCGACGGGACGTGCACGATCCTCACCGTGATGCCGGGAATCGGCTGGCCGTCCGCGCCGACGACATAGCCGGAGAGCTGGCTCGTGGTTTCCTGGGCGATGGCGAACGGCGCTGCCAGGATCGAGAATGCCGCGGCGGCGAGACGGACCGAGCGGCGGCAATCGGACATAGGCACGATTCCCCGGGTTCCTTGGGAACGGATCACGGGCATGGCGCCGGCGTCAGCCCAAGGCCGAAATGTTACAGCCTGTCAGCCGCCCTTAGCGACCCGGCAACGCGCCATTGAACCGTCTAGAGTGACGGCCCATGACGACGCTTTCGGCGGAACTCGTGGCGCATCCTTCAAGTCCCTGCGATGCGATCCGCCGCCTTGAAGCCGGGTTCGAGACGGAAAGGCTCCCGGACGAGCTCGAGATCCGCTTTCGGATGGATGGCGACATCGGCCGGGTCAGGCTGCCTCCGGCCGAACTTGCACGCCGCCGCGACGGTCTCTGGCAACATACCTGCTTCGAGGTGTTCCTGCGGCCCGATGGGAGCGACAGCTATCACGAGTTCAATTTCGCGCCGTCCGGCGACTGGGCGGCCTACCGCTTCGCCGGCCGCCGCCAGCGATCGCACCGCACCCGAAATGCCGGCGCCCCGGATCGAGTGCCGCCGCCTGCCGGATGGCTGCAGCTTGAGCGCACGGATCGCGATCGCGGCGCTGCCCGAGCTCGCGCAGGCGGCGTCGATCGACGCAGGACTCACGGCCGTCATCGAGACGACCGACGGCGCGCGCTCGTACTGGGCGCTTGCGCACGGCGGCGACAAGCCGGATTTCCACGACCCGGCGACATTCGCGCTTCGCGTGCCGGCGCGATGAAATTCGGGATCGACCGCCTGCTGCTCGACCGCGCGGTGCGCAAGCCCCTCGACGGCCGGCGCGTCGCCCTGCTCGCGCACCCGGCCTCGGTCACGGCCGACCTCACGCACTCGGTGGATGCGCTCGTGGCCCAGGAGGACTTCCGCCTCACGGCCGCGTTCGGGCCGCAGCACGGCATGCGCGGCGACAAGCAGGACAACATGGTCGAGACCGGGGACGACACGGACCCGACCTACAAGATTCCGGTCTTCAGCCTGTACGGCAAGGTGCGCCGGCCGACCGCCGCCATGATGGAGACCTTCGACGTCCTGCTCGTGGACCTGCAGGACCTCGGCACGCGCGTTTACACGTTCGTCACGACGCTGCGGTACGTGCTCGAAGCGGCGGAACAACACGGCAAGTCCGTGTGGGTGCTCGACCGGCCGAACCCGATCGGCCGCCCGGTCGAGGGACTCCTGCTGAAGGACGGCTGGGAGAGCTTCGTCGGCGCGGGGCCGATGCCGATGCGGCATGGCCGCACGCTCGGCGAGCTCGGCGACTGGTTCGTGAAGCACTTGAAGCTCAACGTCGACTACCAGAACGTCGCGATGGAAGCCTGGCATCCCGCGAAGTCGCCGGGCTATGGCTGGCCGCTCGGCGAGCGCGCCTGGATCAACCCGAGCCCGAACGCCTCGAACATCTCGATGGCGCGCTGCTACCCCGGCACCGTGATGGTCGAAGGCACGACGCTCTCCGAGGGCCGCGGCACGACGCGCCCGCTCGAGCTCTTTGGCGCGCCGGACCTCGATGCGGACAAGCTGCTCGCGAACATGCGCGCGCTCGCGCCGGACTGGCTCGCGGGCTGTCGCCTGCGCCCGTGCTGGTTCGAGCCGACCTTTCACAAGCACGCGGGCAAGCTCTGCGCCGGCATCCAGATACACGTCGATGATCCCGGCTACAACTACTCGAAGTTCCGCCCGTGGCGGCTCATGGCGCTCGCGTTCAAGGCCATCCGCGCGATCCGGCCGGATTACCCGCTGTGGCGCGATTTCCCGTACGAATACGAGACGACGCGCCTCGCGATCGACCTGATCAACGGCGGCCCGACATTGCGCGAATGGGTGGACGACCCGGCCGCGACGCCGGGCGACCTCGATGAGCTCGCGCGGCGCGACGAAGCCGAATGGCAGTCCAAGGAGTGAGCCGATGAAGTTTCCTGTCCTCGCGGGCTTCCTCGCACTGGTCCCCGCGATCGCCGGCGCAGAAGTGAAGTCGGCGACCCCGGACGCGATGCTGATCGAGCTAGCGCTACACGATTGCTGCGCCGGCCTCGAAAGTGTGGGAAACGCTGCTAGCATCCCGAACGCTGGTGGCCTGCCGACCACACCTGGTCCGGCAGGCGCGAGAACCTGAGCCTCGAGGCCACGGCCGGCGGCTGCTTCTGCGAGCGCTGGGATGGCGGCAGCGTCGAGCACGGACACGTGGTCATGGCGATGCCCGGCAAGCTGCTTCGCCTCGACGCCGCGCTCGGCCCGCTGCAGGAGATGGCGATCTCGGGCGTGATCACGTTGGCGCTCGAAGAGAAGGATGGAACGACGACGATGGTCGTCACCCATCGCGTGAGCGGCGATCCCTCGCACAAGCTCGACCAGATCGCGCCGATCGTGGACAAGGTGAACGGGCTGCAGTTCGGCGCACTCGCTGCGGAGGCGGCCCGCTCGAGTCCCTAGTGCAGCCTTCCGCACTCGCGCCGGAACTCCCCGACATCGCGCGCGAGCTCCGACTCCTCCGTCGCGATCCTCCAGGGCCGCTCTTCACCGAACGGCGCGCTGTATTCCGCCAGCTTGAGCTCGAGGCGTCCCTCGCTGCACTCATCCGGCGCCTTCTTCTTCGTCTTGCGTGCTGGATAGTCCATGGTCCACCTCACGTGCGGTTCACGAGCCGGCGCCGGGCGGCGCGGATCGCTTCCCCGAAGCCCAACAAGAGGAGCGAGAGAAGGCCCGCGGCTCCGCCGCCGCCGTTGCCGTTGCCCCCATTCACCGTGACCGCATCATTCGACGCGATCGAGACCGTGGCCGTATTCTGCGGGCCGATCGCCGCGCCGGCGGTCGCGTTGGATAGCGCGACGGTGAAGGATTCCGAGTCTTCCGGGGTCTTGTCGTCCTTGATCTTGATCTCGACCAGCTTGGCATCGAAGTCCTGATCGAGCCAGCAGACCTTGACCGGGTGCGCATTGAAGTCCTCGCCTGCCGTTGCCGTGCCGGACTGCGGCGTCGCCGTAACGCAGACGTCGCCCCTGCCGTAGTAACTGCGATACACCCAGAGCTGCAGCCCGGAACTCTCGGTGGCGGTGGCGGTACCGTCGATCGACAACAGGCCCGCAGGCGATCCATCGGCCTGGATCGTCACCGCCGCATTGCGGGTGCCGAGGCCGGCGCCCTGCGGGTCGCTGAGCGAGAGCTGGAACTGTTCGTAGTCTTCGCCCGGACCGGCATCCGCCAACACCGGCACGGCGATGCTGCGCTCACTCGAGTCTCCGTCGGCCCAATGGAGCACGCCCTCGACGGCCTCGAAATCCTGACCGGCGACGGCTTGCTGGTCGATCGGGACTGCGTGATACGCCACGCTCACCGCGCCCGACTTCCCCCCGGTGCGTCGCACCTTGACGACCGCATCCTCGCCCTCCGTGCCGTCGACATAGGATTGTTCGATGCCGAGCACGCCCGGGCCTTCGCCGCCGGCGTCGCCCAGCAGGCGAACCGCAAATGGCTGGGGCGTGCGCGACTGCCAGGCGCCGCCCGCGGCGATGACGCTGCCATCCGGCCAGACCGCGAGATCGTCGACGTATGCGGTCGCGCCGAAATCCGTGGGCAGGTCGATCAGGCTCACGCCGCCCTCGCCGAAGGACGCGTCCAGCTGGCCCGTGGCCTGCAAGCGCATGACGGCCGCGCCGCTGACACCTTCGCCACCCACCAGGATCTTGCCGTCGGCGGCCACGGAGATAGCCGATGCATCCGACAACTGCGCAGCGACGTCGGGCGCGGAGAAGGACGGGTCCGCAGCGCCGCTTGCAAGCAGCCGCAATGCGAAGGCCTTGTCGTTCGCGTTGCCGCTGATGACCAGACGCTCGTCGTCCTGGGCGACGAGCGAACGGCAGGCGACATCGAAGGCTAGCCCGATGCTAATGGGCGCGAACCCGATGTCGCCGTACGATTCGTCGACCGAGCCGGCTGCCGTCAGGGCGATCACGGAGCAAGCGCCGTCGTGGGTCGACGTCAGCCGATAGTCGCCTGACGAGAGGCGGACGATGCGGGCGCCGGCGCCGTAGTCGAAGGTGGGGCCGGAGTAAAAGCCCTGCGAGCCGAATGAAGCGTCGACCGCGCCATCCGGATTCAATCGCAGGGCGATGAGCGTTCCTGCACGCACGCCCACGACGACGATGCGGCCGTCGGGATCGACGATCACATCGTTCGCCCGGTGGTCGGCGGGGCTGGTCGCGTCGAGCTCGACGATGCCGTCGGCGCCGAATGTCGCGTCGAGCGAGCCGTCGGCCGACAACCGGAATACGACAAGATGGTTGATGCCGGAATTGCGGCTATCGATCCGGCGACCGGCTGCGACGACCTTGCCGTCCGCCTGGCGCGCGATGCCGGCAACCTCGATGTTGCCGTCCAGGGTTGCGCCATACGAAGCGTCGAGGCTGCCCTGCTCCGTCACGGAACTCACAAAATTCGATGCCTCGAAGTCCACTTCGTAGTAGCACCAATACCCGTTGCATTGGGCTTCGACGCCCCCGCCGCCGAGAAGCGCGCCGCCGTCGAGCAGCGCCTCGACTGAGCGCGCGGAGCCCGTCAGCTCCGCGATCGGACCCAGCCGGCCGTGGTCGGCAAACGAAGGATCGAGGTCTCCGGACGCGGCCTGCGCCAGCGGGGCGGCCAGGCTCGTGACGACTGCGGTCGCGGGCGCTGCGCCCCGGGCGATCCGCGAGATGATTTCGACCAGTGGCTTTTTCATCGTTCCCCCTTTTCCGTGCGGCGACCGGGTCCGCCGCGCGGGCGTTTACGATTCGGCTACGGGGGAATGGTCTGCGCGCAGGTCGGCGCGCTTCTGTCATCGGGACGACAGAAGCGCGAAAGTTCCGGGGCGATCGCCTAGGTCGTTTTCGGGAGCCGGACCTGCCAGAGCTCGATGCGCCCGTCGTGCTCGCGGTTGAAGACGAGCCCGCTGCCGTCCGGCAGCCACTGCGGCCGCACGTCCGTGTACGGGCTCTCGACGGCGCGGAAGAGGCCCGAGCCGTCCGCATTCATGACGTAGATCTGGTAGGTAGTCCGAGCGATTGGAACTGAAGGCGATGCGCGTGCCGTCCGGGGACCAGGCGGGCCAGCCGTCGAAATCCGGATCGCGGGAGATGTCTTTCGCATCGGTCCCGTCGACGTTCGCGACCATGATCTCGGAGTTGAACAGCATCCCCTCCTCCGTGCGCACGCCGAACAGCCGGCGGAACAGGATCCGGCGCCCGTCCGGCGCAAACGACGGGAACGTGTTCCAGAGTTCGTCGGTTTCGGTCAGGCGCTTGAGGCCCGTGCCGTCCGCGTTGATGACGTAGAGATCGTCGTGCTTGCCGTCATCGCGGGTCGAGCAGAAGACGATGCGCCGGCCGTCCGGCGACCAGCTCGGGTGACTGTCGCCGCCCGGATGATTCGTGAGGTTGCGCGCGCCCGTGCCGTCGGCATTGACGATCCAGATGTCCTCGTTGCCATCGCTCGCGGTCGCCGCATACGCGACCTGCGTGCCGTCGAAGGACCACTTCGGCGTGACGTCCGTGCTCGGGCCCTGCGTCAGCTGCCGAAGGCCGCTCCCGTCGAGCCGGGCGACGAACAGTTTCGTGCCGCCGACGCGCGTGCTCTGGAAGACGACGAGCCCGTCGCGCGAGACGTGCGGGTAGGCGTCCTCGACGGGGAGCAACGGCGTCTCGGCGAATCGCGCGAGCGGCTCGGCGGCGAATGCCGGGAGTGCGACGCCGGCGCCCAGGACGAGCGCGCAAAGACGTGCGGAGAATCTGGCGGACATGAGGAATCCCCCGGGCAGTTGTTGAATGAACCGCTTGGACAAGAAAAAGCCCCCGACGTTTCCGTCGGGGGGTTCGCCATGGAGTCCTGGCTGCGACCTGGTCACCATCGCACATTCTTTCTCATTGAATTCATGGGCCTATTTGTACGGCTGGCGCAAAGGGTCGCCCGAGATCGGAGAATGACAGCGTTGGCTCGAGGTTGCCGGGGATCACTGTGGTTGAGTCCGCTGGGTCGTCGCAGGTCTTCCGCTTCGGCGTTTTCGAGCTGAATTGTCGTGCGCGTGAACTTCGAAATGCGGACGGGCACATCCGTCTCCAGGAACAGCCTTACCAGATCCTCAAGTGCCTGCTGGAGCAGGCGGGACAGGTGGTAACCCGCGAGGAGCTCCGGCAGCGGGTCTGGCCCTCCAGCGTCTACGTCGACTTCGACCATGGCCTGAACAATGCGATCTCTGCGTTGCGGGTCAGCCTGGGCGACGATGCCAGCAGCCCGCGCTACATCGAGACGCTTCCACGGCTCGGTTATCGCTTCATCGGGGCCGTCGAACGTGTCGATGCGCTGCCGACGCGCTCCCGAGACGAACCTGCGCATCTGGTCGAGAAGATTCCTGCGTCGCAATCGTCTCCCGCGGCCGCCGGAAGACCGCGGGAGAATCGCGTGCGCGCGATCGGTCTTGGCTCCCTGGCTGGCGCTTGCGCTCGTCGGCTTGCTGGCCGGAATGTGGCTGTGGCGACAGCACGCTCTCGAATCCAACCCGGGGCCAGAGCTGGTCTCGGTGGCCGTCCTGCCGTTCACGAACATGTCGCGCGATTCGGACAACGAGCATTTTGCCGATGGGCTCGCGGAGGAACTCATCGACCAGCTTGCCGCCATTCGCGGGCTCAGAGTCGTCAGTCGCAGTTCATCCTTCCATTACAAGGGCGCGGACGCTTCTACGGCGGAGATGGCCGAGGCGATGAATGCCAATCACCTCATCGAGGGTAGTGTGAGGCGTTCTGGCTCGAGGGTACGCATCGCGGTACAACTCATCGACGCACGGGATGGCTACCATGTCTGGTCGCACGTTTACGACCGCGAACTGGCCGATATCTTTTCAGTCCAGGAAGACGTTGCTCGGTCAGTGGCAGCCGCGCTGCGCCTGGCTTTGCCACCGGGCGTCGAGCGCAGCCTTCCTGCACGCTCGAGCACAGACGCGGAAACGTATCGGCTGTACGTGATTGGCCTCGCCCTTTCGCGCGGAGGACCGGAAGACCTTGCCCGGGCGCGGGATTTCTTCAACAAGGCCCTCGCCCGCGATCCTGGCTTCGCCGACGCCTGGGCTGGCATCGCCCTGACCTATTTTCGCGCCGCCTGGGTCGAACTGACCGACGTCGAACGGTCGATGCGATTGGGCCTCGCGGCGGCTCAGCTCGCGGTGGAAGTCGGGCGCAAGTTCCGGCACGGCCTATCTGGCACGGGCCAATTTTGAGGCCTGGAAATACCGATTCCAGGGCGATGCCAGCGCGCTTGCGCGCGCGCGCGCGGATTACCGCCACGCCGGAGAACTCGATCCGTCAAACGCTTACATCCCGTTCCAGCATGCGCGAGCCCTCGAGTGGATCGATCCGCCGTCAGCGATGCGGCTGTACGAGCAGACTGCCGAACTCGACCCACATTGGGACGCGGCCTTGATGCGAGGCGCCGTCCTGCAGAGTCTGCAGGGCAGCCATGACGCCGCCCGCAAGCGCCTGCTGGAGCTCGACGAGTGGTCGATGCTCGGCACGGCATTGCCCAGGGCGAAGATCGAGTCTCACCTGGGGAACCTCGACAAAGCGGTGATGCTGATCGGCATCGATACTCAATTGCGCACTGACGAGGGGCTGCTGCTCTGGGGCCTTCTTCAATCGCTCGGCGACAGCGACGACGCACGCAAGGTACTTGAAGGTTTCTGCTGCAACGACGTTGCGGAGGCCCTGCGAAGTGCCGCCCTGCTCACCATGGATCGTCATTACCCGGAGGCATTCCAGACCCTCGAGCGCCAACGCAAGCAATTTCCACTGAGTCGCGTGCTGGACCTGCCGACAGCCAGGCTTGCATTGATCACTGGCCACGGCGAGCGAGCGCGCACGCTGCTGGAAGAGCGGCTACCTGACCTGGCGAGCGGCGCCGACCCCGTCAATGCCAGCAACGTCATGCCCGCACTTGATCTGGCGGCTGCCTATGCCTCAACGGGTCGCGCGGATCTGGCCCGCCAATTGGTGGCCCGCATTGCCGCCTTCCTCGACGGTCACGATGCGCCGCGTTGGCCCATGTTCACTTATCTGCGCGCGCGCGCATACGTCCTGGGCGGCAGTCACGCCATGGCGCTGGAGGCCCTCGAACGTGCCTACGACGAGGGATTTCGCATGCTGTGGGCACTTGACCTCGATTTTTCGCCGCTTTACTACCTCGATCCGATCGATGCAGACCCGGTGTTCGATCCGCTGCGGAGCGACCCGCGCTTTCGCGCCTGGCGCCAGCGCATCGCGGACGACAATGCGCACCAGCTCGATCAGCTCCATGCGCACCTCGAGGAGTCGTCCCAAAGCTGAGCAGCTGTCATTCCGGAATCGCGATGAATCCCCGTGTGGAGCCACGCTCGTCGGCATACCTGCCGACGATGACCCCGTCATCGTTGATGCCCATCGGTTCCGTCGCCTTGGACCCAGGGAACTCGATATCGATGATCGTCCCATCCCGCAGCAGGATTCCATGGGCCTCGGTGAACGGCATTGAGCACGCGTCATCCGGCGCCGAGGATCGCGTAGCCGCCCACGATGTCCCCGCGCTTGTTGATGTATCGCAGGCTGCTGCATGCCAATGGACTGCCCGAGAAGGCGAGCAGTTCCAGGTCATTCGGCTGGCGCCGGATGAATCCGAAGGTCTGGCCGCCGATTTCCGCCTTGCCGACGAGCACCTGCCCGCCGTCCTGCGCGGCCAGTACGTGCACCTGCTCCGCACCCGCGACGCTCACGTCCGAGAATTGTTCGTCCTTGAGCATGAAGCCGCGCACGTTGCCCCCGACGTCTACCCACATGCCCGTGATCTCACCGGCGTCAGTGATTTCCTCGACGACCGTGTCGACGGCTCCGGGGAAATCGATTTGCGTGAATGCGCCGTTGCTCAGGAGAAAGCCGTGCCTGACGCCAAGGTTGTCATGGAAGTTTCCGACGATCTCTCCATGGCCATTGATGCCCCGGGCCGCCAGGGTTACAGCGGCACCGGGCACTTCAATCAGCGCGAATTCTCCATCCTGGAGCCGGAAGGCGTGGGAGACATGCTCGGCATCCACGGCGCGACCCACGATGGTCCCTTGCGCATTGATTCCCAGAGCTTCAGTGAGAATGGAATCGGGCAGATCGATGGTCGAGTAGCGATAATCGCCAGCTTCTGCCTGCGCGCCGGCAGCGAGAAAACACATGAGCGCCACGATAGATCGCCGCATGGGGAGCCTCCGGAGGACTTTCCGCTGCCGCCGACCGACGCGACAAGCGTGCGTCCCCCTGAACATCGGCGCCCGCACACATTGCAAGCAAGCCTAGCAGTACGAGCAGGGCCAGCAGGTCGAAGGCCGTCGCGCCGCCACCGCCACCCAAGCTGCCGTCGCCACCGCCGCCATCAGTGTCATCACCTCCACCAGCGTTGCCACCACCACTGCCCGGCGGATCGTCGTCTAGAATAAAGAAATTCTGGCGACTGGTGCCGAGCGTGGCTCCGCCCGTCGGGCCGCTTATCCCAAGATCAAACCGTTCGAGGTCCTCATCAGTCGCGTCATCGAGTATTTCGACAGCAATCGGCTTGCAGTCCGTGTCGCCACTGGCCCAGGTGAGCGTGCCACTCGTGGCTGCAAAATCGGCTCCGGCCGTAGCAGAACCGCGATTGGTCCCGTAGTGCACACTGACTTCGCCGCTCGATCCATTTCGCCGCCAAGCGCAAAGCGTAATGACACCGGCACTCTCGGATACATAGTGCTCATCGTTGAGAGTCATAGGCCAGTACAGGACGAGCTCGCCCGGGCCATCCATGCTGCTGATGGATATCGTGGCTTCGCTGGCAGCGAGAGGAGCGCCGCCCGTTGGCGCCGAAAGCGCAAACGAGAAATTCTCGGGACTCTCCGGATCGGAATCATTGATGATGCTGACGGTCACCGACTTCCTGCTCGCGTCGCCGTCGCGCCAGTTCAGCGTACCGGATGCGGATCTCGAAATCGGAACCCGGCTGCGCGCTGCCTGCCGAGGTTGCATAGTCGACGCTGATCGCGCCGGTCCTGCCGCCGGTGCGGCGAACGACATAGGTGACGGACGCGACGGTCTCCTCGTCGACAGACTGGCTCGTGGCAATCAGACCGATCCGACCCGGATTTTCCGCTGCATCGTCAAATCGGGCAGCGACAGAGGTGCCAGTTGAATAGTCGTAGCCCAGCGCGACATACCTGTCGTCGGTCTGCCGGATCAGCGCAATGCCGCGCGCATCGGGACGTGTGTCGCCCGTGCCCAGATCGACCGTCGCAACTCCGTCGATGCCGAATGCGGAGTCGAGTTTTCCATCGCTGTTGAGACGGGCAAGTATCATGTCCTGCCCCGCTCTGCTCAGGCTGCGCTCGCCAACGGCAACGAGTCTTCCATCTGCCTGGGCCACGATTGAATACGGCACGCTTCTGTTTCCCAGATCGACGATGGATCTGCCGGCCGTTCCGAAGGAATCGTCGAGTCTGCCATCCTCGTCGATGCGCGCCAGCGCCAGGACCGGATAGTTGCGACCCGGAAGCCAGCTCATGCCTGCCGCGACAATGCCGCCACCCGGCTGAATTGCCAGCGCCGACACGTAATCGTCTTCCCCGTTGAAATCGACCGTCGCGATGCCGTCGCCATCAAAGGCGGGATCGAGCGTCCCGTTCGCGGTCAAACGCACAACGGCAAAGTCGGTCGAAGTGGCGCCGCGAAATTGGCCGATTCCGAGAAGCTTGCCGTCGGACTGCAGTGCGACGTCGAATCCGTATTGATAGTCGCCGCCGAAATCGACCAGCGTGCTGCCGCCGGCGCCGAAAGACGTGTCGAGCGTGCCGTCAGCATTGAATCTCGCAAATAGGATCTGCCGGGTTCCGGCGAAGTCTGACCATCCCACGATTGCCAGCTTGCCGTCAGGTTGCCGGACCAGTTTGAACGCGCCTTCGTCGCCACCGCCTAGATCAAGCGTCGTCCGGCCATCGGTTCCAAAGCTCGTATCTACTGTTCCATCGGCATTGAATCGCGCCAACGCGACGTCGCTCGACGTACTACTGAGGTAAGTCCTGCCCGCCAGGACCAGCCTGCCGTCCGGCTGCTGGATTACGGCGAATGCGCCACTCTCATGGCTGAAGCCGGCGCGCGCTTTTCCGTTTTCACCGAACTCCAGGTCCCGCGTTCCGCTCTCGGTGACGCGCGTGGCGATGAAATCAGACGCATCGCCGGCGAATACGAGTTTGCCGTCGGATTGCTGGACAACCGATGCCGCAAAGAAACCCGACAGGAGAAGCGATCCGCCGTCGCCGAAGCTCGGATCCAGGTCTCCGGATGAACCCATGGCCATCGGTGATAGCAAGGCGGACGCGGCCAGTGCGCTGAGCGCTACGCCGCGGGCAGTCAGCGAATTTGTCTTTGCGAGTGGCTTGCTCATGACGGGCCACCTGTTCAGAGCAGGTTTCACTCCTGCCCTTTGTCCTGAGCCGCATGCTGTGGCGCCCGTTGCAAGCGATCAATCCAACAGCGCTCTTTTGATTGTCCAATAACTCTCCTTTGATACCTCCTTGAGTTTGCGGGGTTTCTGGTGTCCCGGCGCAAGCCGGCTATTGGAGCTCGTAGCGAAGTTCGAGGATGTAGGTGCGACCCAGCAACCGGTAGGTCCCGGGCTCGGTATTCTCGAGCGCGCCCGTGTTCACGAACGGCGGATCGTCGTCCGTCACGTTGTTGATCCCGATGCGCAGTTCGAGACTCCGGACGGGGAATTTGCGATTGATCGCGATGTCGTGATACAGGGCCGAGGGAATCTTCCGCAAGTACGCCTCACCCTCCAGAGGAAAGACTGCTTCGGTCATGCTTCCGATGTACTCCATGGCGTAGCTCGCGAGCCAGAGCCCTCGCACCAGGTCGACATGACCCAACCCACGCCAGCTTGACAGCCCTGTAGAACCAGCCTTGGGGATCACGGCGCTTATGAACGAAGACTGTTCATCCCACTGCTCGAGGTACGTTGCGCGAAGTTCGGCACTGAACTCCCCGAACCGGGTCACCCTGTGCCAGTCAACCGCGAAGTCCAATCCGCTCGTCTCGAGGCGCCCCTGGTTTCGATACAAACCTATGACCAGTTGCACGCTGCCATCCGGATTGCGATGAATTCGGTCGCACGAGTCCGCAATGCCGTACTGAGCGCATTCGAAGAGCAGTGCTTGCACGTCCGAGCCCCCGATGGAGTTGGACAGCTCGGTCTTGAAGTAATCAATGCTCGCAGACAGTCCGGGTGCCCAGGCGGGCGCATAGCTCAAGCCAATCCCGTAGCTGCCACCGGTTTCCGGCCGCAGGTCCGGATTGCCGCCGAGCAGCACCTCAAACGTTTCGAGTGCCTGGGTGTACGCACCGCCCGGCACGCCGTTCGCCTCGCAATTTTCCCGCTGCGTCGACGTGGGCTCGTTGCCACAGGGATCCGGGGCGAACTCCGACACGAATACCTGCGGTTCAAATCGCTCCGGAAGACTGCCCGACCGAAATACGGAAGAGTAGTTCGCACGCAATTCGATCGCTTCGGCCGGCTTCCAGTGCATGCCGACGCTGAATGGCAGGTTGGAATCGCCCACGGAATGACGCACGCCCAGACTGAGCCCGCTGTCCAGAAATCCCGGCTTGTCATGGAGCAGTGGAATCTGTGCTTCCGCGAAAAGTTCTCTGGCATATGTAGTACCGCGTGAATTGAGCGGCGTTACCAAGTTCGCAATATCCAGCTCTCGCAGTGGATCACCGAACTGGCCGCCCGATTCACGCCGATATTCACCTCCAAGGACCCACATCATTTCCCTGCCCAGTACCTGGCCCAGCGGCCCGCTGATTGACGCTTCGACAAATTGCAGGTCATTGAAGCCGACATCGACAATCGGCCGCGGATTCACGTAGTCGAGCTGATCCTGCGTGATCGTGCCGGCGCCGTCGAAGATGTTGAGCGGCACGCAACCCGGAATGACGTTCGCCGCGGGAACCAGGCCCGTGACCGGATCGCGCTCGCCGCACACAATTCGACCCGACTCATCGGGGCCCGACGGGCCGAGCGCCGCGGCAAAGCGCGACACGGCAAACGACCCGACGCCGGTGTGCGTGGAGTCCGACTCGGATTGGCCGACCGCGAGCTTCCAGTTCCAGTCCTTCAGTTTGCCCTCGAAGCCAACGACAGCACGCCACATGTCGACGCGCCCTGTGCCGTGACGGACACCACTTTCGACAAAGCGCCGGGCCGCAAAATCGAGATCCGCTCCGAAAGGATTGTAGTAGTTGCCCGCCGGAATGCCCCCGACGTAAAACGACGGGGTTCCCTGCTGTTGCGACCTGCGGTGATGAAGGAGCCCTTCCAGGAAAAAGCTTGCAGATTCTCCGAGCGGAACCGAGCCGTTCAGCGAGATGCCGGTTCGTTCATTGGGCAGCTGCGAATAGTTATACGGCGCCGGATTGTAGGCATCCTCCGATTCATAGGGGCGATAGTCGGCTGCAGTCTGCGTGTTGGCGCCCGCGATACGCGTGTATCGGCCAGGCTCGAGACCCAGGAAATTCCCATCAGGAATCAGGAATTGTCCATCCGGAATTGCGGGCTGACCAAAGTAGCCGAACGTACCGTTGCCATCGACGATGATCAGCGGTCGCGCAGAATAGCTGCGGCTGTCAACGGCGACGCCATCCTGCCGGGTGTAGTCGACACCGAAGCTCCAGGCCCCTCCAAGCAGACTGAATCCGGCCGACGCATCGGCTGTCACGATCAGTCCGTCACCATGGTCGGTCATCGAGGACGATCCGCCGATTGCCAACCCACTGGCAGCCTGCCGGGTGATGACGTTGACGACGCCGCCGACGGCACCCGATCCATACACGGTGGACGCGCCGTATGGAAGCACTTCGACGCGCTCGATCATCGAGAGCGGGATCATGTTGAGGTCAACCGATGCATCGGCGCCGAGGCCGCCATTCGGAAAGCGCCGGCCATTGACCAGCACGAGCGTGCGCTCCGGTCCGAGACCGCGCAGATTCACACGCGCCGCGCCGAGCCCGGCTTCCGTGTTCGTGTTGATCTGCGCCCCTGTGTTCATTGGCAAGGACTGCAGGATCTTGGCGAGTGAATCCTTCCCGCCTCGCTCGATGTCCACGCGAGCCAGCACAATCACCGGCAAATCCGTTTTGCTCAGAATGACCGGCAGCCGAGTCCCGGTGACGATGACTTCGTCCAGCAGTTCGCTGTCTGAAGCTGGGGCCGGGGGCGTTTCCTCAGCAGAGCGCGCACAAGCGAAGACAAGCGGGCCTAGGCAGCCCGAAAGCGCGCGGCAAGTCAGAGAACCCCGGTTGCCCATGGGCCTGCCTTGCCGCGAGTGTACGCGCTTCAATCACTCACGGAAATTTCGCCACCTGGAAGGCACTTGGGAGGAAAGCTCTAATTGGGTCGAGGAGTCTCCGATTCAAATTCTGTCACCCCGACCAATCCGGTCAGCCATCATTTCTTGGGCACAGCCTTGAATCCGTGCGTGTTGCCTTTCTTATCGAAGTAATGGCCGACGATCACGCCGTCGTCATTGATCGCGAATGCGTCCGTGACTATAGATCCAGGGAAATCGATTTGTTTGAATCGGCCATTCCGAAGCAGGAAGCCATGGCGATCATGTTCGGGTCGGTAGCACTCGTCGATCGAGTCGAGATATGCGAACCCTCCGACCATGTCTCCCCGCTCGTTGATCGACCGCACGCCACCGCACGGGACTGACAGGCCGGGAAGATCGATCAGTTCGAATTCACCGGGTTTGCTCCTGACGAACCCGTGGAATCCGCCGTCAAAGTCCATGAACACCGAACCGACCAATACGCGCCCGTTGTCCTGGGCTGAGCGCACGTTCGCAGCAGAACCGCCTGGAATATGCACGTTGTAGAACTTCCCGTACTTGCGAATGAACGTTCCGTTACTCGCTTCCCCTTTGAAATACCCACCCGCGATGTCGCCGGCGTTGTTGATTCCCGTCAAGTACGTGCCGGTCGACCCAGGGTAATCAATCTGGCTGTACTTGCCGTCGCTCAGCAGGAATCCGTGTCGGACGTCGTCATGGTCCAGGAAGCCCCCGACGATGTCGCCCCGGGCATTGATGCCGCGGGCCGCTATGGTCTCCATGGCGCCGGGTACATCGATCGTCGTGAAGACGCCTCTGCGCAACAGGAAGCCGTGGCCGACTCCGTCGGAGTTCAGATAGCTCCCGACAATGTCCCCGCGGGCATTGATGCCATCGGCTTCGGTCAAGTCGGAATCGGGAAACTGGATCCTCGAGAACCGATAGTCGGCCGCATGCAGCGGTGGACTGAGAAGCAGGCACAACAGAGTCAATTTGATGAGTTGTCGCATTAGGACTCCCCTCCACGCGCATCAGCGCAGGACCTTGTTTTCGCGTTTCAACAATGACGGCCGCAGGATGCTGCGCTAGCCACTCTCCTGGACTTCCCGCGGTAGATAGGACATCTCCGGGCTACTTGGGAACGCCCTGAAGCCGTGAATGCTTCCATCCTTGTCGACGACGCAGCCGACGATCATCCCATCGTCATTGATGCGAAGGCATCGGTGCCTGATCGCTCCAGGGAAATGGATGACCTTGAATCGGCCGTCGCGAAGCAGATAGCCACGCCTGCCGACCCTGTCCGCAAGGCAATCGACCCCGGAGTTGACGGAGTGAAACACCCCGACAATGTCTCCGCGCTCATTGATGTATCGCGACATCGAACATGGGACAGGCAGACCGGGATAGTCGATCACTTCAAACTCGCCAGGCTTCGTGCGGACAAAGCCGTGCCAGAAAGCCGTTGTATCCGCGGTATCCGAGAACCCACCAACACGCGTCCGTTGTCCTGCGCTGAGCGGACTTTATCCCCCTTTCCCGGGGGATCTATTACATGGAACTTGCCATTTCGGGTGCGAAGGAAATGTATGCATTGTTGTCGTCACCGTAGAGTCCGACGATGTCGCCGGCGTTGTTGATCGACGTAACTAGCGTGACGGGAAACCCCGGGTCCTGGATCCGCTGAAACTTGCCGTCGCTCAGCAGGTATCCGATTGCGTCGCCCTTGCGAGTCAAGGAAGTTACCGACGATGTCGCCCCTGGCATTGATGCTGCGTGCGGCGAAC
>CAVVDL010000014.1:30000-124026 GCA_963747035.1 uncultured Gammaproteobacteria bacterium
TCCTGCCGGCCGCCGCAGCTGCGGCTCCGGTCGAGACGCTCGCGCGCGCCGCACCCTTCGAGTTCGTCGCCGTCACGATCGGCCGCAACGACACGCTCGACCAGGTGTTCCGCGGCCTGCAGCTGAAACTCTCGGACCTCGCGGAGCTGCGGAGCCTGCCGGACGTGCGCAAGAGCCTCGACGTGATCCGCCCGGGCGACGTCATCCAGCTCACGCACCTGAACGGCGAGATCAAGTCGCTCACGCGGCGCATCAACGAGACGGCCACGCTCTCGGTGACGCGCGCCGACGACGGGTTCAGCGCGAACATCCTCGAGAACCCGCTCGAGACCGAGGAGCGCACGCTGCGCGGCACCGTGGACAGCTCCCTGTACGTCGCGGTCAATTCCGCGGGCGGCACCGACCGGCTCGCGGTCGAGCTCGCCGACGTCTTCAAGTACGACATCGACTTCGTCAACTCCGTGCAGCCGGGCGACAGCTTCCTGGTCGTGCATGAACAGGAATACCAGGACGGCGTGTTCGTGCGCGACGGCGAGATCCTCGCCGCCGAGTTCGTCAACGCCGGCAAGACCTACCGGGCCGTGCGCTACGCCGGGCCGAACGGGCGCGCGGATTACTACACGCCGGACGGCCGTCCGGTGCGCAAGGCGTTCCTGCGCTATCCGGTGGACTACGCCCGCATCAGTTCGGGCTTCAGCACGGCGCGCTTTCACCCGGTCCTGAATCGCGTGCGCGCGCACAAGGGCATCGACTTCGCCGCGCCCACGGGCACGCCGATCAAGGCGGCCGGCGCCGGGCGCATCGTCAGCCGCGGCCGCAGCGGCGGCTACGGCAACGTGATCGTGCTCGCGCACAGTGGCGGCGTGACGACGCTGTACGGCCACATGTCGCGCTTCGCGAAGGGCCTTTCGGTCGGATCCCACGTCGACCAGGGCCAGGTGATCGGCTATGTCGGCATGACCGGCCTCGCGACCGGCCCGCACGTGCACTACGAATACCGCGTGAACGGCGTGCACAAGAATCCGGCGAAGGTCACCGTCGCAAAGGCGGACCCGATCCCGGCAAGCCTCATGGCCGACTTCAAGGCCAAGACCACGCCGCTGCTCGCCCGGCTCGATGCGAAGGCGCCTGCGACCGTGCAGGTCGCGCGCGCGGCGACCAGCGCCGGCGATTCAGCCGGCCACTAAGCAAAAGGGGACGTTCACTTTTAAAGGGGACGCTCGCTTTAGATGCGAGCGTCCCCTTTAAAAGTGACCGTCCCCTTTTGCTTCAGGTCGAGAACGACGACCCGCAGCCGCAGGTCGTGGTCGCATTCGGATTGCGGATGACGAACTGGGCGCCCTCGAGGTCTTCGCGGTAGTCGATCTCCGCGCCCGCGAGGTACTGGAACGAGAGCGGGTCCACCAGGAGCGTCACGCCCTGGTTCGGGAATTCCGCATCGCCTTCCTCGATCTTCTCGTCGAAGGTGAAGCCGTACTGGAATCCCGAGCAGCCGCCGCCCGAGACGAACACGCGCAGCTTCAGTTTCGGATTGCCTTCCTCACGGATCAGCTCGCCCACCTTGCGGGCTGCAGCGTCCGTGAAGACGAGGTTATCGCTTCGCTCTGCGGCTTCGGTCACGCGTGATCCTTGGCCGGTGAAAACCGGCAGGTTCATTGTAGGACCCGGCCACCAGGGGGTCAAAGCGACGGCGTCTCGCCGCCCTCCACCCGCCAGTCGAAGGTCTGCCTGGTCGGCTCGGGATTGCGCCCGAGCTGGTATTCGACATGGAGGTGCTCGGGCCTGAATTCCAGGGGCAGCACGATCGGCACTTCGATCTGCTGGAAGAAACGCAGCGAGAACGGGAACTGCTTGCGCTTGTCGATCTCGATCTCGGACAGCGGCAGCACCAGCGGCGCCTTGCCCTGCTGTCCCTCGACCTTGAAGGTGACCGTGCCATTCGCCACGGTGTCACGCGTCGCCGCCTGCACGAGCGTGATCATCACGCGGTAGTGGCGTTCCTCCTCGTCCGCGACGACGCGCAGTTCCTGCACGCGCAGCGTCCCCGAACCGTACTGGCGCACGACGAGGCCGCGGTAGAACTGGAGCTCCTGCTTCTGGCGCGCGGTCTCGGACTGCAGGTCGCCCATCATGCGCTGCGCGTCGGTCTGCGCCTGGCGGTCCACCTGTTGCCCGACCTCGGCCACCGCAACGCGATGCCGCAGCTTCTCGTTCTCGTCGCTGAGCGCCTGGTTGCGCTTGCTGAGGTCGAGCCGCTCGAGCATCGAGCTCACGACGAAGTAGCCCGCGCTCGTGCGCCCGAGCTCGAAGGCGCCGTAAGCGAGGGCGAGAACCGCGACCACGACGAGGGCCGCCTGCCACGCGCGCTTGTCGAATTTCTCGCTCAATGCCGGCAGCCGTCGCTAGAATCGCCGGAGGAACGGGAGTGCGCTTCGATGCCCTGGATCAAGGCCTGGCACGTGATCTTCATGGTGACCTGGTTCGCGGGCCTGTTCTACCTGCCGCGGCTGTTCGTATACCACGCCTCGACGACCGATGCCGCCGGTATCGAGCGGTTCCGCGTGATGGAAGCGCGCCTGTTCGCGATCATGACGATCGGGGCGATCCTGACCGCGGTGTTCGGCGCCTGGCTGCTCGCCCGCAATCCCGCCCTGCTCGAGACCGGGTGGCTGCGCGCGAAGCTCGCGCTCGTGCTGCTGCTCGTCGGTTATCACGCCTGGTGCGGACGGCTGGTGCGGGTTCTTGCCGCGGGAAATAGCAAACACAGCGCGCGCTGGTATCGCTGGTTCAACGAGATCCCCTCGCTCCTGCTCATCGGCATCGTGCTGCTCGCCGTCGCGCGCCCATTCTGAGTCAGTTGTCCGCATCGCGCGCGCTTGCGCCCATCTGCTCGCGCCACCACGGCGGATAGGGCGGCAGTCCTTCCGGGAATGCGTGCGCGCCGAGCTCATGGAGCGCGCGCGAGTAGACGAAGCGCTTGAAATAGATGACGTCGTGCACGGCGTCCCACCAGTCCACCCAGCGCCAGCGATCGAACTCCGGGGGTTGTTCCGTTGCGTCGAAGCGCAGCGCGGATTCCGACGCGCCGAGCTTCAGCAGGTACCAGCGCTGCTTCTGGCCGATGCAGAGCGGGCTCGAGTCGCGGCGCACGAACTGCGGCGGCAGGCGATAGCGCAGCCAGCTTTGCGTGCGCGCGATGACTTCCACCTGGTCGGGGCGCAGGCCAACCTCCTCCGTGAGCTCGCGGTAGAGCGCCTCTTCGGCCCGTTCGCCGCGCCGGATTCCGCCCTGCGGGAACTGCCAGCCGCGCGCGGCCACGCGCCCGCCAATGAAGACCTGGCGGTCGTCATTCATCAGGATGATGCCGACGTTCGCCCGGTAGCCGTCGGTATCGATGTCGTCCGCTTCCCGGTCCATGGCTGCGATTTTAATCGGCTAAAGTGCGCGCATGGGGAGGATGCGCGCGACAACGTTGATCCTGCTGCTCCTCGCCGTGTCATTGGTGGCGATTGCCGCCTCGCTCGCGTTCGGCAGCTCCGGCATCGATGCGCCCTGGGAGCGCCTCGCGGCCGGCGACCCGCTCATGCGCACGATCCTCTGGGACCTGCGCCTGCCGCGCGCGCTCGCGGCTTTCGGCGCCGGCGTCGTGCTCTCGCTCGCAGGCGTGCTGATGCAGGCACTCCTGCGGAACCCATTGGCAGATCCCTACGTACTCGGCGTCTCGGGCGGCGCCGCGGTCGGCGCGCTCGGTCTCATGCTCGCGGGCGCTGCAGGCGTCGTCGTGGACATCGGCGCCGCGGCCGGCGCCTTCAGCGCGATGCTGCTCGTGTTCGCGGTCGCGCACGGCGCGGGCGGCTGGACCACGACCCGGCTCCTGCTGACGGGCGTCGTCGTCGCGGCCGGCTGCGGCGCGATCGTGAGCCTCCTGCTCTCCCTCTCGGACGACCTGCGACTGCGCGGCATGCTGTTCTGGCTGCTCGGCGACTTCAGCTACGTGCAGACGCCCTGGTGGCTGCTTGCGCTCGCGCTGGCCGCGATCCCGGCCTGCCTCCTCGCCGCGCGGCCGCTCGATGCGCTCGCGCGCGGCGAATTGCAGGCGCGCCTGCTCGGGGTTCCGGTGCGGGGGCTGCGCATCGCCATTTACGTCGCGGCGTCAGTGCTGACGGCTGCCGCCGTCACGACCGCCGGCAGCATCGGCTTCGTCGGTCTCGTCACGCCGCACCTCGTGCGGCTCCTGGTCGGTTCTTCGCACCGCGCCGTGATTCCCGCGGCCGCGCTCGCGGGCGGCGCGCTCCTGGTCGTCGCGGACCTGCTCGCGCGCACGATCGTCGCCCCGCGACAGCTGCCGGTCGGCGCGCTGACCGCACTCATCGGCGTCCCGCTCTTCCTCTGGCTCATGCACCGGCGCAGCGCCGGCTAGAAAAGGGGTCTGACCCCCTTTCTACACGCCTGCTGCAGGCCGCCATCTGTGACGGACTTCACCTCGCTGCCGCGCGCGACCGCGCTGCCGGAACAGCATGTCCATGTGCGGATACTTGCGCGCGCCATTGACCACGAGGGGCTCGCCGGCGGCCAGGGACCCGCCGCAGGGCGCCATGTGGCGAGCACGGCGAATGCCCGCCAAGGGCGGCCGCCGGGCGTTACGGAAGCTCCACGGGACACAAGTCAGTTAATGAGAATTACTCTCATTTAACTGCATCAAGTCTGGCGGGCGGCGGCTCGATCCTGCAGGTAGGCCTGCCCGCGGCGCATCAGCCGGGCAAAGCCGGCAGCGTCCTGGTTCGCGACCAGCGATTGCAGCCGCGTCACGGCCTCGACCAGTGCCGCCAGCGAGTCGCCGCCGTACTGGTTGAGGGCCTGGATCTCGAAGTAGAGGGCCGGGCTCTCGCCCGCCACCAACGAGGCGACGGCAAGTTGCGCGTCAAAGGTCGTGCTGGACAAGCCGCGCGAGGCGCGGCGCGGCCTCGCCGCTCTCGGCGAGCGCCGTGAAGAACGCAATGTTGATGGCGTGCGAGAGGCCGAGCACGTAGGCGATCAGCCGGTCGTGGTCGTCGAGCGTCGTGACGACTTGCTCGACCATCGTCGAGGCGAAGAGGCTCTGCGCATCGGCCACCGCGTCCGGCCGGCCGACGTCCACGTGGATGATGTGACGCCCCGAGAGCAGGTCCGTGTCGGGCCCGAACATCGGATGCAGGGAGCTGACCCGCACGCCGGCCTGATGCAGCGCCTCCAGGCCCTGGCGCAGCGGCGTCTTCAGCGAGCCGATGTCGAACACGAGGCCCGGCGGCCGGTGGCGCGCGAGCTGCTCGAGGATCGAGGCCGTGATGCCGAGCGGCGTCGCGACGACGATCACCTCGTGCGAGAGCTCGTCGGACTGCCAGTCGACGCGATGCGCGCGCGTCCCGAGCGGACCCGCCGGGTCCGCGACCTCGACTTCGAATCCCTGCGAATCGAGGAATTCGACGAACCAGCGGCCCATCTTGCCGCGCCCGCCGATCACGAGCGCGCGCCGGCCCGCGCCCTGCCCCTGCGCCGCGACCTGCGCCTGCTCCTGCGTTGCGAGGGAGCTTCGGATCAGCAGCCGCAGCAGGTTGTCGGCGAGCGACGGTGAAAGGCCGAGCTTTTCAGCGGCATTGCGCGCGTTCATGAGCACTTCGCGCTCGCGCTGGAAGTCGCGGGTCGGGTGGCCGGTCGCGCGTTTCGCACGCGCCACCTCCTCGGACAGGCGCTGCCGCTCGGCGATGAGCGTGAGCAGCTCGCGGTCGAGTTTCGTCAGTTGCTCACGGAGCGCGGCAAGATCCATTCGGAGATTTCCGTCAGGGGACCCTGCCCTGTGTACCGGCCCGCCTGCATTCGCGCAAGCGGGCCGGTGATCGACGCAATCAGCCCTCGATGCGGAATCCGAAGTACCAGCCGCCCTGCGGGTCGAAGGCCCAGTAGTCCGGGCGATAGCCGCGGCCGTAGTAGTAGGCGGCGTCGCGCCAGCCGGCCTCGTAGCCAGATCGATAGGTGTAGCCGACGCCGAATCCGTAGAAGCCCTGGCGCCGCCAGTAGCGGTTGTAGCGCCCGTAGGTCTGCCAGTCGCGCCAGGCGAGTTCGTAGCCGGAGCGATAGCCGAAATCGAGGCTGTAGCGGTAGGGCGGCATGTAGCGCCAGTGGCGATTGTCGTGGCCGCGGTAGTAGCGCCAGCCGTCGTTTCGCCAGCCGTCATAGTTCCAGCCGCGACGGCGCCAGTCGTCGTCCCGGCGCCAGTCGTTATCGCGGCCACCGTTGTGGTCACGCCAGTCGTCGCCACGTCCATCGTGGTCGCGATGATCGTCGCCTCGCCAGTCGCCGCGGTCGTCACCATGGCCGCGATCGTGGTCCCCGTCGCGGTCGCGATCACGGTCGTGATCCCGGTCATGCCCGTGGTCGCGATCCGGGTCATCGTGCGGACCTCTTGGGTTCTGCGGGGCCGGAACCGGCTTCGGCAAGTAGGTTGGCCGCTTGGTCATGTCCGCTGCAGACGCGGGGCCTGCCAGCAGCAGGGCGAGCGACGCAGCCATCAGGGTTTGCTTCAACATGTGGGCTCTCCTCCACGAGGTGCGTGGGAAGAGTGTCGTCCCGGCAAGCTGAATCGCCGCTTAACCGGCGGGCGGTTTAACATTCCCCGGATGCACGCGCGATTCCAGACCCTGCCGGACCCCTTGCCGGCCGATCCGATGCCGCTCGCAGCCACCTGGTTCCGCCAGGCTTTCGACGAGCAGGTGCAGCGGAACCCGAATGCGATGACCCTCGCGACCACGGGCGCGGACGGACGGCCCTCCGCACGCATCGTGCTGTGCAAGGAAATCGTCGCGGACCCGGGCTACCTCGTTTTCTACACCAACTATGAATCGCGCAAAGGACAAGAGCTGGCGGCGCATCCCTGGGCCGCGGTCGTGTTCCTCTGGGATGCGCTCGGCCGCCAATTGCGCGTCGAGGGTCCCGTGGTCCACGCGCTCGCAAGCGAGAGCGACGATTACTTTGCAAGCCGTCCCTGGCGCAGCCGCCTGGCCGCGATCGCGAGCCAGCAAAGTGCGCCCGTCGCCTCGCGCCAGCAACTGGTCGAGCGCCTGCGCAGAGACCGCCGAGCAGTTCGGCACGCCCGATCCGCTGGCCGCGCCCGATGACGACCAGGAGCCGGGCCTGCGGCTGCCGCGGCCCGCGAACTGGGGCGGGTATCGCCTCTGGGCCGCGGTCGTCGAGCTCTGGTGCGAAGGCGAACACCGCCTGCATGACCGCGCGCGCTGGACGCGCGTGATCGCGCCGGCCGGTGACGGCCGCTTCCAGGCCGAGCCATGGCATCACGAACGGCTGCAGCCCTGAGCGCGGAGCATCGGCCGCGGCTGGGCTGCCGCGCCGTGGATGTCGCGGTCGCAGGCCGGTCGCTCGTCCGCGGCCTCGAGTTTGAAGCCGCGGGCGGCGAGTTCATCGCGGTGCTGGGACGCAATGGCGTCGGCAAGACGCTGACGCTGCACACGCTCGCGGGCCTTCGCCTGCCGGCCGCCGGCACGGTCGAACTCGATGGCCGCGATCTCGCGGCCTATCCCGGCCGCGAACGCGCGCAGCGCCTCGCGCTCCTGCCGCAGCTCACCGAGGATCCGTTTCCCTCGACCGTGTTCGAGACGGCGCTGATCGGCCGCCACCCGCACCTGCCCTTCTGGCAATGGGAAGACGCCCCCGACTTCGCCTGCGCGCGCGCGGCGCTCGCCGCCGTCGGACTCGGGGACCTGGCGGAGCGCGCCGTGGACTCGCTGTCCGGCGGAGAGCGGCGGCGGCTCGACATCGCGACGCTGCTCGCACAGGACGCCGCGGTGTGCCTGCTCGATGAGCCGACCAATCACCTCGACCCCAGGCACCGCAACGAGATGCTGGCGATCTTCCGCGCCCGCGCCGATGCCGGGGGTCTCGTCATCGCGGCGCTGCACGACCCGACGCTGGCCGCACGTTCGGCCGACAAGGTGCTGCTCCTCTTCGGCGACGGCCGCTGGCGCTTCGGCGAGGCCGCGACGATCCTCTCCGACGCCAACCTGTCGGAGCTCTACGAGGTGCCGGTCGGCGAACTCGCCTGGCAGGGTCAGCGGGTGTTCGTCAGCGCCTGAGCCCTAGCCGTTCAGGGCCTCGAGAATCGAATCGTGCAGTACGCCGTTGGTGGCGAGGATGCTCCGCGTTTCGAGCCCGATCGGCGCGCCCTCGAGATCGGTCACGCGGCCGCCCGCCTCCTCGACGATGACGCAAAGCGCCGCGATGTCCTCGACGTGGATGTCGGATTCGAGCACGGCGTCGATCTTGCCGGCCGCCAGCAGGTGGTAGTGCAGGAAATCGCCGAAGCCGCGGATGCGGTCGAGGCGCGTGACGAGACGCCCGAACGCCGCCCAGCGCGGCCCGCCCGCGAGCGAGCGGAGGTTTCCGGTGGAAAGCGTCGCGCGCTCGAGCGCCGCGATGCGGCTCACGGCGAGGGGCGCGCCGCCGAGGCGCGCGCCGGCGCCGCGCTCGGCCCAGGCGACTTCGCCGAAGACCGGCGCCGAGGAAACGCCGAGCTCGATGCGCCCGCGGCGCATCACGGCGATCTGCGTCGAGAACATCGGGTAGCGGCGCACGAAGGACTTGGTGCCGTCGATCGGGTCGACGATCCAGACGTACTCGGCGTCCATGCGTGCCGCCGCGGACTCTTCGCCGTAAAAACCGTCCTCGGGAAAGCGCGCCTCGACGATCGCGCGGATCGCGGCCTCGGCCGCGAGGTCGGCATCCGTGACCGGCGAGCCGTCCGCTTTCGCGCGCGCGGCAATCTCGCCCGCGTAGGCGCTGCGGATCAGTTCCGCCGCGGCGGATGCGGCCGCGAGCGCTGCATCGAGCCTTGCCGAGTTCGCCATGCGGCCAGACTGCGGGGCGCTCGGCGCTTCGTCAACGCCGGCTTGACCGCCCCGATGCGCCTGCCCAGAATGACCCGCGATGACAGGTGTCCCGGGCGCGAGCCCGGGCTAATCGGGAAGCCGGTGCGCGAGTCGCTCGCCAACCCGGCACTGCCCCCGCAACGGTAAACGGCGCAAGCCGCATCACGCAGGCCAGCCTGCAGCCACTGCCGGAAATCCCGGTGGGAAGGCGATGCGGACAGTCCCTCGGGACACGCCGTGAGTCCGGAAACCGGCCCGTCAGCAAGCGCCAGTCGCGGCGGGCGACAGGGGGTGCGGGCGTTGCGCCCTTCCCTCTTCGATGCCTCCGCGACCGGTGAACCGTCGAGTCACCGCTCGGGAGGAGCACGAATGTACACACTGCTACTGCTTGCCGCAGTTACCGCCGGCAGCCTGCGGTCGAACCCGTCGTCGTCACCGCGACGCGCACCGAAACTCCCGCCGCGCGACGTTCTCGCGAGCGTCGAACTGATTCGTCGGCGACGATCTCCTGATCGCCGGCCTGCCGCGGAACTCGGCGACGCGCTGCGCTTCGTGCCGGGCGTCGAGGTCGCGCGCCTCGGCGGCGCCGGCCAGCAGACTTCGCTCTTCCTGCGCGGCACGGAGTCGAACCACGTGCTCGTGCTGATGGACGGCCTGCGCATCAATCCGGGCACGATCGGGACCGCGGCGATCGCAGAACATCGCGCCGGAATTCGTCGAGCGCGTCGAGGTCGTCAAGGGACCGCGCTCGACGCTCTACGGCTCCGACGCGATCGGCGGCGTCATCAACGTCATCACGCGCGACGCCGACGACAGCAGCAGCGTCCAGGCGGGCTTCGGCAGCTTCGACACGACGAGCGCGAGTTTCGTCGCGGGCGCGATCGGCGAGCGCACTCGGGGTCTCGATCGCGGGATCCTGGATCGACAGCGCGGATTCCCGACGCGCGCCGGCGATACGGTCGACCGCGGCTTCGAGAACACGTCGCTTCACGGCCTCGGCGCCACACGGACGTCGGCCCGGTCACGCTTCGGGCTCCGCGCCTGGTACGCCGAGGGCACGTCCGAATACTCCGACTTCTTCCTCGCGCCGGTGGACCAGGACTTCGAGAACTCGGCGCTTGCGCTGTCGGCGGACTTCGCGCCGACCGGGTACTGGACCTCGCGGCTCATGCTCGGGCACGCGGTGGACAATCTCGACCAGAACCAGTCGACGGACTTCCTGGACACGAAGCGCAACACGATCGACTGGCAGAACGACATCGAGCTCGTCGGAGACAGAGACGCTGACGGCCGGCTTCCTGTGGCAGGACGAGGAAGCGGACGCGATCTCCTTCGGCGCGCCTTACGGCTCCGACACGACGACGAGCCAGTTCTACCTGCAGAACCAGGCCGCGCTCGGCCCGCATCGCCTGCTTCTCGGCGCCGCGTACACGGACCACGAAACCTTCGGCGGGCACGGCACCTGGAATGCCGAGTACGGATTCAGTTTCGCCGGCGGCGCACTCGTGACGCTCTCGGCCGGCTCGGCGTTCCGCGCACCCGATGCGACCGACCTCTACGGCTTTGGCGGCAACCCGGACCTGAATCCCGAGGAATCGACGAGCTACGAAGTCTCGTACCGCCAGGCGCTCGGTGAGCGGCAGTCGTTCTCGCTCACCGCCTTTCGCAACGACATCGACGACCTGATCGACTTCTTCGTGATCGATCCCGACACCTTCGAGGGCGAGAACCGCAACGTGGACAAGGCCCGCATCGACGGGCTCGAGGCCGCCTGGCACTACGACGGCGAGCACTGGAGCGCCCACGCGGCGGCGACCCTGCAGGACCCGCGCGACCGGACGACCGATGAGCGCCTGCTGCGCCGCGCCCGCGAAAACTACACGGCCGCGGTCGCCCGCCGCTTCGGCGCGCACGAGGTCGCCTTCGACGTCCTCTACGCGGGCGAACGGCGCGACTTCGGCTTTCCGGAGCAGACCGTGCTGCCGGCCTACTGGCTCGCGAACCTGTCGGCCCAGGTCGCCCTCGGGGAGCACTTTACTTTGCTGCTGCGAGCGGAGAACCTGTTCGACGAGGACTACGAGCTGGCGAGCGGGTTCAACACCATGGGACAGAGCTTTTTCGGCGCGCTGCGCTACGAGTTCCGCTGAGGAAGAACGTGGGCAACCGTCTTTCGAAGATCTACACGCGCACCGGGGATGACGGCACGACCGGCCTGGGCGACGGCAGCCGCGTCGCCAAGGACGACCCGCGCGTCGAGGCCTACGGCTGCGTGGACGAATGCAACAGCGCGATCGGCGTGATCCTCGCCGTGCCCGGCATCCCCGCGGACGTCCGCGACCTCCTGACCGCCGTGCAGCACGAACTCTTTGACCTGGGCGGCGAGCTTTGCATCCCGGGCCACCGCGCGATCGAGACCTCGCACGTCCTCGCGCTCGAACAGGCGCTCGACGGGTTCAACGAGCGCCTGCCGCCGCTCAAGGAATTCATCCTGCCGGGCGGCGGCCCCGCAGCCGCCGCCTGCCACCTCGCGCGCGCGATCTGCCGCCGCGCGGAGCGGCGCGCCTGGACGCTCGCGCGCGTCGCGACGGTGGAGCCGGAACCGCTCCAGTACCTCAACCGCTTATCTGACCTGCTGTTCGTGCTCGCGCGCGTGCTGGCGCGCCACGAGAGCGGCAGCGAAGTCCTCTGGAAACACGTGCGCCGCGGCGCGGCGCCGAAGAACTAGGAAGAAGCCGGCTTCGCGCGCGCCTCGTCGAGGCGCGCACAGACGTCGGCGGCCCCTTCCGCGATGCGCGGACTCGGCCGCGCGAGCAGGTCCGCCGGCGCGCGATAGACATTGCCGCGCGCGACGGCCGCGAGCCCGGTGAACCGCGCCCAGAAGGGCACGGGGTCGGCATCATCCACCGACAGGATGACCTCGGGCGCCCGCACCAGCACCGATTCAAGGTCCACCGGCAGCGCCTGCGCCTTCGAGTCTGCGAATACGTTGACGCCGCCGCAGAGCCCCAGGATTTCGGTGATGAGGTGCGGACCTCCAATCGTGAAGAGCGGCGCGCCGTCGATCTGCACGAAGACGCGGATCTGCGGCCGATCCGCGATAGCGTTCGCGCAGCGCCGCGATGCGCCGCCGGTAGTCGCGGGCCGCCGCGTCGGCGACCTCGCCGGTGCCGGCCAGGGCGCCGAGCGTCTCGACGCCGGTCGCGATGTCATCGAGCTTCTCGGTCGGGATGCTGACGACGCGGATGCCGAGTCCCTGCAGGCGTTCGGCGACGCCCGCCGGCGTGCCGGTCTCCCAGATGACGGCGACGGTCGGCGCGAGCGCGACGATGCGCTCGTAGTCGAGGCGGAAGGCGTCGCCGATCTGCGGCAGCGCGCGCGCCGCCTCCGGGTAGTCGCTGAATGCGCTGACGGCCACCACCTGGTCCGCGGCGCCGGCGGCGAAGAGCATCTCGGTGAGGTTCGGGGCGACGCTCACGATGCGCTCGCGCGCGGCCGGCGCCTGCGGCTGCCCGCAGGCGGCGAGCGCGATCGCGAGCAGCAGTGCCAGCCGCTTCAGGCGAGCACCTCGCGCCGGAACGCGGCGCCGCGCGCGCGCACGGCGCGCTCGAGCCGGCGCCAGTCGAAGGCCGGCCCCGGGTCGGTCTTGCGCCCGGGCGCGATGTCGGCATGGCCGGCGATCCACCCCTCGGCCAGCGACGGATAGGCGCGCTGCAGCGCCGCGACGAGATCTGCGAGCGCCTCGTACTGGCGATCGTCGTAGGGCGCCTCGTCCGTACCCTCGAGCTCGACGCCGATCGAAAAATCATTGCAGGCGCTGCGCCCGCGCCACTCGGACGTTCCGGCATGCCAGGCGCGCAGGTCAAACGGCACGTACTGCGTGAGTGCGCCGTCGCGCGCGATCAGCACGTGAGAGGAAACGCGCAGGTGCTGGATGGTCTCGAAATAGGGATCCGCGTCCGCGGGCAGCGTGTTCGTGAACAGCCGCTCGATCCACGGCCCGCCGAAACGGCCGGGCGGCAGGCTGATGCCGTGCACGACGATGAGTTCGGGATCGGGGTTTCCGGGGCGCGCGTCGCGGTTCGGCGATTCGACCGCGCGCGCGCCGGACAGGAGACCCATCGCAATCGAGAGGGCGGGCATGTCGAGAGCTTAGCCCGCGCCATCGGCCGCTTCCAATCGCATACACTCCGCCGCATGGGCGCGACTCCGTTGAACGCCGCGATCGCGGCGCGCGACCTGGCGGTGGTCTGGCATCCCTGCACGCAGATGCAGGACCACGAGCGCCTGCCGCTCGTGCCGATCGCGCGCGGCGAGGGCGCCTGGCTCTACGACTTCGAGGGCAAGCGCTACTTCGACGGCATCAGTTCCTGGTGGGTGAACATCTTCGGCCATGCGAACCCGCGCATCAGCGCCGCGGTCCGCGAGCAGGCCGGGCGCCTCGAGCACGTGATGCTCGCCGGGTTCACGCACGCGCCGGTCGTCGAGCTCTCCGAGTCGCTCGTGAAGATCGTGCCTGCCGGGCTCACGCGCTGCTTCTATGCCGACAACGGCTCCGCGGCCGTCGAGGTCGCGGTCAAGATGAGCTTCCACTACTGGCAGAACCTCGGGAAGCCCCGGAAGCGGCGCTTCGTGACGCTCTCGAACAGCTATCACGGCGAGACGCTCGGCGCGCTCGCCGTCGGCGACGTCGAGCTCTACAAGAAGGTGTACCAGCCGCTGCTGATGGACGTGATCACGGTGCCCTCGCCCGATTGCCACGGGCGCGAGCCGGGAGACAGCTGGGAGGCGCACAGCCGCCGCATGTTCTCGCACATGGAGGCGACGCTCGCCGCGCAGGCCGACGAGATCGCGGCGGTGATCGTCGAGCCGCTGGTGCAGTGCGCCGGCAACATGCGCATGTACCACCCGGCCTACCTCTCGATGCTGCGCGAGGCCTGCGACCGCCACGGCGTGCTGCTGATCGCGGACGAGATCGCGGTCGGCTTCGGCCGCACCGGGACGCTCTTCGCCTGCGAGCAGGCCGGCATCCGGCCGGATTTCCTGTGCCTGTCGAAGGGGCTGACCGGCGGCTACCTGCCGCTCTCGGTCGTGCTCACGACGGAGCCCGTCTACCAGGCGTTCTACGACGACTACCTGAAGCTGACGGCCTTCCTGCACTCGCACAGCTATACCGGCAACCCGATCGCCTGCGCGGCCGCGCTCGCGACCCTCGCCATCTTCCGCGACGAGGACGTCATCGCGCAGAACCGCGCGCTCGCCCGCCGCATGGGCGACGCGCTCGCGCCGCTCGCCGATCACCCTCACGTGGCCGAAGTGCGCCAGACCGGCATGATCGCCGCGGTCGAGTTCGTCAAGGACCGCGCGAGCGGCGAGCGCTACGACTGGCGCGAGCGGCGCGGGCTGCGCGCCTATGAATATGCGCTCGCCGCCGGCGCCCTGCTCCGCCCGGTCGGCAACGTCGTCTACCTGATGCCGCCCTACGTCACGACGCCGGCCGAGATCGACTGGCTCGCGGGCGTCGCGCGCGGCGCCGTGGATGCGGCGTGCGCCTGATCCGCGTGCACGTGGATGCGGCCCTTGCGCCCGGCGCGCGCGTCACGCTCGGCGGCGCGGCCACGTCGCACCTGCGCCGCGTGCTGCGGCTCGAGGCCGGCGACGCGGTCACGCTCTTCAACGGCGACGGCGCAGATTACCCGTCGCGGATCGCGGCATTCGGCCGCGGCACCGCGGAGGCCGAGGTGACCGACCGCGTCGCCGCCCGCGCCGAGTCGCCGCTCGCCATCACGCTGGTGCAGGGCATCGCGCGCACGGAGCGCATGGACCTCGTCGTGCAGAAAGCGACGGAACTCGGCGTCGCGGCGATCGTGCCGGTTGCGACGGCGCGCGGCGTCGTGCGCCTCGACGCCGCGACCCGCGCGCGCAAGCGCGCGCACTGGCAGGGCATCGCGGTCGCCGCCTGCGAGCAGTGCGGCCGCGCGCGCGTTCCCGACGTCGCCGAGCCGCGCCCGCTCGAGGCATTCCTGGCGGATCCGCCGCCCGGCGGCGCGCGGCTCCTGCTCTCACCCGACGCGCAGGTCTCGCTCGCGGCCATTGCGCAGGGCGCGGCGTCGATTGCACTGCTGATCGGCCCGGAGGGCGGGCTGGAGGAATCCGAGCGGCTTGCGGCGATCGCGGCCGGCTGGCGCGCCTGCCGCCTCGGGCCGCGCGTGCTGCGCAGCGAAACCGCCGCGATCGCGGCGCTCGCGGTGCTGCAGTCGGTCGCAGGAGATCTCGGCTAGGCGACGAAGGGGACGGTCACCTTCAGCGAAATGCCGCACTTCGCGGAAACTGCGAAGGTGACCGTCCCCTTCGTCGTCACGCGGCGGTGACGGTCGTCTCGTCGGCGATCATTTCCTCGAGCCGCTCGAGATCCGGGACCAGCGGCAGCTCGTTGACCATGCGCACCTGGCAGAGCACCGGCGAGCGCTCCGCAAATGCGCGTGAGCTGTCCGGCGCGATCACCTGCGGGCTCACGCGCACGAGCTGCGGGAAGCCCTGGGTCGCGATGCCGAAGTGGCCGGCCGGCAGTTTCTGGCCGAGGCAGGTGAAGATCACGATGCGCGTGCGTCCGCCGATCACGGGGATGCGCTTGCCGCAGGCGCCCTCGAAGGACACGACCGGGATGCCGCGGCCATTCCAGGACTGGATCCCGAGGTACCAGGGCGGCGCGCCCGGCATTTCCTGCAGCGGCTGGAAACTCGTGACCTCGGCGACGCAGGCGCGCGGCACGAGCAGCCGCTCGTCGAGGAGCGGCACGAGGAGGCCGTAGAGTTCCTGCTCCTCGCTCATACCCCGACCTTGCGCACCAGCGGCTCGATCGCCTGCAGGAGCTGGCCTTCCTGGTAGGGCTTGCCGAGGTATTCGTTGACGCCGAGCTCGATCGCGCGCGCGCGATGCTTCTCGCCGACGCGCGAGGTGATCATCACGATCGGCACGTCCTTGAGGCGCGCGTCATTGCGCACGTGCGAGGCGACCTCGTAGCCGTCCATGCGCGGCATCTCGATGTCGAGCAGGATCACGTCGGGCACCTCGTCCTGCAGCACCGAGACCGCCTCGAGGCCGTCTTTCGCGGTCACGACGCGCATGCCGTTCCGCTCGAGCAGGCGCTGCGTCACGCGGCGCACGGTGATGGAATCGTCGACGACCAGCGCGAAAATGCGCCGGTCGGCCTGCGGCGCGGGCGCCGCGATGCGCGCACCGGAGGCGGGCCGGTGGCGCCACTCGGAGCGCACCAGCGCGCCGATGTCGAGGATGATGCAGATGCGCCCGTCGCCCAGGATCGTCGCGCCGGAAATGCCGCGGATGCCGGAGATCTGCGGCCCGACCGTCTTGACGACGATCTCGCGGCTGCCGATCAGCTCGTCGGTCACGAGCGCCGTCGAATGTTCGCCCGCGCGCACCAGGATCACCGGCACGGCCACGTCGTGCTCCGGCACCGAGGACGGCGTGCCGCCGACGAAGCTCGCGAGGTGCTGGAAGCGGTATTTCTGGCCGCCGTAGTCGAAGCTCGCGGCCTCCTCGGCCAGGTGACGGATCACTTCGGACCGCGGCACGCGCACGACCCCTTCGACGGTCGGCAGCGGCAGCGCGAAAAGCTCCTCTCCGGCGCGCACGACGAGCGCCTGGCTGATCGCGAGCGTGAATGGCAGGCGCACCGTGAAGCGCGTGCCCTTGCCCGCCCAGGTCTCGGTGTAGAGCGAGCCGCCGAGCTTCTTGATCTCGGTCGCGACCACGTCCATGCCGACGCCGCGGCCGGCCGACTGCGTCACCTTGCCCGCGGTCGAGAATCCGGGCTCGAGGATCAGCTGCAGCGCCTGCTCGTCGGAGAGTTCCTGCTTCGGCGTCATCAGCCCGAGCGTGACCGCCCGGTCGCGCACGAGCTTGAGATTCACGCCCGCGCCGTCGTCGGCGACGGTGATGACGACCTCCGAGCCCTCGCGCTTCAGCGTCACGTCGATGACGCCGGTCTCGTCCTTGCCGGCGGCGGTGCGGGCCGCGGGCAATTCGATGCCGTGGACGATGGCGTTCCGGATCATGTGCTCGAATGGCGCCAGCATCCGCTCCAGCACCTGGCGGTCGAGCTCGCCCGCGGCGCCGCTGATGCGGACCTCCACCTTCTTGCCGGCTTCGGCCGCGGCCTGGCGCGCGATGCGCGTGAGGCGCTGCACCTGGCGCTGGAACGGGACCATGCGCGTGCGCATGAGCCCGCCCTGCAGCTCGGAGACGATGCGGCCCTGCTGCGCGAGCAGGTTCTGGACTTCGCGCGTCTGCGTCGCGAGCAGCCCCTGCACGCTCGCGACGTCCGAGGACGTCTCGCCGAGCGCGCGCGAGTACTGCTGGATCGACGAGTAACGGTCGAGCTCGAGCGGGTCGAAGTCGTCGCGGCGCGTGCCGGAATCCACGTGCCGATGCAGGATCTGCGCCTCGGTCTCGATCTCGAGCTTGCGCAGCTGGTCTTTCAGGCGCTGCACGACGCGGCCGAGTTCCGCCAGGTTGAAGTCGATCGACGACACCTGCTGCTCGAGCCGCGCGCGGTAGATGCTCACCTCGCCCGCGACGTTCAGCATGTTGTCGAGCAGGTCCGCGTCCACGCGCGCAATCTCGCCGCGGTCGGCCGCGGCATCGCGCGTCGGCGGTCCCGCGGCAACCGGGGCCATGCTTGCGGCGCGTTCCTCCGCTTCCACCGCCGGCTCGGCCGAGTCTTCGGCGGCCGGCTCCGGCAAGGCGGCCGACGTCAACGTCGGTTCGGCGACAGGCGCCGCGGCCGTCGGCGGCGGCGCGGGCGCGACCGGCGCAGGCTCGATCGGAGCCGGCGTCGCCGGTGCGGCCTTGACGGGCGCGGTCTGCACAGGTGCAGGCGTCACCGGCGCCCCGCCCTTCGCGACCAGGCGAATGCGCGTGATCAGATCGCGGGCCTGCGCCACCGGCCGGCCGGCGCCGACGTAATCGCGCATGCGCGCGAGTTCGTCGAGGCTCGCCTGCACGACCTCGAGGATGCGGTCGTCGAGGCGGACCGGTTCGTCGCCGAGCTGGATCACGAGCGACTCGAGCTCGTGGCTGAGGTCCCCCATCGCGGCGATGCCGGCCATGCGCGCGCCGCCTTTCAGCGTGTGCAGCACGCGCTTGAGCTCAGTCACGCGCTCGCGGTCGCCGCGCGACGTCTTGAGCGTAGAGAGCGCCGAGTCCGCGGACTCCAGGAGCTCGGCGGCCTCCTCGCTGAAGATCGATGCGACTTCCGGGTCGTAATCGTCGCTGCGCGATTCTGCCTCTGCGGCCGCCGCCGGCTCCTCGGCCTGTGCGGATGCGGACGGCGGCTCGGCGGATTCCAGGTAAGGCGGCCTGCCCTCGATACCGGTCGTGGCCGGCACCTTCGGCAGCAGTCCGTGCACGTCGCGCTCGGGCGCAACGCCGGCGCCGCGACCGGGCAACAGCGCCTCGAGCGAGAGACGCGGCGGCGCTTCCGGCGGCGGCGGTTCCGGTGCCGGCGGCGGCGCGGGCGGCGCAGCCGCGATGTCCTGCGACACGGCAAATTGCGGCGGCTCTTCCGCGAGTCGCTGCTCGAGTGCGGCGTCCTGCTGCTCGATGCGCCTGACCAGCCGGTCAAGGTTCGTGAAATGGCCCGTGTCTTCGTGCACCGCCAGCGAGCACGTCTTCAAAGCCGACGACGCAATCCGCAAGCACCGCGAGGCCCGCCTCGTCGAAGGGCGCGTCGTGGTCGAACATGCGCCGCAGCCATTTGTGCAGTGGCTCCGCGAGACGGACGCTGTGGCGGATGCCCGCCGTGCGCGATGCGCCGCGCAGCGTGTGGCAGGCGCGATAGAGGTCCTCGGTCACCGTGTGCGTGCCGACCGCGAGCCAGGCATGGCGCAGGTAAGCGCGGATCACCTCGAGGTGGCTGTGGACCTCCTTCTGGTAGATCTCCTGCAGCGACGAGTCGCCGCCCTCGGCGTAGGCCGCGGGCCGGCCGCGCCAGGCGTCGTCCGCCGGCGGTTCGGGTTCCGGCGGCGGCTCGGGCAGCACTTCCATGCGCTTGGTCTCGACCTCGGGCGCAAGCGCCTTGAGCACGAGCGTCGGCTCGGGCGTTGCGGCCGCGGGCGATGCCTTTGCAGCGGGCGCCGCCTGGCCCGCCGTGTGCGATTCGATGCGCGCCGCAAGCTCGGCAAGGCCGGCGACTTCCTCCGACGTGCCGCCGAGCTCGCCGACGAGCGACGGCAGGAGCGCAATCGCCTCGCGCAGCGTCGCAAGCATGGCGCTCGAGCGCTCGAGCGTGCCGTCGATGACGCGGTTCAGGAGGTTTTCGACCGCCCAGGCAAAGTCGCCGATGCGGCGCGCGCCGACGACGCGGCCGCTGCCCTTCAGCGTGTGGAAGGCGCGGCGCACGCGCGTCAGCGACTCGCGGTCCGCGGGATTCTCCGCCCAGAGCGGGAACAGGCGGCCGACGGTCGCGATCTCCTCGCCCGCCTCCTCGATGAAGAGCGTGAGGAGTTCCGGATCCACGGCCTGGCGCCGCTCGGTGGCGTCTCGCACCGGCGCGGGCGGAGGTGACGCGGCCGGCGCCGGCGCGCGCGCCCGCGCGCCCGGGGAATCCGCGCGCATGGAATCGAGCGCCAGCAGGCAGCGTTCGGCGTTGTCCAGCATGTACCAGGGATCGCCGCGGCCCGCCTGCAGCGTCTCCATGTAGTACTCGATGCCGACGATCGCATCCGCCAGCCGGTCGATGTACTCGTCATTGCGCGAGAGGCTGCCTGGTCCGAGCAGCGTCGCAACGTGATCGCCGATGCGGCGCATCACTTCCATCGCGCGGTTGCGACCGAGCAGCAGGAGGCCCGCCGTGATGCCGCGCGCAAGCGCGGGCGCGGCGTCGAGGCCGGCCTGGTCGCTGGTCGGGTCGAGCGCGTGGCCGAGGAGTTCCTTGATGCGCGCGAGATTGACGATGCACTCGCGCAGCACCGTTTCCGTGACAAGGCGGAATTCGGGGTCGGTCTCAGCGCCCGGCGCGGGCGCGCCCGGCGGCATGATGAGCCGCACGAGCGCGTCGTCGAGGCCGTCCTCGACGCCGATCAGCGTCGCCGCGATCGCGATCAGCGTGTCCTGCTCGGCGGCCGTGCGGCGCGTGATGATGTCGGCGAGCCGCGCCAGCTCGCCCTGCACCTGCTCGCGCACGGATCCGAGCCCGAGCACCGCGAGCGTGTCGCCGATCTTCTTCAGGAGATCCACCTGCGGCGCGAGCTCCTCCGGCGGGCCGCCCTTGCGCGTGTAGAGGTCGAGCGCGTCCTTGACGCGGCCGAGGTCCTCCTTGATGGCCGCCGCGACCGTGCGCATGAGGCGCACCGACGGGGCGGACAGCGACTCGCGCTCCTGCTCGACGGATTCGTCGATCGGCAGGAGCTCGCCGAGGCGGAAGGAGCTTCGGATCGCGTCGATGCGCTCGCTGCGGGTCGTCGCGCGCGCCACGTAGAAAAGCAGGTTGTTCAGGAGTTCGATCGGCGGCGCATTCGAATAGGCCTGCTCGCCCTCCGCGTACAGGCGCTTCAGCTCGCGGTCGGCATGGCCGAGCAGGCGCTTGACGGTGACGCTCGCCTCGAGGCCGCCGTCCCGCAGCGCATCGACGAGACCTCCCGTGACCCACCAGAGCTGGTACAGCGGCGCGGAAGTCGCGACCGATTCCATGCGGTTTGCGACGTCGGCGAGTGCGGAGAGGCCGCGGTCCTCGCCATCGCCGCGGATGAGGCCGAGCAGCCCCGCCTGGAACCGGGGCCGGAGGCGCCGCGCCCACTGCGGCACGGTCAGCCTCGTCTCGGCGGTCGTCGCGCTCTGCGCGACCGGCGATTTCTCCGAGCTCAGGTTCAGCGAGAGCAGCGTGCCCTCGGACAGGAGCGGCGCGCCGCGCACGGCGCGCAGGTCATTGAGCAGCGGCAGCAGGACGAGCGCAAGGTCGCGCCCGCCGCCCAGCACGCGCTCGAGGTAGGTCGGCAGCTGCACGCTCGCGCGCATCAGCGCGTCGAGCCCGTCCACGAACTGGCGCGCGTCGGTCTCGCTGCTGGAGAGCCAGCGCGAGGTCTGCTCCATCTCCTCGGCGAGGAGCGCCGCACCGTAGACCTCGACGACGCGCAGCACGCCGCGCGCGGCGCGCATGAGCTCGGCGGACTTGGCGAGGTTCGTCCGGTCGGCCGGCGTCTCCGCCGCGGCCTCGAGCGCGATGCGCACGTCGTTCAGCGTCGCGGACAGCTCGCGCGCGACGAGGTGCAATGCCTGCTCGTTGACCGAGGGGAAGCCGGCCATTGAGGCTCAGCCCGCGCCGCTCGCCGCGCGCCGCGTCTCCGCGTTGTCCGCCCCGGCGGGCGCCGGCGCGGCCTTGATCTTGCGGCCCGGCGCGGCCGGCAGCTGGGGCGGCAGCCGGAACCCGGCGGCGGACTTGCGCAGCTGCGCCGACATGTCGGCGAGCCGGCCGATGGCGGTCGAGGTCGCGCTGGTGTTGTCGGCGGTCTGCTGGCTGATCTCGCGCAGCACCTGCATCGTGCGCGAGATGTGGGCGGAGGTCGCCGCCTGCTGGCGCGCGCTCGCCGAGATGTTCTGCACCAGCTGCGCGATCTGGTTCGAGACATCCTCGATCTCGCCGAGCGCGGCGCCGGCGTTCTCGGCGAGCAATGCGCCGCCCACGACGTCGGTCGTCGTGCGCTCCATCGAGACCACGGCCTCGTTGGTGTCGGACTGGATGGTGCGGACCAGCACTTCGATCTGGCGCGTCGCATGGCCCGCGCGCTCGGCGAGCCGCTGCACCTCGTCGGCGACGACCGCAAAGCCGCGGCCGGACTCGCCTGCCATCGAAGCCTGGATCGAGGCGTTCAGCGCGAGGATGTTGGTCTGCTCCGCGATGTCGTTGATGAGCTCGACGATGTTGCCGATCTCCTGCGAGCTTTCGCCGAGCCGCTTGATGCGCTTGCTGGTGTCCTGGATGTTCTCGCGGATCGCGTTCATGCCGTCGATCGTGCGGCGCACCGCGTCGCCGCCCTTGTGCGCGACGTCCACCGCGTGGCGCGCGACGTCGGCCGAGCGCTCGGCATTGCCCGAGACTTCCTCGATCGATGCCGCCATCGCGCCGACCGCGTCGGTCGCGGCCGCGACCTGGCGCGACTGCGCGACGCTCGCCTTGGCGAGATGGCCGGCCGCCGCCTGCGTCTGCCGCGCCGCCTGGTCGAGCTGCATCGCCGTGTCGTTGATCGTCGCGACGAGCTCGCGCAGCGCCTCGATCGCGTAGTTGATCGAGTCCGCGATCGCGCCCGTGATGTCGTCGGTCACCGTCGCCTGCACCGTCAGGTCGCCATCGGCGAGGCTCGACATCTCGTCGAGGAGCCGGAGGATCGCGTCCTGGTTGCGGCGGTTGCGCTCGGACTCGAGGCTCGCGACGCGGCGCATCCCGGATTGCGAGGCCCAGCCCCAGATCGCGCCGGCGAAGCACAGGATCGCGATCGCGATCGCGACCAGCGCCGGCGTCGCGCCGGGCAGGCCCGCGGGCTCGGCCGCGGCCTGCGCCTCGAGCGACTTCGACAGCCGGTCGGCCGCGGTGCCGAGGTCGCTGGCGGCGCGCTGCGCCGTCGCGAGCTGCCCGGCCCGCTCGAGCGTGCCCTGGAGCTGCTTTTCATACGCGGCAAATGCGCTTTGCACTTCGCCGAGCCTCGTCGCCGCCTCGCCCTCGATGGCCGGCACGCCGGCCGTCTTGTCGAGGCCGGCGAGCCCCGCGAGGAACTGCGCGAGCAGCGCCGTGTTTTCGGTGATCCGCTGCGAGACCTCGGCCGGGTTCACGGCCGCCTCGAGCTGCTCGAGGTCGTCGCTCGTGCGCTGGGCGACGGTCTCGAAGCGCGGCAGCACGCGCATGGCCGGCATGCCGCCCGGCGCCGAAACCGCATTGCCGGTCGCCGCGAGCACGCGCCCGAGGATCGCGCGCGATTCGCCGGCGGACTTTCGAAGCTCGCCCGCCACCGTGCGCGCGGCGAGCAACTGCTGCGAGCCGTCGAGCAGCGCATTCCAGCCGGGCTCGCCGCCGAGTCGCTGGGCGCTTTCGGACGAGAGCGCCGCGAACGGCGAACGGCCCGCGTCGATCTCCGCGAGCACGCGCTCGAGCGTCGTGCGCGAGGCCGCGAGGCGGTCGAAGGCGGCGGCATCGCCGCGCGCGGCGGCGGCCGCCTGGGCCGGCATCGCGCCTGCAAGTACGGTGAGCTCGGAGAGGTTCTCGCGGAAACCGCGGTCCGAGTTCTCGGCGCGGCTTGCCAGGAGGATCAGGACGGCGGCCGCGAGCGCGGCGACGAGCCCGCCGATCAGCAGCGCGGGCATCCAGCGCGTCAGCGAGAACCGTTCGGGCGAATTCACCATGCTGCGGACCCTTTCTCCCTTCGCGTCACGCCGAACCCTGCAGGAACGCCGGGCTCTCCACCAGCGTCCGCAGGCTCAGCACCGGCCAGGCCTCGCTGCCGCGACGGAACGACCCGGCGAGGTAATGCTCACAACGGATTATCGTCGGCGGCGCCTCCGCCGTGAACTCGCGCTCGGCGAAACGCCGGAATCCCAGCACCTCGTCCACCACGAGCCCTGCGGGTATTTCACGGTGGTTGACGACGATCACGCGCGTATTGCGCCCGATCGTGAGCTCGCCGCTGCCGAAATACTGCTTCAGGTCGATCACCGGCAGGAGCTGCCCGCGGACGTTCGCGAGGCCCAGGATCCAGGAGCGTGCGCCGGGCACCCGGGTGACCGGCGCCGGCAGGCCCATGACCTCGCGCGCCTCGTCGCGCTCGACGAGGAAAGTCTCGCCGCCCATGCGGAACGCGACGCCGATCCATTCCTGGGCCGCGGCGCCTTCGCGCTGGCCCGCCGCGACGTCGCGCGCGCGCGATTCCAGTGCCAGCAACAGCTCGAACGGCCGGTCGCGCAGGGCCCTCAGGGTCGGCTCAGGCTGCATCCGTTCAGCCTGTAAGGAGCGCAGCCTGCGCCTTCTCCACGAGTTGCGCCGGCGTCACGGGCTTGACGAGGTAATCCACGGCGCCCTGGCGCATGCCCCAGATGCGGTCGGTTTCCTGGCTCTTGCTCGAGACCATGATGACCGGGATCGCGCGTGTCGCCGGATCGTTGGCGAGCGTGCGCGTCGCGCGGAAGCCGTCCACGCCCGGCATCACGATGTCCATCAGGATCAGGTCGGGCCGGATCTCGCGCGCCTTGCGGATGCCTTCGGCACCGTCGGCCGCGCCCTCGGTCTCGAAGCCGTGGTTCTCCAGCATGCGGCGCATCTGGAACACCTCGGTCGGCGAGTCGTCGATGATCAGGATGAGGGCCATGGCTGTACTCCCGTCATTCCCGGCTGACGTGCCGCTCGATCGCCGACAGGAGCTCGTCGCGCGTAAAGGGCTTCGTCAGGTAGTGCTCGGAACCGACGATGCGTCCGCGGGCCCGGTCGAACAGGCCGTCCTTGGAGGACAGCATGATCACCGGGATCGAGCGGAACACCTTGTTGTGCTTGATCAGCGAGCAGGTCTGATAGCCGTCGAGCCGCGGCATCATGATGTCCACGAACACGATGTCGGGCTGGTGATCGGCGATCTTGGACAGCGCGTCGAAGCCGTCGACGGCCGTGAACACCTCGCAGCCCTCCTTGGCCAGCAGCGTCTCCGCCGTGCGGCGAATCGTCTTGCTGTCGTCGATGACGAGCACTTTCAGCCCGCTCAGGCGGTGCCCGTCATTAACGGCCGCTGCACTATCCATCGGGTTCCTCCGGCCCCGGCTCTGCTCCGGCCGGGCGCGTGACAAGTCGCCTGGTGGCGCCCACGGTTTCGACGCCGGAGCGCTCACCTTTTAACATATCGGTCCACCCCCCGCCATGCCGGAAGCTCCGGCCGCGCGGGCGGGCGAGACCCATGACAGGTGTACTATGACAAGGCCCCCTGACGTGCAGTATCCGCGTCACATTCCCGCCAATCGGCCGGAGACCCCTTGATGCCTGCCCGATCGCGCCTCGCCGTGCTGATGGACCCGCTCGAGACGATCAAGCCGGCGAAGGACTCGACGATTGCCATGCTGCGGGCCGCCGCGCAGCGCGGCTGCGAAACCCTCGTGTTCGGCCAGGGCGATCTGTGGACGCGCGACGGACGCGCATTCGCGCGCCTCGCTCCGATCGAGGTCACCGGCGACGGCAAGGACTGGTTCCGCCTGGGCGAACCGGTCGTGCGCGAGCTCGCAGGCGGCGTCGACGCCGTGCTGATGCGCAAGGATCCGCCCTTCGACATGGAATTCATCTACTCCACCTACCTGCTCGAGCGCGCCGAGCAGGACGGCGTACTGGTCGTGAACCGCCCGCAGGGGCTGCGCGACATGAACGAGAAGGTGTACACGGCCTGGTTCCCGGATTGCTGCGCGCCGACCCTGATCACGCGCGACATGGAGGCCATGCAGGCGTTTCTCGACGAACACGGCGAGGCCGTCTTCAAGCCGCTCCACGGCATGGGCGGCCACTCCATCTTCGTCGTCTCCCGGGGCGACCGGAATGCGCGCGTCGTGTTCGAGACGCTGACCGACTACGGCCGCCGCTACGCGATCGCGCAGCGCTACCTGCCCGAGATCGCCACCGGCGGCGACGCGCGCATCCTGCTCGTGGACGGCGAGCCCGTGCCGCACGCGCTGGTGCGGATGCCGGCGGCCGGCGACCATCGCGGCAACCTCGCGGCAGGCGCGACCGCCGAGAGCCGCGCATTGACCGACCGCGACCGCTGGCTCGCCTCGCGCATCGGGCCCGTCATGCGCGAGCGCGGCATGCTGTTCGTCGGGCTCGACGTCATCGGCGGCTTCGTGACCGAGATCAACGTGACGAGCCCGACCGGCATCCGCGAGATCGAGAAGAAGCACGGACACGACATCGGCGGCATGCTGGTCGACGCGGTGCTGGCGCGGCTCGCGCGCCGCTGAGTCGGCATGAAACGGATTCATGCCAGCGCAGGATCCGGCGACCGCCTGACGGTCACGCTGTTCCTCGCCGGAATCTTCCACCTGATCCTGATCCTCGGCATCAGCTTCGCGCCCCCCGCGGCCGATTCGGGCGCCGTGCCGACGCTCGAAGTGCTGCTCGTCAACAACTCGCTGCCGGACACTTACACAAACGATCGCGCCGATTACCTCGCCGAGCGCACCCAGCAGGGCAGCGGCAACTCGCCCGACGGGAAGACGGCGCGGCCCTCCGCAGGCAGCGGCGCGGTGACGATGCCGGGCGCTCCCGAGGGAGGCGCCGAGATGCCGGCGCCCGCGGGGCAGATCAGGCGGCGACGGCGAGCTGCTCACCGGGCGCGGCGGATCCACGCGGTTCATCGCCGCGTCGGCCGACGCCGATTCCGCTCCGGCCATGCTTCCGCAGGAATCCTTTGCAGGCGCCTCATTTCCGTTCGCGGGCAGCGATCCGGATGCCGAGCTTGCGCTCAAGGGCGCGCCGCGACGCGAGCTCGTCGTCACGCCGAACACGCGCACCTCCGAGGTCGCGGTCTACCTCGATTCATGGAAGCGCCGCATCGAGCAGGTCGGCACGATCAACTTCCCGAACGCCGCGCGGCGCAGCAAGCTCTCCGGCAATCCGGTGATCGAGGTCGTTCTCGCCTCGAGCGGCGGCCTGGTGCGGGCGGACGTCAGCCGCTCGAGCGGCTTCGGCGAACTCGACGGCGCCGCCATGGACATATTGAAGCTGGCGGCACCGTTCGAGCCGTTCCCCGAGGAACTCGCGGCCAAGCACGACGTGCTGCGGTTTGCCTACGAATGGGAGTTCGTCGGCGGGCGTCTCGCGGGATCCACGGTTGCCGTGCCCATGTCCGGGCCGAATTAAGTCCGCTCGCAAAGAGGAACTTGAAGGGGACAGTCCCCTTTGAGCGACATATTGCGCGTGTGAACTCGCATGATGCGCTGCTCAAAGGTGACTGTCCCCTTGCAGATTCCGCGCTTTGACCGGTGCGGGCGCGAGGCCGATACTAGCGCCATGAGCGCCGGCGCCTACCTGAACAACCAGCTCCTGGTCGCGATGCCTACGCTCGCAGACCCCAATTTCTCGCACAGCGTGACGCTCGTCTGCGAGCACAACGAACGCGGCGCGCTCGGCCTCGTGATCAACCGCCCGCTCGAGATGCGCATGTCCGAAGTGCTCGAGCAGCTTTCGCTTGAGACCTCTGATGCGCGCCTGCGCGACATGCCGGTCCTCGCGGGCGGGCCCGTGCAGCGCGACCGCGGCTTCGTGCTGCATCGCCCCGGCCCGCAGTCCTGGGAATCCACGATGCGCGTGTCGGACACGCTGCATGTCACGACCTCACGCGACGTGCTGGCCGCGATGGCCAAGGGCGAGGGCCCCGGGCAGGCGGCGATCGCACTCGGCTATGCGGGCTGGGAAGCGGGCCAGCTCGACGAGGAGCTGCTCCAGAACGCCTGGCTCACCGTGCCCTGCGACGATGCGCTGATCTTCGAGCTGCCCTTCGAGCAGCGCTGGCATGCCGCCGCGCGCCTGCTCGGCATCGAGCTGTCCCGCATCAGCACCCAGGCGGGACGTGCCTGAGGAATGACCGCGCCGGCCGCGAGGACGGTGCTCTCCTTCGACTACGGCCTCCGGCGCATCGGCGTCGCGGTCGGCAACACCCTGACGGGCACCGCGGAAGCGCTCGCGACCATCGCCGCGCAGGACGGCGCGCCCGACTGGCGGGCCATCGATCGCTGCGTCGCCGACTGGCGCCCGGCGGCGATCGTCGCCGGCGTTCCCTATAATATGGCCGGCCGCGACGCCCGCATCGCCACGGCGGCACTGCGGTTCGCCGACGAGCTCGGCGGTCGGTACGGCATCGAGGTTCACCGGGTGGATGAAAGACTGACGTCGCGCGAGGCGGAGGACGACCTGCGCGAGCGCCGCCGGAGCGGCGCGAAGACGAAGCGCGTGCGCCGCGGCGACGTCGACCGCGAAGCGGCCCGCCTCCTGCTCCTGCAATGGCTGCGCGCCCAGCCCGTGCAGCCCGGGACATGAGTCCGCCCCTCCCCCAGGTCGACGCGGCCGGACGGCTGCGGCATCTCGTCACGCTCGACGGCCTGCCCCGCTCGCTGCTCGAGGATCTGCTCGCGCGCGCGGAAGCGCTCGCCGCAAAGCCGGCCCGGAACGAGGCGCTGCGTGGCTTCACCGTCGCAAACCTGTTCGGCGAACCCTCGACCCGCACGCGCGCGTCCTTCGAACTCGCGGCGCTGCGCCAGGGCGCGGACGTCGTCAACCTCGACAACACGCTCTCCTCGCGCGCCAAGGGCGAGACGCTTCTCGACACGGCGTACACGCTGCTCGCGATGCGGGTGGACATCTTCGTCATCCGCGACGCCGAGCCGGGCGTGCAGGAGCAGGTGGCCCGCGCGGTGGACGGACAGGCGTCCGTGGTCTCGGCCGGCGAGGCGCACGTCTCGCACCCGACCCAGGGACTGCTCGACGCGCTGACGATCCGCCAGTGCAAGGGCGATTTCGGCGGACTCGCGGTGGCGATCGTCGGCGACATCGCCCGCTCGCGCGTCGCGCGCTCGGCGCACCGCGCACTCGCCACGCTCGGCGTGCCGGACATCCGCATCGTCGCGCCGCGCGCGATGATGCCGGACGCCGCCGATTTCGAAGGCAGCCGCCGCTTCCAGGCGCTGGACGAGGGCATCGCGGGCGCCGATGTCGTGATGATGCTGCGCATCCAGCACGAGCGCGCGGGCGGCGGGCCGGTGGATATCGAGGCCTATCACCGCGAATTCGGGCTGACGGCCGCGCGCCTCGCCCGTTCGGCGCCGAAAGCGATCGTCATGCACCCCGGCCCGATGAACCGCGGCGTCGAGATCGACCCGGACGTCGCCGACGGCCCGCAGTCCGTGATCCGCCGCCAGGTCGCGAACGGCGTCGCCGTGCGCATGGCCGTGCTCGAGCGGCTCGCCGTGGCGCGCCCGGTGCGCGCCGCATGAGCGGCGCCCCCGCGCATCGCGGCACGATCTTCCTCGAGGATGCCGCCGTCCTCGACCACCGCGCATTCGAAGGCGGCCAATACGTGATGCGGCTCGCCGCACCGCGCTGTGCGGCGGCGGCAACGCCGGGGAGCTTCATCCACCTGACCTGCGGGCCCGACCTGCCGATGCGACGGCCGCTCTCGATCATGCGCGCGAATCGCTCGGAGGGCTGGGTCGAGGTGCTCTACAAGGTGGTCGGCCACGGCCTCGCCGAGCTTGCGCTGCGCAGGCCTGGCGAATCCCTCTCCTGCCTCGGGCCGATCGGCCGCGGCTTCACGGCCGATCCCGCGCGGCCACGCCGGCTCCTCGTGGGCGGCGGCGTCGGCATCCCGCCGATGGTGTTCTTCGCCGAATCGCTGGCCGCGGCGCGGAGCAGCCGCCTCCCGCTCGTGCTGATGGGCTCGGAGCTGCCCTTCCCCTTCGAACTCGCGGAATCGCGGCTGCCGGCGCCAGGCCTGCCCGCGGGCGCGACGGCAGCGATGCCGCTGCTCGAGAATCTCGGCGTGCCGTCGCGCCTCGCGAGCCTCGCCGGCTTCGCCGGCTGCCATCGCGGCTACGTCACCGAACTCGCCGACGCCTGGCTCGGCTCGCTCGGCGCAGGCGACCGTCGTGAAGCGGAGATCTTCAGCTGCGGCCCGCACGGCATGCTGGTCGCGGTCGCCGCGCTCGCGCGCCGCCACGGCGTGCGCTGCCAGGTGTCGCTCGAGGAGAACATGGCCTGCGGTGTCGGCGGCTGCGCCGGCTGCACGGTGCTCGTCCAGACGCCGGACGGTCCGGCCATGAAGCGCGTCTGCGTTGACGGCCCGATCTTCGACGCCGCCACTGTCTTCAACAGCTAGTTCCAGCGCGCGACTCTGCGCCGGCGGGACCACCTTCGCTCGCTCAGAAGACCGGACATTCGCTCGCTCCGGGGTCCCGCCACGGCTCGTCGCGCGCGACGCGGTCGCTGCCAGCGCGGGCGCGCGCCGGGCGGGTCCCCGAGCGAGCGAATGCGGTCGCCGCCCTGAGCGAGCGAGGGTCCCCGCCGGCGCGAAGCCCGCGCCGGCGCAATCGGTCAACCGAAGTTGATGCGGGCCTCGAGGTTGGTGCGCGAGTCGGCGTTGTTCAGCGCTTCTTCGATGTCGATCCGGCCCTCTTTGTAGAGGTGCAGCAGCGCCGAGTCGTAGTTCTGGATGCCACGCTCGTTCGACGAGAGCATCGCTTCCTTGACGCCGATGACGTCGCCCTTCTTGATCAGGTCCTGGATGTGCGGCGTGTTCAGCATCACCTCGACCGCGGCGACCCGCTTGTTGTTGCGGCCGCGCACGAGGCGCTGCGAGACGATCGCGCGCAGGTACTGCGACAGGTCGAGGAAGATCTGCGCGTGCTGGTCGCGCGGGAACAGGTTGATGATGCGGTCGAGCGTCTCGGCGCTGTTGTTCGCGTGCAGCGTCGCGATCGCGAGGTGCCCGGTGCCGGCCAGCGCGATCGCCGACTCCATCGTGTCGCGGTCGCGGATTTCGCCGATCAGGATCACGTCCGGCGCGGCGCGCATGGCGGCGCGGAGCGCCCGGCTGAACGAGCGCGTGTCGAGGCCGACCTCGCGCTGGTTGACGATCGCCTTGCGGTTCTGGTGCAGGAACTCGACCGGGTCCTCGATCGTGAGGATGTGGTCCGAGCAGTTCTCGTTGCGGTGATTGATCATCGCCGCGAGCGTCGTGGACTTGCCGGAGCCGGTGGCGCCGACCATCAGCACGAGGCCGCGCTTCAGCATCGCGAGCTCGCGCAGCGTGTCCGGCAGCCCGAGCTGGTCGAGCTTCGGCGTGTCCACGCTGATGTAGCGCAGCACGATCGCGGGGAAGCCGCGCTGGTAGAACACGGCGGCGCGGAAGCGGCCGACGCCGGGTTCGGAGATCGCGAAATCGATCTCGAGCTCGTTCTGGAAGTGCTCGAGCTGCTCGGCGCCCATGAGGCTGTAGGCGATGTCGCGCACGGTCTCGGCATTCAGGACGTGCTTGTTGATCGGGTAGATCAGTCCCTCGATCTTGATCTTGACGGGCGAGTTCGACGTGAAGAAGAGGTCGGACGCCTTCTTCTCCGCCATCAGCTTGAGGAGCGGCTTGATGCTGACGCGCCCGTCCTGGGCCTCGACATCGACCGCGACCGGCTGCTCGCCTTCGGTCTTAGTAGATTTTACCGTCGTTTGACTCATCGACGATCCTCAACGTGCTCGAGGCCTCGGCCTGCAGCCGGTCCTCGCGCTTGCTCTCGAGCTTGATCCGGAGCCGCAGCTCGTTCTTCGAGTCGGCGTTCCTGAGGCCTTCCTCGTAGGAAATGGTGCCGGCCTCGTAGAGGTCGAACAACGCCTGGTCGAAGGTCTTCATGCCGAGGCGGTTCGACCGCGCCATCACTTCCTTGATCTTGGTGACTTCGCCACGGAAGATCAGGTCCGCCACGAGCGGCGTGCCGATCATGATCTCCATCGCGGCGATGCGGCCCTCGGACTTCTCGCGCGGCACGAGGCGCTGCGAGATCATCGAGCGGATGTTCAGCGACAGGTCCATGAGGAGCTGCTCGCGCTTCTCCTCGGGGAAGAAGTTGATGATGCGGTCGAGCGCCTGGTTCGAGCTGTTCGCGTGCAGCGTCGCGAGCACGAGGTGGCCGGTCTCGGCGAACTGGATGCCGTACTCCATCGTCTCGCGGTCGCGGATTTCGCCGATCATGATGACGTCGGGCGCCTGGCGCAGCGTGTTCTTGAGCGCCGTATGCCAGCTCTCGGTGTCGACGCCGACCTCGCGGTGCGTGACGACGCAGCCGCGGTGCGTGTGGACGTACTCGACCGGGTCCTCGATCGTCACGATGTGGCCGCGGGTCTTCTCGTTGCGGTAGCCGACCATCGCGGCGAGCGACGTGGACTTGCCCGAGCCGGTCGCGCCGACCACGATCACGAGCCCGCGCTTGGACATCACGATGTCCTTCAGGATCGGCGGCAGCTCGAGTTCCTCGATCGTCGGGATCGTCGAGTTGATCTGGCGGATCACGCAGCCGGTGTGGCCCTGCTGCACGAAGGCGCTGACGCGGAAGCGGCCGATGCCGGGCGGGGCGATCGCGAAGTTCGCCTCCTTGCTGCTGTCGAACTCGCGCGTCTGGCGGTCGTTCATGATCGAGCGGACGAGCACGGCGCTCTGCTCGGGCGCGAGGACCTTGTCGGTCTGCGGCCGCACTTCGCCGTCGATCTTGATCGCCGGCGGGAAGCCGGCGGTGATGAACAGGTCTGAGCCCTTGCGGTCCACCATGCGCCGCAGCAGGTCCTGCATCAGCCTGATTGCCTGTTCGCGATCCATTCCTGTCTCCAGCGGCGCGCGGCGCCTTTACACGGTGTCCTTGTTCGCGGCCTTGTAGCGGGCCTCTTCCTTGGAGACCTGGCCCTTGGCGATCATCTCGGTCAGGCACTGGTCGAGCGTTTGCATGCCCTGCCCCTGGCCGGTCTGGATCGACGAGTACATCTGCGCAATCTTGTTCTCGCGGATCAGGTTCCGGATCGCCGGCGTCGCAATCATGATCTCGTGCGCGGCGATGCGGCCGCCGCCAAGGCGCTTCAGCAGGGTCTGCGAGATGACGGCACGCAGCGATTCCGAGAGCATCGACCGGACCATTTCCTTCTCGGCCGACGGGAACACGTCCACGATGCGGTCGACCGTCTTGGCGGCCGAGCTCGTGTGCAGCGTGCCGAACACGAGGTGGCCGGTCTCCGCCGCGGTCAGCGCGAGCCGGATCGTCTCGAGGTCGCGCATTTCGCCGACCAGGATGACGTCGGGGTCCTCGCGCAGCGCCGAGCGCAGCGCCTCGCTGAACCCGAGCGTATCGCGGTGCACTTCGCGCTGGTTGATCAGGCAGCGCTTCGACTCGTGCACGAACTCGATCGGGTCCTCGATCGTGATGATGTGGTCGGGACGGTTGATGTTGACGTAGTCGACCATGCCCGCGAGCGTCGTCGACTTGCCGGAGCCGGTCGGGCCGGTCACGAGCACGAGTCCGCGCGGCAGCAGGCACAGGTCCTTGAAGACTTTCGGCGCGTTCAGGTCGTCCAGCGACTTGATCAGCGACGGGATGTTGCGGAACACGGCGCCGGCGCCGCGGTTCTGGTTGAAGGCGTTGACGCGGAAGCGCGCGAGGTTCGGGATCTCGAACGAAAAGTCGGTCTCGAAGAACTCCTCGAAGACCTTCCGCTGCTTGTCGTTCATGATGTCGTACACCATGCTGTGCACTTCCTTGTGCGTCAGCGGCGGCATATTCACGCGTTTGACGTCGCCGTCCACGCGGATCATGGGCGGAACGCCCGCGGACAGGTGGAGGTCGGACGCATTGTTCTTGACTGCGAACGCCAAGAGTTGGGCAATGTCGACGGCCATCAGGACTCCCTGGCTCGGTGCACGACACAAGGTCCCGTCGCCGCGAAATGCGGTGCTTCGGGACCGGGGGCAGTATATCCCCGACCGCCGCACACCAATATGTTAACTGCTCCGCAGAATCCCGCTGAGAGGCTGGCCGCGGTGCGGGAGCGCATCACGGACGCGGCGATTTCCGCGGGCCGCGACCCCGCCTCCGTCACCCTGATCGGCGTCGCCAAGTCGCAGACGATCGAGCGCATCGTGCGCGCTACTGGACGCGGGCCTTGCCGACCTCGGCGAGAACTACCTGCAGGAGGCGCGCGCGCATTTCGGGGCGCTCGCCGGCCGGGCCTTTGGCCGCCACTTCATCGGCGCGCTGCAGACCAACAAGACGCGCGAAGCGGCGGCGCTCTTTGACTGGGTGCATGCGCTCGACCGGCTGCGGATCGCCGAGCGGCTCTCCGCCCAGCGGCCCGACTCCGCGCCTCCGCTTTCCGTCTGCATCCAGGTCCAGCTCGGCGGCGAGGCGACGAAGTCGGGCGTTGCAGCCGCGGGACTGCCCGCGCTCGCCGACGCGATCGCGGCCCTGCCGCGACTCCGGCTCCGCGGCCTCATGGGCCTGCCGCCCGCAGGAAACGGATCCCTGCGCGCCAGCGCCACTGGTTTGCGGAGCTGCGCGGCCTGCTCGAGCGGCTGAATGCCGCGGGGCATCGCCTCGATGCCCTCTCGATGGGCATGAGCGGCGATTTCGCGGCCGCGATCGCCGAGGGAGCGACCCACGTCCGCATCGGCACGGCGATCTTCGGCGAGCGCGTTTAGAATCGGTCCGTGGACGCGCTCTACTTCCTCCTCGACTCGATCCTCAGCTTCGCGGTCTTCGCGTTCCTGCTGCGCGTGCTGCTCCAGCTCGTGCGCGCCGACTTCCGGAACCCGCTCGCACAGGCGGTCGTCGCGCTGACCAACTGGCTCGTGCTTCCCCTTCGGAGGATCGTGCCGGCAGCAGGCCGCTTCGATACGGCCTCGCTCGTCGCACTGCTCGCCGTGCAGCTGGTCGCGACGCTGGTCCTGTTCCGCGTGCGCACGGGCGTCATCTTCCCGTTCGTGTCGCTCGCGATCGCCTCCGTTCGCGCACTCGCGCTTGCGGCGCTCCTGCTCTACACGATCCTGATCTTCGTCTACGCCGCCCTCTCCTTCATCGCGCCGGGCGTGCGAAGCCCGGCGACCGCCCTGCTCGCCGCCCTCTGCGAGCCCGTGCTGCGGCCGCTGCGGCGGGTGCTGCCGGTCGTCGGCGGCATCGACTTCTCCCCGCTCGTCGCGATCCTCGGCCTCACGGCGCTTCGGATCCTGATCCACTGACGATGCCATTGCCGAGGCTCCGGGACCGGCCGTGGGCCACAGGCAACAGCCGCCCCGCCATGGCAAAAACGTCGCAATTCCGGCGGTTTTTGCGCCATTCGAATGCGGCCCGCGCGTCATGGCCGCGGCGGTCGCCTGCAGCCTGATCGCAGGCTGCGGCGGCGAGCCCGGGCCCGTGCCTGAGGCGCCGCCCTACGTGGACCCTGGCTTCACCGAGGCCGGCGCGTACCGGCTCTACTACGCGCTCACGCTTTCACGCGACCTGCCCTCTGGGATTGCGGGCAGTTACGGCATCCAGCCTAGACGCAATCTAGCTGTCCTCGCGCTCACGCTCGCGCCGAGCGATGAGCGCGAGGCGCCTCCCGTCGACGCGCCCGAGATCGAGGCGGTCGCGGTCTTCCTGACCGGCGAGCGCGAGCCGCTCTCGCTCACGCGACGCGACGAAGCCGGCCGCCCGACCTGGCTCGCGACGCTGCAGGTGCCGCATCGCGTGCCGCTCACGATCGAGATTCGTGCGCGCGCAACGCCCGCGGGCCCGGAGCTTCGCGCCCGCTTGACACGGGAGTTTCGTCTCGACTGAATTTCGGACCGTCGCGCAACCCGTAAAAAACCGCTCAAAATCGCAGTTGACCCTCTTATGCAGCGGGATTTTCCGTGTTATGGTGCGCGCCGGAATTGATTTGGCGGGATCGCCCCGTCGATTTTGGGAACCACAGGAGACAACTCAATGGCGAAAAAGAATGCGGCTCCGACGAAGTCGCAGATCGTTGCGGCGGTCGCTGCCAAGGCGGACCTTAGCAAGAAGCAGGTCAACGGCGTTCTCGAGGCGCTCGGCGACCAGATGAAGAAGTCGCTGAAGAGCCACGGCGTGTTCACGCTTCCCGGCACCTGCAAGATGCGGGTCGTGAAGAAGGCCGCCACCAAGGCGCGCGAAGGCGTCAACCCCTTCACGGGCGAGAAGATGATGATCAAGGCCAAGCCGGCCTCGAAGAAGGTGCGTATCCGCGCCCTCAAGAACCTCAACGAGATGGTGGCGTAAGCCGGCCCATCCGTTTTCAAGTTCGAAAGCAGACGGGGCGGCTCGGCCGCCCCGTTCGTTTTTCAGGGGTTTTCAGCCGCGCGCGCGGCGAGCCAGCCTCCCAGCAGGGATCGCAGCTCCGTCAGTCTTCCATGAAAGAAATGCTCGGCGCCCGGAAGGATCTTCACTTCCGGCGGCGGGCTGACCGTGCGCGTCCAGGCGAGCACGCGCTCGTGGTCCACCAGGTCGTCGGCGTCGCCCTGGGCCACGTACCAGGGACAGCCCGGCACGGGCAGCTTCGCGAAGTCGAAGCGCTGCACTGGCGGCGCGACCGTCACGAGCGCAGACGCGTTGCGCAGCGTCGCCAGTCGGTAGGCGACGAATCCGCCGAACGAGAAGCCGAGCGACCAGAGCCGGCCTGCGCCCGTCGCCTGCCGCGCCCAGTCCGCAACCGCCGCCGCGTCGTCGCTCTCGCCGACACCGTCGTCGTGCACGCCCGCGCTCGCACCGACGCCACGGAAATTGAATCGCACGGTCGTGACGCTCTGGTCCTGGCACGCCCGCGCCATCGTGTGCACAACCTTGTTCTGCATCGCCCCGCCGTACAGCGGATGAGGATGGCAACACACGGCGACGATGTCCGCGCGCGCGTCCGCCGGTCGCTCGATCATCGCTTCGATCGCGCCGGCCGGCCCGTCGATGACGACTTTCTCAGTGTTGAGTACGGGTGATGTCACTTGTCTTCCTGCGCGCGCGATCCGGCGAGGCCATGCGCGCGCAGGCGCCACGCAAACGCGCTCACCGCTTGTAGATGACGCCTTCTTTCATCACGAACGACACGTGCTCGAGGGTATGCACGTCGGCGATCGGGTCGCCGGGCACGGCGACGATGTCGGCGATCTTGCCGGCTTCGAGGCTGCCGAGCTTGTCGTCGACGCCGAGGTACTTCGCCGGGACCATCGTCGCCGAACGGATCGCGTCCATGACCGGCATGCCCGCCTCCACCATGTAGCCGAATTCCTTGCCATTGCTGCCGTGCGGCCCGACGCCGGTGTCCGTGCCGAACATGATCGTGACGCCCGCCTTCCAGGCCTTGCCGAAGGTCGCCTGGATCTGGGGGCCCACGGCCAGCGCCTTCGGCCGCACGATGGCCGGGAAGTAGTCCGGGTCCTGGGCGTGTTCATAGACAAAGCGGCCGGCCGAGATCGTCGGCACGTAGTGCGTGCCGTGCTCCTTCATGAGCCGGATGCACTCGTCGTCCATGAAAGTGCCGTGCTCGATGGAGTCCACGCCGTTCCGGACGGCGCGCTTGATGCCCTCGGCGCCATGCGCGTGCGCCGCGACCTTCATGCCGTAGTCGTGGGCGGTCGAGACGATCGCGGCGATCTCCTCGTCGGTGAACTGCGGCGCGCTGCCGGATTTCGCGATCGAGAGCACGCCGCCCGTCGCGGTGATCTTGATCGAGTCGGCGCCGTCCTTGTAGCGCTGGCGCACGGCCTCGCGGCAGCTGTCCGGACCGTTGCAGACGGTGTTGAGCCGCGGGTCGTCGCTGGAGAGGTACGGGCCCCAGGAATTGCTCGCGTCGGCGTGGCCGCCCCGCGTGCCGATCGCGCGGCCGGCGGTGAAGATGCGCGGTCCCTTGATCTTGCCCGCGGCGATCGCGCGCCGGAGCGCAATCGAGACGTTCCACTGGTCGCCGAGGTTGCGCACCGTCGTGAAGCCCGCCATCAGCGTGCGTTCGGCGAAGACGACCGAATCGTAGGCGTCGTCCGCCTCGCCATTCTTGAAGTTGTCGAGCTCGCTCGTGCGGCTCTGTTCGCCCGTCAGGTGCACGTGCATGTCCATGAAGCCCGGCAGCACCGTTGCGCCCGACAGGTCCACGACCTCGTCGCCGCTGGCGGGAGCCGCGAAACCGGAGTCGATGGAGCGGATGTGGTCGCCGTCCACGACGATCGTGACGCGCTCGCGCGGCGAGTTGCCCACGCCGTCGATGAGGCGGCCGGCGTGGATCAGCGTCGCCGCGGACGCGGCCGCAGGCAGGAGCGCGGCCAGGGCCGCCAGGCGGAGTGAAATGCGCATGCAGACCTCGGTGAAGCTTACTGTTGTTCGTGCAGCGTGACGGTCTCGACGGCGAGCAGCTCGACCTCGAACAGGAGCGTCGCGCCCGGCGGGATCACGCCATTGCCGGCGCCCGCGCTGCCGTAGGCGAGCTCGGGCGGAATGACGAGGCGGCGCGTGCCGCCGACTTTCATGCCGGGGATGCCCTGCTCCCAGCCGCGGATCACGTGGCCCGAGCCGAGGTGAAAGGAAAACGGCTGCCCGCGCTCGCGCGAACTGTCGAACTGGCGGCCGCGGAAGTCTTTCGCGTTCGGGTCGTAGAGCCAGCCGGTGTAGTGGACGATGACGACCATGCCCGGGAAGGCCTCGTCGCCGACGCCCTTCACGAGGTCGGTCACGAGGACCGCCGCTTCCGGCGCCGCAGCCGCGGGCGGCGTGACCGGCGGCGAAGTCGCAGGCGCCTCAGCAAGCGCGGCAGATGCGATGCCGCAGGCCGCGAGGGCCGTCAACGAGTGCCAGTACGCGGCAGCGCGTCAGAAGGTAACGATGGTTGGCGTCGGGGGGCGGTTGTCCCATGACGCAAAGATAGCAGTGACAGCGCTTTAGGAGGGGACAGTCCCCTTTAACGAAAGGCTTTCCCGAGAATCACTGAAGGCGCGGTGTTAAAGGGGACAGTCCCCTTCGTGCCTTCGTTCGAGGTCGGGAGTCAGTCGGCGGGCCAGAGGCCGAGCTGCTGACGCAGCACGGAAAGGAAATCCTCGATCTCGTCGAACAGCTGGGCGATCCGCTCCACGGTGGCCTCAGCGGTCCGAGGAACGCCGCGAGTGGTTGGCGCCGTTCGCGCCCGGGACTTCGCCATCGGCCGCGAAGGCGCCGCGCGCCTTCTCGGCCCAGGTCTTGTAGTTGGAGTACTTCGTCAGCTCGCGCGAGATCGCGCCGTGGCGGCTGACGGAGGTGCGGCGCGGCAGGCGCGGCGGCACGGGTTCCTGGGCGTTGCGGTCGCCGCTCTCGGGCGGCGTCACCTTGATGTCGCTCACAGGAGAGAGACCTGAATTGGCTTCATGCCCCGCAACTTACGCGCCGGGGGGCAGTGCAAACAGGAACTGCATCACAGGTCCCGGGGCGAGGAGCCGGGCTACCTGCGCAATCAGACGATGCGGTAGCTCGGGCGGTATTCCCCGACCAGCTTCATGCGCCGCTGGGCCACGAAGCCGCGCAGGAGCTCGTCGAGGGGCTCTGCGATCTCGCGCGCCGCGTGGATCTCGAACGGGCCCTTTTCCTCGATCAGGCGCAGGCCGCGTTCCTTCACGTTGCCGGCGACGATGCCGGAAAACGCGCGGCGCAGGTTCGCCGCGCGCTGGTGCACGGGCTGGTCCATCGAGAGGGTGAGCGCCGCCATCGCCTCGTGGCTCACCTCGAAGGGCTGCTGGAACTCGCGCGGGATCCGCAGCAGCCAGTTGTAGTTGTAGGCATCGCCGGCGCGCCGGCGCGAGCGGCGCACCGTGTCGAAGCCGCGCTGCATCTCGCGCGCGACCTCGGCCGGGTCGTCCACGATGATGCGGTAGCGCTGCTGCGCCTCGGCGCCGAGCGTCAGCGCGATGAAGCGGTCGAGCTGGCGGAAGTAGCCCGCGCTCTCGCGCGGGCCGGTGAAGACGAGCGGCAGCTGCTGGTTTGCGTTCGCCGGGTCGAGCAGGATGCCGAGCAGGTAGAGGATCTCCTCGGCCGTCCCGGCGCCGCCCGGGAACACGACGATGCCGTGGCACAGGCGCACGAAGGCTTCGAGGCGCTTCTCGATGTCCGGCATGATCACGAGCTGGTTCACGATCGGGTTCGGCGGCTCCGCCGCGATGATCCCGGGCTCGGTGATGCCGATGTAGCGGCCGTCCTTGATGCGCTGCTTGGAGTGGCCGATGGTCGCGCCCTTCATCGGGCCCTTCATGGCGCCCGGGCCGCAGCCGGTGCAGACCGAGAGGCCCCGCAGGCCCAGCTCGTAGCCGACCTGCTTGGTGTAGTCGTATTCCTCGCGCGGGATCGAGTGCCCGCCCCAGCACACGACGAGGTCGGGCCGGCCCTTGTGGTCGAGCGCGCGGGCGTTGCGGAGGATGCAGAAGATCGCGTTCGTGATGCTCGCGGAATCCTCGAGGTCGAAGCGCGCGACGATCTCGTTGTGCGTGTAGACGATGTCGCGCAGCACCGAGAACAGGTGCTCCTTGACGCCCCGGATCATCTCGCCGTCGACGAAGGCGCTGCCCGGCGCGTGCTGCATCTCGAGCTTGATGCCCCAGGGCTCGCGCACGATGCGAATCTCGAAGTCCTTGTACGCGTCGAAGATCAGGCGCGCGTCGTCGATCAGCGTGCCGGAATTCAGCACCGCGAGCGCGCAGCGGCGGAAGAGCGGATAGAGGCCGCCCTGGCCGCGGTCGAGGAGCTTGTCGACTTCCTGCTGCGAGAGGTTGTCGAGCACGCCCTTCGGCGACACCCGTGCATGCACGACTGCCGAGAGGTCGATCCCGGGATTTCCGCTCACGGGCGGATCTCGATCGGCGTCCCGAGTCCCGTCAGCAGCCAGAAATCGAGCATGTCCTCGTTCGACAGCGCGATGCAGCCGTCGGTCCAGTCGTTGTTGAGGTAGCGGTCACGCGGATACTTCATGATGTTCGGCAGGCCATGCACCATGATCGAGCCGCCGGGCGCCCAGCCGTGCCGGCGGGCCAGCACCATGTCGGTGGACTCGGGATAGGAAACCTGCACGGCGAGGAAGAAGTCGCTCTGCGCGTTGCGGCGCGTGAGGCGGTAAAAGCCTTCGGGCGTGCGGTAATCGCCCTCCCGTTGCTTCTGCCCGGTCGGCACGAGTCCCAGCGAGACCTTGTAGCTCGCGACGATGGCACCGCCGCGGAAGAGCTCCATCTTGCGCGTCGCCTTGTGCACGATGACGCGATCCACGGGCTGGATCATGCCCGCGGGACCGGCGAGCCCGGTCATGGAGTCGGCGCCGGCGAGCGGCGCGAAGAGCGCCGCGGCAACGATCGAAATCAACAACTTGCGATACATTCGCGAGACATTATAACGCCCCGCGCCGGAACGGTCGGATCAGTCGCCGATCAACGCGACCGCTTCACAATTTCGCCCCGTCGTGTCGGCGACGACCCGGTAGTGCCCGCCGGCAATCAGCTCCTCCTCGAGCGTGAACCGGCGCACCGAGCCGGTCTCCGCGATGCGGCAGTCCACGACCAGGGCATGCTTGCCCGGCGGCAGCTCGACCTTGCTCGCGGAGAGCCCGACATCGTGCCCGTCGACCTGGCGGATGCGGATCTGGATCGGCGAACCCGCGCTCACGACCGGGTCGGCACGCACGATCACGCGCTCAGCGGCGGAAAGCGGCGGTCCTTCGTAGGCGCGCTCGGTGGCACAACCCGACGCCAGCAGCGCCGCCAGCGGCAAGAGGTGCCGGGTCGTACATTTCGTACATTTGCGATCGCGCGCGGCCCGGTAGGTAATCTGCTTTCGCAGCATATGTACGAAATGTACGACCCGGCACCATCGGAAAAAAGGCGGCCCGAAGGCCGCCTGGGAGGTCACGCGCAGCTCCTGTTGTCAGGAGCCGCCGGGCGGGGACCCGGCTGGCGCGTGAGAAAAGTATCCAGTCGTCACCCGCACTTCGAGTCGCCGCAGGAGAGGCAGGTCATGCAGCCGTCCATCATCACGAGCGCGGCGGTGTTGCACTTCACGCACAGCTGCGCGCCCTCGGGGTAGCTCGACTGCGCGAAGGCGTCCTGCTGCTGTTGCGCAGCTCCCACTCCTTGCGCTTCGACTCGACCAGGAGCCGCTGCGAATCGTCCATGCCCGGCTTCTGCATCAATCCGATCGTCTGCAGGTGGCGCTCCACGACGTAGCCGATCTCGGCGACGATCGAGGGCATGAACTTGCCGCCCGGCTGCCAGTAGCCGCCGCGCGGGTCGAATACCGCCTTCAGCTCCTCGGTCAGGAAGGCGACGTCGCCGCCCTTCCTGAACACCGCCGAGATGATCCGCGTCAGCGCGACGATCCACTGGAAGTGATCGAGGTTCTTCGAGTTGATGAAGATCTCGAACGGGCGCCGGTGCTCGTGCTCGGTGCCCTCGTTCAGCATGATGTCGTTGATCGTCAGGTACATCGCGTGGTCGGAGACCGGCGTCTTGATCTTGTAGGTCGAGCCGATCAGCACCTCGGGGCGCTCGAGCTTCTCGTGCATCCACACGACCTTGCCGCCGCCGTCCTTGCGGACCTTGCCCTCGCGCGCGTCTTTCGCCGGGCGCTCGGCCTCCGGCTTCTCCGCCTCGGGCTTCTGCACGCGGTACTTGACGATCTTCTGCTCGATCTTGATGCGGCTCATGGGTTCCTCGCGGCGCTCAGAAACGGCCGTAATAGCCTTCCTTCAGCGCGTCATACAGGTTGGCGGCGGTGTGCACCTCGCCGTCGTACTCGATCTCCTCGTCGCCCCGGACCTCGATCTCGCTGCCGTCCTCCTGCACGAACACGTAGGTCGTGTTCTTGAGGTCGTCCTCTTTCACCAGCACGCCCTGGTGCGCCTCGGGGTTGAAGCGGAAGGTGGTGCAGCCCTTCAGGCCCTTCTCGTGGGCGTAGAGGTAGATGTCCTTGAACTCCTCGTAGCGGAAGTCGGTCGGCACGTTCGCGGTCTTCGAGATCGAGGAGTCCACCCACTTCTGGGCCGCCGCCTGGATCTCGACGTGCTCGCGCGGGCCGATGCTGTCGGCCGTGACGAAGTATTCCGGCAGCGCCTCGGCGGCGTTCGTCGAGCCCGGAATCGCGCGCGGGTTCACGAGCTCGCGGTAGGCGAGCAGCTCGAAGGAATAGACGTCCACGCGCTCCTTCGACTTCTTGCCCTCGCGGATCACGTTCCTGAAATAGTGGTGCGCGAACGAGGGCTCGATGCCGTTCGACGCATTGTTCGCGAGCGAGAGCGAGATCGTGCCCGTCGGCGCAATCGAGCTGTGGTGCGTGAAGCGCGCGCCGACCAGACTCGATCTGCTTCACGAGCTCGGGCGCGACTTCCGCGAGCCGGCGCATGTAGCGGCTGTAGCGCGCGTGCAGGATGCGGCCCGCCACGCGGTCGCCGACCTTCCAGCCGTCGCGCGCCATCTCGGGGCGCTTGCGCAGCATCGCGCGCGTGACCGTGAATTCCTCGTTCATGATCGGTGCCGGGCCCTTCTCGCGCGCGAGCTCGAGGCCCGCCTCCCAGCCCGCGATCGCCATCTCGCGCGACACGTTGTCGGTGAACGCGACCGACTCCGGCGAGCCGTACTTCATGCCGAGCATCGTGATGGTCGAGCCCAGGCCCAGGAAGCCCATGCCGTGGCGGCGCTTCCGCACGATCTCGTCGCGCTGCCGGCCGAGCGGCAGGCCGTTGATCTCGACCACGTTGTCGAGCATGCGGGTGAAGACGCGCACGACCTCGCGGTACTCGTTCCAGTCGAAGCTCGCCTCCTCCGTGAACGGCCGGTTCACGAAGCGCGTCAGGTTCACCGAGCCGAGCAGGCAGGAACCGTAGGGCGGCAGCGGCTGCTCGCCGCAGGGGTTGGTGGCGCGGATGTTCTCGCACCACCAGTTGTTGTTCATCTCGTTGACGCGGTCGATCAGGACGAAGCCGGGCTCGGCGAAGTCGTAGGTCGAGGCCATGATGACGTCCCACAGCCGCTGGGCCGGGAGCGTCTTGTAGATCTTGCAGGCGACCAGGCCTTCCTCGTTCGAGACGTAGCCCTCCGCGTCCGGCCACTCGCGCCAGACGAAGGCGAGCGGATCGTGCACGTCGTGCTGCTCCGGGTCGTATTCGCGCAGCGACAGCGGGAAGGCAAGCTTCCACTCGCGGTCGCCGCGCACCGCCTCGATGAACTCGTCGGTCACGAGCAGCGACAGGTTGAACTGCCGGAGGCGGCCGTTCTCGCGCTTGGCGCGGATGAAGTCGATCGTGTCCGGATGGCCGACGTCGAAGGTGCCCATCTGCGCGCCGCGGCGGCCGCCCGCCGAGGACACCGTGAAGCACATGCGGTCGTAGATATCCATGAAGGACATCGGGCCGGAGGTATGCGCGCCGGCGCCCGCGACATAGGCGCCGCGCGGCCGGAGCGTCGAGAATTCATAGCCGATGCCGCAACCGGCCTTCAGCGTGAGGCCGGCCTCGTGCACCTTGTTGAGGATGTCGTCCATCGAGTCGCGGATCGTTCCGGACACGGTGCAGTTGATCGTCGAGGTCGCCGGCTTGTGCGCGAGCGCGCCCGCGTTCGACATGATGCGGCCCGCCGGGATCGCGCCCTTGCGCAGCGCCCAGAGGAAACGCTCGTACAGCGCTTCGCGCTGCGCGGGCTCTTCGACGTCTGCCAGGGTTTTCGCGACGCGCGCCAGCGTGTCGTCCATCGTCTCGTCGATCGGCGTGCCATCCTTGGCGGTCAACCGGTATTTCCGGTCCCATATGTCGAGCGACGCTTCCTGGAACGGAATCTCTTCGACGTCTTTGTGCTCGATCCTGACCGCTGTGCTCATTTTCTCTTTGCCGCTCCCCTCGTCCCGGCCCAATTACGGATTCGCCGGAGAAATCTCACCCGGGCAGGCGCTTCCCGGCGCCGCCTGACTGCGATTTCACGTGGCTCCCTGACTCTTCTGCCGGCCTAACCCGCCCCTCGACCGGCAACCACAAGATCTTGTGTCAGGGTTGCGAAATTATTTCCGCGCGGCCGGTGTGTCAAGGATTTCCTTATGGAAAAAATACGTGAATAAATACTCTTTTTTTTCAATATGTTATGACTTTCATCTCAGGTTAATTCCGACCAGACCCCGGCCTGTCCGGCAGTCGGCGCCAATTTCTGCGCAACACAACATGTGGTATGCAGAAAAATGCCACAAAATATGCACAGTTTGTACACGGACGCGCTCGCACGCCGGAAAAACAAGGCTCGCGCGCGTTGGAACTTGTGCGACTCGCACCCGGTCAGACTTCGCGCCCCACCGAGGTTGTATTCCATGAACAAATTCTTCGCGGCCCTCGCAGCGAGCACCGCATTCGCGCTTTCCGCGCCTGTTTTGGCGCAGAACGCGCTGCCTTCGTTCGCGCCCGTGATCAAGCGGGCCGCGCCCGCGGTCGTGAACATCGGCGTCAAGGGCACGGTCGCCGCGCCGCGCAATCCGTTCTTCGACGACCCCGGCTTCCGCCGCTTTTTCGGCCTGCCGCCGGACGCGCAGCAGCGCGACCGCGAATTCCGGAGCGCAGGCTCAGGCGTCATCGTCGATGCGAAGAACGGCTACATCGTGACGAACGCGCACGTCGTCAAGAACGCCACCGAGATCACCGTGACGCTGATGGACGACGTCGAACTCAAGGCTGAAGTCGTCGGCGCCGACGAGCGCTCGGACGTCGCGGTGGTGCGGGTCAAGGACGCGGCGCTGCCCGCCGAGATGCACCTCGCCGACTCCTCGAAGCTCCAGGTCGGGGACTTCGTGATCGCGATCGGCAATCCCTTCGGCCTGCAGCACACCGTCACCTCCGGCATCGTCAGCGCGCTCGGCCGCACCGGCATCAGCCGCGACGGCCTCGAGGACTTCATCCAGACCGACGCCGCGATCAACCCCGGCAATTCGGGCGGCGCGCTGGTCGGCCTCGACGGCGACCTGGTCGGCATCAACTCCGTGATCCTGTCGCAGAGCGGCGGCAACATCGGCATCGGCTTCGCGATCCCGTCGAACATGGTCCGCTCGATCATGGAGCAGCTGATCGAGTCCGGGCAGGTCAATCGCGGCCAGCTTGGCGTCGTCACCATCACCCTGACGCCGGAGTTCAGGAAGAGCCTCGCGTTGCCCGACGACGCCCAGGGCGCGCTCGTGACCCAGGTCGCCGAGGGCTCGGCCGCGGCGCGCGCCGGCATCGAGGTCAGCGACCTGATCAACTCGGTGCGCGGACAGCCGATCAAGACCAATTCAGAACTGCGCAACACCATCGGCATGCTGAAGGTCGGCGAGTCCGTCAGCATCGGCCTCCTGCGGGAGGGCAAGCCGAAGACCGTGACGGCCGTGCTCAAGGAGCCGGTGCAGGTCTCGAACGCCGAGTCGATCCACCCCGCGCTCGCGGGCGCCGAGCTCGTCGAGGTCGCCGAAGACGCGGCCGGCGGCATCAGCATCCGCTCGGTCGCGCCGGGCAGCCCGGCCGCGCAGGCGGGCCTGCTCGCGGACGACCGCATCATCGCGGTCAACCGCCAGCGCGTCTCGACGCTCGCCCAGCTGCGAGACGCCGCGAAGGGCCAGGCCTCGATGCTCGTGCAGCTGCGTCGCGGCAACCAGGTCCTCCTGCTCCCGCTCCGCTGACCCGGACCGGCGGCTAGCGCGGCCTTCGCGCCGGGCGGGGACCCTCGCTCGCTCAGGGCGGCGACCGCATTCGCTCGCTCGGGGACCCGCCCGGCGCTCGTCCGCGCGCGCACGAGCCGTTGCGGGACCCCGAGCGAGCGAATGTCCGTCTTCTGAGCGAGCGAAGGTGGTCCCGCCGGCGAAGTTCGCGCGCGGGCCCTGCGCCGCGTGATTTCACCGCCGGACCTATAATCAGGTGATGGCAGCTCGATCGATCTGCGTGCTCGGCGGATCGGGATTCGTGGGAACGCATTTGTGCTCGGCGCTCGCCCGCGACGGCTGGCGCATCACCGTCCCGACCCGCGACCCCGCCAGGGCACGCCACCTCGGCCCGTTACCCTCGGTCAGGCTGGTCGCGGCGAACGTGCACGACCCGGTGCAGCTTGCCGCGCTCTGCGCCGGCCAGCGGGCGGTGGTGAACCTCGTCGGCATCCTGAACGAGCGCGGCCGCGGCGGCAGCGGGTTCACGCGCGCGCACGTCGACCTCGTGCGGAGTCTCGTCGAGGCCTGCCGGCGCCAGCGGGTGGACCGGCTCCTGCACATGAGCGCGCTCAATGCGGACGCGGACAGCGGCCCCAGCCACTACCTCAAGAGCAAGGGCCGCGGCGAGCGCATCGTGCGCGAGGAATGCGGCCCGGACCTCGCCTGGACCATTTTCCAGCCGTCCGTGATCTTCGGGCCGCACGACGACTTCGTGAACCGGTTTGCGCGGCTCCTGCGCGCGATTCCGCTCGGCCTGCCGCTCGCGCGGCCGGGCGCGCGCTTCGCACCGGTCTGGATCGGGGACGTCGTCGCGTCGATGCAGCGCGCGCTCGCGGACGACGGCACCGCGGGCGAGATCTACGAGCTCTGCGGACCCGAGCGCATGACGCTGCGCGAGATCGTCACGCTTGTTCGCGATCGCCTCGGCCTCGCCCGCGCCGTGATCGGCATTCCGGACGTCGCGGCGCGCCTGCAGGCCGCGATTTGCGACTTCGTTCCCGGCAAGCCGTTCTCGACCGACAACTACAAGTCGCTGCTGGTCGACAGCGTCTGCAAGGTCAATGGCCTTGCACGTCTCGGCATCCGGCCGCAGCCGCTCGAAGCCATCCTGCCGAGCTATCTGATCTGATAGCCCGCTTTATCGAAATCCGGGAAGCACTCGCCCGCGCGGCGAGCGGGATCCGGCGGGGTGTCCCCTCGCTGCGCGAAATCCTTAAGCTCCGCTCGGGGACACCCCGCCACCTCGCTCGCCGCGCCGAAATGTTTAGCCGGAATCGGATCAGGACGGTGGACAGATTTGAGCGCGGGCGACGGTATCGTGAGCGAGTGTGGTCATCGCGGCGTAGAAGGCCGGAAGGTCGTTGCCGACCTTGTCGAGTTCGGCGCGCAGTGCCGGAACGCAGCGTTCATAGGTGGCGACTGCGACGAGACGGGCGTTGTTGAAGTCGCCGGATGACGGGGTGGCCGCCGGAGGTGAGTGAGTCGCGGAGCTTCGCGAACTCGGCGGCCTTGCGCTCGCGCATGACGGCCGGATCGAGTTTTTCGCGATAGAGCGAGGCGAGTTCATGCCGCGTTGCGACCATGCGGTCCGCGGCTTCGCGCTCGCCCTTCCTCGCCGCGAGGAACTTGTCGAGATCGGCGGAGCGGTTTTCGTGGGCGAGCCAGCGCTCCAGGCCTTCGGTCTCGACCACGGTGGCGAAGGCCTCGTTGAAGTCGCTGTCTCCCGGCGCATAGACCTCCTGGTGCGCGAGCTCGTGAAAGATGAAGGCCGCGAGTTCCGAGTCCCCGTAGCCGAACATCGTGTTCAGCACCGGGTCGCGCAGGTGCCCGAGCGTCGAATAGGCGATGGACGGGCCGACGAAGACGTCATAGCCCTTCCCGCGCACCTTCCCGGCTTCTCGCGTCGCGCGCGCCTCGTCGAAGTAGCCGCGATAGCTCACGCAGCCCGCGATCGGAAAACACCACTCCTTCGGCTTGACCGAAAACTCGGGCGCCGCAAACAGGTTCCAGGTGACGTAGCGCCGGCCGAGGTCGGCGTAAGTGCGGTAGCTGCCGTTGTCCGGGAGGCCGAGGTCGCTCATCGCAAAGTCGCGCGCGCGCGCGGCGAGCTCGAGCCGGCGGCGCAGCGTCGCATCCGTGTCCGGGCTTGCGATCACGTCCTCGATCGGCTCGCGCTTGCGGTTCATCTCCATCTGCCCCTCGGCGAGGTGCATGTAGTAGCAGCCGGAGAGCGCGACGCAAGCCGCGCCGGCGGCGAGCAGCCGGATCGGGCGGCACGGGGAATCGCGTAACATGATGCGATGAAAGTCTATCTGGTCGGCGGCGCGGTTCGCGATGAGCTGCTCGGCCGGCCGGTCGGCGAGCGCGACTGGGTCGTGGTCGGCGCGACGCCGCAGCAGATGCTGGACCTCGGCTACCGCCAGGTCGGCCGCGACTTCCCGGTCTTCCTGCACCCCGAGACCCGCGAGGAACATGCCCTCGCGCGCACCGAGCGCAAGACCGGCCCCGGCTACCGCGGCTTCGAACTGCATTACTCGCCCGACGTCACGCTCGAGGACGACCTCAAGCGCCGCGACCTCACCATCAACGCGATCGCGCGCGATGCCGATGGCACGCTGATCGACCCGCACGGCGGGCGCGCGGACCTCGAGGCGCGGAAGCTGCGGCACGTGTCCGATGCCTTCAACGAGGACCCGGTGCGGATCCTGCGCGTCGCGCGCTTCCTTGCGCGCTTCGAGCCGCTCGGCTTCACCATCGCACCGGAGACGGCCGCGCGCATGCGCGCGATGGTGGCCGCGGGCGAGGCGGACGCGCTCGTGCCCGAGCGCATCTGGCAGGAGACGGAGCGCGCGCTCGGCGAGCCTGCGCCCGCTGCGTGGCTGCGCGCGCTGCGCGCCTCGGGTGCGCTCGCGCGGATCTTCCCGGAGCTCGATGCGCTCTACGGCGTGCCGCAGCCCGAAAAATGGCACCCGGAGATCGACACCGGGCTGCACATGGAACTCGTGATGCAGGCGGCGGCTTCATTGACGCCCGAGCCGCGCATCCGCTTCGCGGCGCTGATGCACGACCTCGGCAAGGGACGCACGCCGCGCTCGCAGTGGCCGCGCCACATCCGCCACGAGGAATCCGGCGCCAAACTGGTGGAAGCGGTGGCGGCGCGCCTGCGCGTGCCGACGGATTACCGCGACCTCGCCGTGCTCGCCGCGCGCTGGCACGGCCTCGCCCACCGCGCGGAGGAATTGCGGCCGCGCACGATCCTCGAGCTGCTCGAGTCCTGCGACGCCTTTCGCCGGCCGGAGCGTTTCCAGGAATTGCTTATCGCCTGCGAGGCGGACTACCGCGGGCGCGGCGGCTTTCGCGACCGACCGTATCCGCAGGCCGCGCTCCTGCGCCGTGCACAGGAGCAGGCCATGGCGATCACGCTCACGGACGCCGACCGCGAGGGACTCACGGGCGACAAGATCGGGGAGCTGCTGCGGCGCCGCCGGCTCGCGGCGCTGAAAGCCGGCGCCTGATCAGGCAAAGATCCAGAACAGGAGCCCGGCGACGAGGAAGCGGTAGATCGCGAAAGGCCCGAGCCCGATGCGGTTGATCACGCGCAGAAGCCAGGCGATGCAGAGATAGCCGGTCACTGCCGCGACCGCGACGCCGAGGCCGACCACGGGCCAGTCCACGGCGAGGCTCTCGTCCATCGCGACCTTCAGCCCCTCGTAGGCACCCGCCATCGCGATGCCCGGCACCGCGAGCAGGAACGAGAAGCGCGCCGCGCCCTCGCGCGTGAGTCCGAGCGTCCGCGCCATCGTCATGGTGATGCCCGAACGCGAAGTGCCCGGCATCAGGGCAAGCGCCTGCGCGCTGCCGATCAGGATCGCGTCGCGCCAGCCGACGGAATATTCGTCGCGCTCGCTGCGGCCGAACCGGTCCGCGAGCCACATGAGCGCGCCGAAGACGGACAGCATCGTCGCGACGGCGACCGGATTGCGGAGCTTCTCCTCGATCAGGTCGCCGAAGGCGAGGCCGACGAGGCCCACCGGGATCGTGCCGAGCAGGACGCACCAGGCGAGGCGCGCGTCGGGCGTCAGCCCGCGGCCCGTGAGCGAGCCGAAGAATGCGCGGGTCATCGCGACGAGCTCGCGCGCGGAAATAGGCGACGACGCGCGAACAACGTGCCAACGTGTACGGCGACGTCGAAGGCGAGCCCCTGGTCCGGCCAGCCGAAGAAGTACGGCACGAGCACGAGGTGACCCGAGCTCGAGATCGGCAGGAATTCGGACAGGCCCTGCACGATGGCGAGGACGATGGCTTGCAATGGGTCCACGACGTCTCCTAAGACAAGGGGACGTTCACCTTGATCCGATCAAGGTGAACGTCCCCTGGGCCAATATTACAAGCTTGCGGAGAGATCCCTGAAACCGAATCCGTCGAATGGCCCGCGGATTTCACGCGTCAGCGCCATCACCTTGAAGCGCTCCCCCATCTCGCCCGGCAGGAGCAGCGTCGCCGCGCTTTGACGCAGGGCCCTGCCCTCGCGTTCCCCGGCCGCCTCGACGAGGCCCGCGAGCTCGCGCTCGATGCCCGCCGACAGCAGGTAATGCGCCTGGGTGGCGAAACCCCCGAGTTCAAGGCCGGAGGCGATTCGCATCATCCGCGAGCGCCGAGAAATCGACCCAGGCCGTCAGGTCCTGGATACCGGGATGGGCGAGCACATCCTCGACGCGCCGGTGCTGGCGGAATGCGCAAAGCGTCCCGCCGTCGCGCGAGGGGTGGTAGTACTGCGCACGCGGCAGGCCGTAGTCGACGAGCAGCAACGCACCGCGCGTGAGCGAGGCCGAGGCCGCGGCCAGCCATTCGCGCTGACCGAGACGGAGCTCCGAGACGAAGCCCTCCGGCATCGGCGACGGCAGCCGGCGCTGCAACTGTTCGACCGCATCCGCGAGCGCCGCGCCCGCCGGCCGCGGCGCCAGGGCGAATCCCTCCGACGCCGCGATCACGCCGATGGCCTCGCAGCCCCCGGCGCGCACGCGGAAACGATCGACGGGCAATGCGTCCACGACTTCGTTCGCAAACGCGACGCCCTGCCACGGCTCCCGCGGTGGCGCGGCCAGCCACTCGAATCGACCCAGGTGGTCCGCGGTCGCGGGCGAGCGCGCGAGGCACTCACGCTGGCGCGCGGCGAGCACCGGGCTCGGCTCGACGATGCGATAGCGGGCAAGCGGCGCTCCGCGGCGCAGGAGCGCGGCGAATACGTCAGCCGCAAGCCGGCCGCTGCCCGCACCGAATTCGACGACGTCGCCGCCGTCCGTCCTCGCGAGCAGGTCCGCAAGGCCCTGGCCGACGCAGGCGGCAAAGAGCGGCGACAATTCCGGCGCCGTGACGAAGTCGCCGTCCGCGCCAAAGATGGGGCGCGGCGTCACGTAGTAGCCGAGGCCCGGCGCGTAGAGCGCAGTCGCCATGAATTGCGAAAACGGCAGCCAGCCGCCGGCGGAGGCGATCTCCGCCCGCAGCGCGGCCGCGACGCGCGCGACTTGCGCCGCCTCCTCCGCGGTGGGCGGCGGCAATGGCGCGGCCGTCAGCACCGCCGCTCTCGCGCGCCGTGATATCGTCCCGCGATCGTGCAACCGGCCGGGAATCCATGATCGCAGGCGCTGGAATGCCGCTCGCCGGCAAGGCCGTACTCGTCACCGGCGCCGCGCGTCGCGTCGGTGCGGCGCTCGCCGCCGCCTTCCACGCGGCGGGCGCGCGCGTCGCAGTCCACTACCGGGGCTCGAAGGCCGAAGCCGATGCGCGGGTCGCGGGATTCAATGCCGCGCGCGCGGATTCCGCACGCGCCTTCCAGGCCGACCTCAGCGATCCCGCCGCCTGCGAGACGCTGGTCGCGGCGGTCGTCCGGGACTTTGGACGGCTCGACGTCCTCGTCAACAATGCGTCCTCTTTCTATCCGACGCCGGTCGGTTCCATCACGCCGGACCAGTTCGACGACCTCATCGGCTCGAACCTGCGCGCCCCGCTCTTCCTCGCCCAGGCTGCGGCGCCGGAACTCGGCAAGCGCGAGGGCCTCATCCTCAACATCGCGGACATCCATGGCCTGAAGCCGCTCAGCCGGCACGTCGTCTACTGCTCGGCGAAAGCAGCCCTCATCATGCTGACGCGCTCGCTCGCGCGCGAACTCGGACCCGCGGTCCGCGTGAATGCGATCGCGCCGGGACCGGTGCTCTGGCCCGAGAGCGGCGTCGATGCCGAACTTCGCCGCCGCATCGTCGAGCGCACGGCGCTGAAGCGCACGGGGACTCCGGACGACGTCGCGAAGGCGGCGCTCTTCTTCGCGACCGACGCACCCTTCGTCACGGGCGAGGTGCTCGCCGTCGACGGCGGCCGCCTCGCCGGCGGCGAAGGACGCTAGTCGCCGCATCAGCCCGCGCGCTCGAGCGAAACCGGCGTCAGCCGGTGCGCGCCCTGGTCGAACTGGCGCCACAGTTCATCGATGCGCTCGCCGGCCACGGGATGCATCAGGTCCGGCGCGAGCTCCGCCAGCGGCCCCAGCACCCAGGCGCGCGTCGAGAGGTCCGGATGCGGGAGATTCTTGCCGGCCACCCGCCCGACGCGATCGCCGTGCAGCAAGAGGTCGAGATCGAGCGTGCGCGCCTCCCATTTCGGCGCGCCGGGCTCGCGGCCGCAGGCGCGCTCTACGGCCTTGAGCCTCTCGAGCAGCGCTTCCGTCGGGATCTCCGCCGGGAAGACGACGACGAGATTGATGAAATCGTCTCCGGCGAACCCGACCGCGGCATTCGAGAACGCGCGCGAGACGCGCAGCCCGGGGAATTCGCGCGCGAGCATTCCAAGCGCCTTGGTGAGGCTCTCGCGCGGGCGGACGTTGCTGCCCGCTGCGACGTAGGCATCAGGCATTGGAACCCTCAGTCATCGAGGCCGCGCTCGACGATGACGCCGACGTCCTTCGAATGGCGGATCGCACCCGGCTTGTGGACCGTGACGCGCACGCGCGCGACCTTGAACTCCTCGAGCACGATGCGCGCGATCTCGCCCGCGAGCGCCTCGACCAGGCGGAAGGAGCTCGCCTCCACGAAGCCGAGCACGCGCTTGGCGACGGACTTGTAGTTGAGCGTGTCCTCGATGGCGTCGCTCTTCGCCGCCGCCCGGAGATCCATCCAGATCTCCAGGTCGATCTCGAGGTGCTGCTTGACCTTGCGCTCCCAGTCGTAGATGCCGATGACGGCGTCGACGGCGAGGGCGTGATGAAAATTCGATCCATCGCTTCTCCGGAGGGGACAGTCCGCCTTTAAAGGTGACCGTCCCCTTCAAAGGGGACGGTCACCTTTAAAGGGGACAGTCCCCGGTGCGCGCAGTTCGTCGAGGGGCCAGCGGGCGCGGGCGCGAACGGCGAGGTCCTCGCGCTCGCCGGCCACGAGGCGATGATGCCCGGCGAGCGCGATCATCGCCGCGTTATCGGTGCAGAACTCGGGACGCGGAAAGTACACGCGGGCGCGCGCGGCCGCGACGGCCTTTGCGAGCGAATCGCGCAGCCGTCGGTTGGCGCCGACGCCGCCGGCGACCACGAGCGCATCGAGTCCGGTGAGTTTCAGCGCGCGCAGCGACTTCGCGACCAGCGTATCCACCATCGCGTTCTCGAATCCGCGCGCGACGTCGGCGCGCGCGGCCTCGTCGAGCACGCGGCCGCGCACGGCGACGACGACCGCCGTCTTCAGGCCGCTGAAGCTGAAATCGAGGCCCGGCCGGTCCAGCATCGGACGCGGGAACTCGAAGATGCCGTCGCGGCCGCGCTCGGCGAGGACCGCCAGCTCGGGCCCGCCCGGGTAGCCGAGGCCGAGGAGCTTTGCCGTCTTGTCGAAGGCCTCGCCCGCGGCATCGTCCTGGGTCTCGCCCAGGATCCGGTAGCCGCCGACACCCCGAACCTCGACCAGCATCGTGTGGCCGCCCGAGACCTGCAGGGCCACAAAGGGGAAATCCGGCGCGCCCGGTTCGAGCTGCGGGGCGAGCAGGTGTCCCTCCAGGTGGTGAACGCCGACGACCGGCAGGCCGCGGGCATAACCGAGCGAGCGCGCGACGGAAGCGCCGACCAGCAAGGCGCCGATCAGGCCAGGCCCCGCCGTATAGGCAATGCCTTCAATGGCTTGCGCGGGCAGCCCCGCGTCGGCCAGCGTTTCCTCGATCATCGGCAGGAGGCGCTCGATGTGGTCGCGCGAGGCCAGCTCAGGCACGACCCCGCCGTGACGGCGGTGCAATTCGACCTGGCTGAAGACCCGGTTCGCGAGGAGGCCCCTGCCGCCCTCGTAGAGGGCGACGGCGGTCTCGTCGCAGGAGGTCTCGATGCCAAGGACTACCATGAAGCTAGGCTTTTGATTTTCCGGGGGCAGGTCACTACAATTCCGGGCCCTTTCCCGGGCTCACCCGGGGCGGCTCAGGTCAACGACGAGGTTTGAATGCCGAGCGTCCGCATCCGCGAAAACGAGTACTTCGACGCCGCCCTGCGTCGTTTCAAGCGCGCCTGTGAAAAGGCCGGTGTCCTGACGGAACTCCGTCGCCGGGAATTCTACGAGAAGCCCACTCAGGAACGGAAACGCAAGAAGGCCGCCGCGATCAAGCGGCACCTGAAGCGCGCCTCCCGCGACGGCGGGCGCAGCGCCACGCGTTGACCCCTGGGATGAGCCTGAAGGCCCGCATCACGGAAGACATGAAGGCGGCGATGCGGGCGGGCGAGAAGGATCGCCTCTCCTGCATCCGCATGCTCCAGGCCGGCATCAAGCAGCGCGAAGTCGACGAGCGCATCGAGCTCGACGACGCACAGGTGCTCGCCGTCATCGACAAGATGATCAAGCAGCGCAAGGAATCCGTCACCCAGTTCCAGGCCGGCAACCGCGCCGACCTCGTGGCGAAGGAAACCGCCGAGATCGCCGTCCTCTCCGCCTATCTTCCCGCGCAGCTCGGCGACGCCGATCTCGACGCGATGATCCGCGAGGCGATCACCTCGACTTCCGCCGCGTCCATGAAGGACATGGGCAAGGTCATGGGCGTGCTGAAACCGAAAGTCCAGGGACGCACGGACATGGGCGCGCTGTCGGCGCGCATCAAGTCGGCGCTCGGGGGCTGAGGCCATGAGCCCGAGCCGGGTCCCGCATGGGCGAAACGCGCGGCTGCATCGTCCCGATCGGCGGCGCCGAGAACAAGGAGAACGATCCGCGCATCCTCGCGCGTTTCGTGAAGGTCTCCGGCGGCGACGAGGCGGACATCGTCGTGATCCCGACCGCGAGCCGCGCGCACGAGACCGGCGATCGCTACGAGAAGCTCTTCCGCGACCTCGGCGCGCGCCGCGTCGACGTCATGGATTTCGACACGCGCCGCGACTGCCAGGAACCGGGTCGCCTCGCGCGCATCACGGAAGCGAGCGGAATCTTCTTCACGGGCGGCAACCAGCTCCGGCTCACCACGCTCCTCGGCGGCACGCCGGTCGCGAAGCTGATCCGCTCGCAGAACGCGCGCGGCGTCACCGTCGGCGGCACGAGCGCGGGCGCCTCGATCCTGTCGGAACACATGATCGCCTTCGGCGACGACGGCTCAGCCGCGATCGCGGGCAGCGTCCGGCTCGCGCCGGGGCTCGGGCTCACGAACCGCTTCATCATCGACCAGCATTTCCGCGAGCGCGACCGTCTCGGGCGGCTGATCACGGCGCTCGCCTACAACCCGTTCGCGGTCGGCATCGGCCTCGACGAGGACACGGCCGCCTTCATCGGGCCGGACGAGACGCTCGAAGTGGAAGGCAGCGGCGGCATCACGGTCGTCGACGCGTCGAAAGTCAGCTTCTCGTCGGTGGACAGCGCGACCGAGGGCCAGCCGATCTGCATTCTCGGCCTGGTCGTCCACATCCTGACGGCCGGCGCGACCTTCAACCTGCACACGCGCCAGACCTCCGCGTCGTCGCTCGTGCAGGCCAAGCAGTAGGACAGCCGGTCCTAGAATCCGCGGCGCGCGAGCGCTTCGGAAACACGAGTCCGCACGGCCGCGGACTTCATCGGAAATGAACGGAAGAAGTCGTCGCGGGTGAGCGCGGGATTGCGCTCGCGCACGTTGGCGGCCCAGGATCTGGAGGCCGCTTCGTCGCCGGCCATCGCCTGCGTGGCGCTCGCGATCATGGCGATCAGGACGTGCGCACCCGGGGCGCGCGCCGCGCGCTCCGCCCACCCGGCTGCAAGCGCATCCTCGCCCTCCACCAGGTGCGTGAATGCGCGCGTGCCCAGCATCGCGTAGTAGAGCGGATCGAGCGGCGAGAGCCGCATCGCGAGATCCACGTGCCCGCGGCCTTCGACCGCGCGGCCCGCAAGCGTTTCGGTAAATGAGCGCGCGTAGATTCCCTGTGCGTAATTCGGGCTGAGGGCGGTCGCGCGTTCGAGCCAGGGCAGGCCGCCGTCGAGGTCGCCCTCCAGCCAGTAGCTGCGGCCCATCACGAAGTTCACGAACGGATCCATCGCGTCGAGCTCCACCGCGCGCGCGGCGAAACGCCGCGCCTCGTTCACTTCGCCCGCAAAGTCGTCCGTGTGGCGCAGGAACGCCGTCTGGAAGTGGACGAACGAGAGTCCCGCATGCGCCCGCGCGAAGCCGGGGTCACGGCCGATGGCGCGCTGGAAGAGCGCCGTGGCCGCGGCATTGTCCTGGCGGTTGAAGCGGTACAGGTGCTGCAGGCCGAGGTGGTAGGCGGACCAGGCGTCGAGGTCTTCGCTCACGTTGAGGCGCGCGAGCGCGGCCTCGTGCAGCGGGATCTGGATCTCGAGCGCGGCGAGGACGCTCGAGCGGATTTCCTCGCGCACGCGGTGCACGTCGTCGAGCGAGCCGGCGAAGCGCTCGGCCCAGACGATGCCGGCGTCGCGCGTGTCCACGAGCTCGACGCTGACGACAAGCGTCTTCCCGAGGATTTCCACCGTCCCGGTGAGGCAGTAGCGGATGCCGAGCAGCCGGCCGATCTCCCCCATGTCCGCGTCCGAGGCGCGCAACCGGAACGACGAGCCGCGGGCGGTGACGAAGAGCCAGCGCAGGCGCGCGAGGTCGATGATGAGTTCGTCGGGAAGCGCTTCGGCCACGGCCGCGTACGGTCCGGCATCGCCCAGGAGGCGAAACGGCAGCACGGCGATCGACGGCTTCATGACTCGGCCGCGCGGCCTCCGGTCCGGCGGGGCGGCCGCATCCGACACGATCACGCTCTCGGCCTGGACCGCCTTCACGGGAACCACGAAGCGGAAACCCTGCCCGTGCACGGTGCGGATGTAGCGCTGGGCCGTGCCGTCGTCCCCGAGCGCCTGCCGCGCGGACTTGATGCGGCTTGAGACCGCGGAATCCGAGACGATTCGCCCGTCCCACACTTTTTCGATGAGCTCGTCCCGGGAGACGAGGCGTTCCCGGTTTTCGACCAGGAGCGCGAGCAAGGCGAAGACCTGCGGTTCCAGCGGGCATGGGGCGCCGCTCGCGCGCAGCTCGACCCTCGCCAGGTCCAGCTCGAATTCGCCGAACCGGTAAATCATGGCCGCGAGCATAGAGCACCGGCCGGCAGCTCCCACCCAAACTCCATGAATTCTCCACGCCATCTGCAAGCTTCGCCGGTCGGGGCCTGCCAAGGTGACGTCCACAGCGGCCCGAGCGCGGCCGACCACTCAGGACAGGAGGCATCGCCATGAATACCCAATCGGTGAACCGCGGTTTCCGGCTGGCAACGACCTGTTGCATCGCCGCGTTCGCGCTCTCGACGTTCGCCGACGCGGGCCACTGCCGAGGCGCCGGGCGCTGAGCCAGCGCTCGCGAAGGCGGCGGGCGACGCGGGATTGCAGTGGGGCGGTTGCCCGGACTTCCTGCCGGCGGGCTGCGCCATCGCCGTGCTGCACGGCGATCCCTCGAAGCCGAACGTCGACGTCTTCTTCAAGGTTCCGGCGAAATCGGAGATCGCGCTGCACACGCACACGTCCGCCGAACGCATGGTCCTCGTCGCCGGCGAGCTGGAAGTGACCTACGAGGGCCAGGCCGCCGCACGACTCACGCCCGGCAGCTACGCCTACGGTCCCGCCGGGCGACCGCATCGCGCCGACCTGCGTCAGCGACGTGACCTGCATCCTCTTCATCGCCTTCGAATCGCCGCTCGACGCCATGCCGTCCGGCGCCGCGGGCCACTAGTCCGACTCATTTCTTCCCATCCATTCAGGAGACTCAAAATGCCACTCGTTACCATCGACCTGATCAAGGACGTCTTCACTCCGAAACAGAAGCAGGAACTCATCGCCAAGGTCACCGCAGCGATGATTGAAGTCGAAGGCGAAGCCATGCGCGGCGTGACCTGGGTTCGCATCAAGGAATTCGAGCAGGGCGACTGGGCGATCGGCGGCAAGTCGCTCAGGGCCGCGGACGTACACGCGCTCGCGACCGGCAAGGCCGCCTGACGAGCCTCGACATCGGCCAACTCGCGGGGCGGCAGTCCCAGGATGCCGCCCCCGCCCCTTCGGCCACGGGCCGCGACCGGCCGGGGGTGCCTTCTACGCCGGTGCGGCCTGGTGTGCGATCATTGCCTGCTCGACGTTTCGCAGGTAGTGGCTGCTCGCCATGCGCATCCTCGACCGTTCCATCTATGTCGGGCCGTCGCATTACGCCCGCTTCCCGGTCATCCGGCTCGAGCTCGATCTCGGCGCTCTCGAGGCCTGGCCGACCGGAAAGCTAGGCAAGGGATTCGTCGACGGCCTGGTCGCGGCGTTGCCCGGCCTCGCCGAGCACGGCTGCTCCTACCAGACGCCCGGCGGATTCATCCGCCGCATGAACGAGGACGAGGGCACCTGGCTCGGCCACGTGCTCGAGCACGTTGCGCTGGAACTCCAGAACGTCGCCGGCGAGGACGTCAGCTTCGGCAAGACGCGAAGCATGGACCGTCCCGGCCTCTACTCCGTCGTCTATGAATATGCCGAGCGCGAAGAAGGCGTCGCCGCGGGCGAGCTCGCGATGCGCCTGCTCTGCTCGCTCCTGCCCGAAAAGCTGCGGCCCGCGGGCAGCGTGCCGGAAGGCTGGGACTGGCCGACCGCGCGCGACGAGTACATCCGCTTCGCGCAGCGCCGCGCGCTCGGGCCGTCCACGGCATCGCTCGTGCACGCCGCCGAGAAGCGCGACATCCCGTGGCTGCGGCTCAACGACCAGTCGCTGATCCAGCTCGGCCACGGCAAGTACCAGCAGCGCATCCAGGCGACGGTCACCGGCCGCACGCCGCACATCTCGGTCGAGCTCGCGAGCGACAAGGAAGAGACGAACCGCATCCTCGCCGCGCTCGGGCTCCCGGTCCCGCGCCAGGAACTCGTGCAGAGCGAGCGCGAGGCGGTGCGCGCCGCGAACCGGCTCGGCCACCCGGTCGTGACCAAGCCCTACAACGGCAACCACGGCCGCGGCATCTCGATCCGCCTGATGAGCGACGAGGAAGTCGCGAAGGGATTTCTCGCCGCGCGCGAGCACTCGCGCTCGGTCATCGTCGAGACGTACCTCGAGGGCGACGACCACCGCCTGCTCGTCGTGAACGGCGAACTGATCGCGGCGACCCGCCGCACGCCCGGCCACGTCGTCGGCGACGGTGAGCACACGGTCGCCCAGCTGGTCGAAATCGTGAACCAGGACCCGCGCCGCGGCGTCGGCCACGAGAAGGTCCTGACGCGGCTCGAGATCGACGCGCAGGCGCAGATGATGCTCGCGCGCGCGGAGCTCACCGCGGATTCCGTGCCTGCGGCGGGACAGCGCGTCTACCTTCGCTCGACGGCGAACCTCTCGACCGGCGGCACGGCGACGGACGTCACCGACGTGATCCACCCGGACAACCGCGACATGGCGGTGCGCGCGGTGAAGGCGATCGGCCTCGACGTCGGCGGCGTCGACTTCCTGTCGAAGGACATCACGCTCTCCTACCGCGAGATCGGCGGCGGCATCTGCGAGATCAACGCGGCGCCGGGATTCCGCATGCACGTCGCGCCCTCGGAAGGCACGCCGCGCGACGCCGCCGGCCCCGTGATCGACATGCTGTTCCCGCAGGGCTCGCCGTCCCGCGTGCCGATCGCGGCGATCACCGGCACGAACGGCAAGACGACGACGGCGCGCATGCTCGCGCACATCCTGAAGATGTCCGGCTACACGCCGGGACTCACGACGACGGACGGCGTCTACATCGACGGGCAGCGAACCGTTTCCGGCGACATGACCGGTCCCGTCTCGGCGCGCATGGTGCTCTCCGATCCGCACATCGACGCCGCCGTGCTCGAGACCGCGCGCGGCGGGCTGCTGCGCGCCGGCATGGGCGTCTCCGGAGGTGGACGTCGGCGCGGTGCTGAACGTCCAGGCGGACCATCTCGGGCTCAAGGGCATCGACACGCTCGAGCAGCTCGCCGAGGTGAAGCGCGTCGTGGTCGAGGTCGCGAAGCACTGCGCCGTGCTGAACGCGGACGACCCGCTCGTGCTCAAGATGTCGGCGCACACGGATGCGGAGAACATCTGCTACGTCACGATGAACCCGCAGCACACGCTGGTGCGCGAGCACATCCGCGCGGGCGGGCGCGCCTGCGCGCTCGAGGCCGGCGTCAACGGCCAGATGATGACGCTCTACGACCGCGGCAGCCATATTCCGCTCGTCTGGACGCACCTGATCCCGGCGACGCTCGAGGGCCGCGCCACGCACAACGTGCAGAACGCCATGTTCGCGGCCTCGATGGCGTTCTCGCTCGGCCTCAAGCTCGACGCGATCCGCCAGGGCCTGCGGACCTTCGACACGACCTTCTACCAGGCGCCCGGCCGCATGAACATCTACGACGAGCATCCGTTCAAGGTGCTCTTCGACTACGGCCACAACGCGCATGCGGTCTCGGCGCTCGCGGATCTCGCCGGGCGCCTCGACGTCGCGGGCCGGCGCATCGTCGTGCTCGCGGGCCCCGGCGACCGGCGCGACGAGGACCTGCGCGCCATCGCGCAGGCCGTCGCCGGGCGCTTCGACCATTACATCTGCCGCCGCGACGACAACCTGCGCGACCGCGCGCCCGACGAAGTCCCGCGCATCATGGCGGCGGCGCTCGTCGCCGCGGGCGTGCCGCCCTCCTCGATCTCGCAGATCCCGGACGAGCAGGAAGCCGTCGACGCGGCGCTGCGCATGGGCCGCCCCGGCGACCTGGTGCTGATCTTCTCCGATGCGCTCGTGCGTTCCTGGAAGCAGATCATCTATTTCCGGCCCGAAGGCGCGCCGGCACAGGCCACGACGGCAGCGCCGGCGCCGATCACGACGCAGGTCGTCGAGACGCACCATCGAAAACGCGGCGCCGCTCTCGCTCGAGGGCCTGATCCGCGACGAGCGCGGCATCCGCTACGCACCGGAAGCATCCGACTGAGTGAGCCTGATGCAGCGCCGTTCGCCGACTCGCGCCGCCTGACCGGCCACAACCGGTTCTTCGACGGCCCCGGCGCCGTGCTCGAGGCCGGCGAACGCGACCCGGCGACGCTCCGCGAATGGGAACGCCTCGTGCGCCTCGCTCGCCGGGAATTGCGCTGGCCCGAAGCGCCCGAGCGCGCCGTCGTCCACCAGACGGGCGCCTCGCTCGCGCTCGCCGCGCCGACGGACCAGCTCTTCACGGCGACCGAAGTCAACGAATGGGCGCTCTGCGCCTCGATTGCGGCGCGCGAACCTTCGCGACGCGCCGAACTCGTCGCTGCGCTCGCCGCCGAGCAGCCGGACGAACCGGAACCGCCCGTGCTCGACGAGGCCGGCGCGCTCCTGCGGCTGCGGCGCCGCGCGGCGCGCGAGGCGAACCCGCGGCTGCGCGCGCTCATCGAGGCGGCCGGGTCGCGCGCACTGCCGTATCTCCTGGATGACGACGCGCTCACGCTCGGCGCCGGCGCGGGCGGGCACAGCTGGCCGCTTGCGGAGTTGCCGGAAGCCCCGGCCATCGACTGGCAGGCGCTGCACGGCATTCCGACCGCGCTCGTCACCGGCACCAATGGCAAGACGACCGTCGTGCGCCTCCTCGCCGCCTGCGCGAAAGCGGCCGGGCGGACCACCGGCTATTGCTGCACGGACGGCGTCTTCGTCGCGGGACAGGCGCTCGGCACGGGCGACTACTCGGGACCCGCCGGCGCCCGGCGCGTGCTGCGCGATGCGCGCGTCGAGGCCGCCATCCTCGAGACCGCGCGCGGCGGAATCCTGCGGCGCGGGCTCGCCGTCGCGCGGGCCGACGTCGCCGTCATCACGAGCATCGCCGCCGATCACTTCGGCGAGTTCGGCGTGCACGACCTCGAAACGCTCATCGACGTGAAGCTCGCAGTCGCGCGCGCGCTCGGGCCGGATGGCCTGCTCGTCGTCAACGCCGACGATCCGCTCCTGGCCGGCAAGGCGGCGGCCGCCGGCAAGCCGCTCGGCTGGTTCGCGCAGGACGCCGATCACCCGCTGCTCGCTGCGCACCGCAGGAACGGCGGCGCGACGGCCGGCGTGCGCGCCGGCCGCCTCGTGCTGTCGCGGCACGGCGCGGAGCACGACCTCGGCGCCATTGCCGCGATGCCGCTGGCGGCGGGCGGCCATTCGCATTTCAACGTGGCGAATCTCGCCACCGCGGCGCTCGGCGCGGCCGGCCTCGGCATCGAGCCCGCGACGATCGCCGCCCTGTTTGCGCGCTTTGGCGCGGATCCCGCGGACAACGCGGGCCGGCTCATGCGCTATGAACTCGGCGGACTCAACCTGATCGTGGACTTCGCCCACAATCCGGCTGCGCTCGCGGGCCTCGTCGACTTCGCGCAGCACCTTCGTGACGGAGGAAGGCTGGCGGTCCTGCTCGGCCAGGCCGGCAATCGCGAGGATGCCGATCTCGAGCGACTCGCGACGGTCGCTGCCGCTGCGCGGCCGGACCTCGTCGTGCTCAAGGAAATGCGCGGCTACCTGCGGGGCCGCGACGCGGGGGAAATCCCGGCCATCCTGCGCCGCGCGCTCGGCGAGGCCGGTGTCGCGGACACGGCGATCGTCGAGGTCGACGGCGAAGACGCCGCCGTGCGCCACGCGCTCGCCTGGGCGCGCGCCGGCGACGTGCTGATGCTGGCCGTGCACACGCCCGCCGGCCGCACGGCCGCCCTCATCCTGATCGATCGCCTGCGACGCCACGCCTGGACTGCGGGCCAGCCATTGCCTGCCTGAGGTATCGTGATCCCATGGCTGGCCGGATCCCGCAGGCATTCATCGACGAGCTGATCGCGCGCACGGACATCGTGGAGCTCATCGGCGGCCGCGTGCAGCTCAAGAAAGCCGGCCGCGAATGGAAAGCCTGCTGCCCGTTCCACAACGAGAAGACGCCGTCGTTCTGGGTGAGCCCCGACAAGCAGTTCTACCACTGCTTCGGCTGCGGCGCGCACGGCACGGCGCTCGGATTCCTGATCGAACACGACAAGCTGCCCTTCCCCGACGCCGTGGAAGAGCTCGCCTCGCGCCTCGGCCTCGAGGTGCCGCGCGACGACGGCGGCGCGCCGCGCGCGCGGCCGGGCGAGGATCTCTACGAACTGCTCGCGCAGGTCACGCAGTTCTACCGCGACAACCTGCGCGAATCTCCGCGTGCGAAGGCGTACCTCGAAGGCCGCGGCATCACGGCGGAGAGCTGCGTCAAGTTCGCCGTCGGCTACGCGCCGGATGCCTGGGACGCCGTGCTGAAGCGCTTCGGAGGCTCCGACTCGCGCGAGCGCGCGCTCGCAGACGCCGGCCTCGTCATCGAGCGCAGCGGCAAGGGAGAGTCCGGTTTCTACGACCGCTTCCGCGACCGCGTGATGTTCCCGATCCGGGACGCGCGCGGGAGGCCGATCGCTTTCGGCGGCCGCATCCTCGACCAGGGCGAGCCCAAGTACCTCAATTCGCCGGAGACCGCGCTCTTCCACAAGGGTCGCGAGCTCTACGGTCTCTACGAGGCGCGGCAGGCGCTCCGGAAAGTCGAGCGGCTGCTGGTCGTCGAAGGCTACGTCGACGTCGTGCGGCTCGCGCAGGCGGGCATCCCCTACGCCGTCGCGACGCTCGGCACGGCGACGACACCCGAGCACCTGAATCGCCTGTTCCGCGTGACGAGCGAGCTCGTCTTCTGCTTCGACGGCGACAACGCGGGCCGCAACGCCGCCTGGCGCGCGCTCGAGAACGCGCTCGAGCACGCGCGCGACGGCCGCCAGCTGCGATTCCTGTTCCTGCCCGAGGGCGAAGACCCGGACACGCTGGTCGGCGCGGAAGGTGCAGATGCCTTCGCGGCGCGCATCGAGCAGGCGCTGCCGATCTCCGAATTCCTGGTCACGCAGCTCGTCGCGCGCACGGACCTTGCGAGCGTCGACGGCCGCGCGCGGCTCGCCGAGCTTGCGCGACCCTTGCTCGCGCGGGTGCCGCCGGGCGTCTATCACGAGCTCCTGATGGACCGGCTCGCCGGGGAAGTGCGCATGCCGGCGGCGAGGCTCGCCGAGCTCCTCCGGGCGCGCCCGGCGGCAGGCCGCAGCAGCGCGCCGGCGGCACGGCCCGCAGGCCGGACCGGCCGGCCGCCGCGCTCCGCAGGTCGCCAGCCGCTCCTGACGCAGGCGATCATGCTGGCGCTGCATCATCCCGGCGCCGCCAGAAACCTGGCCGCCCTGCCCGCCTGGCTCGCCGGCGACGCGAAAGGCTTCGCGGTCCTGCGCGAGCTCCTTGAAACGGCGCGGGCCGAACCCAAACTCACGACCGCCCAGCTCGTCGAGCGCTGGCGCGAGCGCCCGGAAGGCGGCCGGCTGGCCGAACTCGCCGGGGAGGAGAGCCTGGTGGCGGACGCACGGGCCGCCGGACGGGAGCTCGGCTCCCTGCTCGAGCGGATCGGCGCGGAACTCGGGCCCGAGAAGCGACTCAATGAACTGATCGAGCTCGCCAAGGAGCGGCGGCTGACGGGGCCGGAACAGAAGGAATTTCAAGGACTTCTGGGCGCCCGCGGATCCGCCCCCGCGCGCTAGGCACCCCTCTCCCGGGCCTTCATGAAGGCCCCTCCGACCCTGTATAATACTCGGCTGTTTTGCGGCCGCCCGACACCCCCTCGAGGAATCACGCTTTGAGCGAAAAGAAGCTCCCGGCCATCCCTGAAGACCGTCAATCGCAGCTGAAGCTGCTCATTGCGCGCGGCAAGGAACAGGGCTACCTGACCTACGCCGAGGTCAACGACCACCTGCCGCCGGAGATCGTCGATCCGGAGCAGATCGAAGACATCGTCAACACCATCAACGATATGGGCATCACGGTGCACGAGAAGGCGCCGGATGCCGAGTCGCTGCTGCTGACCGATGCGTCGGCGCCGGACGAAGAAGCGGTCGAAGAAGCCGCCGCTGCGCTCGCGATCGCCGATTCCGAATTCGGCCGCACGACCGACCCGGTGCGCATGTACATGCGCGAGATGGGCACGGTCGAGCTCCTGACCCGCGAAGGCGAGATCCGCATCGCCAAGCGCATCGAGGAAGGCCTCGACCAGGTGCGCACCGCCCTCGCCTACTACCCGCCCACCTACGACTACCTGCTCGCCGCGTTCGAGCCGGTCAAGGCCGGCCAGGGCCGCATCACCGACCTCATCGTCGGCTTCCTCGACCCGAATGCGCCCGACGAGATCGCGCAGCCGCACAACCCGAAGACGGTCGTGCGCAAGGAAGAGGCCGAGGCCGAGGACGAGGAGAACGAGGAAGGCGCGGACGACGAGGAAGAGGCGATCGACACCGGACCCGATCCGGAGGAGACCGCGAAGCGCTTCGCCGCGATCGCGCGCCTGCACAACACGGTCGCGAAGGGACTCGCCACGGCGCGCAGCGCCCGCGACCCGAAGGTCGTGCGCGCGCGCAAGCGCCTCGCCGAGCAGTTCATGGAGCTCAAGCTCGCGCCGAAGATGTTCGACGCGCTCGTCGGGCACCTGCGCAGCCACGTGGACGAAGTGCGCCGCCTCGAGCGCGAGATCATGGCGGTCTGCGTGCGCCAGGCCGGCATGCCGCGCAAGGACTTCATCAGCACCTTCCCGAAGAACGAGACGAACGTGCGCTGGATCGACAAGCACGTCCGCGCCAAGCGCAAGCATTCGGCGCCGCTCGGCCGCCTGCGCGAGGAAGTCGTGCGCCGCCAGCAGGAGCTGCGCGCGCTCGAGAAGCGCCTGACGCGATCGATCCAGGACCTCAAGCAGGTCAACCGCGACATCGCGACCGGCGAGGCGATGGCCCGCCGCGCCAAGAAGGAAATGGTCGAGGCGAACCTCCGGCTCGTGATCTCGATCGCGAAGAAGTACACGAACCGCGGCCTGCAGTTCCTGGACCTGATCCAGGAGGGCAACATCGGCCTGATGAAGGCGGTGGACAAGTTCGAATACCGCCGCGGCTACAAGTTCTCGACCTACGCGACGTGGTGGATCCGCCAGGCGATCACGCGCTCGATCGCCGACCAGGCGCGCACCATCCGCATCCCGGTGCACATGATCGAGACGATCAACAAGCTGAACCGCATCTCGCGGCAGATGCTGCAGGAGATGGGCCGCGAGCCGACGCCGGACGAGCTGGCCGGCCGCATGGAGATGCCCGAGGACAAGGTGCGCAAGGTCCTCAAGATCGCCAAGGAGCCGATCTCGATGGAGACGCCGATCGGCGACGACGAGGATTCGCACCTCGGCGACTTCATCGAGGACGCCGCCGCCGAGAGCCCGCTCGACTCCGCGACCGTCGAGTCGCTGCGCGAGACCGTGCACGGCGTGCTGTCGCAGCTGACGCCGCGCGAGGCGAAGGTGCTGCGCATGCGCTTCGGCATCGACCTCTCGACCGACCACACGCTCGAGGAAGTCGGCAAGCAGTTCGACGTCACCCGCGAGCGCATCCGGCAGATCGAGGCCAAGGCGCTCAGGAAGCTGCGGCACCCGAGCCGCAGCGAGCAGCTGCGGAGCTTCCTGATCGAGGATTGATCGCGAAGAAAGGCCCCCTCAGGGGCCTTTCTTCTTTCCGGACGATCAGGCGGGAATGCCGATCCGGTGGATCAGGCTGTCGAATCGCGGATCTTTTCGCAGGCTGTCGAGTCGCGGATCCATCTTGAGATAGGTCAGCAGGGTCGATCGCATCCGCAGCGCCTGGTCGAGCGATTCAAACGCCTTGTCGGTCTCGCCGAGGCCCGCGTAAACGACGGCGAGCTGATACGGGCGACAACCTTCCTTCCTTTTCGAAGCTCTTCAACTTGTCGAGAGCCTTCATCGCCGACGTCCGGTCGCCCATCGCGGCATAAACATGGCCCATCGATGCGACGGTGTTCGGCCCGCTGTCCTCGAAGCCGCCCGCCTTCTCAAATTCGGCGATGGCCTCCGCGTACATTTTCTTCTGTTCGTAGGCGAGTCCGAGCCCCCAGTGCGCGGTCGAAAACTCCGGATCCTTTTCGAGGATGTTCCTTCAGTTCCTTGATCGCCTGGTCATAGCGGCGGCCAAAATAATTGATCACGCCAACGTTGGCCTTGAGGCCGGGTTCCAACGGGTCCAATTCCCGCGCGTGTTCGATTTGCGTCAACGCTTCGTCGATGCGACCCGAACTCGCCAGATACCGGCTGTACCAATGCAGCACCGTGGAGTCGTTCGAGTTGAGGGCAAGCGAGCGCCTGAATTCCACCTCGGCCCCTGCCCAGTCCCAGTCGTAATACGTCTTGATGTAAGCCAGGGTCGCGTGCCCTTCGGAGAGCGTGTCGTCCAGCTCGAGCGCCCGCGCCACTGCCGACTTGGCCTTCGGGAACACCTCGTCCGGCGTCGAATGCGAGTAGATCGGCAGGACGCTGTAGTACTGGGCAATGCCGACATAGGCGGGTGCATAGCGCGGGTCGTGTTCGAGCGCTTGCTCGAAATATTCGAGGGCCTTCTTCAGGTTCTCCGGGGCGGTGTCCCGCTGCTGCCAGTAATACCTGCCTCTCAGATACGCATCCTGGGCCACGGGATCGACGCGCCGGGCGCCGGTCAGTTGCAGTTCCTCTTTCGGCGTCAGCGTGACCTCGATCTGATCCGCGATGGTCCGTGCCACTTCGCTTTGCAGCAACAACACGTCGCTGAGGCTTCGATCGTAGGTTGCAGCCCACAGGTGCAGGTCGTCCGGCGCGTAGATCAACTGCGCCGTGATGCGGACCTTGCCCTCGGAAGACAGGACGGAACCCTCCACGATCGCGTCGACGTCCAACTCCCGGGCGATTTCGGGCAGCGATTTGTGCGCGCCCTTGTATTGCATCGCCGAGGTTCGCGAAATCACGCGCAGCCCGCTGATCTGCGCCAGGTTCGCCGTGAGCATCTCCGTCATGCCGTCGGCGAAATAGTCCTGGCTCGGATCCTTGGAAAAATTGTCGAGCGGCAATACCGCCAATGACTCGATATGGGGGCCGGCACGCTTGCCCGACAGGCGGTCGCGCAAGCCGGCAACGTTGAGGGCAAACGACGCGGCCAGGACGAGAGCCGCGACAATGGCCGAGTACAGAAACAGGCGCCGGCGAGGACTAATTGTGGCAAGGGGCCTTGGGGACGCGGCTGAGGGCGGCGCGCCCATGTGACGATCGATCGCAGCCGCGAGCTTTTCCCCGAACTGCTGCGCGCTCAGTTCGTGCTTCAATATCGATTGATGCGCCCCGAGCTGCAAGCGCATTCCCGGCGGCAGGTCGACCACGCCGTCCTGGATCACCAGCAGCGGCCGCTGTTCGTCGAGAGCGAAGCTGACTTCATCCTGGCAATGTTTCGATTTCGCCGACTGCGCCGTGCAGAAGAAAAGCACGAGCGCGGCCCCGCTCAGCGCGCGGGCGAGTTCGTCCGACCAGCGTGCGCCCGGCGAGACACCTTCGTCATACCAAATGCGCACGCCGGCGTCGTGCAGGCGTTGCAGCTCCGGATAAACCCTGTCGGCATTTTCGTGCGCATAGCAGACGAAGACGTAGGGCTCATCGCCCTGGTAGGCAGAGAACGGTCTTTTCATCTGTCAGCATCCATCATTCCGCTCGCATGACGGGCGGCGCAGCGCGGATCTTGCGTTTCTCCAGCATTTCGGTCATCCGGGTGCACGCCCAGTGTTCCGGCATCCCGGCGCCGGCTGGCTCTCCAGTCACCTTGCGCCCCAGCGGCCTGACACCCGAGTCTAGTCGCAGTTGGGGGTAGAGTCTGCTTCACCAGGCTGCGCGAGACCGTGCACGGCGTGCTGTGCCAGCTGACGCCGCGCGAGGCGAAGGCGCTCCGGAAGCTGCGGCTCCCGAGCTGCAGCTAGCAGCTGCGCAGCTTCCTGATCGAGGACTGGTCATGAAAGGCCCCGCACGGGGCCTTTCCTTTCTTCGGGATCGCTCTTGATTGCTGACCTATCGAGCTGATCGAAACGCCAGCCTGGGCCGCGATGCCCTGGCTGCGCAGCGAGCTGCATGCAGGCCCGACAGCCCAGTCATGCCAGGGCCGGGATGGGTTCCCGCGCCGCACAGGAAGAGGCCGGGCATGGGCATGGCGTAACAGGACGCACCGGCAACCGGCCGCATGAACAGCATCTGGTCGAGTGCCAGTTCGCCGCGCGAGACTGCACCCTCGCGCAAGCCGTACTGCGTCTCGAGGTCGGCGGGCGTCAGCACGGCGCGATGGCGAATCCTCGCGGCGAAGCCTGGAACATGGCTTTCGACGAGTGCGATTGCCCGCTCCGCCACCGTATCGCGCATCGTCTTCCAGTCTCCATCGCGCAGCCGGTAGGGCGTGTACTGCACGCGTAGCACCGCAACATGCCGGCCCGTTGGAGCCAGGTTCATTTGCGTGACGCTCGGGAATCGCAACTCGATGACCGGCTCGTCCGAGCAGCGGCCATACTTGCTCGCATCGAACGCCTGCTCGACGTGGCGGACGGTCGGCGCAATGAATATGGAGCCTGACGGCGTCGCGACCGTTCCCGGGATCGTCGGCAGGCCGTCGAGCGCCAGCAGCACGAAGCTGCTAACGCCGCGATATCGGATGTTCCGGACGGCGGCGATCAATTCGGGGTCGAGATGCACCGGGTCGAGCAACACGAGCAGGCTGCGGTAGGGATCCAGGCTCGAGACAACCCTGTCACCCTTTATTTCTTCACCCGAGGCGAGCCGCAAGCCGACGATGCGATCGTCGTCCACCAGCAGGTTCTGCGCCTCGGCCCTCGTCTCGATGGTGACGCCGGCCGCACGCGCGCGATCGGCAAGTGCGGAGATCAGCGAGCCGCTGCCCGACTGCAGCCGCAGGCGGTCGCCGAAGACACCTCGCTCCGCACCGACATGGCGATGCAGGAAATTGAGCGCCGTACCACCGGAGGCCGGGCCCTGGCACAGGTCCGCGACGCCCAGTGCCGCGAGGACGCCCTTCAGCCGATCCGACTCGAACCAGTCGTCGAGCAGGTCGGTGAGCGGCATCGGCAGGGCGCGCAGGAGCTCGACCATGCCCTTCCTGCCGAGGCCGCGGAACTTGAGGCCGAGTTTCGCGAGCGCCAGATAGTCAGCGAGTTCCGTCGCCTCGAGCTGCGGCGGCGCCTGGCGGTAGAGCGCTGCCAGGAATCCCGCGAGTGCATGCATGCGCGCCGAGAATGACGGCCAGGCCGCGGCGTCCTTCACCGAGCGCGCTTTCAAGCCCTCAGCTGTCGCCGCAACCGAGCGGCGCAGCAGCAGCGGCTCGCCATCGCCCAGAGAGATCGTCACGGGATCGGGCGTGATCGCGCCGGGCAGCATGGCGCCAGTTTCCCGCAGCACATCGGCGTCGACATGACCGAGGTCGGGCGCCAGCGGCGCGGCGCGGAAGCCAGGTGCAAACTCGATCTCGCGGAAGGTGCCGCCGAGTTCCGCCTGGGCCTCGACCAGCAATACGCCCGACCCCGAGCGCGCGAGCATGGTCGCCGCGACGAGCCCGTCCGCGCCGCCACCGATAACAATACTGTCGAACATCCTGCTCATGCGTCCGCCAGGATCCGCTCGGCAGCGAGCTTGCCCGGGGCGCCCATGATGCCGCCGCCCGGGTGCGTCGACGATCCGCACTGGTAGTAGCCGCGGATCGGCGTGCGATAGCTCGCCCAGCGCGCGGCGGGGCGCAGGAAGAACAGCTGGTGCAGCGCGAGCTCGCCCTGGAAGATGTTGCCTTCCGACAAGCCGATCATTTCCTCGATGTCGGCCGGCGTCAGCACTTGCCGGTACAGGATCGCGGACTTGAGATTGGGCGCGTACTCGGAAAGCGTATCAATGACGGCATCGCCGAAGGCCTCGCGCTTTGCCGCCGTCCAGCCGCCGTTGATGTGATAGGGCACATACTGCACGAAGATGCTGGCGACATGCTTGCCGGGCGGCGCCATGCCGGGATCGATCATCGACGGAAACACGATATCCATGTACGGGCGCCGCGAGAACTCGCCGTATTTCGCGTCGTCGTAGGCGCGCTCGAGGTAATCCACGCTCGGGCTGATCGAAAATGCGCCGCGATGGTGAGCTCCCCTGCCGGGCATGCAGGTGAAGTCCGGCAGTTCGGAAAGGGCCAGATTGACCTTGCCCGAGGATCCACGGAAACGGAAGCGGCGCACCTGCTCGAGAAGCTCGTCGGGCAGGTGGCGGCTTTCGACCAGATCGAGAAACGTGCGCCGCGCGTCGAGGCCCGAGACCACGATCGGTGCCCGATACTCGTCGCCGTTTTCGAGCACGACGCCGGAGGCGCGGCCGTGCTTGACCAGCACCTGCTTGACCGGCGCTTCCGTGCGCAGCGTGGCGCCCGCGGCCCGCGCCGCCGCTGCAATTGCATTGCTGACCGTGCCGGTGCCGCCCTTGCAGAAGCCCCAGGCGCGGAAGGCGCCGTCGATCTCCCCCATATAATGATGCAGCAGCACATAGGCCGAGCCCGGCGAGCGCGGGCCCATCATGGTTCCGATGATGCCGCTCGCGGACTTCGTCGCCTTCAGCGGGCCGTACTCGAACCACTCGTCGAGGTAGTCGGCCGAGCTCATGGTCATCAGCTTGTAGAGCGCGTGGAATCGTTCCGCACCCATCGAGCGCATGATTCCCCCGAGTTTCAGCATGCCTTTCAGGTCGCTGGGCGCAAGCGAGGCGGGATCGGGCGGGATCATGCCGAGCAGGGGCTTGACGGCGCGGGCCATGTGATGCATCAGCTGCCCGAATTCGGCGTACGCGTCTGCATCCAGCGGCGAATGGCGGTAGATCTCGCGCCGCGTCAGGTCCGAATCGCCCCAGACCGCGAAGTAGTCGCCGTTCAGGAGCGGCGTGACGCTGCTCTCCAGCGGCAGGATCTGCAGTCCGTGGCGCGGCAGGTCAAGGTCGCGGATGATCTCGGGGCGCAGCAGGCTCACGACATACGAGAACACCGAGAACGTGAAGCCCGGGAAGACCTGTTCGCTGACCGCGGCGCCGCCCAGCAGGTGGCGGCGCTCCAGCACGACGACTTTCTTGCCGGCGCGCGCCAGGTAGGCGGCGGCGGCGAGCCCGTTGTGCCCGCCGCCGATGACGATGGCATCGAACTGGTTCGTCATCTCAGGCCTTCTTCCGCGGCGGATCGAAGAACGGCAGCCCGCGTACTTGCGCATTTGCGAGGCGGCGCTGGTGCTCGACGGTCACCTCGATCTGGAGCGGCGTTCCGGAGCCGAAATTCGGCGCCTGCACGTGCGCAAGCGCCAGGTATTTCTTCAGGAGCGGCGACCAGCAGCCGCTCGAGGCGTAACCGACCTGTCTGCCGTCGCGATACAACGGGATGCTGGCGCGCCAGGGGATACTCGGCAGCGACGGTGAAAGGTTGCGCGCGACATACAGCGACTCGAACGAATCCCACTCGATCTCGATTCCGACGAAGCGCCACAGCGGTCCCCTGGCCTTTTCCGCGGCCAGCGCCTTGCGGCCGTTGTACGGCCCCTTGTCGAAGCTGACGGTCCAGTCGAGCGAGAGTTCGAAGGGCGTGGACTTTTGCGGTTCGATCATTGCCCGATGCGAGGAGTGATAGTCCACGTCGAGCATGATGAGCCCCGCCTCGATGCGCGCCACATCGAGCGCCCAGATGCCCGCGGGCGCCAGGCCGTAATCCCTGCCGACCGCCATCAGCGCATCCCAGACCTCGAGCGCGCGATCGGCCGGAATCCAGAGCTCGTAGCCGAGGTCGCCGGTGTAGCCGGTGCGCGAGACCTGGATCTCGACGCCCGCAATGCGGTTGTCCATCACGCGAAAGTACCTGAGCGCATCCACGGGATGATCGGCTGCTTCGTTCAGCACCGCGCGCGACAGCGGGCCCTGCAGGGCCAGGGCACCGAGACTTTCGCTGACATCCTCGATGCCCACCTCGAGCGCGAAGGCATTGCGGTGCAGCCAGCGGAAGTTCGGTTCCGCCGACGTAAGCCGGAAGACGTTCTCGCCCAACCGGCTGATTGTGCCGTCGTCGATGACCTTGCCGTGGGCGTCACACCAGGTCGTGTACTGCACTTGGCCGACCTCGGTCTTCAGCACGTTGCGGGTGACCATCCGGTCGAGGAGCCGCGCGGCATCGCGCCCGGTCACCAGGTATTTGTGCAGTGGAGAGACGTCGAAAAGGGCCGCGGCGTTGCGCACCGCGGCGTACTCGCGGTCGAGAGTCCAGTCGTACGCACTGGCGACCGCATAGCCCGACCAGCGCCGCCAGGTGTGGCCCAGAATCAGCGGCGCGGTGCGCGCGTGGAATGGCGTGGTCTTCAGCTTGTGCGGCACGAGCATTGTTGAACGATCGTACAGCAATGGCTTGGAGCCGGTCAAACCACAGCGGCGTCGCCGCGCAGCTCGAAACCGCGTTGAATCCATGGGTCGCGCTGCACGCCGAGCTCGCGCCGCATGCGCCTGGAATTCGAGTCGGTCGGCGAGTGGCGTTTCCTGATCGAGGACTGAACAGCCGCCCTACCCGTCGCTGCGCCGTCCGGACGCCACCGCGCGCCGGTGGCGCGTGTCGAGGTGCAGGTTGTAGGCCGCGACCAGGCAGGGGAAAAGATTCGAAATGATCCCGACGGAATCATTTCGCCCCCAGATGAAATACGCGAGCAGCAGGAAGCTGCCGGCCACCGACATGTACCAGAATGACATCGGCATGTGCGATTGCCGCCGCGCCCTCGACGCGGCGAGCTGGACGAACCAGCGGCCGTGAACATCAGCGTGCCCGCATAGCCCACGAGCTTCCAGCCGGTGATCGTGACCGTGTGCCCGAGCAGCGTGAGCACCGCGAGTTTCTCGTTCATTCCTTGATCTCCATGGAAGGCGGCAGCAGCTTGCGGTCGAGCAGCCAGGCGACGCCGATGAGATCGCCGATCCCGTCGAGCGCGCGCCGCCAGTTGCCGTACTTCGAGAATGCCCGCCAGGCGCGGGCGATGATTGACGTCGATCTCCGCGATGCGCGCGCCGGCGTGGCGAAAGATCGCGGGCAGGTAGCGGTGCATGCCGCGAAACGGCACGAGGTACTCGACGAGCTCGCGCCGGAAGACTTTCTGCGAGCAACCCGTGTCGCGCACGCTCATCGTCCAGCACCGCCCGGCGAATCGCATTGGCGATGCGCGACGCGACGCGGCGGCTCCAGGTATCGCGCCGCCGGGCGCGATAGCCGCAGACGACGTCGAAGCGCCCGCGCTCGCAGCACGGCAACGAGGGCCGCGAAAGCCGGCCGGATCGTTCTGGCCGTCGCCGTCCATGAGGCCGACGAGCGGCTGCGTCGCCGCGCGCAGCCCGTAATAGATGGCGGCGCTCTGGCCCTGGTTCGCGCGAAGCGCAGTCCGCGCACGTGCGGCGCGGCACCGATCATCGCCCAGGTCTCGTCCGTGCTGCCGTCGTCGACGGCGATGATTTCCGCGTCCGGCAGGCAGGCGCGCAACTCAGCCAGGACCCTCGAAACCAGCGGTCCCTCATCGTAGAAAGGCACGACGACCGAAAGTCCCGCGCCCGTGTATGGCTGCATCTGCTGGTCGGTCACGCCAAGCGCCTCCGGGAATCAGCTCCCTGCGGGCCGCGCGCATGCCCGGCCGATCAGGGGCGTCGCGCGGTAGAAAATCACGACCGGGTCGCGGGCGAGCGCGTCCGGGCAAAGCCCGTGCGCACTCAGGGCCAGCGCGAACTCGGAGCTCGATCTGGGATTGACCACATATAACCGGACTTTGCGGCTGTCGCCAGCGGAAACAAGGTCAGACAGCGTCCGTGGGTGGCCGGTAGGTGGGTTCGTACGGCCGACGGCGGAGCCAGGACTCGTGGACCTGGGCACCCAGGTAGAAACGCAGCTCCCACAGCGCCCGACCGTCCACATACACGATTTCGTCAACGCCGCCCGGCAGCAGTTTCTCGATCAGCGCGGCCGTCACGCGCGAGTCATGGCCGACCGGCGACAGCTGGGCGATCGCGAGCTTCGAACCCACGAGGAGCGCGAAACAGGCCGCGACAATGGCGACCTGGCGTCGCGGCGAGAGGCGGCAGGCGACCGGCTCGAACCTGCGCGCGAGCCAGAGCGCCATCGGCGCGAAGAGCGGCAACAGGTACAAGGGCAGGCGCGAGCGCGCGAGCATGAAGACGAGGAAGGGAACCGCGATCCAGAGGAGCAGTAATCGGTCGCCTGGACCGGCTATCGCTGGCGCAAGCTGGCCGCGCCTGCCGAGGACAAGCCATGCGGGCCACCATGGCAGGGTGCCGACCAGGAGTGTCGGCAGGTAGACGGCGAAGCCGCCGTACCAGCTGGCATTGCGCTGGAATTCGCTGGACGCCACGCGGCCGGCCACCTCGGCGCCGAGCAGGTAGTGGAGCAGTCCCGGAAACCTGCGCTCCGCCAGAAGAAACCAGCCAAACCCGATCAGCGCGAAGAGTGGCAGACCGGGCGACAGCAACAGCTTCCGGAGCGCCTGGCGATCGCGGTGTACGAGGAGCCACCCGACGAATACCGGCAGCGCAAGCAGCGTCGGCGGTCCCTTTGTGAGAAATGCGAAGCCGAATCCGATCCACAGCGCGAGGGCCGCGCGACGCGGCGCGATGCCGGCCTGCAGGTGCAGGAACGCAACGCCAGCGAGTGTCGTGAATAGCGCAGTCAACGTGTCGGTCGTGATGAAGCCGGCCGCCAGGAATGGGAGCGCCATGGTTGCGTACACGACCATCGGCAGGGCCGGCGCGGCAGGTGTCAGAAGCCGGCCCGCGGACAGCAGCAGGAGGGCCGTCGCGACGAAAGCGAGTGCGTTCGGCAGCCGGGCCGCGAATTCGGACTGCCCGAATGTCGCCATGGCCGCCGCGATCGACCAGTAGGTCAGCGGCGGCTTGGTGAAGTGCGTCGTGTCGTCATTGAGGAAGATGCCGACGAAGTCGCCGCGCCGCAGCATCTCCATCGCACCGACGACATAGCGTCCCTCGTCCGGAGCCCACAGTCCGCGGGACCCGTTGAACAGCAGGGCGAGCAACAGCAGGAGCGCCGGTAGCCACCGCCCTGCCGTGCCCGCAAAGGCCTGCCCTGCAGTCCTGGACGCTTCCATCCCGAAATCCTTCCCGATTCGCGCAGCCCGCCGGGCGGGCTGCCGGCCGTCAATCCAACCCTTAGACGTTACATATTGGCCAAAACAGGCTCGTGACGACAGCCGCGACGGGCCGCTGACGCCCGAACCGCGTCCTGGCGGCCGACTCGAAACCGGAAGTCCCGACCGGCCCCGGTGCGGTTTGCCGCGCCGCCCGGGATGAAGCAATCTAAGTGCCTGATGGACCTGACGCTCGCCGACATCCTGACCGCCCTTTCTTCGCCGCGCATGATCGTGCTCTGGATCATCGTCGCGAGCGCGATCGCCGTGCACTACCGCGGGCGCGAGCGGCTCCGGTTCGTGCGCCAGCTGACCGATCACTCGACCTTCATGGCGCCGTACAACGTCCTCGCCTACCTGTTCTCGGCGGTGCCGAACCAGCCCTATCTCGACGTCCGGCAGCTGCCCGACCTCGCGCCGCTGCGCGACAACTGGCGCACGATCCGCGAGGAGGCGCTGAACCTGTACGACCAGGACCGCATCAAGCGCTCGGAGAAGTACCACGACCTCGCCTTCAACTCCTTCTTCAGGTCGGGGTGGAAGCGCTTCTACCTGAAGTGGTACGGCGCGCACCACGCCTCGGCCCAGGAGCTCTGCCCGAAGACGGTCGAGCTGCTCGAAAAAATCCCGACGGTCAAGGCGGCGATGTTCGCGATGCTGCCGCCGGGCGCGAAGCTCGGCCGGCACCGCGACCCGTTCGCGGGCTCGCTGCGCTACCACCTCGGGCTCGTCACGCCGAACTCGGACGACTGCCGCATCTACGTGGACGGCCAGATGTATTCCTGGCGCGACGGCGAGGCCGTGCTGTTCGACGAGACCTTCATCCACTGGGCGGAAAACGCCACGCAGACGGCGCGCATCATCCTCTTCTGCGACGTCGAGCGGCCGCTGCACACGGGCGCCGCGCGCGCGGCCAATCGCTTCTTCGGGCGCACGTTCGTCGCCGCGGCCGCGACGGCGAACGAGCCGGGCGAGAAAGTCGGCGTGCTGAACCGGATCTTCGGCTTCTTCCACCGCATGCGCGCGCATACGACGCGGCTCAAGAACTGGAACCGCTTCGTCTATTACTCGCTGAAGATCGTCGTGCTGGGCGGCCTCTTCTACCTCGTTTTCCTGGCCTGAGCGCAGCATCAACAGCCCACCTCCGTTCGCCGCACACGGGAAGCGGCTGCTCAAGGTCGCGACAGTCGCCCTCGGCCTCGCGTACGCGGGCGCGCGCTTTCCGGGGTCATTCGCCTTGCTCGACAACCTCTCGAATTTCCCCGTGCACTTCGGGCTCGCGTTCATCGCCGCTGCGGCGCTTCTCGCCGTGCAGCGGCAGGCCGCGTGGGCGGCAGCAGCGCTAGCGGCAGCGACGCTCGCGCTCGCGCCCGTCGTGCCCTGGTATTTCGGCGCCGATGCGCCCCCTGCCGATCCGGCGCGGCCGTGGGTGAAGCTCCTCGTCTCGAACGTCTACTTCAGGAATCACCAGCGCCAGCTCATCCAGGACCTCGTTGCCGAGGATCACCCGGACGTCGTCGGCCTCGTCGAGGTGAACTCGCGCTGGCTGCGCAAACTCAAGCCGCTCCGCGAGCGGTATCCGTACCACTTCGAGGTGCCGGACGAAAACTACGTCGGGCTCGCGCTCTACAGCCGGCTGCCGCTCGAGGATGCGCGCGTGCTGCAACTACCCGGCGAACGCTCGACGCCCGCGATCGCGGCGACGCTGAAAGCGCCCGGCGGAGACGTCGAAATCGTACTCGTCCACCCGATGTCGCCGCTCAGCGCGGAAATCATCCGCCGTCGCAACGAGCAGATCCGCGCGCTTGCGGAGTACGTGCGAGCGGCCGGGCGGCCGCTCGTGATCGCCGGCGACTTCAACCTCACGATGTGGAACGCCGGCTACCGGCCGCTCGTCGACGTCGCGGAACTGCACAACGCGCGGCAGGGCCACGGCGTCGGACCGACCTGGCCCGCCGTCTGGCGGCTCGGCGTGCCAATCGACCACATCCTCGGAACGCAAGACGTTCAGTTCCGGAATTTCCGGGTCCTCGGCGCCGTCGGCTCGGATCACCTTCCCGTTGTCGCGGATTTCAGCCGCCGCTGATCCGCATGGCTTGCCATGCCGGCAGCCGGAATGCATGCTGCCCGAGGAACGGAATTCCCTCGGGACATAATCATGGAGTGGACCGGGCCGCGGATGTCAGCCGACACCATGTGTCGCAGCGCCAGGCGCGCACTGATCGTCCTCGCCGCCTGCATCGCGGCGGCGCCCGCCTTCGCGCAGCGCGGCGCAATGACCGTGCCGCGCAACCTCGAGCAGATGACCGATCGCGCCGCCAACATCGTGCGCGGCACCGTCATCAGCGCGCATGTCGAGAAGCACCCCGAGCTCACCAACCTCGATACCGTCGTCGTGACCTTGCGCGTGCGCGAGACTCTGAAGGGCCAGGCGCAGGGCACGTTCACGTTCCGCCAGTACATTTGGGACATCCGCGACCGCTGGGACGCCGCTGGCTACCGGAAAGGGCAGGACCTCCTGCTCGTCCTCAATGCGCCGACGCGCTACGGCCTCACGAGCCCGGTCGGCATCGAGCAGGGCCGGTTCCGCATCCAGCCGGACGGCAAGGGCGGGTTCCTCGCGCAGAACGGCACGGGCAACGTGCACCTGTTCGACGGCGTTGCCGCCGCCGCGGCCAAGGACGGCGTCGCACTGACGGCGAAGCAGCAAGGGCTGGTCGCGAAGCACCGTGGCGGCCCGGTCGAGCTCACCGAGCTCACGGCCATGATCCGCGCCTTCGTGGGGAGCGAGTGATGCGCCGCGCAACTCGCGCTGCCCTCGTCGCTCTCTCGGGCGTCCTCGCAGCGGGCCTTGCCTCGGCGGGCGGTCCGCTCATCGTGCGTACGAATGGCCAGCCCTTCGTGTGGAACACCACGTCTGCCATCCCGTACCGGACCGATCACGGGCCGCTCAGCGCCACGGTCAACGAAACTCAGGCCCGCACGCGCGTGCAGAACATGTTCACGGTCTGGCAGAACGTCGCGTCTGCGACCATCAGCTACACGCGCGTCGGATTCATCAACAACGCTCCGGGCTTCAGCGACGGCGACGTGAGCACGGCGGACGAGTTCAACGCGGTCGAGGGCGACTGCGGCAACGGCAACCAGAGCCCGATCATCTACGACGCAACGGGCGCGATCTTCGATGCAGTCACTGGCGATGATTCGCTCATCGGTTTTGCCGGGCCCTGCTCGATCGATCCCTCCCAGGGGCGCATCCTGACCGGTCGTGCCGTCATGAACGGGCTGTACCAAGACGGCCAGGCCAATCCGGAATTGACCGCCACGGCGTTCGACGCGGTCTTCGTCCATGAGTTCGGCCATTTCTCCGGCCTCGAGCATTCTCAGATCAACGTGGAGTGCGCAAACGTCGCTTGCAGCGCGGACGACCTCGCCGGCCTGCCGACGATGTTCCCGTTCCTCGTGACCGACCAGCAGCGCACGCTCTCGACCGACGATGTCGCCTGGATCTCGCGGTTCTATCCAGCGGGCGGCGCCAGCGGATTCGCCGCGACGCACGGCACGATCACCGGCACCGTCTTCTTCTCGGACGGCGAGACCCAGATGCAGTACGCGAACGTCGTCGCCCGGCGGGTCGACACCGGCGCCAACGAGGACCGCCGGTTTGCGGCGTCGGTCGTCTCCGGCTTCCGATTCCGTCCCTGCCATCCAAATCCGATTACGAATCCGCCCTCAGGCGATTGCCCGACTTCGGGATCGGACACGCCGAGCTTCATCGGAACCTATGAGATCCCGGCGCCGCCTGGCAACTACATGATCGAAGTCGAGAGTATCGATCCGCAGTTCACGGCTGGCTCAAGCGTCGGCCCGAGCGATTTCCCGATTCCCATGCCGGGCACGGCGCCGGCGCCGCTCGGCCCGATCACGATCACGGCCGGGCAAACGAGCTCCGGCAACGACTTTGTCATCATTGGTACGCCACCGCGCTTCGATCAGTACGAGGGTCCGTGAAGACGATTCCCGCCTCGCTGCTGCGCGCCGTCCTCGCCCCGCTCGCCTGCGCGGCGTTCGTCGCCTGCGGCGGTGGAGGGGGTGGCGGGAGCGGTGGCGGCGGTCCTCTCAACATCACGAGCGCGACCGTCGACGACGGCGTGGTCGGCACCGCGTACAACGATACGGTCACGGCAACCGGCGGCCAAGGCAACAAGACTTTCAGCATCAGCGCGGGCGCGCTGCCGGCGGGCCTCACGCTGAGCGCCGCGGGCACGATTACCGGCATGCCGACGGGCCCCGCCGGCACCGCAATCTTCACGGTCACGGTCACCGATTCGGCCTCGACGCCCGCGACCGACAACCAGGTGCTTACGATCGACATCGTCGACCCGCTCGCGATCACGACCGCGGTGCTCGCGAATACGAGCGTCGGCGCGGTCTACGCTGCGACCGTCGTCGCGACGGGCGGCGCGGCGCCATACACTTTCACGCTCTCCGACGGCGAACTGCCGGACGGCATCTCGCTCGGAGCCGACGGCGCGCTCTCCGGCACCGTGCTGGGGAGCGCGACCACCGGGACATTTACGATCGACGTCGCCGACAGCTCGACGCCACAGCTCACGCAGTCGCAGTCGTACACGGTGCGCGTCGCGATGGAAATCACGACGACTGCGCTCGCGGATGCGACCGGCGGCGTCGCGTACTCGGACGCACTCCAGGTCCAGGGCGGGCTGCCGCCCTACGCCTGGTCACTCACGGCGGGCGCCCTTCCCGCGGGCCTCCTGGGACCCGACCCGGCGACCGGCGTCATCAGCGGCACGCCCGACCCGGCCTGCGCGGCGACGAATGCAACGCTCGCGGTCCACGTCGCGGACAGCGACTCGCCGGTGGCGATGGACGACCAGGCCGGCATCGGCCTCGCAGTCAACCCGGCGACGCTCGACATCACGACCGCTGCGTTGCCGAACGGCCATGTCAATGTCGCCTACAACCAGCAGGTCGTCGCCGCGGGGGGGGTCCCGCCCTACAGCTTCGCCGTGACGAACGGCGCGCTGCCGAGCCAGCTCGCGCTCGGCGCCAACGGCCACATCATCGGCACGCCGGACACCATCGAGACCCAGGCCTTCACGGTCACTGTCACGGATGCCTGCCGGGACACCGCGGCGCAGGCGCTCAGCATCACGATCGACGCCGCCTCACTTGGACGCAACGACTCGACGGCAACGGCAACCGTGTTGCCAGGCAATGGCACCTACCAGGCCTCGATCAGCCCGAGCGGCCACCCGAACACCGTCTTCGAGCCTGACGAGGATTACTACAAGATCACGACCACGGCTGCCTCGACGATCACGATCGACATCAATGCCCAGGTGAACGGCAGCCCGCTCGACTCCGTGATCGAGGTCGTGAATGCGGCCGGCGCCCTGTTCAGCGAATGCGTCGCGCCGAATTTCAATTCGGCCTGTGTCAGCGACGACGAGACCCTCCGCGTCGACCTCGACTCGCTGCTGCAGTTCCGCGTGAACGGCCCGACTACTTTCTACATCCACGTCGTGGACTGGGGCAGCGACGCGCGGCCCGACAAGCTGTACGATCTCGTGATCAGCGGCGTCAACTGAAACAAAGGGGATTCCCGGTGAAACATGAGAGCCGCGCCGCCATCAGGCGCTTCGTCGCATCGCTTGCGTTTTTCATCTCATGCGGCGCGAGTGCCGCCGACGTCCCCGACCGCTACGTCATCCTCGTGACGATCGACGGCGTGCGCATCCAGGAGCTGTTCGGCGGCATGGACCCGGTGCTCACGAACGCACCGGAGGCCGACTCGGGGATCTATGAAGCCGACGTGACGAAGAAGCGATTCTGGCGCGATACGCCGGTGGAGCGCCGCGAGACCCTGATGCCGTTCTTCTGGAAAACACTCGTGCCGGCCGGTGTCGTGTTCGGCAACCAGGCGAAAGGCAGCAAGGTCACGGTCCGGAACGACCAGTGGTTCTCGTACCCGGGCTACTCCGAGATCCTGACCGGCCAGCCGCAGCCCGAGGTCAAGAGCAACGATTTCGTGCGCTATCCGCACCGCACCGCGCTCGAATACGCGCATGACACCCTCGGCCTCGGCTACGGCGACGTGGTCCAGATCGGCTCCTGGGACGGCTTCAAGTACGCGGCATCGCAGAAGGACGGCGTGTTCCTCATGAACGGAGCGCGCGATCCGTTCCCGCCGCAGTACTCGACACCGGAGATCGACTACCTTGTTGACCTCCGCAAGGACGTCATGCAGCTCTGGGAAGAGAGCAGCAACGACGTGCTGTGCTACCGCATCGCGATGGCATACCTCAAGAAGTACCAGCCGCGCGTCATGTGGCTCGGCCTCGGCCAGTCCGACGACTGGGGGCACGCCCGCCGCTACGACCTCGTGCTCGATTTCCTGCACCTCGCAGACCGCGAGATCGGGGAGCTCTGGCAGACGCTGCAGTCGATGGACAAGTACCGCGGCAAGACGACACTCATCATCACGGCGGACCACGGCCGCGGCCGCACGCCCGCGGACTGGGCCGAGCATGACGCCGGCATCCAGGGCAGCCAGGACATCTGGGTCGCGATCATCGGCCCGGACACGCCGGCGACCGGCGAGGCCACGAACGTACCGGACGTCACCCAGAGCCAGGTCGCGGCGACGATGCTCCAGTCTCTCGGGCTCGATTACCGCAAGTTCAACCCGAATGCAGACCCGCCGATTCCCGGGAGTTTCAAGGCACGCTGACGCCCGGCCGTTCTGTGACCTGCGTCAAGTCAGGCGGTTGACGGCGCCCGGGACACGCAGCGCCGCGGGGCCCCGAATCCGTGACCCGATCTGCTTCTCCCGCGATCGGAGGCGCCAATTCGCTGCCCGCGGACGGCCGCCCCGGTAAACTGTGCAGTTCATGCCCTCCAGCAACTCTCCGCCCCCAAATTCAGATGTCGACGGCACCACCACGGGCACCTTCGTGGTGGACGAGGTCCTGAACACCGGCCGGCGCGAGCGACCGCTCGTATCGATCGTGCTGCCCGCGTACGAGGAGGCGTCGATCCTGCGCGACCACGTGGTCGAGCTGCTCGAGTACCTGAAGACGCTGAACCGGCGCTTCCGCTTCGAGATCATCATCGTCAACGACGGCAGCCGCGACCAGACCGGCGCAATCGCGACCCAGCTCGCCGCCGAGTTTGACGGCGTCCGCGTCTTCCACCACCCGCGGAACTTCGGCCTCGGCCAGGCGCTGAAGACCGGCTTCGCGCAGTGCCGCGGCCAGTACGTCATCGTCCTCGACATCGACCTCTCCTACGGGCCCGAGCACGTCGGGCTCCTGCTCGACTGCATCACGCAGACGGGCGCGCGCATGGTGCTCGCCTCGCCCTATATGCGCGGCGGGAGCGTCGTGGACGTGCCGTGGCTGCGCGTCGTCTTCAGCCGCGTCGCCAACTGGTTCCTCGCGCGCGCCTCGGGCCAGCGCATCAGCACCATGACCTGCATGGTGCGCGCGATCGACGGCCGCTTCCTGCGCTCGCTGCACCTGCGCAGCACCGGCATGGACGTGATGCCGGAGATGATCCACAAGGCGAAGCTCCTGCGCGCGAGCATCGAAGAGGTGCCCGCCGAGCTCAACTGGGGCCGGCAGAACCGCGTCGGGAGCCGGCGGCGCTCGAGCCTGCGCATCATCCGGCAGATCCTCGGCACGACGGTCTCGGGCTTCATCCTGCGGCCGTTCACGTTCCTGCTCGTGCCGGGCCTGCTCCTGATCGCGTTCGCGGCCTACGTGAACACCTGGATGATCATCCACTTCGTGGAAGCGTATATCGAGCTCGGCGCCTCGCCCGAGACCGCGCGCGACATGTCGGCTGCGGTCGCCCTCGCCTACACGCGCTACCCGCACACGTTCATCGTCGGCCTGCTCTCGCTGATGCTCTCGATGCAGCTGATCGGCATGGCGATGCTGTCGCTGCAGAACAAGAAGTACTTCGACGAGCTGTTCCACCTCGGCTCGACGCTGCTGCGCGAGCGCCGCGAGGCGGACCTGCGCCGCAAGGACCAGGTCGAGCCCCCGGAAATCACCTCGCCCCGGCAGGCCGGCGACCGGCCGCGCGCACCCTAGGAACCCCATGGCCGCGCCTTACCTCATCACCGGCTGTGCGGGCTTCCTTGGCTCGAATCTCGTCGGCCGCATGCTCGGAGCCGGGCACGAGGTGGTCGGCGTCGACAACCTCTCGATGGGCCTGCTCGACAACCTCGCGGAGTTCCGCGACGACAAGCGCCTGCGCTTCGTGCAGGCCGACGTGACCGACCCGGCCGCGCTTGGCGCGCTCGGCGGCCCGTTCGAGGCGGTCGTGCATCTCGCGGCATTCAAGATCCCGCGCTACGGCAAGGCAATCGATACCCTCAAGATCAACTACCGGGGCACGGAGAACGCGCTCGAGCTCGCGCGCCGCCTCGGCTGCAAGCTGGTGCTCGCCTCGACCTCGGACGTGTACGGCCGCAATCCCAAGCTGCCGTTCAGCGAGGAAGGCAGCGACCACGTGATCGGCAACTCGAAGTCGCCGCGCTGGGCCTACGCCGTCTCGAAGCTCTTCGACGAGCACCTCGCGCTCGCTTACCAGGACGCCTACGGCTTCCCGGTCACGATCCTGCGCTTCTTCGGGTCCTACGGGCCGAAGCAGCCGCTCAGCTGGTGGGGTGGCCCGCCGCCGGTGTTCATCGACTGCGTGCTGAACGACAAGCCGATTCCGATCCACGGCGACGGCAGCCAGACGCGCAGCTTCACCTACGCGACCGACGCGGTGGAGGGCATCTACCAGGCGACGCTGCGCGCAGCGGCGAACGGCGAGATCATCAACATCGGCAGCACGCAGGAGATCACGATTCTCGAGCTCGCGCGCCGCGTCAAGAAGGCTTCCGGCACGCCCGGCGAGCTCAAGGTCGAATTCGTTCCCTACGCCTCGTTCACGGGCCGCAAGTACGAAGACGTGATGCGCCGCGTGCCCGACGTCGCGCTCTGCGAGCGCCTGCTCGGCGTGCGGGCGAAGGTCGACATCGACGACGGCCTCGCGCGCACGATCGAGTGGCAGCGCGCCGCCGTCGCGAGGCGCGCCGCGGGCTGAGGCCCGCGTCGCGGGCGGAAAAAAGCGGAATGCGCATCGGAATCATCGGCGGAGGGCTCATGGGGCTCGCGCTCGCGGAACGCCTCGGATCCGCGGGACATCGCGTCACGGTCTATGAGCGCGCGGAGCAGCCGGGCGGCCTCGCGACCTGGCACGATTTCGGCGCCTTCACCTGGGACCGCTACTACCACGTGATCCTGCCCTCCGACACCGCGCTCGTGGAGTTCGTGCGCCGCATCGGCCTCGGCGAGCGGCTGCGCTGGCGGCCGACGCAGACAGGCTTCTACGTGGACCGCGCATTCCACCCGCTCTCGAGCGGCCTCGACTTCCTGCGCTTCCCGCTGCTCGGCCTCTGGAGCAAGTTCCGCCTCGCCGCGACGATCCTCTATTGCTCGCGAATCCGCGACTGGAAGCGGCTCGAGGGCATGACCGTCGAGGAGTTCCTGGTCCGCTATTCCGGGCGCGCGACCTTCGAGAAGATGTGGAAACCGCTCCTGCTCGCCAAGCTCGGCGAGAACTACCGGCGCGTTTCAGCCGTGTTCATCTGGACCTACGTCAAGCGGCTCTTCTCCGCGCGCGATGCCACGGCGCAGAAGGAGTCGCTCGGCTACGTGTCTGGCGGCTACCGCACGGTGTTCACGCGGCTGCTGGAGCGCATCGCCGCCGCCGGCGGCGACGTGCGCCTCAAGGTCGAGGTCGGGTCCGTGCGGCCGCGGACCGGGGGCGGCATCGAGGTCACGTCCGGCGGCACTGTGGAGGCCTTCGACAAGGTGATCTTCACCGGACCGGTCAACGTGCTGCGCGCCGTCGCGGATCCCGCGCTGGTCCAGGTGGCGCCGCAGGGCGATGTCGAGTACCTCGGGGTCGTCTGCCTCGGGCTCGTGACGCGCAAGCCCTTCTGCCCCTACTACATCCTCAATATTGCGGACGAGCGGATCCCGTTCACCGGCGTCATCGGCATGAGCTCGCTGGTCGACACCGCGGAGACCGCGGGCCTCTACCTTACCTACCTGCCGAAATACGTGCTGTCGGACGACGCGACCCTCAGGCGTCCCGACGAATCGCTGAAGACCGAGTTCATGGAGGGCTTCCGCCGCATGTTCCCCGACTTCCCGGAATCGGACATCGCGGGCATCTTCATCAACCGGGCGATCAAGGTGCAGCCGCTGCAGGTCATCGGCTATTCGGGCCTGGTGCAGACGCCGCGCACGAAGAGCCCGGACTTCTACGTCGTCAACACGGCGCAATTCTCCAGCAACACCCTCAACAACAACGAGGTCATCCGCAGCGTGAACGCCTTCCTCGAGCAGTTCGAACCCGAGTTCCGGAGCGCCGCATGACAAAACCCCAGGACACGAAAGGCTATTTCGCGCACGAGACCGCGGTCGTCGACGCGCCGTGCGAGATCGGCGCAGGCACGAAAATCTGGCACTTCAGCCACGTGATGCGGGACTCGAAGATCGGCGCACGCTGCAACATCGGCCAGAACGTCGTGATCTCGCCGCAGTGCGTGGTCGGAGACAACGTCAAGATCCAGAACAACGTCTCGATCTACACCGGCGTCATCCTCGAGGACGACGTGTTCTGCGGGCCCTCGATGGTGTTCACGAACGTGATCAACCCGCGCAGCTTCATCGAGCGCAAGGACGAATACCGCCGGACGCTGGTGAAGCGCGGTGCCTCGATCGGCGCGAACGCCACCATCGTCTGCGGCGTCACCCTCGGCCGCTACTGCGTCGTCGGCGCGGGCGGCGTGGTCACCCGCGACGTCCCGGACTATGCCGTCGTCTATGGCAACCCCGCGCGCGTGAGGAGCTGGGTCTGTTACTGCGGCATCGGGCTCGACATCGGCGGCGACGACGGTGCGAGCCGCGAGGCCGCCTGCGAGGCCTGCAGCCGCCGCTACCGGCGCGAAGGACGCCATGTCACGGAGCTCTGACGCCAGGAATGGGCCCGTCCGCCTGATGCAGGTGGTCGGCGCGCGCCCGCAGTTCGTGAAGCTCGCGCCCGTGTCCCGCGCGATCGAAGCGGCGAATGCCGGCGGCGCATCCATTGAAAACGTCGTCGTTCATACGGGCCAGCACTATGACCCGGCACTGTCTGACGTCTTTTTCTCCGAGCTCGGCATACCCGAGGCGGACCTCGACCTCGGCGTCGGCTCCGGTTCGCACGGCCGCCAGACGGCCCGCATGCTGGAGGGCCTCGAGCAGGCGATCCAGGAGCGCCGGCCGGACCTGGTGCTGACCTACGGCGACACCAATTCAACGCTCGCGGCGACGCTCGCCGCGGCGAAGCTGCACGTTCCGGTCGCCCACGTCGAGGCGGGCCTTCGCAGCTTCAATCGCCGCATGCCCGAGGAGACGAACCGCCTGGTCGCGGACCACCTGTCGGAACTGCTGTTCGCGCCGACGCCGGAGGCGATGCGCAATCTCGAGCGCGAGGGCCTCGCGGACCGCGCCCGCCAGGTCGGCGACGTGATGCTGGATGCGCTGCGCGCCTTCGCGCCGGTCGCGCGCGAGCGCTCGCGTGTCCTCGAGCGACTCGGCCTCGCCCGCGGCGGCTATCTCGTCGCGACGTTGCACCGCGCCGAAAACACGGAGGCCGCGCGCCTCGCGGCAGCTGCTCGGTGCGCTTGCACACATAGGGACGCCGTCGCGGCCGGTGATCCTGCCGCTGCATCCACGCACTGCGCACGTGATGCAAGGACGCAGGCCTTGCATTGCCGCCCGGCGAGGCCCTGCGCACCGTCCCGCCGCTCGGCTACCTCGACATGATCGCGCTCGTCGCGGACGCGCGCATGGTGCTGACGGACTCCGGCGGGCTGCAGAAAGAGGCTTTTTTCCTCGGCAGGCCCTGCGTGACGCTGCGCGAGGAGACGGAATGGGTCGAAACCGTCACGGGCGGCGGCAACGTGGTCGCCGGGACCGACGACGGGAGGATCCGCGCCGCCGTCGCGGCCTGGGACGCCGTGCTCTCGCGCGGCGAACCAGATTTCGCGGTGGGAGTCCAGAGCGCCTTTGGCGACGGCGCGGCATCCGCAAAGATCGTCGCGCAGATTCTCGAATTCCTGAGCGCCCGTACGGGCACCTGAGAGGGCCGTCGCCGCCCGCTCCGGAATGTGCGGCCGGTCACGCTTGAGGCGCCCAATTTCGCGCCCCGGACGCGATATCATGCTGAATCAAGGGGATGATGAACCGCATGGATCCAGTACAGATCGCGGTCGTCGGCGTGGGTGGCTGGGGCAAAAACCTGGCGCGAAACTTCCACCAGCTGCCGGACGCGAACCTCAGATACGTCTGCGACCTCGATCAGAAGAAGCTCGACCAGGTAGCCCGCCAGCTGCCCGGCACGACGCTGACGCGCGACTATGACGCCGTCTTGAAGGATCCCGAGGTGCAGGCCGTCGTCATCGCGACGCCCGCCCCCCGCCACTTCCCGGTCGCCAAGATGGCGCTCGAAGCGGGCAAGGACGTCTACGTCGAGAAGCCCTTCACGCTCGAGATCGCGCATGCGGTCGAGCTGATCGCGCTCGCGGAGTCCAACAAGCGCGTGCTGATGGTGGGGCACCTGCTCGAATATCACCCGGTCGTGACGCGCCTGCGGGAAATGATCGGGCGCGAGGAGCTCGGCCGCCTCTACTACATCTACAGCCAGCGCGTGAACCTCGGCACCGTGCGCGCCGACGAGAACGCGCTGTGGAACTTCGCGCCGCATGACATCTCGGTGATCATGTTCCTGCTCGGCGCCGCACCGACCGACGTCGCGGCGCGGGGCCAGAGCTACCTGCAGAAGGGCGTCGAGGACGTCGTGTTCCTCACCATGAATTTCGGTGACCGCGCGATGGCCCACGTCCACGTGAGCTGGCTCGACCCGCACAAGATCCGCAAGCTCACGCTCGTCGGCGACCGCAAGATGGCCGTGTTCGACGACCTCGAGGCGAACGAAAAGCTGCGGGTCTACGACAAGGGCGCCCAGGTCAACCAGGACTACAACACCTACGCCGAGTACGTCGGGCTCCGGTTCGGCGACATCACGATGCCCTACATCAAGGTCGGCGAGCCGCTGCAGATCGAGTGCCGCCACTTTATCGACTGCGTTCGTTCGCGCCGGCCGCCGGTCAGCGACGGGCAGGATGGCCTGCGCGTCGTCAAGGTGCTCGACGCCGCGCAGCGCTCGCTCAAGATGAACGGCGAGCCGGTCAAGCTCGCATGACGCGCTACGCAAGCCTCTCGCTGGACCTCGACAACCAGTGGTCCTACATGAAGACGCACGGCGACGCCGGCTGGCAGTCGCATCCGTCCTATCTCGACGCGGTCGTGCCGCGGATCCTCGCCTTCCTCGCCGAACGGCGGCTGACGATCACCTTCTTCATCGTCGGACAGGACGCCGCGCTCGAGAAGAACCGCGCGGCGCTTCGGTCCATTTCCGCCGCTGGCCACGAGATCGGCAATCACAGTTTCCGCCACGAGCCCTGGCTGCATCTCTACACGGCCGCCGAGCTCGACGAGGAACTGCAGAAGGCCGAAGTGGCCATCGAAGCGGCGACCGGCGCGCACCCGCGCGGCTTTCGCGGTCCGGGCTTCAGCCTGTCGGAGGACACGCTCGAGACGCTGCGCCGCCGCGGCTACGACTACGACGCCACCGTGTTCCCGAACCTGCTGAACCCGCTGGCCCGCGCCTACCTCTTCTCGACCAGCAAGCTCACGGACGAGGAGAAGGAGCAGCGCAGCGCCTTGTTCGGCACCTGGAAGGATGCGCTGCGCCCGGTGCGGCCGTTCCGGTGGAAACTCCAGGGCGGGCAGCTGCTCGAGATTCCCGTGACGACGTTGCCGGGGCTCAAGGTGCCGATGCACCTGTCCTACCTCATTTACCTGGCTAAATTCTCGCGCATCGCGGCGCGCAGCTACCTGCGATTTGCGCTCGGCGCCTGTCGAATGACGGGCACGAATCCGTCGCTGCTGCTCCATCCACTCGACTTCATGGGCCGCGAGGACTGCCCGGCGCTCGCCTTCTTCCCCGGTATGGACCTCGCGCGCGATGAAAAACTCGCAATCGTCTCGGATCTCTTCGCGATCCTGACGGCAAACCACGAGACCGTGACGATGGGCGAGCATGCGCGCCGCGCAGCCGCAGGCCGCGAGGCGCTGCCGACGCTCGCGCCGGTCTTTCCCACCTAGCCGCACCGGGTCCGCCCCGCGATGCCCGGACGCCGCGCTTTTCTCCTCCTCGCCGGCGCCGGGCTCGGCGCCTTGTTCCTGTGGCTCGCGGTGCGCAAGCTCGACTGGGCGGCTTTCGGGACCGCGCTCTCACACGCGCATCCCAGCGAGATCGCACTCGGCGTTGCCTGCCTCCTCGCGTACTACGTCTTGAAGGCGCTGCGCTGGCGTTACCTGGTGGAGCCTTTCGCAAGAGCGCGCGTGCGCGAGCTGATGCCTGCCGTACTTGCCGGGCTTGCGGGGAACCTCTTGTTCCCGCACGTCGGCGAATTCGCGCGCGCCGTGCTCGCAGGCCGGCTTCTCAAGACGCCGCCGGGGGCCCTGCTCGGCTCGATCGCCATCGAGCGCTTCTTCGACTTCCTCGCCTTGCTCGCGATCGTCCTGGCCGTACTGTTGCCGCTCGGCGCCATGGACCACCACATCCGCGCCGCGAGCTACTTCGTGGCGATTCTCAGCGCCGCGATCCTGGCCGCCGTCGTGCTATTCGTCTTCCAGACTGAAACCTGTCTCGCAATCGGCCGCAGCATGCTCACGCCGTTCTCGAAGCGGCTCGCAGGCGTCGTGGAGTATCACCTGCGCCAGGCGCGCGTCGGCCTCGGCGCAATCGGCACACCGCGCCTGTTGGTGCCGATCTTCGGTCTCTCGGTGCTGCAGTGGCTCGTGATCCTCGGCTGCGTCGCGTTCAGCCTGCGGGCGGTGGACGTCTCGGTCACGCTCGCGGGCGCCGTGTCCGTGCTGCTCCTCAATGTCATCGGGCTCACGCTGCCGGCCGCACCGGGCCATGTCGGCACCATCCAGCTCGCTTTCCTTGTCGGTCTTGCGCCCTTCGGCGTGCCGCAGGAAGAAGCCTTCGCAGCCTCGGTGATCTACAACTTCCTGATGTTCGTGCCGACCATGATCCTGGGATTCCCGGGCCTGCGCCGCGCCGGCGAAGTGCTGCGCGAGCGTCTCGGGCCGGACTGAAACGCCCGCCCTACTTCTCGCTGTCGCGGACGAGTTTCGCGAGCGCATCCTCGCCGAGCGGACGCTTGTGCTTCACGCGCAGGCTGTCGGCCCACTCGCGGTTGAAGTCGCGCTGGTAGCGGCGGTTGAGCGCGTAGGTTGCGAGCATCGCGACCAGCGCGCCGAGGCTCGCAAGCGCCATGTCCTTGTGCGCGTCCCACTCGTCGCCCTGCGTGCCGAGGTAGGCCTGGCCGAGGTCGCCGCCAAAAGCCGCCGCCGCGCCCCACTCGATCAGCTCGAACAGCATCGAGGTGGACATCGTGAGGTCGAGCGGCAGGAAGTAGCCCCAGAATCCGCGCACGTCGGCGACGCGCAGGAACACCTCGCGGATCGGGTAGGCGAGCAGGAGCCCGTAGCTGAAGTGGACGACGCGGTCGAAGTTGTTGCGCTCCCAGCCGACGAGCTCGTTGAAACCCGTGCCGGTCAGGCGCCTTGAACCAGGCGTCGTAGGGCACCTCGGCATAGGTGTAGTGCGCGCCGACCTGGTGCAGGCACATGAAGATGAAGATCAGCGTGTAGGAGACGCGCGAAAGCAGGAGCTTGCGGTGATAGCCGAGAATCAGGGCCGCGGCGACGATCGCGAGCGCGTTCTCGGCCATCCAGTCGTGGCGGTCCCAGGGCCTGATGGCGAGCAGCGCCCACCAGAACGCGAACACGAGGCTCAGGATCAGCAGGTACTTGCGGTGCGGAACCCTCAAGCGGCTGGCTTCAGCGCATGGATTGGAGGATCCGGGCCACGGGCACGAGCTTGCCGAGCGGCAGGAAACGCACGAGCGACATCGCGAGCCGCGGCTTGACCGCGAGCAGCCCCGCGAACACGCCGAACACGACCATCTTGCCCTTGCCGCCCATCATGAAGCGCATCGTCTGGCTGCGCGGGAACGTGTCGGGGCCACCCGCCAGGAGGCCCTCGATTTCGGCGCGGCTCTCGGCGAGCCGCCGCTCGGCGGGCGTCATCGGCGCCGGCGCCTCGAACCCGTCCTCAATCCCGGTTGGCTGCATGTTCTTCACCGCCGTTAGTCGCAGGGTCGCGGCCGTTGCCGCCGAAGGCGCGTTCGAGCAGTTCCCTGTCCCGGTCCAGCTCGGTGCGAATCCGGGAGAAGAATAGCCCATGTGGCGTCTCGCGACGTCGCAGGGCCGGAATCGCGAGGGCGGCCGCCAGGACGGCGAAGCCGAGCGCAAGGCCGGCGGCGACCCAGGCGCGCCAGGGCGTATCCCAGGCGAGCACGAGGATCCAGGCGCAGAACATCAGGAGCGCGACGAACCCGGCGACCACGGCGACGGCCAGCGCAACCAGCCGCTGCACGAGGAAGGCGACCGCGTCGCGCGCATCCTCGCCCGCGATGTCGGCGTAGGCCTGCAAGTGGCGCAGGACCGCGGGCACCAGGCGTGCGATCGGCGTGCGCATCGAACGGAACTCCCTTGCGGGCGGTGTCAGCGGCGCCCGGCGATAAATCCGATCACGATGCCGACCGCGGCGGCGATTCCGATCGCGGCCCAGGGATTCTCGCGCACGTATTCGTCGGTCGCTTCCGTGACTTCCTCGCTGCGGCCGCGCACGGCGGCGATGCTCGCGCCCGCCGACGTCTTGGCCTTCGCAAGCGTGTCCTCGACCTTGGCGCGCATCTCCGCGATCTCCGAGTCGTCGACGTTGGCGACCTTTTTGACGAGGTCCTCGACGTCCGCGACGAGGTTCTTCCACTCGGTGCTGCGCTCCGCCGCGGCATGCCCGCCGTTCTTGGCCGGGCGCCGGCCGCGCTTTCCTGTTTCGATCACGTCTTCCATGGCTATTCTCCTTGCGATCTCATCGTATCACGCCGCCCGGAAGGTCGAGTTTCCCGGTGCTGGCGGGTGCCTCAGGCTCGCCGTCCGAGGCTGATGAAGAACGCGATCACCGCGCCGATCAGGAACAGCACGAACAGGATCTTCGCGATCCCGGCCGCGCCGGCAGCCAGGCCCGTGAAGCCGAACACGGCGGCGATCAGGGCGATGA